>NZ_JACVBG010000001.1:0-1866298 GCF_014852215.1 Pseudomonas sp. PDM19 | reverse complement strand
TCGGATTTCTTCATGTCGTGGTAGACGCCGATGTGCCCTATCAACTGGCCGGCCTTGATCGGGATCGGCGGGTCCGGAAGGGCGACCGAGTCCCGTTGCAGTGGCGCGATGAGGGGGGCCAGTGCGGAAAAGCGTACATAACCCTCCGGGGCCTGGTGCCCATAGTCACCACCGTAGGCGGGCAGTTCAGGCACTTCGGTGTGTTCGCCGCCTTCCAGGCCTTGGGGGATCACGGCTTCCAGCTTGCGGTAGGCGCCTTCACCACTGACGACCAGTTCGGTGCCGCGTGCCAGTGTGCCGGTGACTTTGCTGGTGGCCGCTTCCGTGGCATGGATATTGAGCTGGTCGCCGGGTTTCTGGCCCAGGGCGTTGTCCTTGACGCGGTAGGCCCCTGTGGCCGTGTCCAGTGCATCAAGGCGGACATAGCCGCGGGCCGTTCCGTGTTGCGGGCCGAGCGCTGGCAGTTCGATGCCTTCTGCACTCACCAGTTTCACGTAGCCGTGCGAGGGAGCGGAGCCGCCGATGGTCACGCGGGTGCCGCGTGGCAGGACGTTCACGATGGCTCCCTTTGGGCTGGGCTTGTCGTGCACGGTAAGGCCGATGGGGCCGGGGTCAGCCACATCGTTCTTTACCCGATAGGAACTGGCGGCCCAGAACACCGGGCGGGCCTTCGCCGCGTCGGCCTGGTAACTCGCCCAGTCCTCCAGGTGCATGTAGAGGCTGTAGAAAACCAGGCTGGGTGGCGGCTTTGTCGCGCCTTCGATCGCGGGGGCTTGCAAGCGGTGGCGGACCAGTACGAAGCCGCTGGCGAAGGGCAGGGAGACGGTGTCGTCGTGGCCTTTGTGGTAGGTGGTTTTCGGGGTGACGGCGGGTATCCGGTAGGCCACTACCTCGCCATCGGCCAGGCAACTGACGTGGCTCTGATCGAGCGCGCTGGCGGTGCCTGCATCAAAGTGCACGCCGCCGTGCCACATGCCGTTGATGCCCAGCGGATAGAAGCCCGCCAGCGCTTTCGACATGTGGGTGAGCTGGGCGATGGGGGCTTCCTGGCCTCCGGTTTGTACCTTGAAGGGGTAGCTCCAGTTCTTCAGCGGCGATGGAGTCTGGGCAGCCGGCGCAGGAGCTGGTGCTGCCGTTGGTTGAGCAGGGGCCGGCGGGGGCGCAGCAGGGCGAGAGGCTGGCGGCTGTTGCCGGGAGTTCTGCGGGGGCGGCGGCCCATAGCGCCAGCGCCGGTATTCCCTTTTCAAGTCGCCGAGCATGTCGAACAGTTGATCAAGCATGGTGTGTCCCTTCTTCGGGTCGTCTAGCGACCCGCCATAGGCTTTCGGTATGGGGTTACCCCGAGATCAGATCGTGATCCTGGAAGCGGCTTGGCGAATCGATAGGCACCGGCATCGGCTCCATTGGCCGCTGCAGCGAGGCCGAGCCGCCCCACGCCAGATGGTCATTGCGAATGCGCAGGTCACCCGGTGCGCCGATCTCGATGGAACCGTCCTTGAGCTTGATGTATGCGCCACGGCTGACCAGGGTGATGCCGTGTTCGGCATTGAGGACCATCTCGCCGTTGACGCTGCTCAGCTGCATGTCTGAGTTCGATTGCAGGTTCATGGCGTCGGTCTGCGCCTGGATTTCCACCCTTCCACGGCCAGCGAAGAGCTTGGCGCCAAGCTTCTGGGCGAACAGGCTGATGCCTTCTCCTGCGGCCACGCTGAAATGTTTGAACAGGCTGAAATCGGCGCTGTTGCCAGCGGTGGCGATCAGGTTCTGGCCTGTGGCAAGTTGAAGATTCTGCGGCGTGGTAAAGACCATGCCGGCCGGCGCCGAGGCGACCAGTCCAGCGTCCTTGAGCTGGTTCATTCTTTCTCTGTGTTCGCGCTGGCTATCCAGGTCAGCGGTATCGGCACGGGACACAGCTGCGCTTTGCTCCAGTGCGGCCACCAGCTCGCTGGCGTTGCGCAGTTGTGCAACGACCTCAGCCATGTCCAGCTGTTCACCTTGCGCGCTGGGCTGCACGTCGGCACTGATGAACAGGCCCTTGCCGGCGCGAATCGCGCCCCAACTGTCAGTGCGCAGTTCGAAGCCTTCGCCGCGCTGCTGCCGTTGCGCATCCACCAGATGGCCGAGATTCAGCTGGGTCTTGCCGCTGTATTCGGTGGACAGCTTGATGTGCTCTTTCCCGCGCGAGTCATCCAGGCGCAGCTTGTTGTTGGCCGGCGTGCGCAGGACGTTGCGCTTGTAGTTCTGCAGGGTGACGTGGTCGGGGTGCCGCGAGTCGTGGATGGCGTGGGTGATGTAGGGGCGGTCCGGGTCGCCGTTTTCGAAGGCGATCCGTACTTCGGTGCCTTGTATCAAAGGCAGGTGCAGGCCGTACGTTTCGCCGCCGTAGGGGCGGGCCAGGCGCAGCCACATTGACTCGCGCCCTGCGGGCCAAGTGTCGCGGTCGAAGACGAAATGGCACTTGTAGCGGCCTTCCATGTCGATGTGGGCATACAGGTCATTCGATTCGGGGCTGGTAATGCGGGCCGGGATGGTGCCGGCAATCACCGGTTTGGCCGGCACGTCGGGACGGAAGCAGACCTGCTCGTCGTAGGGGATGGCTTCGAATTGCACTTCGAAGCTGCGGTCGCGGGCGGCGCTGCTGTGCAGGCGGACGATCACCGCGCCCGGTGCGAAGTGCTTGTCCACGCCGTCGAGCTTGAGTATCTGCCCGGGTAGCAGCGCGGGGCTGCTGGTGTGGCCGGTCAGGCGCGTGCGTGCGTTGAGGTAGCGCTCGTGGGCGAGGCGCGCGTAGAAGTAGCCGCTTTCGCTTTCCAGGTCTTCGTCCTGGGCATAGGCGTCGCCGAGTTTCTGATGCGGTTCGCCGTAGTGATAAGTCTCGCCGTAGGTGGTTTTCGGCGATTTGAGCAGGTCGACGTTGGCGTCCAGCTCAGCACCGGCGTCGCGGTAGTAGTAGGCGCGGTTGCTGACGCTCTGCACGACCCCTTCATGGTTGTCTTGCAGGCCCCAGACGGCATCCTGGCCGCTGGACTCCAGCGACGACAGCGGGCGCAGCGGCAAGAGTGGCGCGGGCAGGTAATGGCGCTGGTCGTCGTGGAATTCCAGTACCTCGATTCGCAGGCGCTCATCCATGCTGAAGCGGTACCAGATGCCCACTTCGGCCGTCAGGCGCTGGATGAAGGTGAGATCATCCTCGCCGTACTGCATCACCTGTTCGCGCTGCGGATACTCGCGGGTCAGTTCGAAGAGGAAATCCTGCCCTTCGAGCTCATTGCGCCGCAGCACCTGCTCGACGATCTCCGGCACGCTCTGGTTCTGGTAGAGGCGGTACTGGCGGGCGAGGCCCAGCAAAGCAAAGCGGGGTACAAAAACCACCTCGTAGCGGAATTCGTCCCGTGACATGGCCAGCAGGGAAAAGCGGCTGATCGTGCCGTACAGCGTGCGCAGGGGTGGAGCGATCGGCGGTGTGTAGCCGGGAATGCCTAATTGCTCGGGCGGCGCGCGCAGGCTGAAGCTGGCGTCCTTGCAGAGGAAGGCGTCGGCCGGGAGATCGCGGTGGGTGCTGGTGAATTCGATGCGGTAGGTGAAGGGCTGGCTGAGCGCTTCATCGCCGCTGAAGGCCAGGACATCCAGAGGCGCATCGACGTCCCTGACGCTGAAGGTATGACGGCTGTGGTCGAAGAAGCGGTGGGAGGCATCGATGAGCATGGCGGGCGTCCATTCCGGAGGAATGGTCATCCCACCAGTTAGGCTGTCGCCTTGTCAGTCGGACCAGTCCGTAACGGCCGTCCGATTGGTCGGCATGTATGCCTGCCTATCCTCAGTCCAACCGCTCCGCATAGGTCGTCACCAGGTACGCCACTGCCTCGCTGTCCGCCGGGTTGCGGTAGCTGTGCGGCTGGTCGGCGTAGAACAGGATGGAGTCGCCGGTGCCGAGGAGGAAGCGTTCTTCGTTGACGCTGATTTCCAGCACGCCCTGGGCGACCACCAGGTTTTCCTGGGTACCGGGGGCGTGGCCGGTGGAGTGTTCGGTGGCCAGGCCCTTCAGGCGCAGTTCGTAGAATTCCACCTGGCGCGAGACGTCGAAGGGGAACAGGGCGCGGCTGACGAAGGCGCCATCGCCGCTGACCAGGCGTTTGCTGTCGCGCGCCGGCAGCACCGCTACGCCGTCGAAGGCGCGGTCATCGAGGAAGGCGGCGACCGAGACCTTGAGGCCCTGGGCGATCTTGCTCAGGACCTTGATCGACGGCACGCTGCGGCCGGATTCGATCTGCGCAAGCATGGTACGGCTCACGCCACACAGGCGGGCGAGGCCGTCGAGAGAGAGGTTGCGCTTGGCGCGCAGGCGCAGCAGGTTGCTGGCGACGCGCTCGCCGATGGGATCATCCGACGCGCTGGAGGCATCTTGTGCAGCGTCGAACGCCACGGCGGGCAGGTCCGTGGCGAGCGGCAAACCCATGGCTCAAGCCTCGCGGCGGCCGCTGTCGCGGCTCTGCTGGACGATCTGGAAGGCGTCGTAGCCGGCGCGCTGGGCATACAGCATCCACATCAGCTCGGCCTGGCGGCGGGCCTGACGGCGCGTGCGGTGGCGGGCGAGGTCGATGATGTTGCCGGTGCGGTCCATGGCGGCTCCAGAAGGCTTGCAGACAAGCCGGTTGCGGTGAGTTGGAGCTACCTTAGCCGTGATCCTGTTAGAACCAGAAATACTGAATTAGCATTTGGTAATTACTTATTCGGCTATATCGGGCGTGAAGGAAAATCCGCCTGAACCGCCACGGACACCGCGTCCGGCCGCCAGAATTCCTGGTCGAATTCCACCAGCAAGCCGTCCTCGGCGTAGTTCAGCCGCTCCAGCACCAGGTTGCTGGCGCCGGAGGCCAGTTGCAGCAGCTCGGCGTGGTCGTCGTTGACCGTGCCCAGTCGCAGGTTAAGCGTGCAGCGCGTCTGCACCTTGCCGAAGCGCTCGCGCAGCACGGTGGTCAGCGAGCGATCCAGCCGCGCGTCGAGCAGCTCCGGGCACCAGCTGGCGAGCAGGGTGTTGATCTCCACCAGCACTGGGCGGCCGTCGATCAGCCGGCGGCGGTGCAGGCGGAACACTGGTTCGTCCGGCGATGGCAGGCTCATCCGCGCTGCGAGCCAGGCGCCGGCGCGGCGGCGTTCGGCGCTCAGGCATTCGGTCTGCGGTTCGCGGCCCTGCAGGCGCACGTAGTCCATGAAGCTGACCAGCCGCGTCGGGTCGTAGTCGATGCGCGGCGGGCTGAGGTACCAGCCACGGCGGTTCTCGCGGTAGATCAGCCCCTCGGTTTCCAGTTGCTGCAGCGCCTGGCGCAAGGTCACGCGGGTGCACTCGAAGCGCTCGGCGAGGTCGCGCTCGGGAGGCAGTTTCTGCCCGGCGAGAAAGCGCTTCTGGGCGATGTCCGCGGCCAGCTGGTCGCGGATGCGCGCGTAGTGCGGCGGGATGGCCTGGTAGAGCATGACGGTCCTCAGGAATTGCCGCTGGCCAGCGCCGGAGTGCTGGGTGGTTCGTCGTGCAGTTCGCGCCGCCAGGCCAGCAGGCCGTAGATAGCGAGGCCGACGAAACCGGCGTACAGCCCGGCGGTGAGGTACAGCGCCTTGTAGAGGAATACCCCGGTGTAGAGCACATCGAGGATGATCCACAGCCACCAGCTGGCGACGTACTTGCGCGCGGCCCAGAAGCTCGCCACCAGGCTGAAGGCGGTGAGCGCGGCGTCCAGCCAGGGCAGGGCGGCGTCGGTGTGGGTATGCATGGCCCAGCCCAGGGCCAGGGCGCCAACGGCACCGGCCAGGCAGCTGGAGAGGGCGGTCGCCAGCGGCAGGCGTTCCACGCGAACCTTGCCGTGGTCGCTGCCGCCCTGGCTCCACTGCCACCAGCCGTAGAACTGCAGCACCACGAAGACCAGTTGCAGGAGCATGTCGGAGTAGAGCTTCACGCTGAAGAAGATCCACGCGTAGAGCAGCACCGCCACCACGTTCACCGGCCAGCACCAGCGGATGCGCCGGGCCGTGAGCCAGACGCCAAGCACGTTGACGATCACCGCGATGATTTCCAGAGCAGACATTGCCGCTTTCCTCAGAAGTTGACGCTCGCCGTCAGGCGAGCCGTGCGCGGCGCACCCTGGAACAGGTAGCCGTCGCCGAAATATTCACCGACATCGCGCCAGTAGCGCTTGTCGAACAGGTTGTCGACGCTCAGCCGCAGCGTGGTCGGGTAGTCGCCGATCCGTGTGCTGAAGCGCGCGCCGGCGTCATAGACGGTGTAGCCGCCGACCTCCACCGCGCCGTCACGGTCGGCGTACTTGGCGCCGCTGTAGCGCGCCGTGCCCAGCAGCGAGAGCCCCGGCACTTCGGCCAGCGCGTAGTCGGCCTGGAGGCTGGCGCGCAGGCGCGGGACGTTGATCGCCTGGTGGCCTTCGTAGTCGTCCGTGTCGCTGCCCACCACCCGCGAGCGGATGGCCGCGACGCTGCCGCTCAATTGCAGCGCGGAGGTTACCCGGCCACTGGCGGACAACTCCAGCCCGCTGTTCTTCTGCTGGCCCTGCTGCACATAGGTGAAGGTGCCATCGCCGTTGGGCCGGGCGAACTGGTAGGCCTGGTGGATCTGGAACAGCGCGGCGCTCCAGTCGAAGCCGGGCAGTTCCTGCTTGATGCCGAACTCGACCTGGCGCGAGGAGGTGGGCGCCAGGGTATCGCCGGCGTTGCTGGCGAACCAGGGTGCCTCGCCGCCCAGGGACAGGCCCTTGCTGTAGCTGCCGTAGATCGAGATGTCCTCGCGCGGCTTGAAGATCAGCGCGCCATTGGGCAGGAACTCCGAGCGCCGGGTGTGGCGGGTGGTGTCGCCGTCACTGTCGAAGGTGCGTTCGTCCAGGCGCACCTGGCGACCGCCGAGCACCACTTGCCATTGCTCGCTCAGGCTGATGCGGTCGCTGGCGAACAGGCCGTACTGGCGGCTGTCGAGGTGACGGTAGCTGTGGCCGGGCTCGCCAGCGAAGGGCTCCACGGCACCGATGCCGGTGTAGATGTTGCCGGTGCCGACCCATTCGTTGAGTTCGGGGCGGCTGTCCAGTACACGGCGGAAGGCCGAGGTGCCGACAGTCAGCTCGTGGCGCAGCCAGCCGGTGGCGAACTGGCCGTGCAGCGCGGCTTCCAGTTCGTCGTTGCGACGGGTGTCGTCCGGGCTGCGGAAGTCGTAGAGGTCGTAGTCGCCTTCGGGGCTGAAGTAGTTCGGTACGGCCGAGTCGGCGCAGCTGGCGGCGCCGTAACAGCCCCACGGGAAGGCGCTGTAGTCGTCGATCACCACCTTGCTGCGCGAGGCGCTGAGGGTGCCGGTCCAGGCGTCGTCGAAGCGGTACTCGAAGCGCGTGTTGAGGTTCAGCGACTCGATGCGTACCGGGTCGGCCCAGCTCTGGTAGCCGATGCGGTCGTGCGGGTCGATGCCGTGGGGCAGTTCGCTGCCGCCCAGCAGCTGGTAGCCCGGCGCCGAGGGCTGGCGGCGATTCTGGTACTCGGCGTCGAACTGCCAGAGGGCGTTGGGCGAAAGATTCCAGTCCAGTGCCAGGGAGGCGAAATCACGGTTGCCGTCGGTGTGGTCGATGTAGGAACGCAGGTCCTCGTGGGCCAGGTTCACCCGCACGCCGACGGTCTGCTCGGCGTCCAGCCAGGCGCCGACATCAGTGGCCAGGTAGCGGCCACCTTCCGCGTCGGTGCCGAGGGTTACCGAACGCACGTCCTGCGGCCGCTTGGTGACGTAGTTGATTACCCCGCCGGGTTCGGACACGCCGCTCTGCAGGCCGGACAGCCCCTTGAGCACCTCGACCTGTTCCTTGTTTTCCAGCGCCACGTTCTGCTCGCCGGTGATGGTGCGGCCGTTGATCTTGTAGCTGCTCGCAGCATTGAGCGAGTAGCCGCGGATCTCGAAGTTCTCGTAGTAGCCCACCGGCGCGTAGGCCTCGCCGGTGGAGGCGTCGTTCTTCAACACGTCGCTGAGCAGGCGCGCCTGCTGGTCCTTGAGCAGCGCCTGGTTGAATACCGAGATGGAAGCGGGCGTATCCAGCAGCGGCGCCTCGCCGAAGCCGCCGACCGAGGCGCGGTCGCTGGCGTAGCTCCCGGTGTCCTGGCCGATCACCGTGACGGTATCCAGGGTGGTGGCTTCTTCGGCCTGGCCGGTGCCGCTGGCCAGCAGCACGGCCAGGGTCAGCAGGCTGAGGGGAAATCGCGTGCGCGCGGGGCGCGGCAGGTACTGCATGGAACGCTCCTGAATATTGCCGGGGCGTGCGCCGGGAATGTGCGGGGCAGAACCCCTCCCGCGCGAAACGGATGGCCTTGGATGTGAGACGTGATTGCCCGCGGGCGGGCTGTCAGACCGGAGCTGCTCCGGTGGTCAATGGCAGGGAAGGCTCTGCGGCCCACTCCTGCAGCGAGCCGTCGTAGATCGCGACCCGCGTTTCCCCGGCCAGTGTCAGCGCCAGGGCGAGGGCGGCGGCGGAGATGCCGCCGCCGCAGTACAGCAGCAAGGGTGGTTCAGCCTGACGCAGCCCGGTGAGGGCCTCGCTCAGGGCTGCACCGCGCCGGTAGCAGCCGTCTTCGTCGAACAGCTTGCGCGCCGGCAGGTTGCTGCTGCCGGGGATGTGCCCGCGACGGGCATAACGGGTGACGGCGCTGCCGTCGAACAGGGCGGCGGACAGGGCGCAGACCAGCGTGCCGTGAGCATTGCCGGCCACCACCTTCTCGACGTCGTGACGTTCGATCCAGAAGCCGCTTTGGTACTTCGCCGGGGTCGAAAGCTTCCCGCGTCGGGCAACGACCCCCTCACCTTCTTCCAGGGGGAAGCCGTGAGCGATCCACGCCCGCAGCCCACCATCCAGCACGGCCGCGTCGATGCCCAGGCTGCGCAGCATCCACCAAAGGCGTGCGGCCCAGAAACCATCGGTGCGGTCGTAGATCACGATCAGCGAATCGTCGTGGATGCCAAGCTTCTGCAGCGCGTCCAGTGCTGCCCTGGCTTCCGGCAGGGCGAAGCTGAAGGGCGCGTGGGCATCCGCCAGATCGTCCAGCAGGTCGGCATGCCGCGCGCCGCGAATGTGCCCGGCGAGCCAACCGGCGTGGCCGCTCTGTGCGCGGTAGTCGCCGTCGAACTGCGGGGCGGCGAGTTCGACGCTGGCGTCCAGCAGGCACAGGCGCGGGTCGTCCAGCGTGGCGGCGAGCGCCTTGGCGCTGATCAGAATGTCGCTCATCTCAATCCACCTTTGCGGCCAGTTGGCGGATATGGTCCAGCAGGCGCTGGCCTTCGCTGCCGAGGAACCAGCGGGTGTGGCCGATCAGGTAATTGTCGTAGGCCAGCGAAGCGCTTTCGGCCGAACCGAGGATGCCGTGGAAGTAGATGACCTCCGATAGCGCGAAGTCCGCATGCACCAGCGGCAGCAGCGCGGCCAGCGCGAGCAGGTCGTCGCGGCTCAGCGGGCGAACGCTGGCGTAGCCATTGAGCAATGCGTCGAGGGCGTCGAGGTCGGCCTCGGCGGGCCGGCCCTGGTCCAGCTCCAGCCAGGGCACCAGGTTGCGTTCGATGGCGGTGGCGAGGTCGAACAGCGCAAAGCTGCGGTCGCTCAGGCCGAAGTCCAGCACCGAGACCACCTGTGCCTGCGCGCCGTCCTCGCTCCACAGCAGGTTGGAGGCGTGCCAGTCGTTGTGGGTCCACAGCGCCGGCTGGCGCCGCAGGTAGGGCAGCAACTCGCGTTGCAGCGGCAGATGCAACTCGCCCAGGGTTTCTTTCCACGGCCGCGCCTGCAGGTAGTCGGCGAGGGCTGGGGCCTGAGGGAAGGTTGCTTCAATGGCAGCGAGCGGGTCCGTCGCGCCGAACAGGTTCAGGTTGCTGAGCAGCACGCCGGCGCGTCGCGAGGGCGCGTCGAAGCCTTCGGCGGCGCGGTGCAGTTTCGCCAGCGCGGCGCCGGCGGCGAAGGCGTGGGCGTTGTGCTGGAAGGGCGTCCAGGACAGCGCGTCGCGGTACAGGTCCTGGCCTTGGGCCTTCTCATGAACCTCATAGGTCCAGCCGTCCCGCTCGATGGCGCTGCGGCCTTGGTCATCGCGCAGTACCCGGGCGACCGGTGCGCCACGGCTGGCCAGGTGATCGAGGAAGGCGTGCTCTTCCGCCAGCCAGTCAGCGCTGCGCACGCTGGGGTGGTGGCGCTTGACGAACAGTGCGCCGCTGGCGCTCTCAACCAGCGCAGCAGCGGAGAAGGGGCGGGGGCTGTGCCAGATCAGGCGGGCGTCGCCGCCCGCCTCGGAGAAGTCCGCCAGCACGGCGGCGACTTCCGCTTCGGTCAGCGCGGGCCAGTCGGCCTCTACCGGTTCCAGGCCCATGCCGTGGCTCAAGCGTTTCGTCATGCTGGGCTCTCCCCTTGCCAGGCATTGCTGGTGGCGCCGCGCCAGATTTCCGGGTCGCGCAGCACACCATGGTCATGCAGCCACTGGGCATAGGGCTGCAGCAGTTCTTCGCGCTGCTCGCCCCAGCGGCCCTGATGCAGCCAGCTGGGCGCGATGCGCCGCAGGGATTCTGCCAGCATCTCGCGGGGAAAGTAGGGAGTGGTGCGTTCGTAGACCGGCAATGCGGCGTCCGGCTCGGCCGCCGCGGCGAGGAATCCCCGTGCGGTGACGGCGATAAAGCGCCGGGCGACGTCTGCGTTTGCATCCAGCCAGTCCTCGCGGGCACCCAGCAGGTAGCTGTGGTAGGGCGGCGCGCCGATCTCGTCCACCGGCAGGACGACGCGGCGTTCGTCGGCGATGGAGCTCGGCAGCAATGCCTCCCAGGCCCAGTAGCCGCCGAAGCTGGCATCGGCGTGGCCGGCGGCCAGGTCTTCCGGGCGCAGCTCGCGGAAGCCGGCATCGACCAGTTGCACCGCGTCCGGGTCACCGCCATCGCGGGATACCAGGTGGCGCACCATGGCCACGCCGCGCGGCGTCGGGTTCAGAGCCAGGCGTTTGCCCTGAAGGTCCCGGGGGCGGCGGATACCGCTGTCGGTGAGGGTCTGGATCGATTCCAGAGCGCGATGGTTGATCGCCGCCACGCCGATCAGCGGCTGACCCAGTTCGCGACGCACCAGCAGGCGATTGCTGGGGAACACGCCGAAAGCAGCAGCGCCGCGCGCCAGGTGGTCCAGGGTGTCGCCGTGGTAGGGGTCGTGCACCACCAGCTCCACGTCCAGCCCCGCGTCGCGGTACCAGCCGCGTTCACGGGCGAGGTAGAAACCGGCCGAGTTGGGCCAGGGATGGAAGTATTCGAGCATGACCCGCAAGGCAAACATGGAACCTATCTCCGATACGGCCAGCGGCCGGCGACTGCGATGGAGCGTATTGAAGAGGAGGACATTTGGTATATACCAATATGAATTTAACTGGTTTTTATAATCACATGGAATAAAAAGACTGTCGGCGGGCTGAGCAGGACCTGCAGGACATGGAAACCACAAGATTCTCGCGAATCGCTCTGGCGCGGGCGTTTCGGGTTATGACCTCATGCGATTTAGATATTTATGGTTATAAGAAGTCGGGGATAAAGTAACGGCTTCATCTAAGGCAGGCTGCAAGCAGGACCCATGAGCCAATCACCCTGGGGCGCGACGCCCGTGCTGACCTTGCCGCAGGGCGAGAAGCAGCCGCTGTCCATTCGCGCCAAGGCGCTGGTGTTCGCCGATCCGCGCTCGCGCCAGTTGCTGGAATTCCTCGACCGCGTCGGCCCCAGCGAGGTACCGGTGCTGATCAACGGCGAGACCGGTACCGGCAAGGAACTGGTGGCGCGCTACATCCACAGTGCCAGCGGGCGCAAGGGCGCCTTTGTCGCGGTGAACTGCGGCGCGATCAACGAGAACCTCGCCGAGAGCGAGCTGTTCGGCCACGAGGCCGGGGCCTTCTCCGGCGCCACCGGGCGCCGTGCCGGCTGGTTCGAGGAGGCCGACGGCGGCACCCTGTTCCTCGACGAGATCGGCGACCTGCCGATGCCGCTGCAGGTGAAGCTGCTACGCGCCTTGCAGGAGCAGGAGATCGTCCGCGTCGGCTCGCGCAAGCCGATCAAGGTGGACATCCGCCTGGTCACCGCCACCAACGTCGACCTCGAGCAGGCGGTGGATGCCGGCAATTTCCGTCTCGACCTGTTCTATCGGATCAATGTCGCCCAGGCCCGCGTGTTGCCGCTGCGCGAGCGTCCGCTGGACATCATGCCGCTGGTGGAACACTTCCGCCGGCTCTACGCCCAGCGCCTGAAGATTGCCGAGCCGATGTTCTCCGAGGCCGCCGTCAGCGCACTGCTGGACTACGCCTGGCCGGGCAACATCCGCGAGCTGGAGAACGTCGTGCACCTGGCCCTGCTGGTGGCGGGGGAGAAGGCGGTGCGACCCGAGCACCTGAAGTTCTCCGCTGCGCTGTCGGGGCAACGGATGGGCTCGGGAGCGCCGACCGGACTGCCGCAGGAGATCATCCGCGACCAGTTGCAGCGCCTCTTCGAAGTGCCGGGGGAAACCCTGCTGCATGATCTGGAGGACCTGATCGTCCGCGAGTCCTTCGCCCACTGCGGCTTCAACCAGCTGCGTACCGCCGCGCTGCTGGGCATCAGCCGCAATGCCATGCGCACGCTGCTGGTCAACCACGGCCTGCTCAAGGGCCGCGCCAAGGCCTGATCAGTCGCGGCGGCGCTGGCTGCTGCTGGCCACGGCGTCGTCACGGCGCAGCAGGGGCAGCAGCTCCTCGCCGAGGTGGATCGCTTCTTCCAGGTGCGGATAGCCGGAGAGGATGAAGGTGTCCACGCCCAACTGGTGGTACTCCTCGATGCGCTCGGCCACTTCCGCGTAACTGCCCACCAGCGCCGTGCCAGCGCCACCGCGCACCAGGCCTACACCCGCCCAGAGATTCGGTGAGACCTCCAGGTCGCGCACGCTGCGCGCACGGCCCTGGGTCAGGCTGATCTGCCGCGATTGCCCCACCGACTCGTAGGCCGCCAGCTGTTGCTGGGCCCGTTCGATGGCATCGCGGGGAATCTCTTCCAGCAGGCGTCCGACGTGGGCCCAGGCCTGGCGCGAGTCCGCGGCGGCGAACACGTGCAGGCGCAGGCCGAAGCGCAGCTCGCGGCCCTGTCCAGAGGCCAGCTCGCGCATGCGCAGGATGCGCTCGCGGATCATCGCTGGCGGCTCGCCCCACATCAGGTAGCTCTGCGCATGGCTGGCGGCGATACGCTCGGCCACCTCCGAAGCACCGCCGAAACAGATGGGCGGCAGCGCGGCTTCGCGGGCGATCGGCACCGGGCTGCCGGTGCGGTAGTGCCGGCCGTGGTGCTCGCGTCCGGCCCAGGTGGCGCGGAACACATCGAGGAATTCGGCGCTGCGGGCATAGCGCTCGTCGTGTTCGAGAAAGTCGCCCAGGGCGCGCTGCTCGAAGCGGCTGGAGCCGCTGACCAGGTGCAGCAGCAGGCGGTTGTCGCTGAGTTGCTGGAGGGTGGCGGCCTTGTGCGCGGTGTGCGCGGGCAGTTCGACGCCAGGACGCAGGGTCAGCAGGAACTTCAGCCGGCGTACTTCCTGGACCATCAGCGCGACGATCAGCCAGGGGTCTTCGAAGCCGCTGGCGGTCGGCACCATGATGCCGTCGAAGGCCGCCTGCTCGGTGGCGCGCACCACCTGGCGCAGGTAGTCGAGGGTCGGCGCGCGCTCACCCTGCTGGAACAGGCCGACCTTGGGCAGGCCGCTGCTGGTGAGGTGGTGGCCGTCGCCGTTGGTGGGCAGAAACCAGTCGATCTCGATGCGTTGGCGTTTGGGTTCAGCGACCAATCCGGGTGTCCTTTTCCGCTTCGTTGCGCAGCAGTGGCAGGACCCGTTCGCCGAAGCGCAGGACCTCGCGCACCGCGTTGGGGGCATGCAGGATGATCTGCTCGAGGCCGGCGCCGCGCAGCTCATGCAGGCGGCTGACGATCTGCTTGTAGCTGCCCACCAGCACGGGCGATTCGCCGGGTGCGGGCAACCACAGGTTCGGGTGGATCTCGCTGCGCCGGGCGGGGTGCTCGGCGCGCTCGGCAAGCAATTCGACCACCGTGGCATCGGTGCGGCGTTTGCCCCGGGGCGGCGCGGCTAACGCCTGGGCCTGGCGAGCGGCCTCGTCCCAGGCCTGCTCCTCGCTGTCGCGGGCGATGATCCCGAAGCTGGCGACATGGCCCAGGGAGCGGCCGGCAGCCAGCGCGGCCCGGTTCAGGCGCTCGATGGTTTCGCCCAGCTGCGCGACGCCGTTGCCCTGGACGAAACAGAGGTCCGCGCGGCTGGCGATACGTTCGGCGCCCAGGGTTTCGTCCAGCAGCAGCGGCGTGGGTGGCAGGTCGCGCAGGCCGAGGCCGGCGTTCTCCAGCTGGAAGTAGCGGCCGTTGTGGTCCAGTGGGGTGGCCGGGGCGTGCAGCAGGCGTTGCAGGATGTCGAGGAACTCGTCGATGCGTTCGTGGCGCTGGTCGCGGTTGAGCACCTCGCCGAAGGCCCGGCGCAGGCTGCCGCGGTCGCTGTCGGGCAGGTGCAGGCGGACCCGTCCGGCGGACAGCGATTGCAGGCTTTGCAGGGTGGCCGCCAGCGCGGCCGGGAGCATGGCTTCCGCCGGCAGGCTCAGGGTCAGCCCGAGCCGCCGGGTATGCGCGCACAAGGCAGCGGCGACCATCAGGCTGTCCGGCTGGCTGGGGCCGCCGGGCAGGTAGAGGTCGTCGAAGCCTGCGTATTCCGCGGCCTGGGCCAGCTGCACCCATTCCGATGGCTGCGCCTGCCAGTCCAGTCCGCGCCGGGTGCCGCCGGCGCAGAGCTTCCAGGCGAAGCGCAGGCTCATCCGGCGACCGCCAGACGCTCGCCGGCGCTCGTCCAGCCCAGCGCCGGGGCGATGTCACGCGCCAGTTGTTCCAGGCGTCGCAACACCTGGGCCTGGGTGGAACTTTCCGACTGCACCACGGCGATGAAGTAGTCCGCGTAGGGCAGCAGCGATGGGTCGTTGCGCACGCTGGCAATCACCTCCTCGGGATGACCGTGGTGGACGTTGAGCAGGCGCAGGTGGCTTTCCAGGTCGGCGGCTTCGTCGATCAGGCCCTCGCGGATCAGCCTCGGTACGTGCAGCTCGATGTCCGGCGCGAGCTCCGCGCGGGACTGGGTCTTGTCTTCAGCGGGAAACACCGCGCGGACTACACCGATGCGTGGCCGCCGGGTTTCGTCCCGCCAGGCGCCAAGGTAGGCATCGGCCAGCGGCTTCTGCACCGTCAGCGGATCGTGGGTGGCGGTGCCCAGCAACAGGCCGTTGCCTTGCTCGGCGGCATACACCGCGCCGGCTTCGCTGCCGTGGGAATGCCAGAGCCGCTCCCGCAGACCGGCCGCCGGCGGATGCAGGCGCAACTGCGCTTCACCGGGCAGCGGCGCGCCTAGCAGGGCGGCCTGCAGTGCTCGCTGGGCTTGCTGGAAATCCTCCTGGCGGCGCTGGGCGTCTCGGCCGAAGGCATTGAACATGTCCAGGTTGGCGCCGCCGCTGCCCAGGCCCAGTTGCAGGCGGCCGGCGGACAGTGCGTCGAGCACGGCGGCATCTTCGGCCAGGCGCAGGGCGTCTTCCAGCGGCAGGGTGACGACCGCCGTGCCCAGCTCGATGCGCCGGGTGCGTGCGGCAATATTGGCGAACAGCAGCAGCGGTGAAGGCAGCTGGCCGAAGCCGCCGCTCAGATGGTGCTGGGCGATCCAGCCGCCGTCGAAGCCCAGCGCCTCGGCGAACTCGAACTGCTCCTGCAGGTCGCGGTAGACCTGGCGCGGGTCGCTGCCGAAGGCATGGGTGAGGAAGCCGAGCTTGAACGGCTTCCGGGTTTGCAGTGCGCTCATGCCGGTATCTCCTGTGCGGGTGCGCGCTGCTGGCGCGGTTGCCAGCCCAGCGCGGGGGCGATGTCGCGGGCGACGGTTTCCAGGTGGCGCAGGGCTTCGGCGAAGCCGGTCGAGGTGGTCTGCACCTGGACGATCAATTGGTCATCGGCGCCCAGCGGTGCATCCGCACGCAGTTGCTCGGCGATCTTCGCCGGGTCGCCGTGCAGCACGCCGAGGGCGTCGAGCACCGCTTCGAAGCCCTGTGCCGGGTCCGCGTGGCCAATGCCGATGCGGCGCTGGCGTTCGACGTAGGTGAGGATGTCCTGGCGCAGGGTCGAGCCGGCTGCGGCAGCGTCGGCACCGGGGAAGACTGCGCGCACCAGGGCAACGCGGGGCGCTCCGACGTGGGTGGGATTCCACGCCTGGCGGTAGCGTTCGATCACCTGCGAGCGCGGCTCGGCACCGGCGTTGGGGTTGGGCGCGAGGATCAGCCCGTTGCCGCGCGTGGCGACCTGTTCGACGCGGGACGTCGCCTCCCACAAGCGTTGTTCAAGGCCATGGGCGGCGGGGCGCAGCACGCGCCCTTCGGCATTCAGCGGCTCGCCGGCCAGGGCCTGGCGCAGACGCTCCAGGCGCTGGTCGTACTGCGCGTGGCGGCCTTCCAGGCTCTGGCCGAAGGCGGCGAAGCTGTCGGGGTCGAAGCCGGCGCCTAGGCCCAGTTGCAGACGGCCCTGGCTGATCAGGTCGAGCACAGAGGCGTCCTCGGCCAGGCGCAGGGCGTTCTCCTGGTTGAGCACCACGATGCCGGTGCCCAGCTGGATGTGCCGGGTGCGCTCGGCTGCCGCGCCGAGCAGCACCAGCGGCGAGGGCAGGCGGCCGTTCTCGCTGGCGAAGTGGTGCTGGGCCAGCCAGCCGCTGTCGAAGCCCAGCTCCTCGGCGGCCTCGAACAGTTCCAGCGTCTGCTGGTACAGGCGCGGCTCGAACTGCGGGGCGTATACGCGGTTGAGGAAGCCCAGGCGGAAGCTGCGGTGGGGAGTACGGCGGGTCATGGTTCTTGCTCCGTGAGGTCGGCCTGGCCCAGCAACGGCGTCAGCGCGGCGTCGAGGCGCCCGCTGTCGGCCGGCGCGCCGGGCAGGGCGCTGAATGGGCTGAGGGTGAGGTAGCCCCTGGCGACCCACACCGCTTCGTCCTCGGCGTTGCTGGCGTCCGGCGGCGGCGACCAGGCGAAGCCGATGCCCGGCTTGCCCGCCAGCTTCGCGTCGAGCTTGCCGAGGTCCTCGGTGTAGAGGGCGTGGAAGGGCACGTAGCTGCCGATGCGGGTCAGTCGCGCGCCCTGGAGTTTTTCCAGCGGCGGCAGGTTGAGGTTCAGACCTACGCCCCTGGGCAGCAGCGCGCCATTGGCTTGTCGGTGCTTGTCCAGCGCGTCCACCAGGCGGGTGACGATGGCGGCGATGCGCGGGCTGTCCTGCTCCTTCAGGTCGGCGCTGACGGCCAGGGCGGGCACGCCGGAGAGCACCGCGACGCTGGCGGCGTTGAAGGTGCCCGAGGCGCTGTTGAGGGCGCCGAGGTTGTTGCCGGGGTTGGGCCCGACTATGACCAGGTCCGGGTGCGGCAAGACCTTCTCCAGTCCCAGCAGCACGGCCATGACCGGCGTGCCGCTGATGCGGATATCCACCTGCTGGCCGGCGCAGCGGGCGCTTTCGCAGAGGCCCTTCTCGGTGGTGGTGAGGTAGTAGCTGTCGGGATAGGCCGGATCGTCATCACGGCCGACCTGTGTCTCGCGCCCGAAGAAGAAGGCACCGCTACGCGCGCTCTGGTCGCTGTAGGGCGCGGCTATGCGCACCGTGTGCCCGTCGGCCTTCAGCGAGGTGTACAGCGCGCGGATGTTCGGGTGGAGGTAGCCGTCATCGTTGCTGAGCAGGATGTTCAGCGCGAACGCCGGCTGCGCAAGAGCGCAGCCGGCAGCCAGCAGCAGGGGCGCGAACCTCATGCCGCGCTCCCGGCGAAACGGTTGGCCGGACGCACCAGGCCGAGGTTCTCGCGCAGGGTTGCGCCTTCGTATTCGCGGCGCAGCAGGCCGCGCTCCTGCAGCAGCGGCACCACCTCGTCGACGAACACCTCGATGCCGCCCGGCAGGTACGGGAAGAACACGTTGAAGCCATCGCAGGCGCGGGCCTGGAACCAGGCATCGAAGGTATCGGCGATGTCTTCGGCGGTGCCGATCACCGGGTTGCCGCCGGCCAGGCGCAGGTACAGCTGACGGATCGTCAGGCCTTCGTTGCGCGCCAGTTCCAGCACCTTGTCGCGGCGGCTGCCGCGCTGGCCGACCGGGGTTTCCGGCAGCGGGCCGTCGAGGTCATGGGCGGAGAGGTCGATGTCCTCGCCGAGGGTGTCGGCCAGCAGGCGCAAGCCGAGCACTGGGTCCACCAGGCTCTGGAATTCCTCGAACAGCTCGCGGGCCTCTTCGCGGGTGCGGCCGATGAAGGGGGTGACGCCGGGGAGGATCTTGATGCCGTCCGGGTCGCGGCCCAGCGCGGCGGCGCGTTGCTTCACGTCGCTGTAGAAGGCCTGGGCGGCGGGAATGGTCTCGGCCATGGCGAAGATGACTTCCGCCACGCGCGCGGCCAGCGCCTTGCCGGCATCCGAGGCGCCGGCCTGCACCAGCACCGGGTGGCCCTGCGGCGGGCGCGCCACGTTGAGCGGCCCACGCACCGAGAAGTACTCGCCCTTGTGGTCGAGCACGTGCAGCTTGGCCGGGTCGAAGTACTGTCCACTGGCCTTGTCGCGCAGGAAGGCGTCGTCCTCCCAGCTGTCCCACAGGCCCTTGACCACGTCGTGGAACTCTTCGGCGCGACGGTAGCGCTCGGCGTGGTCGATGTGGGCTTCGCGGCCGAAGTTCCAGGCCTCGTCGGAGACCACCGAGGTCACCAGGTTCCAGGCGGCGCGGCCCTTGGACAGGTAGTCGAGCGAGGCGAACTTGCGGGCGATGTGGTACGGCTCGTTGTAGCTGGTGGTGGCGGTGGCGATCAGGCCGATGCGGCTGGTGACGGCGGCCAGCGCGGCCATCAGGGTCAGCGGCTCGAAGTGCTCGCCGCGCGCGGTGCGGCTCAGGGCGTCGAGGTGGTGGCCCCAGAGGGCGACCACGTCGGCGACGAACAGCGCGTCGAAACGGCCGCGCTCGGCGGTCTGCGCAACCTGCTTGAAGTAGTCGAAATCCAGGCTGGCGTCGGCCTGTGCCTTGGGGTGGCGCCAGGCGGCGACGTGGTGGCCGCTGTTGGCGAGGAAGGCGCCGAGCTTGAGCTGGTCGGTGCGGCGGGTCATGTCTTGTCTCCCGTTCGGGCGGGCGCCGCCCGGGCGCCCGCCGGCTTGTGCCAGGTCAGAAGTTGTAGGCCAGGCCCGTGTACCAGTAGCCGCCGGTAGTGCCGTAGGGCGAGAAGTTGCCGTACGGGAAGGCGCCGGAGGTGCTGGGCAGGTTGGTGCGGTCGGGGTAGACGTTGAACAGGTTGTTCGCCCCGGCGGTGAGGGTCAGGTTGCGGGTCAAGTGGTAGTCGACGTTGAGGTCGGTGATCCACTGCGGGTCGAAGGTACGGTCGTAGACCTCGGCGGTGCCGTACTGGGTGTACTCGCCGTAGCGGGTCAGGTTCAGGCTCACGTCGAACTGGCCGATGCTCCAGTCGGCGCCCAGCAGCAGGCGCGATTCGGGCTGGCCGTGCTTGAGGTTGCCCTGGCGCTGGCGGTCGTAGCCGCCGTCCGGGCCGAGGGCGGACTGGGCCACGGAGGAGGCGTGGATCTTGTCGATCTCGGTGGTGTTCCAGTTGAAGCCGGCGTTGTAGCGGATGCTGCCGTAGGCGCCCAGCTCCTGGCGGTAGTCGCCGACGATGTCGACGCCGCGGGTGGTGGTGTCCAGCGCGTTGGTGAAATAGGTGACGTACTGGTTGGGGTTGAGGCCGGCGCCGGCGAGGATGTCCTGGATCGCCTGGGTGCCGCCCAGGTAGCCGGTCTGGGCGATGCGGTCGCGGATCTTGATCTGGTACGCGTCGATGGTCAGGCTGCTGGCCGGGGTCGGCTGCAGGGTCAGGCCGACGCTGTAGTTGGTGGACTTCTCCGGGCTCAGGGTAGATGCGCCCAGAGCCTGGGCCACGTCCGAACTCACCGCGACGTTGCGGTAGTCGATCAGGTTGCCGTTGACGCTGCTCTGCGAGGTGGAGCTGTAGATCTGCTGGGCCAGCGAGGGCGCGCGGAAGCCGGTGCTGGCGGTGCCGCGCAGGGCCAGGATCGGGGTCAGCTGGTAGCGGGTGGAGAGCTTGCCGTTGGTGGTCACGCCCGAGCCGTCGTTGTAGTGCTCGTAGCGCCCGGCGAGGTCGACGTGCCACTTGTCGGTGAAGTCCTGGCCGATCTCGCCGTAGCCGGCGTAGCTGGTGCGGCCCTTGGAGGCGGCGTCAGCCGGGGTGGTGCCAGCGCCGGAGATGGTGCCGGGGGCGATCAGCGCGCCGTTGGCGCCGTACTGGTAGTCGCCGTAGCCGTAGGAGGCGTACTCGCCCTTGCCGATCTTGTAGTTCTCGTAGCGGTGTTCCAGGCCCCAGGAAATCTGCGTGGGCTTGGCCAGGCCGAGGTCGAAGGCGCGGGTCAGGTCGAGGTTGCTGGTCCACTGGCTGAAGGTCTTCACGCCGGTGTCGACGTTGGTCGGCGAGTCCGCGCCGTAGCTGAGGTTGTAGGTATCGGTCAGCGTGGCGCGGGCGTGGTCCTGGCCATAGGTGGTGGACAGGTCGTAGTCCCAGCCGGCCGCTTCGCCCTTGCCGCCGAAGGCGAACTGGAAGTCGTTCTCGATGAACCGCAGGTTGTCCTCGATGCCCTCGGGGTAGGGCGTCGGGATGCCGTTGAAGCTCGCCGGCTGGTGGAACGCCAGCGGCTTGGACGACTCGCGGTTGGTATAGGTGGAGAAGGAATACAGGGTCAGCGCGTCGTTCACCGGCAGCTCGGCGTTGTAGCCCAGGCTGAAGTTCTCCACCTTCGGCAGGCCGGTGCCGTAGTAGGTGTGCTGCAGGCTGGTGTTGCCGGCGGAGTCGGTATAGGGCGCGTTGTCGGAGCGGTCGGAGACGTTCTGGTGCTTGTAGTCCAGGGCAAAGTTGACGAAGCCCTCGTTGCCCAGTTCGAAGCCGATGTTGCCGCTCTGCCGGGCGGTCTCGCCGTCGCCGTTCTCGTAGTTCTGGCCGTAGGTGCTGGCCAGGCGGCCGCCGTGGTCGGTCTGCTTGAGCACCACGTTGATCACCCCGCCGATGGCATCGGAGCCGTACTGCGCGGAGGCGCCGTCACGCAGGACTTCGACGTGGTCCACCAGGGCGGTGGGGATCATGTCCAGGTCCACCGGCTGCGAGCCGGAGTTCAGGTAGGTGCCGTTGTTGAGCAGGGCGCTGTTGTGCCGGCGCTTGCCGTTGACCAGCACCAGCACCTGGTCGCCGTTGAGGCCGCGCAGGCTGATCGGGCGGACCACGGAGGTAGAGCCGAAGCCGGACGAGGCGGGCAGGTTCAACGAGGGCAGAACGCGGCTCAGGGCGCGGGTCAGGTCGCCCTGGCCGGTGGCTTCCAGCTGCTTGCTGGAGATGACGTCCACCGGTGCCGGGCTGTCGGCCAGGGTGCGCGCCTGGCCACGGTTGCCGACCACCACCACGGTGCTCAGGCGGTTGTCGGTGGTGCTGCCGTTGGCGCTGGCATCGGCCTCGGCGGCGCGCGCCGGCAACGCCTGGGTAACGGCGAGGAACAGAAGGCTATGGGTGAACAGCGTGCGGGCGGTCGATGCGCTCCGGGCACGGGTGACTGCGGTCATGGTTACGCTCCAAGGTTTGCTCCCGGCTGGCGCCCGTCTGGGTGGCCGCTGCGGGTTATCGTGTCGACGGCATCGGGGCCGCGTTGGCGAACGGCTTGTTGCTGGGAGGGACTGGTCGCGTTCAGTCGGAAGGCAGGCTCAAGCTCATGGCGGTGACTAGGCAAGCGCTGTGCCAGACTGGAAAGGCCTTGTCTTTCAGTGGTTTGCCGGTGGTGCTGGAAATTCCCTGCTGGGTTTGCAGCAGCGCCGACCCAGGCTGTTGCTTTTCATCCAGCCGCTGGTGAGGCGCAGGTCCCGGGCGGCGCGATGCTGCATTTGCAGCAAGGGCCACGCAGGCAGGTTCGAGCCTTCACCGTGGTGCTGGCACAGGCCTTGCTCCGGCGCTGCTTTCACTTATCTGCCTGGAGAGACGCATGCCCAGACCCGGCCCGCGCAACCTGATCACCGATATCCCCGGACTGCTGGTCGGCCATGCCACCGATGAACGTGTGCGCACCGGCGTCACCGTGCTGCGCCCGAATGGCGTGTGGACGGCCAGCGTCGATATTCGCGGCGGCGGCCCCGGCGGGCGCGAGTCCGCTGCGCTGGAGCCGGAGAACATGGTGGGACAGCTGCATGCGCTGGTGTTTTCCGGCGGCTCGGTGTTCGGTCTGGGTGCGGCGGATGGCGTGAGTGCGGAGCTCTCCGCGCGGGATATCGGCCTGCACCTGAAGGCCGGCGCGCCGGCCATTCCCATCGTGCCGGCGGCCGTGCTGCATGACCTCGCCAATGGCGGCGACAAGGGCTGGGGTATCGATCCGCCATACCGCGAGCTGGGCCGCGAGGCGCTGGCCAACCTGGATGTGGAGTTCGCCCTGGGCGCGGTCGGTGCCGGGCGCGGTGCCATGGCCGGTGTGCTGCCCGGCGGGCTGGGTTCGGCTTCGCTGGACCTGGGCGATGGCCTGGTGGTGGGGGCGCTGGTGGTGGCCAATCCCATCGGCAGTGTCTACATGCCCGACGGCAAGACCTTCTGGGCCTGGCCCTGGGAGCAGGGCGGCGAATTCGGTGGGCGCGTACCGGCAGAGCGGATGGACTGCAGCGAGCCGATGCCGGAGCTCTCACGGCTCGATTCCATGGGCCGCTTGCAGGCCGGCGCCAACACCACGCTGGCGGTGGTGGCGTGCAATGCGCGGTTGACCACCGCCGAGTGCAAGCGCCTGGCGATCATGGCCCAGGATGGCATCGCTCGCGCGGTGCGCCCGGCGCACCTGCCGTTCGACGGCGACAGCCTGTTCGCCATGGCGTCCGGCGATGTCGAGCTGGTGGATGGCCAGCGCCGTCAGGTGGAGCTGTCGCGTATCGGCTCGGCGGCTGCCGACTGCGTGGCGCGGGCCATTGCCCGTGGCGTGTACCTGGCCCGTTCCCTGTAGAAACGGGCAATGCCCGCGATCGCGCCCACGGGCGCTCAGTGGCTGGGCAAGTACGGATTCTCGCCCAGTGCTCGCGCCACCCGGCGGGCCGCGCGTGCGGCTTCCTGGGGGAGGCCGAGGGCGCCATAGACCCGCTCGAGATGGCGGTTGCCGGGCACATCCTGGGCGTCGTAGCGGCGCCGCAGTTCCAGCGCCTGTTGCGCCGCCAACCATTCCCCGGCGCGCAGTTGCGCATCCAGTTCGATCAGTGCGAACAGGTCGCGCTGGGCGTGGCTGCCGCCGATCTCGCCCAGGCGCGGCAAAGCCTGGCCCAGTCGTCGCGCCGCCAGTGCGTACTCGCCACGGGCATGGGCGTACAGGCCTTCCGCGGCGGGCAGTGTCACGTCGGCCCACGCCGCGCGGCTGAACTCCGGTGACTGGCGTGCCTGCTGCCGCAGTGCCTCGAGCAATTCGGCGGCTTCTTCCTGCCCGGCGCGGGCCAGGCCATAGAGGTATTGCAGGCTGAGGAAGGGCTGCACGACATCCGCCCGGCGTTCGCGCAGGTAGGGCACCAGTGCTTCCCAGCGCCGGCCGACATCGATGCCGGCAAACTCCAGGCGGGCCAGCAGCGAGACCGCGCCGATCTGGTCCTGGGAGTACTCGGGGAAGATGCCCCAGACGTGCCGGTCGTAGATTTCCAGCACGCGCTGCTGGTTGCCGCGCGCCAGGTGAAACAGCGCCAGGTGCCACCAGTTGTGGGTGTACATGAAGGAGTTGAGGCCCTGCCAGCCGGCGCTGGCTTCCTCGAGAAACTGCGTGCCTTCCTCGATGTGGCCACGGGTCAGCAGCACGTGGGCGAGGGCGTGTTGCGCCCAGGGCTCGCCGGGCAGCAACTGCAGGGCATAGCGCGCCGCCGCTTCGGCTTCCTCCAGCAGGTGACACTGCTCGTAGGCGAAGGCCAGCATGCCGTAGGCCTGGGGTACATCCTCGGCGCCTTTCACGGCTTTCAGGGCGATGCGCAGCATGGCCGGCGAGTTGCCGCGGTTGAACTCGAAGTACTGGTTGAGCTTGGCGGCCAGCAGGTCGCGCGGTTGCTCGTCGAGCAGCAGCTCGCTCAGACGCAGCGCCTCGGGCAGGTCGTCAGCGCTCCAGGCGGCGAGCAGCGCGGTGTAGCGTTCGGCGCGGGGAATGCCGGGGCCGGCGGCCCAGGCCCGTTGCAGGTAGCGTGCGGCGAGGCTGGGCGCCTGTGGCGATTCGGCGAACATCATCAGCAGGCCGGCGAAGGCGTTGGCCAGCACCGAGGCCGGGTCTGCGTCGGCACCGGCGAGGATGTTTTCCGCGCGGGTCTGGTAGGCGAGTACACCGCCGGTGAAATCATCGATGGCCTGGCGGGTGTCCGCGCGCTCGCTGTCGATGGGGTTGCCGAGATAGTCCTGGGTCATGCGCTGCTGCTCCAAGTAGAAGATGCAGGCTAGTCGCAAAGCCTGTGCCAGTCGCGCAGGCCACGCCGTGCGTGGGGCTGTGCAGCAGCGGCTGCTGCTTTTCAGGCAATGCGCCGGCGGCACTGTGTGATTTGCACCAGCGGCCTCGCGCCAAGGCGCCGCAAACCCCGCAGCGGCGGGCCTGCAGGGCCATGGCACAGCGCTTGCTCAAGCCCCTGGCAAAGCCGATTTGCGGCGCTGATCCTGCAGGAGCTTCCATGCCCAGTCCCACTTTCCGCCTCGCGTCACGGCGCCCACGTCACGCCCGGCTGCTTGCCGGCCTGCTGGCGGCCGGCCTGGCCATGGCGGGCGCCGCCGTGGCGGAGCCGACCCGCGGCGGCCAGCTCGACCTGGTGGCGCAGCCCGAGCCGCCATCGCTGTCCCACGCGGTGGTCAGCCACGTCGCGACCCAGTACGTCGGCGGCAAGATCCTCGAAGGGCTGATCACCTTCGACACCGACCTCAAGCCGCAGCCGGTGCTGGCCCGCAGCTGGACGGTATCGCCGGACGGCCTGACCTACACCTTCGACCTGCAGCCCGGCGTGAAATGGCATGACGGCCAACCCTTCAGCGCCGATGACGTGGTGTTCAGCTTCCAGGATTTCTACCCGGAGGTGGACAAGCGCATGGCGAGCATCTTCGGCGAGTACGTGCAAAGCGTGCAGGCCAAAGGCGCCGATCAGGTGGTGTTCCAGCTGAAGAAACCCTTCTCGCCACTGCTGTCGGCGCTGGGCAGCGGCCTGCGGCCCATCGTGCCCAAACACCTGTACGCCGGCACCGACTTCCGTAGCAACCCATACAACCTCAAGCCTGTCGGAACCGGCCCGTTCGTGTTCCAGGAGTGGAAGCGCGGCGCGTACATCCGCCTGGCGCGCAACCCGGATTACTGGCACAAGGGCCTGCCGTACCTTGACGGTATCGTCTATCACGTCATTCCCGACGCAGCCGCCCGCGCGGCCGCCTTCGAACGTGGCGAGGTACAGGTGCTGCGCAGCGGCGATGCCGATTACGCCGACCTCAAGCGCCTTTCTCAGTTGCCGGGCGTCGAGGCGTCGGAGAAGGGATACGAGCTGTATCCAGGGCTGGCCTTCCTGCAGATCAACACCCGCAAGCCGGGCCTGGACAATCCCAAGGTGCGCCAGGCGATCCTCTATTCGCTGAACCGCCAGTTCATCGTCGACAACATCTTCTTCGGCACCGGCCGCGTGGCCGCCGGGCCGTTCCTCGGCGCCTTCCACGACCCGAAACTGCCGCAGTACGGCTATGACCCGGCCAGGGCCAAGGCACTGATCGCCGAGTCCGGCGTGGACGTCAGCAAGCTGCGCGTGCGCCTGCTCAACGGCGAGAAGGGCGGCGCCTGGGAGCGTCTGGCCGAGTACACCAAGCAGGCGCTGCAGCCGCTGGGCATCAAGGTGCAGGTGGCGACCTCCGATGCGGCCACCTGGTACCAGCGCGCCAGCGATTGGGACTTCGACCTGACCTACAACTTCATCTTCCAGATCGGCGATCCCTACCTGACCACCGCCTACCTGTACCGCACTGACTACATCCTCAAGACCTCGCCCTTCGCCAATATCACCGGCTACAGCGATGCCGCCGCGGACGCGCTCTGGCAGCGTGTCGCCAATACGCCCGAGGGCCCCGGACGCCAGACCGTGTACGGCGAGCTGGAGCGCAAGCTCAACGATGACCTGCCGATCGCGCCGATCTTCGAGATGCGCTTCCCCACGCTCTACCAGCAGCGCGTGCACAACCTGATCCGCAGTGCCACCAGCCTCAACGACAGCTACGCCGAGGTTTACCTGGAGCCCGCCAAGCAATGAATGTGCTGCTGTACGCCGGCGCGCGCCTGGGGCGTGCGCTGGCCCTGATAGTCGCGGTACTGGTCGGTGCCTTCCTGCTGCTGCGCCTCGCGCCGGGCGACCCTGCGCTGCTGATGGCGGGCGAGGCGGGCAGCGATGACGCCGACTACATCGCCCGGCTGCGCGGCGAGATGGGCCTCGACCTGCCGCTGCCCGTGCAACTGTGGCGCTACCTTGCGCAGATTGCCCACCTCGACCTGGGCTACTCCTACCGCAACCAGGAAAGCGTCTGGCAACTGATCGCCGAGCGCCTGCCGGCGACGTTGCTGCTGATGGGTTCGGCCTTTGCCGTGTCACTGACCTTGGGCGTTGCTCTTGGTGTGCTGGCTGCACGCAGCCAGCAGGGCAGTGGCCGCCTCGACCGCTTCATTGGCCGCGCCGTCTGGGTGCTGTTCGCCACGCCGCCGTTCTGGCTGGCGCTGCTGCTGGTGCTGCTGTTCTCCGTGCAGCTGGGCTGGCTGCCGGCCTTCGGCATGCAGAGCGTTGGCGCGGACCTGAGCGGCTGGGACTGGTGGGCGGATCGCCTCGGCCACCTGCTGCTGCCGTGCCTGTCGCTGAGCTTCCTGTCGCTGGCGATGTACGTCCACCTGACCCGCAGCGCGATGCTCGACATCCTGCCCCAGGAACACGTGCGCCTGGCGCGCGCCAAGGGGCTGGGCGAAGGGCGCATCCTGCTCGCCCACGTGCTGCGCAATGCGCTGGTGCCGGTGGTGACCTTCGCTGGCCTGCAGCTCGGCCAACTCGCCAGCGGTGCACTGCTGATCGAGGTGGTCTACGCCTGGCCAGGCATCGGCCGGCTGCTCTACGACGCGCTCAGCCAGCGCGACTACGCACTGCTGCTGGGGGTATTCCTGGTGATCTCCTGCCTGGTGGTGGCGTTCAACTTCCTCACCGATCTGCTCTGCCGCCTGCTCGACCCGCGCATCGGCGCGGCGGGGGAGGTGCGATGAGGCTGCGCCGCGCGTTCTACCGCCCCGGTGCATTGCTCGCTGCCGGTTTTCTGATCCTGCTGGCGGCGGCAGCCATCCTGGCGCCCTGGCTTTGCTCGGCCTCGCCCTGGGAGATGCTGGCGCGGCCGCTGATCCCGCCATTGCGCGACGCCAGCCACTGGCTGGGCACCGACATGCTCGGCCGTGACATCGCCACCGGGCTGCTCTACGGCGCGCGCACCTCGCTGACCGTCGGGCTGCTGGCGACGCTGGCGACCCTGTTGCCGGCACTGCTGGTCGGCGCCACGGCCGGCTACTTCGGCGGCTGGATCGACGAGCTGCTGATGCGTATTGCCGAGTGCTTCCAGATCATCCCGCAGCTCGTTCTGGCGGTGGTGCTGGTGGCGCTGATGGAGCCTTCGGTGGGCTCGGTGGTACTGGCCCTGGCGCTGGTAGCCTGGCCGCCAGTGGCGCGGCTGGTGCGCAGCGAATTCATGAGCCTGCGTCAGCGCGAATTCGTCCAGGCGGCGCTGGTACTTGGCCAGCGGCCGGCACGCATCGTCTTCGTGCAGATCCTGCCCAACGCGCTGTCGCCGCTGCTGGTGAGCCTGACCTTCATCCTGGCCGCCGCCATCCTCACCGAAGCCGCGCTGGCCTTCCTCGGCCTGGGCGATCCCGAGGCGATGAGCTGGGGCTACATGATCAATGCCTCGCGCAATCTGCTGCGCGAGGCCCCTGCGATGAGCCTGCTGCCGGGCGTGGCGATCCTGCTCACGGTGCTGTCCGTGCAGCGTGTCGGCGAGGCGCTGCGCGAAGCCGTGCAGGCGCCTGGAAACCAGGGAGGACGCCCATGAGCGAGAAACTGCTGGAGGTGCGTGACCTGCGCATCGATTTGCCGGCGGGCGGCGACCGTGCCAGTGCGGTCAGCGACCTGTCCGTCGACCTGGCGGCCGGTGAAGTGCTTTGCGTGGTCGGTGAGTCCGGCTCGGGCAAGTCGATGCTCGCCAATGCCATCCTGCGCCTGCTGCCGGGGCACCTGAAGCCGGTGGAAGGCAGCATCCGCTTTCGCGGCGAGGACCTCGCCGGGCGCAGCGAGGAGGGCATGCGCGAGCTGCGCGGCAAGGACATCGCCATGGTCTTCCAGGAGCCCATGAGCGCGCTCAACCCGTTGATGAGCATCGGCCGGCAGATCGACGAAAGCCTGCGTGCCCATGGCGTTGCGCAGGCTGCGAAGCGGCGCGAGCGGGTGCTTGACCTGCTCGGCTACGTCGGCCTGCCCGAGCCGGCGAGTCTCTACCATGCCTATCCCTTCCAGCTCTCCGGCGGCCAGCGCCAGCGGGTGGTGATCGCCATCGCCCTGGCGCTGGAGCCGGCGCTGCTGATCGCCGACGAACCGACCTCGGCACTGGACGTCAGCACCCAGGCGCAGGTCCTCGAATTGCTGCGGCGCATCCGCCGCGAGAAGGGCATGGCGGTGCTGCTGATCACCCACGATTTCGCCGTGGTGGAGGCCATTGCCGACCGCGTGCTGGTGATGGAAAAGGGCCGCGTGGTGGAACAGGGCGCGCTGCGCCAGGTGCTGGACGCACCGCAGCATCCCTATACCCGCCAGCTGCTGGCGGCGCTGCATCAAGGACCGCGCGGCCCGCGCCGCTTCGATGCGGACGCCGCGCCCTTGCTGGAGGTGGCTGGCCTGCACAAGCACTACGAGTGCCGCCAGGGTTTCTGGCGGCGGCGCCGCGTTGCTGCATTGGCCGACGCCTCGTTCAGCCTGCGTCCGGGTGAGTGCCTGGGCATCGTCGGCGAGTCCGGCTCGGGCAAGACCACCCTGGGCCGCGCACTGGTGCGCCTGCTGAGACCGGACGGCGGGCAGATCCTGCTGCGGGGGCAGGACCTGGCGTCATTGTCCCAGCGCCGGCTGCGTCCGCTGCGCCAACAGGTGCAGATGGTTTTCCAGGACCCGTTCGCCTCGCTCAATCCGCGCCAGCGTGTCGGGCGGCAGATCATGGCCGGACCGCTGGCCCATGGTGTTTCCGCCGCCGAGGCGGAACGCCGCGCGCGGGAGTTGCTGCAGCAGGTGGGCCTGCCGGAAGCTGCCTTCGAGCGTTACCCGCGGGACTTCTCTGGCGGCCAGCGGCAGCGTATCGGCATCGCCCGTGCGCTGGCCCTGCAGCCCGAGGTACTGGTGGCCGACGAATGCGTCTCGGCGCTGGATGCACTGGTGCAGCAGCAGGTGCTGGAGCTGCTGGAAAGACTCCAGCGCGAACTGGGCCTGAGCCTGGTCTTCATCACCCATGACCTGCAGGTGGCCGCGCGCCTGTGCGATCGCATCGCGGTCATGCAGGGCGGGCACATCGTCGAGCTGGGTGAGGCGCAGCAGGTATTGCGCGCCCCGCAACATGACTACACACGCCGGCTGCTGGCCGCGCATCCGTTGCGCGAAGTGGAGGAGCCCGCATGACGGCGCCGCGACAGATGGCGCTGGGCGCTTTCCTCATGGCCACCGGGCATCACCTGGCAGGCTGGCGGCATCCCCGTGCGCACGCTGCTGGCGGGCTGGATGTGGCGCACTACCAGGCGCTGGCGCGCACTGCCGAGCGTGGCTGCTTCGATGCGATCTTCCTTTCCGACACCCTCGCCATGTTGCCCGGCCGGCTGGATGCGCTGAGCCGCATGGCGCGCACCGAGCATTTCGAACCGCTGACGCTGCTGGCGCATCTGGCTGTCAGCACCCGGCACATCGGGCTGGTGGCCACCGTCACGTCCTCGTACAACGATGCGGCGAATGTGGCGGACACCTTCGCCACCCTGGAATCCCTCAGCGGCGGCCGCAGCGGCTGGAACCTGGTGACCTCGAGCAACGCCGAGGAAGCCGGCAACTTCGGCCGCGACCGGCACTTCGAACACGCCTGCCGCTACCGCATGGCAGAGGACTTCCTCCTGCGCGTGCGCGAGCGCTGGACCACCCGTGGCGTGGCGCCGGTACAGGTGCTGGCTGGCGCGTCGGAAGCTGGCAAGGAGCTGGCGGCGCAGCATGCGGAAGTGCTCTTCACGGCGCAGCCGGAATTGACCGGTGCGCAGGCTTTCTACCGCGATATCAGACAGCGGATGGCGCACCATGGCCGCGCTCTGGGGGCGCTGAAGGTGATGCCCGGCGTGCTGCCGATCCTCGGCGCGAGCCGTGCGGAGGCCGACGAGCGCCGTGCGCAGTTGCAGGAACTGGTGCAGCCGGTGGTGGGGTTGTCGCTGTTGTCGGACGTGGCCGGTGGCTTTGACCTCTCGCAACTGCCGCTGGATGGCCCGCTGCCGGAACTGCCGACCACCGAATCCGGCGTCAGCCGCCAGCACCTGCTGCTGGAACTGGCACGGCGCGAGGGACTGAGCATCCGCCAGCTCTACCAGCGCATGGCCGACGCCCGTGGCCATCGCGTGGTCGTCGGCACCGCCGTGGATATCGCCGACCAGTTGCAGGAGTGGTTCGAGTCCGGCGCAGCGGACGGTTTCAACATCATGCCGCCGTACCTGCCCGGCGGCCTCGACGATTTCGTCGCGCAGGTGGTGCCTCAACTGCAGCATCGCGGCCTGTTCCGCCGGCGCTACAGTGGCAGGACCCTGCGCGACCATCTGGGCCTGGCCCACAGCAAGGAGACTGCCGAACATGCCTGAACACTGGACGCAAGCACTGCCGCTGGTTCGCGGCGAGCGCGTGGAAATCCGCCCCGGCCGGCACATCAGCCTGGCCCACAGCAAGGGGCATCGCTACCCGCAGACCGTGGTGTTCTTTGCCCACGGGGGCGGCGGCAACAAGGACCAATGGCGCGAACAGTGGCGTGAGCTGGCGACCGAGGGTTACAGCCTGGTGGCCTGGGACCTGCTCGGCCACGGCGCCAGCGACAAGCCACGGCGCGCGACGGACTATGCCTGGGATGAGCTGGTGGCCGATCAGGTGGCGGTACTGCGGCGCTACGCCGGCGAGCGCAACATCCTCGCCGCGCATTCCTTCGGCACCGGCCTGAGCGTCAGCAGCCTGTTGGCATTGCAGGCGCAGGGGCAGGGCGCGCTGATCGATTCGGCGCTGCTGCTGGGCACTCAGCTCAACCGCCCGCTGGGGCGCGGCGGCCTGCTGTCGTTGCCGGCGTGGCTGCTGGAGTGGTTCCGGCCTGTCCTGTCGAAGGGATTTCGTGAGCGCGCCTGGCACGCCGATGCCGATCCGGAGTTGATCGATTACGAAGAGCAGTTGACCCGCAGCAACCGACTCGATGTGTTCAAGGCGCTGGTGAGTCAGGCGAACTGGTTGCCGGAGCCGGAGCTGGATCGCCTGCTGCTGCCGGTGCGAATCGTCTCCGGCGACAGCGACGGCCTGACGCCCGCCGAGCGCGCACGGGCCTTGCACCAGCGGCTACCCAATTCGCAGTTCGAAGTGCTGGAGAACTGTGGCCATCAGTTGATGCTGGAGAAGCCACAGACCGTCAATCGCCACCTGCGCGAACTGCTCGCCACCGCCTGATCCGGATCTTTATTGAAATGACCGATACCCGCCAGCAACTCACCCGGCAGATCATCGACGCCGGCCGCTTCCTCTACGGCCGTGGCTGGTCGCCGGCCACCAGCAGCAACTATTCGACACGCCTGACGGCGGATCGCGTTCTGCTCACCGTTTCCGGCAAGCACAAGGGCCAGCTGGGCGAGGACGATGTGCTGGAAACCGATCTGGCCGGCAACAGCCTGGAGCCGGGCAAGAAGCCGTCGGCGGAAACCCTGCTGCATACCCAGCTCTATGCGTGGCGACCGGAGATTGGCGCGGTGCTGCACACCCACTCGGTGAACGCCACCGTGCTGTCGCGCCTGACCGTCGGTGATCGTCTGCAACTGGAGGATTACGAGCTGCAGAAGGCCTTTGCCGGCGTCAGTACCCATGAAGGCCGCGTCAGCGTGCCGATCTTCGACAACGACCAGGACATCGCCCGCCTGGCCACCCAGGTGCAGCCCTGGCTCGACGCCCACCCGGATTGCCCCGGCTATCTGATTCGCGGCCATGGCCTGTACACCTGGGGCGCGCAGATGAGCGATGCGCTGCGCCAGGTGGAGGCGTTCGAGTTTCTCTTCGAGTGCGAGCTGAAGGTGCTGAGCCTGCGCGGCTAGGAGGCTTCGACTGAGGCGCAACGGAAGCCGACCACCCGGTTGCGTCCGCCATCCTTTGCCCGATACAGCGCGCTGTCGGCAGACTGCAGCAACTCGGCCCAGTCGGCGGGGCTGAATTGCGAGGTGCTGGCCACGCCGATGCTCAGGGTGAGCACCCCCAGCGGGCCATGCTCGTGCGGCACGGCGAGGGCCTGCAGGCTGGCGCGGATGTGCTCGGCCAGCTCCAGGGCATCGGCTTCCTCGCTGTCGCCCAGCAGCACGACGAATTCCTCGCCGCCGAAGCGCGCCGCGCAATCGGCGGGGCGCCGTGCCCACTCGGCGATCACGCGGGCCACGGTCTTCAGTGCGGCGTCGCCGGCGGGGTGACCGTAGTGGTCGTTGTAGGCCTTGAACTTGTCGATATCCATCAGCATCACTGACAGCGCGGCGCCGCTGCGCTGGTAGCGCGACCACTCGTGGTTGGCGCGCAGGTCGAAGGCGCGGCGGTTGTTCAGGCCGGTCAGCGGGTCGGTGCTGGCGGCCTGCCGCAGTTCGGCTTCCTGGCGGTCGCGCTCACGCATCTGGCGCAGGGCGAGCAGCGCGAGGCCGATGACCGCGCCGACCAGGGAAACGCCCAGCAAGCCGATCAGGCTGGCGCGCCAGTACCAGTCCTCGTAGATCTCGCGCGATGGCAGGGCGACGCTGAACACCAGCGGGTATCCGTCCACCGGGCGGAAGTCGTGCCAGCGCTCCAGCCCGTCGCTGTTGGTGTCGAAGAAGTTCTCCGCGCCGTTGCTGCGGTAGCGCTCGAAGGACTCGCCCAGCGTCGCGGCGGGCTCCGTGTCCGGCCAGTGCGCGAGCAGGGTGCCGTCGCGCATGTGCAGGCTGACCGTGCCGCCTTCGCCGAGGTTGAGGTCGCTGAACAGTTCGCTGAAGTAGGCCAGTTCCAGGTTGGCGCCGACGACCCCGGCGAAGCTGCCGTCCTCGTGCTCCAGGCGACGGCTCAGCGCAACGCTGTTGCGGGCGTCGCTGGAGTAGGGGATGTACGGGTGGCTGAGGTAGGGCGCGTCGCCCTGCGATACACGTAGCGCCTGGAAGTACTCGCGGCCGGAGAGGTCGATGCGTGCCGGTACTTCCTTGCCGAAGCTGTAGGTGGCGATGCCGTCGGCGTTGGTCAGGAACACCGAGCCCATGCCGCGAGTAGGCGCGGTGTAGGCGCGCAGCAGCAGGTTGCGCGTGTCCATGGACAGTCCGCGTATCTCCGGCTGGGCGTGGGCGTGCACCACGGCCTGCAGGGTCATGTCGTAGAGGTCGAGGTTGCGCTGGATGTCGCGCTGCACCAGCAGGGCGATGTTGTGGCCGTTGGCACTGGCGACTTCGAGGGCGTCGTGGCGCATTTCCAGGATGGCCCAGGTCGACAGGACGCCGATGGCGCCGGTCAGGCCCAGGCTGGCAAGAAGGATGGTGCTTGAACGGCGGATCGGCATGCCGGTATCCATACAGGGAGGGGCGGCTGCACATCGGTGCGTGCCACAAGGCATATAGCAGCAATCGGCCGGGTTGTCCGGTATTCCCCGGCTGGAAGAACATGGGCTGCTCCTGCCGGTGTGCCCCGACGGGGAGGCAAAAAAAATGCTGCCTGGAACAGGCAGCATTCATGGGTCACGCACCATTGGTGACTGACTTCAGTCTGCCGGCGCAAGATTAAGCTTTGATGAAGGCCCGATTCTCAATACGTCGCGCGCACGGTCAGCATGAAGTTGCGCGGGTCGCCATAGACGTTGCCATAGGTCGAGGTGCCGACCGTCTGGTAGTACTTCTTGTCGAACAGGTTGTTGCCGTTGAGCGCGACGTTCCAGTGTTCGTCCAACTGGTAGTCGACCAGCGCATTCCACACCGCGTAGCCGCTTTGCTGGTAGTCGTACGGCACGTCGGCCTGCGTCACGTTGCCGTTGCTGTCGTAGTAGGAGGCGGTGCCGCTGACCTTGGTCGCGCTCTGGATATCGACGCCGCCGCCGACGCGGAACTTCGACCAGTCGCCCGGCAGGCGGTAGGTGCTGAACAGCTTGGCCAGGTGCTTGGGCGTGATGGTGCTCAGCTCGCCGCCGACGGTGCGGTTCTTGTTGAGGTTGAGGGTGTAGCTGGCCATCACCATCCAGTCCGGCAGTACCTCGCCGGAGATTTCCATGTCCACGCCCTTGCTGACGACTTCGCCGCCGTTGACGTAGCAGCAGTTGCCGCCGAACAGTACCGAGGTGGCGTCGTACTGCGGGTCGAGCACGGCCTGGTCTTCGCGCTTGGTGTAGTAGAGCGCCACGCTGGTGTTCACCCTGCCGTCGAACAGCTCGCCTTTCAGGCCCGTCTCGTAGGTCTTGCCGGTCATGGGGTCGAGGGTGCTGCCGCTGCCCAGCGGGCCGGCCATGTAGTTCTGCTGCGGCTTGAAGATTTCCGCGTAGCTGGCGTAGGCGGCCCACTCGTCGCTGAGGTCGTAGACGATGCCGCCGAACGGCGTGGTCCTGGTCGGTTCGCGCATGTCGACGCGCGACTGCGTGTTCCAGGTGCCGTTGGCCAGGGTCTGGTAGGTCTGGTCGAACTTGTAGCGCTGCACCCGCGCGCCAAGGATCAGGTGCAGCGGCTCGGCCAGCTGCAGGCGCAGGCTGGAGTAGAGGCCGTACTGGGTCTGGCTGTTGGGGCTGTAGTTGCGGGTAACGTCCGGGCGGGTGCCGGGGTCGGTCCAGGGCGTGGAGTTCGGGTCGAACACGTCCACCGTGCCGCCGGCCGTGGCGAAGCGCGGGGTGCCCTGCCAGCGGCTGTCGATGTCCTGGTAGTCGCCGCCGACGGTGAGCTGGTGGTTCAGGCCGAACAGGCTGAAGTTGCCCGAGACGTTGGCGTCCCAGAGGTCCTGCTCGCTCCACTGGGTGATCCAGGTGCCGTAGCGGGTGACCCCGGTGCCGGTCACCGGGTTCACCGAACCCAGGGTGGTGGCGTTGTTGGTTTCGATGGTGTCGTAGATGTTGGTGTAGCTGAGGTTGAGCTTCCAATCGTCGTTCAGGCGGTGGTCGAGCTTGGCGAAGTACTCGCGGGAGAAACCATCCGCGTAGGCCCAGGTGGTGGACAGCCCGGTATGGCGCGGCAGGCCGAGGTCGACGCCGTTGCTGTAGCGCGGCACGGCGTTGGCGGTGCCGGTTTCGTGGACCTGGTTGAAGCGCATCCCGCCGGTGAGCAGGGTGTCGTCGGTGACATCGGCTTCCAGCACGCCGTAGAAGATCGGCTTGTCGGTGGCACGGTTGTCGGTGAAGTACTGGCGGTCCTGGTAGGCCACCACCGCGCGCCCGCGCAGCTTGCCGTCGAAGCCCAGCGGCCCGGTCACGTCCAGCTCGGAGCGGTAGTTGTCCCAGGTGCCGGCGGAGGCGCTGAATTTCAGCTGGTAGGTATCCAGCGGGCGCTTGCGCACCAGGTTGATGATGCCGCCGGGGTCGCCGGTGCCGCCGAACAGCGCCGAGCTGCCGCGCAGCACTTCGACGTGGTCGAACTCGGCCATGTCGTAGACGTTGGAGGAGTAGAACGAGCCGGCGGTGGTGCCCAGGGCCATCGGCGCGGCGCCGTCGAGCTGGATGTTCTGGATGGCGAAGCCGCGCGAGTAGTAGTCCTGCAGGCGGAAGGTGCCGCTCTGCACGGTGATCCCCGGTACCGCCTTCATGGCCTCGTTGATGTCGGTGATCTGGCGGTCGTCCATCAACTGGCGGGTGATTACCGAGACCGACTGCGGGGTTTCCTTCAGCGAAGTCGGCGTCTTCGAGCCGACGCTGGTCAGGCCCGGCGTGTAGCTGCCGCTGTTCTCGGTGGCCTGGCCCATGCCCTGGCCCATGATGGTGGTGTCGGTCATCTCCAGCGCGGCGTCGTCCTGCGGGATCGGCACCAGCTGGTAGCGGTTGCCATTGCGCAGGGCTGCGAGGCCGCTGCCCATCAGCATCACGTCCAGCGCTTCCTCGGCGCTGTAGTTGCCGCGCACGGCCTGGCTCTGGCGGTCGCGGGTCAGCTCGGCGTCGGCGGCCAGCAGCAGGCCGGTCTGCGCGGCCAGCTCATTGAGCTGGCGGGCGAGGGGGCCGGCGGGAATGTCGAAGCTCTGGCGCTGAGCTTGCTCGGCCATCGCCGTGGAGGTTGCCGTGAGCGGGGCGACGGTGGCCAGGCTCAGGGCGATGGCGAGAAACAGGGGATGCTTTTTGCTCGGGAAGTGCTGGTCTTGGCGTGACATTCCGGTTCCTTGGCGTCCGGTTATTAGGAGTGTTTCCTAGTAATCCGAAGCAGAACGGAAAATCGGAACCATTCTCGAAAACTTTTTTGCAGGGTGCCACCTGAGCGGGGAGGCTGTTGCTCGCCAACACACGTCGCGCGGATATCGCGTCAGCGTTATCCGCCGCGAGCTTGACGGCGGATAACCCGTTCCGGGTTATGCGCCCTACGAATGCGTTCAGCGCCTGGCTAGCTTCGTGGAACCACCGTCACCCACCAGTCGAAACGCCGCTGCACGCGCACCGGCAGCGCCTCTTCCAGCTGTGCCAGGGCCTGGTCGGTGTCGGCCAGCGGGAAGCTGCCCATGACGCGCAGCCGTGCCACGGCGGGGTCGACGCCCAGGTGGCCACGCCGGTAGCCGCCGAGTTCGGCGATGAATTCTTCCAGCGGCATGTCCTCGGCCAGCAGCAGGCCGCGGCTCCAGGCTTCGCGGCGGGCTTCGGCGCGGGTCAGCGCACCGGCTTCGCGGGCATCGAAGACGACGCCCTGGCCCGCCTGCAGGGTGAGGCTGGCGCCGCTGTCCTGCAGGGTGGCGCGCACCGCGCCCTGGTAGACATTGAGCTGCGTGCGCGGGCCGATTTCGCGCACGCTGAAGCGCGTGCCCAGCGGCTGCAGCAGGCCGGCACGGGTGCGGACCTGGAAGGGGCGGCTGTCGCCGTGGCCGGTCTCGATCAGCACTTCACCGGCGTACAGCACCAGCTCGCGGCGGGCGTCGTCGAAATGAACGTCCAGTGCGCTGTCGCTGTTGAGCCAGACTTGTGTGCCGTCGCTCAGCCGCTCGCTGCGGCGCTCGCCCACCGCCGTGCGGTACTGGGCGCGCCACGCGTGCAGGCTGGCGATGGGATTTGCTCGCCAACCGAGCCAGCCGAACAGGCCGGCGCCGGCCAGCACGCTGAACTGGCTGAGCAGTCGACGGCGGGTCTGCTTGCCGGTGCGCAGGCCGGCCAGGGTCCGGTGCGCGGCAGGGCCCTGCTCCTGCAGGCCGGCAAAGCGCTGGCCGATGCGTTCGATGTAGCTCCAGGCCAGGCGCTGTGATTCGCCCTGGTCGAGCCAGCGGCGCCATTGCGCGCGCAGTTCGGCGTCGTTGGGGGATTCCTGCAGGCGCGCGAACCAGTCGGCGGCGCATTCCAGCGTGGCGTGGTCGAGACCGGGGCGCGCGCTCATTGCAGCACTCCGTCCAGTTCCGCCTCGAGCAGGGCGCACTGGAACATGGCCTGGGCGATGTACTTGGTCACCGTACGGACCGAAACGCCAAGCTCCTCGGCGATCTCCCGGTAACCCATGCCGTGCAGCTGCGACAGGCTGAAGGCGGCGGCGACCTTGGGCGGCAGCCGTTCCAGCAGGTCCTGCAGCTGGCCAAGGGTTTCCAGGATGATCGCCTGGTGCTCCTGCGACGGCCAATGGCTTTCCGGCATCAGCGCCAGGGCTTCGAGCCAGGCCTTCTCCAATTGCTTGCGGCGCCAGAAATCGACGCACAGGTGCAGCGAGATGCGGCTCAGGTAGGCGCGGGCGTGGACGTCGCTCTCGAACTCCCGTGGCTGCGCCAGCAAGCGCACGAAGACGTCCTGGGCCAGCTCGGCAGCATCGCTGGCATTGCCCAGTCGACGATTGATCCACTGCTGGATCCAGCCGTGGTTCTCGCGGTAGAGGCTGGCCACTTGGGCTCGATGGGCGCAGGCGATGGGTCGTGTCATGGGCGGCCGGACGATGGATCGCGCAAATGCGAATTATTATCAAAATAACCGAATGCCTGGCCTCAGGGCAATAACGCTTTGCAGGGAATGTTCGAGTGATCGTCGGTATCGCTGGGCTGCTGGAGGAGCGCGCCATGGCGCGCGACCACAGGCCTGGTGCCACTGGCGCAGCAGTGTGTTTGCTCTGGTAGGGCGGACAACGCGCCAGCGTTATCCGCCGTCAGGCTGCCGGCGGATGAGCCGTTCCGGGTTATGCGCCCAACGGAGCGGAGCGGCATTGAGTCGATCGCGGGTGTGGCGGACTCAGGCCTTCAGCGCGCGCCGATGCTCGATGGGCGCCATGCCGAACCAGCGGTGGTGCGCGCGGCAGAATGAGGTGGTGCGGCGGTAGCCCAGCTCCTGGGCGATCCGCGCGATGGGCAGGTCGGACTGGCCGAGCAGTTGTTCGGCGCGACGGCGGCGGATCAGGTCGACGTGCTCTTCGAAGTCGATACCGTCGTTGGCCAGTCGACGCTGCAGGGTGCGCGGGTGCAGGTCGAGCAGTTGTGCCACCTGTTCCAGGTTGCAGCGCTGCCGGGGCAGCAGGGCGTGGATGTGCCGCTCGACCTCGAAGCCGAGTTTCTCGTCGGCGCCTGAATGTGCTTCCAGGTAGAACTTCACGATGGCGTGCAGCGTGGCGTCGTGGCGTACGCAGGGACGTTGCAGGTCACGCTGGGAGATCGCCAGGGCGTTGTAATCCTGGCCGAACAGCACCGGGCAACCGAAGTAGCGCCGGTACACGGCCAGCTCGGCTTGCGGCTGGTGGCGTAGCAGCACCGTGGTGGGCTGGAAAGGCGTGCCGAGCAGTTCGGCCATCATCAGCCGGCCATGCAGCAGGGACTTCTCGACGATCTGCGGAATCTCTTCGATGCATGGCAGGGCGTTGTCGAAGCAGAGCAGGGTGCAGTCGTTGCGGCGCTCGAGGTGGAAGAGGATCGAGGGGCTGTAGAGGCGCATGTAGCGCACCACCGCAGCCAGCCCTTCGCCGGCAGTGGGCGCGGTCTGCGCCAGGTGTTGCAGGGGGCCGAGCAGGGTGGATTTCTGCCGGCTCGCCAGTTCCAGGCCGAATTCCGGCATGGCCAGTGAGCGGGCGCTGCCTTCGAAGATCTGCACCAGGCTGCGGTAGGAGAACTTCTTCTCGTAGTCGCCGACGACGTTCAGGTCGATGCGATGCGGCGTGAGGTGAGCGCGCAGCGAGGCGCCGCGCTCGGCGAGCAGTTCGCCGAACTGGAGGAAAGCGGTGCCGCGAATGGTATCCATGTGAGGGGCCTCCAGGACTGCGAGGAAAGCGCCAGGCCGGCGGCGCATGCCGCCGGCCTGGCTGTTGCGGCCCGGTCAGGGCGTGACGATGTTGAACCAGAAGTCGAAGTTGTCCATGTAGCTCATGAGCTCTTCGAGCTTGGCCTGGTCGCCCTTGACCTTGATGTCGCCCGAGGCCTCGGCATCCTTCAGCGTCGCCTGCTTGAGCATCAGCTTGTTGAGGGTGTCGCGGGTCAGGGTGATGGTGGCGTCGGCGTCCTTGGCCTGCAGACCTTCGGTGTGGTTGAGCACGCCATTTTCCATCTGCAGCAGGTACTTCTGCTTGAGGTCGGTGAAGTCGAAGTTCAGGGTGATCTTCTTGTCCTCGACTTCCGGGCCTTTCAGGCGCATGGCCAGGTAGTCGAAGAACAGGTCGAGGTCCATCGCCTTGACGGTGTCGGGGCTGGCGGTGTCCGGCGTCGGCAGCTTCTGCACGCCGTTGCGCAGCTCCTGCGCGCCGGTCAGGTAGAAGTTGCGCCACGGGCCACTCTCGGCCTGGTACCCCATTTGCTCGAGGGCATCGGCCTGCAGGTTCTTCGCCGCCTGGTTGTTCGGGTCGGCGAAGACCACGTGGTTGACCACCTCGGCTACCCAGCGGTAGTCGCCCTTGTCGTAGTACTCCTTGGCCTTCTTCAGCACCGCGTCGGCGCCGCCCATCATGTCGACGTAGCGCTTGCCTTCCTCGTCCGGCGGCAGCTCGTGCAGGGTCGCCGGGTTGCCGTTGAACCAGCCCAGGTAGAGCACGTAGGTCGCCTTCACGTTGTGGTTCAGCGAGCCGTAGTAGCCACGGTTGGAGAACTTGGTGGCGATCGCCTTGGGCAGCTTCACCTGCTCGGCGATCTCGGTCATGGTCAGGCCCTTGTTCGCCAGGCGCAGGGTTTCGTCGTTGATGTAGCGGTACATGTCGCGCTGCAGGCCGATATGCTCGTTGACTTCCTTGTTGCCCCAGACCGGCCAGTGGTGCATGGCGTACATCACCTGGACGTCGTCGCCCCACATCTTCAGCGCCTGGTTGAGGTACTTGGACCAGGGCAGCGGCTCGCGGATTTTCGCGCCGCGCAGCGAGTAGGTGTTGTGCAGGGTGTGGGTGGAGTCTTCAGCGGTGTTCAGCGCCTTCATTTCCTTGATGTAGTACATCATCTCGGCCGGGGCCTCGCTGCCCGGCGCGTAGAGGAACTCGTAGTGCAGGCCGTCGATGACGTGCTTCTCGCCGGTCTGCGAGATGATGTCGGTCGGCGGGATCAGCGTCACGGTGCCGGCAGAGGTGGTGGTGCCCAGGCCCGCGCCGAGCTGGCCGGTGTCACTCGGTGGCAGCAGGTTGCCGTACATGTAGCTGGCACGACGGCTCATGGCGGTGCCGGCCATCACGTTCTCGGCCACGGCGTGTTCGAGGAAGCCCTTGGGTGCGTAGATCTTCACCTTGCCGGCCTTGACGTCTTCCTCTTTCACCACGCCCTTCACGCCGCCGTAGTGGTCGACGTGGCTGTGGGTGTAGATCACCGCCACCACCGGTTTCTTCGGCCGGTGCTGGTAGTACAGCTCCAGCGCCGCGCGGGCGGTTTCCTCGGAGATCAGCGGGTCGAAGATGGTGATGCCGGTCTTGCCCTCGACGATGGTCATGTTCGACAGGTCGTAGTTGCGCACCTGGTAGAGGCCCTTGGTGACCTCGAACAGACCGGAGATGTTGATCAGCTGCGATTGCCGCCACAGGCTCGGGTTGGTCGAGGCCGGCGCGGCCTGGCCTTCCTTGATGAAGTTGTACTTGGCTGGGTCCCAGATCAGGTTGCCTTTCTCGCCCTTGATCGGCTCGGACGGCAGCGGCGCGATGAAACCCTTGTGCGCCAGCTCGAACGAGGTCTTGTCGTCGAACGGCAGCTCCTTGAGCAGGGCGTCGTTGGCGGTCTTGGTCGCCTCGGTGGCGGCCTTGGGCGTTTCGGCGGCCCAGGCCTGGGTGGTCATGGAGATGGCGGCGGCCAGGGCGAACGAGGTACTGAATTTCCAGAGGCCTTGGCCTGGCAGTTGGCCAAACGACTTCTGGGATCGGGCAATCGCTTTCATTTCAAGCTCCTTCTTGCGGAATGCGCTGTACCTGCGGGGCAACTGCCAGCGTTGAATGTCGGTGACTTCCTCACTGCATCGGGTGGTGCGTCGGGGCCTTGTGGGCATGGCCCGCCGGCTGGCGGGCCATGCAGGGGGTTACTTGTGTTTCAGTTGCTCATAGGACTTGAGCATGTCCCGCGCCCAGCCATCGAGCACGGCCTTGGCGTCGTTGGCGCTCATGACCTGGGAGGAGTTCTCCAGCTCGGTGCCGGCGCCCTTGCGCACGACCTGGGCGACTACCTTGCCGTCGCTGCCGTCGAGGAAGGCCGCTTCGGTGGCGATGCTGGTGTCCTGGTCGCGGATGCCGGTGGCGGTGCTGACGCCGGCGGCGATCAGGGCGATCGGGATCACCTCGTAGGGTTGCAGGCCCTTGGTCTCGGCGCTGACGGCGGTGATCGCCGGACGCACGATCAGCACGCCCGGGCCGGGGCCGGTGGCCAGCGGCAGGGCCTTGGCGAATTGCGTCTGCAGCGCCTGGTCGTAGTACTGGGTGATGCCGTCCAGGGTGCTCTGCGGGATCTTCTCGCTGGGCTGCGGTTTCGGGTAGAGCTGGCTCGGCTCGACGTAGACGCTGGTGAACTGGCTGACGTCGATGCCGGGCTTGATCCAGCGCATCACCGGCGCGCCGGAGGGCGATTTCTCTTCCTTGAGGACGCTGTAGTCCTTGAGGAAGCCTGAGTAGTTCTCCGGCTCCACGTACTTGCTGGCGCAGCCGGAGAGGGTAAGGGTGGCCACGCACAGCGGCAGGGCCAGGAATTTCAGGTTCATTGCAGTGCTCCTTAGGGATGTTTCTTGTGGAAGGTGTCGTATCGCAGTGTCAGGGCCGCGCTCTTGTCGTCGCGTAGGCCGTCAGAATCGCCAGGTCGCACCGCCGCCGATGATGTGCAGGGCGGCGTTGTTGTAAGTGCCGGAAAGGGTCTCGCCGGAGCGTGACTTGGTCTGCTCGACGTCCATGTCGCCGAGCCAGACGAGGGTGTAGGCCAGGTGCAGGTCGAGGCCTTCCTCGACCTGGTAGTTGATGCCGGTCGCCAGGCGCCAGGTCTCGGCCATGGGGTTGTCCACGGTGCGGTCCTTGTCGTCCACCGCCGAGCTGTCGTAGCCCAGGCCGAGGCTCCAGCGCCATTGCGGGGTGGCCTGGTACTGGGTGCCGATGGAGGCGTGCCAGGTGTCCTTGTACTTGCGGTCGACAGTACGGTCGACGCCGCCGGCGTTGGCGTCGACGTCCACGCCGATCTCGCCGAACTCGCTCCAGTCCTGCCAGCCCAGGCTGCCCAGCAGCTTCCACTGCGGGTCCAGCTGGTGGGCGATGCTCAGGGTCGCCGTCTGCGGGATGTTCACGTCCAGCTCCAGCGAGCTGACGTCCAGGCGGTTGAGCGCGGCATTGATGATCGGGTTGCTGATCTTGCTCACGTCGGGGCTGTCTTCGAATTCCAGCTTCACCTTGCTGGTGTAGGCGAGGCCGATCTGCGTGCGCTCGCTCAGGTCATAGAGCAGGCCCAGGTTGACCCCGACGCCGACGTCGGTGTCCTTGTATTCCAGCTGGCCGTCGGGGTTGTCGCGCAGGCCCAGCAGGTTGTTGTTGATGGCCATCTCGGTGCGGTAGTAGCCGTAGACGATGCGCGGGCCGATGCCGACGGTGAGGTCGTCGGTGAACTTGTGCGCGATGGTCGGCTGGAAGGACACGCCGATGATCGCCGTTTCCTGGCTGAAGTAGCGGCCGGCCCAGCCATCGTCATAGTTCAGCGCCAGGCCGAAGTTGCCGTACATGCCGAAGCCGATGGCCGAGCGCTCGTCGATCTGCTGGCTGACGAAGAAGCTCGCGCCGGGCAGCCATTCCAGGGCGTTGCCGCCTTCGTTGCCATCGAACTGGTTGTTGTCGTCACGGGAGAAACGCAGGTCGCCGAGGATGACCTGGGCGTTGGCGCTGATCTGCGTGCCCTTGAGCCTGGCGATACCGGCGGGGTTGCTCATCAGCACGCTGGGGTCGCTGGCCAGGGCGGCGGAGCCGGCGTTGGCCAGGCCCATGCCTTCCTGCCCGGCCTCGTAGATCATGATGCCGCCCGCGGCGGCGGGGCCGGAGAACAGGATACAAAGCGATGTGGCAATGGTGGCGCTGATGGCCTTTGCGGCGCCTGTGCTGTCTCTGGTCATCGAGCATCCCCTGCTGATCCCTGACTGGCTCTCGCGTCGCCTCGGCGACATGAAAGGCATTCGCTCCGAATGCGCTCTGGAGACGTTGAGCCTGCTACCCATAGGACATGGGGAAGCAGGTTGTGTGAAAGAGCCTAGATAGCGATCCGGGATATGCAACACGGGTTTTGCTTCAAGACGCGATAGATGTGCAGGAGACGACACAACCAGCGGCAGAAAGAGTCTCCAATCGTCTGGCCTGGCGATTGGCCCGTTACCGGACGACTGTGCCCCCGCAATGTGGCATTGGCCCCGTGCGGGTGGCGGCTGTCGCGAAATGAGTGAGGCCCCTGCCGCGATGCCGTGGCTTGCGCTGGGCGTGGCGCCTCGGTCAGCATGCCGGCCGCCATTCTTCGAAAAGACCTGCCACCCATGCGCCGCCTGCCCTCGCTTACCGCCCTGCGCACCTTCGAGTCCGCTGCCCGCCATGCGCACTTCGGCCGCGCCGCCGCCGAGCTGTGTGTCACCGACAGTGCGGTCAGCCACCAGATACGCCAGCTCGAAGAGCAACTGGGGGCGACGCTGTTCGAGCGCCAGGGTCGCCAGGTGCAGCCCACTCCCCAGGCGCGGCGCCTGCTGCGCAGTTTGCAGCAGGCCTTCGAGCTGATCGGTACGGCATGCGATGAGTTGCGCGATCCGGGCTCCCAGGCACAGCTGCATATCGCCGTGACGGTGGAGCTGGCGCAGAAGTGGCTGGTGGGCAGGTTGGCGGATTTCGCCGAGCGCTATCCGGAGGTAGTCCTGCACCTGCATGAACAGCCGCTGGAGGCGCCGGGGCCGGCCGCCGAGATCGACCTGGCGATCACCTACGGCACCGGTCCGGCAGACGCCAGCACCTACTTCGTGCGGCCGTTGCCGACCCTGCAGTTCTTCCCGGTGTGCAGCCCCGGGCTGTTCAACCAGTCGCCGCTAAAGCACCCGCGCGACCTGGCGCGCCACTGCCTGCTGCACGACGACCAGGACGGCAAGTCCTGGACTGCCTGGCTGACCACCCATGCCAGTGACATCCGCCCCAGCCGCCACGTCTACCTTGGCCACGCCGGGCTGACCATGGAAGCGGCGGTGCGCGGGCAGGGCGTGGCCATCGGCGACAACCTGACCAGCGCCGAGGACCTGGCCAGCGGCCGGCTGGTGCGCCCGTTCGCCGCGCAGATCACCTCTCTGGGGCAGTACGCGCTGGTTTGCGAACGCCTGCGTCTGGAGAAGCCGGCGGTAGCGGATTTTATCGAATGGATGACCGACCAGCTCAATGACATGTGAGTCCGGCGCGGTCTGTTCTGGCGGCTTGACCTGCGTCTGGCAGGATGAACGCCAGGTAGGATGGCGTGGAGCGCAGCGATACCCATCGATGCGCCGTGAAGCCCAGGCAGCATGGGTGTCATAGGCTCTACCCATCCTACGGCGAGGTTTGCCGGTAAAGTCGGTACTGTTGGTGGGTCTCATCTTTTTGCTGGTTTTCGATGAATTGAATTCAGCTATTCCGCGAAATTCATCAATGGTGCTCTCCGCGGCGAGCCGGCAACCTTGAGGCATTCCTGTCCCTGATTGCGGAGTACCACCGATGTCTCGCACCCACTCGACACTGCCCAAGGCCGACGGCTTCCGCCTGCCCGGCGAATTCGAACCCAAGGCCCGCTGCTGGCTTGGCTGGCCCGAGCGCACGGACGTCTGGCGCAACGGCGGCAAGCCGGCGCAGAAGATCTGGGTCGAGGTGGTCAGCGCCATCGCCAGCAGCGAGCCGGTAACCGTCTGCGCCTCCGCCGCGCAGTACGCCAACGCCCGGCGCATGCTCCCGGAGAATGTGCGCGTGGTGGAGATGACCTGCAACGACACCTGGTTCCGCGACAGCGGCCCGGCTTTCCTGGTCAATGACGCCAGCGGCGAGATGCGCGGGGTGGACTTCCAGTTCAACGCCTACGGCGGGCTCGATGGCGGCCTTTATTACCCCTGGGACAAGGACGACCAGATCGCGCAGAAAATCCTCGAGATCGAAGGTTTCGACCGCTATCGCGCGTCGATCATCGCCGAGATGGGCAGCATCCGCAGTGACGGCCAGGGCACCCTGCTGACCACCGAGCAGTGCCTGCTCAACCGCAACCGCAATGCCCACCTGGGCAAGGAAGAGGTCACCCGCCGGCTCTGCGACTACCTGGGCGCCGAGCACGTGATCTGGCTGCCGCGCGGGTGCAAGTTCGACGAAACCGACGGCCACGTCGACGATCTGGCCTGCTTCGTGCGGCCGGGCGTGGTGGTGATGCAGTGGACGGACGACCGCAGCGACCCGCAGTGGGAAATCTACCAGGAGGCCTACGACGTGCTGCGCAGCGCCCGCGACGCCCGTGGCAGCGCGCTGGAGGTGCACAAGCTGCCGCAACCGCAGGTGCTGGAGTGGACGGCTGCCGAGGCCGAGGGCCTGGACCAGGTCGACGGCAGCTTCGACCGCCAGGAAGGCACGAAGATCTGCGCCTCCTACATCAACTTCTACACCGGCAACTCGGCCATCGTGATGCCGTTCTTCAACGACCCCAACGACCGCATCGCCCAGGGTGTGCTGGCCGAGCTGTTCCCGGACAAGCGCGTGATCGGTATCGACAACTCGCGGGAAATCCTCCTGGGCGGCGGCAACATCGGCTGCATCACCATGCCCCAGTACGCGGCGCCGGCGCGCCACACCTGAGGTCCCCACACGGCCCGCCTTGCGCGGGCCGCGTTGCTCCTATCCGCTCGAGTCAGCCCAGGCGCAGCGGATCGCCACCGGCCACCGTGCGGTCCATCAGGCGGATGCTGTCGCGGCCGCCGCGCTTGGATTCGTAAAGCGCAGCGTCGCCTTGCTCGATCAGCGCGGCGAGGCTGGCCGGTGGCTGGTCGAACAGGTTGGCGCCGATGCTCAGGGTGACTGCCTGGGGCGTGGCGAAGTTCTGCGTGGCGGTGGTCTGGAACTGCTCGCGCAGCTTGCCGGCCAGTTCCAGCACCTGTTCGCCGCTGATATTGCTCAGCAGGATGACGAACTCGTCACCGCCCAGGCGCGCCGCCACGGCCCGCTCGGGCAAAGCGGCGCGGATCATCTCGCTGAGCGCCACCAGCAGGCGGTCGCCGGCGGTATGCCCGTGCAGGTCGTTGACCTGCTTGAAGTTGTCGATGTCGATCAACAGCAGCGCGCCGGGGCGCTCCGGGGAGGTCTCCTCGAACACGCGGGGCGCACGGACTTCGAGGGCGCGGCGGTTGTACAGGGCAGTCAGCGGGTCCCGCGCGGCAAGCCGGGCGATGCGTTTCTCGCGGCGATAGCGCTCGGTGCCGGTCATCGACAGGGCGATCAGCATGATCGCCATGGCGCCTTCGACCAAGGAAATCTGGATGATCTCGCCACGGAAGGCGGCCAGGTCGATCAGCGTGCCGGGGATGATCACCGTCGCGCCCTTGGCCAGGTAGAAGGCGCCGTGCACCAGCATCACGTAGCGCAGCTGCACTGCGCCCACGCTCAGGGACTTGCCGTGGGGCCGCAGCAGGTAACTGGCGGGCAGGGAGAGCAGGGCGACCAGCCAGGAGTTGGCCAGCAGCATGAGCTTGGACCACAGCGGGCCGCCGTCGGGGAGCGCCAGCAACGCAATCCAGGTGAGCGGGACGAGCAGCCAGCCCCGCGACAACCTCGCTTCGGTGAACTTCGCCACGCCGCTGAGGAAGAACCAGTGCGCCAGCACCAGCAGGCCGTTGGCGAACCAGATGCCCACCAGCAGGTAGCCGCTCATGCGCAGCAGGGCGAGGGTGGAGCCGATGGTGATGGTGGCGAAGCCCGCGCTCCAGTAGAGCAGCGAGCGTTCGCGCACGCTGCGCCATTCGATGGCCAGGTACAGCGCTGCGGCCGCCGCGAGGGCGACCGTGATGGTCAACATGGTGGGTGGATCGAGCGACATTTTCGAAACCGTACTGCACTGTCGGCAAAAACCGTGATTGTAAGCGCCCTTGCTGGTTTTCCGGTATGCCAGCCGGGCGCTTCCGGTCGGGTTTGCAGCGCTCCTGCCGTGTCTGGGAAGCGCTTCTTGCGCTTTCGTCGCATTGCGGAAGCGGCCAGTGGCCATCAGACTGCGCGGGTTCGTGAGTATTCGCTGGGGGGCTGGGAGGCCCGAAGCCATGGAGAAGCCACCGCGCCGACGCTGGAGTCCGCTCTGGATGCTGATCGTCGCCGCCAGCTACCTGATTGCCATCCTGTTCACCGTTGCGCTGGCGGGGCTGGGCTGGATTCTCTTTTCCGGTGGCCTGGACGTGACCGTGGTGAAGGAGCGCCGCTACCTGCTGCTGGGTAGCGGCGGACTGATGCTGGCGGTATCGGCCTATATCCTGCTGATGTCGATCCCGACCAGCCTCCTCACGACGGTGCGCCGCGACCGCTCCTGAGCCCGGCGTGTCAGAGCCCGATATCGCTGCGCCGGTTGCCGGAGCCTTCGATGGGGTCTTCATCCAGGCTGAAGCCGCGGACACCGATTTCCTTCTCCAGCGCCAGCAGGTACTGGCGCAGGGCGTGGCGGGTGGATTCCTCGCGCAGGCTGTGGTGTACGTGGTTGGCGACCTGGGCATAGGGCAGCGGCTTGCGTTCCTGGCGCTCGTCGATGCTCACCACGTGCCAGCCATAGCGTGACGCCAGTGGCCGGTCGTGCAGGCCTACCGGCAGGCGCTGGATGGCCTGGTCCAGCTCGGCGACGGTCTGCCCGGAGGTCAGCCAGCCCAGTTCGCCGCCTTCGTCCTTCGACGGGCAGGCGGAATGCCGCTGGGCCAGGTCGGTGAAGCGCTCCGGGTGCTCGCCCAGCTCCTTCAGCAGCTTCTCGCCCAGCCGGTAGTGCGCGTCGCGGGCCTTGGCGTCTTCCGGTGCGGCGGGCAGCAGGATGTGCCGCACTCGCAGGCGGGTCGGTTCGGAGAAGCGCTCGCGGTGGGTGTCGAAGTAGCGCCGGCAGCTGGTTTCGTCCGGCTCCGGGACGTTCAGCTCGCGTTCCAGCAGGGCCGCGATGGCCTGGTCATCATCCTCGATGTTCGCTGTCAGCCCGAGCATGGCGGCGCGCTGCGACAGCAGCTCGCGCACGACCAGTGCGCGCACGGCGCTGAGCTGCGCATCGGCCAGCGAGGAGGCCGGGTGGAAGGGCGTCTCCTTGGCGATGTCGGCCTCGGTCAGTTCGGTGTCGCCGACGCGGATCACCGGGATCGGCGCATCGGGGAGGTTCTCGACGGCAATCATGTCCATTGGCTTTGTTCCTTAGCCGCGACGGCGGACGATCTGGTAGTTACGGCCGAAGTAGCCCAGCGGAATGCTCCACACGTGCACCAGGCGGGTGAAGGGGAACAGCAGGATGATGGTCAGGCCGATGAAGATGTGCAGCTTGAAGATCAGCGGGGCTTCCATCACGAAGTCGGCGGCGCCGCCGCGGAAGAACACGATGGCCTGCGCCCAGTTGGCCAGCGCCAGCATCATGCCGCCGTCCAGGTGGTCCATGGATTCGAAGATGGTGGTCAGGCCCAGGCAGGCCTGCAGCAGGAGCAGGGCGATGATCAGGTTGTCCATCACGCTGGAGGAGGCGCGCACGCGCGGGTTGGTCAGCCGCCGCCAGAGCAGCATGGCGCCGCCGATCACGCAGAGCACCCCGGCGATGCCGCCGAAGATGATCGCCATCAGCTGCTTGTGCCCGGCCGAGAGGAACGGCGCGTAGACCCAGTGCGGCGTCAGCAGGCCGACCAGGTGGCCGCCGAAGATCGCCAGGATGCCGATGTGGAAGAGGTTACTGGCCAGGCGCATGTGCTTCGACGAGAGCATCTGGCTGGAGCCGGTCTTCCAGGTGTACTGGCCATAGTCGTAGCGCATCAGGCTGCCGATCAGGAACACGGTGCCGGCGAGGTAGGGGTAGATGCCGTAGATGAATTGGAGCAGGTATTGCTCGAACATGATGGGCCTCCGTTCATTCTTTGCCGGGTTCAGGGGCGCTCTGACGGCATGATCTGCACGACCTGGGGCAGCGCTTCGTACTTGCGCTCGGCCAGGCGTCGTCCTTCGGCTGACTGCAGGCTGCAGTCCTTGTCGGTTTCGGCGTGGAAGCGCACGGCTTCTTCCTCCCACACCGCGTCCAGCGCCTGGGGCGTGTTGTCCGGTGCTTCGCTGGCGGCCACCGGGCGCTGCTCGTCGATGGCCTCGGTGGCGCCGATCAGCGCGAGCAGGGCGCGCGGCACCAGCGCGTAGCGGGTGTCGCGCTCCTCAAGACGCGCGGTGAGCAGGGCGAGGATGTGCTGGATGTCGCCCAGCCACTGGCCGATTTCCTCATGGCTGCAGGTCGACAGGTACTCCAGGAACAGCGGCAGGTAGTCCGGCAACTCGCGGGCGTCGAGCTGGAAGCCGGCGGCCTCGTACTCGGCCAGCAGGTTGACCATGGCCTGGCCGCGGTCGCGGGATTCCCCGTGCACGTGCTCGAACAGCAGCAGCGAGGTGGCACGGCCACGGTCGAACAGCTCGACGTAGGCTTCCTCGAGATCGAGCAGGTCGCCGGCGGCCAGTTCAGCGCACCACTGCGCCAGCTCCGTGCGCAGCTTCAGTGGCAGGCGGTCCTCGCCGTCGAGAATCTCCACGGCTTCGGCGCAGGCCGCCTGCAGCTCGGCGGTGGGGTAGTCGAGCAGGCGCGCCAGCACGCGCAGGCTGAGCAGGCCGACGATGGGGCCGTCGTGAGGTTTGGGAATGGCTTCGTAGTTACCCATGGCGGCTGTCCTCCACCGGGTCGAAGGTCTGCACCGGCTTGACCAGCGTGGTGGTGTTCTTGCGTCCGCCGAACAGGCTGACCTGGTTGTTGCCGCCACCATTGCAGCCGTCGCCGAAGGTGAAGCCGCAACCGCTGCGTTCGGCATAGGCCTCGGGGATGTGCTCGCGGTGCCCGGTGGGGATGACGAAACGATCCTCGTAGTTGGCGATGGCCAGGTAGCGGTACATCTCCTCGACCTGGTTCTGGGTCAGGCCGACCTGTTGCAGCACCTCGGTGTTCAGCTCCTTGTCGACGTGCTTGGCGCGCATGTACACGCGCATCGCCATCAGGCGCTTGAGGGCCAGCACCACCGGTGCTTCCTCGCCGGCGGTGAGCATGTTGGCCAGGTAGCGCACCGGGATGCGCAGCGACTCGACCTTGGGCAGCACGCCATCGAACTCCACGTGCCCGGCCTCGGCGGCGGACTGGATGGGGGAGAGCGGCGGCACGTACCAGACCATCGGCAGGGTGCGGTATTCCGGGTGCAGCGGCAGGGCCAGCTGCCAGTCGATGGCCAGCTTGTAGACCGGCGAGGCTTGCGCTGCGGCGATCACGTTGTCGGGGATGCCGTCCTTGCGCGCCTGGGCGATGACTGCCGGGTCGTGCGGGTCGAGGAATATCTCGCACTGGCGGTGGTAGAGGTCGCGGTCATCCTTGGAGGCGGCCACTTCCTCGATGCGGTCGGCGTCGTAGAGCAGCACGCCGAGGTAGCGGATGCGCCCCACGCAGGTTTCCGAGCAGACGGTGGGCTGGCCGGTCTCGATGCGCGGGTAGCAGAAGATGCACTTCTCCGACTTACCGCTTTTCCAGTTGTAGTAGATCTTCTTGTACGGGCAGCCGGAGATGCACATGCGCCAGCCGCGGCACTTGTCCTGGTCGATGAGGACGATGCCGTCTTCCTCGCGCTTGTAGATCGCGCCGCTGGGGCAGGAGGCCACGCACGCCGGGTTCAGGCAGTGCTCGCACAGGCGCGGCAGGTACATCATGAAGGTGTTTTCGAACTGCCCGTAGATGTCCGCCTGGACCTGGTCGAAGTTGATGTCCTTGCGTCGCTTGGCGAACTCGGTGCCCAGCAGTTCTTCCCAGTTCGGGCCCCATTCCACCTTGTCCATGCGCTGCCCCGAGATCAGCGAGCGCGGCCGCGCCACCGGCTGGTGGTCGCCCTGCTTGGCGCTGTGCAGGTGCTGGTAGTCGAAGGTGAAGGGCTCGTAGTAGTCGTCGATCTCCGGCAGGTCCGGGTTGGCGAAGATGTTAGCCAGTACCCGCCACTTGCCGCCGATGCGCGGGTTGATGGAGCCGTCGGCGTTGCGCACCCAGCCGCCGTTCCATTTCTTCTGGTTCTCCCATTCCTTGGGGTAGCCGATGCCGGGCTTGGTTTCGACGTTGTTGTACCAGGCGTATTCGATGCCTTCGCGGCTGGTCCAGACGTTCTTGCAGGTGACCGAGCAGGTGTGGCAACCGATGCACTTGTCGAGGTTCAGGACCATCCCGACCTGGGAACGAATCTTCATTTGACGGCCTCCTGCTGATAGTCGTTGCCTTCACCGTCGAGCCAGTCGATGCGGCGCATCTTGCGCACGATGACGAACTCGTCGCGGTTGGAACCCACGGTGCCGTAGTAGTTGAAGCCGTAGGAGAGCTGCGCGTAGCCGCCGATCATGTGGGTCGGTTTGGGGCAGACCCGCGTGACCGAGTTGTGGATACCGCCGCGCGTGCCGGTCATCTCCGAGCCTGGGATGTTCAGGATGCGCTCCTGGGCGTGGTACATCATCGCCATGCCCGGGCGCACCCGCTGGCTCACCACCGCGCGGGCGGCGATGGCGCCGTTGGCGTTGTACAGCTCGATCCAGTCGTTGTCGGAGACGCCAATGGAGCGTGCGTCGTCTTCGGACATCCAGACTATCGGCCCGCCGCGCGACAGGGTCTGCATCAGCAGGTTGTCGCTGTAGGTGGAGTGGATGCCCCACTTCTGGTGCGGGGTCAGCCAGTTCAGGGCGATCTCCGGGTTGCCGTTGCTTTTCGGCGCGGCAACGCTGGCGGCGGCCTTGGTGTCGATGGGCGGCCGGTAGACCATCAGGCTTTCACCGAAGGCGCGCATCCACGGGTGGTCCTGGTAGAACTGCTGGCGGCCGGTGACGGTGCGCCAGGGGATAAGCTCATGCACGTTGGTGTAGCAGGCGTTGTAGCTCACGTGCTCGTCTTCCAGGCCGGACCAGGTCGGGCTGGAGATGATCTTGCGCGGCTGCGCGACGAGGTCGCGAAAGCGGATTTTCTCCTCTTCCTTGGGCTTGGCCAGGTGCGTGTGGTCGCGCCCGGTGATCTTCGACAGCGCCGCCCAGGCTTTCACCGCCACCTGGCCGTTGGTTTCCGGCGCCAGGGCGAGGATCATCTCGGCGGCGTCGATGGCCGAGGCGATCTTCGGCCGGCCGGCGGCGGAGCCTTCCAGCTTGCGGTAGTTGAGCTTGCCGAGCAGGTCGACCTCGGTCTCGGTCTTCCAGGCGATGCCCTTGCCGCCGTTGCCGATGGTGTCCAGCAGCGGGCCGACGGAGCTGAAGCGCTCGTAGGTTTCCGGGTAGTTGCGCTTGACCTCGATGAGCGACGGCATGGTCTTGCCGGGGATTGCCTCGCACTCGCCTTTCTTCCAGTCACGCACTTCGGGCTGGGCCAGCTCGCCGGGGCTGTCGTGCTGCAGGGGCAGGGTGACCAGGTCGGTTTCCTCGCCCAGGTGGCCGACGCACAGGCGCGAGAAGGCCTGGGCGATGCCGTCGTAGATCTGCCAGTCGCTGCGCGCTTCCCACGCCGGGTCGGTGGCGGCGGTGAGCGGGTGGATGAAGGGGTGCATGTCCGAGGTGTTGAGGTCGTCCTTCTCGTACCAGGTGGCGGTGGGCAGCACCACATCGGAGTAGAGGCAGGTGGTGGACATGCGGAAGTCCAGGGTGGTCAGCAGGTCGAGCTTGCCTTCGATGGGCTCGTCCTTCCAGACCACCTCCTCGGAGCGCTGCTTGCCCGCTTCGCCCAGGTCCTTGCCGAGTACGCCATGCTTGGTGCCCAGCAGGTACTTGAGCATGTACTCGTGGCCCTTGCCGGAAGAGCCGAGCAGGTTGGAGCGCCAGACGAACAGGTTGCGCGGGTGGTTCTGCGGGTTGTCCGGGTCTTCGCTGGCAAAACGCAGCTGGCCGCTTTTCAGTTGCTCGACGGTGTAGTCCACGGTGCTCTTGCCGGCGGCCTGGGCGGCGGCGGCCAGGCGCAGCGGGTTGATCCCCAGTTGCGGCGCGGAGGGCAGCCAGCCCATGCGCTCGGCGCGCACGTTGAAGTCCACCAGGCTGCCGCTGAAGTCCTGCGGGCGGGCGAGCGGGGAGAGCAGCTCCTTCACTTCCAGCTTCTCGTAGCGCCACTGGCTGGAGTGGTTGTAGAAGAACGAGGTGCCGTTCATGTGGCGCGGCGGACGGTGCCAGTCGAGGGCGAAGGCCAGCGGCGTCCAGCCGGTCTGCGGGCGCAGCTTTTCCTGGCCGACATAGTGCGACCAGCCGCCGCCGCTCTTGCCGATACAACCGCAGAGGATGAGCATGTTGATCAGCCCGCGGTAGTTCATGTCCATGTGGTACCAGTGGTTCATCCCGGCACCGACGATGATCATGGAACGGCCATGGGTCTTGTCGGCGTTGAGGGCGAACTCGCGGGCGATGCGGATCATCTGCGCCGCCGGCACCCCGGTGATCGCCTCCTGCCAGGCCGGGGTATAGGGCTTCATCTGCCCGTAGTCGCTGGCGCCGTCGTCCTCGCCCGCACCGCCGACGGTGGCTTGCAGGCCACGGTCGATGCCGTAGTTGGCGGCGGTCAGGTCGAACACGGTGACCGCCAGCACCTCGCGGCCATCGGCCAGTTTCAGGCGCTTGGCCGGCACATGGTGGTAGATGACGTCGCGCACTTTCACGTTGGGGAAGTGCTGGCGCTCGATGCCGCCGAAGTAGGGGAAGGCCACCCGCGCCACTTCGTCATGCTGGCCGAGTTGCGACAGGCGCAGGCTGATCTCCTTGCCGTCGGCGTCGACCTGCTCCAGGTTCCAGTGGCCGCTCTCGCCCCAGCGGAAGCCGATGGCGCCGCGCGGCACCACCAGGCGGTCGCCGCTCTCGTCCCAGGCCACGGTCTTCCATTCGGGGTTGTTGGCCTGCTCCAGGTTGCCGTCGAAGTCGCTGGCGCGCAGCTGCTTGCCCGGCACCAGGCTGCCGTCGTCGCGCTGTTCCAGCTCGACCAGGATCGGCATGTCGGTGTAGCGGCGGATGTAGTCGGTGAAGTAGGCGCTGGGTTTCTCCAGGTGGAATTCCTTGAAGATCACATGGCCCATGGCGATGGCCAGCGCGGAGTCGGTGCCTTGCTTGGCGCTCATCCACTCGTCGCAGAGCTTGGAGATTTCCGCGTAGTCCGGGGTGATGGCGATGGTCTTGGTGCCCTTGTAGCGCACCTCGGTGAAAAAGTGCGCGTCGGGGGTGCGGGTCTGCGGGACGTTGGAACCCCAGGCGATGATGTAGCCGGAGTTGTACCAGTCGGCGGACTCGGGCACGTCGGTCTGCTCGCCCCACACCTGGGGCGAGGCGGGCGGCAGGTCGCAATACCAGTCGTAGAAGCTCAGGCAGACCCCGCCGATCAGGGACAGGTAACGGGTGCCCGAGGCGTAGGAGACCATCGACATCGCCGGGATCGGCGAGAAGCCGGCGACGCGGTCCGGGCCGTAGGTCTTCACGGTGTAGACGTTGGCAGCGGCGACCAGGGTCTGCATCTCGTCCCAGTCGGCGCGGACGAACCCGCCACGGCCACGGATGGACTTGTACTGCTTCGCCTTCTGCGGGTCCTCGACGATGCTCGCCCAGGCCAGCACCGGGTCCTTGTGGGCTGCCAATGCCTCGCGCCAGAGCTGTACCAGCGCCTTGCGCACCATGGGGTATTTCAGCCGGTTGGCGCTGTACAGGTACCAGGAGTAGCTGGCGCCGCGCGGGCAGCCACGGGGCTCGTGGTTGGGCAGGTCGGGGCGGGTGCGCGGGTAGTCGGTCTGCTGGGTTTCCCAGGTGACCAGGCCGTTCTTCACGTAGATCTTCCAGCTGCAGGAGCCGGTGCAGTTCACCCCGTGGGTCGAGCGGGCGATCTTGTCGAACTGCCAGCGCTGGCGATAGCCGTCTTCCCAGTCGCGGCTCTCATCGCGGGTTTCGCCGTGGCCGCCGGCGAACTCCGGGGGACGCTTGACCAGGTAGCGCAGGCGGTCGATGAAGAAGCTCATGTTTCTCCTCCTTGGCAGGGCGCGCGGTTAGCAACGCGCCTCTCTAGCAACGCGACTCTTCAGCAACGCAGCTCGTCAGCAACGAACTTCGGCATTGCCACGGGTGTAGTAGAACCAGGTCAGCGCGATACACAGCACGTAGAACACGATGAACCCGTAGAGCGCCCATTCCGGGCCTCCGGTGAGGTCGAACGAACTGCCGAACGATTTCGGGATGAAGAAGCCGCCGTAGGCCGCTACCGCCGAGATGAAGCCTACCGCTGCGGCAGACTCCTTCTCGCTCTGCAGGCCCTGTTGCTCGGCGGGCAGGCTGGGGAACAGGCGGGGTGTCATGATCCGGAAGATCGCCGGGATCATCTGCGTGGTGCTGGCATTGCCCACCCCGGAGAAGAAGAACAGCAGCAGGAACATCGTCAGGAAGCCCCAGAAGGCGCCCGGCTGGTCCTTGCCTTCGATGAAGAACAGCACGCCGCCGACGCACACGGCCATGGCGACGAACACCCAGAGGCTGATCCGCCCGCCGCCGAAGCGATCGGCCAGGCCGCCGGTGAAGGCGCGGGCGAGGGCACCGATCAGCGGGCCGAGGAAGGCGAACTTGAGCACGTCGACGCCGGGGAACAGGTGCCCGGCCAGCAGCGGGAAGCCGGCGGAGAAGCCGATGAAGCTGCCGAAGGTGCCGGTGTAGAGCACGCTCATCAGCCAGGTGTGCTTGCGCTTGAAGATCGCCATCTGGTCGGCGAAGGACGACTTGGCGCTGGCGATGTCGTTCATGCCGAACCAGGCGGCGATGGTTGCCAGGATGATGAACGGCACCCAGATGAAGCCGGCGTTCTGCAGCCACAGCGGCGTGCCGGCGGCGGTCATCTGCGGCTCGCCGCCCAGGCTGCCGAACACCGCCATGGTGATGCACAGCGGCACGGCGAACTGCATGACGCTCACGCCCAGGTTGCCCAGTCCGGCGTTCAGGCCCATGGCCGCGCCCTTGGCCTGTTTGGGGAAGAAGAACGAGATGTTCGCCATGCTCGAGGAGAAGTTGCCGCCGCCCAGGCCGCAGAGCAGGGCGAGGATCAGCATCACGAGGTACGGCGTGTTCGGGTTCTGCACGGCAAAGCCGATCCACAGCGCCGGCAGCAGCAGCGACGCGGTGGACAGCGCCGTCCAGCGCCGGCCGCCGAAGATCGGCACCATGAAGCTGTAGAAGATGCGCAGGGTGGCGCCGGACAGGCCGGGCAGGGCGGCCAGCCAGAACAGCTGGTTGGCACTGTACTCGAAGCCCGCCAGCGGCAGCTTGGCTACCACCACCGACCAGACCATCCAGATGGCGAAGGCCAGCAGCAGGTTGGGGATGGAGATCCACAGGTTGCGCGTGGCGATGCGCTTGCCGGTCTGCTCCCAGAATGCCGGGTCCTCGGGGTGCCATTCGCGCAGGACGAAGCTGCTGGGGGTGGACAGCTCCGGCAGGTCGCGCGAGGAACTGCGCTCGGCCCATTCCACCCGCTCGGCCATGCGGATCGCGTAGTGCATCCAGGCCAGGGCGCCGGCGGCGATGAGGAACAGCAGCATGAAGCAGCTCTGCCAGATGCCGACCACGTCGTTGAGCATGCCGAAGGTCAGCGGCAGCAGGAAACCGCCCAGTCCGCCCATCATCCCGACCAGGCCGCCGACCACGCCGACGTGTTGCGGGTAGTAGGTGGGGATGTGCTTGAACACCGCCGCCTTGCCCAGGGACATGAAGAAGCCCAGCACGATGATGATCGCGGCGAAGCCGATCAGCCCCAGGTGCATGGCGAATTCGACCTCGCCGCGCACACCGGTGACGACATAGCGGGTCGGTGGATAGCTGAGCAGGAAGGTGCAGATCACCGACAGGCTCAGGGTCCAGTACATCACCCGGCGCGCGCCGTAGCGGTCCGACAGCCAGCCGCCGAGGATGCGGAACAGCGAGGCCGGCACCGTGTACAGCGCGGCGACGAAACCGGCGGCGGCCAGCCCCAGGCCGTACACCTCCATCAGGTAGTGCGGCAGCCACAGGGCCAGCGCGACGAAGGCGCCGAAGACAAAGAAGTAATAGAGCGAGAAGCGCCACACGCGCAGCTCGGCCAGCGGCGCCAATTGCTCGGACAGCGGGATGGCCTTGGCCTGGCGGGTGGCAGCCTGCGGGTCGGTCTTGGCCAGCAGGATGAACAGGATGCCCATGACGCCGAGCACGATCGCATACACTAGCGCGGCGCCGCGCCAGCCGAGGGCGAGCATCAGCAGCGGGGCGGCGAGGTTGGTCAGGCCGGCGCCGACGTTACCGGCGCCGAAGATCCCCAGCGCGGTGCCCTGTTGCCCGGCTTCGAACCAGGTGGCGGTGTAGGCAGTGCCGACGATGAAGCCGCCGCCGGCGAGGCCCACGCCAAGGGCGGCCACCAGCAACATCGGGAAACTGTTGGCGAAGGTCAGCAGGTAGACGCAGACGGCCGACACCAGCATCAGCAGGCCGAACACCCAGCGGCCGCCGTAGCGGTCGGTCCACAGGCCGAGGAAGATGCGCGAGATCGAGCCGGTCAGCACCGGCGTCGCCATCAGCAGGCCGAGCTGGGTATCGCTCAGGCCGAACTCGTTCTTGATCTGCAGGCCGAGGATGGAGAACAGCGTCCATACGGCGAAGCACAGGGTAAAGGCCAGGGTCGACAAGCCGAGAGCGCGATAGCGGTCGCCGGCTGGAATTGAAGTAGCCATTCTGCACGCAGTCCCTTGAAGGTACCGTCAGCAACGGTTCGTTCCATCCAGCCGTAACGATGCCGGGGCAGGTCAGTGGGTACCTGCGCTCGCGGGCATTGCCATTAGCCGAATCACGGTGTCTTGTGGAATCTCTGGTTATCTTGGCACCGCTCAGGTGCTGCAGAGGTCCAGCCTAGACGCAGATCACCGGGAATTCCAAAACGAGGCGGGATATTGCTGCGAACGTGCGCAACTTGGTGTTTCGCTGTATAGAAATATAAATAGCGATGGCCATTGGATTGCCATTGCGTGAACAGGCGTGCTGCCATCGATCAGCAACTACTGTAGGAACGTGGAGATTCGTCCTGCACGACAGAACTTCTTGATCCTGCGCAGGAGGCGCGTAGCTTGAGCGGAGTATCGTGCGGCGGCGACTCGCAGCGACAGACTGCCAGCGCCTCAGGAGCCCGTGTCATGCCCGAATCGATGAGTTTCAACCGCGCGCTGGTGGAGAAGTACGACCGTCCCGGCCCGCGCTACACCTCCTATCCCACCGCGCCGCAGTTCCATGGCGCGTTCGCCGCCGACGACTACCGCGCGGCCGCCCGGCGTAGCAACCATCCCGCCGACGGGAGCGCAGCCAAGCCGCTCTCGGTGTACATCCATATCCCGTTCTGCAAGAGCCTCTGCTACTACTGCGCCTGCAACAAGATCATCACCCAGAAGACCCACCGCGCCGTGGAATACCTGGACTACCTCAAGCGCGAAATCGCCATGCAGGCCGAGCTGTTCGACGGCGCCCGCAAGCTCACCCAGCTGCACCTGGGCGGCGGCACGCCGACCTACCTGACCAGCGAGCAACTGGGCGAGGTGATGGACAGCCTGCGCGAGCATTTCAACCTCGACGAAAGCGACGCCCACGAGTTCTCCATTGAAGTCGACCCGCGCACCATCAGCCGTGAGCGCATCGCCGAGCTGCGCGCCCAGGGCTTCAACCGCCTGAGCTTCGGCGTGCAGGATTTCGACGCGAAGGTGCAGGAAGCGGTCAACCGCGTGCAGAGCGAGCAGCAGGTCTTCGACCTGGTCGCGGCGGCGCGCGAGGCGAGATTCAAGTCGGTCTCCGTGGACCTGATCTACGGCCTGCCGCTGCAGACCGTGGCGAGCTTCGACACTACCCTCAGCAAGATCATCGCCCTGCGTCCCGACCGCATCGCCGCATACAGCTACGCCCACCTGCCCGAGCGGGTACGCGCGCAGCGGCTGATCCGCCGCGAGGACATGCCGCCACCGGAGCGCAAGCTGGAACTGCTGGAACTGACCATCCAGCGGCTGACCGAAGCGGGCTACGTCTACATCGGCATGGACCACTTCGCCCTGCCCGACGACGAACTCACCGTGGCCCGCAGCAACGGCACCCTGCAGCGCAACTTCCAGGGCTACTCGACCCACGCCGACTGCGACCTGATCGCCCTGGGCGTGTCGTCCATCAGCAAGGTCGGCGACACCTACGGGCAGAACGTGAAGGAGCTGTCGCAGTATTACGCGCGGCTCGACGAAGGCCTGCTGCCGGTGCACAAGGGCTACCGCCTGACCGACGACGACTGCCTGCGCCGCGAAGTGATCAGCGCGCTGATGTGCCATGGCCGCGTCGACTATGCCCCGCTGGAAGAGCGCCACGGCATTCGTTTCGGCGAGTACTTCGAGGGTTCGCTGCGGCAGTTGCGCGAGCAGGTCGGCGACGGCCTGATCGAACTGCATGACGACGCGCTGGTGCTGCTGCCCCAGGGGCAGCTGATGATGCGCAGCGTGGCCATGGCCTTCGACGCCTACCTCGGTGGCGAGCAGGCGGAGCGCTTCTCGCGCACCATCTGACGCTGCTGCCCGATACAGAACGGCCCGCCTTCCTGGCGGGACGTTGTATTTTTCGCAGCCCCCGAGATAAAAATCCCCGGCCTGGACCGGGGATTTTTCTTTCAAGGCTTCTACGCGCGCCGCCGCCGGCGGTCATGTTCCGCCTGGTACAACGACTGTGCATCGGAGATCAGCAAGAGCAGCGCGCGGCAGATCAGGAAGACGTTGGGTATCGCAGCGTCGTCCTGGTCGACCCTCTCGAGGACCGCCAGCATGTCGAGGGTGGCGCTCATTCGATCTTCCGCGGCATCGTACAAGGCCTCGTCGGGGGCGTCTGCGCGCAGGAACAGCGCAGCGTCCGGGGCGAAGTAGCTGTGTTGTGACGTCGTCGCCAGGGGGATGAAGCGGGGGCCGGCGGGACGCGGGGTTGGGGGTGTCGTATCATCGGCGTTAGCCATGGTCAGCTCCTTAATGGTCAGCTCCTTAAGAGCTGGTTGTGGTCAGCGGGCCGGCGGTGTTACAGCACCTTCGGCCCGCGTCTTTTGCGTTATCGCAAACTCCTTTACCTGATCCGCGCCGTTCGGCACCTCTGGATCATGTCTGTGTCGGTGCGCCGCTCCTTTGCCCAAGACGAACGCTCAGGAACGTGCCTGCAATGAGCGGCGTACTGCCGGAAATGTGTCGCTATTTTATCTGCTCCCGATGCGAGGGCTCCAGGCGTTGGAATGGATTCCTCCCTATCTGGTCGGGGCTTGGGAAAAGGCTGACGTGTTTCCTAGGTACCTTCGGCCACGGTGGCACCGTTGACCGCTCGACAGGGAGCATTGGCTACCTGAAATCCGCGAGGCCCATGGTGGTGATGGGCTATTGAAACGGTCGCGAGTCGCTTGCCCGCTCGGCAACGTGCAGGCAATCGACATCCGCGGCGGAGGTTTTGGCTGAGAAATGGACATGACGCACGCAGAGCTTTGCGAGATTGCCCGAATGTGGCTTACCCGGCGAAATGCGCTGTGCAACCACGGTTGCCACTTGGGCTTGCTGGGACGGGAGTGGATGAAGGGGGCGCATGTGCCCGATGTATTGGGGTTCAAGGCGGTCGGGAAGCGGGTCGAATCCGTGGCGATTCAGGTTCGGCTGGCCTGGTCCGATGCCGATGAAGCGGCGCGCAAGCAGCCACCCGCGAAGACGCTGGGGATGGGGCTGTACCGCTATTATCTCTGCCCCGAGGGGGCCATTCAGCCCTACCAGTTGCCACCACGGTGGGGAATGTTGTGGGTGACGCGCAAGGGGCAGGTAGTCCCTATGGCGGGTGCTGTTGCGGAGTCCTGGAACCGGCTTACGTTCCATTCCGTGGCCCAGGACTGGCAGCACGAACGGGATATCGAGCAGGAAAGCTGGCTCCTGGTTCGTGCGATGACCCGACAACCGTTTAGCTTGCCTTAAGGCCAAGCGACGTGAACGGCCCGCCTCCATGGCGGGCCGTTGCGTTCTCAGCGCTTAGCGGCGATCGACCCACACGGTCTGTGCGTTGCAGAACTCGCGCACGCCGAAGTGCGACAGCTCGCGACCGAAGCCGCTCTTCTTCACGCCGCCGAAACCGACGCGGGCATCGCTGGCGCTGTAGCCGTTGATGAATACGCCACCGACGTCCAGCTCGGCGGTCATCTGCCGGGCGCGGGCGAGGTCGGCGGTGAATACCGTGGCGGTCAGGCCGAAGTCGCTGTCGTTGGCCAGTTCCAGCGCGTGGCGGGCGTCCCTGGCGCGGATGATCGAGGCCACCGGGCCGAACAGCTCCTCGCGGAACGAGGTCATGTCCGGTGTCACGTCCGCCAGCACGGTGGGCTGGTAGAAGTTGCCCGCGCCTTCGGCCTTGCCGCCGCCCAGCAGCAGGGTGGCGCCTTCGGCCAGGGTGCGTTGCACCTGGTCGTCCAGCTCGTCGCGCAGGTCGTAGCGGGCCATGGGGCCGACGTAGGTCTGCGCCTGGGTCGGGTCGCCCATCAGCAGTTCGCGGGTCGCGGCAAGGAAACGCTCGGTGAAGGCGTCGGCGATGCTGTCCTCGATGATGAAGCGCTTGGCGGCGGCGCAGACCTGCCCGGAGTTCTGGAAGCGTCCGGCGACGGCGGCCTTCACGGCCACGTCGAGGTCGGCATCGGCGAGCACGATGAAGGCGTCCGAGCCGCCCAGTTCGAGCACGCACTTCTTCAGCGCGGCGCCGGCCTGGGAGCCGATGGCGGAGCCGGCGCGCACGCTGCCGGTCACGGTGACGGCGGCGATGCGGTCGTCGCGGATGGCCTGGGATACCAGGTCGTTACCGACGTTGATCACCTCGAACACGCCGGCCGGGAAGTCCGCCTGCTGGAACGCCTGCAGCATTCCGTAGGCGCTGCCCATGACGTTCGGTGCGTGCTTGAGCACATAGGTGTTGCCTGCCAGCAGCGCCGGCACTGCGCCGCGCAGCACCTGCCAGATCGGGAAGTTCCACGGCATCACCGCGAGGATCGGGCCCAGCGGGCGGTACTCGATCCAGGCGCGCTCGTGCTCCACGCTGGTGGGCTCCGGGGCGAGCATCTGCGGGCCGTTGGCGGCGTACCAGTCGCACAGGCCGGCGCACTTTTCCACTTCGCCACGGGCCTGGGTGATGGGCTTGCCCATCTCGGCGGTGATAGTGGCGGCAAGGGCATCGGCGTTGGCGCGCAGCGCCTGGCCGAGGCGTACCAGGGCGGCGGCGCGCTGCTCCAGCGGGGTGCGCTTCCAGGTCGCGTAGCCCTGGGCCGCGCGGGCCAGGGACTGCTCCAGCGCCTGCGCGGATTCGAAGGCGTAGCTGTCGATCACCTCGCCGGTGGCGGGATTGCGGGAGATCGCGTGGGTCTGCGGGGAGATGCTCATGGCTCGCTCCTGGAGGGTGGGTTGCAGGAAGTGGAGCCAGTGTCGCGTTGAATCATGCTTATGAAAACTGAATAATAATGACGACTACGCTCTCGTTTGGAGAATGAAATGGACCTCGTCCAGCTGGAAATCTTCTGTGCCGTGGCGGCCCACAAGAGCATCGCCGCCGCCGCCCAGGCCATGCACCGCGTGCCGTCCAACCTGACCACGCGGATCAAGCAGCTGGAAGCGGACCTGGGCGCCGACCTGTTCATCCGCGAGAACAATCGCCTGCGCCTGTCCCTGGCCGGGCACGACTTCCTCGTCTACGCCACGCGCATCCTCGGCCTGGTGGAAGAGGCGCGGGTGGTGGTGTCGGGCAAGGAGCCCACGGGGCGCTTCCCCATCGGCTCGCTGGAGAGCACGGCGGCGGTGCGCATCCCGCGCCTGCTGGCGCGCTACCACCAGCAGTACCCGAAGGTGGAGCTGGACCTCTCCACCGGCCCGTCGGGCGACATGATCGACGGGGTGATCGCCGGCGAGCTGATCGCCGCCTTCGTCGACGGGCCGATCAAGCACCCGGCACTGGAGGGCGTGCCGGTGTTCGACGAGGACATGCTGGTGGTCGCGCCGTCACACCACACGCCGATCCAGCGCGGCCAGGATGCCGACGGCGAGATGATCTACGTGTTCCGCGACAACTGCTCCTACCGTCATCACTTCGAACGCTGGTTCGCCGCTGACGGCGCGGCCCCCGGCGCCATCCGCGAGCTGGAGTCCTACCACAGCATGCTCGCCTGCGTGAGCGCCGGCGGCGGCCTGGCGGTGATGCCGCGCAGCATGCTGAGCAACATGCCCGGCAGCGCCTCGGTCAGCGCCTGGCCCATGAGCGGCGACTTCGCCCGGCTGAACACCTGGCTGATCTGGCGCAGCGATTCGCGCTCTCGCTCGCTGGAGCTGTTCCGCCAACTGGTCGACGAGCAGGCGACGGCGCTGGACATGGCGGGGGGCTGATCTTCTCGATAAAGGCGCTGCGTGGATGGTCGGCGGTGCCTATGCTGTTGCGGACGGAAACCGGCTCGGGGCAGGGTAGCTATGGCCAGGGTTTTGCTCGCGGATGCGACACCGATAGTGCGCGATGCCTTGCGCACGTTGCTGGAAGAAATGGGCCACGAGGTGGCGGCGGAGGCGATCGATGTGCCCAGTGCCCTGAGCCTGGCGCGTGAAGCTCGCCCGGACCTGGTGATCCTCGAACTGAACCTGCCGGGGGCAGGCGGGCTCGACCTGCTGCGGCGCCTGCGCGCTCGCGATGCCCGGCAGAAGGTGCTGGTCTACAGCCGGCAGAACCCGGCGCATTTCGCCCCGCTGTGCTTCCAGGCCGGCGCCAGTGGCTTCGTCAGCAAGCATGAAGACACCGCCCTGCTGCGCAAGGCCATCGTCGATGTGCTCGCCGGGCGCGGCCACTTCGCCCGCGAGCACATGCAGTCGGGCCCCGAAGATGTGCTGGGCAGCCTGACACCGCGCGAATTGTCGGTACTGCAACTGATCGCCGAGGGGCAGTCGAACGTGCGCATCGCCGAGCAGCTGCGCATCAGCTTCAAGACGGTCAGCACCTACAAGGCGCACCTGCTGGAGAAGCTGCGCGTTGGCTCCAACGTCGAGCTGGCCGAAATCGCCCGTCGTGCAGGCCTGGTAGCGGATTATCCGTCGGGTGCGGCGGTGGCCGAAGCGCTGCCCGCCGAGATCGGCCTTTTGCGCGAACTGGTCGATGCCGCGCCCAACCCGATGTTCGTGCGGGGTGTCGACAGCCGCCTGCTGTTCTGCAACCAGCGCTTCCTCGACTTTCACCAGGTCAGCGCGGACGAAGCGCTGGGCGCCACGCTGGCCGGCAGCACCTGGCTGCCGGCACAGCATCGCGAGTCGCTGCCGGGCCGCTTCCAGACCGTGATAGAGAAGGGTGTTCCGGTGACCTTCACCCTGCGCGCCGAGCTGCATGGCAGGCATCGCGTGCTGCACAACTGGATGGTGCCCTGCCGCGACTCCAGCGGCCAGCCGAGCGGCGTGCTGGGTGGCTTGCAGGACATTACCGACAGCGAGGACGAGCTGCTCGAATGGCGCGACCGCGCCCTGGCCGCCGAAGCCGGGCTGCACCGGCTCCGCGAGATCAGCACGGCAGCGCTGGACGAGCTGCACTCCCGCCTGGACGGGCTCGAACTGCACCCGGCAACACCGGGCCTGGACGGAGTCGTCGAAGCGCTGCGTCGGCTCAAGAGCACCAGTAACCCGAAAGAGGATCACCCCGCGCCGTCGCTGACGCCTTGTGACCTGGAGGACCTCATCGAGCGCGGCCTGGCTCAGTACCCGACCTGCCGTTTCGACAACCAGTGCAGCGAGCGGCTGCGCAGCTGGCTGGATGCGGAGCTGTTTTCCCATTGGCTGAACGGCGCGCTGGAGCTGCTTGTCGCGCCACGGGGTGTGATGCTTGCGGCCCGGGCGGTGCAGCAGGGGCAACTGCTGGTGCGCCTGGAGCTGAGTGGTGTGGGCGGAGGCAACAGCATCATCCTCCAGCAGTATGTCCTGCGCCTGGCGCAGCGGCTGAATGCGCGCATGGGCATCCAGCGCAGCGCGGAGCACCTGGCCATCGATCTGGAACTGGAGCTGCGCCTGGCGGCCAACTGATTGCGGAACAACTCTGATGCCGGGGCGGGGAGGACTCCTAGTTCGCTCCGCACGCGCCATTCCTAGCATGACGGCAACTCGAACATTTACAGGAGTTGCCGCCATGAACCCTCTCTCGAAAACCGCCGATCGCAGTCGCTCCGGCAAGCTTTCCACCATCGCCCTGGCATTGCTGGTCGCCACGGGGTCGGCCCTGGCCGGCCCGGCGCAACCGGTGCCGCAGGCGCCCGCGCAAACCGTCGCACAACCCCTGGTGCTGCTGGCCCACCAGCAACTGCTCGAAGGTGACCTCGCTTCGGCCCAGGCGCTGCTGCGTGAAGCCGGCGCGCAAGGGCAGGGCGGCAGCCGCGCCCTGGCCGAGCAGGCCTTCATCGAGGATGCCGGCGGCCGCCACATGCGCGCCCGGCAGTTCTACGACGCCCTCAAGGGCAGCGACCAGGCGGCGGTGATCGCCTTGCCGTCGGCAGTGAACCTGGCCGCGCTGGGCCGCTTCGATCAGGCCGGCAAAGCCTTCGCAGAGCTGCAGAAGACCTCCCCCAATCCGCAGGTCCAGGCCTACGCCGGCCTCTGGAACCTCTGGGTAACCGCCCGCCAGGCCAGCGATGCCGGAGTCAAGCCGGCCGTCACCAAGGCGCGTGTTGAGAAACTCGCCCGTGCCATCAAACCGGTCGACGAGCACCAGCGCGCCATGCTCGCGCTGTTCCAGGGCAAGTCCGACAGCTCCGCGGTGTTCGCCCAGATCGATGGCCTGCAGGCCCCCGACGCGGTCAAGCGTGACCTGCGCACCGAGGCCGGATTGTTCGCCGGTGGCTACCTCGACTACGTCCGCCAGGACCACGCCGGCGCACTGCGCCTTTACGAGCGCGCGCTGCAGCAGTCGCGCCCGACGGCCATGGAACGCCCGCAACTGATCCAGTCCAGCCGCGCCCTGCAGCTGTCCTCCCGCTGATTTCCCTTCGCAGAAATCCGGGGGCAGCGCCCCTGGAAGGAGCTTCTCATGAACAGGATTTATCGTCTGGTGTGGTCGCGCAGTCGCGCTGCCTGGTGTGTTGCCTCGGAGCTGACCAGTCGCGTCGGCCAGAGTGGTCATCGCGGCGCCGGCGCGGGCCGTCCGTTAAAGCAGGCCCTGTCTCTGCTGGCGTTGAGCGTCGGCCTTGCCGTCAGCGGGATGGCCGGTGCGGTGGCAGGTAACCCCGGTCTGTACGTCAACGACAGCACCGACATTGGCTGCAACTTCATGCATGACACCGGCATGACCGGAGAAATGGGCTGGAAATATGACGGCAACAACGCCAAGTGCCAGTCAGATGACAAGTCGACCCAGACTGGGCGGGTGCTTTTCTACGGCACCGGAGTGCAGAAAGACGGCACCAATTCGCTGACCCTGGGCAACGAACTCTTCGTCAACGGCGGCCGAATCGGTCTGAACAAAAAGATCGATGGAAGCAACTCCATGGCCATCGGCAACGTCAACGATGCCAATGGCACCAGCGCCACTGGCGCCGATGCCATCGCCATCGGCAACAACGCCCAGAGCCTGAGCCAGTATGCCAGCGCCTTCGGGACAGGGGCGAAGGTCGGCAGCGAGTCGAGCCAGGGCCTGGCCGTGGGCAACAACGCCCTGGTGCAGGGCAGCAAGGGCATCGCCATCGGCAACGGCGCGCAGACCCTTTCCAACGACGCGCTCACGCTGGGCAATGGCGCGACCGTCAATCGCGGCGCCACCGACAGCATGGCGCTGGGCAACAACAGCCAGGTTGCCGCGGACGCCAACAAAGCGACAGCGCTGGGCTTCGGAGCCAATGCTCAAGCTTCCCGGTCCACGGCGCTGGGCGAAAGTTCGATGGCGGGCGCAGCGGGCTCCGTTGCGATGGGCAGCGCTGCGAAGGTCGGCCAGAGCGCCACCGACAGCCTCGCGCTGGGCAGCGGCAGCCTGATCGTCGACGGTGCCCAGAACGCTGCAGCCCTTGGCAAGGGCGCGACTGCCAATGCCAACAACTCGCTGGCTCTGGGCACATCCGCCGTGACCGGCGCGACCAATTCCGTAGCGCTGGGCAGCTCTGCCGTGGTCGGGACCAACTCCAGCAATGGCCTGGCCCTGGGGAGTAGCAGTCAGATCGGAGTCGGCGCGAGCAACACGGTGGCTTTGGGTACAAAGGCAATGGTCGGTGACCGTGCCAGCAACGGCATGGCGCTGGGCAACGGCAGCAGTGTTGCGGTGGATGCCAGTAACGCAATTGCCCTGGGCAACGCGAGCTCAGCCAGTCGCTCCAACTCGGTGGCCATCGGCAATGGTGCGCAAGCCAAAGGGCTGAACAGCATCGTGCTGGGCGCCAACAGCACCAGCACTGCCGGCAGAAGCATACGCACGGAAACTGCCTACGTTCCGGCTGGCGCCACCAGCGTTGCCGGCAGTGTTGCCGATAGCGAGTTCTCCATCGGTCGTGCTGGCGACACCACCAACACTCCCATCGTCCGGCGCCTGACCAATCTTGCCGCTGGCGCGCAGGATACCGACGGCGTCAACGTCAGCCAGCTGAAAGCCCTGGGCGACCAGGTGGCCGACGGCGACGCCGGCGCGGTCAAGTACGAGCGCAACCCGGTCACCGGCACCATCAACTACAACAAGGTGGTGATGCAGGGCGATACCTACAACTCGGTGACCAGGACCGGTGGCACGAAGATCACCAACGTCGCCCGTGGTGCGGATGACAGCGACGCGGTGAACATGTCGCAGCTCAACGAGACCAACGAGAGTGTCACCAACGTCGATAACCGCGTCACTCAGGTCGACAACCGAGTCACCCATGTCGACAACCGGGTGAACAATGTCTTCGGCAACGACAGCGACGCCAACGTTGCCGATAACGGACGCGGCATCCGCTATGTTCGCACCAATGACAATGGCCTGCCGGTGGACGACGCCTATGCCACCCACCCGGGTTCCACGGCGGTGGGCTACCAGGCACGGGCCACCGCTGAAGGCTCCCTGGCTCTGGGACAAAATGCCACCGCCAGCACCGCCAACAGTGTGGCGCTGGGGGCGGGCAGCAGCACCGGCGCCAATCTGGGCCTGGAGGCCTTCATGGGTGGCGGCCAACCGGCCAGGGGCCGGGCAAGCGGCGAGGTCTCGGTGGGCTCTCCTAACGCCGAGCGCCGTATCACCAACCTCGCCGGCGGCGCCGACGACACCGATGCGGTGAACGTCTCGCAACTGCGGGGTGTTTCCGAACGAGCCGAGCGCGCCGAGCAACTGAGCCAGGATGCGCTGCTCTGGGATTGGAGCAGCAACAGCTTCAGCGCCACCCACCACGGCAATGGGCCGAACAAGATCACCAACGTCGCAGCCGGCGATATCAACGACAACTCCACCGATGCAGTGAACGGTTCGCAGTTGTCCGCGACCAACACTCAGGTGACGAACCTGGGTGGCCGCGTCACCAACGTGGAAGGAGATGTCTCCAACCTGGGCGACCACGTCGAGAATATCTACAACACGGGCACCAAGTACTTCCACGCCAACTCCACCGGCACTGATTCGGCGGCGCTCGGCCAGGACTCCGTCGCCATTGGCATGGGCGCGGTGTCCAGCCATGACGGCAGCGTGGCGCTGGGCGCCGGCTCAGTCGCCGATGGCAGCACCCTGGGGCATCAGGCGTATCTGGTGGGCGGCAGTGCGACAGGTGAAGTCAATGTCGGCAACCGCCGTGTCACGGGTGTCGCGGCAGGCGCGGATGAGACCGACGCGGTGAATGTCTCGCAACTCAAGGGTGTCTCCGACCGCACCGACCAACTGAGCCAGGATGCGCTGCTCTGGGACCCGACCGCCAATGGTGGCAACGGGGCCTTCAGCGCCAACCACGGCGGGCGCGGGCCGAACAAGATCACCAACGTCGCGGCCGGCGATATCAACTCCACTTCCACCGACGCGGTGAACGGCTCGCAGCTGTACGAAGTGACCACCCAGATCAGCAACATCACCCTGGGCGGCATCAGGTACTTCCACGCCAATTCGCAGAAACCCGACTCCATCGCCAGCGGCGCCGATTCCATCGCCGTCGGCCCGGCCGCCCAGGCTTCCGGGACTTCCTCCCTGGCCATGGGGGATGGCGCCAATGCCAGCGCCAGCAACGCCAGCGCCATCGGCAGCAACGCCGTTGCCAGCGGCGAAGGCGCCACGGCGGTCGGGACCGGCTCCAGCGCCACTGGCAGTTCCTCGGTGGCCATGGGCGAGGGTGCTGCCGCCACCGGTGAGCGCAGCTCGGCCATCGGCGCCGGAGCCAGTGCCGAAGCCACCAACAGCGTGGCCCTGGGCGCCGACTCGGTGGCCGATCGCGATAACAGCGTCTCGGTGGGCAGCGCCGGCAACGAACGGCAGATCACCAACGTCAAGGCCGGCGAGGCCGACACCGATGCGGTCAACGTCTCGCAGTTGCGCGACCACGGTGACACGGTCAACAGCACCATCAACAACGTCGACAACCGCGTCACCCAGGCGAAGACCGACATCACCCAGCTGCAGAGTGGCACCGATGGCATGTTCCAGGTGAACAACAGCAGCAGCCTGCCCAAGCCGCGCCCCACCGGCACCGATGCGGTGGCCGGCGGCGCGGGAGCGGAGGCCTCCGGCAACAACAGCGCGGCCATCGGCACCCGTGCGCGGGCCAGCGGCATCAATGCCACAGCGCTGGGCAACGGCTCCAGCGCCCAGGCGCAGAACTCGGTGGCGCTGGGCGCCAACTCGGTGGCCGACCGCGCCAACAGCGTCTCGGTGGGCAGCGCCGGCAACGAGCGGCAGATCACCAACCTTGCCGCCGGCACCGCGCCGACCGATGCGGTGAACGTCAGCCAGCTGCAGCAGAGCATGGGTGACATCTCCAACCAGTTCTACGACTACACCGACTCCCGCTACAACGCGCTGCGCCACGACCTGAAGAAACAGGACGACATCCTCAGCGCCGGTATCGCCGGGGCCATGGCCATGGCGACCCTGCCGCAGCCGCACTCGGCCGGAGCCAGCATGGCCACCGTCGGGCTGGGCAACTACCGCGGCCAGGGTGCGCTGGCAATTGGCGTCTCGCGTATCTCCGACAACGGCAAGTGGGTCACCAAGCTGCAGGGCAGTACCAGCAGTCAGGGTGAAGCCGGCGTCGCTGTCGGTCTCGGTTACCAGTGGTAAGTCATTGCGTCGCGGCCCGGCTCCGGCCGGGCTGCGCGAAGGAGGTCAAGATGAACACTTTCACCATCCGCAACCTGTGCACCCTGGCCCTGGCCTGCAGCGGACTGCTGCTGGCGGCCTGCGGCAGCCACAGCGTGGTCGATGCCCAGGGGCACAGTGCCGATCCGCAATTCCCCGCGATCAGCGACTCCTACCGCCCGCAGGGCAGCTACGTGAACCTGGAAAACCTCGGCAAGGTACAGCCGGGCATGGGCAAGGCCCAGCTCTACGAACTGCTCGGCACCCCGCACTTCCAGGAAGGCCTGTTCGGCGTGCATGAATGGGACTACGTCCTGCGCTTCCGCCGTCCGGGCCAGCAGGACCTGCTCTGCCAGTACAAGGTGCTGTTCGACAAGGACATGCACGCGCAGACCTTCCTGTTCTCGCCGGCCGACTGCCTGGAGCAGGCCCGACCGGCCCCGGCTCAATCACCCGTGACGGCATCGGCTGCTTCGCAGCGCGTCACCCTCGGCGGTGACGCCACCTTCGCCTTCAACAGCGCTGAACTCAGCCCGGCCGGCCGCGCCAGCCTGGCGCCCCTGGCCGAACAACTGAAGGCGCAGCAGCCATCGCAGATCAGCATCACCGGGCACACCGACCGTCTTGGCTCGCCGGCCTACAACCTCGAGCTGTCGCGGCGCCGTGCCGAAGCGGTGCGCGACTACCTGGCCGCCGCTGGCGTGCCGTTCGCCTCGATGCACGTACGCGGTGCCGGGGCCGCTGAGCCGGTAGCCGATTGCCCGGACCTGCCGCGCGCCCAACTGATCAACTGCCTGGCGGCCGACCGCCGGGTCGTCATCGAATCCAGCGCCGTTGCGGCGCAAGCCCAAGAGTGAGGAACACGCCATGAACATCCAGAGCAAATGGCTGACCGCGATGCTGATCCCCGTCTGCCTGCTGGCCGGCTGCAAAGGCTCCGACCAGACTCCCGCCAGCGATGCCAAAGCCACCGCCCAGCAACACCTGGGCACGCTGGACTACCCGGCGCTGCCGATCATCCGCAACGCGGTGTTCAGCATGAGCCCGCTGGTGGACGGCAAGCGCAACCCCGCCGTGATGCAGCAGATCTGCGGCCTGGCCCGAGGTGAATCCACCCAGGCGGATGTGGACCGCTTCGTTGCGGCCAGTGGCGAAAGCGCGCAGCACCTGAAAGAGAAGGGCGGCGTCACAGCGCTGCTGGTGAACGGCAATCATGCCGGCCAGCAGATCGCCTGTGCCGCCTACCTGGCGACCGCGCCGATGATCCAGGTGGACGGCAACGAGTTCATTGCTCCGCGCAAAGGCACCGACGGCAAGCTGCAGGTCGACCAGGCCCGCCTGGGCGAAGTCATGGCCGTGCGCATGGCCCTGGCCCGCACCGACGCCGAGTACTTCACCCTGATCGCCGAGAAGCTGCAGCAGACTCCCGGTCTCACCGATGCCCAGTACCAGTCACGCACCCGCGAGCTGTTCTCCGAACTGGCGCCGGCCTACCTCAAGCGTGTGAAGGAGCAGATGCCGCCGGCTGGCACCCGCTTCGACCTGAAGCAGATGGACAGCGAGCGCTTCGCCTTCAGCACCTCCAACGGCGGTGAATACGAATACACCAGCGACGGCATGACCCTGCGCCAGGACAACATCACCTGGTACGGCGATGGCCAGCTGATGGGCCAGCCGCATACGCTGAAGGTGGCCTATTACCCCCATGCAGTCACTCAGATCGTGGATCACCCCTGAGGCTCGAGGGCGCGGCGGACGGTGGTCCAGGCCATCGTCCGCCGTCGCACCGCTTTCACTTATCTCCCCGGCCGGCTGTCGCTGCGGCTTTCGCGCATGACCCGGCGCAATCCATACGCCACTCCCGCCCCCAGCATTGCGCCCAGCAGTGTGGCAAGCAGCTCCGCCAGCAGGCCGATGGCGCTGTCGATGCTCATGCTCCGCAGGTAATTGCCCAGCTCCGGCCACAACCCGAGCCAGAGGCCGACGAACACCAGCACCAGGTCGTACCAGATACCGCTGACGCCGGCCGGGCGATAGCCGCGCACGAAGAGGATGAAGGCGCTGAAGGCCAGCGCCAGTAGCAGGGTGCCGAGAAACTGGCTGAGTGCATCGGGGCCGGACATGGCGGCTACTCCTCACCGCTGCGCAGACGCAGGCACTGGCCGCTGTGCAGGCTCAGCTGCATCTCGTCCAGCAACGCCTCGGCGTAAGACAGCGCCAGGGCGGAGTCCTCGGCGGAGGCGCTACCGGCACGGCTGAAGTCGTCGATGCGCAGGCCCTCGGGCATTGGCGGTGCTTCCACCAGTGTCCAGTCCAGGCCGCTCACTTCGAGGCTGCGGGCGAGGCCGGCGCCGAGTTGTTCCTGTTCGGCATCGGCAGGCTCCACCAGCCAGCCCCAATGGCCCACCAGCAGCAGGCGCGGGACTTCCGCGCGCAACGCACCGTCGATCAGGGCGCCGCACTGCGGCGGCAGCTCTTGCGCCGGCTGGTCGGCGAGGAAGGCGAAGACTACATCCAACCCCGAAACGGCCTGGCTGACCACGATGGACGAGTCCAGGCTGCCCAGCTTGCAGCGCAGGCCGGGGCGCGCACGCAGGCGGTTGAGGTCGTCGAGCAGCACGGTCACCTCGTGCTGGCGTTGCAGGGCGCCTGCTATCAGCGCCTGGCCGAAGCTGCCCGAAGGTTTGAACAGTCCCAGCTTGAGGGTCGGGGTTTCCAGGTTGTGCATGGAGGCTCCTTCGACAGCGGTGGTTCGACGGATGCGACATGTGCATATCGAAGGAGAGGGCCGGCGAGGGTTCAGTCCGATTGCGCCAGCGGCGCTAGCCGGTCACCGCAGTGCTGTCCGCCGAGGCCTGGTAGCTGCTGGGCGCCACGCCCAGGCTGCGGCGGAACATGCTGGAGAAAGCGCTCGGGCTGTCGTAGCCCAGCTCCAGCGCCACGCGGGTGACCGGGTTGCCCGCCGCCAGCCGGGTGACGGCGGCGAGCAGGCAGGCCTGCTGGCGCCAGGCGCCGAAGGAGAGGCCGGTCTGCTGGCGGAACAGCCGGCTGAAGGTGCGCGTACTGCAATGCAGCTCGCCGGCCCAGCGCTCCGCGGTGACGTCGATGGCCGGTGCGCGCAGGAACGCCCGGCACAGCTCCAGCAGGCGCGGGTGCGCCGGCAGCGGGGCAAACAGCGGCAGGCTCGGCGCCTGGCGCAGCTCGTGGAGCAGCAGGCGGATCAGGTCGCCGTCGCGGCCGCGCTCGTCGTGCAGCGCCGGCACCTCGACGCTGGCCAGCAGCAGGTGATGCAGCAGCGGCGAGACGGTCAGCGCCTGGCACAGCAGGGTGTCGCGCACCGGCACCTGCGGGTCGATGTACAGGCTGCGTGTGCTGACCCCGCGCATCAGCACACGGTGCTGCTTGCCGGCGGGAATCCACACGCCGCTGTAGGGCGGGATCACCCAGGCGCCGTCCTCGGTCTCTACCTCCATCAGCCCGCTCATGCCATAGAGGAACTGCGCCCGGCGGTGGGCGTGGGGCTTGAGCAGCGTGCCGAGCGGATAATCGGTGCCGATGGCGAGCACAGCGCGGTCGACGTCGTCGACGCTGGCGAGGGGGATGTTGAGCATGGCGGCGAATCTGGCTGAGTCGCGATGATTATTCGTCAATTAGCGTAAAATGGCCAATCAGCCTGCGGCCGACCGGCGCGGTGCGCTTTGCTCGCGGGGATTTGCCGTAGGATCAGGCCGACATGACTTGCCAGGAGGCGACTATGGGTATCCGCGGGAACGACCGTCAGATCGACAACATCGAGTTCAACGTCAGCGACATCGCGCGCAGTAAGGCCTTCTACGGTAGCGCCTTTGGCTGGAGCTTCACCGACTACGGTCCCACCTACAGCGAATTCAGCGACGGTCGCCTCACCGGCGGTTTCACCACCGGCGAACCGGTGCGCCCCGGCGGCCCGCTGGTGATCCTCTACGCCGACGACCTGGCACAGACCCAGGCCCGCCTGGAGGCGGCTGGCGCCACCATCAGCCGCGCGACCTTCGCCTTCCCCGGCGGCCGGCGCTTCCATTTCATCGACCCGGACGGCTACGAGCTGGCGGTGTGGTCGGCGGACTGAGCCCGGACCTGTTCGATATAGCGCCGCACCAGCGGTGATTTCTCGAAGCGCCGGTGCAGCAGTGACAGCCACGAGCGCGGCGCGCAGTCGGCGAGCGGACGGTAGTTCACCTGCGGTAATTGCACCCGGCGCACCACGGACTCGGGGACGATGGCGATGCCGCGGCCGAGGGACACCAGCGCGATCACCGCGACCAGGCTGCCCGGCTGCTGGCCCAGGCGCGGGGCAAAGCCGCCGGCTCTGGCCACTTCCAGCGTGCCGGAGATCTGCTCCGGAAGGATGAAGGTTTCACCACTCAAGCGCGCGGCGCGAATCTCCGGCAGCTCGTTGAGGCGCGAGGAAGCGGGCAGGGCGAGGACGAAGCCTTCCTCCTGCAGGGCGATGGCTTCCAGCTCCTCCGGCAGGCTCATCGGCGAGCGCACGTAGGCGAGGTCGAGCGTACCGTCGCGTACCTGCGCCGGCAGTTGCGCCATGGGCGCTTCGCTGATGTCCAGGTCCACCGCCGGCAGGGCTCGGGTGAATTCCTCGACATGCTGCTGCAGCACGCCGGAGTAGGCCGCCGAGGCCACATAGCCCAGGCGCAGATGCCCGGTTTCGCCCCGGCCGGCGCGCTGCGCGCCCAGTTGCGCGGCGTCGAACTGGCGTACCGTGAGTCCGGCTTCCGCCAGCAGGGCTTCGCCGGCGGCGGTCAGGCGCACCTCGCGCTGGCTGCGCTGGAACAGCAGCACGCCCAGCTCCTTTTCCATGTCCTGGATCTGCCGGCTCAGGGTCGGCGGGGCGATGCCCAGCTGTTCGGCCGCGCGGGTGAAGTGGCCGTGGTGGGCGACGCTGAGGAAGTAGCGGAAATGTCGGATTTCCATGTTCGTTAGTCGCAGGCTAATGACGAAGGCCGCCGTGGCTAACAAGCCCGGCGCACGCGGGCGTTACCGTGGAGGCAACACTACAAGGCTGGCGCGACGAGGGCAAAACCCGGCGCGTCGGTCAGCGCGGGAAGCCTTGCCATGTCCGACCCTGTGATTCGCCCACGACCCTCCGCCCGTTTCACCCTGCTGACCGCTTCGGCGGTGTGCGCGCTGATCATCCTCGACACCAACATCGTCGCGGTTTCGCTGCCGAGCATCGCCCGCGATCTGTCCGGCTCCTTCGCCGATATCGAGTGGGTGGTCAGCGCCTACCTGCTGGCCTTCGCCGCCTGCCTGCTGCCCGCCGGCAGCCTGGCCGACCGTTTCGGCCGGCGGCGCATGCTGCTGCTCGGGCTGGTGCTGTTCGGCGCAGCCTCGCTGGCCTGCGGTGCGGCGCCGAGCCTGCTGTTCCTGGATATCGCCCGCGCCGCCAAGGGAGTCGGTGCCGCGCTGTTGCTGACCTCGGCGCTGGCCGCCATCGGCCATCGCTTCCACGAACCCGAGGAGCGCCTGCGCGCCTGGGCCTTCTGGGGCGCGTGCATGGGCGCCACCATCACTTTCGCGCCGCTGCTGGGCGGGGTGATATCCGCCACCCTGGGCTGGCGCTGGATCTTCTACCTCAATCTGCCGCTGGTGGTGCTGCTGGGGGCGATGGCGCTGCGCAGCATCGAGGAGTCCCGCGACAGCGCTGCCGCGCGCCTCGACCCGCTGGGCAGCCTGACCTTCGCTGGCGGCCTGGGCTACCTGATCTGGGCGCTGATCGATGGCAACCGCGTCGGCTGGGACAGCCCGCCGACCCTCGCTCGGTTGCTGGTCAGCGCCGGCCTGCTGGGCCTGTTCGTGCTGGTGGAGCGCAGCCAGGCGCGGCCGATGATCGACCTGCGGCTGATGCGCAGCGGCCGCTTCATCGGCGCCTTGCTCGGCATGTTCGCCTACGCCGCCTGTGCCCAGGTGATGATGACCCTGCTGCCGCTGTACCTGCAGAACGGACTGCAGCTGTCGGCGGTGGCGGCGGGCGCGGGGATGCTACCGTTCGCCGTGGCGATGCTGCTGGCGCCAAGGGTGGGCATGCGCCTGAGTGGGCGCTTCAGCCCGGCGCAGAATTTTGCCTTCGGCCTGGTGCTGGTCGGCGCGGGCAACCTGCTGTGCGCGCTGGCGGCCGGGCAGCGCGGCTACCTGGCCTTCGCCCTCGCCAGCCTGGTGCTGGGTGCCGGCGCCGGGCTGCTCAACGGCGACACGCAGAAGAACATCATGGCCTGCGTGCCCCGCGAGCGCACCGGCATGGCCTCGGGGTTGAGCACCACCACGCGCTTCGCCGCCATCGTGCTGGCCATCGGCATTCTCGGCGGCGTCCTGGCCGCACGCAGCGCCCAGTTGCTGCGCGACGCACTGGCAAAGCTTGCCCCTGCGCAACTGGACAAGGCTGCCGAGATGGCGACCCGCGCGGCGGCGGGTGACTTCACGGCGGCGCTGTCGCTGGTCGATCCGACACTGCGTGATGCGCTGGCGCCCGCAGTGCGCCAGGCCTTCATCGGCGGTTTCGAGGGTGTATTGCTGGCGGCGGGTGTCGCGGCGCTGGTGTTCGCCGTGCTGGTGGGCACGCTGCTCAAGCGGCCGATGCCGGCGCATGAGCCGGTGCCGGCCTGAAACGGCCGTTTGTCCGTTAGCCGACGGGACGGCGGTGGTTGCCGGAACTGTGGTTCGTTCGGCCGGGTCAGGAATCAGGAAGAGTGCGCGTTGTGCGCCTCGTCGCCGCCATCCAGAGCAGAACGGGCCATCCGCGGCCAGGGGGAGAAGCGCATGCAGCAGTCAGTCGAGCCGGAATTCATGGCGCCCAGTGAATACCTGACGTCCACGGGCGTCGCCGTGTTGATGTCGCCGCGTTACATCGCCCCGGGGAAGGTCGGCGAGGTGCTGCTGTCGCTGGCCAAGATGCCGGCCGGCGTGTCGCCGCTGGATGTGGTGGTCGGCCCGTGGGAGTCCCACGAGGAAGCCTTCCAGGCGTCCCATGACGCCGCCGAGCGCTGGGTCGAGCGCCTCGACGACGCCTGAGTCAACGTGGTACGGCCGTCAGCGGTAGCGCTGGCGGTCCGCCTCGCTGATCGGCCGGATGACTCGCGCCGGGTTCCCGGCCGCCAGTACGCCTTCGGGGATGTCACGCACCACCACGGCGCCGGCGCCGATCACGCTGTTCGCGCCGATGCTCACGCCGGGGAGGATGTTCACCCCGGCGCCGATCCATACGTTGTCGCCGATGCTCACCGGGTGCGCGTACTCCAACCCCTGGTTGCGCCGCTCGGCGTCCAGCGGGTGGCCCGCCGTGTAGATGCCGACGTTGGGCGCGATGAACACGTTGTCGCCGATTGTGACCCTGGCGCCATCGAGGATCACCAGGTTGACGTTGGCGTAGAAGCGCTCGCCGATCTCGATGTTGAAGCCGTAGTCGCAATGCAGCGGGCCTTCGATCACGAAGCCTTCGCCGATGCGCGCGAACAGCTCGCGGAGAATTGCCTCGCGGCGCTCGCCGTCATCCGGGTGGCTGTGGTTGAACTCGAAGAGCTTCGCCTTGGCCTCGGCGCGCTGGCGCAGTACCTGCGGGTCGTGGTTGGCGTCGTAGAGCAGCCCGGCGGCAGCTTTTTCCAGTTCGTTCATCGAGGCGGGTCCTTGTTGCGTTGAGAGGTGTTCGACGCGCACAGGGCAAGCCGGTTCCCTCCCTGGGCAACAGCCTCCAGGGCTCTGCGTCGCGGAGCGGAAGAGTGCGCCGGTGATTTGTAGTGAATGCTACAAAAAATACGTATTGAAAGTTTCTGAAGCGCATTATACAAATGATGCCATAACAAGAGGCGCCTCCATGCTCACACTCAAAGATCGCCTGAATTCCCCGGAAGTCGAGCTCACCAAGGCCGAACGCAAGGTCCTGCGCGCCTTGCTCGACGACTACCCGCGCGCCGGCCTCGGGCCGATGTCGCGCCTCGCGCGCCAGGCCGGGGTCAGCGACCCCAGCATCCTGCGCCTGGTGAAGAAGCTTGGCTTCAGTGGCTACAGCGACTTCCAGAACGCGCTGATGGCCGAGGTGGATGACCGCCTGCGCTCGCCGCGCACCCTGCTCGCCGGGCGTCGCGAAGGCATGAGCCGCGACGACGTCTGGTCCAATTACCTGAGCGACGCCAGCGAAGGCATCCAGCGCACCCTGGCGCTGACCCAGGCCGACGACGTGCGTCTGCTCGGCGACTGGCTGCTCGACCCCAAGCTGCGCGTGCTCTGCCACGGCGGTCGCTTCAGCCGCTTCCTCGCCGGCTATCTGGTGGCGCACCTGCGCATGCTGCGCAGCGGTTGCCTGTTGCTGGACGACGGCGCCGCGCTGCCCGACCAGTTGGGCGACATCGACCGCCAGACCCTGGTGGTGGTGTTCGACTACCGCCGCTACCAGGCCCAGGCGCTGGGCGTGACCCGTGCGGCCAAGGCCCGTGGCGCCCGCGTGGTGCTGTTCACCGATATCTATGACTCGCCGCTGCGCGAGTTCGCCGACCTGATCATCAGTGCCCCGGTGGAATCCCCATCGCCCTTCGACACCCTGGTGCCGACCATGGCCCAGGTCGAGGCGCTGATCGCCAGCCTGGTAGCGCGCATGGACGGCCAGCTCGACGAACGCCTGGAAGGCATCGACCACCTGAGAGCTGCCTTCGGCAGCCACATCCTCGAGGAATGACCGTGTTCAGCTTGCCCCACCAATCGCCCCGTGACCTTCCGTTCACTCGCGGCCAGACCGCCATCCTGTTCGTCGACATGCAGAACGCCTGGGTCATCCCCGGTCGCGATGCTCATGTCGACCCAGCGACGCACCGCTACTTCTACGACCGTGTCGAGGCGAGCGTGATACCCAACCAGCAGCGCCTGCTGGCGGCCATGCGCGAGGTGGGCGGGGAGGTGCTGCACACCATCATCGAGAGCCTCACCGCCGATGGCCGTGACCGCTCGCTGGACCACAAGCTCTCCGACATGCACCTGCCCAAGGGCAGCCCGGACGCCCAGGTGATCGACGCCCTGGCGCCGCGCGAGAACGAGATCGTGCTGCCGAAGACGTCCTCGGGGGTCTTCAACTCCACCGCCATCGACTACGTGCTGCGCAACCTGAATACCCGCCACCTGATCATCTGCGGCGTGGTCACCGACCAGTGCGTGGACATGGCCGTGCGCGACGCCGCCGACCGTGGCTACCTCGTCACCCTGGTCGAGGACGCCTGCGCCACCCACACCGCCGAACGCCACCAGGCCTGCCTGGAAGCGATCAAGGGCTACTGCTGGATCGCCGACACCGACAGCGTGCTGGCCCGTATCGCCGCGCTGGCCTGAGGCCGGGAGAACGTCATGAGTCAGAACAATAACAATCCCGCTCCGATGCGCCTGACCAGCTTCGTCACCACCGACCTCTGCGGCATCACCCGTGGCCGCTCGCTTCCCGAATCGGAAGTCGCCGAGCAGCTTGTCACTGGTTGTGGCTGGGTGCCCGCCAACAGCGCGCTGACGCCCCAGGACATCATCGCCGACGACAATCCCTGGGGCAGCCACGGCGACCTGCGCCTGCTGCCCGACCCGAGCAGCCGGGTGCGTCTTGAAAACGGCCCGGACGCCCAGGCCGCGCCGCTGGATTACCTGCACGGCGACCTGGTGACCACCACCGGCGCGCCCTGGCCGGTGTGCCCGCGCACGCTGCTGCGCGAGGAGATCGCCCGCTACCGGGAGCTCGATCTGCAAGTCACCGCTGCCTTCGAACATGAATTCAACCTGCTGGGCCTGGCGGACGAGCACGCCGCCGCTTTCTCCCTGCAAGCCCAGCGGCAGACCGGCAACTTCGGCGGCTGGCTGATGAGCGCGCTGGAACAGATCGGCGCCGAGCCGGAAATGTTCCTGCCCGAGTACGGCCGCAACCAGTACGAAGTCACCTGCCGGCCGACCCAGGGCGTTGCTGCGGCCGACCGCGCAGTGAACGTCCGCGAAGTCACCCGCGAGATCGCCCGCCAGTTCGGCTGGCGCAGCACCTTCACGCCGCTGCTGGCGCCCGGCGCCGTGACCAACGGCGTGCACCTGCACCTGAGCCTGCAACGCCTGGACGGTACCCCGGTGTTCTACGACGAAGCCGCGCCGAGCAACCTGTCGAAGCTCGCCGAGCACTGGGCCGCTGGCGTGCTGCGCCACCTGCCGGCGCTGTGCGCGCTCACCGCGCCGACGGCGGTGTCCTACCTGCGGCTGAAGCCGCACCACTGGAGCGCCGCCTACGCCTGCCTGGGCCTGCGCAACCGCGAAGCCGCGCTGCGCATCTGCCCGGTGGTGGAGATCGGCGGCAAGCCCAAGGCGCGCCAGTTCAACCTGGAATTCCGCCCCATGGACGCCACTGCCAGCCCGCACCTGGCCATGGCCGCGGTGCTGATCGCCGGGCGCCTGGGCATTCAGCAGGAGCTGCCGCTGTCGGCGGTCACCGACGTCGATCCGCACAGTCTCAGCGACGCCCAGCGCGAGGAGCTGGGGATCAAATCGCTGCCGGGTTCGCTGGAGGAGGCCCAGCGCCTGCTGCTCGCCGATAGCGAACTGTGCGCCCAGCTGCCGCCGGCGCTGCTGCAGACCTACGTCTCCATGAAGCGCCAGGAGCAGGCCCTGACCCGTGAACTCAGCGAAGAACAACTCTGTGAATCCTATGCAAAGTTCTACTGAATCCGGCCTCTACCGGCGCCCAGCATTCGAGATCGTCAACCCGCAGGGCAAGAGCCCGGTGCTGCTGGTCTGCGAGCACGCCAGCCGCTACATCCCCGAGGAGCTGTCGCAGCTGGGCCTGGACGACGCGGCGGCCGCCGAGCACATCGCCTGGGACATCGGCGCGCTGGACCTGGCCCGCGAGCTGTCGGCGCGCCTGGATGCCACGCTGCTGGTGGCCAACTACTCGCGCCTGCTGATCGACCTCAACCGCCCACTGTCGGCGCCGGACCTGATCCCCGAGCACAGCGAGATCTACCCGATTCCCGGCAACCGCAACCTGAGCGCGGCGGCCCGGCAGGAGAGGGTGGCGAACCTGTTCGAACCCTTCCACCAGCGATTGACCGCGCTGCTCGACGAGCGCCTGGCCGCCGCCCGGCCAACCCGGCTGGTCGGCGTGCACAGCTTCACCCCGAGCTATCGCGGCGAGCCGCGCCCGTGGGTCGCCGGGGTGCTCTATGCAAAAGCCGAAGCCTATGCCCAGCGCATGGTTGCCGGGCTGCGCCAGAGCGGGGAAGAAATCGGCGCCAACCAGCCCTATGTGATCGACCCGCTGGAGGACATGACTGTCCCGGTGCATGGCGACGAGCGCGGCGTGGACGCCGTGCTGATCGAAATCCGCAATGACGGACTGCGGACCCCGCAAGGGGTGGAAGCCTGGGCAGTACGCCTGGCTCCCTGGCTCTGAGGACCCAAGCCCGATCTGGTGCGTTCGGCCGGGGCGGGCGGGTTCTGAAAACAACAACAATTCAGCGCATGAGCGCCGAACCCTGAATGCTGCCGTTCCCAGAGGAAGTGCCCCGTGGCTATCGAACAGTTCGGATACAAGCAACAACTGCGCCGCAGCCTGACGCTCGGCGACCTGGTGATCTACGGGATGATCTTCATGATCCCGATCGCCCCCTTCGGCGTGTACGGCTGGGTGCATGCCGACGCCCACGGCATGGTGCCCATGGCCTACCTGGTGGGCATGGTGGCGATGCTCTTCACCGCGCTGAGCTATGGCGCGATGTCCCGCGCGTTCCCCATCGCCGGCTCCGTGTACTCCTACGCCCAGCGCGGCATCCACCCCAATGTTGGCTTCATCGCCGGCTGGGTCCTGCTGCTGGACTACCTGCTGATCCCGCCGCTGCTCTACGTGTTCAGTGCGCTGGCGCTGAACCACCTGTTCCCGGCGATCCCCAAGCTGGTGTTCATGCTGATCTTCCTGGTGTCCGCCACGCTCATCAACCTGCGCGGCATCACCCTGGCGGCGCGCTTCAACCTGCTGTTCCTGATCGCCGAACTGGCGGTGCTGGCGATCTTCCTGGCGGTGGGTTACCACGCGCTGGAAGGCGGGCTGGGCAATGGTCGGCTGACGCTGGAACCGCTGCTGCAGCCGGAGCATTTCAACCTCGGCCTGGTGATGAAGGCGGTGTCCATCGCGGTGCTGTCGTTCCTCGGCTTCGATGCAATCTCCACCCTCGCCGAAGAGGTCAAGGGCGACCCGGCCAAGCAGATCGGCCGCGCCTCGCTGATCGCGCTGTTCGTCATGGGCGCGATCTTCATCGTGCAGACCTGGCTGGCCACTGACCTGGCTGCGGGCATGACCTTCAAGTCGGCGGACACTGCCTTCTACGAGATCGCCGAAGCGGCCGGCGGCAGCTGGCTCTCCACGCTGACGGCGGTATCCACCGCGCTGGCCTGGGGCGTGACTGTGTCGATCACCTCGCAAGCTGCCGTTTCGCGCCTGCTGTACTCCATGGCCCGCGACGGCAAGCTGCCGCGTGTGCTGGCCAAGGTGCACCCGAAGTACCAGACCCCGCACATCAGCCTGTACCTGGTCGGCGTGCTGTCGCTGGGCATCGGCATCTACTTCCTCGACTCGCCGGACGTGCTCACCTCGCTGGTCAACTTCGGCGCGCTGACCGGCTTCTGCCTGCTGCACCTGGCGGTGATCAACCACTACTTCATTCGCCAGAAGAGCGGCCAGGTGCTGCGCCACCTGGTGTTCCCGCTGGTTGGCCTGGTGATCATCGCCTACGTGCTGTTCAGCATGAGCCGCGAGGCGCAGGAGCTGGGCGCAGGCTGGATCGCCATCGGCCTGGTTTACCTCGTGGTGCTCAGCCGACGCGGCAACGGCAGCGAGCTGGCGCGGAAAATCTGAAGGGGTGCGCCGTGCTGTCGCAGACGGCACGGCGCGCTTTGACAGACGGCGGGGCGTGCCCCATAAAGATCGGGCGGTGCAGGGACGCCGCCAACACCGACGAACCAGCGTGAAACAGCATGAGCAGGAAAGATCAGGACAGTACGCCCTTCACCCTGGACCGCATCGACGAGGAGATCATCCGCATCCTCCGTCACCAGGGCCGCATCACCTACGGCAAGCTGTCCGCGCTGGTCCACCTCACCCCGCGCCCCTGCCAGGAGCGCGTCCGCAAGCTGGAGCGGCACGGCATCATCCGTGGCTACGGCGCCGTCATCGACGAACAGAAGATCGCCTCGGGCCTGTCGCTGCTGGTGCTGGTCGCGTTGTCCAACCAGAGTGGCCGCACCGCGCAGAAGGCCTTCGAGGCACGCATGATCGCCTGCCCGGAAGTGCTGCACTGCCAGCTGATCAGCGGGACCTTCGACTACAGCGTGCGCATGCGCTGCCGCGACATGGAGCACTACCGCGCGCTCACCGAAACCTGGCTGAACGATGAGAGCCTGCACATCGACAAGCTGGTTGCCCACCCTGAGCTGACGACTATCAAGGAGTCCGCCAGCTAGCGCTGTGGACTCGCTTTTCTCCTGCGTTTTCCTCCGCTGATATCCCCCCGCCAGCGGCTGCCTCAAGCACAGCCGAATCGGCTGTCGTGACCCTTCAATACAGCCGTATCGGCCGGTGAAGCCTTGCATTACAGCCGGGTTTTCCCCTTGCCCGGTGGGAGAATCGTGTGGCCCCTCTCCTGAAGTGCAGACCTGATCCAGGGCCTCTGCGACGTTGTTGTGCCCGCTGTTCGAGGCATGCTGGAGCGGGGCGGTGCCGTTCGAATACACCGACAGAAAAGTCCAATCACAACAATCGGAGGTCCCACCATGACTCGCTTCGTCGACGTCCCCACGATGTCCCAACTGGTCCAGCAGATCGGTGTCGCCCGCTTCATCGGCGAACTTGCCGACACCATTGCCCAGGATTTCGTGCGCTGGGAATCCTTCGACAAATCCGCCCGCGTCGCCAACCACTCCGAGATCGGCGTCATCGAACTGATGCCGGTATCCGACACCGCCCGCTATGCCTTCAAGTACGTCAACGGCCACCCGCAGAACACCCAGCGCGGCCTGTTCACCGTCATGGCCTTCGGCGTGCTGGCCGATGTCGAGACGGGCTACCCGGTGCTGCTCTCCGAGCTGACCGTGGCGACCGCGCTGCGCACCTGCGCCACCTCGCTGATGGCTGCCCGCGCGCTGTCCCGCCCGGATTCACGACGCATGGCGCTGATCGGCAACGGCGCACAGAGCGAGTTCCAGGCGCTGGCGTTCCATCATCACCTGGGCATCGAGGAAATCGCCGTCTACGACATCGATCCGCAGGCCACCGATAAGCTGATCCGCAACCTGGCGGATGTCCCCAACCTGAAGATCATCCGCGCCGGCTCCACCGCCGAAGCGGTGCGCGGCGCCGACATCGTCACCACGGTGACCGCCGACAAGGCCTACGCGACCATTCTTACCCCGGAGATGATCGAGCCGGGCATGCACATCAACGGCGTGGGTGGCGACTGCCCGGGCAAGACCGAACTGCACGCCGACGTCCTGCGCGCCGGCAAGGTGTTCGTCGAGTACGAGCCGCAATCGCGGGTCGAGGGCGAGATCCAGCAGATGCCGGCGGACTTCCCGGTGACCGATCTGTGGCGCGTGCTGGCGGGCCAGCTGGCCGGGCGCGACAGCGCCGAGCAGGTGACCATCTTCGACTCGGTCGGCTTCGCCCTCGAGGATTACTCCGCGCTGCGCTACGTGAATGAGCAGGCCAGTCGCCTGGGCCTCGGCGAGCGCATCGACCTGGTGCCGTGGAGCGAGGACGAGGACAACGATCCCAAGGACCTGTTCCGCTACACCCGCTCCACCAAGGCGCGCAAAGGGCTGCGCCGCATCGCCTGATGTTCAGCGCGCCAGTTCTGCCTCTGGTGGAATCGCCAGGGGCGGGCGGCTGAGGTCGCTGGCGCTCTGCGTGGTGGCGACGACGCGGGCCTTCAGCCATTGGCTGAAGGCTTTCACCACGGCGCGCTCGGCCTTCACCGGATCGGTCACCAGGAAGTAGCCACGGCTGGACTGGATGGTGATGTCGAACGGACGCACCAGCAGGCCACGGGCGAGGGCATCGCCGCTGAGCAGGTTGTCGCCGATGGCCACGCCCTGGGCGGCGATGCACGCGGCGATGGTGCAGGGCGCATCCGCGAACAGCACGCCGGAGCGGTGATCGATGGCGCTCGCGCCCACCGCGCCGAGCCACAGGCGCCAGTCGGCAAAATCATTCATGTGCAGCAGCGTGTAGTGGGCCAGGTCCGCCGGCTGCTGCAGGCCGCCGCGCGAGTGGATCAGGCGTGGGCTGCAGACCGGAAAGAAGTGCAGGGCCACCAGTTGCTCCACCGTCTGGTTCGGCCAGTCGCCGCTGCCGTAGGCGATGAACAGGTCGGCGTCGCTGGCGCTGGTGTCCTGCGGCACGCGCGGCGTCACTACGTGCAGTTGCACCTGCGGGTACTGCGCGAGGAAGTCGCCCAGGTGCTGGCACAGCCAGTAGGTAGCGAAACCGGGATTGCAGCTCACGCACAACGGGCCGCTGACCTGCTGCTCGTCGAAGCTGCTGCCGGCCAGTTGCACCTCCGCGAGGATGCGCCGCACGTCGCGGGCATACCTTTCCCCTCGATAGGTCAGGCGAATGCCGCGCCCGGTGCGCTCGGTCAGGGCGAAGCCGAGGCGTTCCTCCAGCGTGGCGATGCGGTGGCTGACCGCGCTGCGGGTGAGGTTCAGCTCCGTTGCGGCGGCAGACACGCTGCCCAGCCGGGCCACGGCATCCAGCGCCCGCAGGGCGGTCATCGAGGGAAAGTGCATGGGGATTCCAATGGGCGATTGGTGAAACTATCAGGACATGGGTGGCGAAATCCTGCGCTTGTTGCAAATTCCGCTTCACCAATACTAGGCCACACGACAACAACAACAGGCAACGATGAGGAAGCCGCCATGTCGAAATTCAAGGCCTACGTCCAGCAGTGGATCGACGAACACCGCCAGCAATTGTCCGACTGGCACCAGGTGATCTGGCATTTCGCCGAGCCGGCGTTCCGCGAGTACAAGTCCTGCGCCTGGTACGTGGAGCTGCTGCGTAACGAAGGCTTCACCGTGGAAGAGGGCAGCGGCGGCATGCCCACCGCCTTCGTCGCCACTTTCAGCAATGGCGATGGCAGCGAGGGTGACGGGCCGATCCTCGCCACCTACGCCGAATACGACGCAGTGCCCGGGAACTGCCAGGCGGCGGCGACCAGGCCGATGCCACGCGATGGCCTGTCCAGGTACGCGCCGGGCCACACCGACCCGCACTCCGCGCTGGGTATCAGCGCCCTGGGCGGGGTGCTGGCGGCCAAGGCGGCGATGCTGGAATTCGGTATCCGGGGCACCATCAAGTTCTTCGGCGAACCGGCGGAAAAACTGCGCGCGTCCAAGCCCGTGCACGCCGCCAAGGGCTACTACGACGACCTCGATGCCGCCGTCAGCTTCCATCCCACCTACATGCTGCCGCTGAACAACACCACCACCTGGGACACCCACTGCGGCATCGCCTACTCGTACATCTACACCTTCACCTGCGAAGAGCCGCAGAACTGGATCGCTGCCGACCGCTACAGTCCGATCCCGCAGAACCACCTGGCCGCCCGCGCTCCTGGCGCCAATGATGCGCTGGTGCACTTCTACACCTTGAACGAGAGCCTGCGTCGCTCGACCCTGCCGTTCACCGGGCTGTGGAGCTTCAACGAAGCCATCCTCACTGCCGGGCAAGCCACCGCCGACAACCTGCCGCCGCACGTCTCGCAGATCCAGTACCTGCTGCGCTGCGACTCCATCGAACAGGCCGAGACCATCTCCACGGTGATGGACAACAACGCCGCCGCCGCGGCCATGGCCACCGGCTGCCAGTGGAAGAAGACCTGGGTCTGCAAGTCCCGTGGCGGGCTGGCCAACCATGCGCTGGCCCAGGCCTGCTACGACAACCTCGCCGCCATCGGCGCGCCGAGCTGGGGTGAACAGGCCATCGCGGTGGCGCGGGAAATCCAGGTGAACCTCGGTCTCGAGCCCATGGACGAACCCTTCCTGCCGGCCACCCAGGCGCTGATCGAACCCCAGGAATGCGAGCGGCAGATGCGCATGCAGATGCCGGCCTGGCAGAAGTACCTGACCTCCGACGACTACCCCGAATACACCTGGCACTGCCCGACCGTGCGCCTCTACGTGGCCCGGCCGATGCTCAGCGCGCCAGCCGGCTTCACCTATCCGGACTGGGTGTCCAACGCCCTGGGCGGCATCCGCGAGACCATCGACCCGATGATCGACGTGGCCTCCAAGACCATCGGCAGCACGCTGATCGAGCTGTTTACCGATGCCGACCTGCTGGCCGAGGCGACCCGCGAATTCAACCAGCGCACCGGCGGCGGCATCGGCGGCGAACAGTGGCAGGCGCCGCTGCTGCCGAAGGATTTCAAGGTCCCGCACCGCTTCCGCTGGCCGGAGTACATCCGCACGGTGCGCGGCGAGGAGTGGTGGATTCCGGCGCGCGAGGACGAGTGATCCCGAGCTACCGAACCCGCCAGGAAATGCGCACGTAGGATGGGTGGAGTGCAGCGATACCCATCGATCCCTGCCTGCGATACAGCATGGGTATCGCAGGCTCCACCCATCCTACGTTGGCGTTCCCTTGTGATCTGGTGTGGTTGGTTGGGCGCGCCTGAACCCGTTCCGTAGGGCGCATAACGCGCCAGCGTTATCCGCCGTCATGGCATCGGCGGATAACCCGTTCCGGGTTATGCGCCCTACGCGGTTGTACATAGGCGCGAATAGCGCCTATCGGGCGCGTTTGAGCCAGCGGACCAGTGCCGCGCTAATCTCCACGGCGCGCGAGCGCGACGGACAGCCCGGCGTCGAGAGCAGCTGTGGCAGCAGGAAGCCCACTTCCGCTTCGTTCGGCCCGCAGAGACCCGGCGCGGCCGATTCGACGACTTCCTCGTCCCAGCGCGGGAAGCGCTCGCTCCCGCTTTCGAATGCAGTCAGTGCGTTCATGATCGTTTCGCCTCCTAGAGGTCCAGCACCAGCGGTTGCACGCCGCTGTCGTCCTGCGCCGGAATGGCGCAGCAGATCAGTACGCTGCCCGCTTCGGGCAGTTCCGCCGGTGGATTGGGGTAGTGCACCTGGCCGCTGACGATCTTCGTCCTGCAGGTGCCGCAGGAGCCGCCGCGGCAGCTGAAGTCGGGTGCCAGCCCACGGGCCTCGGCCAGCTCCAGCAGGCTGCCGCTCTCGGGCTTCCAGCGGGCCTCCTTGGCCGAGCCGGCGAAGTACACCGGCACCGGTTCGGTGGCCGCGGGCGGCTGCATCAGCGTCGGCTCCTGGCCGTCACCCCGGCGCTTGAGCGTCGAGGGACCGAAGGTTTCGGCATGGATGCGTGCGTCGGCGATGCTCAGGCCGCGCAGGCCGTCGTAGATCGCCTGGGTGAATTCGCCGGGGCCGCAGACATAGAAGTCGTAATCGTCCAGCGGCAGCCGCGCCTTGATCGCCTCGATATCCAGGCGCCCGACCTGTTCGAAGTCGCGACCGGCCAGCGCTTCGGGCTCCGGACGGCTGAGTGCGCGGTGGACCAGCAGTTGCGGCGTGCGCTGGCGCAGCTCGGCGATCTCGCGCTGGAACGGTAACTGGCCCAGCGTCCGCGCAGACTGGAACAGGTGAACACGCCGCGCCGGGCCTGCCACCAGCTCGCGCAGCATCGACAGCAGCGGGGTGATGCCCACGCCAGCGCCGATCAGCACCACTGGCCGTGTGCTGTCGCTTTTCAGGGTGAAGCTGCCCATGGGGGCGCGGACCTGCAGGTGATCGCCGACAGCAATCCTTTCATGCAGGTACCGGGACGCCGGGCCCTGGGCCTTTACGCTGATGCGCAATTGGCCGTCAGACGGCGCGCTGGAGAGGCTGTAGGTGCGGATCAGCGCCTGTTCGCCGGCCGCCAGGCGCACCGGCAGGTGCTGGCCCGGAACGAAACTCACGGCGAGGCCGGTGGGTGGTTGCAGGTAGAACGAGCGGATGTCTTCGCTTTCCGGTTCCACGCGCAGCACCTGCCAGTCCTGCCACTGCTGGCGCTGCTCGCGCTCCTGCAGTTTGGCGTCGGCCTCGGCCCAGGTGCCGGTCATCAGGCTGGTGGGCGAGTACTCGCGGAAGTTCCAGCGCAGCGCCAGGGCGTTGCGGCGCAGCACCGCGTGCTGTACGTCCAGGGTCCACAGGCGTTCGGCGCCTTCGAAGGCCGCCAGCAGCGGGCTGTCGAAGAGGATTTCGGTGCGGCCGTGAACCTGCAGCACGTCACCGCTGGTGAAGTCGACAAACAGCAGCCCCGCCTGCGGATTGGCCTGCAGGTTGCCGAGGGTGTTGAAGTGCAGGTTGCCGGCATAGTCGGGGATGGTCAGGTGATTGCCGTCGACCCGGACGAAGCCGGGGCGGCCGCCGCGATGGGAGACGTCCACCGAGCGCTCGCCGTCCTCGTGCTGGACATAGCTGGCGACGAAGAAGGTGTCGGCGTTGCGGATGATGGTTGCCAGCTCCTCGTTCAGCGCACCGAAATCCTCACGCGGGGCGCGCTGGCTGTAGCGCTGCTCGTCGCGGCTCCACTCGCGCTTCTGGATGTACTGCGGGCAGTTGCCGAAGGAGTGCTCGACCGCCACCGTCAACAGGCCGCCGTCCACTTCGCGGAGGACGCCGTTCATGCGGTTGCGCCGGCGGGTGTGCAGCTCGATGCCCAGCAGGCCGATCGGGTGGCCGGCTTGCAGGCCGCTGGCGGCGGGGTCCTGGCTGTCGGGGACGCTGTCGAGCAGCAGGCTTTTCGGGTCAGGCGAGGTGACGAAGCCTTCCGCACCTTCGAGCAGGGTTGCCCAGGGCCGACCCTGGTCATCCACGGCGCCGGCGATGATGAAGGGCAGCTGATGGTAGAACTCACGGTGCTGGTCGGGCATGTAGTCGCGGATGACTTTCTGGCCATGGACTTCCATGCGCTCGGCGACGCCGACGCGCTCCTGGATCGCCTTCTCGCCGGCGTGCCAGGGGGAGGTACGGTGTTTGGGCAGCTGGAACATGACGGGCACCTCGCGACGAAGGGGCTGCCGGGTCACCCCGGCAGCGAAGGTTGCATCAGGCTTGCAGGCCGATGGCGGTGCGCTGCATCGGCACGAAGTGCGGCAGGGCCTCCACGCGGGCCAGCCAGGCGCGCAGGTTGGGGTAGTCCTGCAGGGAGACGTTGCCCTCCGGCGCATGGGAAATGTAGGAGTAGTTGGACACGTCGGCGATGGTCGCCTCGCTGCCGGCCAGGAAGGGCGTCTTCGCCAGTTCGCGTTCCATCACCTGGAACAGGGTGTGGGCGCGGGTGGCGACTTCCTCGGGGTTGAAGGCGGCGCCAAACACGGTGATCAGCCGCGCGGCGGCCGGGCCGTAGGCAACCTGCCCGGCGGCGACCGACAGCCAGCGCTGCACGCGGGCGGCGCCCAGCGGGTCTTCCGGCAGCCAGCGGCCGTTGCCGTATTTTTTCGCCAGGTAGACCAGGATGGCGTTGGAGTCGGAGACGATGACGCCTTCGTCATCGATCACCGGCACCTGGCCGAAAGGGTTCAGGGCGAGGAAATCCGGGTGCTTGTGGGCGCCCTTGGCGAGGTCCACCGAGATCAGTTCGGTGGGCAGCTGCAGCAGCGAGAGCATCAGCTCGACGCGGTGGGCGTGGCCGGACAGCGGGTGGCGGAAGAGTTTGATGGTGTGGGACATGACCGTGACTCCGTTGGCTTGAGTGGGTGGGCAGCGCGAATCGGTCCGGGGTGGGTTGCTCGAGCTGATGGGTGAATGCTGCGCCCGATGGCCGGCGCGCAGAATCACCACGGCGGGCAATCCAGCGTTTCAGAATTCGGAAGAATGGGCGGGGCAGGTGAATGCCGGTGGCGTTTGCATGCCGGGCTGGCGCCGGCCCTGCCTGCGACAGCCCGAGCGGCGGGGCCACAGGCGAGGGGCGAACCTACCCGCGCAACGCCGGATGCGCCCGCAGGCGCGGCACCACGAAATCGAGGAAGGTACGCACCCGCGCTGCCGCGCGGCGGCCTTCGCGGTAGATCAGCTGCACCGGCAACCCTGGCGCCGCGTAATCCTGCAACACCACCTGCAGGTCCCCGCTGCTCAGTTCGGCATGGGCCTCGTGGCTCATGCAGCGGGTCAGCCCGAGCCCCAGGCTGGCAGCGCGGATTGCCGCGTGGGTGGTGCTGCACGCCAGCTTCGGTGAGAGACGCACCGAACGCGGCGCGCCCTGATGACGGAAGCGCCATTCGCTGACAGCGCCCTGGCTCCCGGCGACGATGATGCGGTGCGCCTTGAGGTCTTCCGGCGCCCGCGGCACGCCATGGCGTGCAAGGTAGTCGGGCGATGCGCAGATCACCGGCCGCACCGTGCCCACCGGCAAGGCGAAGCCGGACGAGTCGGGCAAGGTGCCTATCACCAGCGCCACATCGATGCCGTCTTCCAGCAGACGCGGCAGGTCCTCGCGGTGACGGCTGACCAGGCGTACATCGGGAAAGGCCGCCAGGTAATCCAGCGCGATAGGCGCGAAGAGGCGGTCGGCCATCAGCAGCGGCAATGTCAGGTTCAACTGCCCGGCAGGGTGGGCCTGCAAGCCGTCGAGCGAGCCTTCCGCCTCATCGATACCCTGGAGAATCTGCCGGCAACTGGCGGCGAAGGCTTCGCCATTGGCGCTCAGCTCGACCCCACGCGGGCCGCGCAGCAGCAACTCGCATTGCAGGCGGGACTCCAAAGCGGCAACCAGGCGCATCACCGACGCGGTGGACAGCTCCAGCCGACGCGCGCCCGCGGCGAGGCTGCCGGAGCGCGCCACGGCGTCGAACGCCTGCATTTCCCGGTAGCGGCTCACGGCTGTGTGGCTTGCAGGGCCGGGTCGGCGCGCAGGCGTTCCGCGCAATGCGTGACGAAGCTGCGAACCTTCGCCGGCAGCCGCGTGCTGTCCTGATAAAGCAGGTGGATCGGCAATGGCGCCGTGGCGAACTCGTCGAGGACGATCTCCAGCTCGCCACGCGCCACGGCCTCGGCGGCCTGGTAGGAGAGGACGCGGGTAAAGCCGCCGCCCAGGCGCGCGGCGTGGATGGCGGCGTTGTTCGAGCTGACCACGAAACGCGACGGTGGGCGCAGGGTCAGCGGGCCGTCCGCGGTGACGAACTGCCAGTCGGTGAGCAGCACGCTGGTGGCGGCCATCACCACCGGCACGTCGAGCAGTTCGTTGGGGTGCTGCGGGCGGCCGTGGCGCTCGAGAAAGGCCGGGGAGGCACAGACCACCGGGCGGATTTCGCCGACTTTCAGCGCGGTCAGGCTGCCCTCGGGCAGTTGGCCGATGCGCACGGCGACGTCGATGCCCTCGTCAAGCATGTTCACCACGCGATCGACCAGCAGCGCGTTGACCGTCACCTCGGGATGGGCGTCCAGGTAGCCGGCGATCAGCGGGATCAGGTACAGCTCGCCGAACAGCACCGGCGCGGTCACCGCCAGGTTGCCGCGCGGTCGCAGGGCGCTGCCGGAGGCCAGCTCCTCGGCTTCTTCCAGTTCCTGGAGGATGCGCCGGCAGTCCTCGACATAGCGCTGGCCGGCCTCGGTCAGCCGCACGCTGCGGGTGCTGCGGGCCAGCAGCAGGGTACCCAGGCGCTGCTCCAGCGCGGCGATGGCGCGGGTCACGCTGGGCGGCGACAGGCCCAGCTGCTTGGCGCCAGCGGCAAAGCTGCCGGCTTCGGCCACGGCCAGCAGCACTGTCATTTCCTGAAACCTGTCCATGGATCACCGTTGTCGCCTTGAGCGGGTCGCCAGACTGTAGTGGGAAGCCGCGCCGGTTTGAAGTGCCGGCGGCTTGCGGGCGACATCGGCGTGCTTGCCAGCGCCCTGTGGCTTGACCGCGCCCCGGCCACTCCGGCACAAGCGCTGGAGGCGCCCGCCGCGAGGCCGCCACCGCCAAGAGCCTTCTCCCATGACCAGCAAGACCTCGGCCACCGCGCTGGCCGCTGCGAACAATCCGCGCCTGGGCATCGCCCTGTGCCTGCTGTCGATGCTCATCTTCGCCTGCCAGGACGGCATCACCAAGGTGCTGGTCCGCCACTTGCCGGTGGCCGAACTGGTGATGGTGCGCTACTGGGTGTTCGTGCTGTTCGCGCTCATCGTCTGTCGCTCCCAGGGCGGCGTGCGCGTGGCCAGCCGCAGCGCCAGTCCCTGGCAGCAGGTGGTCCGCGCGTTGCTGGGCGTAGGCGAGATCGCCATCTTCGGCCTGGCCCTGCGCTATCTCGGACTGGCCGAGACCCACGCGCTCTACGCGGTGTTCCCGCTGATGACGCTGGGCCTGGCGAGGGTGTTTCTGGGTGAGCGGATGGTCGGCCGGCAATGGCTGGCGGCGGCGGTGGGTTTTGGCGGTACGCTGCTGATCCTGCGCCCCGGCATGGGCGTGTTCGAGCCCGCGGCGCTGATCCCGCTGGCGGCGGCGCTGACCTTCGCCTTCTTCAACATCCTCTCGCGGCGTATCAGCCAGACCGACTCCTTCGCCACCACCACCCTGTACATGGCCGTGGTCGGCGCCGTGGCGGCCACCTCCGCCGGGCTTCCCGCGTGGGTCACGCCGACGCCCCACGAAGCGATGCTGATGTCGATCGTCGCCGTCTCCGGAGTGATCGCTCAGCTGCTGCTGATCCAGGCGCTGAAGTACGCGCAGGCCTCGACGCTGCAGCCGTTCAACTACTCGCTGCTGGCCTTCGCCACGCTGATCGGCCTCATCGTCTTCGGCGAGACGCCGACCCTCTGGACCATTACCGGCGCGCTGCTGATCCTGCTGGCGGGGTTGTATTCAATCCGGCCGAAAGGTTAGCCCCTGATGCCTCTGCGCCGGGCTGTCGCAGGTCTGGCCAGCTCCTACACCAGCCTCGTACTCCGTGCCCCCTTGTAGGAGCGGGCCATGCCCGCGAACGGCGGACAAGGTCCGCCGTCAACCGGCCGCACCGAACCCCCGATAGACACCATGGTGCAATGTCCGACATCTCGGCCTTCGTGGTGTCATTTCCGGCAGGGGAAACCCGGCCATAGCTCCGAGAACCCCGCAGTCCGAACGTGCGCCGCACGCTCATCCCACCCAGGCGAACCCATCGAATCGCGAGGTCTCCATGCTCCTACCCCTTTGCACCTGGTCCGAAATCGAGCAGTTCCTTGGCCGCAGCCGGACCATCGTCATCCCCATCGGCTCCAACGAGCAGCACGGCCCCATCGGCCTGCTGGGGACCGACTGGATGTGCCCGGAAATCATCGCCCACGAAGCGCAGAAGTCGGCGGACATCCTCATCGCGCCGACCTTCAACATCGGCATGGCGCAGCATCACCTGGGCTTCCCTGGCACCATCACGCTGCGCCCCTCGACCTTCATCGCCGCCATCTGCGACTGGGTGAATTCCCTGGCTGCCCACGGCTTCGAGAAAATCCTCTTCCTCAATGGCCACGGCGGTAACGTCGCCTCCATCGAGGCCGCCTTCTCCGAACTCTACGCCCAGGCCAGCTTCGCCCGCCGCCCGGCCGGCTTCGCCCTGAAGCTGTGCAACTGGTGGGACCTGGAAGGCGTCGGCGAGCTGGCCAACCGGCAGTTCCCCAAGGGCCATGGCATTCACGCCACGCCGTCGGAGATCGCCGTGACCCAGTGGGCCTATCCGCAGCACATCAAGTCGGCCGAGTACTCGCCGCCGATCGCCAACTGGGGCCCGATCCGCGAAGCGGCGGACTTCCGCGCGCGCCATCCGGACGGCCGCATGGGCTCCGATCCGGGCCTTGCCACGCCGGAGAAGGGGCGCGAGCTGGTGATGCTCGCCGCCCTCGGACTGGTGCAGGCGGTCGAGGCCTTCAGCGGGGAACCCTCGCCGTTCTGAGTGCCATCCGCCGCTGCGTTACCTCACGCAAACCCGAGCCGCGCTCGGGTTTCTGCTTTTTTGCGCCGCGCAAAGCCGGCCAGCTAACAAGAGCTAACAGCAGATAACTCGCCCGATTGCGCCGGCCTTGCCACTCTGGCAACCGGGTGTCATTGGCTAACCAGGGAGGCCTCCATGACTCAGCATGATGGCTGCATGAATCTGGCGGGGCGGCGCAGCAATGCCGAATTCGGCGCGTTGATCCTCGGCTCCGGCGAGCACGACGAGGTGGCATCGCGCCAGCTGTACATGGCCGTGCTGCCGCTGCTCATCGCCTTCTTCGAGGGCCAGGCGCAGGCCGGGCGCATCGGCCAGCAGGATATGGGCGACCTGCTGCGCGCCACCCTGCGGCAGGTTGGCCGACAGCGCGCCAGCTACGACCCGGCCGTGCCTTTTCGCGCCTGGCTGCTGGAGCTGGCTCGGCATGAACTGAGCGCCCACCGTTGCGCGCTGCCGGCCGCAGGGCCCGTCGTGTGTGAAGCGCAGAAACCGGCGCGGCGCAGGCGTACCGCCGCCGCCCACTGAGTCCAGGTTTTCAGGAAGACCCGATGCAGTCGATCGAGAAGGTTCTCTACACCGCCCGCGTGCATACCCGTGGCGGCCGTGATGGTGAAGCACGCAGTGATGATGGTCGGTTGCAGGTTCGGCTGACGCCACCGGGAGCACCGGGGGAGGGAAGCAACCCCGAGCAGTTGTTCGCCGCTGGCTGGTCGGCCTGCTTCATCGGCGCGCTGCGGCATGCCGCGAATGCGCGCAAGCAGGAGTTCCCGGCGGACACGACGGTGGATGCCGAGGTGGAGCTGGTGCACGGCGAGCAGGGTTTCTTCCTGCGGGCCCACCTGGCGGTCCACCTGCCGGGGCTGGACCCTGAACTGGCGCAGCGGCTGCTGGATGCCGCACAGCAGAGTTGCCCCTACTCGAAAGCGCTGCGGGGCAATGTCGCCGTCACCCTGAGCCTGTGCTGATGGGGCATCGCCACCGGCCATTGGGCGTGACAGCCCGCATAAAAGGTCACGCAAAGGCTTGATCGCGTGCTCGAAACTCCTATCCTGCTAGGACTTGCGGGCCAGTCTCGCGCCCACTCCCTCTGTCGGAAGAGACGCCCCGTGGAGTCCGCAGCGGACGATCTGTCCTCCTCAATCAAAACGCCGGTCGAATTCGGCCCATTCCGGGTCGTGCCCGGCAAGCGCCTGCTCACCCGTGATGCGCAGCCGATGGATATCGGCGGGCGAGCCTTCGATCTGCTGCTCGCCCTGCTGGAAAAGCCCGGTCGCGTGCTCTCCAAGCGTGAACTGCTCAAGCGCGTGTGGCCCGACATGGTGGTGGAAGAGGGCAGCCTGCGCTTCCACATGACCGGCCTGCGCCGCGCCCTGGGCGACGGCGAGGACGGCGCGCGCTACATCGCCACCCAGGTGGGTGTCGGCTATGCCTTCGTCGCACCGGTGAATCTTGGTAGCGAAGCGGTGTCGGCAGCGCCGCCGGTAATGAGCATGGGCGAAGGTGTCGGCAGCTTGCCGCCGCGGGTGAAGCTGATCGGCCGCGAGGCCGATGTGCAGATGATCCTGCAGCGCCTGCGCGAGCCCCGCCTGTTCACCATCGTCGGCACCGGCGGAGTCGGCAAGACCAGCCTGGCCAACGAGGTGGGCCACCGACTGGCCGCCGAACGCCGGCAGGCCGTGCGCTTCATCGACCTGGCGCAAATCGAGGATGAGCAGCTGGTGGCCTCGGCGCTGGCCGCCTCGGTGGGTGTGCCGGTGCAGTCCGAGGACCCGCTGGCGGTGCTGCTGGCGCACCTCCGGGGCCAGGACCTGCTGCTGATCGTCGACAACTGCGAGCACGTGGTGGACGTGGTGTCCGCGCTGGCCGAGCGTATTCGCGATGCCGCTCCCGGCGTCGGCCTGCTGGCCACCAGCCGCGAGCCGCTGCGCGCGCGGGACGAAGAGGCGCACTGGCTGGGCCCGCTGGATTTCCCCGAAGACCCGCAAGGCTTGCCGCCAGAAGCTTTGCTGGCGTTCCCTGCCGTGCGGCTGTTCGTCGAGCGCGCCGAGGCCGCCAACGCCTCGCTGCAACTGCAGGACGGCGACGCCGACCTGATTGCCGACATGTGCCGGCGCCTGGGTGGCATGGCCTTGCCCATCGAACTGGCGGCAGTCCGGGTGGCCATCCATGGAGTGAAGGCCACCCATTCGCTGCTGGGCGAACGCTTCTCCCTGGGCTGGTCCGGCCGGCGCACCGCGCAGCCGCGCCACCAGACGCTGCGCGCCATGCTGGACTGGAGCTACGGCCTGTTGTCCGGCAGCGAGAAACTGGTGTTCGACCGCCTTTCGGTCTTCGTCGGGCCGTTCTCCCAGGAGGCGGCCGCGCAGGTCGTTGCCGATGCACGGATCGATGCGCTGGAAGCGGCTGCCATCCTCGATGAGCTGACCGCCAAGGGACTCGTGGCGGTGGACCGCAGCGAGGCCGCCACGGCCTATCGATTGCTGGAAATGACCCGCGCCTTCGCCCGCGAAAAGGCTGCTGCCCATGGCCATGAGGAGGCGCACGCCCTGGCCTTCCGTCACGCCGCCTATTACCTGTGGTTGCTGGAGCAACTGGGTAGCGTGCCTGAGGTCATCTACGCAGGCTGTGCGCGTCTGGCCAGCCAGCTGGGCAACGTGCGCAGCGCGCTGGAGTGGAGCTTCGGCCCGCAGGGCGACCCTGGCCTGGCACTACCGCTGGCTGCGGCCAGCGCGCCGCTGTTCCTGCACTATTCACTGCAGGTGGAGTGCCGTACCTGGTGCGCTCGGGCCACCGAGTTGCTGGAGCTGGGCTACTTCGGCACGCCCACCGAAATGGAACTGCAGGCGGCCCTCGGGCTGGTGCTGATGTTCACCCGCGGCAACAGCGAGTCCGCCGGCAAGGCCCTGCTTCGCGCGCTGGAAATCGCCGAGGCGCTGGGCGACCACTGGGCCGAACTGCGGGTGCTCGGGCGCCTGCAGATCTTCTACGAACGCATCGGTGACTTCGCCTCTTCGCTGGCCTGGGCGGAGCGCGCGGTGCTGGTCGGCGATACCCTGGGCGAGCCGGAAGCGGTGGCCGTGGCTGCCTCGCTCGCCGGTATCTCCCATCACCTGTTGGGCGACCAGCAGCGGGCGCGCGAGGAGCTGGAAAAGTCCCTGCGCAACAGCCTGCCTTCCGAACGCAGCCGCACGTTGCACTATGGCTTCGACCACCACAACCGCACGGGCCTCGCCCTGGCGCGCACGCTCTGGCTGCTGGGTTGCGCCGACCAGTCGCGGCGCTGGGCGGACCAGGTGGAAGCCGAGGCGGCGGAGCTCAATCATCCGGCCACCCATTGCATCGCCCTGGTGTGGACGCTGTGCATCCATCTCTGGACCGGCGAGCTGGACAAGGCTGAGCGCAGCCTGGCGACCTTCAGCCGGATCGCCGAGGCCAACGCCTTCGCCCCCTATCAGGCCGCGACCCCGGGCCTGCGCGCGGCCATCGCCATTCGCCGCGAACAACCCGGCGACGCGGTGCGCCAACTGGAAGAAAGCCTCACGCGTCTGCACGGCATGCGCTACGAGTTGCTGACCACCTCCTTCGAGATCGCCCTGGCCGAAGGCCTGATCCTTGCCGGCGAACACCGCCGCGCGCTGGGCGTGGCGCGGCGCTGCATCGCGCACTGCCGTAGCAGCGGCGATGCCTATGCCTTGCCGGAGCTGATGCGTATCGAGGCGCAGATCATCGCTGCGCTGGGCGAGGAGGGGGATCAGGCGGTGGAGCGTGTTCTCCAGGAATCGCTGGCGATGGCTGGCGAACAGGGCGCGTTCGCCTGGGTCTTGCGTTCGAGCCTGGACCTGGCACGGCTGCGCGCGAAGCAAGGGGATGTGGCCCAAGCGCTGGCGCTGCTGGAAGCCTGCCAGCCCGAAGAAGGCCTGGACACGCTCGACGTCTGCCAGCTGGAAGCTTTGCGGCGGGCGCTGGGCGCTACCGCCTGAGCGATCTCAGCGGCTCTCGGCCGGCCCGATGGCGAGCAATGCCGCCATGTTCACCAGGTCCGGCAGCGTGCGCGCCTGCATCTTGCGCATGACCCGGCCACGGTGCGCCTTCACGGTGATCTCGCTGATGCCCAGGTCGGCGGCAACCTGCTTGTTCAGGCGGCCGGCCACCACCATCTCCAGCACTTCCCGCTCGCGGCTGGTGAGCAGGGCGTAAGCCTGGCGCAGGGCGTCGAGGCGGGACTGCTGGCCGAGCGCTGCGCGGCTGTGTTCCAGGGCGTCGGTGATGGCCTGCAGCAGCGTATCGCTGTCGAACGGCTTGGTGAGGAACTCCACCGCGCCGGCTTTCATCGCGCGCACGGTGAGCGGTACATCGCCGTAGCCGGTGATGAAGATGATCGGCATCGCCGGGCGCGCACCGGCCACGCTGCTTTGCAGGTCGAGGCCGTTGAGGTCCGGCAGGTTGACGTCCAGCACCAGGCAGCTGGGCGTTTGGCTTGGCGGCTCGTCGAGAAAGGCCGTGGCGGCGTCGAACAGCACCGGCTGCCAGCCAGCCGAGCGGATCAGCAATTCCAGTGACTCGCGCACCGAGATGTCGTCGTCGACCACGTAGACGATGGGTGTCGCCTCTGGCTTGGGCCGGGTTTCCATGCGCGGGGATGAGCCTGGGTGAGGTGGGGAGTGGTGCAACATGCCATGTCCTCCGAGTGGCGTCGACCGGGCTGTCAGCCGACCGGCAGGGCGGCGCTGAGCGCCTTGAGCAGTTCCGCTTCGCTGAACGGCTTGAGCAGGCAGGCCACCGCGCCCTGGGCAATCAGGCGCGGGCAGGTGGTCGCGTCGCTGTAGGCAGTGATGAAGATGATCGGTACGGGGATCGCGCGCGCGGCCAGCTCCTTCTGCAGCTGCGGCCCGCTCATGCCCGGCATCGACACGTCGAGGATCAGGCAGCGGGTGCGCAGCAGGGCGTCCGAGGCGAGGAAGTCCTCCGCGCAGGAGAACGCGTTCACCTCGAAGCCGAACTCGCGCAGCAGGTCCGGCAGGGATTCGCGCACCGATTCGTCGTCATCGACCACCGACACGAGCAGGGGCGTGGCCATCAGCGGATCTCCATCGGTTGGTCGTGGCTGGGCGATGCCGGGGGCAGCGCGAAGATGAAGGTGGAGCCCGGCCCGTCGTGGGTGGTGGCCCAGACCCGGCCGGCGTGGTGCTCGATGATCGAGCGGCTGACCCACAGGCCGATTCCCATGCCCGACTGCTTGGTGCTGAAGAAGGCGTCGAACAGCCGGCCGGCGTCCTCCGGCGCAAAGCCCGCGCCGTTGTCGCGGACCGCCAGGAAGATGCTCGCGTCCAGGTCATGGCCGGTGCTGATGCGCAGCTGGCGCGGGCGGTCGTGCACTTCGTCCAGCGCATCGATGGCGTTGAGGATGAGGTTGAGGATCACCTGCTGCAGCTGCACGCGGTCGCCGCTCACGGCGGGCAACCCTTCCTGCAGCGTGGGCAGCACCGTCACGCCGTGGCGCTGCAGCTCGTTGTGCAGCATGGCGATGACTTCCCGCGTGGCCTCGTTCAGGTCCACCTGTTCGCTGACCGTTTCGTGGCGGGCGAACAGGGCGCGCAGGCGCTTGATCACATCCGCCGCGCGGTTGCCGTCGCGGATGGTGCGCCGCGCGGTTTCCCGAGCACCTTCCAGGTTGGGAGTTTGCGCACCCAGCATGCGCAGGCAGGTGCTGGCATTGGTGATGATGCCCGACAGCGGCTGGTTGACCTCATGGGCGATGGACGCAGTCAGCGCGCCCAGGCTGGCGACGCGGGCGACATGGGCCAGTTCGGCGCGGGTCCGGTGCAGGGTCTCCTCGGCGAGGCGGCGCTGGGTGACGTCCTGCGCCGTGGCGATGTACAGCAGTGCGCCGTCGGCTTCGCGGGTGGCCTGCGCGACCAGGTGGACGTGGCGCACGGCGCCGCTGGGGAGCAGCAGCCGGTGTTCATGCTCGAAGTCGCAGCCGTCGCGGCGCTGGCGCCTGAGCATGGCTTCCACCGTGGCGCGGTCGTCCGGGTGGATGCGCGAGAAGATCAGATCGAAGCCCGGCGTCAGGCCCGGCTGCAGGTCGAGGAGCCGGTAGATTTCTTCCGACCAGGCGATCTCGTCGTTATCCACGCGCCAGGAGAAGGTGCCGGTGAGGCTGATACGCTGGGCCTTGGCCAGGAAGGCTTCGCTCTGGCGCAGGGCCGCTTCGCTGCGCGCGCGGTCGATGGCGATGCTGGCGAGGTGGGTGAACTGCGAAATGAGCGCGCACTGGTTTTCGGCCACCTTCTGGGGCTGGCCGAAATAGACCGAGAGGATGCCGCTCACTTCGCCGTGGTTGGACACCACTGGGATGGCCGCCAGCGCGCGCAGCCCGCAGGCCTGCGCGTGTTGCCGCCAGGCGGGCCAGCGTGTTTCGCCGTCCAGGTCGTCGATCTGCACGGTGGCGTTTCCGAGCACGGCTTGCGCTTGCGGGCTGCTGAGCGCGTCCACCGGCTGGCCGTCCGTGCCGCCATACATCGAAGTCGGCAGGTGCGGTGCGGCGCCGGCCTGCAGGCGCAGCGTCGCTTCGGGCAAGCGGCCATGGCGCGGCGCGACCAGGGTGATGGCGCAGCGGCTGCCCTCGAGGTTGGCTTCCACCAGTTGGCAAAGGGTTTCCAGCACCTGCGGCAGGGCGCAGCCGCCGGCCATCAGGCCGAGCAGGCGTTTTTCGCCGGCCAGCAGCAGCTCGGCGCGCTTGCGCACATGGATGTCGGTGTTGCCGCCGTACCATTTCAGCACGCGGCCAGCCGCGTCCAGCTGGGGCACCGCGCGGATGAGGAACCAGCGGTAGCTGCCGTCGAAGCGGCGCAGGCGCGCTTCGAACTCGCCGGCGCTGCCCGCTTCCAGCAGGCCCTGCCAGTAGACGCCCAGTGCCGGCGCGTCGTCGGGGTGCAGGGCGGTCATCCAGCCAACGCCGGCGGCGCTTTCCGGGGTCATGCCGGTGTAGTCGAACCAGCGCTGGTTGAGGAACTCCACGCTGCCGCCCGGATCGGTGCGCCAGACGAAGCCGGGCACGGCGTCGATCAGGGTGCGCAGGCGGTCCTCGGAAACGCTGACCTCTTCCAGTGCCTGGGCCAGCGACTTCTGCGCCTGGGCGATCAAGGCCTGGTCGCGCCGCTGTTCGTCGATGTCCACCTTCAGCACGAACCAGCGCTGAATACGCTCCTCGGCATCGCGGTGGGGCAGGCCGCGCACGTGGAACCAGCGGTAGATGCCGTCCGCGCCGCGCACCCGCTGCTGGAAGTTGTACGGATCGCCGCTGGCCACCGAGTGCTTCCAGGCGGCCAGCGCGCAGGGCAGGTCTTCGGGGTGGATGGTGTCGGAGCTGGTCCAGCGTCGCAGCTCATCGAAGCTGGCGCCGAGGTACTCGCGGTTGTGCCGGTTGACGCACTCCAGCTCGCCGGTGGGCGTCATCAGCGAGATCAGCGCGGGAATGCTGTCGATCAGGTCCTGTGTCTCGCGCGTCACGGTCAGGGGCGGCGCCGGCAGCAGGTCCTCGATGTCGATGCTCTGGCCGCACCAGCCGGTGGGCTCGCCGAGGTCATTGGTGAGCGGGCGGGCGCGCAGCAGGAAGCGGCGATAGACACCGTCGTGCCGGCGCAGGCGGGCCTGCAGGTCATGGGCGACGCCGGACTGGCGGATGGCGCTCCAGGCGTGCTGCAGCGCCGGCAGGTCGTCGGGATGCACCAGCGCCTGCCAGGCATGCTCGCCGAGGGCGTCGGGGGCGCGCCCGGCATAGAGGCGCCAGGCCTGGTTGACGCTTTCCAGGCGGCCTTCGACGCTGGCGGTCCACGCCATGTCGGGCAGCTTGTCGACGACTTCGTTGTGCATACCGGTCCTCTCCCGGCGCTAGCCGTGGGGCGAGCATGCGCCTTGCTGGCGGGGCTGCCAATGATACCTAGGTGTCGGCCGCGGCACCGCAAGTGCGTCACGCGCCGGGCCCGATACCAAGGTATCGACCGACACCATGGTGCAATCGCGGCACCTCCCGGGCTTTGTTGAGATCGCTGCAGGTCGCCGATCCGTCGGCCAGTGACTCAGGGAGATCGACCATGCCTGCCGCCTTGTTATCGCCTCACCTTCGCCGCCGCTTCAGCCGCACGCTCATGGCCTCCGCCGTGGGCCTGTTCCTGCTCGGTGACGGCCAGCATCACCTGCTCCAACAGACCTTTGCCGCGACCGCCAGCAGCGCCGCCACCGCCGATGACAGCGTGCGGCCGTTCCGCATCCAGGTGCCGCAGGAACAACTGGACGATCTGCGCCGGCGCATCGCCGCGACGCGCTGGCCGGACCGCGAGACGGTCAACGATGCCTCGCAGGGCATCCAGCTGGAGAAAGTCCGAGCGCTGGTGGACTACTGGGGCAAGGACTATGACTGGCGCCGCGCCGAAGCCCGGCTCAACGCGCTGCCGCAGTTCATCACCCGTATCGATGGCGTGGACATCCAGTTCATCCACGTGCGTTCGAAAGAGCCGCATGCCATGCCGCTGATTCTCACTCACGGCTGGCCCGGCTCGCCGCTGGAGTTCCTCAAGACCATCGGCCCGCTGACCGACCCGGTGGCTTATGGCGGGCGCGCGGAAGACGCCTTCGACGTGGTGATCCCGGCGATCCCCGGCCATGGCTTTTCCGGCAGGCCGACCGCCACCGGCTGGGGCCCGGACCGGGTGGCCCGCGCCTGGGACGTGCTGATGAAGCGCCTGGGCTACAGCCACTATGTGTCCCAGGGTGGCGACCATGGCTCGGTGATCTCCGATGCCCTCGGCCGCCTGGCCCCGCCCGGCCTGCTGGGCATCCACCTGAACATGCCGGCGACGGTGCCGCCGGAACTGGTCGGGCCGATCAACAGCGGCGCTCCGGCTCCAGCCGGGCTGGGCGCCGACGAGCGCCGCGCCTTCGACGCGCTGAGTACCTTCTTCGGCCGCAATGCCGCCTACGGCGCGATGATGGTGACCCGCCCGCAGACCATCGGCTATTCCCTGGCCGATTCGCCCGCCGGCATGGCCGCGTGGATGTACGAGAAATTCGCCGCCTGGACCGACAGCGGTGGCGAGCCCGAGCGCGTGCTGAGCCGCGACGAGATGCTCGACGACATCTCGCTCTACTGGTTGACCAACACCGGCGCTTCCTCCTCGCGCTTCTACTGGGAGAACAACAACAACAACTTCAGCGCCGCCGCGCAGAAGACCTCGCAGATCAAGGTGCCGGTGGCCATCACCGTATTCCCCGGCGAGATCTACCGGGCGCCGAAAAGCTGGGCGCAGCGCGCCTATCCCTCGCTGGATTACTTCCACGCGGTGGACAAGGGCGGCCACTTCGCCGCCTGGGAGCAACCTCAGCTGTTCAGCGAGGAACTGCGCGAAGCGTTCCGCCCGCTGCGAGCTGGCCTCACCAGCCACTGAACCCGCCGAATGCCGGCAACCATCGGGCAGGCCGAACGCCTGCCCTGGAGAACCCTGATGACCCTGTTCAAGCATCCGCACCTCGGCGCCTCGGCGCTGGCCATCGCCCTGGCGCAATTCACCTCCTGCTCGGTGGCGCAGGCCGCTACCGCGCCATCGACCGACCCGGCGTTCGGCACGCTCAAGCACGTCGACGCCGGCCTGCTCAACGTCGCCTACGCCGAAGCCGGCCCGGCCGATGGACCGGTGGTGATCCTGCTGCACGGCTGGCCGTACGACATCCACAGCTACACCGAGGTGGCGCCGCAACTGGCCGCCAAGGGCTATCACGTGCTGGTTCCCTATGCCCGCGGCTACGGCGAAACGCGCTTCCTCTCCGCCTCGACCCGGCGCAATGGCGAGCCGGCCGCGCTGGCGGTGGACGTCATCGACTTCATGGATGCACTGAAGATCAAGAGCGCCGTACTGGCCGGTTACGACTGGGGCGCGCGCTCGGCGGACATCGTCGCGGCGCTCTGGCCGGAGCGGGTGAAGGCGCTGGTGTCGGTCAGCGGTTACCTGATCGGCAGCCAGGAGGCGGGCAAGGCGCCGCTGCCGCCAGCCGCCGAGCTGCAGTGGTGGTACCAGTTCTACTTCTCCACCGAGCGCGGCAAGGCCGGCTACGACAAGTACCGCCACGAGTTCGCCAGGCTGATCTGGCAACTGGCTTCGCCGCAGTGGAAGTTCGACGACGCCACCTTCGAACGCAGCGCCCAGGCCCTGGACAACCCCGACCACGGCGCGATCTCCATCCACAACTATCGCTGGCGCCTGAACCTTGCCGAAGGTGAACCGCGCTACGCGGAGCTGGAGAAGAAACTCGCAGCCTTCCCGAGCATCAAGGTGCCGACCATCACCCTCGAAGGCGACGCCAATGGCGCGCCGCACCCGCCGGCCGAGGCCTACGCCAAACGCTTCAGCGGCAAGTACGAGTACCGCCTGATCACCGGCGGCATCGGCCACAACCTGCCGCAGGAGGCGCCGGACGCCTTCGTCAAGGCGGTGGTCGACGCCGATCATCTGTGAGCCGGAGAGCCGCCATGAACATCACTGGAAACACGCTGCGCCGTATCGCCCTGACCGGCTTCGTCCTGCTGGTGGCGACAGGCGCCAGGGCCGACGGCGACGCCTCGCCGATCTACGGCGTGCGCATGCCCGAGGGCTACCGCAATTGGCAGCTGGTGGCGCCCGCCCTGGAGGCGGGGCCGCTGAACGAACTGCGCGCCGTGCTGGGTAACGACATCGCCATGAAGGCCTACCGCGCCGGCACCTTGCCGTTCCCTGACGGCAGCGTGCTGGCCAAGCTCGCCTGGAAGCACGTGCAGTCGCCGGAGTTCGAGCCGGCGTCGATCCCCGGCGCGGCCACCACCGTGCAGTTCATGGTCAAGGACTCGAAGAAGTACGCGGCTACCGGCGGCTGGGGCTTCGCCCGCTTCATCGACGGCAAGCCCGCCGATGAAGCGCAGCACCAGACCTGCCTGGCCTGCCACCAGGCGCGGGTGAAGGACCACGACCTGGTCTTCACCCGCTACGCACCCTGATAGCTGCTCCTGAGCACTGCACCTTGAGCGCTATACCTTGAGAGAAGTGGAGGTTCCCATGAACCAACGATGGCTGATCACCGGTTGCTCCCGCGGCCTGGGCCGCGCGTTGGCCGAGGCCGTGCTGCAGGCCGGGCACCGCCTGCTGGCCACCGCCCGCGATCCGGATGTCCTGGCGGACCTCGCCCGGATCTACCCGCAGACGCTGCGCCTGGCGCCGCTGGACGTCACCGACCCGGCCGCCGCACAGGACGCCGTGGGGCAGATGGTCGAGGAATTCGGCGGGCTCGACGTGCTGGTCAACAACGCCGGCTTCGGCAACGTCAACTCGGTGGAAGACACCTCGCTGGAGGAGTTCCGCCGGGAGATCGAGACCAACCTGTTCGGCACCATCATCGTCACCAAGGCGGCCATCCCGGTTCTGCGCCGGCAGCGCAGCGGCCACATCATCCAGCTGTCGTCGGTGGGCGGGCGCATCGGCGCGCCAGGGCGTGCGCCCTATTCGGCGGCGAAGTGGGGCGTGGAGGGCTTCTCCGAAGTGCTGGCGCGCGAGATGGCGCTGGTCGGCGTGCGGGTGACGATCATCGAGCCCGGCGGCCTGCGCACCGACTTCGCCGGTGCTTCGACGACGCTCTCGGAAGGGCGCCTCGAGTACGACGCCGTGGTCGGTGCGGTGGCGCGCCGGCAGCGCGCCTACGACGGTCAGCAACCGGGTGATCCGCAACGCGCCGCGCAGGCGATCCTCGCGGTGGCCTGGATGGATCGTCCGCCGTTGCGCCTGGCCCTGGGCAGCGATGCGCTGCAGGCCATCGAGAACGCCGACAAGGCACGCCTGGCTGAGCTGCGCCTGTGGCGCGAGCTTAGCCAGTCCAGCGATTTTCCCCGCTCGGCATGAGCGTTCCCCGCACGGTCCGAGATTCCCCCGAGCCGCCGTGCGGGGCTTTTTATTCCTCACATCCTCAGCAAGGAGATCCACCATGAAGACGACCCTCACCGCCCTGGCGCTCGCCAGCGGCCTGCCGGCCGGCAGCGCCTTTGCGGCCACGGTGAAACCGACCGTGGTGCTGGTACACGGCGCCTTTGCCGACGCGTCCAGCTGGAACGGCGTGACCCGCATCCTGGAAAAGGACGGCTACAGCGTGATCGCCGCCGCCAATCCGCTGCGCGGCGTGGCCAGCGACGGCGCCTACATCGGCAACATCGTCGGCAGCGTCAAGGGGCCGGTGGTGCTGGTGGGGCATTCCTACGGCGGCAACGTGATCAGCGCGGCGGCCAGTGACCGGGCCAACGTCAAGGCGCTGGTCTACGTCGCCGCGTTCGCCCCGCAGAAAGGGGAGAGCGCTGCCGAACTGGCCGGCAAGTTCCCCGGCAGCACCCTCGGCCCGACCCTGGCCGCCCCGGTGGCGCTGGCCGATGGCGGCAAGGACCTGTACATCCAGCAGGACAAGTTTCACGACCAGTTCGCCGCCGATGTTCCTGCCGGCGAAGCCGCGCTGATGGCGGCAGCGCAGCGGCCGGTCACCGAGGCGGCGTTGAACGAGAAGGCCGGTGCGGCTGCCTGGACGGCCATTCCGTCGTGGTTCGTCTATGGCGATGCGGACCGCAATATTCCGCCGCAGGCGATGGCCTTCATGGCTCAGCGCGCCCAGGCGAAGGACGTCGAGGTGGTCAGCGGGGCTTCCCATGTGGTGATGGTCTCGCACCCCGAGGCGGTGGCGCGCTCCATCGAGAAGGCGGCTACCGGCTACTGATCGCCGGGAGCAGGTTGTTGCGTGACGGCTGGCGCTTCACTGCGCTGGTACCATCGGAGACAGCGGGGCAAATGGCTTCTGCCAGGTGTGGGTGCAACCCGTGAACGCAACACGCCGAACCCTGTGTGAGCAGAGGCAGCTTCCGACCTGAAGCGGACTGCCGTATCGGCCAATCCCCATCCGGGTGATGGCCGATACGATTCGGTGCGCGAGCGAGTTCAGTCGGGGGTCTGAGCTGCGTTGGTCTCAGCAGCGGAATCGGCAGCGACCGGAGTGCGGTTCTTCAACTTCTCGCGATTCCGACGTTCCTGGCTGCGATGACGGGCAGCCTGCTGCTTCGCATGCAGGGCCTGGGCGGCGGTCACGGTGCCGACGGGCTGGCCGTTCAAGTCCAGACGCGGCGCGTTCTCCACCATGCTGGCCCAGTATCGGGTTCCCTTGCACCAGGCCGCGACGCCCAGTTTGAGCTGCTCGCTGGTAATCCCCAGTTGCGCCAGGTGTTGCTCGGCATCCTTGAGAATCCCCTCCTTGAGCGGAACCTTGGGCGCCGGATTCACCGGGAAAGCCAACGGGAAATGCCGCTGCAAGCGCCAGATCGCTTCCAGCGCAGGATCCTGCTCGCGAGGTTTCTCCTGCGGTGTGGTCTTCGGCTTGCGGCGCTTCTCGTTAGCGGCCTTGGCCTGCTCTTTTTCAGCCCGCAGGCGGTCACGTAGCCCAGCTAGTTGTTCAAAACCCATCGTTCAATTCACAGCTTCGAGGTTGATTGCGTGGTGCAAGGTTATTCCATACAGCTCTCGGGATCACCTGTATCAGCACAATTCGTCGCTGTTTTCGTCGGTTAAGGGTGACTTCGCAGCCGACAGAGGCTCGGCGCAAAGCCTTCCGGAGGGCCGAGTGGCTGATCCTCAAACCGTCGCCGGGTGCAGATGAATCTCTACATGGCCTTGCTGGGCGCGGGGCTGGGCATGGTGATGCAGGTGCTGATCCTGGCAGTGCAGAACAGTGTCGAGTTCCGTCGCATGGGCGTGGCCACCTCGGGCGCCAGCTTGTTCCGCTCCATCGGCGTCTCAGTGTTCGGCGCGCTGTTTACACACGAACTGATGAACCGGTTCGCCAGCAGCTCCCGGCCAACCTGTCGCCGGCCGATGTGCACGCCTCGCCGTGGGCCCTGCAGCGGGCTACCTGAAGGCGTTCTCAGGGGCGATGGGTGGTGTGCCTGGTCAGCGGCGTAGTTTTCGCGCTGTCGTGGCTGCTGCAAGAGGTGCCGCTACGCAAGGCCTGACCAGACCGCGCTGCTGGTTACTGGTCAGAGAGATGGCGTAGGGAGGCGCTCCGCCGCCGCAGGTAGAAGGCGGCCAGTGCGTAGGAGCCTGCGGCGGGCACCCCAAAGGTCAGCACGGTGCGCCAGACAGAGTTCAGCGCTGCGAGGAAGCTCACCGCCTGGCTCTCCATGGTGTAGGGGACTAGGCCGAGACTGGCGCATGCGACGAATCCGGCGGCGGCGCTGACCATGTACAGCAGAAGGATCAGCAACTGCCCGCCCGAGCCCTTTGCCGTGTGGTTCACCAGCAGGAGGGCATAGGCGAGGGATATCAGGATCAGGCTCAGTAGGGCTGCCATCATCGGCAGGTGCCTGGGGTGGTCCCCGAGGAGCAGGTTGATTGCGCCCATCAGCGCGCTGATGACCGTCACTGCAAGCATGACCACGAGATTTACGGTACGCATGACACTTCCGTGTGCGGTGAAAGATGCTTTAGACGAGCGAGGCGCCGTTCGTGGCGGGTATTGCTGCGGTTCCTGGAGCAACCCTCGCCGGCGCTTGCCGATGAATCAGGACGGCGGCCGATTGCGCGCAGCTTATGCAGTCATTGGCCGCCGGGGCATTGGCCGAGCCGCCGGGGACTCCGCACGCCACGGCCCAGTCCGGCCGCCGGCGTCCTTGCGAAAGTGCATAGCGACTTTGCCCAGGCGCCAATAGCCTTGGTGCGGGCGCTGGCATATAGTCGCGCCCCCCAGCGAAGCCGCCAGCTCCCATCGGGCCTGCATCCGGCTACGCAACCACTCAAGGCGCGAGGAGCACGCCAGTCATGAAAACAGAACAGGGCATCCTGCGGCTTTCCATCATCGTTACCGTCCTGCTGGCCGGTTTCGGGATCATCGTCGGCCTGCTTTCGGGATCCTTCTCCATCGTCTTCGACGGCGTGTACTCCCTGGCCGATGCCAGCATGAGCGGCCTGGCGCTGATGGTGGCAACCCTGATCCGCCGCCATACCACCGAGGGCGACGCCAGCCGGCGTCTGGCCGAGCGGTTCAACATGGGATTCTGGCACCTGGAACCCATGGTGCTGGCGCTCAACGGCACGCTGCTGTCAGGCGTCACGCTGTACGCGCTGATCAACGCCATCGGCCGGTTGCTGACGGGCGGCCATGCGCTGGAGTTCGGTTTCGCCATCCTCTACGCGGCAGTTGCCACGCTGGTCTGTTTCGCCCTGGCGGCGGTGCAGTTCCGCGCCAACAAACGCATCGGCTCGGACTTCGTCGCCCTCGACGCGAAGTCCTGGGTGATGTCCGGCAGCATTTCCCTGGCCTTGCTGATCGCCTTCCTGGTCGGTGATGTGGCCACCGTGAGCGGCTACGCGCACATCGGCCCTTATGTCGACCCGGCGGTGCTGGCGCTGATCTGCCTGGTGATTCTGCCGATTCCCTTCCTGACCATCCGCCAGGCCTTCAAGGACATCCTCCTGGTCACCCCGCCGGAGCTCAAGGAGCACGTCGACGAGGTGGCCGCGGCTGTCGTCTCGCAGCATGGCTTCCTGGCGTACCAGGCCTACGTCGCCAAGGTCGGGCGAGCGCAGCAGATCGAGCTGTATTTCATCGTTCCGCCGGACTGGCCGGCGCAGACGCTCGCCGAATGGGACAGGCTGCGCGACGAGATCGGCGAGGCCATCGGCGGCGAAGGCCCCAATCGCTGGCTGACCATCGCCTTCACCACTGACCCGCTCTGGACTCGCTGAGGGGTATTGGGGCCGGGGATTGCCGCCGCTCGCGCGGCGATCGCCTCATTGCCTCTGCATCCGGTACGCGCCGGGCGTGGCGCCATACCAGCGGCGGAAGGCGCGGATGAAGCTGGACTGTTCATCGAAGCCGAGCCGGTCGGCGATCTCGGCGATGGTGCTGGCGGTGGCTTGCAGCAGGTCCACCGCCAGCAGGCGTCGGTGCTCCTCGACAATGCGGCCGTAGGACCAGCCATCGCGCTGCAATGCGCGGTGCAGAGTGCGCGGCGTCATGTGCAGACGAGTCGCTATTTCATCCAGCCCCGGATTGTCCGCCAGCCTGTGCAGGACCTCGGCGCACACGCGCTCAAGCTCCGAGCCGGTTTCGGTCTGCGCGGCGTACTCGCGCAATGACAGCTTCAGCGCTTCATGGATGGCCGGGCTGCCCCCATCGCGTGGTTCCTGCAGGGCGGCGAGGTCAAGGAGCATTTCGTCCCGGCAGGAGGAGAACACCACCGGTGCCCGGATGACCTGCAACCAGGGCCGCGGATCGGACGGCTCCGGGCGCCGCAGGCGTACTTCGCGCAATGCCGGCAATGCACCGGGCGCGCTGCGCAGGTGGCGCAGTTGGCGAACCATCCAGTAGTCCACTTCAGGAAGGGCCAGCTGATAATCGTTGACGGGCCGAAGAGTCAGTCGCAGGCAGTCGCCATGCTGTTCGAGCCGCTGCTCGAAATGTGCGGCGACCAGTGGCCAGAAGTGCAGCATCTGCTGCAACGCCGAATAGCGATCCGGCATCAGCTGCATCAGATAGGCCAGACCCTGCATCTGCACCGGGTCCAGTTGCCGGGCCAGCTCCAGGCCGATGGCCGGGTCCGCGCTCTGCTCCAGTGCCACTTCCCAGAAGCGCCGCGCGAGAAACAGTGGCAGGCGCAGATTGCCCGCGCGCAAGGCCGCAGGATCGACACCCCACGCCGGGAAGAAATGCGCCAGGTCCACGCCCTGGTCCTCCAGCCCCTGTACCCACGACAGGATGATGGAGCCGCATAAGGCCCCCCTATGTCGGTGCTCGGGAAAACTATTTGTCCCTTCCTGACTATCTGCCGACACCGCGCTGCTCCCATCTTGCCCACGGGCTGCGGTCACTCCGCACCCGGGACTGGAATTTAGTGGGCGCCTCTGTCGCCGGCAACTCCCCCGAGTCCCTCGACCTGCCAACTACAACAACTACAGGTACGTCTCAGCATGAATCACCTTCTGCATGCCCGGGGAATCGCACGCCCCAGCCTGCTGGCGCTGTGCATCGGCGCCGCCATCAGCCCAGGCGCCCACGGCGTCACCTGGCAGCTCAACGACGACTGGAGCGCCACCTCCAATACCACGCTCAGCCTCGGCACCAGCTGGGCTCTGGACGCTCCCGACAAGCACCTGCTGACCGCGGCCGATGCGCGCAGCATCGGCCGCGAGGGCAGCGGCATCAACTACAACGGCGACGACGGCAAGCTCAACTACCGCCGCAACGAGACAATCTCCACGCTGTTCAAGGGCCTGACCGACCTGGATGTGCAGGACGGCAACCAGGGCGTGTTCCTGCGCTTCAAGTACTGGTACGACCAGGCGATGGAGGAGGGCAATGGCGACTTCCAGCGTTTCGACGATTCCGGCTGGCAGGACCTGGCCAGATTCAAGGGCTTCGAGAACCTCGACGCCTACGTCTGGAAGGACTTCCAGGTTGCCGATCGCAAGCTGGGTGTGAAGGTCGGCAAGCAGGTACTCAGCTGGGGCGAGGCGCTGTTCCTGCAGAACGGCATCAACGCCATCAACCCGCTGGATGCATCGGCTTTCAACCGCCCCGGCGTCGAGCTCAAGGAAGGCCAGCTGCCGGTGGAGATGGTCAGCTTCAACTACGACCTCGCGGACTCGCTCAGCCTCGAGGGCTTCTGGCAGTACAACTTCCGCCCGACGGTGCTGGATGGCTGCGGCACCTTCTTCAGCAGCAATGACAACATCGCCGAAGGTTGCCAGGTCGATTACATGGTTTCCGGCGGCACCGGCACCACCGGCCAGGCGCTGGCCCAGGGGCGTTACCTGCAGCGCACCAGCACCGACTACCCCAGCGATACCGGCCAGTACGGCCTGGCCATGCACTACGTGATCGAAGCGCTCAACGACGCGGACCTGGGTGTCTACTACGCCAACTACCACAGCCGTACGCCGCTGATTAACGGGGTGATCGCCCGCAAAGGGCCGGTATCGGCCGTACGCACCAACCTCAATACCGGTGACTACTTCACCGTCTACCCCGAAGACATCCATATGTTCGGCTTGAGCATGAGCGGCGTAGCGGGCACCACCGCGCTGTTCGGCGAACTCAGCTACCGGCCGAACATGCCGCTGGGCTACAACCCCGCGGACCTGGTGGCACTGCTCTCCGGGCAGGCCAATACGCCGATCCTGCCGATGACCGCCGCCGAGCTCGGCGCCGCCAGGGGCGATGAAGTGCAGGGCTACGTGCGCTTGCCAGTCTGGCAGTTCAGCCTTGGCGCCACCGACACGGTGAACAACGTCCTGGGCGCTACTCGCCTGGCCTGGGCAGGAGAGGCGGGGGCCAACCTGCTCCAGGGCATCGGTGATGATCGACTGGGCCGAGCCGGCTCGTTCGGCCGCACGCCGCCCACCAATGGCGTGCAGTGCAGTGCTGCCTCCGCAGCCGGTATTCCCGGTGGTGTGACGGCCGCGCAGCTGGCCGACTACAACGCCGACAACTGCAACACCGACGGGCTGATGAGCCACTTCTCCTGGGGCTATCGCCTGCGCCTGGCGCTGAACTACGAGGACCTGCTGCCGGCGACGGTGGTTACACCCTCGATCAACTGGCGCCACGACGTGCAGGGCTACGGCCCGAACTTCCAGGAAGGCCAGCAGGCGGCAGGACTTGCCCTGACCTTCGACTATCGCAACAACTACTCGCTGGAGCTGGCCTACAACAGCTTCTTCGGCTCCAACGAGTTCTCCACTGTCGATGACCGTGACTTCGCCTCTGTCACCCTGAAAGCGAGCTTCTAGCCATGCGCCCACTTATTTGCAAACTTTCCCTGGCGGTCGCTCTCGTAGCCGCTTGCGGCCTGGCGCAAGCCAAGCAGACCGACGCCGCATTGCTCGACGGCAAGCTCACTCCGGTAGGCGCCGAACGCGCCGCGAACGCCGACGGCAGCATTCCTGCCTGGACTGGCGGCATGAAGGCCGGCGCCGCCGCCATTGCCGGTAATGGCGACTACAGCGACCCGTTTGCCAGCGAGCAGCCGCTGTATGTGGTCAGCAAGGCCAATCTGGCGCAATACAAGGACCTGCTCAGCCCCGGCCAGCAGGCCATGTTCGTCCGCTACCCCGACTACCGCATGCGTGTCTTCCCCAGTCACCGCAGCGCGGTCATTCCCCAGGCGTACCTGGACGAGTCGCGCAAGAACCTCACCCAGACAGGCCTGGCAGACAACGGCAACGGCCTGACCAACTATCACTTCGGCGTTCCCTTCCCTGAACCCACCGAGGCGCTGGAAGTGCTGTGGAACCACATCACCCGTTACCGCGGTGGCTCGATCGCGCGTGACTTCTCCTCGGCCACCGTGCAGGCCAAGGGCGACTACACGCTGGTCACCTACAGGCAACTGGTGGGCTTCCGCGAGAAAATCAGCGACCTCGAACCGGAAGCGAACCTGCTGTTCTACACCCGTGTGCAGACCAACAGCCCGTCACGTTATGCCGGCGAAGTGACGCTGGTACAGGAGCCGATCAACCAGGTCAGCACCCCGCGTGCGGCCTGGCAGTACAACCCCGGGCAGCGCCGCGTGCGTCGCGCGCCGACAGTGGCCTACGACAACAGCGCGCGGTACAGCTTCGGCCAGGTGGTTTCCGACAGCGTCGATGGCTTCAACGGTGCGCCCGATCGCTACGACTGGAAGCTGATCGGCAAGCGCGAAATGCTGGTGGGCTACAACGCCTTCGGCCTCGCCAGCAAGCAGGTCGGCTATGACGAGATGCTCAAGCCGGGCTACATCAACCCGGACGTCAACCGCTACGAGAAGCACCGCGTGTGGGTCATCGAGGCCACCCTCAAGTCGGGAGCCCGGCATGTCTACGGCAAGCGTCGCTTCTACATCGACGAAGACACCTGGCAGGTCATGGCCAGCGACATCTACGACAACCGTGGCGAGCTGTGGCGCAACTACGAGTCGTTCCTGACCATGTACCACGACCTGCAGCTGCCGATGACCGCGGCCGAAGCCACCTATGACCTGATCTCCGGGATCTATGCGGTGAACTACCTGACCAACGCGATCGATCACCGCGCCGAGTTCGGCAAGGAAGTGAAGGAGGCCGAGTTCACCCCGGCCGAACTCAAGCGACTGGGCAAGTAAGCGCGGGCAGGGGCCATGAGGCACGGCCCCTGCGAACCCTACCACTGAGGATCGATCACAGATGCCATTCTCCAAGCGAACCCGAATCGGCCTGGGGCTGACCGGTGCTGTGCTGTTGGCCGCCGCTGGTGCCGGCTACAGCCTTTATCAACAAGCCCGCGCCACAGCCGAGGCCTACGCCTTCGGCTACCCACTGGTGATCATGGAGCTGACCAAGCAATACCAGCTTGGTCGCGGCCAGACTTCGGTGAACCAACTCAATCACCGTCTGCGCTTCCCCGATTACCGTTTCAACAGCGTCGTCGCGCCCAACGTCGACACGCTCTATTCGCTGTCTCACCTGGACCTGCGATCGGGGCCGGTGGTGCTGAGTGTTCCCGACACGGACGGGTACTACTACATGATGCCGATCCTGGATGCCTGGACCAACGTGGTGGCCAGCCCCGGCACCCGTACCCAGGGCAGCAAGGCCGGGCGCTTCCTGATCGCCGGCCCGCACTGGCAGGGCACTCTGCCGGAGGGCATGCAGCTCATCCGGGTGCCCACGCAGATGGCCTGGATCATCGGCCGCTTCAAGAGCCACGGCCCGAGCGACTACGCCGAGATCAACGCCCTGCAACGCCAGTTCGACCTGCGTCCGCTCGAGCAGGGACAGAAGGCTTCACAGCCGGACCCGGCCATGGCCAGGTTGCCGAAGCTGAGCGACGACCTGCCGCCGGACCAGCAGTTGCAGGGCTGGACCCAGGATGAATTCTTCTCGGCCTTCTGCCAGTTGCTGGCGGACAACCCGCCCAGCGGTCTCGACGACGAGCAGATGCGCCGCATCAAAAACGCTGGCCTGGTCAGCGCGGACTGCCAGCCCCATCAATCTGCCTGGCAGCGCCTGGGCAGCCGCATCGGCTACCGCAAGGTCACCGACCTGATGGCGCATTCCGAGGAGCTGCGCGACAAGCTGCCCACGGTCAACGGCTGGAGGGTCAGCTACGACATGGGGGCATATGCGGACCGTTATGCCCAGCGAGCGCTGGTGGCGAAAATGGGCCTGGGTGCCAACACGGCGGACGACGCGATCTATCCCAATACCCGTGCCGACAAGGATGGCCAGCTGCTCAGCGGACGGCATCGCTACGTGATCCACTTCGACAAGGCACAGCTGCCACCGGTGAAGGGTTTCTGGTCGCTCACGCTGTACAACCCCCAGCTGCTGCTCGCCGACAACCCGCTGAACCGCTACGCCGTCGGCGACCGTGACGATCTGCACTACAACGCCGACGGCTCGCTGGACCTGTACATCCAGCACGAAGCGCCCGAGCGCCCGGAGTTGCGCAGCAACTGGCTGCCTGCGCCGGACAGCGAGTTCAGCCTGTTCCTGCGCCTCTACTGGCCGAAGCCGGAGGTCCTCCAGCGTGACTGGCAACCGCCGCTGGTGCAGCGGGAGTCCTGATTCATCGTGCGACTGCTCCTTTGTGCCCCGGCCCCCACCGGGGCTTTTTTTGCTGGGGAGGTTGAATGCGCTGCGCGCCGCGGCCATGCTCGTTTCAGAGCCACCGTCCGCCAGCCGATCATGAAGCGCACTTCCCCTGTCTCACTGCCGCCCAGCACACAGGCCACTGTCGTGCGCTGCATGGCGACTACCCTGGGCCAGCACTACGGGATCGATCCCATCCCGGTGCTCAGGCGCGCAGGGATCGATCCGGGCATCATGCAGGAGGTCGACGCACGCCTGCCCATCACCTCGCTCAGCCCTCTGTGGTTGCTCTGCGCAGAAGTCACTGGCGACGCGAACTTCGGCATCCGCGCGGCACGTTACCACCAGTCCGCCAACCTCTACGGGATGGACCTGGCGCTATACGCCTGCACCACGCTCGGCGAGGCTGTGCAGCGCCATGTGCAGCTGGTCAACCTGGCCAGCACCGTAGGCCAGCCGCTGTTGAGACAGGACGAGCGGAGTGACTGGCGGATGGAGTTCCACCTCAATGGTGGTTACACGCCCACCGACATTGCCCGCGACTTCTACTGGCATTTCCACGTACGCATGTTCGAACGCCTGACGGGAAAGCCGGCTGCCGCATTCATGCGCGGCATCGAGCTGGCCCGGACGAGCCCGGCGGACCGGCAGGAGTGGGACGCGCTGAATGTACGGGTCAGCTTCGATCAGCCGCTGAGCGCCTTTGTGTTCCACAATGCTTCCTGGGATTTGCCTCTGCCGGGGGCCAACCCGCGCCTGCTTGCCCAGGTGGAACGCCCCATTCTGCAGTACCTGGCCCAGCACGGCATGCCGCTGCCGCTCAGCGCCCTGCGCGCGCGCCTGGCGGAATTGCTCACCGGGCCGAGTTCACTGGAGGAGCTGGCGGGGCATCTGGATATTGCCCGTGGGCAGCTCGAGACGGCCTTGCAGCAGCACGGCCTGAGCTTTGCCCAGCTGCTCGACCAGACGCGGGAGGCGCAGGCGCTGCAACTGCTACGCGATCCGCAGTGGTCGATGGAGCAGATCGCCGAGCGCATCGGCTTCAGCAGCGCCAGCAGCCTGATCCGCGCCTTCCGCCGCTGGCAGGACTGCACGCCGCTGGCCTGGCGCAAGCGCTGGCTGTCGCAGGAGTCGGGGCGGGTCTAGGCGCTGCCCCAGCGCTGGCGCGGCAACTCATAGCAGAGCCAGGATGCGGGCGTGCCGGAGAGGTCCAGGTCCGCCTGATAGGCCAGCCTCGCGCCCAGCTTGGCCGTGCCTTTCTGCGAGCGGATATTGCTCGGCGCGATGTGGAACCACACGCGCTCGAAATGCTGGAAGGCATGGCCGAGCATCAGCGTCTTCAGCTCGCGGTTGGTCGCGCCGCCCCAGTAGCGGTGGTTGATGAAGGTGAAGCCGATGCCGATGTCGGCCGGCTGGTCCGGTACCGGGTAGTAGCGCGAGCAGCCGATGGCCGCGCCGCTTTGTCGGTCGAGGATCAGCAGGCAGCCGCCGGCCTGTACCAGAAACTGGAAGTAGGGCTCGAAAACTTCGCGGCGAAAGCGCTCGGTGGCCGGGTGGCCGGCCCAGGTTTCCGGCGCACTGGCAGCGGCGAACAACGAGTCGAAATCATCGGCGCGCAGCGGGCGCAATTGCAGGGTGTGGCCGAGCAGGGTCGGCTGGTCATCGAAGGCGGTCATGCCGTGCTCCAGGGTGGCTGGAGCCCAGCTTAAGGGGGGAATGGTCCGTCGCCGAGTGCCAATCGCCAGTACTTCGACAGAGCCAATCCGTTGTCAGTCGGCGCAGATGCGGAGGATCGCCCGCGCCGCCGTTTCGGTGCCGCGCGAGGCCTGCATCTGCTCGCGCACGGTGCTCAGGCGTTGCGCCATGGCCTTGTCCGCGAGCAGTTCGGCAAGGGCGGCGGGCAGCGCCGCCAGCGGATCCTCGAAGCGCGGCAGGTAGCGCGCCACGCCGACTTCCTCGGCGCGCCGGGCGTTGTCGTGGCCGTCCCAGCAGTAGGGGATGATCACCGACGGCAGGCCGAAATACAGCGCTTCGCAGAAGCTGTTGTTGCCGCCGTGATGGATGAACAGCTGGCACTCGCGCAGCACCGCCGGCTGCGGATACCAGCTGTCGAGGTAGACGTTGTCCGGTACCGTGTCGTAGTGCTCGCGGTAGGCGCCGACGTTGATCAGGAAGCGGTACGGCAGCTGCGCCACGGCGTCGATCAGCCGGCGCATCATCGCCACGTCGGCGGCGCCCAGGCTGCCGAAGCTCACGTAGATCAGCGGCGCGTCGTCATGCCGGGGAAACTGCGGCGGGATGTACGGCGCCTCGCTGCGCACGCAGCCGTCGAGGTACAGGTAGCGCTCGGCCGGCAGCGGCTTCTCGCGCTCGTAGCGCACCGGCGTTGGCGACAGCAGCAGGTTGAGCCAGGGCGAGTCCTCGAGGAACTGGCCGGCGGGCAGGGCGGGGTGGCCGCACTCGGTGAGGAAGCGGGCGAAGCGCTCGTGTGCCGGCCTGGTCGCGTGCAGGTAGTGCTCGCGGTAAGTCGAGCAGGCCTGAGCATCGCTGCTGCTGGCGCCGGACAGGTAGGGCGGCACGGCAGCATCGGGCAGCTCGGTTTCCGCGCAGGAGACCATGCGTATCCAGGGGCAACCGGCGGCGGCGATGGCCGGGAAGCTGACCACGTTGTCCAGCACGATGGCGTCGGGCTTGAGCCGGGCGAGCAACTGCTGCAGCGGCTTTTCCGACTCGATGGCGGTGTCGATGATGGCTTCCCAGGCCGGCGCCACGTAGCTGTCGATCTGCGCCAGGGGCGGCTGGTCGAAGTACGGCACGTTGCGCTCGATGAAGCGCTCCCAGTAGTGCTGGTGGTCGGCGGCGGAGAGCGGCGAGTCCAGCTGCAGCGGGTACTCGGCGAAGCCGTACTCGGCGAAGATGCCCTGGAAGTGCGCATGGCAGATGAACACCGGGCGGGCGCCGAGCTCGCGCAGGGCCTGGGCGATGCCGATGCAGTTCAGCGCGGCGCCGAAGCTGGCCTCGGGGAAGAAGGCGATGGTTCTTGTTCTTTGCGTCATGGGCACATCCGGGTGTTGCTCACGGGCACTGCGTGAAACTGATACTGCATTTTTTCGTTAAAAAAAACACCGCGAGAGAAAAATAATCAGCGACGACCCAGGGCGAACGACTGCGGAATCCCGCGGTTGGCGGTCTGCGGGCGTTGTGCGAAGGACAGCCGCAGGTGCAGGCGCATCAGGTCGGCGGCGACTTCCAGCTGGCCGCGTTCGATCTGCTCGATGATCCGCAGGTGCTCGCGCAGGGCTTCCTGCAGGCGGTGCACGCTGACCATCGGCAGCAGGTTGGGCAGGCGGCGCAGGCGCTGGTGCTGCAGCAGGGCGTCGCCGACGAAGCGGTTGCCGCAGCCCTGGGCGATCAGTTCGTGGAAGCCGATGTCCAGCTCGCGGAACTGCGCCACGTCGAAGCGCTCGATGGGCGCACTGAGTAAGTCTTCCATGGCGCCGCGCAGCAGGGCGAGGCGCGCCAGATCAGGGTCGAAGCCGGGCGCCAGCAGCGCTTCCGGCTCCAGGATCAGGCGGTAGCGCAGGCTGTCTTCCAGCGCCGCAAGGTTGTTCAGCAGCGGGCGGAACGACCAGCTCTGCCCGGCGCCGCGCTCCAGCACCTGGTCTTCGCTGAGCTGCGCGAGGACCTTCTGCGCGGCAGCGCGGCCGATGTCGTAGCGGCGCATCAGCTCGCTGGCGCTGAGGCTGTTGCCCAGCCGCCCGGCCATGCGGTCGCGCAGTACCGAGGCGGCCAGCGCCTGTTCCTCGGCCTGGGGCAGGGCGGGGCCGAGTACCTGGGCGGAAGGGTCGGCGGCGAGGCGATAGCCCTTGCCCGGCTCGTGGGCCACCAGTTGCTGTTCCAGCAGCAGGTCCAGCCCCGCGCGGATCAGCGTGCGCGATACGCCGAAGGTGCGCGCCAGTTGCTGCTCGGACAGGCCGTCGCCATCTCCCAGCCCGGTGTCCTGGGCGTGCTCGATGATCCGCCGGGCCAGTTCCAGGTGGTTGGTGCGCGGTCTTTTCTCGGTGTCCTTGCTCAAGCGGCTTCTCTCCAGCAGGCCCCGGCAGGCGTGTCGCCGCGGGGCGACCCCTTATGCCACAGCGTGGGTGGTCCAACAAGAATGCAAGAAATGGTTGACTTCGCCAGTGGTTCTGTTTTTATTTTGAAAAAAAGACATGTAGTACGCTTTTCGTTCCGCTGCCGTCGACACAACAACAACCAATCGTCAGGTGCGCAAGATGAAGCTGAAGACCATGCTCTACGCAGGGGCAACCCTCGCGCTCACGCTGTCCGCCACCACGGCCAGTGCCAAGGATCTGGTGATCTCCATCTGGGACGGCTACATGGCCCCGGACAACCTGGAGAAGTTCCAGAAGGCCACCGGGCTCGAAGCCGACAAATCCCTCCACGCCACCAACGAAGAGATCATGGGCAAGCTCATGGCCTCCGGCGGCGAAGGCTATGACGTGGTGTTCGTTTCCTCGCCCTTTGCCGAGATCCTGCACAAGCAGGGCCTGCTCGCCGAGATCGATCCGGCCAAGGTGCCGAACCTGAAGAATCTCTACCCCGAAGCGCAGAAGCTCGAGTACGACGTCGGCAACCACTTCTCCGTGCCTTACACCTGGGGCACCACCGGCATCTGCTACCGCTCGGACAAGGTCAGCCCGGCGCCTTCGAGCTGGAGCGACCTGCTCAAGCCCTCCGACGCCCTCAAGGGCAAGACCACCATGCTTGCCACCGACCGCTGGCTGCTGGGCGCGGGCTTCCTCGCCAACGGTTGGTCGGTGAACGACGGCAACCCGGACCAGATCAACGCGGTGCGCGACCAGCTGATCGCCACCAAGAAACGCCTGTTGTCCTTCGACGACACCACCTTCTACTCCAAGCTGGCCTCGGGCGAGGCGCTGATGGCCCACGCCTGGGACGGCTGGTGCAACTACGGTACCCAGGCCAACGAGTCGATCAAGTTCGTCGTGCCCAAGGAAGGTTCCGACCTCTGGGTGGACACCATGGTCGTGCTGAAAAGCTCGAAGAACCCCGACGCCGCCTACCGCTTCATCAACTACATGCTGGAGCCGGCGAACCACGCCTGGGTCGCCGAGAACATCCTTTACAAGGTGCCCAACCAGGCGGCGATGGCGACCTTGAAGCCCGACCTGCTGGCCAAGTACCCGAACCTCACCACCACGCCGGCCGAACTGGTCAAGCAGCAGCAGTTGCGTGACGTCGGCGGCTCCACGCAGAAGGCCTACACCCGCGCCGTGACCGAGATCATGGCTGCACAGTAGGGCCGGCTGCGCGTCGGCGATGCTGCGTTGAGAACAAGCGCGGGCTTGCTTATTTACATCCGCGCCCACGCTTGTTCTCGCCTTGCCTCGCTCTAGCTCGCTCGCCCCACAAGTTCACTGTATTCAATAACCCTGAAGCACCCCGCCTGGCGTGGGGTTGGGGGAACTACGCATGACCGCTTTGTCCGCCGACCGGAAACTCTCGGCCTGGCTGCTCGCGCCCGGCCTTGGCTGGCTGGCCCTGTTCCTGCTGCTGCCGTGCCTGCTGGTGCTGGTCTACAGCTTCCTCGAGCGTGGTGCCTATGGCGGCATCGACTACGTGTTCACCTGGGAAAACTACCGCCGCGCGGTGGACCCGCTGTACCTCGACATCCTCCTGCGCTCGGCGAAGATCGCCGGCCTCGCCACGCTGTTCGCGGTGCTCATCGGCTACCCGGCGGCCTACGCGATCACCCGCAGCACTCCGCGCCGGCAGGCGGTGTTCCTGTTCCTGGTGATGTTGCCGTTCTGGAGCAACTACCTGATCCGCACCTACGCCTGGATCGTGCTGCTCAACCGCGAAGGCCTGCTGAATCGCCTGTTCAATCTGCTGGGCTACAGCGGCGAGCCGATCAGCCTGCTGTACACCGACGCCACCGTGGTGCTCGGGCTGGTCTACAACTACATCCCCTTCGTCATCCTCGCCATCTACAGCTCGCTGTCGCGCATCGACAACGAACTCTGGGAAGCCTCGCGGGACCTCGGTGCCTCCGGCTGGACCACCTTCCGCCGCGTAATCCTGCCGCTGTCGGTGCCGGGCGTGGCCGCCGGCGCGGTGTTTGTCTTCGTGCTCTCCATCGGCAACTTCATCACCGCCGACCTTTTGGGCGGCAAGCAGGTGCAGATGGTCGGCAACCTGATCTACGCGCAGTTCCTCACTGCACGCGACTGGCCGTTCGGCGCGGCGCTGAGCTTCTTCCTGATCGGCATCATGATGCTGTTGCTGTTCATCCAGGCCATGGTCTCGCGCCGGGCCCAGGGTGCGGAGGGCGAACGCCATGCGTAACTCCAGCAACGTCTCCGGCATCGCCCTCGGCGCGCACCTGTGGCTGGTGTACGCCTTCCTCTATGTACCGATCCTGGTGCTGATCCTGCTGTCGTTCAACGCCAGCGGCCTGCCCACCGCCTGGGGCGGCGCGTCGCTGAAGTGGTACGCCAAGCTGCTGGCCAACGCCTCGATCCAGCACGCGGCGCTGAACACCCTGATCGTCGCGCTGACCTCCACCTTCATCGCCTGCGTGCTGGGTACGCTACTCGCCCTCGGCGTGGAGATGCGCGCCCGCAACAACCCCGGCAAGAAGGGCGCGAACCTCGCCGACACGCTGCTGATGGCGCCGATGATCATCCCCGATATCGTCCTGGCCATCGCGCTGCTGAGCTTCTTCAACCTGCTGAAGATGAGCCTGGGGCTGCACTCGATCATCCTCAGCCACGTGGTGTTCAACATCGCCTTCGTCTGCGCGGTGGTGCGCACGCGGCTCAAGCACTTCGACTACTCGATCCTCGAAGCCTCCATCGACCTCGGTGCCGGCTGGTTCACCACCGCGCGCCGCGTGCTGCTGCCGGCGATCTTCCCCGGCGTGATGGCCGGCGGCCTGCTGGCATTCACCCTGTCGGTGGACGAATTCATCATCGCCTTCTTCAACTCCGGTTCCGGCAGCGCGTCCACCACGCTGCCGATGCAGATCTACTCGATGATCCGCTTCGGCGTGACCCCGGAAATCAACGCCCTCGCCACCCTGGTGATGCTGGTCAGCTTCACCGCGCTGTTCGCCTCCCAACGTCTGAACAAGGTGCCCAAAGCCCATGACTAAGTCATCCGACCTGCTCGTGCTGGAGCAGGTGAGCAAATCCTACGGCGAGGGCCTGACGGCGGTGGACCAGGTGTCGCTGAGCATCCGCGAGAACGAGTTCTTCGCGCTGCTCGGTCCCTCCGGCTGTGGCAAGACCACCCTGATGCGCATGATCGCCGGCTTCGAGACGCCCAGCTCCGGCGCGATCTATCTCAACGGCCAGGACATCTCGCCGCTGCCGCCGAACAAGCGCCCGCTGAACCTGATGTTCCAGTCCTATGCGCTGTTTCCCAACATGACCGTGCGCGGCAACATCGCCTACGGTCTGGAGATGGAAAAGCTGCCGGCCGCTGAAATCCGCCAGCGCGTCGATGCGGTGCTGGAAACCGCGCAGCTCGGCCCGCTGGCCAACCGCCGGCCGAACCAGCTCTCCGGCGGTCAGCGCCAGCGCGTCGCCCTGGCCCGTGCGCTGGTCAAGCGCCCGCGCGTGCTACTGCTGGACGAACCCCTCGGCGCGCTGGACAAGAAGCTGCGCGAGAAGATGCAGCTGGAGCTCAAGCGCCTGCAGCACGAGAGCGGCATCACTTTCATCATGGTCACCCACGACCAGGAAGAAGCCCTGGTCATGTCCGACCGCATGGCCGTGCTGCGTGACGGCAAGGTCTGCCAGTGCGGCAGCCCCAGTGAACTCTACGAGAATCCGGGCAGCCGCTTCGTTGCCGACTTCATCGGCGTCAGCAACCTGATCGAAGGCCGCCGCGTGGGCACCAATCGCCTGCAGGCCGGCGACCAGGTGCTGAACATCGAGACCACCGCCGAGTCCAGCCCGGAGAGCGTGACCCTGGCGCTGCGCCCGGAGCGTTTACGGGTTCTCACCGACGCCACGCCGGCCACCGACAACCAGATTCACGGCGAGGTGGCCGAAGTGGCCTACCACGGCCTGGACACCAACCTGCACGTGAACACGGCGCTCTCCAGCAAGCCGCTGATCGTCCGCGTGCCGTCCTCGGACTACGACTTCTTGCGCCTTGCCGCCGGCATGCCGGTGCGCCTGGGCTGGGATGCGCGGCACGGCCGCGTGCTGACTCACTGATCGCCTTAGAACAAGACTGACTGGAGAGCACCATGAGTAGTGAACGCAAGGTCATCGCATTCTTCCCCGAGGCCGCCTACGGCCCGGCCCTCAATTCCGTAGGCATCGCCCAGGCCTGCGAGGCGATGGGGCACAAGGCGGTGTTCCTCACCGATCCGGGGATGACCGGGGTGTACTCGGCCTACGGCTTCGAGGAGCACTACGTGAACATGTCCGAGCCGATGCCGGCCGAGGAAATGGCGCGCTACTGGACCGACTTCATCAACGGTCACATCCCCAACTTCCGCAAGGCGCCGATCGACCAGCTCGACAACTACGTGAAGGAGTGCTGGGAGGCCATCGTCTCCACCTCCAAGTGGGCGCAGAAGGAGCTGCCGGCGATCCTCGACCGGATCAAGCCGGACCTGATCTGCGTGGACAACGTGATCCTCTTTCCGGCCATCAAGCACTACGGCAAGCCCTGGGTGCGGATCATCTCCTGCTCGGAAAACGAAGTGCACGACCCGGACATCCCGCCGTACCTGTCGGGCATGAGCGTCGACGACAAGGACGGCCACGCGCGCTTCCAGAAGCGCTTCGAGGAAGTGATCGCGCCGATCCACGCCGACTTCAACGACTTCCTCGCGCAGTGCGGCGAGCGGCCGTATCCGCTGGGTACCTTCTTCGAAGAGTCGCCCTACATGAACCTGCTGCTCTACCCGGACCCGGTGAAGTTCGAACGTCGCCACCCGCTGCCGGCGCGGCAGTTCCATTACCTGCAGGGTTGTGTGCGCACCGACAAGCCCTATGAAATCCCGCAGTTCAAGGCACACAACGACAAGCCGCTGCTGTATGTCAGCTTCGGCAGCCTGGGCTCGGGCGACGTCGAGCTGCTCAAGCGCCTGGTCACCACCATCGGTAAGCTGCCGTACCGCGCGCTGTTCAACGTCGGCGAGCACGTGGAGAAGTACACCGACCTGCCGGACAACGTGATCGTCTCCAACTGGTACCCACAGCCCTCGGTGATCGCCCAGGTCGATGGGGTGATCCACCACGGCGGCAACAACAGCTTCACCGAGTGCCTGTTCTTCGGTAAGCCGGCCATCGTCATGCCCTACGTCTGGGACGGCCACGACAACGCCATGCGCGCCCAGGAAAGCGGCCACGGCCTGCGCATGGACCGCTACGACTGGAGCGAGGAAGACCTGGCGCGCAACATAGCCCAGCTGCTGAGTGACCAGCTGATGCAGGGGCGCCTGGCGCGCACCAGCGACTACATGCGCTCGCGCAAGGGCCCGGAAGACGCTGCGCGCATCCTCGACCAGTTGGTGCAGGGCAAGGCGGTGAACCATGCCTGAGTTCAAGGCCGCTTCCTTCAATGGAGAGAGCACCGCGCCGCACATCCGCGGCGCCCGGGACTACGACGACCTGGTGGACTGGGGCGTGCAGGCCGACGCGCTGGAGGGTGTCTCGCACTCCAGCGGCCGGCTGCTGTTCAAGGGCCCGAACAACAGCCCGGAAACCGGCCTGTGGGTCTGCACCCCCGGCCGCTGGCGGCTGTCGATCCCGCGCGACGAGCTCTGCCACTTCGTCGCCGGCCGCGCCACCTACCGCTCCGACGAGGGCGAGGTGATCGAGGTCGAGCCCGACACCCTGGTGCTGTTCCCGGCCGGCTGGACCGGGGAATGCACCGTGCACAGCACGCTGCGCAACCTCTACATGCTCGCTTGAACCCGTAGGGCGCATAACTCGGAACGGGTTATCCGCCATTGACCTCGCGCCGAGACACCGGCGGATAACCGTGAACGGTTATGCGCCCTACGCCCGGCCCGATTTCGATCGTAGGGCGCATAACGCCACAAGCGTTATCCGCCGTCGATTTCCACCGATCCCACCGGCGAATGACCACGAGCGGTTATGCGCCCCATACGATTCGACCCATCAGGAGTGAACGATGAAGACCCCCGTTATGTACCGCCCGCTGCAGGTCACCGAACTCAAGGACTGGGGCGTGATCCCGACCATGCTCGAGGGCGAGTCCCATGTCAGCGGCGTGGTCCTGCACAAGGGGCCCGAAGGCCAGTCCGAATGCGGCATCTGGCATTGCACGCCGGGCAAGTGGTTCTGCCACGTGACCAGCGACGAGTTCTGCCACTTCCTCGAGGGCCGTTGCACCTACGTGCACGAGTCCGGCGAGGTGATCGAGATCGAGCCGGACACCGCGGCCTTCTTCCCCAAGGACTGGAAGGGCGTGTGCACCGTGCACGAGACCATCAAGAAGGTCTACATGATCCGGTGATGCCATGAACCTGCCCTGCGAAACCACCCGTGCCGCTGCCCGCGAGACCTTCCTCGCCGGCAGCGGCCTGTCCGGCGCGGCCATCACCGCGCTGCCGGCGGACGCCTCGATGCGGCGCTATTTCCGCCTCGACGGCAAAGGACTGCTGCTGATGGATTCGCCTCCCGGCGCCGAGCCGCTGGCCCCTTATCTGCGGGTGGCGCAGCTGCTGCGCGACTGCGGGCTGTCGGCGCCCAGCGTGCTGGCCGCCGACCGCGAGCTGGGTCTGGCGCTGGTGGAGGACTTCGGACAGGCCACCTATACCCGGTTGCTTGCCGACGGCCATGACGAGGTGGCGCTGTACCGCCTTGCCGTGGATGCCCTGGTGCGCCTGCACCGCGCGGGCCCCCAGGCCGCCGAAGGCGTGGCGGCCTACGACGGGCAGAAACTGGGCGATGAAGCGGCGCTGTTCATTGACTGGTATGCGCCACTGCTGGTGGGCGAGCAGGCTGCCGCGAAGCTGCGCGAGCGCTATCTGGCGGAGTTCGCCGCGCTCTGGCGCGATGTCTCGCTGCGCCGTGAAGTGCTGGTGCTGCGCGACTACCACGTCGACAACCTGATGCTGCTGGAGGGCAGGGCGGGCGTGGCGGCGTGCGGGCTGCTGGACTTCCAGGACGCGCTGTTCGGCGCGCCGGCCTATGACCTCATGTCCCTGCTCGAAGACGCGCGCCGCGATATTCCCGAAACCCTGCGCGTGACCCTGCTCACCCATTACCTCAGCCAGCGCCCGGAAGTGGACGGCCGGCGCTTCATGGCCGACTTCCAGGTGCTCGCCGCACAGCGCCACGCCAAGGTGCTGGGCATCTTCGTGCGCCTGGCCAAACGCGACGGCAAGCACGGCTACCTCAAGCATCTGCCGCGCGTGCTGCGGCTGTTCCAGCGCGCGCTCGACAGCGAACAGTTGCGCCCGCTGGCAGCGCTGCTCGACACCCATCTGCCGAACTGGCGCCAGGGGCTTGAGAGCGACGTGATCGCCCAGCGCCTGGCCTCATCCGAATCCCTGCGGAGCATTCCATGACCGACTTTCACGTTGATCTGCCCCTGCGTTTCATCGGCCCGCAATATCAGGGCGTAGCGACGCAGCGCCTGCGCGACATCATCAACCCCGCCGACCTCACCCCGGTCGGACGCATCGCCCTGTGCGACGCGGAAGACGTGGACGCCACCATCGACGCGGCCAACGCCGCCCAGCGCGAGTGGAAGCGCGTGGACGCAAAGTCCCGCGCGGCTATCCTTCACCAGCTGGCCAACGCTATCGAAACCGACCAGGCCACCCAGCGCGAAGTGGCGCGGCTGATGACCCTGGAAATGGGCAAGCCATTCCCCGAAGCCATGGGCGAGCTGGCGAACTGCGCGCCGATCTTCCGCTACTACGCCGAGATGGCCCGCGACGAGGCCGGCAAGGTCGCCGGCACCACGCAGCTCGGCTCGTTCCAGCATGTGCGCTACGAACCCTACGGCGTCAGCGTGCACATCATGCCGTTCAACTTCCCCATCCTGCTGATGTGCTGGACCCTGGCCGCCTCGCTGGCGGCGGGCAACGCCTGCATCGTCAAGCCGGCGGAAAGCACCACGTTGTGCACGCTGAAGTTCATGCAGCACTTCAAGGTGTTGCCGGCGGGGATGGTCAGCTGCCTGCCGGGCGATGCCAGCACCGCGCAGCGCCTGGTGCAGTCCGAGCGTACCCACGCCGTGGCCTTTACCGGCAGCGTCGCCGCCGGCAAGGCGGTGGCGGTGGCCTGCGCCGAGCGGATGAAACCGGCGGTGATCGAGGCCGGCGGCAGCGACCCGATGATCATCTCCCGCCACGCGCCGCTGGAAGTCGCGGCGGCCGGCGCGGTGACCGCAGCCTTCCACCTGAGCGGGCAGATCTGCACCTCGGCGGAGCGCTTCTATGTGGTCGATGAAGTCCATGACGAGTTCGTCGCGCGCTTCGCCGAGCGCACCCGCGCGTTGCGCATCGGCCACGGCCTGGAGCGTTCCGAGATCGGTCCGATGGTCAGCGAGGCGGCCCGCGCCAAGGTCATCCGCCTGGTGGACGACGCCATAGCCAAGGGAGCCACGCTGGTCTGCGGCGGGCGCATTCCCGAACAGTTCCCGGTGGGCTGGTATTACGAGCCGACCATCCTCACCGACGTCACCCCGGCCATGGCGATCTTCCATGAGGAGTGCTTCGGCCCGGTGGCGGCGATCTGCAAGGTGAAGGACTTCGACGAGGCGGTCCGGCTGGCCAACGACTCGCCCTTCGGTCTGGGCGCCTCGCTGTTCTCCACCGACCTGGCCGAAGCCATGGAAGCGGCGGATCGCCTGGAGGCGGGGATGGTCTGGGTGAACAACCCGCTGATCGACAACGATGCGTTGCCGTTCGGCGGCTGGAAGATGTCCGGCATGGGTCGCGAGCTGGGCCGCCAGGGGCTGGATGCGTTCCGCCGCTCGAAGATGGTGATCATCGACCACCAGCCGCAGATCCACTCCTGGTGGTACCCGTACAGCGACGAGGTGTTCTACCAGGGCTGAGCGGCCATCAGATCGGGGCGCGGCCGAGCCTTTCCAGCAGCCGTGCCTTCACCTCCGGCCACTCGCTGTCGATGATGCTGAAGCGCACCGAGTTGCGCTTGCGGCCGTCGGGCATGATGCGCTCGTGGCGGACGATGCCTTCCTGCACCGCGCCCAGGCGCAGGATGGCGGCGCGAGACTTCTCGTTCAGCTCGTCGGTGGTGAACTGCACGCGCACGCAGTCGAGTTCCTCGAAGGCGTAGGTGAGCAGCAGGAGCTTGGCCTCGCTGTTGATCGGCGTGCGCTGCGCCGACAGCGCGAGCCAGGTGTGGCCGATTTCCAGCTTGCGGTTGGCGCGGTCGACCTTCCAGAAACGGGTGCTGCCGACGACCCTGCCGGTGCGCCGGTCGAGGATGGCGAAGGGCAGGACGCTGCCTTCCTCCAGGCCCTTTTCGGCCTTGGCGATATAGCCCGCGACGGTATCCGGGCCGGGCACCACCGTGACCTTGAGGTTCCACAGTTCGCCATCGGCGGCGGCCTCCAGCAATGCCGGCGCATGTTCTGCACGCAGCGGCAGGAGTTCGACGTGCTGGCCTGTCAGGTGGGGGCAGGTGAGGGCGGGCATACGGATGGGCTCTGGGTGCGACGATTCCACAGCCTACCGGATGCCAGCGCTTTTCTGTAGGAGCGGGCCATGCGCGCGAACAGCGCCTGTAAGGCGCCGCTTTCCGCACGCTCACGCATGCCTGATCTGCAGGTCCTTGATCACGCACACCGACGCATCGCTCGCCAGGGTCGTGTCGGTGAAATCGATCTGGTTGTAGACCCCGCCGTGGAAATCGAAAACCCGTGCTGCCCAGCTGACATCCAGCGGCATCGAAGGCAGCGCCGAATTACGCCCGTTGCAGCTGGCCTGCACCGTCAGCATCAGGCTGGACGTGGCGAGGATCAGGATGTCGAACTCCGCACCCAGCGGCACGTTGTCCAGCACGGTGCTGTTCACCGGCGTGGTCTGGTTGAAGTTCTGGCGGAAGCCCATGGTCAGCTTGCCCTTCTGCCAGAACACTTTGAGCAGCGGGCTGTCGTCGTCCTTCACGTGCATCTGCGCCACCACTACCTTCTGTGCCGAGTTCACCTGGGTGACCTTCATCAATTGGTGGTTCACATGCTCGGTGGCGCCGCTCAGGGCCCAGTAGATCGGTTCCTTCCATTCGCAGCGGGTGCGGTGGACGCTCTTGCTCGCCACGCCCTTGGTCGGCGCGGTGAGTTGCAGGCTGCCGTCGGGCAGGCGGGTGACCAGGTTCGGATACTGCGCCAGCGCCTGCGGGCCGGGAATCTCGATGGAGACGGTGTCGGTCGGGGTCTTGCCCACGGGCAGGGCGATATTGAGGTTGTCGATGCTGACGGTCATGCCGGGCACTCCTGCGGCGGTGAGGGTGCCTGGTTTGACTGGGCGGAGTTCCCCGCGCGACGATTTTTCGGCCGGGCGGTCATGCGGACTAAGCGCTGTCAGCCGACGAAGCGATAGCCCTTGCCGCGCACCGTGACGATCAGCGGACTTGGCGGGTCCTGGTCCAGCTTGGCGCGCAGATGGGCGACGCGTACGTCCACCGAGCGGTCCAGGCCGTCCCAGGTGATGCCGCGCAGCGCCAGGAGCAGGTCGTCGCGGCTGAGGGTCTGGCCGGCGTGGGCGACGAGTTGCCAGAGCAGGTCGAACTCGGCGCCGGTCAGGTCGATGCGCGAGCCGTTGCGCCGCACTTCGCGCTGGCGGGCATCGAGCACCAGTCCGGAGCGCTCCAGGCGGTCAGTCGGCTCGGGTACGTTTCGTGGTCGTCGCAACAGGGTCCGCACGCGGGCCAGCAGCAGGCTCGGGCGCACCGGTTTGCAGACGTAGTCGTCGGCGCCGTTCTCCAGGCCGTCGATCTGCTCGGTGTCTTCGGAGCGCGCGCTGAGCATGAGGATCGCGCCCTGGTAGCGCGGACGGAGGCGACGGCAGATGGACAGGCCATCCTCGCCGGGCAGCATGCGGTCGAGGATCACCAGGTCCGGGCGCTCGTCCAGCACCCGGTCGGCGGCGCGTGCGCCATCGGACTCGATGCCGGCGGTCAGGCCATGGTGTTCGAGGAAGTCGCGGGTGAGGGCGGCAAGGCGCAGGTCGTCCTCGACGATGAGAATGCGGGCTGTGGTCATGGGGATGGGAAGAAGAGGGCGCCGGGCAGCTTGTGGCCGCCCGGCGCTGCGGCATCAGAGTGTGACGCGCGCAATCGAGCCGTCCACCGACAGCCGAGTACCGTAAGGTTCCGACAACGCGGCGAAGCGCTGCAGGATCGCTTGTGCGTGTTCGCCTTCGGCCAGGCGCGGGCGGCCGCGGCGGTGTACCGCCTCGCCCAGGCCCAGGCTCACCGGGTGCAGCTCGATGCCGGTGAGGCGGCGGCCGTCGAACTGGCAGACCGGCACCAGGCTCTCCCAGAAGCGCGCATCGGAGGGGAAGCTGCGGGTGTCGTTCTGGGTGCGCTGCAGGAACACCTTCGAAGGCGTCTGGTTGCGGTCCACGCGGAATTGCTCGTAGCTGTCCGCCGGCAGGCGCTCCACCAGCTCGTTCTGGCCGATGAAGTTGCCCAGGCTGTAGAAGATCGGCTTGCCGTTGTAGATCTCCATGCCGCGCAGCAGGTGCGGGCCGTGGCCGACCACGATATCGACGCCGGCGTCGATCATGCGCCGGGCTACCGGCTGGATGAATTCGGCAGCCACTTCCAGGTCCCACTCACCCTTGGCGTCGTGGCCCAGTTCGTGGGCGTGGATGCTCAGCACCACCACGTCGGACAGCGTCCGTGCTTCCTCGACCCAGCGCAGGATGTCGTCCATGTCCTTCTTGCGCGGCAGGGTACGCAGGCGCGCGCTCTCGCCCTGGCGGAACAGCAGCGGGGTGAAGGGGCCGAACACCGCCAGCGATGGATCGGGGATCGGGTGGGCGAAGCCCAGGTCCACCGCGCCCTGATACAGGCGGTCGAGGCCGAGGCTGGCGATGATGCCCCGCATGGCTTCCATCTGTGCGCCGTCGAGCTGGTGCACGGTGTCGTAGCGCAGTGGGTTGAGACCGGGGCGGCCGGGCATGTCGCGGGTTTGCTCGCTGGCTTCCTGGCCTTTGCCGAAGGTGGAGGTGCAGGCCAGCAGCGAGACGGTGCCGGCAGGCTTGGTGCAATACACCGGGCGGCGGGCTTCCTCGAGGTTGCGGCCGGTGCCGGCGAACAGCAGCTCGCGCTTGTCCAGCTGTGCGTGGGCGGCCTGCAGACCGGCGATGCCGTAGTCCAGGCTGTGGTTGTTGGCGGTGGAGAACAGGTCGAAGCCGCCCTCCACCAGCTCGTCGAGCACCCACGACGGCGCACCGAAGTGCGAGCCGCCGCTTTCCAGCACGGCGTCGCCCTGGAAGTCGTTGGGCAGCACTTCCAGGTTGGTGAAGCTGACGTCGGCGCCGCGCAGCAGGTCGAACAGCGGGAGCAGGGTTTGGTCTTCGCGGCTGTTCAGGCGGCGCTGCAGGATGCTGTCGCCGGTCAACGCAATCTTCATGGTCCACCTCAGGGTCGGGGAGTCGCTGATGGCGGCGGACTTTAGGGCAATGCGCGGCCCGGGTCGGCTGAATCCTGGGTATCGCGATAGCCGTCGGTTATCACCCGCAGAGCCGCACCCGCAAAGCCTCGCGCGCTGCGAGACGGCGGCGTTTTCATTCTGGCTATGGGCATCACTTTTTTTCAGAAGTCAGCGTTGTGACAGCGCTCTAACCTGCGCTCGCCTCCCGGCCCAAGAGCCGCGGAGCAGGGGTGGCACGGCTTGCCGTGACCAGCACGATCCAGGCGGAGAGCAGCATGAAAAAAACAATAACCGGCGCCGCAGGCTTCAAGCCGCACGCGCTGGCGCTGGCTACCAGCATGGCCCTTGGCGGGGCATCTTCGGCTCAGGCAGTGAGCTTCAACGTGGGGGAAATCGAGGGTCGCTTCGACTCGACCCTGTCCATTGGCGCAAGCTGGGCGATGGACAGCCCGGACAAGAAATTCATCGGCACCCGCAACGGCGGCACGGCGTCCAGCCAGACCTCCGATGACGGCCGGCTGAACTTCAAGCGCGGCGAGACCTTCTCCAAGATCTTCAAGGGCCTGCACGACCTGGAGCTGAAGTACGGCGACAGTGGCCTGTTCCTGCGTGGCAAGTACTGGTACGACTTCGAACTGAAGGACGAACACCGTCCGCTCTATGACATCGACGACAGCGGCCGCGATACCGCCGCCCAGTCTTCCGGCGCCGAGCTGCTCGACGCCTTCCTCTACCACAACTACGAACTGCAGGACCGGCCGGGTACCGTGCGCGTGGGCCGCCAGGTGGTGAGCTGGGGCGAGAGCACCTTCATCCAGAACGGCATCAACTCGATCAACCCGGCGGACGTCGCCGCGCTGCGTCGACCCGGTTCCGAGGTGAAGGAAGCGCTGATCCCGGTGAGCATGCTGTATTTCAACCAGGGGCTCACCGACACCCTGTCCATGGAGGCCTTCTACCAGCTGGAGTGGGAGAAGACCGTGCCGGACAACTGCGGCACCTTCTTCGGCAGCGACGTGGCCGCCAAGGGCTGCGACATCAACATGGCGGTGAACGGCAGCGACTTCGACCGTGACATCGATGGCACCGGCATCCGTGGCGGCTACGGCTATGTGCCGCGTGGCAAGGACCACGACGCCCGCGACGGCGGCCAGTTCGGCGTGGCGCTGCGCTGGATGTATAACGATACCGAGTTCTCCGCCTACGCGATGAACTACCACAGCCGCACGCCGACCAGTAACTGGGTGGTGGGCAAGGGCGCGCTGGCCGACCCGGTCGGCGGGCTGATCGGGCAGGGCGGCGTGAGCACCGCGCGCTGGTACCTGGACTACCCCGAGGACATCCGCCTTTACGGCCTGGGCTTCAACACCACCTGGGGCAGCACCGCGGTGCAGGGCGAGATCAGCTACCGGCCGAACATGCCGCTGGGCATCAACTCCAGCGACGTCTCCGGCGCCGCCACTCTCGGCTCGGCGGCGACCAGCCCGCTGGTCAACGGTGGCCTGCCGATCTTCTCCAGCGGCTGGGCAGACTCGGCCTACGGGTCGCTGATCCAGGGTTACGAGCGCAAGCCGTTCACCCAGGCGCAGATGACCTTCACCAACACCTTCGACCAGATCGAACTGATCGGCGCCGAGCGCCTGACCCTGGTGGGCGAGATCGGCTTCAGCCACATCGCCGACCTGGGCTCCACCGACGGCTCCGACCTGCGCTTCGGCCGCAGCAGCGTATATGGCAACGGTGAGCTGGCCAGTGCCGGCACCTCGGCGCTGCTGGGGCTGTCGGGCAACGCGATCTGCCAGAAGGTGGTGAACACCGCCAACCCCGGCCAGTGCGATGACAAGGGCTTCTACACCCAGAACTCCTGGGGTTACCGCGTGCGCGCGGGCCTGGAATACAACGACCTGCTCGGTGGCGTTTCGCTGCGCCCGAACCTGGCGTTCTCCCACGACGTGCAGGGCTACGGCCCGACCTTCAACGAGGGCGACAAGTCGGTCAGCGTCGGCGTCGATGCCGAGTACCTGAGCCGCTACACCGCCAGCATCAGTTACACCGACTACTTCGGCGGTGATTACAACGTCAACACCGACCGCGATTTCCTCGCCGTCAGCATGGGCGTCAGCTTCTGACGCCCGCCAGCCCCCAGAGGTAAAAGCATGAACAACAAGCAATGGTTGCAGGCCGGCTGCCTGACGCTGGGCCTGCTCGCCGGGCAGGTCATGGCCGCAGTCGGTGCCGACCAGGCCGCGCGCCTGGGCAATGAACTCACCCCGATTGGCGCCGAGAAGGCGGGCAACGCCGACGGCAGCATCCCGGCCTGGACCGGTGGCCTGGCGCTGAACGCCGGCACGGTCGACGCTGGCGGCTTCCTCGCCGACCCCTATGCCGCGGACAAGCCGCTGTTCACCATCACTGCGCAGAACGCCAGCCAGTACCAGGACAAGCTCACGCCGGGGCAGCTGGCGATGTTCCAGCGCTTCCCCGAGACCTACCGCATTCCGGTCTACCCCAGCCACCGTAGTGCGAGCTACCCGCAGGCGGTGATCGACGCGGCGAAGAAGAATGCCACGGCGACCTCCCTGGCCGAAGGCGGCAACGGCCTGACCAACTTCAGCATGACCATCCCGTTCCCGATCCCGCAGAACGGCCTGGAAGTCATCTGGAATCACGTCACCCGTTACCGGGGCAACGCGATGCTGCGCACCACCGCGCAGATGAACCCGCAAACCAACGGCGCCTACACCATCAGCTACATGAAGGAGCAGTTCGCCTTCCCGTTCGGGCTCAAGGACTACGACCCGGCGAAGATGGACAACATCCTCTACTACTTCCGCCAGGAAATCCTCTCGCCGCCGCGCCGCGCGGGCAGCGTGATGCTGGTGCTGGAGACCATCGACCAGGTCAAGGAACCGCGCATGGCGTGGATGTACAACGCCGGCCAGCGCCGCGTGCGCCGCGCCCCGCAGGTGGGCTACGACAGCCCCGGCGCGGAAGGCATGCGGACCTACGACGACTTCGACATGTTCAACGGCGCACCGGATCGCTACGACTGGAAGCTGGTGGGCAAGAAGGAGCTGTACATCCCCTACAACAGCTTCGCGCTCGACTCGCCTGCGCTGAAGTACGACGACATCGTCAAGCCCGGCCACCTGAACCCGGACCACACCCGCTACGAACTGCACCGCGTGTGGCACGTGGTGGCGACCCTGAAGCCGGGCCAGCGGCACATCTACAGCAAGCGTGACCTGTACATCGACGAGGACAGCTGGCAGATCGCCGAGGCTGACGCCTACGACGGCCGTGGCAGCCTCTGGCGGGTGTCCGAGGGCCATGCGCGGCCGTTCTACGACCAGCAGTTCACCTGGCTGACGGCGGAGACCCACTATGACGTGCTGTCCGGCCGCTACACGGTGTCCGGCCTGCGCAACGAAGAAAAGAGCAGCTATGACTTTGCGGTGAAGGCCAGCAGCAACGACTTCACCCCCAACGCCTTGCGCGCCACCGGCATCCGCTGACGGCGGGCTTGACTGGCGCTCACCGGCGCTCCGATGTGTTTATCAGCGGCCTTCGGGCCGCTTTTTTTGTGGCTCGCGCACTCACCTGTAGGAGCGGGCCATGTCCGCGAATCCACCCACCCGCACAGTGGCAACAGGAAAACCTCGTCGTAGGATGGGTCGGGCGGCGTTCCGCGAGCGCAGCGATACCCATGCTGGCGATGCACGAAACTCCCAGAGATTCCCACCGCCTGAATCAGCCGGCAAAAACACCCCCGCGACCCACCAGTCCACCCGCGTTTACCAACCGTTACTCACGCCGGCCTCGATTTTGCTTTATGTTCCGACCTGTTACCGATCCCCGAGCCGACGACCACTCCATGAAGTTGCATCAACTCCGCGCCATCGTCGCCATCTGCGAAAGCGGCAGCATCCAGGAAGCTTCGCGCCTGCTGCACATTTCCCAGCCCGCCCTGTCCAAGAGCATCAAAGAGCTGGAGGCCGAGCTGGGCGTGCCGCTGCTGGTGCGTTCCAACCGTGGCATCACCGCCACCGAATACGGCGAGCGGCTGGTGCGCCGTGCTCGCCTGGTGGTCGAGGAAGTGCGCCGCGCGCGGGACGAGATCGAGACGCTGAAGGGCGCCATGGACGGCCGCGTGGCCATCGGGGTGTCACCGGTGACGCCCAGCCAGCAGTTCGCCAGCTGCCTGCTGCGTTACCGCAAGCGCTACCCCAAGGTGCAACTGCAGATCAGCGAACTGCGCCCGGCCAAGCTGCTCGAAGGACTGCGCGAAGGCCAGCTGGACCTGGTGCTGACCTCGCAGCCCTCGTCACGCAACGTCGACGGCTTCCATTGGCAGGAACTCTACGCCCAGCCCACTACGCTGGCGGTACGCAAGGGCCATCCGCTGCGCAACGCGCGCTCGCTGCACGAGCTGCTCGACGAGGAGTGGCTGGTGCCCGATTCGCTGGATGTGTCCCTCGCCGGGCAGATGTTCGAGCAGTACCAGGTGCGCCACCCCGAGCGCGTCATCGAGTGCGCCTCGGTGGTGCTCTACGCGGAACTGGCGGCCAACACCGACGCGGTGAGCTTCTGGTCGCGACGGGTGTTCGACCTGCCTATCGTCTCCGGTACCCTGGACGCGCTGGACATCGCCGAGACGGTGCCGGGCACCGACATTTCCCTGGTCTGCCGTCCGCCGGAGCTGATGACCCGCGAGGCGCAGACCCTGGTGGACGAGCTGGTCTACGCCTTCAAGGGTCCGCACCTGCGCAAGGCCGACTGATCCTGGCTGGATGAAAGCCCGTCTCGATAACCAGCCTTGATAAGCATGCGCGAAGGTCATTATTCAGCGCCTCGCGCGTGGGGCATCCTGCCGGCCACATCAGAACAATGAGCAGGATGCGGCATGAGTCAGCACCCCCTTACCCAGCACGAGACAGTCGAAAGACTATTCGCTTCCCAGGAAGCCTTCGCCCGGATTCGTCGGGACCTTCACCAACACCCCGAACTGGGCTTCGAGGAAGCGCGCACTGCCGCCATCGTTGCCGGCTACCTGCGCGAATGGGGCTATGAAGTCCATGAAGGCGTGGGTGGCACCGGCGTGGTCGGTGTGCTGCGCCAGGGCAGCAGTGCGCGCAGCATCGGCATTCGTGCCGACATGGATGCATTGCCCATCGACGAAGCCAGCGGCGTACCTTACGCCAGCCAGCACGCCGGCCGCATGCACGCCTGCGGACACGATGGCCACACTGCCATCCTGCTCTGCGCCGCCCGCGACCTGGCCGAGCAGCGCCACTTCGACGGCACCCTCAACCTGATCTTCCAGCCCGCCGAGGAAACCCTGGGTGGCGCCGTGGCAATGATGGACGACGGCCTGTTCGTGCGTTTCCCCTGCGACGCGGTGTACGCGCTGCACAACGCGCCGGGCCTGCCGGTGGGCTGCTTCCTCACCCGCGAGGGCGCGCTGACGGCATCCTCGGATCGCGTGTCGATCCGCCTGACCGGCGTCGGCGGCCATGGCGCCATGCCGCACCTGACCAAAGACCCGATTGTCGCCGCCGCCGAGCTGGTGCTGGCGCTGCAAAGCATTGTGGCGCGCAACGTGCCGTCCACCGAAGTGGCCGTAGTGACCGTGGGGATGCTCAAGGCAGGGGAGGCGGCGAACGTGATTCCCGACCACGCCGACCTGCGCCTGAGCGTGCGCGCCACCAAGCCGGAAGTGCGTGAGTTGCTCAAGCAGCGCATCGGCGAGATCACCCGTGGCGTCGCCGCCGTGCACGGCATGGAACTGCACTACGAGTACGAGGAGCTGGTGCCGGTGCTGGTCAATACGCCGGAGGAAACCCGCCTCGCACGCCAGGTGCTGACCGAACTGGTCGGCCCGCAGCGCCTGCTCTCCGAGATCCCTTCGGGCTTCCTCGGCAGCGAGGATTTCGCCTGGATGCTGGAGCGCCGTCCCGGTTGCTACATCGCCCTGGGCAACGGCAACAGCGGCCCCAGCGGCTGCATGGTCCACAACCCCGGCTACGACTTCAACGACGGCGCCATTCCCTTCGGCGCGGCGCTCTGGGTGCGGCTGGTGGAGACTTCGCTGTCGAGAGGGGGGCAGGCATGAAACAGCGCACCGTAGTCCTCATCCTGCTGATGCTGGTGATGGTCATCAGCGTACTGGACAAGACCATCTTCGCCTTCGCCGGCGCGCAGATCATCGACGAGCTGAAGCTCTCGCCAACCGAGTTCGGCTTCATCGGCAGCGCGTTCTTCTTCCTCTATTCGATCTCCGGCGTGCTGGTGGGCTTCCTCGCCAACCGCTTCCCGACACGCTGGATTCTCGCCGGCATGTCGGTGGTCTGGATGGCCTCGCAACTGCTGGTGGCGCTGTCCAGCGGCTTCGCCGCGCTGGTCGCCGGGCGCCTGCTGCTGGGAGCCGGCACCGGGCCGGGCACGGCGGTCACCCAGCACGCCTGCTTCAAGTGGTTCGGCCCGAAGGAGCGTGTGCTGCCCTCGGCGCTGATCCAGGTGTCGATCATGCTCGGCGCGGTGCTCGGTGCGCTGAGCCTGCCGCTGGCGATCCAGCACTTCGGCTGGCGCACCGCGTATTTCCTGCTGGCGCTGCTCGGGCTGGTCTGGCTGGTGGTCTGGCTGGTCTTCGGCCGTGAAGGCCAGCAGACCGAGGAAGAGGGGCCGGGGTCGTCACTGCGCCTGCCGTACAGCCGCCTGCTGCTCAACCGCAGTTTCATCTGGATCACCCTGATGGGCTTCCTCAGCTACCTGCCCACCGCGCTGGTGTACAGCTGGGTGCCGGTGTACCTGCAGAAGGGCCAGGGCATGACGCCCATGCAGTCGGGCTACACGGTGATGGTGGTGACGGTCGGGGTGATCCTTGCCAACCTGCTGCTCTCCACGCTCTCCCAGCGGGCGATGAAGCGCGGCGCCTCGGTGCAGCGCGCCATGGTGCTGCCGCCGATGGCCTTCGCAGCGGTCGCCGGTGTTGCCTTCTGCGCGCTGACCCTGCTGCACGGCGATCGCCTGGCGATCCTGGTGCTCTACGCCCTGGGCGCGATCCTGGTGAACGTCCTGCCGACCTTCTGCAACACCCTGGTCGCCTACATCGCCCCGAGCGCCCAGCGCGGTTCGATGCTGGCCATTCACATTGGCGGCATGACCAGCGCCGGCATGCTCGCGCCCTGGATCGTCGGCCAGTTGGTCGAGCTGCGCGGCGGTGACATCGCCCATGGCTTCGAGACGGCGCTTGGCCTGTTCGGCGTGCTCACCGTGGTCGGCGCCATCCTCGGCTGCCGGATCATCGCCCCCGAGCGCACCCGCCAGTCCCTGCAGGGCGCGCACAGCGAAGCGCCGCTGCCCGGTGCGGTCGGCCACGCCTGATATTCCCCGAAGGGCCCGCCCAGCGGGCCTCGCAACATCCAATCATCCGGAGCGGTGATGAACCCGTCTGCCTGTTTTTCCCAGAGCTACGCCGAAGCGCGTGGCAAGTTTCTCGCCGCGTGCCTGTCCGCCGGCCTGGTCGTCGAATCCCACCGCCACCCGCTGGCCGGCCGCGATGGCGAACCGCTCGCGCTGGACGTGGCACGCAGTGGTCCGCGCGATGCGCAGAACCTGCTGATCATCAGCAGCGGCTGTCATGGAGTGGAAGGTTTCTGCGGCTCGGCGGTGCAGGTTGCGCTGCTCAATGATCCCGACTGGCTGGAGCAATGCGCCAAGGCCGACTGCGCGGTGCTCTACCTGCACGCGGCCAACCCTTACGGTTTTTCCTGGTGGCGGCGCTGGACCCACGAGAACGTCGACCTCAACCGCAACTTCATCGACTTCTCCCAGCCGCGACAGCGCAACCAGGCCTACGCGGCGCTCGACCCGATCCTGATCCCGCGCCGCTGGCCGTCCTTCGCCAGCCACCTGCGCCTGCTGCGCTACGCCATGCGCCACGGCCGCAAGCAACTGCAGGCGGCCATATCCAGCGGCCAGGACAGCCATCCCAACGGCCTGTTCTACATCGGCGCCAAACCGACCTGGAGCAACCAGGCCGTGCGCCAGGTGCTGCGTCAGCACGCCCGGGACTGCGCACGACTGGGCTGGATCGACGTGCACACCGGCCTTGGGCCCAAAGGCCACGGCGAGCGCATCTATGTGGGCGGGAACGATCCGCAGACGCTGGCGCGCACGCGCCGCTGGTGGAGCGATGAGGTGACTTCGGCGCACGAAGGGGGATCGGTGTCGGTGCAGCTGCAGGGGCAGATGATCCTCAGCGCTGCGAGCGAGTGTCCGCAGGCCGAGCTGACCGCCATCGCCCTGGAGTTCGGCACGCTGCCGGGGCTTCAGGTGCTCAAGGCGCTGCGCGCGGACCAGTGGCTGGCCAACAACCCCGGCGTACCGGCGGAGAAAGCCCTGCGCATCCATCGCCAGTTGCGTGATGCCTTCTACGTGGACGAGGACGGCTGGAAGCGCCAGGTGCTGGAGCAGGCCGGCGAAGCGGCACGGCAAGCCCTCGCCGGTCTGGGCGAAGCTCAGGCGGCGCCGGTTCGCGCGTCCAGGTAACAGATCGTCGTGCGCCGCGACCCATTGGGGCGGCGCTGCGGGTCGGCGAAGGTTTCCAGCTCGTCGAAGCCGGCCTTGCGCATCATCCCGGCGGAGCCGGGGTTCTCCTCGTGGCGCTCGATGTAGATGTCGGGCAGGCCACGGGCGAGCAGATCGGCAATGGCCGCGCGCAGCAGGCGCGTACCCAGGCCGCGCCCGGCTTCGCCGCGATGCACCGTGGCCTCGGCGATATAGGCGTGACGCGGGCGCCCTTCGTGCTGGAAGCGGCCGAACGCAGCGCTTTCATGGAAGGTCACCAGGCCGCGCAGCTCATCGCCATCCACTGCGACCAGCGCCCAGACCGTCCCCGCGGCGATGCCCTGGAAGTGCTCGCGAACCGGACCTTCGGGCAGAAAGTTCCAGTCGTTGGGGCCGTGCTCGAAGATCAGGTCCAGCATGGCCGGAACGTCATCAGCGGTGGCGGGGCGAATCTGCAGGTCGGCCATGGTGCTTTCCTTGAAGTCGGGACGAACGACTCTAGCCACGGTCGATGCCCGGTTGCAGGCACAGTGGCGCAGGAAAACTGTACGGGTAGGGGCGGATCAGCGGCCGGGCAGCATCGGCGTCAGGTGCAGGATGTTCAGCAGGTGCGGAACGCGCAGCGGGTAGCAGGCCTGCAGGCGCACGCGCGCTTCGGAGAGGGTCATCTGACGGGAAAACGAGCGCAGCACGGTCTTGCCCAGGCAGTGACCGTCCTGAAAATGCACGAGGAATTCATTCATGGCGAAGCGACAACGAGGAAACACGCACGAGGTGGCGCACAGGGCGCGAATAATAGCGACTTCGACGCGTTCATCGTTGCCATAAATCATCCTTTGCAGGAACTGTCCGACGGAACGCTCGTTCCGCCGCCGGCCGAACCGACGACCGGCGGCGTCGGAAAAGGCCTATAGCCCAGAAGCATGCTCGTAAGAGTAGTCCAGGCGCAGCACGTTGTAGTCCAGCCGCATGCCAAAGGCGTGCATGAAGAAGGCTTCCAGCTGCAGCTCCAGCGAGCGCGAGGTCAGCGTCGCCAGACGCGCGCCCTGGCGGCGCGTGCGGCGGTTCACCGCGGTGAACTCCTCGTGGACTATGCCCTGGGCGGCCGGGTCGGCGATCAGTCGGTAGCAACTGTCCGGAAGGTCATCGCGCTGAGTAGCGCTAAGGCTGAGTTCGGGGTGGCCGTCAGCGTTGGTGATCAGTTCCACGCTACAGCGCAGGCCTCGGTCGCGGGCGAAGCGCGAGGCCTCTTCGAAGGCCGGCAGGGCCTTCTGCAGGACCTGGATCTCGAAGGCGAGGAGGAATTGCTCGTCGAATTCGACGTCCTGGGTGTTCCGGGCTGCCTGGTTCAACATCGCCGGCATCTCCTGTGTCGATGAAACGAGAAAACTTTCGTAAGCGAGTCGGGATCGCCAAAGTTTCGTCATCGCGGCATTGCAGGACACAACGCACACACAGTCGGCCAGCAATGCCATTTGCCTGAACGAAAGGCCATCACACTTAAGCGGCGTACGACTGTCAATGAGCATTCCTGCATAACGGCGTCCCCCTGCAATAGCCAAGCGTGCACACGCCTGGGGCGCGGCCTGTTGTTGCCACGGCCGGCAGGATCGAAGGCAGGTGTAAAGCTGTCGTTACGGATGGCGCCCGCCCGCCGAGACTTCGGACGGGCGGGCATGTCCGCTCAGAACGTGAAGTCATCCACGGCAAGGGCCGCGCGGGTAATATGTCCGTCTCTGGCGGCTGGCCCCCCCCCTACGGAGGCTTGACAATCCGCCCCTCATGGATCTCCTGGACGAACCCCTCCAGGGGGTCGGCATCTTGCTCCTGCTGACTGGCCATTGCGCGCAACTCAGTCCTAACCTCAGGCACCCGAAGGGCGGGCGCATTCAACCGATCGGCTACCGAGGCGTTGTTGAATGAAGTAGTGCGCAGCGCAGTAATCTGCTGCTTCTCCGCGCTATTCAATCCAATACCCGAATGCTGCCGCCTTGGGTTCGCTCAGCCAGCGTCCGGAGCTTGTCGGCGTCATCCTTCAGCAGGGCTATCACGTCGGCAATATTCGCCGCGTAACCCGCCGGCAACTCTTGTATCGCCTGGTCAAGAACCATTGCGATCGATTCACTGTGAAACGCCAGCTCAGCGAAGGTCACCCGCAATTGTTGAGTAGAGTAGTCCAATGGCATCGCAGCCTCCCCGTGATTAGTGGCGCTCACACCAGTGAGTCGCCATTTCGATCCCATGGCGCCTTGCATCAGCAAAGCACTCCCATGGCCCTGTGGCTGAGCAAACAATCTGGTCAGAAACGCTCACCTGCACTTCGCGTGGCACTAGATCGCCAGGGGCGCCCCACTCAAGTTCAATGAGCGTCTTAGCCCCTGTCGGGTGGACGTAGCTGATCGGGCCTGACCTGTCCGTTATTAGGTGCATGTCAACCCCGGTCGTCCCGAGTCCAGATATCAGCAATAGTCCATCAAGGTGTTCATTTCCATTTCACAAGCTGCTAAGCCACCGACGGAAATGGCGTATGGGAAGGCTTGCTAAGCAACGATGGGCAGACCCATTGGCTGTTCAAGGCCGTTTGCCTACGCTGGTCAAGGACAGCTACCGACCCATAGCGGGGTCTCAAGTTGTTGTTAGGGCTAGATGCCTGCTGCAGGCCGATGGGCGGCCATCTCAGAAAGAACGCACCGCCGGGCTGGCCAACTCCTGCAGGTAAGTGAGATCGCATAGCAGCCATTGCCGGAGCCGGCCCTGGATGCGCCCCGCGTGCTGCCAGTCGGAGAGCAGCCGACTCAGGGATTCAGGACGAATGCCCAGGTGCGTGGCGAGTTGGCGTTGGCTGATCGGCAGATTGAGACACTCGCCCTGGCGACGGTGCAGGCCGAGCAGATAGGCGGCCAGACGCTGGGAGGCGGAACTCGCCGTCAGCCAGTCGACCTCGTTGACCTGGCGGTAGAGGCGCAGGCTGAGATTTTCCAGCATGCGCATGGCCAGCGGCGGATGGCCCTCGCAGGCCTTGCGCAGTGCGATGCGGCTCAGTCGGAAGAATTCTCCGCTGTCCTGGCTGCGGGCGTTCATCGGGTAGCGGCCGTGGGGCATGAACATCGCCGCTTCGGCGATCAACTGGCCTTCGCGGAACAGGTGGAAGACGCGCTCCTCGCCATCGCAGGTGAAGCGCAGCATTTCCACACAGCCATGCCGTACCAGCAGGAAATGCTCGGCGGGATCGCCTTCGCGAAACAGCAGCCTGCCGGTCTCGGCGCGTAGCAGGGTCGCCGATTCACACAATCCGGCCATGAGGGCGTCCGGCAGGTCGGCGAACTGAGGGACGGCACCGAGCAACCGCTGGCATTCACCGCGATCTGGCGCGAACTTAACATTTGTCATTCGTGATGAGCGTGCAGGCTGCAATGATTTGCGAATGAAGATAAGACTTATTCGCATATCAATCAATCGGAGGATTCCGCGCCTCTTCCTTTCACTTGCACTGGTCGCCTGCACCTGTCTGACTTCACTCGGCGGCATGGCCCGGGAAAAGGTGTTGCGGTTGGGTGGCCCCGGCGCGGTGGTCAGCTTCCCGCTGCTGCACATGGTGGAAACCAACGCCCTGGCGGAGTACGCCGAGCGCGTCGAATTCCGGCTCTGGCAGAACCCCGATCAGTTGCGCGTGCTGCTGGCCAAGAACGAACTCGACTACAGCGCCGCCCCGGTGAACCTGCCGGCGCTGATGGCGGGGCGAGGGCAACCCGTGCGGCTGCTCAATGTCTCGGTGTGGGGAATCATCTGGCTGGTGAGCCGCGACCCACAGGTGAAGAGCTTCGCCGACCTGGCCGGCAAGGACGTGGTGCTGCCTTTCCAGCGCGACCTGCCGGCGATCCTGATCGATGAGCTATTGCGCAGCGATGGCCTGGAGCCGGGCAAGGACCTGACGCTGCGCCCGGTCCGCGACGGCCAGGACGCCCAGGCACTGCTGTTGGCAGGTCGAGCCGATCACGCCCTGCTGGTGGAGCCGGCGGTGTCCCTGCTGCTTTGGCGCAACCGCAGCGAGGGTGGGGCGCCGCTCTACCGCGTGCAAAGTCTGGAGAGCGCCTGGAAGCAGGCCTTCCCTCGGCAGCCTGAACTGCCTCAGGCAGGACTGATGAGCAGCCCGCAGCGCGCCGAGGACGGCGAGTTGGCGCGCGCTGTGGAGGCTGCCTACGCCGAGTCCGCCCGCTGGTGCAGTGCGCAGCCGCGGGACTGCGCGGAACTGGTGCATCGGCACTTGCCGCACCTGCCGGTGGAGGCGGTAGAGGAGTCCATCCGCGTCACGCGCCTGGACAGTGTTGCCGCCAGCGCCGCGCGCGGGCCACTGGAGGCGCTGTTCGGCCTGATCACCGAACGCCATCCGCAGGCCATCGGTGGCTCCATGCCGCCTGCCAGCTTCTATGGGCCGTGAGATGAGCCGAATGACTTCCCGACGCTGGGCTGTGCTGGGTGGCGCCCTGTTGCTGGTGGGCTGGCAACTGCTGGCGATACGCCTGGGCTCGCTGCTCATGGCAACTCCCTGGCAGACGCTGCAAGCCATGGCCCGCCTGCCTTTCGAGGCCGACTTCCGTCTTCATGCCGGCACCAGTCTGCTGCGCATTGTCCTGGGCGTTGGCCTGGGTTGCCTGCTGGGCTTCTGTCTGGGCTTGCTGGCCGGGCTGGACGCTCGTGTACGTGGCCTGCTGGAGCCGTTGCGCTGGCTGCTGATGTCGGTGCCGCCAGTGGTGGTCGTGGTGCTGGCGATGCTCTGGGTCGGGCTCGGCTCGGCCATGGTGGTGCTGATCAGCGTTCTCATGCTGGCGCCGGGCATGTACGTGAACACCGTCAAGGGCATGCAGATGGTCGACCGTGGCCTGCTGGAGATGGCGCGGGTCTACCGCTTCAGTCCCTGGCAGAAGTTGCGGCGGCTCTACATCCCTTCACTGACCGCGCCGCTTGGAGCGGCACTGTTGATCGCCACCTGCGGCGGTGTGCGTCTGGTGGTGATGGCTGAAGTGCTTGGCGCGGAAAGTGGAGCCGGTTTCGCGCTGGCTAACGCGCGTAGCACGTTCGACAGCGCCGGGCTGTATGCCTGGACGCTGCTGATCCTGCTGCTGGTCGCTGCACTGGAGTTCCTCCTGCTGCAGCCGCTGCAGCGGCGCATGGGCCGTTGGCAGGAGGCCGCCCATGCTTGAGTGGTATGGAGTCGATCTGCGGCTGGGCGAACGGCACGTACTCGCCGACGCTTCCCTGCGCCTGCTACCCGGTGAGCGGGTTGGCATTCTCGGGCCCAGCGGCGCCGGCAAGAGCAGCCTGTTGCGCCTGGCGGCCGGCCTGCTGAGGCCCCATCGGGGGCAGGCAGACAACGGATTCCGCCATCCCGTACTGGCCTTCCAGGAGCCGCGTCTGCTGCCCTGGTGCCGGGTTGCGGAGAACCTGGAAATCCCTCTGCGCGCCATCGGCCACGACCGTGCAACGGCGCGTCGGCTGGCCAGCCATTGGCTGGAGCGCGTCGGCCTCGCCGGGCATGAGGGTGCCTGGCCGAATCAGCTGTCCGGCGGCATGGCCCAGCGTGTTGCCCTGGCGCGCGCTTTCTCGGTCGAGCCGGACCTGCTGCTGCTCGACGAGCCATTCAGCGCGCTGGACCCGGCGCTGCGCGAATCGCTGCTTGATCTCTGCCGCGACTGGTTGGCCAGTTCTGGTGCGGCGCTGCTGTGCGTCAGCCACCACCCCGGCGAGCTGGTCGGCCTCGTCGAGCGCTTCGTGCTGGTCAACGACGGCTCGCTTCGTCCATTCGACCTCAGTGGACACACCGCCGATCAAGCGGCGGCGGTCCTTCATCAGACCCTGCTGGCCCTAGAGATACCCGCGCCATGATCTATCCGATCCTGCTGACCCTGCACCTGTTCGCCGCGCTGATGTTCATCGGCACGGTGTTCTTCGAGGTGCTGATCTTCGAGAGCGTGCGCAAGCACGTGCCGGCTGCGGTAATGCGCCAGGTGGAGCAGGGCATCGGCAAGCGTGCGCGGCGGCTGATGCCCTGGGTGTTGCTGGTGCTGTTCAGTGCCGGCCTGGGCATGGTCTGGACGCGCTACCTGCCGCTGCTGGCAGACCCGCTGGCGTCCTCCTTCGGCACCTTGCTGAGCCTGAAGATCCTCCTTGCCCTGAGCGTACTCGGGCACTTCTTCACCGCCATGCTCCTGCTCTACAGCGGGCGCATGAACTCGACGTATTTCCGCCGGATTCACCTGAGTGTCTTCAGCCACATGGTCGGCATCGTGCTGCTGGCCAAGGGCATGTTCTACCTGAGCTGGTAAGCCAGATTTCGTGCAGACGGAGCTTGTCATGAGTCGTTGCTTGTCCCCCAAACGCCACTTCCCTTCGAAACTCTCATTTCCCCTGCTGGCCCTCGGCCTGCTGCCCCTGGCGGCGGTGGCGGAAGATCGCCTCGAGCTGGAGCCGATGCAGATCAGCGAGAAAAGCCCCGCGCCGGTCAGCGTGTCGGCGCAGGCCGAACGCCAGCGCCTGGACCGTGTACCCGGCGGCACCAACCTCGTCGAGCCACAGCGGGAGACGCGGCTGGCGACCCTGCGCGACGCGCTGGACTACCAGCCCGGCCTGGTGATCCAGGACTTCTTCGGCGGCACCGACCAGCCGCGCCTGAACATTCGCGGCTCGGGCATCCAGAGCAATCCGGTCAACCGCGGCGTGCTGTTGCTGCAGGACGGCCTGCCGCTCAACGAGGCCGATGGTTCCTTCATCATCGGCCTGCTGGAACCACGCAACGCTTCGTGGATCAGCGCGCGTCGCGGTGCTAACGCCGGCAGTCCCGGTGCGACCGCGCTGGGCGGCGAGCTGGAATTCAATTCACTGACCGGCGCCGACGAAGCCGGACGCGTCCGACTGGAGGCCGGCAGCTTCGGCCGCCAGGGCCTGCAGGCCGCCGCCGGGCTGGATGGAGGCGGGCACGATGCGCGGGTGAGCATCAGCCATGACGAGTACGACGGCTATCGTCATCACTCCGCTTCCCATCGCACCGTGGTGCAGAGCAACTTCGGCCTGGACCTGGGCAACGGTGTGCAGAACCGCAGCTACCTGTCCTATAGCGACCTGACCTTCGAGATCCCCAACGTCATCACCAAGGCGCGTCTGAAGGACGATCCACGCAGCGTGCTGGGTGACGGCAACACCGCGCAGGACCGCCTGCTCAACGTCTACAAGCGCGACCCGCACCGCGACACCCAGCAACTGCGCCTGGCCAACCGTACGCAGTGGAGCGGCGCGGGCTGGCAGCAGAGCTTCGGAATCTACGGGCAGAACACCCAGGACGACTTCACCGATCCGCTCAGCCACACCCTGACCGACAGCGACACGCTCGGCGCGCAATGGCAGCTCGAAGGCGAGCAGCGCCTCTTCGACTATCGCCTGGGCGTCAGCTGGGCCTACAGCGACATGACCCGCGAGCTGTACGCCAACAACCCGCAGAACGGCAGCCGCATGCAGCGCTTCGGCAACTTCGACCTGGAGGCGTCCAACCTCGATCTGCTGCTCGGCCTGGACTGGCACCTGGCGCCAGACTGGACCCTGGTCACCGAGGTGAAGTGGAGCGATGTCCGCCGTGATGCGGACTCGCGTGATGGCGCCGGTCATCTCGACCAGGGCTGGAACTTCGCCACGCCGAAGATCGGCCTGAACTGGACGCCCAGCCCCGACCTGCGCTGGTACGCCAACATCAGCCGCAGCCACGAGGCGCCGACATTCTGGGAAATCGTTTCCGCCGAAGTTTCTCCCGCGGCTCCCGCGGCGGCACAAGCGCAGCTGGTCAACCTCGACGTGCAGCGCGCCACCACGTACGAGATTGGTGGCACCGGTCGAATCGCCCAGACCGACTGGAGCCTGACGCTGTACCAGAGCGACGTGGAAGACGAACTGATCTCCACCAGCGATGCCTACGGGGTGAAGGTGGGTACCTACAACTACGGCTCGCGTACCCGCCACCGCGGCGTTGAGGCCGGGATCAACGGCATGCTGCCGACGGCAGCGAGCATCGGCGGTGACCTGGCCTATCGGGTGGCATGGACCTTCAGTGACTTCCGCTTCCGCGGTGGTGAGTTCCAGGGCAACCAGATCGCCGGCGTGCCGCGTCAGCTGTGGTCGGCCGAGCTGCTCTACCGGCGCGGGCCGTGGAGCATCGGGCCGAACCTGCGCTGGCTGCCGCAGGACACGCCGACCGACCACGCCAACACCCGCAACAACTATCAGGACTCCTACGCGCTCTGGGGCCTGAAGGCCAGCTACAAGGCGCGCGAAGGGCTGAGCGTCTATGTGCAGGGCGACAACCTGGCAGACAAGACCTATGCCAGCAGCTACGTGATCCGCAACCGTGCCGACGCCAGCCAGCCGACCTTCCTCAGCGGTAATGGACGCAGCCTGAGCGTGGGGGCTGAGTATGCGTTCTAGGTGTCTGCGACGTAAAAATCGCGGCGCATCTGGCGATGAGCTGCAGCAACCAGGCTTCACCGCACGCTGCCATCACCAAAGTGAATTTCCGATTCCGGCTGGTTTCAGTCACTGGGCTGTAGACAAGGAGCGCGGTTGCGGAATTCATGGCCCAGGTTGGCGTATCGATCGCGTGGAGACTGCGTAATTACGGGTTTTCAGGCGAACGACGAAACAACAACCAACCAGGGGAAATCCTCGTAGATAGTGGTAAAGCGGGGCCCGAATCGCCCTCATCGGCCCCTAGTGCCTTAGGGGCCTTTACTCGCTACCGGCGCCAGCTACCGACCCATAGCAGCCCCACCTATCGACGACAGTCAGCGCGCTAGCTTTGGCTTTCGCCACCAGGAAATGAAGCGCAAAACATCACTTTTCAAAAGTAAGGCCAGTGCCAACAGGCAGGCCAACGTCAGAGCCATCCCCTCAGCGAGAATGGCTGGATTGCTTTCCTGGTGACTATGCATTCGACCGAGTTGGTTGACGACGGTGGATGCAAACAATTGAGCGGGGAAACACAGCAAGATCGCACAAACACGCCGCACCGAGACATGCAGCCGGTTCAAACGAGCTGGGACAACGGCCGGAAGCCAAGCAGGAAAGCTGAACGCGACGCCTATCGCCAACCAGGCAGCAATGGCGATTCGTGAGGATTGTGGCTCGACAGCAAAAGTGAACGTTACGCCGAGGAGTGCGAAAGAGCCTCCAATGACGCACGCGAGAAGCAGCAAGATGACTCGGGTTAAGTTGGACATCTCTTTACCGACAGGCGAGAAGCGGTGACCAGTTGGCGAGTGAAGCACAAGCGCTATAAATGTGCTGTGTTCAACGTCCGCTTCTGGCCGGTTGCGGTCCTCCCGAAGCAGCCGACGATCGATGCTCTTAGCAACATCAACTAGGGGCCATAGGCCCCTAGAGAAAGCAGTCGAGTTATCAGCGCTGTACAGTCTGCTTTGGCGCGGATAGGCGCGTCAGTGTGTGCTCACGGCCGCAGACTTTGAAATGGATGGTGTCGGCATCTGCTAGGTCGCCTTCTAGGTAACCCATCTCGAAGTCGTCACGGCTGCGCTTGTTCAATTGCTTGGGCTTGAGGACTACGTGACCAGCGACGTTGGAACCGACCACGGTGTACTTAAGGTATTGCGGTTGGCCAGCCCACACTAGATGGTTCTCAACGATGCCGTTAACCGCGCCCGGAATTCCGCCATCTTGAAGGGTAAGGGTGAAGGACTGCATGCTCATACGGGACGGCGGGCATACGAAGTCACCTTTCCAGGTTCCGGCCATGGGTTTTTGACCCATATCGAGTCCGAGCGGTGCGCCTGCGCAGCCAACCAGGGTTATAGATATGGTGGAGACAATCAGAGCACGTTTCAGTATGGGAAATTCCAAGTAGATGTCCTTTCTATAAGAGTTTTTACGGGGGCGAAAAAGGGAAGGAATGGGCAGCGGTGTTCAATAGGACCTTTGATGTATATTTCCTATCACTCAAGATTATCTTGATAATTCTCATTGCGCTGGTGTTGGGCTGTAGTATTCGATGATTTTCCAGGCGGGAGTTGGAGGCTGACCATGGTTCGTCTGTATCCAACCACCCCTGATCATAGGCGGTTGTTTTTTTCATAATTGAAGAGGGCTCTTATCCAGAGATATGAGCCCTTGTGATCGATGGGGTAATTGAGGTGTCAGGATTTTTGGGTCGGTTTTCTATTATTATCTGTCTTTATGAATGGATTTTTTATTAGGTGAGAAAAGTGGCTTTTCTTCAATCGTGAAATTGTCAATTTCTCCTTTTGGCCATCCCTTAAAGTCTTTGATTTTTGTTAAGAGTCTAATTAACAGGGCTAGTGTGAAAACTCCACACGCTGTTCCAAATAGGAACGCTGCTTTGTCCTCGTCTCCGCGAGAGAATAATGCATTCATGATAGGCCATGAAAATGTCCATGCGCCAATCCATGCGCAGATGCTATATAGAAATATGGCGCCCTTGCTTCCCCCGGTGTTAGGGTGGCTTATTTCACCGTTTTCATTTTCTACCGCTACTATGGAGATTTGAGATTTTTTATTTTTTGCGATAAACCAGACTTTATGTTGTCTTCCCTTTCCTGGACCTTGAAAATAATTGAGTAGCTCTCTGCTGAGAGATACTCTTTTTGCTTTTCTGCCATTTATTGTAGCGCTTGCAATTGCTGTCTTTATTTTTCTTGCGTCTAATTCTGGGCCGAATTGTTCTATTGAACATTCCGAGTAAAAGTACTTTACCAATTTTCTTCTCTTTTTGACCGTTGTTGCAAAAGCCCATGTGCTGCTTGCTCGATGCCGGTAGGGAGCGGGCCATGCATGAAGGCATGGAGAAAATATCTGAAAATCAGATATTTGAAAACCAGATATAGGTTGCTGCGCTGACTCTTGAAGGCCAGCACCCTATGACCAAAGCGATTTACCGAGAGGAGTACGGCGCGTTCCTCGCTGTCTTGAAGCGACGCCGATTAGAGGCGGGCCTAACTCAGGAAGCCTGCTCCAGCGCTCTGGGGCGACCTCAGTCCTTCATGAGTGATGTGGAGCGGGGGGTACGCCGCTTAGACATCATTCAGATTCGAGATCTATGTAGAGTGATGGGTTGTGACCTTACTGAGTTGATAGCCGACTTCGAGGCCGAATTGCGAGCCGGCTGACGGTGCAGCATTCCCAGTTGATTGACTGCCTTGCGCGCGCAGTCGTCGGGGGGCTACGGAGCCCACTGGGTAAGCCATGGGGGATTTCAAGGTAATAGGGATTTGGGGGCGTTCTGGTTAGACGAACCATGATCACCGGCAGCTACCAAAGCGGACGAACGCCCCTTCAATACTACGAAGCTCGCTTCTCGGTAGGTTTGCTGCGCCTCATCACCAGCCCCCTAGCGAGGCGACATTCAGTGTACTTATCGCCCTTCACTGTTCAGCGAATAAGCCGGAAGGCTCCTTGACCTTGAAGCTAACTTCAAACTTAGGGTTCCGCACAGACACCGCCAACTGAGTTGGTGGAGATGCTGCCTCCCATAGCGGAGCAGCCCAAGACGCGGAGACCTTCGATATGAAACCTGTTTTACCTGCCCTCGCTTGCGGTTTTCTTCTTGGCGCTTTCGTTCTGCCTTCCTGGGCTTCGGAGCCAAGCCCTCCAGCTACCGCCCAAGCCTCCACGACGATTGCCGGACAAGTGATCCCCGTTGTGGCAGGAGGGTTGTACGATCGGTACCACTCCAATCCACCGCTCTCGGTGATTGCCCAGGAAGCTCCGGAAATCGACCTGAGCTGGTTCAAAAGCCTGACGAAGACCAAGGTGGACATGGGCTTCGAGTCCTATTCCCCGAATTTCTACTACAGCAACAGTCGGGTCACGGCGGTTTTCACTGCTGATCTGGACAGGCTGAGGGAGCTGATGCCCGCCAAGGTACTGGAGCAGGTGCAGCCACTGCAGATCTGGCCGGGGCGAGGGGTGGTTGCCCTGACTGCCTATGCCTATCACTACTGCGATAACGACAGTTACAACGAAATCGCCTTATCTATCGTTACCAACAAACCCGGAAGCCGCAACCTGGGGCCCATCAGCCTGGTCAGACAGTCGATGAGCAAGGACATGTGGGGATATGTGTTGAAGCTGCCGGTCAACACGGAGCTGGCCAGAGTGCGAGGGGTAGTCGGCTACAACCTGCCCAAATGGTTGGCCCTCATCGACTATCGCGAAACCGAAAAGTCGGTGGTCGTTACCATCAGCGACAGCCAGACCGGGAAGGCCGACGTGACGCTGGAAACGGAAAAGCTTGCCGATCTGTCGCAGGACGATGAATTGGTGACCAACAGCTTCATCAACCTCGATCACAAGTCAGAGCTCAGCTACGGCTATGCGGTTTCACGGCAGCAGCGCCACGCCTCCTCGACTAGTGCGGATGCCGTCAGGCTGACCCTGAGCGATGGCAGCCTGTCGACCTACATCAAGTCGCTGAAACTGGGTTCGATGTTGAAGTACGAGTACGTGCCGCAGTTCCAGAGTGCGTTGTATGCGCCGACACCGCTGCAGACCATTCTGCCGCGCGAATAAGAACTGCAGGCCCAAGGTCCCATTGAGGAGATTGCATGCAAACCATTCTGGGCGTCACCGGTCAGATTGCGGTGGAACTGGCGCGGGAGCTGAGCCGCACCTATACGACAGACTAGCGCCTTGTGAGCCGTAGCCCCGGGAAGGTCAACAACTCCGACTCCCTGGTGTCGGCCAACCTGCTCGATGCAGCCCAGGCAGCCAGGGCGGTGGAGGGCAGCAGCATCGTCTACTTCACTGCGGGGCTGCCGCCGGATACGCGGCTGTGGGAAGAGCAGTTTCCAACGATACTCAGGAACTCGCTAGAGGCGACCCGAGCGGCAAAGGCCAAATTCGTCTATTTCGACAACACCTACATGTCCCCCCAGGATGATCGCTTGCTGACCGAGGGTTCGGTATTCGAGCCAGTCGGGCGCAAGGGCAGAGTGCGGGCGGCGATGGGTTTTGCAGGAGATGGCGCGCGGCGAGATTCCCGTCGTCATTGGCCGGGCCCCGGAGTTCTATGGTCCCGACAAGACGCAGAGCATCACCAACAGGTTGATCATCGACAAGATCAAGTCTGGCCAGACGCCGCGTGTGCCGGTGCGGGACGACACCAGGCGCACGCTGATCTGGACTCCCGATGCGAGCCGTGTGCTGGCGGCCCTGGGTAACGCAGCGGACGCGTTCGGGAAAACCTGGCACCTGCCCTGCGACGATGATCGCCTAACCTACAGGCAGTTTGTTGCGCTGGCATTCGAGCTCTGCGGGCACGAGCCCTCGTATCGATTGCTCGGCAAGTGGACGTTGATGGCGGCGGGCATCATATCCCGGCAGGTCCGTGAACTCCGGGAGCTGCTGCCGCGCAATGAGCGCGACAACCTGTTCGACTCAACGAAATTCAAGCGGCGCTTCCCGGAGTTCAAGGTGACCACTTATCGCCAAGGGCTCTCGCAGCTCTTTGCAGAATCCAGCCCGAATCCGCTTGAAAGGTAGACCGCCATGCCTCGTTGCATTCTTCATGTCGTCTCCAATGTGGCTCACTTCGACCATCCCGACGAGCCAACCGGCTTATGGCTGTCAGAGCTATCCCACGCTTATGACCTCTTTGCTGCCCAGGGTTACGAGCAGCGGTTGGTGAGCCCGAAGGGCGGGGCAATACCTCTAGAGCCGCGCTCTCTCAAATGGCCGAACGCCGACGCATCCACTAAACGCTGGCTGGCTGCCCCTGCCAGCATGGCATTGCTCTCGGACACCGCCTCGCCAGGTGAGCTACACGGCAAGGATTTTGATGCGATCTACTTCACGGGCTGTCATGCCGTGATGTACGACTTTCCGGATGATGAGGGACTGCGGCGACTCACCCGCGAGGTGTATGAGAGCGGGGGGATCGTTGACTCCGTGTGCCATGGCTACTGCGGCCTTTTGAACACTCGGCTCTCTGACGGTTCGTTGCTCGTTGTAGGGCGACGCGTGACCGGCTTTACCTGGATGGAAGAAATCCTGGCGGGAGTTGCCAAACAGGCGCCTTACGACGCCGAGGAAGAGATGAGGCGACGTGGCGCCCGGTTCGAAAAATCGCTGCAGAGTCAGTCCGGGGTGATTCTCGCTTCTCGTTCCGGCCGACGGATGAAACAGCGTCCCCTGCAACTGCACGTCTGCAGGCGCCGGGCATCGATCTACACATAATCCGGAGAGACGAACATGGGATACGTCACGACCAAAGACGGTGTCGAGATCTTCTATAAGGGTTGGGGCCCGTGGAGCGCACCGGTCATTCACTTCCATCATGGCTGGCCGCTCAGTGCCGACGACTGGGACGCCCAGATGTTGTTCTTCGTCGCGAATGGCTTCCGAGTCGTTACTCACGATCGTCGCGGACATGTGCGATCGAGCCTGGTGTGGGACGGGCATGACATGGACCACTACGCTGACGACGTGGCCGCGGTAGTGTCAATCATCTTGGTACCCAGGGGGCGGCGCATGTGGGCCACTCCACCGGCGGCGGAGAGGTTATCCACTACATTGCCCGCCACGGCGAGGACCGTGTGTCCAAGGCCGCGATCATCAGCGCAGTTGCTCCGCTGATGGTCAAGACTCAAAGCAATCCTGGCGGTCTGCCCAAGGAGGTGTTTGACGACCTTCAGGCGCAGCTCAAGGCCAATCGCGCTCAGTTCTATTATGACGTGCCGGCCGGGCCGTTCTATGGCTAGCGGGCATCGACGCCTAAGGGACGAAACTCCCCTTTAGGTACGCACACAACTAAATCGATTGCAGAATCAGAGATAAGGGAGGAAGGTGATCTCCACCGCGCCCGAGCTATGTCGGAATATCCTTCCACCGTTCGGTCGTCAACCGAGGACGGTATGGACGATCGACGATTCGCCTGTGGTCTAAACATCGCTGCTTGCTATCTGAGAATGCTGGCGGACGAACTCTCTACAGATCACGCCCCATCTGATTATCCTCTCTCTACCAAGCGCTTTAACGATCTTGGGCGCAACTTAGAGTGTTGTGCATTGATCTTGGAGACCCTGCAAAAGAATCACAGGCACTTGTCGTTCATTCAAAATCTGCCTGACGATTCCCACGGCTCTGGTTGGCTGGTATCGAGAGGTCAGAATACATGCGCAAATCTGATTTGGCTGAGCTACCCACGAGTTACCTGCTCCTTCACTTAGACGTCTCAGGCGTCATCTTCTGAGCCCCTAGGCTCGGATGAGAGACCGCCATCTTAGATGGGCGTCAATCGCTCCAAGACGGCAAGCGGCTGATGGTGGAAACCCTAACTATTTCCACCACACGTCGGCAAAGTGACGAGTAACGCGGATAAGGTGAACGTACGCGAGATTGTGCCTTCTACCGCTGCACACAGAGGAGTTTAGGCATGGAAACGCTAAGAGGCCCGCTCACGAAAAACGTCACATACGTGCTCATCCTCGATGATGATTCGACTCTGGCGAGAGTTCTGGGTCTAGCCATGGAAGACTATGGAGTCCCCGCGATCGTTCTTGGAAATGCCGATGACGGGCTCGACTGGATCAATGCTAATCCTGGCCAACTGGCCCTCTTGCTTACTGACGTCTCAATGCCTGGAGAAATCGACGGCGTAGAACTCGCGCGTCAAATTGCAGAAAGATTCCCAGACATCCCTATCATCATCATGTCCGGCGGCTCTTGGAGCAGAGACTTCCCAACGTATAGATTTCTCGACAAGCCATTTGATCTCACGGCGCTCATGACCACTGTAGAAGAGGCTCTAGCGCCTCAACACTGAGCGAACAGCTCGCGTGCGCGTGACAACGCCGATGGATCTGCCGAGCAGTTATCGGCAGTCAGTGCGGTCAGCGAAGGGTAGGGAGATCAGTGTCTGTCGCGTTCTCGACCCTTGGTCGAATAACCGAACCATTGAGAGCTATTCAGCGGTATCAGGAGGATAGTGGGTTATCCCCTGAAATTGTGAGGCTCCCATGAACGAACGTGCATTCCCCGGTTACGACACGTGGAGCCTAGCCAAGATGAATGGCGACCACGCATTAGCCTTTATCGCAGTGCAGGACCAGTATGAGGGCTCGACGCCGAGTTTTCACTTGGTCTATGGGTTGTCCTGCTTTGGTGTGATGTCCCAAGCGTTTGCCGCAGCAGAAAAAGCTCTGGCAAAGATCACGCGCATCAATCGCCACGGCGAGCCGGTATTCAGCTCGCCAGATTGCTGACGCAACCTACCAATAGCTCCGCTTAGGGGCATACAGTCGCAAGCTGTCTTCCCTGCCCGCAGGTCCCCGCGGGCTTTTAGTTCCCGCCCTAAGAGAGCTTTCACTTAGGAGACCGGCATGACCGATACTACTGTCTCGGCGCTGCTTTATCGCCTCAATGAGAACATCAACGCCATCGGTGCAGCAGCAGAGGAGTTGGCAATCTGGATCGAGCAACGCGGTTCCACCGAAACAGCCTTGGCGGCTAAAAGCCATCTCGATGTGCTGGTTAGCAATGCTGACCTGATCGCGAATGGATTGGCGGAATTGATTGCGAGGGAGGCGAAGACCAAGAGCGATGTGCGGGCTTGGCGGTGCAGGTCGAGGACTTGCAAACCGGCTGGGATCTGGTGATGCCGAATGGTTTGAGGAGTAGCGGTCACACGGTAAAAGCCGCATCTTCCGATGCGGTTTTTTTCAAAAACATCAGGCGGCTGAATTTTTCGCCTTGCCAATCGTCCACTCGCTCCGTTTGTATGGCTCCTTACGGCCATGCCTACCGGCGGGAATTTCTTGGATTTCTCCGCCTTTGGAAAGGAACGCTGCGATTTTCTTCTCCAGATCCGAGCGCGCAGTTTCTAACATTGAATAAGACATCATGTCACCTCAGGCGATGAGCCACCAGGTTGGTGACTAGCATTCACTATACGCATATCTCGTGCTCATCCCCGACCGTCTGCCAGATATCTGCATATTTTTTTAAATTGCCTATCTATTCCTTGCAGAACCTGTATGGTGAGTCTCCTGCCTGCTCGGTTTAGCGGCACCGATTGATGTTTTGTCTTCTGGATTCTCCATCTTTGCGGCCCCTCTTCACTTCGCATCCAGTCATGTCTCGCATATCGCATGGCATGATCATTATTTGGAGATTCATCATGACTACTCGTCAAACTGGTATCGTTAAATGGTTCAACGCTGAGAAAGGTTTCGGTTTCATAACCCCCGAAAACGGCGCAGATGTTTTTGTTCACTTTCGCGCGATCGAAAGCAGCGGATACAAAACGCTTGATGACGGTCAGCAGGTCAGCTTTTACGTGACCAACGGGCCCAAAGGTCCTCAGGCTGATCAAGTGCAAGCAATGTAATCTGCGCAAATAAAAAGCCCCGCAAATGCGGGGTTTTTTTTCCAATGCCCCGTCCTGAATAAGGTTTACACCTTTCCCCTTATTGCAGCATTGACTCGCGGACTCTTATACGAAGGTTCGTCGCCGACATCAATCGCACCGGCCTGGGTGGCCACGGCTGTGGCGACGGCAACGGTCGGATTCATGCTGTCGATCATGGCGCTGGGAATGAGGATGGTGGTTCCGCGCTCCTTGGTGGTCTCGTAGATGATGTTCATTGCGCGCAACTGCAAGGCAGTAGGCTGACCGGCATAGATAGTGGCCGCTTCCACGAAACGTCCGGCGATTTCCGCCTCTGCGGAGCCTAGGATGATTCGCGCCTGCTTCTCGCGTTCGGCCTGCGCCTGGCGTGACATGGCGTCCTGCAATGCTACCGGGATGGCCACGTCGCGGATCTCCACCGAGCCGACGGTGACACCCCATTCCTGAGTCTTTTCACCAATCTCGCGGCACAACTGCTGATCGGAGCTGCGTCGATCGGATAGCAGCGCGGCCAGCATCGACGAGCCGATCATTTCCCGCAGAGAGGTCTGTGCTACCCGGTCGATGGCCTGCCGGTAGTCGGTGATCGCCAGTGCCGCTTTGCGGGCGTCGTGCACGTGCCAGAAGATGATGGCGTCGACGTTCACCGGCACTGTATCGCGGGTCAGTGCCTGCTCGGCATTGAATGCCGTGGTCTGGATTCGCTCGTCGATCACAGCGACGACGCTGTCCAGGACCGGAATGATCATGAACAGTCCGGGCCCGCACACGCCTTGCAGGTTGCCTGCGCGCAACACGACGAATTTCTGCCAGGTATTGGCCATCTTGAGGGACAGCGAGACGACCAGTGCGCACACCAGCACAACGATGCCCACAACCGTGTGGCCAAAGTAGATGAGGACGGCCCCCATGGCTGTCAGAACCATGACAATGAAGAGGGTGATGGGGTTCATAGTGTCCTCCTGCATTCAAGTGCAACGCTCATTTGAAGATTGCGCCTGAGGCGTTCGTCTGTCTGTGCGCTAGACCACTGGAGCGGTCCGTTGGGAAGGTCCCCGCGAGCACTGCCGGTCTTTGTGATGGGCTAAGCGCGCTTGCGCACCGACGCCAGGAGCTGCGACCTGCCATGGTTGCATTCCGTCGACAGCGAGCTGGCCTGGTGTTTCGGTACGTCCTGGCGACCAGCAGTGATCGGCTCACCAGAGGTCGCCATGAAAAGACAACCGGGAACAGTTCCGGACAGCCCATCGCCAGCCGGTGGTGGTGTCAGGCCCACACTGCCGGGCGGTGAATATGGCTCTCCCGCCGAGCGATATTCATTTCGAGATCGCGACAAGAAACAGCCGACGCTGCCTCCATCGGTTAACCCGGCCGAAGCACCATCACAGGCTCCGCACCAGTCTCCGGTCGATCCCTCGGAGGAGTAGTCCCCACCGAACGTGCGATGGCGCACGGACGGCTATCAGGCCTGGCTGGCGAATCAGGTCATCGAGTGCCGCAAGCCGCAGCAGGAGAAATCATCATGCTGGAAACCGTTGTTGTTTGCTTGCTCATCCTCTGGGCGCTCGGGATGTTCACCGCCTACACCCTGGGCGGCTTCATTCATGTTCTGTTGATCGCGGCAGTAGCAATAGTGGTGATGCGTATGCTCCAGGGACGACGGCCATCCTGACGCTGTTGTCCGTCCGCTGCCCGGAGTCGGCCGCTGCGTCGTCATGTGCCAACTCAGACCAGGCTGATGTCCATGTGCGCACCGACTCCGGGTGCTCTTTCGATGATGTCGAAGGCGCGCAGGGTTTCGCGCGCCGAGCGGGTCTCGGCAAGCAGAACAACATTTCCTGGCAGGAGGGTGTACCCGAAGGGATGGTCGTCCTGGCTGACGTTCGCCGACGCGCCGATTGCCGCGCCCGCCAGCCCTCCCACGACAGCACCCCAGCCCAGCATTTCGAATAGCGGCGAGCCGCCGAAGAGGCCTGCTCCGGCGTTCGTCATGGCGAATGCGAACAGCGCACTGACCAGCAGGCCGAACAGCGTCCCGACGGCAACGCCCTTGATGACCTGCCTGAAGGGGCGCCGCTTCGCGCGCAGGCGCCCGGAGGGCACCAGTTCATGGTTGTCGAATATGCGCACTCGGTCCAGACGAATGCCCAACCCCAACAGGTCCTGTTTTGCGCAATCGGCCTGTGATCGTCGGTTGAACACACCTGAGACCTGATGGCAGTAGCGGGTCATGGTTGCTCTCCTGGCATGCGACCTTTCGAACCAGTTTCCAGCATCCGCGAAGCCAAGGCGTCGGTCCGTCTGTTACCGCACGTACCGGTGCCCGTTATTGGATGACCAGCGCAAGTGGGCTACCGCACCGACAACCTGGTGAAAGGTTGTCATTGTCGCTCCCTCCACACTCTGCATGGTGCAGGAGTGGCAAGCGCGGCGAGGCGACCATGAACCAGACAGGCAAGCAAGCCCCCCATGGCGGGGCCGCTGATCCCAAGGGGAAGACTCATCCGCCCGGCAGGCGCAGCGAAGCGCCGCGTCTGCCGGGCTCAGATAACGACGCCAATCCGAAGACCAGAGCGGAAGTGGTACTCCAGCAATCGCTGGAGGTCGATTCTGCTGGAAATCCCATCCATCGACCGGAGAAGGGCACGAAGCCCAGCCGCGCCGGAGCTGTTCATGAGCAGTGATGCGCCATCGACGGATGACTACAGAGCGCGCAGTGTGGCGGCGGGTCTCCGGCGCCAATGGCGGCATGCGGTGATTCTCTGCAAGAGGGCATGGCGTCAGCTGTCCATGACGACACACTCCGTGCCGCAGGTCAATCGCCGGATCAGGGTGAAAGAAACGCCGGTGGTTCGGCGCAAGCCGCGTCGTTGATCGTGCAACTGCCGGTTCCGATGGAGGTCACCAGAGCCGAGCATCAAACGGCCCTTACCTTAAGTGCGCAACCGCACCGACGTCGTAGTCCTGGTCTGCGAAGGTTGCAGTCAGACATGCCCCACGGCTTGCGGTGATACAGGCAGCTTCTTCAGGACTCGCCGGGTACCGACAGAGGGGGCTTTCTCTGTACGTGCCCCCCTGACGCTCGTGTCGACCGGCCAGGTTTTCGCTGCACTTCCGGAGCAATGCCATGATGTCGCTCCATTTCCGGGCCTTGCGCCGCGACCGATCAAAGCCTCCCTGGGACAGTCTGGCACCGGTTCGAGAAGAACTCTTCGGCATCGAACGGCTCGAACAGCACGCGCAGAGCCTGGCCCTGGCACAACAAGTGACGGATACGCCAAAGCGTGTACTGCCGTTGCATGTGCGCCTGGATGACAACTCCCGTGTCCTGCTGGCTGCCTACCGGGCTAGCGCTGTCGAGTTGGAAAGGGGCAATGGTGTGGTACCGGCTGCCGAGTGGCTACTGGACAATTACCACATTGTCGAAGAGCAAATCCGCGAGGTCCGCGACGACCTGCCGCCTGGCTACTACCGGCAGTTGCCCAAGCTGGCCGATGGGCCGTTCGCCGGCTACCCGCGAGTCTTCGGGCTGGCCTGGGCCTTCGTGGCGCACACCGACAGCCACCTCGATGTGGAACTGCTGCAGCGCTTCATCCATGCCTACCAGCGGGTCCAGCCACTGACTATTGGTGAGTTGTGGGCGGTAGCGATTACCCTGCGCATCGTCCTGATCGAGAACCTGCGGCGCTTGGCCGAGCAGATCAGTGCCGGGCGCATAGCCCGTGCCGATGCCGATGCCCTGGCCGAGCGTCTGCTCTCGCCAGGGCACGCTCGTTCGGCACTGGAGGCGGATATCGCCGCGCGCTCGACCGGTCCGCTTTCCGAGGTGTTCTCGGCCCAACTGGCCAAACGCATGCGCGACCAGGACCCGCGCACGACACCGACACTGGGTTGGCTCGAAGAGCGCCTGCACGAACAGGGTGTCAGCGTCGAGGCGGCGGTCCAGCATGCGCAGCAGCGCTTGGGCGCCTCCAATGTCACTGTGCGCAATGTGATCACTAGCATGCGCCTGATCTCCGATATCGACTGGGCACAGCTGTTCGAGAATGTCAGTCTGGTCGACGCGCGGCTGCGCGACGGCAGCAACTTCGCTGCCATGGACTTTCCCACTCGTAACCTCTATCGCAGCGCCATCGAACAGTTGGCGCGCGGCTCGTGTCTGGACGAGCTCCAGGTGGTCGATCACGCCCTGGAGGCTTGCCGTCAGGCCGTTGCCGAACATCCGGACGGCGAAGACTCCCGCCGTGAATTCGATCCCGGATTTCATCTGATTGCTGAAGGCCGCCCGACGCTGGAGCGCGCCATCTGCTTCAGCCCGACGCTGCACCTGCGCCTGAATCGCTTCAGCGTGCGCCTGGGCATGGGCGGCTACATCGGTGCCATCGGCCTGCTCAGCCTGGTGCTGCTGGGATTCGTATCCCATCTGCTGAATCAGCCTGCGCTCTCCTGGGGTTGGATGCTGGCCTTCCTGGCCTGCCTTTTCGTTCCGGTGACCGAAGTGGCCACGGCACTCATCAACCGCTTGGTGACCTGGAGCTTTGGCGCGATCACGCTGCCTGCGCTGGAACTCCTGGCCGGCGTGCCACGGGCGTTGCGCACCATGGTGGCGGTGCCGACCTTGCTGACCACCGAGGCCGATCTGCTGGAGCAGATCGAGCGGCTGGAGGTCCACCATCTCGCGGGTATCGGCGGTGACCTGACTTTCGTGCTGATTCTCGATGGCGTCGACGCGCCACAGGAGGTCCTGCCCAGTGATGCACCGCTGCTCGACGCTGCGGCTGCGGCCATCGACCGCCTGAATCAGCATTACGGCCCAGGGCCCGGCGGCCAGCGCTTCTTCGTGCTGTTTCGCAGGCGCTGCTTCAACTCTGCCGAGGGCTGTTGGATGGGCTGGGAGCGCAAGCGCGGAAAATTGCATGAACTGAATCGGCTGTTGCGCGGCGCCACCGATACCAGCTTCGTGGCGATTGCCGGAGAGCCGCCGCGAGTGCCGAGCGAGGTACGCTTGGTCATCACCCTCGACGCCGATACCCGCCTGCCCCGCGAGGCGGCCCTGCGCCTTATCGGCAAGATGGGCCACCCGCTGAACCAGCCGCGCTTCGATGCCTCGCAGCAGCGAGTGATCAACGGCCACGCGGTACTCCAGCCGCGGGTGACGCCATCGCTGCCGATGGGCGGGGAGGGGTCGTTGTACCAGCGCGTCTTTTCCGGCCCGGCAGGCATGGACCCCTACGCGGCGGCGGTGTCGGACGTTTATCAGGATCTGTTCGGCGAAGGCTCCTTCACCGGCAAGGGGATCTATGACGTCGATGCCTTCGAGCGCGCGATGGCCGGTCGGGTCGCGGACAATCGACTGCTCAGCCATGATCTGTTCGAAGGCATCTTCGCCCGCGCAGGGCTGGTGTCGGATGTCGAGGTCGTTGAAGAGTCGCCGTCGCGCTTCGATGTGGCGAGCAGGCGCATGCATCGCTGGACCCGCGGCGACTGGCAGCTATTGCCGTGGATGCTCGGCCACTGGCGCGGGCCGCAGGCGATGCCGTTGATCGGCCGCTGCAAGATGCTCGACAACCTGCGACGGTCGCTGGTCGTGCCCTTCGCCCTGTCCAGCCTTCTGCTCTGCTGGTGGTTGCCATTGCCCCAGGCGCTGCTGGCCGCGATGTTGGTCATTCTGACCCAGGCGATCCCGCCGTTACTGCCGATCTACTGCGCATTGCTGCCAGCGCGCTCGGGTGTTCGAATACGCAGCCACTTCGCCATGCTCGGTGCCGACTTCCGTCGTGCGTTGCTGCAGATCCTGCTGTCGCTGGCCTTTCTGGCAAACGATGCCTGGAGCATGGTCGATGCCATCCTGCGCACGCTTTGGCGGATGTACGTCAGCCAGCGCAACCTGCTGGAGTGGACCACCGCCGCACAGTCCTCACGCAAGCCGCGCCCCGGCTGGCTCGGCAGCTATCGGCAGATGGCCGGCGGGACGGCCCTCGCCGCATCGGCCGGCATCACCGGGTTGGTATTGCATCCGGCGAACTGGTTGCTGATCCTGCCATTGACCCTGCTCTGGTTAGGCGCGCCTCTGCTCGCGTTCTACAGCAGCAGGCCCACGCAGCCGGCGCGCCGTTCGGGCCTGGAAGAGGATGACGCAACTGCACTGCGCCTGGGCGCACGGCGGACCTGGCGCTTCTTCGAGACCTTCGTCACACCGGCGGACAATCTGCTGCCGCCGGACAACTTCCAGGAGCAGCCCAGGCCTGTGCTGGCTCACCGCACTTCACCTACCAATATTGGCCTCTACCTGCTGTCCGCGGTGGCCGCCCGCGATTTCGGTTGGGCCGGCGGCCTGCAGACGCTGGAGCGCCTCGAAGGCACCCTGGCGGTGCTGGAGAAGCTGCCGCGCAGCCACGGCCATTTCTTCAACTGGTACGGAACCCACGACCTGCGTGCCCTCGAACCGAGGTACCTGTCCTCGGTGGACAGTGGCAACCTGGCTGGGCACCTGATCGTGCTGGCCAACGCGTGCGAGGAGTGGCGCGCCAGCCCGCTGGTGGTGGAAGCGCGCCAGGGCCTGCTCGACACCCTGCATCTGGCACGGCAAGCCGTCGCAAGGCTTCCGCTGGCAGAAGATGTCGCGTTGCTGCAGGTGAAGGAGGACGTGCGGGTGATTCACCGGGCCCTCACCGGCCCACAATCGCTCGACGCCTTGCTGCCCGCCCTCGGGCACCGCGCAGAAAAGGTCGTGCGTTGCGTCGCGGGCCTCGCGCCGGCTGGCGAGGAGGGCGACGACCTGTCGTTCTGGTTCGACGCACTGCGCAGGGCCTTTGCCGAGCACAGCCGAGACCGACGGCATGGCCATGAAAAGACAGTGGACCGTCGCCTTCAGGCCCTGGCCGATACGGCACGGCGGTTGGCACTGGAGATGGATTTCGGTTTCCTGCTCAACCAGGAGCGCCAGCTGCTGTCCATCGGCTATTGCGTGGACAACAACTGCCTGGACCCAAGTTGCTACGACCTGCTGGCCTCCGAGGCACGCCTGGCCAGCCTGTTCGCCATCGCCAAGGGCGACCTGCCGACCCGCCACTGGTTCCGCCTGGGCCGCACGGCCACGCCGGTGCCCGGTGGCTCGGCGCTGATCTCCTGGTCCGGCTCAATGTTCGAGTACCTGATGCCCTCGCTGGTCATGCGGGCGCCGGCCGGCAGCCTGCTGGAACAGACCAACCGCCTTGTCGTGGCGCGGCAGCAGGCCTATGGCGCCGCGCTGGGCATCCCCTGGGGAATCTCCGAATCGGCCTACAACGCCCGCGATCTGGAATTCACCTACCAGTATTCGAACTTCGGCGTGCCGGGTCTTGGTCTCAAGCGCGGGTTGGCCGAGAACGTTGTCATAGCTCCCTATGCCACGGCGCTGGCGACCATGGTCGATGCGCAAGGGGCGCAGCGCAATTTCGATCACTTGACGGCCGTCGGTGCGCTCGGCCGCTATGGCTTCTACGAGGCTCTGGACTTCACCCGCTCACGCCTGCAGGATGGGGAAAGCGCTGCCATCGTCCGCAGTTTCATGGCCCACCACCAGGGCATGAGCATCGTCGCCATCGCCAATACCCTGCAGCACGGGCGCATGCGCTGCCGCCTGCATCGCGAGCCGATGATCCAGGCCAGCGAACTGCTGTTGCAGGAGCGCGTCCCGCGCGACGTGGCGCAGGGGCATCCCCGCGCCGAGGAAATTACGGTAGCGCCCAGTGACACCATTGCCGATGCGTCCACGTTGCGCCGAGTCGATGCAATGCTCGATGGGCCGCCGATCACTCATCTGCTGTCCAACGGCCGCTACGCATTGATGCTGACTGCCAGCGGTGGCGGCTACAGCCGCTGGGGCGATATCGCAGTGACGCGCTGGCGCGAGGATGCTACCTGCGACGACTGGGGCAGTTTCATCTTCCTGCGCGACCTGCAGAGCGGCGCACTGTGGTCGACCACGGCGCAGCCTGGCGGACAACCGGTGGAGAATGGCGAGGTACTGTTCGACGAGGACCACGCCGAGTTCATCCAGCGCGACGCCGCGCTGCTGACCAACCTGGAGGTACTGGTGTCCGGGGAGGACGACGGCGAGGTGCGGCGGGTGTCGCTGACCAATCATGGTCGCCGTGCCTGCGAAATCGAACTGACTTCCTATGCCGAAGTGGTGCTGGCAACGCCGGCAGCCGATGCCGCGCATCCGGTGTTCTCGCGGATGTTCGTACAGACAGAATACCTTGCCGAGTTCGGCGCCCTGATCGCCACGCGGCGCCTGCGCTCGCCGGACGATCCATCGATATGGGCGGCCCATTTCGCAGTGGTCGAGGGCGAGGTGATCGGCGAGACGCAGTATGAGTCCGACCGCGCTCGCTTCCTCGGCCGCGGCCGAACCCTGCGGGAGGCGCAGGCAGTTCTGAGCCACCGTGCCCTGGGCAACTCCCAGGGCAGCGTGCTCGATCCGATCTTCTCCCTTCGCCAGCGCCTGCGGGTGGCGCCGGGCAAGGTTGCACGGGTCGCATTCTGGACACTGGTAGCCAGTACCCGGGACGCCTTGCTTGACCTGATCGACAAGCATCACGAACGCAACGCCTTCGAACGCGCCAAGACCCTAGCCTGGACCCAGGCCCAGGTGGAATTGCGCGACCTGGGGATCGATGCGGAGGAGGCCGCCGATTTCCAGCGCCTGGCGGCGCCGATTCTCTATGCGGATTATCGCTGGCGGGCACCGCAGGAAGCCCTCCGGCGCGGGGCGGGGCGCCAGTCCGGGCTCTGGCCGCTGGCGATTTCCGGAGATTTACCGATCGTGCTGTTGCGCATCGACGAAGTCGACGATCTGTCGCTGCTGCGGCAACTCCTGCGTGCTCGCGAGTACTGGCGGATGAAGGGCCTGGACGTCGACCTAGTGATCGTCAACGAACGAGCCTCGTCCTATGTCCAGGATCTGCAGACAGCTATCGAAACGGCCGTACGCAGCAGCCCCTCGCGTCAACGCAGGGAGGGCGAGGCCTTACGGGGTGCCGTGTACACTTTGCGTGCCGACCTGATGACCGTGGAGGCAAGGGCACTGCTGAACGCCGTGGCGCGGGTCAACCTGCTGGCGCGCCGCGGCTCCATCGCTGCCCACCTGGAGCGCCTGCCGCTGGCCCAGCCGCGGCCGTCTGCCGCCCTGCACTCACCGGTGGCCTTGCCGCTGGTGCCCGCGACCGAGGGAGCGAGCAGTGATGAGCCGCTGGAGTTTTTCAACGGCCTGGGCGGCTTCGCGCTGGGCGGGCGCGAGTACCACATCGCTCTGAACAATGGCCACATGACCCCGGCGCCGTGGATCAATGTGATCGCCAATCCAGCGTTCGGCTTCCAGGTCTCGGCGGAAGGCAGCGGCTACACCTGGGCCGGCAACAGTCGGGACAATCAGCTTAGCCCCTGGTCCAACGACCCGGTCATCGATCCTGCAGGTGAGGCTTTCTACCTGCGCGACGAAGAAAGTCTGGCAGTCTGGGGCGTTACCGCCCAGCCGATCCGCGACGCAGGCTTGTACCGCGCCGCCCATGGTTTCGGCTACAGCCGGTTCAGCCACACGGCCCACGGTATCGAGGCGCAGCTGCTGCAGTACGTGCCGCTGGAAGACCCGCTGAAGATATCGCGGCTGACACTGCGCAATACCTCCGGCCGGCCGCGCCGGCTATCGGTGACAGCTTACGTGGAATGGATACTGGGTACCGCGCGCGGAGCCTGTGCCCCTTTCATCCTGACGGGGGTGGATGTCGACAGCGGCGCGCTACTGGCACGTAACCCATGGAGCATCGCTTATTCCGAGCTGCTGGCTTTCGCAGACCTGGGCGGGCGGCAGAGCAGCTGGACCGCCGATCGCAGCGAATTCATCGGTCCTGCCGGTAGCCTGTCGGCTCCTCGGGCGCTGCTCGGCACCACGGCGTTGTCGGGCGCCAGCGGCGCTGGCTTCGATCCTTGCGCTGCCCTGCAATGCATCGTCGAGCTGGGCGTCGGCGAGTCCGTGGAAGTGCTGGCGTTGCTGGGGCAGGCCGGATCGAACGAGGATGTTAGTCGACTCGTGCTGCGTTACCGCAGTCTTGATCTCGATGCAGTGTTGGCCGACGTGACCCGGTATTGGGAACAACGGCTTGGCGCGGTTCAGGTCCGCACGCCCGATCGCGCCATGGACTTGATGCTCAATGGCTGGCTGCTCTACCAGACCCTGTCGTGCCGCATCCATTCCCGATCGGCGTTCTACCAGGCCAGCGGTGCTTATGGTTTCCGTGACCAGTTGCAGGATGCTCTGGCGTTGTCGTTCGCCTGCCCAGAGCTGACCCGCCACCACCTGCTGCGGGCCGCCGGGCGCCAGTTCGTCGAGGGCGATGTGCAGCACTGGTGGCTGGAACAGACGGGGCAGGGAGTGCGCACGCGAATCTCCGATGACCGGGTCTGGTTGGCCTATGCCTGTGCCAGCTACATCGAGTCATCCGCAGACCTTGCGGTGCTCGACGAAATGCTGCCTTTCCTCGAAGGGCCACAGCTGAATCCTGGCGAGAGCGATACGTTTTTCCAGCCGATGCTTGCGGAGGAGAGCGCCTCGCTGTTCGAACACTGCGCTCGGGGCCTGGACCGGTGCCTGGAGATGACCGGCGCCCACGGCCTGCCACTGATGGGGAGCGGAGACTGGAACGACGGAATGAACCGTGTGGGCGTCGGCGGCCAGGGCGAAAGTGTGTGGCTCGGCTGGTTGCTGTTGCATACCCTGGAGCGCTTCGCTGCCCTGGCCGAGGGGCGGGATGAGGTACGGTCCGTGCGCTGGCGAAAACATTCGGCGGCGCTGCAACTGGCCTTGGAGGAGCATGGTTGGGACGGCCAGTGGTATCGCCGGGCGACCTTCGACGACGGCACCTGGCTCGGTTCGGCGGCCAGCGACGAATGCCGGATCGATTCCATTGCCCAGTCCTGGGCAGTGCTCTGCGGCGGTGCGAATCCCGAGCGTACAGCCACTGCCATGGCGTCGCTGGAGCGCTGGTTGATCCGTCAGGATGAGGGGTTGGCCTTGCTGTTCACTCCCCCCTTCGATCAATCAGCACATGATCCCGGGTACATCAAAGGCTACCCGCCGGGCCTGCGCGAGAACGGCGGGCAATACAGTCATGCGGCGATGTGGAGCATCCTGGCGTTTGCCCGTCTCGGTCAGGGCGACAAGGCGGCCAGGCTGTTCTCCCTGCTCAACCCGATCAACCACACGCGCACGGCGGCAGAGGTTGAGTGCTACAGGATCGAACCCTATGTCGTCGCCGCCGATGTCTATTCCATTGCCCCCCATGTCGGGCGTGGTGGCTGGAGCTGGTATACCGGCTCCGCTGGCTGGATGTACCGAGCGGGGGTGGAGGGAATCCTGGGGCTCCGGCGCGAGGGTGCAAGTCTGGTCATCGATCCGTGTATCCCGCTGGACTGGCCGGGGTTCGACGCCAGCGTAACGGTGGATGGTTGCCATTACAGCATCGTCCTGACCTCGGCCGGGAAGCACTGCCGCGGCATCCAGCGCGCGCTTCTGAATGGCTGTTCACTGGTCTGCGGCGAAAGCCCTGTGCGGGTGCCGCTGGCGGTTGGCGAGCATCGCCTCGAGCTGTTCCTGTAAACGCGTGTCACCCCGCCGTATGGCCTGGACGACGGGGAACGTAGGGTAGCAAGCGGTCGGTTTCCGCCTTCACCACCGCGTAGCACTCGCAACTCAATGCCTCCAGGCGCGGGCGGTCCAGCACGGTGATCCGCCCCCGGCTGTACTCGATCACACCTTGCTTCTGCAGTTTGCCGGCCGCTTCGGTGACGCCCTCTCGCCGCACACCGAGCATGTTGGCGATGAGCTCCTGGGTCATGATCAGCTGGTTGCCGGGCAGGCGGTCGAGGGACAGCAGCAGCCAGCGGCAGAGTTGCTGGTCGATGGAGTGATGGCGGTTGCAGACAGCCGTCTGGGCCATCTGAGTGATCAATGCCTGGGTATAGCGGAGCAACAACTGGAGCATGTCGCCGTGGCGGCCGAACTCGTCCTTCATTCGTTGCCCTGCGAGCCGGTAAACGCTGCCGGCGCTTTGCACGATAGCGCGGCTGGGGGTGCTCTCGCCGCCCATGAAGACGGCTATACCGACCAGCCCCTCGTTACCGACCACGGATATCTCGGCCGATGCACCACTTTCCATCACGTACAAAAGCGAAACGATGGAGTCGGTGGGGAAGAACACGTAACGCATCGCATCACCGGGTTCGTAGATCACCTTGCCCAGTTCCAGACGTTGCAGGTCCAGATGGGGGAAGAGGCGCTCCTGAACCTCTCGGGGGAGTGCGGCCAGTAAATGGTTCTGCGCGGGGGAGGGAGTTTCTCGCATGGCGGCCTCCTCACGGGGCGTATCGCGACTACTCGAGCATACAGTTTCAGGCCTTTACCGGTGGTGCAACGTTCCCTATCGCACAGACCGGGCTTCCGCTGGCGCGCAGTCTGGAGCTTGCGGCGGCAGATGCTGATCTGGCGCTTTGTAAGACCAAGTCATCGCATCTTTTCAGGGATTTTCCATGAACATTGAAGATGGCGATTCCTTCAGTATGTACGAGGGCCATAACGGCGTAGCCGCCGATGACCATTCCTGTCTCGGCCCCTAATTGCTGAGCGCAGATACGCTCATCGAGAGTGACATCTGCAACTTCGAGGACGAAGGTTTTGGCGGCCTCAAGAAAATCATGCTGTATTCGCAAAGTAGGTAAGTTGCCTGTGCCGGGCTGTCGTTCGGCGGACTCCTGGGGATGGGAGAAAAACTGTTTTCAGTTCCATGGCGTCTCTGGAGGCGGGATATAGCGAACAAGCACTTCGTGCTTGACGTCGACCAGGACCGCCTCAGCAGCGCACCGGGGTTCGACAAGGATGATTGGCCGGACATGCAGGATCCGACATGGGGCGGGATATACCTGCTTATTATGGAGCTGAGCCAGTCGGAGATTTCAGATTATGATTGATTGTGCCTGACCGTGCCCTGCCTTTTTGTTAAATTGAAGCCAGTTAGGTGGTTTCTAATCAGTGGATTGGAAATATATTCGAGATTGGCTGGGCATTTGCCCGCTTGAGTGATTCCATGATCACGGCGACACATTCAAGTTGTTGTCTGATTCTGGCGAGACTTTCCCTGTTCGTGGAAGATTCAGAACTGACTTCTTCTGCCGCAAGATCATTTATCGCCTGTGTCAGGCAACTGCTTGCAATATTAAGGCTTTGCCCAAATCGCTTTTCTTTCATGTCGAATCCCCGCTATTTCCCTGTGAGTCGCATGGCTTGAACCCAATGAGAGACCCCGCAGGTAGCGGGGTCTGGGGATTTCACAGTACTTTCACCTGCTCGGCCTGATCACCTTTAGGGCCAACGCCCACCAGGAAGCTCACGCGCTGGCCTTCATCTAGTGACTTGAAGCCTGGAGTGTCGATTTCTCGGAAATGGACGAATATGTCCGGCCCTATCTCGGGTGTGATGAAGCCAAAACCTTTTACTGCGTTGAACCATTTTACGGTTCCATTCTGACGAATAGCCATGATGATCTCCACGGAAATGGCTGCAGAGTGAAGTGGCCGAGGAGATGGGCGTCATGCATCAAGACGGAGCCGCTAAACACGGCAGGGGAATCAAAGTATACACCGTCTGGGGATATCTTCAGGGTTTTTAAGATGGATTTGGATTATTCGGATGAGTGGTCTGCTGAGTATATGTCGATATCGAGATGATGTTTTTATAGGGTTGTTATTTTCTCTTTCTGCTTTTTGATTTCGTTGAGATGTTGGCCAGCAGTTTTGGTGGCCGCAGTTGCGGGGGATGTTTCCCTAAACGGATGAAACTTGGCGGAAAAGATACCCGATCCAGATTCATTCCAGCCATTTGAGTGCATACGAACAAAGAATCCTCTCGTAGCAAGTCTAGCTGCTGCATGGCATATGGCTGGCTCCTCCCCACGGTGCCGGAGTCTTTCAGGTGATTGCTGGGAGTAGCGTTACGCAGGCGGCCGGCACCCAGGCGCTCCTCCAGCGCGGCGATGCGCCGGCTGAGCTTCGACTTGGGCTCGTCCAGGGCGCGGCCGGCCGGGGTGAAACCGCCGTACTCGACCACCTGGGCGAAGTAATAGAGGTCGTTGAGATCGTCCATTTCAGTGTTCCTCCTATGGGACACTGATACTAATTTTTGCCGTCTACCGAGGCAATTGTTCCATCCGCATCGTGACCTCCATGCACTACAGGAGGCACCCATGAAACAGATTCTTGGTATCTACAGCGCCGCCCGGCCGCACTGGGTCGGTGACGGTTTTCCGGTTCGCACGCTGTTTTCCTACGACAGCCTGGGCGAGCACCTCAGCCCCTTCCTGCTGCTCGACCATGCCGGCCCCCACGCTTTCGGCCCCAGCACGGTGCGCCGTGGCGTCGGCCAGCACCCGCACCGGGGCTTCGAGACCGTGACCCTGGTCTATGACGGCGAACTGGAACACCGCGACTCCAGCGGTGGCGGCCGCATCGGCCCTGGCGACGTGCAGTGGATGACTGGGGCGGGGCGCATAGCCAAAGCTGACCATGTCAGAGTCGGAGCGGATAACGCAGTCATCAAGTGCGTGTGCAACGTTGCCCTGTTTACGATACGAGCAAGCTACCAACCATGACCTTGGTTCGTCTTTGCTAAACGATCCATGATCACTGTCACGCTTTATATGCAGGATGCCGTTGAGTCATTCTGGGAATAATTGTCCCTGCTATCTAATCGAATGCTCATGATGCTTTTTCATTTTTAGGACCAGTTCAGCAGCGGAAATGTTACCCATTTTATATTGATCAGCCAGCTCTAGGAACTTCTCGCTAGGCCTGACATCGGAGAGTCTCGCTGAGGTCAAAGCATGCTCTACATTCCAAGCTCGATTAATGCTCATTGCCATTTTACTCGCTACCCGGTGTGCCCGTAACTCGATCAAAAGCGTTCAGATAATTTTCATCGGCATCTATGTTCATCTGAATCGCTCGCTGAAGACGCAGATCTCCGAGTACTCGAAAAAAGCACTCGTCACAAAGACTTAAGTCGTAACTCTCACCCTCGTGAGTTGAACTCCTTCCCCAGTTGGCTCTAAGTGAGCCAAACTCCATCTCGCACCCGTCCGCGTCTACTGTCCTGCAGCAAGCATAGCAACTAACTTTAGTAGTCGCTGCGGAGTTATTTTCTTCGATAGGTTTCATCAGCAGTCTCCCTACAGAAAAATTTACTTGGGTAATTGCTATAGAGACTCATTGAGCTGACTTGTCGTTGCTTCCGGTCAATTTTCGCAGATAGGTTTCAAATAAAGTCGCTTGCTCTTGTCGGTGGGTGACAATCACATAGCGACTCCCGGAGAAGGTATATGCAACTAGATAGCCAAACTCAACCCCGATGCTAATTACGAAAGAGGTGGCTATTTGGCGCCCGTCTATAAATCGGCTGTGAACATCACCATATACGGTGCCGACGAGATAACCGAAGACGCTGGCGACGTCGATGAGATAGGCGGTAGGCGCCTCTTCCTCTTTCCATTGCCTCAATGCGGAGACGACCTCTGACGGATAAGGGATAGGGGACATATTGGTTAGCTCTCCTGTGACGATCTTGGTGGTAGGGCTTGCAGTGTCGAATGCCAAATACTATAGTCATTAAATGCACATTTTGATGGGAGTAATCAATGGGTCGTGAGCGTCCTAATCTGTACCCGATGCTGGAGCGTCTGCTGCTGGGATTTGGTGAGCGGATCCGTCTAGCGCGCCTGAGACGGGACCTTTCCATGGTGGTTGTCGCCGACAACGCGGGAATTTCTCGGGAGACGCTCAACAAAATTGAGCGCGGAGATCCAGGTGTTGCATTGGGGAGCTATGCACGAGTGCTAGAGGCCCTAGGGCTGGCAGGGGACATTGATCTGTGGGCTCAGGGAGACGACATCGGCCGTCAGCTGCAAGACGAACGCCTACCAAGAAGAGCGTCTCGTCGTAAATCCGAAGGAGATGAACCATGAGCTTTAGCGTGTTGGAGGAGTTTCGCGATCACGATGCGGAGATCCGAGGGGCGATTTTCAATCGAGGAGTCAATCGGGCCTGCTATCGAATTGTCGAGATAGAAGGGTCTCGATGGAGCTTTTTACTCCGAGCAATTGATGATCGCTCTGTATTCTGGCGAACCTATCTGATCAGGTCTTTGGCGGATGCAGTTAATCTGGCTGCCGATCCCGTATGGAGTCGGCATACTCTTTATGTTCTCTTCTGCTCGCACGATGGCATAGCTATTAAGCAAGAGTGCCAAAAGGTTCTCAATATCTATGAGGCAGTCTTTTCCTCGCAGGGTGGCTCGTCGTTCTTGGTCGAGACGGTAGATGGTGAGTTTGCCGATGACCCGATTATGGAGGGTGAAGTCCCCACTTCGCGTGCAAAAGTTTATTGCAGCGGGCAAGGTCAATAGTGCGGCGCTGCACGTATGGTTTGCGAGAGGGCGGGTAGGGCAAGTCGATTGTCTCAGTTTTTAGTATGAGCGCTCTGCGGTATGGAAGCGTTGTGATTCAATCTGCGTTGGTCCATCTGATAAATCATAATAGAATTAAATATCTTGCCAATTACAGGGCTGTTGATTCGTTCCTGCTTTTTTGTTAACAATAAAAGGCCGGCGAGCAAAGGTTCTGTCAGGACAAACCGCATCCACTAACGTGTGTACATTTGTCCTGACAAAACGCTCGACGGCCAATCACTGCGTTCTCAGCCGTATAATAAGAATAATAAAAAAGGCAAATATATGAGAAGTCTCAGAATCGACGTGCGTGTTTCGGACGAGGAAAAAAGAGAGCTCATTCGCCTGGCTACCGAGCAGGGGATGAGCCTTTCCGACTATCTGCGCAGCGTTTTGTTGGGCAAAGAAATTATCGTTAGAAGAGAAAGTCACGCTCCAGCGAGTCTTGTCCAAGAGTTATCCAGAATCGGCAACAACCTGAATCAGCTGGCTAGGCACGCCAACCGCGGGGACTCAATTACGTCCGCTGACCTCGCTCGGATTTGGCACTCCTTAGAGGTTCTGTGGGCGGCATTCCAATGATCGTCGAAACCTCAAAAGTTGCTGACATCATTTCCGCACAGAGACTTGTAAATTACTTGCTCTCCAATAAGGGCGAGCGACTCCCTGATGGTGAACGTGTGTTACTGGCTGCGGCCACCTATGCGCTCCCTCCGAATCCAAGTAGCTCCGCAACAGCTTATGCCAAAACATTTAGTGATCTAGTTCGAAAATGGACAACGCAGCATAGGGCAAATAAAAAGGAGCCAAAATCGATTGCGCAGAGCGTAACCGTTAGTTTTTACCCTGGCTGCAAAGCTTTTCCTAGGGATCCAGTCGACCCGTCACGAGCTGTCGAAATTGCGAGGGAGTTGGTTGGCGATGTTGCCCCAGGTGAACGACTCGCGCTCTATGTGGTTCATGGTGACACCCAGCATCTACACGTCCATGTGTTGTTCTCCACCGTTTGCGGAAACGGGAAAATATGGAACCCGCGTCATGACTATCGCCTGTGGGAGAGCGCAGCAGAGAAACTAGAAATTAAGTACAAACTTTACCGTACACCCAATCGGATATCTCGTGGTGAAGTGGTGGCCGACATCGCACTTGATCATGGTTCTATTCAAATGGAAAAGCGGACTGGTGATCAAAGCGAAAAAAGAAAGGTGAAATTTCATCTAGGCAGGATACTAGGGCTAGGCAATATTGAGTTTCGAGGATTCATTCAGATATGCCGAAAGATCGGTTTGTCGATAATTCTAACGCGCTCACAAAGTGGGCGAGTTTCCGGTATCTCATTCCAAATGTCGAAGGGGCCTATTTTTAAAGGTAGTCAACTCAATCGAGACTGGTCATGGAGCAAGTTGAGTAGAAGATTGAATTTTGACGAGGCCCAGCATCGAGACATCGTCGACGAATTAGAAAGACTAAAGCCGACAGAGTCAAAACTCGAAATGAAACAGTCCAACATAACAGCTCCAGGAGAAGCTGAAGGTAAAATCCGCAAGCTGGGGCCTCCTGATAAGAACTGGTCAAACGCTCTTAGACGGTTTAGATGTGAAAGCTCTAGCGACGCTACTAGGGACTACTATTGGCGAAATCAAAAGCGCTGCACAAAGCCAGCTTTTTCAGATCGAGGAGACAGGATCGTTACAAACAGTCGGCAGAATCAAACCATATATTTAGCCATGGCCGAGCTTGCCAGGAATAAGGGCTGGAGCAGCGTCGAAATTCGTGCCTCAGACAGGAAGGCATTGACAAAGTTATGGTTGGCGTGCGCGCTGACCGGGCTTGCTGTTACAAACTTCACGCCAACCAGCGATGAAATTATGGGGCTATTAGCTGAGGCGTATAGAGTCGAAAAAGATGAAATCGGCCATAAGCCTCGCTCAACGCGAAGCAATGATAAATTTGAAGGATAAGAGAGATTGGGTAATATCGCCTAGGATGGCGATGGTGCTTTAGAGAAGGAATTCTGAGAAAGGCACAGAGCTTGGTGAGAGAGACTAAGGATCGCGCATCCTGCGCGTGTGGTGTTAGGTCAGCGAGAGCGATTAGTGCCCCTGGTTTTTCGCTTGCCTACCCTTCTGCGAAATTCACGATAGTTGCACCAGCGCACATGAGTCAGTGCCAGTCCGTAGTTCAGATGAAGTTCGAGAACTTCTTTTCTCGCGGCCAGCAGCGTTTTACCCGCATAGTGGGGCCGGGTGACCTCCAAACCTGTAGGGTCTGCATGCCCCAGTAAATCCGCAATGATCTCAGCCGAAACGCCCCGTTGCCGCAACTGCTCAGCAAACGTGCGGCGAAGGCTGCGTGCGCCCCATCCCCCCTCGCTGGTCGCGACCCCACAACTGCGATCCAGGTAACCAGCTACGCGGTCATACCCCATCAGGAATCGACTGGCCTGACGAGAGAAGAGATGCATCTCATTAAACGATAATTCCGGAAACAACTGGCTTGTCTCTTTCCCTTCGCATTCGATCCGCCTTTCCTCCACAAACTCTAGAAATCCCATATCGATCAGCAACTGTGAAATCGGGATTTTTCGGCGCGAATGTGGCGTTTTGATACTTTGATGTTTGCCATCGTCGTTTACATGGATGATCCACATTGCCTCTTCAGGCTGAACATCTTTGAGTTGTAGTTGGCAAATTTCGTTGAGCCTAAGCCCGCAGAACGCTCCGAGGGGGACGAGCCAAAACTTAAACGACTGCGGATCCCATGACGGTTTTAGACCTTCGTCGCCATTAACTTGATAGATATAGCCGTCAAACAACTTCTGCAGATCTGAAAGACCAAATGGAGGCGTCACATCCAGTGTCGGGCGCTCGTAGGAGGATTCGACTACCAAGTCCTCTGAGACGTATCCTTCCTTCTTAGCTGCTCGCACTAATCTGTTAAATAAGGAGTAATAGCGATCAAGTGTAGAGCCTTGCCCGTCAGAGTAACGCTCCAGATGCTGATGCAGTTTAGTACGCAGCATCGTAACATCGGCGCCACTCAGTGAACTAACGCTTCTATTGGGATCTGCCGCTGTCAGCAGCTCTGTCAAGTTGTAAACTCTGCTACGCAACTGAGCTGCATGTTTTGGGCTGGGTAGGTTTTCTCGTATATGGCACTCAATTAAATCACTTGCAAACTTTCTCAGGAGCGGAGCCGACTGCATCCGTTGGAACTGCCGAATAGGTGCATCTAGGATCTTAATCAGATCAAAAACATAGGAAGCACCCGCTTCCGTGCGGCAGCAAACATCCACGCCGGGCATCACGCTGAGGCGCAGTTCTGGGGTTTCACTCATAGGCGTCTCCGTCAATGATTGATTCCCGCAAATCGTATTTAGAAAGCTCCTCTTCGACAAGAGCCTATTTTTTGCGGAGAGCTCTCTAAGAGTTATTGACGAGCTGTCAAACTTTACAAGATTTCAGATGCCAGGCGGGTTTCGATACTACTAAAAGAGCGGCTTTTTCAGCCAGAGAGCATAAAAAATTTTCTTGCTACAACCACTTTGATCAGGAGTGGGATCGTTGGTACTACTCCTGCTCCAGCGTTGACTGGGAGACTAAAGCCCACTTCAGGTCTGTCGCTGATCGAAGGCGGCGAGCTTTACGTAACACCGCAAAGTCGGAGGGGACTCGCGTGTGGCCGTGCATGATGATGAGTCTCTGCAGGATATCCAGGCGCGGGCGCAGCAGGCGCCCTCATCGCATGGGTAGCGCTGAGCTCCGAGGAGGTCATGCTCTCCGGGCGCGGTAAAAGCGCTACCGCCTGGCTCGGCCGGCTGAATAAGAACGGTGCGCCGCGTGACACCATGTGGCTAACCACAGGTATTGCCCAGGCGATGATGCTGGTCACCGGTTAAATCCACAGCCGATTGCTGCCCTAGCCGGCTTCCAGCGATGCGATAACGCCATGGCCACGGGTTTTCAGCGAGCCGGCGTCGTTGGCGCGGGCCTTAAGGTCGAAGCGGTTGAACTGCACGACGCCGTCCAGGTACTAGCCTTCGGGGCCGAAGTGCCCCGCCAGGCTAAAGCGGGCTCACTGTGCGGTGGAGCCGCCGTCGACCGTGAGTGCGTGACCATTGATGTAGCTGGCGTTGTCGCTGCAAAGGAAGAGGATGGCTTCGGCGATTTCCTCCGGGCGCCCGGCGCGGCCCATGGGGTGGGCCGCCAGGGCCTGGTCGCGGTGCGCGGATTCGCTGGCGAGGATGCGGTCGAGCATGTCGGTGTCGATCATGCCCGGGCACACCGCGTTGACCCGAATGTTTCTGCGTCCGTACTCCAGCGCAGTGCTTCGGGTCAGGCCGATGACCGCGTGCTTGGAGGCGCTGTAGATACTCATCCGCGCCGCGCCGATCAGGCCGGCGATGGAGGCGGTATTGACGATGGCGCCGCCGCCCTGGGCCAACAGCAATGGCAACTGATGCTTCATGCAGAGCAGTACGCCGGCGACGTTGACGCCCATGATCGTCTGGTAATGCGTGGCATCGCATTCCGCCACTCGCGCTTTGCGGCCCTCGATGCCAGCGTTGTTGACTGCGTAGTCGAGCCGACCGTAGGCCGCGACGCAACCGCCAAGCAAGGCTCGGACCTGCTCTTCCTGGGCGACGTCGCAGCTGATGAAGCAGGCTTCGCCGCCCGCCTCGCGGATGCGCAGGACGGTTTCTTCGCCGCCCTGGCGGTCGAGATCGCTGACCACGACGTTCAGCCCACTGCCGGCGAACGCCAGGGCGGTGGCGCGCCCGATGCCACCGGCGGCGCCAGTGACCAACGCCACCTTGCCGGAGAATTTCATGCTCATGGGTTGGGCTTCCTCAGGCGATGGCGCCGTTGCTGCGAAGGGTGGCGATAGCACTGTCATCCAGGCCCAACTGGGCGAGGATTTCCAGGGTGTTCGAACCGTTCTTCACGACCTTGCCAGGCGCGGCCGGGGTTCGGCTCAGGCGTGGCGCGGGGGAGGGCATCAGCACACCATCGCTTTCGAAGAACAGGCCGCGATCCTGGTTGTGGGGGTGTTGCGGTGCCTCGTTGAAATCCAGCACCGGGCTGAAGCAGGCGTCGCTGCCTTCCAGCAGACGACACCACTCGTCACGACTGCGGGAGCGGAACATGGCTTCCAGCTTGCCGCGCAACACCGGCCACTCGGCTCGTTCCCACTGGGCGGCGAAGGTCGGGTCGTCGATCTCGCAGAGTTGCAGCAGCAATTGGTAGAACTGAGGCTCGATCGGGCCGATGGAGACGAACTTGCCATCGGCGCAGGCATAGCAGCCGTAGAAGGGCGCCGAACCGTCGAGGAAGTTGCTCTGCCGCTGAGGGTTCCAGGCGCCCTGATGGCGCAGCTCGTAGTACATGCTGGCGAGGAGGGTCGTGCCGTCGCAGATGGCCGCGTCGACCACCTGGCCCTGGCCCGACTTCTGCGCCTCGAACAGGGCAGCGAGGACGCCGGTGACCAAAAACATGGCGCCACCGCCCATGTCGCCGACCATGTGCAAAGGCGGCGTGGGCGCGCGGTCGGCGTACCCCATGGCGTGCAGGACGCCGGACAGCGAAATGTAGTTCAGGTCATGGCCTGCGGTGGGAGCCAGCGGGCCGTCCTGGCCCCAGCCGGTCATGCGCCCGTAGACCAGCTTCGGGTTGCGCTGCAGGCACAGCTCCGGGCCCAGGCCCAGACGTTCCATGACCCCCGGGCGGAAGCCCTCGATCAATACGTCGGCGCCATCGATCAATTGCAGCAGCACATCTGTCGCTCCGGGTTTCTTCGGGTCGATGGCGATGCTGCGGCGGCCACGGCCGAGCTGGCTGCCGTCGCCATCGAAGAAACCGGCCGCCAGTCGGTCGACGCGGATCACATCGGCGCCCAGGTCGGCGAGGATCATGCTGGCCACCGGCGCGGGGCCGATGGCATTCATTTCGATAACTTTCACACCTGCGAGGGGGCCTGCCATGGAGTTCTCTCTTGTTCTTTGCGATGCGCTTCGAAGGCGCGCCCCGAACACTGGCAGCGCCGGCCAAGCCACGGATGCTAGGGAGCGCCGCCGGCCCGTTCCTACCTAGAAGGGATGATTTATGGCGGTTTTTCTGCCCCGGCGGCCTCTGTGCAGAGAGAGTGCGGTGCCAGGCGCCTGGGGGCGTGGCAAGATGCCGGCGTGTTTCGCAGGAGCCGTCGTCGTGCCTGATTTCCTTCCATTGCTTAGCGCCACTGACCAGGGCCACGTGCTGCCGCGCAGCGGTCTGCTCGCGCGCCTGCTCGAGGCCGAGGACGCCCGCCTGGTGCTGGTGCGTGCCCCCGCGGGATTCGGCAAGACCACGTTGTTGCGCCAGTATCGCGAGCAGCGTCTGGCTTGCGGTCGAGCATTGCTGTGGCTGGACATGGGCACCCTGGACAACGATCTTGCACGACTGCTCGGCGAGCTGGACGCCTCCCTGCCGCTGCTGGACGAAGGTGAGCTGTCCAGCCACGCGCTGCTGGAGCGCATCGCCCTGCACCCCGGGCCGCTGGACATCGTTCTGGATGAGTTCGAGGAAGTGCAGGCGCCGGCTCTCTTGCGCTTTGTCCAGCAATTGCTCGACATGCTGCCGGCCGACAGCCGACTGATCCTTGCCTCGCAGACCACCCCGGACATCGGAATTGCGCGTATCCGCGCCCGCGGCCAGCTCCTGGAGCTGACCCCCAGGGCCCTGCGTTTCAGCCTGGAGGAGACCGCCTGCTTTCTGCGCGAACAGTCCGGGCTGAGCCTGGACGATGCCCAGGTTGGCGCCTTGCAGCGATGCACCGAGGGCTGGGGCGTGGCCCTGGCATTGGCGGCGATGTCATTACAGGGACGCCCGGACCCGCAGGCATTCATCGACTCTTTCGCCGAGGTCGATGCCGACCTGGCCGCCTACCTGGCCGAAGCCGTGGTTGCGCGACTGACGGATGATCAGCGGAGCTTCATTCTTCGCACCAGCCTGCTCGACAGCTTCTGTGCCCCTCTCTGCGACGAGTTGTTCGTCCGTGACGACAGCCAGGAGCACATCGACTTCCTGGTGCGCGGCCACCTGTTCATTTACCCGCGCGACAATCAGGGCGTGTGGTTCCGCTACCACCGCCTGTTCGCCCGCCACCTCTGCGCCACCTTTACCCGCCAGGCCCCGGAGGAGGTGCAGGCGCTGCGCCAACGCGCCGCCGAGTGGTACTTCGCCCACGGCCAGCCAGCCCAGGGCATCGACCAGTTGTTGTTGGCCGGTGATGCCGAACTGGCAGCCGGGCGGATTGCCGAGCACTTGCAGGGACTGTTCGAGGCTGGCCGCACGCGACGCATGCTGCGTTGGCTTGAGCAGTTGCCAGCGGAAGTGCGCGAACGCCACGGCCTGGCCTTTGCCTATGGGTGGGCGGCGCTGTTCAATCGACGCTATGCCGAAACGCGCCAAGTGGTCGAGCGTCGCGACGGCGAGCTCGACGGCGAGGCACTGCGGCTGATCATGCTGGCGGTGCTCGACCAGGTCGAGGACGCCTGCCAGGTGGGCCGCGCATTGCTTGGCCGCTTGCCCCGCGACGGCAGTTTCGCCTCGCTTGCCGTGGCCAACACCCTTGCCTACAGCCTGCTTTCCTGTGGCCATTACGACGAGGCGCGGGCGCTGCTTTCCGCCAGCCGGCATGCCGATTCGGCCCGACAGCCTGGAGCGATGAGCACGGTAGCGGTGAATGCGGAAAGCATCATCGACCTGCTCAATGGTCGTTTCGGCAGCGCGGCCGCGCGGCTGGAAGGCTTCCGCCAGCAACGATTTTCCTCGGACGCGCGGGTGTTCGCCGCCAAGGTCCCACTGGAGTTGCTGTACGCGCTGGTGCTCTACGAGCGCAACGACGTAGAAGAGGCCCAGCGGCTACTGGGTGAAAACCTTTCGTTCGCCATGGACAGCGGCCCGCTGGATGTCCTCATCCTCGCCTGCATCCTGCTCGCACGCCTGGCGGCCCTGCGGGGCGAGCGCCAGGAGTGGAGCAAATACCTCGCGGAACTGGAACGCCTGGGACGGGAAACCGGCTCGCCGCGGATTCTCTCCGCCGTCTGGGTGGAGCGTGCGCGGCTGGCGACGCTCGAGGGGCGCCTGGACGCGGCGACCCAGGCCGTGCAGCAGGCCGAGCGGCACGCCGGCTGGGAGCGCCGCGGCGTGATCTTCCTTGGCAGCGATGACAGCACGCCCGCTATCGCGCGCTTGCGCCTGCGCATCGCCCAAGGGCAGTTCTCCGCCGCCTGCGAAAGCCTGAAGGCCGCCCTTGATGAAGCCGAGAAGTACCGTCACCGGCGTCGTGCATTGAAGCTGCGCCAGCTACTGGCCCTGGCGGCGGACGGCCTGGGTCGCGGTGACGAGGCTTTCGCCCAACTGACGCGGGCGCTGCATTTTGCGGCAGACGAACGCCTGTTACGCAGCTTCCTCGACGAGGGCCCGACAATGGCCGCCTTGCTGCAACGCTGGGCGCTGAAATATCAACCACGCGCCAGTGCCCTGGGCATCGCCCCCGGGTTTCTCGCCGAGTTGCTGAAACATTTTGCCGAGCAGGGAGAGGTGGCCGCCGTCGAACCGCAAGAGCAGCTCAGCGCCCGCGAGCTGGAAGTGCTGCGCTGGTCGGCAAGGGGGTTACCGATCCGCGAGATAGCCGAAGGCATGGCGCTGTCCGAGCACACGGTGAAGACCCACCTGCGCAACATCAACGCCAAGCTTGGCGCCCACGGCCGCACCGAGGCAGCGGCCATTGCCAGGGCTCGCGGGCTGATTGCCTGAGTTCAGGCCAGCACGCCGATGGCGCGCGCTCGGACGATCGCCTGGGTGCGGCGACTGACCCCGAGTTTATGGTTGATGTGTTTGGTGTGGGTCTTGACGGTGTTCGGTGAAATGTAAAGGCGCTCACTGATCTCCTGGTTGGACAAGCCCTCGGCGAGCAACTCCAGCACCGAGACCTCGCGCAGCGTGAGTGCTTTGTCGTCGCGCCGGGCACCGGGCAGTGGCGAGTGCTTGGGGGCTTGCAGCGCGCCTGCCCGTGGTGTGCCCAGCAGCAGATTGAAGGACTGGCTGGGCAACGGTTCACCACCGGCGGCACAGGGAGGCTGGCATGCCGATTGGGCCAGGCGTTCAAGCAGGCGCTCGGTCTTGCGCAGCAAGCCATGGAAGTTCAGGCGCTGGCACTCACGGTGCAGGGTACGTAGGCGTTTCTCGGCATCCACCAGGCGGCCGACACCTTGCTCGGCCTGGGCCAGCAGCAACTGGCTGCGAGGCAGGAAAGAGGGAGACTGCAGGGCTGCCAGGCGCGCGGTCGGTCCGCGCAGGTAGTCTTCCAGTTGCCGCGCCATCGGCAGGGCCTGTTCCCAGTTGCGCTGTTGCACCAGGATCGCCAGCGATTGCAGGTGCAGTACGCCACGATAGCCGTATTCGTTGACGTTCAACCTTTGCATGCGTCGCTCGGCATCCTGCAGGTGACGGAACGCCAAAGCGTAATCACCACGTTGCGCAGCCACCTCGGACAAGCCCAGCAGGCTGTGCATCTGCCCTGGGCCGATCTGCTCGCGAGTCTGTTCCAGCGCAGCGTTGAGGCTTTGCTCGCAGGCGCCGAGTTCACCCCGTTGCAACTGCAGCTTGCCTTGCATGACCAGCAGGCGACCGAGCTGCATGCGGTGGCGGTAGCCGTCTTCGCGCAGCAATTGCAGGCTCTCCTGCAGCAAGGCCTGGGCGAGCTCGAGCTCCCCGGTGAGAATCATGTGGGCGATGCGCTCGCTGTTGATCAGCACTTCGCTGGCCAGGCATTCCTGGCGTCGCGCCTGCTCCACGGCACCGAGCAGAAGCTGTCTGGCCAGGCCCGGGTCACCGTTGGCCATGGCCAGCCGCGCCAGGGTCGAATGGCACATGTAGGACACCTGCCAATCATCTTCGCCCAGGTATTCCAGGGCAGTCTGGCAGTACTCCCGGGCCTGTTCGGCGTGGCCCTGAGCCCCCAGCAGCGTGCCCTGCAACGCCTGCCAGACCGCCAGCAGGTGACGATTGGCGCTGGCCTCGGGCTGCGGCAGGAAGGCCCCCAGCTGGGCCAGGCAGCCTTGTGCCTGGTCGAGGTTGTAGTTGATCAGCAAGGCGCTGGTGTTGAGAAAGATCAGCCCCGGCGTGCTGTGCAGCAACCAGTCCGGCAGGCGCTTGCACCAACCGCGCATGCTGTGGAGGTTGTCGGCGGCGAGCAGCCAGTTGGGACTGAGACGGTCCAGGTAGTTGGCCGCTACCTCGGGCTGGTCTGCGTCGAGCGCCAGTCCGATGGCATCCTCGATGAAGCCCTGTGCGGCCAGAGCGCCACAGGCACGCAGGCGCAGGCCTTGCAGCTCGCTGTCCGCCACTTCGCCCTGTAGTGCCCGCGCCACGGCAGGCAGCAGGCGTTGCCAATGCCCGTCGGCATCCACATCGTGGAAGAACGCGCCACTGTGCAGCAGACGCTGGATTGCGGCATGGCTCTCCGGCGCGTCCCAGAGTTGAGCGCAAAGGCTCAGTGAGAAGCGCGGAAGATAGGCGAGGCGGGCGAGCAGCTCGCGTTCCTGTAGCGTCAGGCGAGCGAGCAGTTCGCGCCGCAGATAGTCGCCCAGGTGCGCCTGTTGGCTACCCGTCTGCGGCATGCCCAGCAAGAGCCGCGCCCCGGCGCACCAGCCCTGGGTCTGGCGCCAGATTTCGGCCTGCTCGGCGGTTCCTGGTTCGCTGTGGAGCCAACTGGCCAGGCTGTCGAACTCCTCGCGACTGAAGGCCAGCGCGGTAGCGCCCAGCTCCAGCAATTGATCTTCGAGGAACAGCCGCGGCAGGTTCCAGTTCGGCCGCTGCCGGCAACTGACCCAGAGTCGGACGGGGGCTGCGCAATGGCAGAGCAACCTGTCGAGCCACGCGTCGAGGTCTGCGTCTGGCTTCTCCGGGTAATCGTCCAGCACCAGGTTCAACGGGGCATCGAGGTTCTGCAGATGCTGCAGCAGCGCGGTCTCGGCTGCCTCCACGGGCGCCAGGCCGAGCAGGGCAGCGAGGGTGACGGCGAATCTGCGCAGTGACCAGTCGCCGCCCGCCATGTTCAACACCACCTTGGGCCGTTGCGCTGCCGGTTGCTCGAAGCAATCGCGCAGCAGTGCGCTCTTGCCGTAACCGGCCGGCGCACAGAGCAGGCGCAGGCGGTAGTCGCGTCGCAGCAGCAAGGCTTGCAGACGAGGGCGGGGCAGGGCGGTGACCGGCTGAGGCGACATCGGGATCTCCACGGGGCGGCCCGGGCGCCTCGGGGCGCGCGGCCAAGGGTCTGGGTAGCGCTGATTGTCGAGGAGCCCAGGCGCCAGGCGAATACCTTTTTCGGGTGATTGGGCGGGGATATTCGCTTGAGCAGTCAGCGCGGCGCCGGTGCCCTAGGCGTTTCGTCGGGCATTTGTTACCGCGGCCAAGTTCGCCCGGCACGCGCCCGGTGCCGGCCTTTCAGGCATTTGCGGGCAACTCCGCGCGGACTGTCTGTCACCTCGGGTAGCAGGGCGAATGGGGAAATCACCCTTTCGGGTGATCGAAAATCCTCTGAAGCGGCAATTCAGGACGGTGGATGCGCTTCCTAGCATGGGGCCTCCATCACATCCCAACCCGGAGAGCCGCATGACAAGAACAACAATGAGCGGGAGATTCCAACCTCAACTGCTGGCCGCGGCGGTGACCCTGGGGATCAGTTCCCAGGTAGGCGCCGTCACCTTCAACATCGGCGAGATCGAAGCGCGCTTCGACTCTTCCCTGAGTTTCGGCTCCAGTTGGTCGGCCACCGGCGCCAATCCCAACTTCATCTCCAACTTCAACACCCAGGGTGTGCAAGGCAAAGGCGCGGCGCGGGTGATCGACGATGGCCGGCTGAACTTCAAGAGCGGCGAAGCATTCTCGACCATCTTCAAGGGCCTGCATGACCTGGAGCTGAAGTACGGTGACAGCGGCCTGTTCCTGCGCGGCAAGTACTGGTACGACTTCGAGCAGAAGGATGGCCACCAGCACTTCTACGACATCGATGACAGCGGCCGCGACCAGGCCGCTCGCGCCTCCGGCGGGCAGTTCCTCGACGCCTTCGTCTATCACAACTACACACTCGGCGATCTGCCGGGCAACGTGCGCCTGGGCAAGCAAGTGGTGAACTGGGGCGAAAGCACCTTCATCCAGAACGGCATCAGCTCGATCAACCCGGTGGACGTCGCCGCGTTACGTCGCCCGGGCGCCGAAGTGAAAGAAGCGCTGGTGCCGGTGAATCTTTTCTACTTGTCCCAGGGACTGGGAGAAAACTTCACCGCCGAGGGTTTCTACCAACTGGAGTGGGACAAGACCGTGGTGGATAACTGCGGCACCTTCTTCTCGGTGGATTCGGTGGCCCAGGGTTGCGACGACCGCACTGTGTCAGCGATCTACGACCTGGCGCCCGGCCAGGCGGCCAATACCTCGTTGTCGCTGGCTTCGCTGGCGGCCGCTCGTGACGATGTCTATCTGCCGCGCGGCAAGGACAATGATGCCCGCGACAGTGGTCAGTACGGGGTGGCCCTGCGCTGGTTCGTGCCGAGCTTGAACGACACCGAGTTCGCGGCCTACGCGATGAACTACCACAGCCGCAGCCCGTTCATCAGCGCCACGGGCACCACCCGCCCGGCCGGCGATTCCTTCACCCGGGTGCGTACTGCCAACTACTTCATCGATTACCCCGAAGACATCCGCCTGTATGGGTTGAGTTTCCAGACCACCGCCGGCGTCACCTCGATTGGTGGCGAGATCAGCTTCCGGCCGAACATGCCGCTGCAGATCAATACCACCGACGTGCAGACCGCCGCGGCGAACCAGATGGTGGCGGGGCGCCCCGTCTCGCCCATCGGCTACCCGGGCTCGGGCGTGGCGGTGGATGGCTACAAGCGCATGCCGGTGCTGCAGGTGCAGGCCAGCGCCACGCGCTTCTTCGATCAGGTGATGGGGGCCGACCGCCTGACGCTGGTCGGTGAGGTCGGCTACAACCGCATCAACGGCTTGGGCTCCCGCGATGGCAGCGAGGTGCGTTTCGGTCGCAACCCGGTATTCGGTCCCGGCGAGTATCCGGGGATTGCCAACGCCCAGTGCCTGGGCAGCCCGCTTCCGGACGGCCAGGGCGGCACACGGCCGAGTAACTCGCAGCAGGAGTGCAACAGCGACGGTTTCTATACCAGCAGTTCCTGGGGCTACCGCGCTCGCGCCAAGCTGGATTACCCGAACGTGTTCGCCGGCATCAACCTTTCGCCGAATCTTGCCTGGTCCCACGACGTGCACGGCTACGGTCCCACCTTCGAGGAAGGAACCAAGGCCGTCAGCCTCGGCCTGGATGCCGACTACCAGAGCACCTACACCGCCAGCATCAGTTACACCGATTACTTCGGTGGCGACTTCAACACCATGACCGACCGCGACTACGTCGCTCTCAGCGTCGGCGTGAACTTCTGACAAGCAACGGCAGAGAACCCGCATGAAAACAATAAGCATGATGCGTACCGGTGCCCTCGCGCTATCGCTGCTGGCCAGCGCCGTGATGGCCGCCGTTTCGCCGGAGGAAGCCGCGCAACTGGGCGGCAGCCTGACTCCCCTGGGCGCAGAGAAGGCCGGCAACGCCGATGGCAGCATTCCGGCCTGGACCGGTGGGCTGAAACCCGACGCCGCTGCGGTGGACAGCAATGGCTTCGTCGCCAACCCCTATGCTGCCGACAAGCCGCTGTTCGTGATCACCGCAAAGAACGCCGAGCAGTACGCGAACAAGCTCAGTGCCGGGCAACTGGCGATGTTCAAGCGCTATCCGGACAGCTACCGCATTCCCGTCTACGCGACGCGGCGCAGCGGGGCGGCGCCGCAGGAAATCTACGACGCGGCCAAGCAGAACGCCCTGCATGCGCAAACCACCAATGACGGCAACAGCCTGTCGGGCCTCGATCAGACCCACTACTTCGCCTTCCCGATTCCCAAGAACGGCGTCGAAGTGCTGTGGAACCACTGGACGCGCTACCGCGGTGGCAATCTCGACCGCGTCATCGTTCAGGTGTCGCCGCAGGTCAACGGCAGCTACATCCCGGTGGAGATCGAAGAGCAGATCGGCTACCCGTGGCTGATGACCGACGCCGACAAGGTGAAAGACTCCGGTGTCTTCTATTACGCGAAGCAGACCGTTCTTTCTCCCTCGCGTATGGCCGGGACGGTGTCGCTCGTCCACGAGCCCTACGACCAGGTCAAGGACTCGCGCATGGCCTGGGTCTACAGCGCCGGCCAGCGTCGCGTGCGCCGCGCTCCGCAGATCGCCTATGACGGTCCGGGCACCGCGGCGGACGGCATGCGTACCGCGGACAACTCCGACATGTTCAACGGCGCGCCGGATCGCTACGACTGGAAGCTGATCGGCAAGAAAGAGATGTACATCCCGTACAACAACTACGAGCTCTGGTCGCCGAAGCTGAAATACGACCAGATCATCCAGCCCGGCCATATCAACCAGGACCTGACCCGCTACGAACTGCACCGTGTGTGGGAAGTGGAGGGCACCCTGAAGCCTGGCCAGCGGCACATCTACGCCAAGCGCCACATGTATTTCGACGAGGACACCTGGACCCTGGTGGAAGTCGACCACTACGACGGTCGCGGCCAGCTCTGGCGCGTCGCCGAAGGCTACCAGGCACTCGATTACCGCACCGGTGCCAGCTTCTACCCGGTACAGACCGTGTACGACCTGATCGCTGGCCGCTATTCCGCCCTGGGCATGATCAACGAAGCCAAGCGCGGCATCACCTACGGCCAGACCTGCAACAGCAACGACTTCACCCCGGCCGCCCTGCGCAACGCCGGTATCCGCTGATCCAACGGCTGCCGGCGGCGCTGATCCGCCGGCAGCAAACCCGTCAAAGCAATCGGAGCACTTCAGATGTCGCAGAAACCCTATGTAGCCGGTGTCGGCATGATCCCCTTCGTCAAGCCGGGGGCCAGTGGCACCTATATCGAAATGGGCTCCCAGGCCGTGCGCCTGGCGCTCAAGGACGCCGGGCTGAGCTACGACCTGGTGCAACAGGCCTACGTCGGCTACGTGTACGGCGACTCTACCTGCGGCCAGGCTGCGCTTTACGAGGTAGGCCTGTCCGGCATCCCAGTGGTCAACGTCAACAACAACTGCTCCACCGGCTCCAGTGCGCTGTTCCTGGCCCGCCAGGCAGTGCAAAGCGGCGCCGTGGAATGCGCCCTGGCCCTGGGCTTCGAGCAGATGCAACCCGGCGCGCTGAAAAGCCACTGGGATGACCGTCCGGCCGCCATGGCCCGCAGCGTGGAGCTGACCAACGAGCTGGCCGGCGATGTCGCCGGAATGCCGATGGCCCTGCACATGTTCGGCGGTGCCGGGCGCGAGCACATGCAGAAATACGGCACGCAGATGAGCACGTTCGCCGCGATTCGCGCCAAGGCCAGCCGCCATGCCGCGAACAACCCGCTGGCCATGTTCCGCAAGGTCGTCACCACCGAGGACGTCATGAACGACCAGGTGATCTGGCCGGGCGTGATGACCCGCCTGATGGCCTGCCCGCCGACCTGCGGCGCCGCCGCCGCAATCATCTGCAGCGAAGCCTTCGCCAAGAAACATGGCCTGCGCACCGACGTAGTGATCCTGGCCCAGGCCCTGACCACCGATTCGCCGAAGGTCTTTGAGTCGCGCTCGATGATCGAGGTAGTCGGCTTCGACATGGCCCAGCGCGCCGCGAAGCAGGTGTATGAGCAGGCTGGCGTCGACCCCATGGACATCCGCGTGGCCGAGATGCACGACTGCTTCGCCCACAACGAGCTGCTGACCTATGAGTCCCTGGGCTTCTGCGATGTCGGCGGCGCCGAACGCTTCATCCTCGACGGCGACAACACCTACGGCGGCCAGGTGGTGACCAACCCGTCCGGCGGCCTGCTCTCCAAGGGCCATCCGCTGGGCGCTACCGGCCTTGCACAGTGCTACGAGCTGACCCACCAGCTGCGTGGCAGCGCCGAAGCCCGCCAGGTGGAAGGCGTGAACCTGGCTCTGCAGCACAACCTCGGCCTCGGCGGCGCCTGCGTCGTCACCCTGTACGGCCGCGGCTGAATTCCTCGCGCGTGCCTGGAAGGGCACGCTCCCTGAAACTTGAAAGGAGATAGTGAAATGGCAGACAAAAGCCTGATCGGTCACTCCCTCGGCGTGACCCACGCCGACGTGGAAAAAGGCCGCCTGCGTTTCTTCGCCAAGGCCATTGGCGAAACCGACCCGGTCTACACCGACGAAGCCGCGGCCAAGGCCGCTGGCTACAAGTCGCTGCCGGTACCGCCGACCTTCCTCATGTGTCTGGGCGGAGAAGGGCGCGACATCGAGGCGCAGCTGAAACTCTACGAGTTCGACCTCGGCCGCATCCTCCACGCCGAGCAGTCCTTCGTGTACCACAAGCCCGCCGTGGCCGGTGACCAGCTGACCTTCGACAGCAAGGTTGTCGATGTCTACGAAAAGGCCGGCGGCCGCCTGCAGTTCGTGGTCAACGAGATCCGCGTCACCAACCAGGACGGCGAGCACATCGCCGACATCCGTTGCTCGCTGGTCCAGCGCTGAGGAGCCCTTCATGACCCATGTCCAGTATTCCGATATCCAGGTTGGCGATGAAATCCCGCTGCTGAAGCTGCAGCCGGTCAACCGCACCACCCTGGCCCTGTACTGCGGCGCTTCCGGCGACCACAACCCGATCCATATCGACATCGACTTCGCCCGCAAGGCGCGCATGCCCGACGTCTTCGCCCACGGCATGCTGTCGGCCGCCTACCTCGGCCGCCTGCTCACCAGCTGGGTGCCGCAGCAGCAGATCCGCAGCCTGTCGATGCGCTTCACCGGCATCACCCAGCTCGGCCACATCCCCACCTGCACCGGCCAGATCATCGAGAAATTCGAGGCCGATGGTGAGAAGCGTGTGCGCCTGGCGATCCGCTGCGGCAACCAGTACGGCGAAGAGAAGATCGCCGGCGAAGCCGTGGTCGCCCTGGCCTGAACCCTTTTGCTCAACCTGCCTGAATAGGAAATCGCTAGATGAACAAGCTCGAAGGTAAAGTCGCCCTGATCACCGGCTCCGGTCGTGGCATTGGTCGTGAGGTCGCCGTACAACTCGCCGCCTACGGCGCCCGTGTTGTGGTCAACGATCTCGATGCCGCTCCCGCCGAGGAAGTGGTCGCGGAAATCCGTGCCGCCGGCGGCGAGGCCGTGGCCTGCGTGGGTAGCGTCACTGCCGTCGACTTCGCCGACCGCTTCGTCAAGACCGCAGTGGACAACTACGGCGGCATCGACATCATCGTCAACAATGCCGGCTACACCTGGGACAACGTCATCCAGAAGATGACCGACGAGCAGTGGTACGCGATCATCGACTGCCACCTGACCGCGCCGTTCCGCATCCTCCGTGCCGCCCAGCCGGTGATCAGTGCCGCAGCCAAAGCGGAGAAAGCCGAAGGCAAGGAAGTGATCCGCAAGGTGGTCAATATCTCCTCCGTCGCCGCCGGTGGTAACGCCGGGCAGACCAACTACTCCTCGGCCAAGGCCGGCATCCTGGGCATGACCAAGACCTTGTCGCGTGAATGGGGTCGCATGAAGGTCTGCGTCAACGCCGTGGCCTTCGGCTTCATCCAGACCCGCCTGACCGAGGCGCTGGCCGGCGAGGCCAGCAAGACCGTGAACATCGAGGGCCGCGAGATCAAGGTCGGCGTGCAGCAGTCGCTGATCGACGCCGCCAGCATGACCATCCCGCTGGGCCGTCCGGGTACTCCGAAGGAAGCAGCCGGTTCGGTGGTGATGCTCTGCCTGCCGGAGTCGGATTACGTCTCCGGCCAGACTCTCGTCTGCGGCGGCGGCAACGGCACCCTCTGAGGTTGACCCACTCGTCGCCCGCGGCCGGTCGAGCGCGGGCGACGAGTCACGATGACAAGAAGAATCCGAGGTATCGCCATGTTGGAAAACTATCACTCCCCCTGGCTGGACGAAGAGGTCGCGCCTTTCGCCGACAGCGTCCGTCGTTTCGTCACCCAGACCCTGGCCCCGGAGGAAGACAAGTGGCGCGAGCATCACCAGTCCGACCGAGCCGCCTGGCGCGCCTGCGGCGAGATGGGCATGATCCTGCCGGACGTGCCAGTCGAGTACGGTGGCTCCGGCGGCACTCCGGCGCACCTGGCGGTGGTGGTCAATGAACTCAACTATGCCGGCGTCGGCGGGCTCAGCCTGGGCATCAACCACATTGTCGGGCACTACATCCTCGATGACGGCACCGAAGAACAGAAGCAGCACTGGTTGCCCAGGATCGCTTCGGGCGAGGTGATCTGCTCGGTGGCCATGACCGAGCCGGGTACCGGCTCCGACCTGCAGGCTGTGCGTACCCGCGCGGTGAAGCAGGGCGACAAGTATGTGATCAACGGCGCCAAGACCTTCATCACCAACGGCCAGCTGAGCGACATGGTGGCGGTGGTTGCCAAGACCGATCTCAGCGCCGGCGCCAAGGGTGTTTCGATCTTCCTGGTCGACACCCGCCTGCCGGGCTTCCGCCGTGGCAAGGTGCTGGACAAGGTCGGCATGCCGTCCTCGGACACTTCGGAGATGTACTTCGACGACATCGAGGTCCCGGCCGACTGCCTGCTCGGTGGCGTCGAAGGCAAGGGCTTCTACACCCTGATGAAGCAACTGCCCTACGAGCGCGCGCAGATCGCCATTGCCGCCGCCGCGGTGATGGAGCGGGCGCTCAAGCTGACCCTGGAATACACCAAGGAGCGCCAGGTGTTCGGCAAGCCGGTGCTGGACTTCCAGAACACCCGCTTCACCCTGGCCGACGTCAAGGCCACGGTGCTGGCTTCGCGGACCTTCTGCGACCACATCATCCAGCAATGGGTCGACGGCAAGCTCGACCCGGCCCTGGCTTCGATGGGCAAGTTCTGGCTGACCGAACGCAACAGCGAAGTGCTCGACCGCTGTCTGCAGTTCTTCGGCGGCTATGGCTACATGAACGAGTATCCCATCGCTCGCATGTGGGCCGATGCCCGAGTGGCCCGCATCTATGGCGGCGCCAATGAAATCCAGCGCGAACTGGTGGGCCGTTCGCTCTGAGCCCGGACGGAACAACGCCTACCGTTTTCACTCCTTTACGGTATGCGTGGCGCCAGGGACGGCGATATAAACCGGAGGAAAGAGGGATGACCGAAGGGTCAACGCAAGATGTCCGGCGGCGCTTGCTGCACACGCGCCAGGTGATCTGTACGGGATATCAGCGCGACGACGGTTGTGTCGATATCGAAGGCTACCTGCTCGATAGCAAACCGGAGGACACCCATACCGACTATCGATTGGTTGCCGCTGGGGAGGCCTTTCATCAGATGCGCCTGGTTCTGACCGTCGATAGCAAATTCATAATCCGCGCCGCCCACGCGCGGACGGAAGCGGCGCCAACGCCCACCTGCGGAGAGATCGCTGCCGCGTATGAGGGATTGGTGGGGTTGCGCATCGGTCCCGGTTTCAAGCAGCAGGCGATACGGGTAGTGGGAGGCCTGCAGGGTTGCACCCACCTGACCGAGCTGCTGGGTCCCATGGCGACGACGCTGATCCAGAGCACGTTCGTCGCTCGGCGCGACGAGCTTCGCCGGCAGCGTGAAGAGCAGCCTGGCTTCGTGCAGCCCAGACCCTGGGTGATCGGCAGTTGCCATGTCTATCACCCGCAAAGCGATGCGTCGCGGCGCATCTGGCCGCAAGGCTTCGACGAGCGGGGCGATGACGTGATCGCCAGCGACCGGGAATGATCCGCCGCCTGTCGCGCCAGCACGGTACGACAGGTAGCACAGGCCGACGAGCAGCCGGTGTGGGAGCCACCCGCACGGTACAGAATAAAAACAAGATTGGAGGTACCCCATGTACATCACCCAGGGCCTGCATCGACACCTGCAGGCGCGACCCAATGCCACTGCCATTCGTTTCCAGGGCCGCAGCATCACTTATGCAGAATTCGCTGAGCGCGTTGCACGGCTGGCGGGCGCCTTGCGCAAGCGCGGCGTGGCCAGTGGTGACCGCGTAGCCATGCTGTCGGTCAACTCACAGCGCTACATCGAGTACTACCAGGCGGTACCCTGGGCGGACGCCGTACTCAACCCGGTGAATATCCGCTGGAGTGCGGCGGAGATCGTCTATTCCCTGGACGATTCGGAAACCACCGTGCTGATCGTCGACGACACCTTCCTGGAGCTCGGCAAGCGCGTCATCGAACAGGCGCAGACCTTGCGCACGCTGATCTACGCCGGTGACGGTGAGACGCCCAAAGGCATGCTCAACTACGAGGAACTGATCCGCCATGCCGCGCCGATCGAGGATGCTCGCCGCGGTGGCGACCGCTTGCTGGGCATCTTCTATACCGGCGGCACCACCGGATTTCCAAAGGGCGTGATGCTCAGTCACAGCAATGTCGCTTTTGCCGCTCTGGCCTGCCTGAACGCGGGGGTTTATGGCCCTGACTCGGCGTTCCTGCATGTCATGCCGATGTTCCACCTGGCCGATTTCGCCGCCATGACCTCGCTGTTCTTCAGCGGCGGTACCCACGTGGTACTACCAGGATTCAACCCGGCGGTGGTGCTGGAAACCATTGCCAGCGAGCGCATCAACGAGGTGCTGCTGGCACCCACCATGATCCAGATGCTGCTGGACTGCCGTGACGCCAACCCGTCTCTGGCCGAGCTCGATCTGAGCTGCATCCGTACCATCGGCTACGGCGCCTCGCCGATCACCCCGGCGTTACTCAATCGCGCGCTGCAGGCGTTTCCGGCGGCCGGCTTCTCTCAGGGCTACGGGATGACCGAACTGGCGCCGATGGCCTGCATGCTTGGCCGCGAGTTCCATGGCGACGAGCACCACGCCAGCGGCAAGATGTACTCGGCCGGACGCCCGGCCGTGTGTGTCGAGGTGCGCATCGTCGACCCGGATGACCGCGAAGTACCGCGCGGCACCGTCGGAGAGATCGTGGTACGCGGGCCGAACGTGATGCTCGGCTATCTGAACAAGCCCGAGGCCACCGCCGAAGCCCTGCGCGGCGGCTGGATGCACACCGGCGACGGTGGCTACATGGACGAGGATGGCTTCGTCTATGTCTGCGACCGGCTCAAGGACATGATCGTCAGCGGCGGCGAGAACATCTATTCGGCGGAGGTCGAAACCGCCATTGCCAGCCACCCGGCAGTCGCCCAGTGCGCGGTGATCGGCATCCCCTGCGACAAGTGGGGCGAGACGGTCCACGCGGTGATCATCCGCAAGCCCGGCGCCGACCTGTGCAGCGAGACGATAGTCGCCCACTGCCGGGAGCGCATCGCCGGCTACAAGTGCCCGCGCAGTGTCGAGTTCCGTGAGGCATTACCGCTGTCCAGCGTCGGCAAGGTCCTCAAGACCGAGCTGCGCGATCCGTTCTGGCAGGGCCGCAAGCGCGGTATCGCCTGAGCCGGCCGTCCCCGCTTGCCGGCGACGGTAGGCGGGGCCTCCCTACCTCCGCAAAGGAAGCCCCATGACCAAGTCCCTGAATCCGGGTGGGCCGCGGCTGCTCGCCATCGGCCTGCTGAGCCTGGCCGCGCTCGCGCCACTGGCACGCGCCGACGCCACTACGCCTTACCAGTTCCACAATGGCTACCCGACCGATGCCACCGTCCAGCGCGTCTACGACGACATCGACCTGAACCGCGCTCTGCAGGCCTACCGCTTCTTCTACCCCAGCGTGTCTTTTTTCGCCCTGTGGAAGAACAGCCTGGCTTCCGGGGTGGTACCGAACAAGGTCTTCAACCAGATCCAGAGCACCCCCCGGCGCTTGGCTTTCACGCCCAACGCCGATACCCCCTACAGCACGCTGTTCCTCGATCTGTCCCAGGGGCCGCTGGTGGTGGAGATGCCGTCCGGCCCGCTGATGAGCGTGGTCAACGATCTCAACCAGCGTTGGGTCGCCGACCTCGGCCTGCCAGGCCCCGACGCAGGCAAGGGGGGCAAGCACCTGCTGCTGCCGCCGGGCTACCAGGGCGAAATCCCGCCCGGCTACCATGTCAGCCACAGCTCGACCAACCGCGTACTGATGCTGGTCCGGGCGATGCCCAAGGGCGGTGTCGAGGCGGCCTACGCGTTGATGCGCACGGTCAAGGTCTACCCGCTGCAAGCGCGCGCAGACTGGAGCGAGCCGACCTGGCGCAACGTCACCGATCAGCCTGACGACGGCACGCCGCTGAAGGTCGAGAGTACCCTGCAGTTCTGGCAGCTACTGCATGAGCTGATCGATAGCGAACCGGCCTTCGAGCCCTACCGGGAGAACTACGGCGAGCTGGCCGCGTTGGGTATCGCCAAGGGGCAGGCATTCGCCCCCGACGAGCGCATGCGGGCGATCCTGCTGAAGGCCGCGGTCATGGGTAATCAGCAACTGCGCGTGCAGTCGTTCGCTGACCGCCGTCCCGACCGCATGGTGTGGAAGGACCGCAAGTGGGAATGGGCGGTGCTGCGCCCGGAGAACGGAAGCTTCGACACACCCAACTATGCCGACCTCGAAGCTCGCGAGAAGTGGCTGTACCAGGCCATGGTGCAGTCGCCGGCCATGTTCCGTCGCGCCTCCGGCTCGGGCTCGGTGTATTGGCTGGGCGCCCGCGACCAGCAAGGGGCTTACCTCGACGGCGGCAAGACCTATCGGCTGCGCGTGCCGCTACCGGTGCCAAGCCGCCTGTTCTGGTCGCTGACCGTTTACGACAGTCAGACCCGCTCGCAAATCAGCACTGACCAGGACAAGGCCGCCTTGCGCTCGATGCAAGACCTCACGGACGCCACTGGCGATAGCGTCGAACTGTTCTTCGGTCCCAAGGCGCCCAAGGGGCAGGAGAGCCGCTGGATCAAGACCGAGCCTGGCAAAGGCTGGTTCAGCTACTTCCGCGTCTATGGTCCACAGCCGGCAAGCTTCGACGGCAGCTGGAAGCCGGGCGATTTCGAAATCCTCAACTGACTGTCTGTCGCCCGCTGCCTGTGAGGTGGCGGGTGACGCGAGCGAAGGAGCCCATTGTGATGATGCTGTCCCTCTGGAAGAACACTGCGTGCCGACAACTTGCCGCCTGGCTGCTGGGCCTGGGGCTGATCACCGGCATGGCGCCGACGGCCCTGGCGGGCAGCGGCTTCAGCAGCGAACAATTGCAGACCCGCCTGTACCAGCGCCGCGCGGTGGAGGCGGCACTCTGGGGCATGCCGCTGGTCAACTTCGACGCCATGCGCCAGGCCTATTTCCGCGATGCCGGCGCGCAGTACAACGACATCATGTACTGGTCGCGCCCTTCGGACTGGAAGAACCAGACCACCACACCGAACCACTCGACGATCTACGTGATGTTCTTCGTCAATCTCAAGAACGGCCCGCTGGTGGTGGACATCCCGCCGGTCCGTGGGGCCTCCCTCTACGGCGGTCTGGTCGACGCCTGGACCACCCCACAGATCAATGTCGGCAGCCTGGGGCAGGACCAGGGCAAAGGCGCCCGTTACCTGCTGCTGCCTCCGGGCTGGGAGGGCGAAGTGCCGGCTGGCTACGTGGCGGTGCGCAGCCAGACCAACAACGTCTACAGCCTGCTACGGGTGATCACCCGAACCACCGGCACCGCCGACCTGGCCGCCGGCGTCGACTACCTGAAGAACCTGAAGGTCTATCCGCTGGCAGAGGCCCAGTCTCCCAAGGCCAACCGCTACCTGGACGTGGCAGACAAGGTCTACGACGCCATCGCCCGCTTCGACGAGAGCTTCTACGACTCGCTGGCCCGGGTAGTTGCCGAGGAGCCCGTGCAGGAGCGCGATCTGGCGGTGATGGGCCAATTGCGCAGCCTGGGGATCGGCAAGGGCCTGACGTTCCAGCCCGACGCCGCACAGCGCAAGCAGCTCGGCGAGGCGGTGGCCGAAGCACATGCCTACATGATGGAAGGCTACGCCAACTCGGGTAACCCGCTGTGGCCGCAACGCCAGTGGCGGACGCTGGCGGACATGAAGTTGGCCGTGTCGAGCCTGCTGTCCTTCGTCGAGCCGAAGCAGGCCCTGCGCACCGACGAGCGCGCCTTCGCCTGGTTCGGCATGTTCGGCCCGATCATCCCGCCGGCACCGCACCTGTACCTGAAATCCTATGCGACGAACACCGGCGAGCGGTTGTCCGGCGAACACAGCTACCGCCTCCATATACCCGCGCAGGTTCCGGCCCGAGACTTCTGGTCCGTGGACGTCTACGACGCCAGCACTGCGGGCTTCATCCGCGAGGCCAAGGTGGTTGGCCTGGACTCCTACGACCAGAAGCTTCAGGTCAATGCGGATGGCAGCATTGACCTGTACTTCGCTCCGACCCCGCCGAAGGGGCACGAAAACAACTGGATCAGCACCCGCGCCGGAGAGAAGTTCTTTACCCTGTTCCGCGTCTACGGCCTGGACAAGCAGGCCATGGTCCAGCAGCACTGGCTGCTGGAGGATATCCAGAAGCTGTAGCGAGCCCTGTCGCGCCCACCAGAAAGCCCGCCTCTTGGCGGGCTTTCTGTTTCCCCCTGTTGCACGGAAGGACGCATCACAACACGGAAAAACGCAGGGAGAGCCCTGGCTGGAGCGTTTCGTGGCGCCCAGCCTGGCCTCTCGCTCTCCCTGCAGAAGGGGGGAGGGGCTAGAGAGTGCGTTCCAGCTCAGGCACGGCATCGAACAGGTCGGCGACCAGGCCGTAGTCGGCGACCTGGAAGATCGGCGCCTCTTCGTCCTTGTTGATCGCCACGATCACCTTCGAGTCCTTCATGCCTGCCAGGTGCTGGATGGCACCGGAGATGCCGACGGCGATATACAACTGCGGCGCGACGATCTTGCCGGTCTGGCCGACCTGCATGTCGTTGGGCACGAAGCCCGCGTCCACCGCTGCGCGCGAGGCGCCGACGCCAGCGCCGAGCTTGTCCGCCAGGCTGTACAGGTACTTGAAGTTGTCGCCGTTCTGCAGGCCGCGGCCACCGGATACGACGATCTTGGCAGCGGTCAGTTCGGGGCGGTCAGACGTGGCCAGCTCTTCGCTGACAAAGGCCGAGCTGCGTGCGTCGAACACGCTGGCCACGGCTTCGATAATGGCGTTGCCACCGCTATCGGGAACGGCGTCGAAGCCAGTGCCGCGTACGCTGATGACCTTCACCGGCGCAGTGCACTGCACGGTGGCGATGGCGTTGCCGGCGTAGATCGGACGCTTGAAGGTGTCGGCGCTGACGACTTCGATGATTTCGGAGATCTGGTCGACGTCCAGCAGGGCGGCCACGCGCGGCAGGAAATTCTTGCCGTTGCTGGTGGCCGCCGCCAGCACGTGGCTGTAGTCCTTGGTCAGGGACACCAGCAGCGGGGCGATGTTCTCCGGCAACTGCTGGGCGTAGGCAGCGTTATCGGCGACCAGCACCCTGGAAACGCCAGCGATCCTGGCAGCGGCTTCAGCCACGCTAGCGACATTCAGGCCAGCGACCAGGACATGGATATCGCCACCGATCCGAGCGGCAGCGCCGAGGGTATTCAAGGTGGCGCCGGCCAGGGCGCCTTGCTGGTGTTCAGCAATGATGAGGATGGCCATCAGATGACTTTCGCCTCGTTCTGCAGTTTCTCGACCAGTTCGGCCACGGACTTGACCTTGACGCCGGCGCTGCGGGCGGCCGGCGCCTCGACCTTGAGGGTCGTCACGGTGGAGGTGACGGACACGCAAAGAGCATCCGGGGTCAGCACCTCCAGCGGCTTTTTCTTGGCCTTCATGATGTTCGGCAGCGACGCGTAGCGCGGCTCGTTCAGGCGCAGGTCGGTGGTGACGATCGCCGGCAGTTGGAGCGCGACGGTTTGCAGGCCGCCATCGATTTCGCGGGTCACGTTGACCTTGCCATCGGCCACCACCACCTTGGAGGCGAAAGTGCCCTGGGGGTAGCCGTTCAGCGCGGCGAGCATCTGGCCGGTCTGGTTGTTGTCGCTGTCGATCGCCTGCTTGCCGAGGATCACCAACTGCGGGCGCTCCTTGTCGACGACGGCCTTGAGCACCTTGGCAATGGCCAGGGCGTTGAGCTCGGCATCGCTCTCGACCAGCAGGGCGCGGTCGGCGCCCAGGGCGAGGGCGGTGCGCAGTTGCTCCTGGGCGGCGCTCGGGCCGACCGAGACCACCACGATCTCACTGGTGATGCCTTGCTCTTTCAGGCGTACCGCTTCTTCCACGGCAATTTCGCAAAAGGGGTTGAGGGCCATCTTCACGTTGGCCAGGTCGACACCGCTCTGGTCCGCCTTTACCCGGACCTTGACGTTGTAGTCGACCACGCGTTTTACCGCGACCAGCACTTTCATCGGGTTCTCCAAAAAAAATCCGGGCCAGAGGCCCGGAACCAAGGGGGAACTGCAAAGGCTCGGCGCCAGTGTTTCGGGGCACCGCCGGCGAGCCGGGGTGGGCGACTGGTATCGCCCGGGTGACGGCGAGATTATCCCGAGCGGACAGGGTGGCTGTCGTACCCCCTTTGGACCATTTGCGCGCTGCCTGCGCCTTAGTCGATCCAGCCGCGATGGCGGGCGATGGCCACCGCTTGGGCGCGGTCCTCTGCGCCGAGCTTGGCGTTGATCTTGCGCAGGTGGGATTTCACGGTGCATTCGGAGAGGAACAGGCGCTCGGCAATAGTACGGTTGCGATGGCCGCCGGCGAGCAGTTGCAACACCTCGATTTCGCGCCGGGACAAGCCATCGGTGCTTTTGCCAGGTCGTTGCGGGCGCAACCCCAGGCTTTCCTGCAGGCGCGCGAGAAAGGCTTTCTGCATGGCGCTGTAGGCGGGCTGCGCTACGCCGCTGCGGCGGCGCAAGAACTCGCTGAGCCAGGGACCTTCATCGATGAAGCTGCGCATCAGGTCCTGCTCGGCCCCCAGGGCAAGGGCCTGGTCCCAGGCGTTGCTGGCACTCTGCCGGCGACCGAGGCCTTCCAGGGCAAGGGCCAGCAGTAGCTGCAGCTTGAGTTCGCGGCGGCGTTGCTGGGCTGTCTTGGCCTGCTTGATCAATGGCCGAAGGGCCTCGATCGCGGCGACGAATTCGCCGCGGATGATGCGCAATCGCTGACGAGTGATCAGCGGGGTGTCGACATCGTTGGCATAGAACAACACCGCAGGAGTATTCCAGCCGCTCAGGGTTTCGGCGGTCTGCTGGGCCTGCTCCGCGTCCTCCAGCCTGCCTTCGAGCAGCGCCAGGCGCACCCGTTCCAGCCAGGCGGAGCACTGGATGCGTGCCGAGCCCGCCTGCTGGCCCAGTTGCTCCAACTCGGCCAGGCAGCGCAGACAACTGTCGCGTTCACCACGCTGCTGCGCCAGACGCGCCTGCAGCACATGACAGATGATCAGTACGTCCGGGGTACTGGCATCCTTGGTGGCCGGCAGTATCTGCTGCAGCAGCCGCTCGGCCTCGCTACCCGCATCGATTTCGTAGTGCAGCATGGCCTGAAGACTCAGGCGGGTCAGGCGCGCGCCGACTGCGGCGTTTTCCTCCTCGGGTGTCGCCACGGGGGAGGGCGCCAGGAGTTGTCGGGCTTCGCTCAGGCGGCCCTGAACCAGCAGCAGGATGCCTTGGTTGCAGTCGCCTACCGCCTGCATCAATGCTGCATCAGCAGGTTCGCCGACCTGTTCGCGGCGAGCCTGGGCCAGGACGTCGAGGGCCTCGACCGGTCGGCCACAGCTGATCAGGCTGAAGCTCAGGGTATTGACCACCAGTACACGCAGGAAGCCGGCGCTTTCCGGCAATTCCTGCAGCAGCTGGTAGCCGGCCTCGCAACAGGCCTGCGGTTCGTCGGTGACGCTATACAGCAGACAGCGAAGGGTTTGCGCCTCCAGCGCGTCGCCGTGCCGACTGAGCTGCTCGATCAGGCGCGTGGCGTCGTGCAGGCGTCGCGCGAACAACAGTGCCCAGGCATACGCCAGGCGTAGTCGCGGGTGTTCGCCAAGCAGCGCTTCGGGTATACGGTCGAGCCAGCGCAAGAGCATGCGCGTGCGTCCGGTGTGCAGCAGTTCGTCGCAATGCTCGCCGAGGCGGCGCGCCGCTTCTGCCGGGTCACCCGCATCGAGCAAACACTGGATCGCCGGGGCCGGTCTAGCGGCTTCCAGGTACCAGCTGGCGGCGCGCTGCAGCAACTCGCGCTTGCGACCGGGCAGGCGCCGTTCAAGGGTACTGCGCAGGAAGTCGGCGAACAGGCTGTGGTAGCGGAACCATTGTTGCTGATCGTCCAGCGGCACGATGAACAGGCTCTCCCTGCCCAGGCGCTCGATCATCGCCTGGCTGTCGCTACGCCTGCCGACATGGTCGCAAAGCGGCGCGCAGAAGCGCTCCAGCACGCAGCTCTGCAGAAGGAACAGGCGCAGCTCGTCGTCGAGCCGCGCGAAGATATCCTCGGCCAGGTACTCGGCCAATTCCAGGTGTATACCGGAAAACGCCGCAATGGAGGCCGCTGGGTCCGCCTTGCCCTGCAACGACAGGCACGCCAGGTGCAGGGCGGTGACCCAGCCCTCGGTGCTCAGGTAGAGGGTTGCCACCAGGTTGTTGAGCAATGGCAGCTGGCGTTTGTCACGGACGAAGGTGGTGGTTTCCTCCAGGCTGAAACGCAGCAGGTTGGAAGGCAGCTCCAGCAGGCGGCCGAGGCGGGCCAGGCGAGTCAGATCGAGGCCGGGCAGATGGCGGCTGGCGACGAACACCGCGCAGCCTTCCGGCAGCGCCTCGATGATCTGCTGCAGAAAGCTCAGCACGGAAGGGTTGTGCAGCACTTCGAATTCATCGAGCAGCAAGCTGAAGGTGCTGCGGCTATGGGCGATCAATGCCAGTAGCTCCTCGGCGCTGCGAGAGGCCGCGGCGGGCAGGCGAGCACTCGGGAGGATGTCCCGCAGACCCTGTTCGAGCACGCGGATGAAACGCTGCAGATCGTTGTCGCCAGCATCCAGGTTCACCCACAGCGAGGCCAGGCCCCGCTCGCGGCGCCCCTGGTAGTACTGCTGCAGCAGGGTGGTTTTGCCGGACCCGGCGGCGGCGCGGATCAGCACCAGGCGATAGTGCTGCTCGGCCTTGCGCAACTGCTCAACCAGGTGCGGGCGCTCGATGTGTTGGCTGGCCACTCGCGGCGCGGCGTACTTGCTGGGGAGGATGCGCGGCGAAACGGTGTCCGCTGGGTGTTTCATGGGCAGTTCCTGCGTGGCCTTGGCCATCCGCCTGGCGCGGTGGCAGCCATCTGCTTGTGGTGGCGAGCGGCTAGTTTGCCATGGCCGCCTGCCTCGCGTGGCGGCAGGATGCCCGGTGGTCCCGGGCGACTGCTCTTAGCGGCCAAGGAAACGTGGCTCACGTTTCTCCAGGCAGGCCAGGATACCCTCGGCGGCATCGCGGCTGGTGCTGCAGGCAAGGATGGCCGCGCTCTCGAGTTTCAGATGGGTTTCCAGATCGACATCGAGGGCGGCGTCGCACAGCTGCTTGATCTGGCCAATGGCCTGGGTCGCACCATCGGCGAGCAGCACGGCCAGGTCATTGGCCGCCTGCGCCAGGTGTTCCGGGGCATGCAACTCGTCAAACAGGCCCAGGGCCAGGCACTGCTCCGCGCTGTGAACGGCGTTGAGCATCAGCAGGCGCTTGGCGCGGCTGGCGCCGATACGTCGCACCAGGTGGAAGGAGGCACCAATGTCAGGGCTCAGGCCGATGGCCGAGTAGGCGCCGCGTACGCGAACCCGATCGCTGGCCAGGACCAAGTCGGCGCAGCCGGCGAGGGCGATCCCAGCGCCGGCCACGCTGCCCTGGACCACGCTGATAACCGGCAATGGCAGGTTCGCCAGGCGCAACATCGCCGGGTTGAGCACCGTGAGGATGGCGCAGATGTTCTCCGCCAGGCGCTCGCGATGGGCGATCAACCCGTCGATATCGCCGCCGCTGCAGAAGCGCTGGCCCTGGGCATCGAGCAGCAACACGCGGGCATCGCTACGGCTCACCTGGTCGATGGCGGCGGCCAGCGCCTGGGCCAACTCAAGGGTGATGGCGTTGCCCGCGCCGGGGCGGTTGAGGGTGATGCGGGCGATGTGCTGGTCGATGTGACAGAGCACCGGGGAAGGGCAGTTCAAGACGACGACTCCTGTGGTCGGGGCCGCTGAGCACGGCCCGGGCCCGCTTACAACGAGCGGGCGATGATCTCTTTCATGATTTCGCTGGTGCCGGCATAGATGCGCTGCACACGGGCGTCGGCGTACATGCGCGCGATGGGGTACTCGAGCATGTAGCCGTAACCACCGAACAGCTGCAGGCAGTCGTCCATCACCTTGCCCTGGGTCTCGGTCATCCAGAGCTTGGCCTTGGAGGCGGTGACGGTATCCATGTCACCATCGATCATGCGTTGGATGCAGTCATCGACGAATACCCGGGCGAGGGTGGCCAGGGTATCCACCTCGGCCAGTTTGAACCGGGTGTTCTGCTGGTCGAGCAGCGGCCTGCCAAAGGCTTTGCGTTCACGCACGTAGTCCACGGTCAAGCGCACCGCGCGCTCAATCGAGGCGGCAGAGCCCACGGCAACGCCGACCCGCTCATAGGGGAGGTCGGACATCAGTTGACGCATGGCCAGGCCTTCGACGCCGCCGAGCAGGTTGGCCAGTGGTACGCGCACATCCTGGAAGGCCAGCTCGGCGGTGTCGGCATTGTGCTGGCCGAGTTTCTCCAGCACCCGGCCGACGCTGTATCCCTGGACCTCGGCGGTCTCGACGATGATCAGCGACATACCCTTGCTGCCGGCGTTGGGATCGGTACGGGTGACCACGACCACCAAGTCGGCCATGGAGCCGTTGGAGATAAAGGTCTTGGCACCGTTGAGCACGTAATGTTCGCCGTCGCGCACCGCACGGGTACGGATGCCCTGAAGGTCGGAGCCAGCGCCGGGCTCGGTCATCGCGATGGCTCCGATCAGTTCGCCGGAGGCCATGCGCGGCAGGTAATTGCGTTTCTGCTCCTCAGTGCCGTGGTTGAGGATGTAGTGGGAAACGATGTGGTGCACCTGCACGCCAAAACCCCAGTCGCCCACCGCAGCCTGCTCCTCGAAGAACACTGCCAGGTGGGCGAAGTTGCCGGCGCTGCCACCGTATTCCTCAGGCATATCCAGGGCCAGCAGACCGAGCCTGCCAGCCTTGTGCCAGAGCTCGCGGTCTACACGGTGCTGCTTGTACCAGCGCTCCTGGTGCGGCACCACTTCGTTGACGAAGAAGCGCCGCACGTTGTCGCGGAAGACTTCCAGCTCGGCATTCATCCAGGGAGAGGGTCGTTTCATTCGGGGCTCCGGGCAGGGCTCAGACACGAGCAGTCGGCTGCTGCTTGGCGAGGAAGGCGGCGATGGCATCCTTGTGGTACTGGGTGGTGAAGCACTCCTTCTCCAGCGCCAGGGAGGTGTCCAGCATCAAGTTGGCGGTGTCGCGGAGAATCTTGTTCACCGAGGCTTTGGTCGAGCGGATGGCGATCTGCGAGCCCGCCGCCAGGCGGCCTGCGAATCCTTGTGCCTGGACCAGCAGTTCCGCGGCGGGCACCACGTGGGTAACCAGGCCGATGCGCTCGGCCTCGGCTGCCCCCAGGCTGTCGCCGGTCATCAGGTAGCGCTTGGCTCGTGCCGGGCCTACCAGCCAGGGCCAGATCACCGAGCCACCGTCGCCGGCGGTGACGCCGATACTCACATGGGGGTCGGAAATCTTTGCGTTGTCGGCAGCGAAAATCACGTCACAGAACAGCGCCAGGGTGGCACCGAGGCCGACCGCCAGGCCATTGATCGCCGAGATGATCGGCTGCGGCAGCTCCAGCAGGTCGATGATGATCTTGCGTGCCTCGACGAACAGGCGGTCGAGGTCTTCCTGGGGCATGGTGTGGAACCAGCTCAGATCGCCGCCGGCGCAGAAGGCACGGCCGGCACCGGTGAGAACCACAGCGTCGACCGACCTGTCCCGGGCGATATCGGCGAACACCCGAGACAGCTCGCTATGCAAGAGGGAGCTGACAGCGTTGAGCGATTCAGGCTGGTTGAGGGTGACGGTCAGCACGCTGCCGTCCTGACTGAAGCGCAGGGCGTGGTAGTTCTGGTAATGCATGGGATTCTCCGAAACAGAGGCGAGGGTGGTCAGCCGGCGGTGACACCGCCGTCCACGGTGTAACTGGCGCCGGTGACGAAGGAGGCTTTGTCCGAGGCAAGCCAGAGCACCAGCTCGGCCACTTCCTCGGGGGCTGCCAGGCGGCGCAGGGCGGCGCGCTGCAGTTCGGTCTGGAATTTCTTCTCCTGGAGGATGTTCTGCTCGCCCATGGTCATTGGTGTCTCGATGTAGCCCGGGCATACCGCATTGATGCGAATGCCAAAGCGACCGTACTCCAGGGCCGCGGCCTTGGTCAGGCCGATCACTCCGTGCTTGGCGGCGCAGTAGGCCGCGCCGCCCGTGGTGCCCTTCAGGCCCATGATCGAAGCGGTATTGACGATGGCACCGCCATGTTGACGCATGGCTCTAAGCTCATGCGTCATGCAGTGGAAGACGCCGCTGAGATTGACATCGATGACTTGCTGCCATTTTTCCGCGCCGTACTCCGCGGTAAGTGCCGGATAGCCGCGGATACCCGCATTGTTAAAGGCAATGTCCAGTTGGCCGAATCGGTCTAGAGTTCGATTTACCATGTAGCGACAATCGTCTTCGAAGCCGACGTCGACCCGAATAGCAAGAGCCTCACGGCCTAGGCCGGCAATCTTGGCCACGCAATCGGCGGCGTTCTTCTCGCAGATATCGGCAACCACCACGCGCGCGCCGTGTTTCGCGAACAGCAACGCGGTTGCCAGGCCAATGCCCGAGCCGCCTCCAGTGACCAAGGCCACTTTGTCTTCCAGATTGATCATCAGCCTGTCTACCGGTGTCATGTGGGAGATCAAGGGCTGTATGCCCTTGCGGATTAGGCTGATGTTGACGCTGAAAGGAGGCGCAGGGCTTCACTTTAATGGATGATTCTGCGCTGGTTTGTGGATGGCTACGAAGAAAAGGTTGCCTCAGGGGGGGCTCAGGAACTGTGGTTAGCATGCTCACCGATAGCGAATTCAGGGTAGCCCGGTGCTGTCGATTGCTTGTCCAGAAACTCGTAGAGTGCCGTTGACGATAGGTAGGCACCGACCCATAGCTGCCCTTGGTGGAGGACAGTTCACGAGCCCATGGAGACGGCCAACCTCAAGCTGTCGTAACCGTTAGCTTCCCATGCATCCGAATCAGAGGTTGCCTTCAGACCCGGCGTAACTTGCACCCTGGACTTTGCCACTAGCACTGGACAGGCACGACCAAGGAGCGTCCGCCTCAGGTACGCTGATCGTCACGCCAATTCCCGCTTCGGCAGTCATGACGTCGGTCACCGAAAGTTTGCTGACGGCCACGCCGGTTTTCTTCGCCACCTCGGCCAGGCAGGCCTTCTCCGCCTTGTTGGTGGCAGATGTGCCACTAGTACCATTGGCACTCTCAACGCCCGATGTCGATAGCTGGCAATCCCCGTTAGCCCCGCCTTTACCGGTATAGGATACGTCCCATGATTCATCTGGATTGCGCGTGAGGGTAATCGCCACGCCAGAGCCTCTGGCTTCATAGGCGTTGTCGTTGAATTTCTTCAGTTTGGCCTCCTTGCCATTGATGAACACTGGCCCGCCCTTATCCGCATGCACGGAGATATTGGTCGGGCACTTGAAATTAAGCTGCGGAATATCAGCACTGGCTACAGTGGCAAACAGTAAAGTGATGGCTCCCAACAAAAACCTGTTCATGTTCATGCGACATTCTCCTACCGTTTGAGAGTGGTAGTACGTACTGCTCAAGCGTCATGGTCATACGACAGCGCGCGCGGGCCCAAGGCAGGGCGAAACGACTTGCCGCCACCTCGACGACAGTGCTTCGGTAGTTTAGGTGGTAGTGGCCAGTTTGAACGGCCAAAACGCCCACGTTCGGATCTGATTGTCGGGTACTCAGACGGTTGCTCTCATCCGCCCGTACATGCGAGTCAAGTCGATTTCTTCGGCTCAGAGAGTTTGGGCTGCTGGAATAATCCTACCGAAGCCGACGAGGATGATTGAGGTAACCTGAGCCATGAGCTACACCCACGTGCTCAAGGTGGGTGGTGGCGCTGCGGAGCCCTTTGGATTCCTGCCCAGGACTGCTCCTGGCCGATTGCTGCCTCACCGATTGCATGCAGCGATTGGCTCGGTGGGCTGATCTCTCCAGTGAATGCCCACTCCGTTCTCATGTTTTGAAGGAGATAGCGTAACGCTCACCCGTTTGCTCGATGTACGCAAATCCAAGCTCCCCGAGGTGCATGCCCGCAACCAGAAGCCTGTCCGAACTGGCGATATCCAACAGTCTGGATCGCGTAGCGGCAGCAAGATGCGGATCCTGATCGAATGCGATCGATACGTCGGGACGGGCGATCTGGATGTGGGGAAAATGCACGATATCGCCCCATATCAGCGCGCTACTGCCTTCTGATTCAAGGTGAAAGCCGGAGTGGCCGGCAGTGTGGCCTGGAAGCGCCATCGCGCTAATACCTGGCAAGACATCACCCTCTCCGAATGTGCGGATGTTCTCCTGATAGGTATCGAACACTTGTCGAGCCAGCAGGAAGTTGTCGCGTGCACGTTCGCTCGCCCGGTTGAGATGCGCGTCGTCATTCCAGAACGAAAGCTCTTTTTGATGAACGACTAGCTCGGCATCGGGAAAGGCGGCCTCTCCTGACGCGTCGAGCAGCCCGCCGACATGGTCGGGGTGTGCATGGGTCAGAAGAATGGTGTCAACATCGGTTGGCAGTACTCCGGCCAACGCAAGATTGGCTCTAAGTTTTCCGCCCCACTGTTTGAAACCGCCGGCACCCGCATCAATCAGGATCGTGCGCCCCCCCCCCCCCGCACAAGATAGCTGTTGATGTGGATGGAGGATGGGTCGTTCAGGCCTGCACCGCGCTGCAGCCTGAGCGCGTCCATTGGCTCGATATTGGAGAGCAGATCCAGGCTCGCGGACAGATATCCGTCGCTGATGGCCGTGATCGAAAAATTGCCTACTGACCGGTATGGCAATTCGATGTTGTTCATTTCGTAATTCCTGGCCGGCACTCAGTTGCGTGCATGAATGTCGGAGGCCGCGTAGCCAAAGCAGCGAATGCGCGCTGTCATTCCTGCATAACGCGTTATGGCCTCGTCCAGTCCTGCCATGAAGGCATCCATCACCAAGCGTGTTCTGAGCGGTTCGAGGCGGTACTTCACTTCCACGTAGGCCGGATGGCCGCGGCCGTGGTGGACGTCGACGTAGACGATGTGGACGTTTTCCAGCTCAGCCTGAAGGATGCCTGTGCAAAGCTCGGTGCATCGCTCGGTGAGGCCCGCCAGACTCGATGCGGACGGCATTGTTGCCGCCGGGATGAAAAGGGTCAGGCTAGGCATGTTGGTGCGGCTCCATTGCCGGAGCCTTGGCACAGCTGTTCCCTGTCAATTGAGCTGTCAGCGGCGCATAGAGGTGCACACCTGCGGCAAGCCTGTTCATGCTGAGCGGGAAGGTGCGATCCAGCCTTGCAAGCCACCGGTTTTCGGGACACTTCTCCAACGCGGCGGCCCGCATCCAAACAGGCGTGAGCCCCATGTCGATGAGCGGCTCGGCACCGACCTCGCTCAGGAGCAGATACTCGCCTTCGCCGATGGCCGGTGCACGTTCGACACCGCCATAGAGATTGCGGTGCCAATCGATGATGTGCTGTTGCCAGCGCGCGAAGTTCCCGCCTCCCTTCTGCTGATACTCATCGCTTTCAAGAACGGCCATGTCGTCGATCGAATGCACTGCGAGGTAGACGGGGCAAGTTGCGCTCAACGCCTTGAAACGTTGAGAGGTGTGGAACCCACTGACCGAAATAAGCGCGGGCAGCTTCTCCAGGCTGTAAAAATCATTCCACTCTTTCTCGTAGGCGGGATCGGCAAAGCTGCATTCGACGGTGTAGATCATGGGGTTACTCGCAACCGGACTACTGACGTGTCCGTTTTCACTTTGATTTTCGATCATGCTATGGCTTGAAAATCGATGTTAAAAACGATTATTCGGTATGCTTCATTGATAAAAGATCAAGCTGAAATGCTCGCCGTAACCAGGAAACAGTCATGCGAAGGAAGATCCCCAGCAGCACGGCGCTGATGGCGTTCGAAGCGGCAGCACGTCACAGCAGCTTTGCGCGCGCGGCGGAAGAGTTATCTCTGACTGAAGGCGCCATCAGTCGCCAGATTGGCCGGCTGGAAGCTTTTCTCGGCGTCACGCTGTTTGAGCGGGTTGGCAATCGCGTTCGCCCCCTTCCCAATGGGGTGCGTTATGCGGCTGAGGTTCGTGAATTGCTCGAGCGGCTGGATCGGAGCAGCCGTTATCTCACAGGTCAGCCGAGCGATGGCGCGAGCCTGGACATAGCCTCCGTCCCGACGTTCGCGATGCGATGGCTTATTCCGCGTTTGTCGCGATTCCAGGAGCAGCATCCGAACATTACCGTGCATCTTTCGGAGCGCATGGAGCCGTTCGTTCTTGCCGAAAGCGGATTCGATGCCGCCATCCATTTTGAGCACCCGGCCTGGGCAGGAATGCGGACATACCCTCTGGTGCAGGAAGTGCTGGTTCCGGTCTGTCACCGCTCGTTGATCAGTAAGGATGAGGGACACTCACTGTTAGACAAGCTGCCCCGTCTGCATCGGAGACAGAATCCGGATGCTTGGCAAAGCTATGCGCTGGAGACTGGGATTACGCTTACCAATCCGGCAATGGGGGCGCGCTACGACCTTCATGCGATGTTGATCGAGGCTGCATTGGCCGGCCTTGGCGTCGCCTTGGTTCCGCGTCTGTATGTCGAGACGGAGCTCGCGCAGGGCCGGTTGGTCGCACCATGGCCTCAGGGAAAAACAATCTCGAAGACCTTTTGCCTCGTCCTGACCGAGCCGATTGGATTGAATTCCGAACCCATGCAGGCTTTCGCCGACTGGTTGCAGGACGAAGCAAGGAAGGCCACGGCGTACGAAGCGTAGGATATTTTCCTTTTTTGGTAGCGTGAGCAGGCCAGGGGCAGCTACCGACCCATTACGGACGTCCCGCATTGTTGGCCGACAGATACTGAACCGATACGGCTCTTGAAGTCTGTCTGCATCGTCCGATAAGCCTGCCATCAAAAAAGCGTGGCCAACATTGGCGACTGGCCACGCAATCACGCTCAACTGAAATTCAGAAGTGCTCGGCGCGCAGCTCGAACAGGCTTTCGCTGCCGGCGCGTATGGATGCGGCCAGGGACTCGGTGCGCGGCAGCAGGCGGGCGAAGTAGAAATGCGCGGTGGCCAGCTTGCCGCAGTGGAATCCGTCGCCCTGGCCCAGGCTGGCCTGCGCCATGCGCGCCCAGAGATAGGCATACGCGGTATAGCCAAACAGGTGCAGGTACTCAACTGAGGCGGCGCCTATCTCCTGCGGCTGGCTGGCGGCGCGCTCGCGCAACTCGCGGGTGATGCATTCGAGCAGGTCCAGCGCCTCCAGCAACGGCGAGGTGAAGGCGCCCATGGCTGCACCGTTGGTTGCGCCGGCAAAAGCACGGATTTCTCCGGCGAACTGGGCGAGCGCCTGCCCGCCATCGGCGATTACCTTGCGTCCCAGCAGGTCCAGCGCCTGGATGCCGTTGGTGCCTTCGTAGATCTGCGCGATGCGCACATCGCGCACTAGTTGCTCTTGGCCCCATTCGCGGATGAAGCCGTGGCCGCCGAACACCTGCTGGCCATGGATGCAGCTTTCCAGTCCGGTGTCGGTGAAAAAGGCCTTGGCGACAGGAGTCAGCAGTGCCACCAATGACTGGGCCGTGTCGCGCTCGGCGGTGTCCGCGGTGTACTTGGCGACATCCAGTTGCTGGCCGACGTAGGTGGAAAAGGCGCGGCCGCCTTCGGTCAGCGCTTTCATGGTCAGCAGCATGCGACGCACGTCGGGGTGCACGATGATCGGGTCGGCGGCCTTGTCCTTCGCCACCGGCCCGGCGGCGCGGCTCTGCAGGCGTTCGCGGGCGTAGGCGACAGCGCTCTGGTAGGACATCTCGGCGCAGCCGATACCCTGGATGCCGATGGACAGGCGCTCGTAGTTCATCATGGTGAACATCGCTGCCAGCCCCTTATTCGGCTCGCCGACCAGCCAACCGGTGGCGCCATCGAAGTTCATCACGCAGGTAGCCGAGGCCTTGATGCCCATCTTGTGCTCGATCGAACCACAGGAGACGGCGTTGCGCGCGCCCAGCGAGCCATCGGCCTGCACCAGGAACTTGGGCACCAGAAACAGCGAGATGCCCCGTGAGCCCGCCGGTGCGTCGGGCAGCTTGGCCAGCACCAGGTGGATGATGTTGTCGGTGAGGTCCTGCTCGCCGCCGGTGATGAAGATCTTGGTGCCGGTGACAACGTAGCTGCCGTCGGTCTGTGGTTCGGCGCGGGTGCGGATCAGCCCTAGGTCGGTGCCGGCATGGGGTTCAGTCAGGCACATGGAGCCGGCCCATTCGCCAGCGTACATGTTCGGCAGATAGGTACTCTTGAGGGATTCGTTGGCGTGGGCATCCAGCGCCAGGCAGGCGCCGGCGGAGAGGGTGGAGTAGAGGCTGAAGCTGGCGTTGGCGCCGTACATCATTTCCTCGAACTGCACCGAGAGCATTTTCGGCATGCCCATGCCGCCGTATTCGGGGTTGCCCGCCAGCCCGACCCAGCTGCCTTCGGCGTAGGTCGCGTAGGCCTCGCGGAAGCCGGCGGGCGTGCGCACATTGCCGTCGGCGAACTGCACCCCTTCTTCGTCACCACTGCGGTTGAGCGGAGCGAGCAGGCCGCTGGTGATCTTTGCTCCCTCTTCGAGGATGGCGTCGGCGGTGTCGGCGTCGATACGTTCAGCCAGCGCCGGCAGGCGTGCCCAGAGAGCTGGGGCATCGAACACGTCATTGAGCAGGAAGCGCATGTCGCGCAGGGGAGCGTTGTATACAGGCATGGCGGACTCCAGCGCTCCCCGCAGCGGGGAGCGCACGATGGCAGGCGAAAGGTCGGGTCAGAGGGCGTTGGCCCAGTCGCGCAGGACGAACTTCTGGATCTTCCCGGTGGAGGTCTTGGGCAGGTCGGTGAAGACCACGGTGCGCGGCACCTTGAAGCCGGCCAGGTGCTCGCGGCAGAAGCTCATTATGTCCTGCGGCTCGACCGCAGCGTGCTCGACTTTGAGGGTGATGAAGGCGCAGGGCGTCTCCCCCCAGCGTTCGTCGGCACGAGCCACCACGGCGGCCTCGAGCACAGCCGGGTGGCGGTAGAGCACACCTTCGACCTCAATGGTGGAGATGTTCTCGCCGCCGGAAATGATGATGTCCTTGAGGCGGTCGCGAATCTCCACGTATCCGTCCGAGTGCCAGACTGCTAGGTCGCCGGTATGGAACCAGCCACCGGCGAAGGATTCCTCGGTGGCAGTAGGGTTCTTCAGGTAGCCCTTCATTACGGTGTTGCCGCGCATGAAAATCTCGCCGATGGTCAGGCCGTCGCGCGGCACTGGCTCCAGAGTCTTAGGGTCGGCGACCATCACGCCTTCCAGGGTCGGGTAGCGCACGCCCTGGCGCGATTTGATGCGGGCGCGTTCGTCCAGCGACAACTCGTCCCATTCCTTATGCCAGGCGCAGACGGTCACCGGGCCGTAAACCTCGGTCAGGCCGTAGACGTGGGTGACTTCGATGCCCATTTCTTCCACCGCGCCGATCACCTTGGCCGGCGGAGCCGCGCCGGCGACCATGGCGTGCACCGGGTGGTCGATGGCGGCCTTGGCCGAGGCGGGCATGTTGATCAGCGCATTGAGCACTATTGGCGCGCCGCACATATGGGTGACCTGATGTTCGCGGATCAGGGTAAGGATCTTCTGCGGATCGACCCGGCGCAGGCAGACGTGGGTGCCGGCCAGCGCTGTAACGGTCCACGGATAGCACCAGCCGTTACAGTGGAACATCGGCAGGGTCCAGAGGTAGACCGGATGCTGGCCCATGGACCAGGTCATCTGGTTGCCCAGCGAGTTCAGGTATGCGCCACGGTGGTGGTAGACCACGCCCTTGGGATTGCCGGTGGTGCCGGAGGTGTAGTTGAGGGAGATGGCGTCCCATTCGTCCTGCGGCCACTGCCAGGCGAATTCCGGGTCGCCCTCGGCAAGCAGCGCTTCGTAGTCCAGCGGGCTGACTGCCTGGCCTTCGCCGTATTCGGGATCGTCCACGTCAACCACCAGCGGCGGGTGATCGAGCATGCCGAGTGCGGCGTGGATCACGTCGTGGAACTCGCGGTCGGTGATCAGCACCTTGGCTTCGCCGTGCTGCAGCATGAAGGCGATGGCCTCGGCGTCCAGGCGCACGTTGAGAGTGTTGAGCACCGCGCCGACCATCGGCACGCCGAAGTGCGCCTCGATCATCTGCGGGGTGTTAGGCAGCATCACCGCGACGGTGTCGCCACGGCCGATGCCTCGGGCGGCGAGGGCGGAGGCCAGGCGGCGGCAGCGCTGGTAGGTTTCCTTCCAGGTGCGGCGCAGGCTGCCATGGATGATGGCGTTGCGCTCGGGGTAAATGTGGGCGGTGCGTTCGATGAAGCTCAGCGGCGACAGCGCGATGTGGTTGACGGCCGCGCGCGGCAAGCCATGTGCGAAGATCGACATGTGGACACCCTGTGGCTGATTGTTAGCTCATTGTTCTGGTGTGACCCGTGGAGCGCTTGGCGGCAGGCGGGTCGTGAACGGTGCGGCAAGCTGTCGCCCGGTCATTGCGGCTTTTTATAGCAATGTCGAATTGAATATGGAAGTTAAACCTAAGATGTATGGTATTAGTACTATAGTAATCCGAAGCGCCTTCGAGCCTCTTTCATGTCCGAGTTGAATACCTTGGTGCGGCTGGTGCGCGAGCAGGCCCCTGTGGTCGTACAGGCCGACGTTCTGCAGCGGCTCTGTCTCGAGCGCGACGGCGTCGAGCGTGCGCTCTATGTCGAATGGCAACTGCGCAGCCAGAGCTTCGAAGCCCTGGCCGGCGCCTCGCGCCTGCCGCCGGGCAGCGGCGATCCGCTGCAGGCCAATGACCTGGCGCTGCTGGGGCGCCTGGATGGCGTGATCCGGTTGCCGCTCCGGGAGCTGCTCGGCATGCCGTGCTGGCTCAGCGGCCGCCTGCGCCGCGCAGGCTGGAGCCAGGGGCTGGCGTTGGTCCTGCCGTTGCGGGCAGAAGGGCAAGGGCTGCTGCTGGTGGAAAGTGCAAGCGCGGACGCCGAGGCCTGGCTGGGCTGGATCGGTGAACTGCTTGGCGACGTGCTTGCCCTGGCTCATCAGGCGCGCCGCACTGCGCCGTTGCTCAGTGCCGATCCGCAGCCGGCGCTGGTGCTGGACGACTCGGACACGCTGGTGGATTGCAACCAGGCCTTGCGCCAGCTGCTGGCCGAGTTCCCCGGTAGCGAGCCGCGTGACCTGCTGCCCAGCAACCGGGCGCAGTTGCTGCGCACCTGCCTGGAACAGGGACGCGCGGTGCACGAAGTAACCGGTGAGCGCGAGGGCCGGCAATTTCTCTGGACCTTCGTGCCGATGCCTGCCGAGCGCCAAGTGCTGATCCATGGCCGCGAGATCACCGTGGCGCTGCGTGAACAACGCGAAGCCGCGAGGGCCAGCCGGCTGTACCGGCAGATCATCGAGAACACCACCGACCTGATTTCCCGACGAACCCTCGACGGCCGCTTGCTCGACGTCTCGCCAGCCTCCCGGACGCTGCTGGGCTACTGGCCTGAAGAGCTGCGCGACAAGGAACTGCTGCCGCTGCTCCACGAGCAGGATCGCCAGCGGGTGTTCGAGCGTACCCGCGATGCGCTGGTGCAGGACGGCTACGTGACCCTGACCTACCGCCTGCGCCATCGCGATGGCCACTACCTCTGGTTCGAGACTGCGAGCCGCGCCATCCGCGAGACCTACACCGGCCACGTGATGGAAGTGGTCAGCGTGTCACGCGACATCACCGCGCGCGTGCGGGCCGAGGAAGGCTTGCGGCGGCTGGCTGAAGTGGTCGAGGCGAATACCGACCTGGTGCTGTTCGTCGATCCGGGCGGGCGCGTCACTTATCTCAACCCGTCGGCGCGGTGCGCCCTCGGGCTGGACGGCGAGGCACTGCCAGCGTCCGTTGCCGATGTGCTGGACGACGGCCTGCTGGCGGCGCTGGAGCGAGAAGGCTGGGAGAACGCTCGACGCGGCGGCGTGTGGAGCGCCGAAGGGCGCCTGCGCGGGCGCAATGCGGCGCCGCTGTCGCTGGTCCTGCTGGCGCATAGCACGGCAGGCGGCGAGCGCTATTACTCGCTGGTGGCCCGCGACATGACCGAGCGTGAATTGCGCGAGAACCAGCAGCGCCAGCATCAGGACGAGCTGGCCCACACCGCGCGGCTGGTGACGCTGGGCGAACTGGCCTCGGGCATTGCCCACGAGATGAACCAGCCGCTGGCCGCCGTGATGAACTATGCCAGTGCTAGCCAGCGCTACCTGAAATCCCTCGACAACCAGCCGGACGCCGTGCAGCGTGTAGCCTTGGGGCTGGCGCAGATCGTCGAGCACACCGCCCATGCCTCCGAGGTGATCCGTCGCTTGCGGGCCTTCCTGCGCAAGGGCCAGCGGCGCATGCAGGCACTGGACCTCAGTCAGGTGGCGCGTGCTTCGCTGGGCCTGTGCGCCTGGGAAGCGGCCAGCGCGGAGGTGGCGATCAGCGAGGCATTCACCGACAATCTGGCGCCCGTCTACGCCGACCGCGTGCTGCTGGAGCAGGTGTTTCTCAACCTGCTGCGCAACGCCATCGAGGCCAACCGCGAGCGCCATGCCGGCGAGCCCTCGAATGTGCGCATCGGCAGCTGTCGACACAGTGACGGGCAGCTCTGCGTCTGGGTAGATGACGAAGGGCCGGGTGCTAGCCCGGCGGCGCTGGAGCAGATGTTCACGCCGTTCTTCACCAGCAAGCCCGAAGGCCTGGGGTTGGGGCTGTCCATGAGTCGCGGCATCGTCGAAGGCTTTGGCGGCACGCTGGAGGCAGTGGCGGCGCCCTCAGGCGGTCTGCGCCTGGAATGCCGGCTGCCGGCAGGGAGAACCGAACAATTACGGAGTCAATAATGGATACGGCGGTGGTGTATGTGGTGGATGACGACCAGCGGATGCTCGACTCGACAGTCTGGTTGCTGGAGTCGGTCGGTCTGAAGGTGCGGCCATTCACCAGCGGCCGCGAGTTCCTCGACGCCTGCCCGAACGATGCTCACGCCTGTGTACTGCTCGACGTGCGCATGCCTGGGCTTGGTGGTCTGGCGGTACAGGAAGAAATGCGCCGACGCGGCCTGGAACTGCCGGTGATCTTCGTTAGCGGCCACGCCGACGTCCCAATCGTCGTCCGTACCTTCAAGGCCGGCGCGGTGGATTTCATAGAGAAGCCTTACAACGAGCAATTGCTGCTGGACAGCGTGCAGCAGGCGCTCAGCTCCGGTGAGCGTCAGCATGCGTCGCGCTCAGGCCTGGGCGAACTGGAGGTGCGTCTGGCGACGCTGACGCCTCGCGAGCGTGACGTGTTCCTGCCGCTGGTGCGCGGCTACACAAGCCGCGAAGTCGCCGAGCAACTGGAAATCAGCGTGAAGACTGTCGACCTGTACCGCGCACGGGTGATGAAGCGCATGCAGGCTGCGACACTGTCAGACCTGGTGGGCATGGCGATCGCGGCTGGGTTGGTGGACCCGCTCCGGCTTCGCCACAGTTAGCGCGCTTTCCCGGGCTACGTTTTTCCATTCATGGATCAAGCACCGAGCCCCAATGCATGACACCGGCAGGGGGCGAGCTGATCTGGTCGCAAGTCCTTGTGTTCGAGGTGTGATTTGAGGGGGCCGCTTCTGGCCGGAAACTGCCTCTCAATCAAAAAAGAAAGTGTCGCAGGAGCCCGTAAGGCTCCTGCTTATGGCGGGTTGCCGCCTTGAGGACGTAGGATGCGCGTGGACGCTAGTTGAAATATGGCGAGTGTCAGTAGAAGCGCCAGCGTCAATGGCCAAAACCGAATTGTCAGAATTACCAAAGCCACAACGGTAATGGTTCCTGCGAAGATGCTGACCAGTATGAACAGTAAGCCTAAGAACCGCAGCAGGCTCATGAGGAGCTCCTCGAGTAGTCAGAACGACTGTCGAATGCGTTGATACACCTCTTCTCGATGCACCGTGATTTCGGGGGGTGCGGAAATGCCGACGTATACTTGGATGCCCCTGATTTGAAGAATCAGGATCTTGATGTCATCGCCAGTGCGGATGGTTTTGCGGACGCTGCGTGTGAGGTTAAGAATGGTTCATACACCTGTAGATAAAGGCTGGCGTCGAGGTCAACTCGAGGCCAGCCTTTTCATGGGGGAGTTACTGATTGCGTGCTTCTGCCCGATCGCGCAGGAGCGCCGATAGCGCGGGACGAGCGGTTGAATTGGGGAACGTGTCGGCTGTAGACGGGGATGTGTTTACAGCAGTTGGAGCTTCATGAAAGAGCTCTTGCACTATGGCCTCTGCTTCCTCTTCGCTGTCCTCGAATGCACCATTGGCAAATCCCGATCTTGCAGCTGCGTCCAGAGCATTCTGATCAAAGCCCGATGCCTGCCGTGCCTCATAGATTTCTCGAGCATGCTGCAGCGCTTTCTCCATCGATATGCCGTCACGCACGGTGATGTCGACATAGAAGATCGGCAGTCCATGACTTTGCCGTGTCGATTTCCCACGAAGGCGCAGCTCTAGCGGAAGGCAGGCCAAACGATTGCCGGAGATTGCCTGGAGATACTGCAGTCGAGCAGCCAAAGTACGAATACTGTTGAAGCCCGTCGTACGAAATACAAAGCTGCCCAATGAGTCTTCATCACCGATGGCAACATTCAGCCGGCCATAGGGCTTGCAGGCGCCACCTTTCGCCAGCGAGCAACCATCGGGCGAAGGGCAGGGCAGAGACTCGACTCCGTCCTTGCCTCGGCGCTTACAGGTCTCTCCGTTGCCCACGCAGACAGGTCGACCTGTCTGCCGATCAAAAAGGCAGTACTCGGCTCGAAAATTCAGATCTGGTGAGTTGAACAGCAAACGAATCGGGATGCTGCGGATCTTGCCGCCTTGAGCCTTCCGAAGCTCGTCGTCGAGAGGGTGAAGCAGCCAGTGGTCGCGCAACTGGACTTGCGTGGTGATGGTGAATTGATCGTCCTTCTCTGGTAGGCGCTTGCCATTCTTTTCAACGACCTTGCCGATGGAAATCCGCCCGAGCACCGGCGGGGTGATAGCCAAGCCTTTGAGCATTGGTGGTTCTCCAATGGATGAATAAAAAAGGCCACCTAGGTGCTCAGGTGCACCAGGGTGGCCAATGGGGGAAGCGCATTTAGAGGATCAGGAAACGACGGCTGCCGGTTTTGGTGGTGGGGTAGCGGGCGAGGAGATAAGGCTTCTCCTTGAGGGCCTGAGAAACATCGAGCGTGATGCTGTCTTTAGCCTTGCGCCAAGACACCATGCCGTTGGCAAATACTGCCCGGCTGGCATCTCCCATGGCCTGTTGGAGCTGTTGCTTCAGCTCTGCTTCTCGCTTGCTTTGACGGTCGAGAGTGACGCGCACAGATTTCAACTCATCGAACGCCGCTGATAGGGAGACGTCCTCCGAGAAATCCAATGTGCGGCCTTGGTCCAAGGGATAGAGACAGCGCAGTGCGCGCTCTGCGGATTCCGATCCGTCTGCAGGAGGAGGCGTGTCGCGTTGGACGTAGCCCCAGAACTCCTTCTCCAACTCGATCAGCCAATGGATGAGCTCGTCGTCGCGCTCGATGCGGTGGATCTCCAAGTGCTGGCCACCGAGCAGTACGGCAACGTCGGCAGCCTGCTTCCCTGTGACTGCCAACTGGTGCATCACCTGCAATTGCACGTAGACCGGTACGCCTTCTCTCCAGAGAGTTGCTCCATTGAGACCGGCGGTTTTGCATTCGAGTATCTGTACATCCTCTGCGCCGATGACTTCACGATCAATGTTGGCCAACATCCAGTCGAGTTTGGTGTCAGGGTGCTGCAGCACTGCATTGATGCGGCGTACGCGATTACCGGTTCGCTGGGTGTAATGCCGTGCGACGATCGACTCCAGAATGTTGCCCCAGTAGGTCGGACTCTCCTCATCGTTCACATCGCTCTTAGGCAGGCCAGAATCGCGGCCGGTCTTCTCGAGCCACAACTCCAGCTGCGACTTGTAGGGGTTAAGACCTACCGCAGCGGCAGCATCAGAGCTGCCAATGCCACGCTTGCGGACAGCAAGCCAGTCGTCGCGAGACAGATCCTTGGTGCTAACCAGGCGCAGGGCAGGGCGCAGTTGTTCCGTGCAAGGGGTGAAATAGGCGTGGGCCATAGAAACCTCCGGGCATAAAAAAGCCCAGCAGGTTTTCACCGGCTGGGCGTGCAAGGGATTTGGGCTTAGTGCGCTAGGGCGCTTAGCCCTGGTGAGCACCGATGCTGATGAAGAAGCAAACGATCCAGGTGATGAAGTAGGCGAGGTTCTGGTTCAGCAGCTTGGAACGCTGATACAGGTAAACCGGAACCACGAAGACCCAGCCTTTGAATCGGCTGACATCATGACCCGCTTGCTTGAGGCGCTTGGAGTCGAGCACCGACAAACCGATGTTCAATGCCAGGGTGACGTACCAATAGCGGTTCTCCGACATGGCTCGCTCCCACTGAGCTTCATTTGCACCGAACAGACCGGCGACGAAGGACTCCAGGATGTAGCCAATAATCGGAGCGAAGGCGAGCAGCCAGACAATCTTGTTGCTCACACCGGAACCCGTGAGGGGCGGCGGACCAAACTCCTCCAGGTGCGGGCGCAGCTCGGTCTGCTCGATCTTGGCCCAAGCTGACATGCCTTTCTTCCAGACCATTGAGCCGTAGGTCAGCGTTCCACTGCGGATCAAGTCGATGATCTGCTGCTGATCGAAGCCGCCTTTGCGTTCTCCGTTTTGCTCGTAGTGCCATTGATTGCCGGCCGGATCGATGCCGTTGGATTGGGCGTTATCAAAACTGGTGCTCATGACATTTCCTTAGGGTGAGCGAGCTCGCTGCAGAAGTTGGCTTCCACAGTGCTTTGGGGGATTTAGGGGGTTATTTTTTAGGAAGCATGTCGGCATTTACGCCGATCTGTTTTCCGCTCTTGTCGTAGCACATCGGCAGGGAGTCGCAGTTCCCGCCTTTGGCGGTAACGTCGGGTTCATTGAGCGCTGGGATACCGATAGTTGGCAGGTTGGCCAGCTTCACAGTGATAAGCCCGATAGCCGTATCGACAGTGCAGTACTCGCTGTCGGTAAAAGGACAGACCGCGTGGAAGTTCTCACCGGGCTCACGTTTTCCCAGGGGATTGGCAGTCTGACGTTTGCCGTTGAATCCAGGGCCCGTGCCATTGGCATAGGAAACCGGGTTGCCGGCCGTGTCGACTCCCATGTACCAACCTGCCGCGACGACATAGTTTCCTTTGGGCGCACTGCCGTAGAAATCCTTGCCTAGGGCACAGATTCCATCCTCACCGCAGGTGACCGGTTTGTAGCCTGAGACGGACCGTACTTCGCCATTAGGCATGACGAGGCGAGCGACTTTAGGAGCATCGAGCGGTAAGCACGTGCTGGCCGGTCCCTCAGCGGCAGTGAATAGCCCCCCAAATGGCGAGCCTTTCAGGTCCCACGGTTTCGAGCAGGGCATGACGTTGTCAGCTGCCTGAGTGACCGTTGCTGCGGTAGCCAAGAGCAAGGCTACGAGTACTGCGATTCTCATGGGATTCTCTCTCTGATTTTTCCTTGCTGGGTGGTGCTTTAGGTAGATGCGAGTTCGCCAACGTCTCTTAAGAGGAATTCGTGTCTTGCATGACATGCTCCCAAGTGCGGGCTGCTGTGGCTTTGGAATGAGAAAACTGTTCAATGTCACGATTAGTGTGTTCACGATTAGATCACATTAATCAACGATCTGGGAATGACGCATCCCTCCCAGCATCCAGCCCTCCGCATACGCTTCGGCTCCCGAGTCCGGGAGTTGCGGCTGGCTAGTGGGGTAACGCAGGAAGAGTTTGCGGAGAGATGTGGATTTGCCCGGACGTACATGTCCCGCATAGAAACCGGCGGAGCAAATCCTAGCCTTGATGCTATTAAGGTGTTGGCTGATGCACTGGGTATTTCGATGTCCCTGTTGTTTGAGAACCTGTGACGTCCATGTCGTTTGGCTCCCTCATAGGCGCAGTGGATGCCTGGCGCGAGCTACGCAGCTAGAGCCAGGGCAGCATTTAACGCCTCCTGCTTGATCACTGCTCCCTGGCCAAACCACGCCGAGTCCATGCGGTATTCATTGCTGCGCGCGCGCCGTTCGTGATCCACAAACTCGGTGACTGCATTGAGCAGTCCCCACGCGGTTCCCTTAGCTGCTTCCAGATGCGAACCGCGCCCGGCACCCTCATACAGTTCGTGTACCTTGCGTAGTGCGCGCTCGTTAACGAGCTTGTCGGGTATCTCCTGGTTCGCTCTCACGCCGCACATGACGTTCATGAAAAAGCTCGTCGCTTCTCGCGGGTGCACCTTGATGTCGGCCAGGATGCGCATGCGGTACATGAACTCATCCCACTGCGAGACGGCGATGCCGAGTTGCTTCTTCACTGCTTGAGCGTCAAAGCGAGTGCTATGCGGAACCTTGATCGCTCGGGTGGCGCCGTCAACGGCGATGGTGAGGGTGTTGTTGCACACGACCCGTACGGTTGTCGGAGTAGCTGTCGTGGCCAAAGTCCCGTCGCAGGACGTGGCCAGGAGCAGATAACCGTTGACCAGGTCGTTACCCTTCAGCGAGGTGTTCTGCCCGGTGCGAGCAAGTGCCCAAAACTTGCGGCCGCCTTTGAGCACGCCGGCGGTTTCAAGCTCGTAACCGGAGACCTGGGTGAGGTCTCGGTAGAACTCCAACACCTCCCGCGGTTGCACGACTTGGTAGCGTTGAGAGACGACGGAAAGGGGAGCCTTGGTGTCGGAGCGGTAGAGCACTTTCTGCTCGGGGAAGGAGTGGATGCTGCCGAGGTGGCCAGCGGCGTCTGATTTAAAGTGGACTGGGCTTTCCTGGATTTGCCAGTCCATGCCGGCTTCACGTTGCCAGACTTCAAGAGGTTGTCGCTGCGATAGACGACTACCCAGGCCGTGCCAGGGAGCTTCGCCAACGTAAGCCATGCTTTCTATGAGATGAGCCATGATGAAATTCCTTTGAGCATTAGCCGGCATAAAGCGCTGCGTCGCACGCAGCACCGGCGAGATGTTTATTTGAAGTGTGTGGAGGTGATGGAGACCGATTTGGCCGAAAGGTTGAAGCGAGTGCCGCAGCTCAAGCAGATATGGTCGGTGGGCGAGTGACGGTCGATTTGCTCACCGAGTTGCGCGCCGAGTGCGCAACCACTGATGGCGCCAGTCAAGCCTCGGAGAATGACCGCAGATAGAGAGCTGACGGAGAGGGTTAAGGGCGTGGCAACTGGACCGGCCATGCTTGTTCGATTTCCTGCCAACGCGGCCAAAGCACCGCGGGCTGCACCACAGAGAGTTCCGACAATGATGCCGGCCTTCATGATGGGTTTTGCAGATTCGATCCTGTGCGAGTGACAGCTAGGGCAGTGCAATGACATGTCGCAGACTCTCCTGTTGGTATGTCATTGCAGTGATATAGGACTGAGATTTTTTTGAGTGAGATCGTTGCTTGAAATGGCTTTCGATTCTGCGCGGTCCGACAAGGAAACGGTGTACCTCGCGGCTGCGCGGAGCGCCCTAGAGCAGTTGGTTGCAACCCATCGCCAGAGTCGCCGGCATGTCGTCGTTTACCTACTGGCGGCCTGCAGTATTGACGCACAGGTTGTCCGACGAGATGACGATGTCAACGTTGGTGGTTCTGATCAGGTTTCCGGCGTGCTTGCGCTCTGGTCCCCGTTGGCCAGCAGGAAAATGTCTGGCGCTGGTAACGCAACGCAGCAGGAGGGCGCATATGCAATGCAGATAGGAGGGGGGCGGATTGCTTGCTTTTGTTACTTTTGTGCTTTTTCCCCAGTGGCTGAATGCAGCACTCGGATTAGAGGTTCCTAGCTATTTTGGCCTAGGAGACTCGGCACTTGGCGTTGGAGGTGTGGTTGCGCTTCTGAGTGGGGTTAGCTGCAGCAATTGCATGACAGCTATCGAAAAGGCAAGCCGCCGAGATTCTTTCGTCGAAGGTTTACATGATTAGCTACTATAGAAATTCGCGCCAGAATTTATATGTGTCACTTGCGCAATGGCGAGTCTGCTGTCGCGGGCTTCAATGGAAGCCCGCAATTGCTCAGCTAATTCAGATTGGTAGCCTAATGCAGTAGCGCTTTTCTGCTAAATGGCGGATGGGATGTTCAGGTTTATAGAGTTCTTGGTCGCTGAATAGCGGGAGAACATTTATTGTAATGCTTTCGCCGTTTCTCAGTTCTGGTTCGCCATTATTTATGATTGACTCCCTGAAGCTATATTGGGATCCGTTCTTGGCAAGATGGCCGAGCCTGGTGAGAATTTCGATGGATGCGAGTAGCCGTTCCGCGTTGGCTCGTCCCCGAAGTCTGTTCGGGCCGTACTGCTTTATCTTGGTAAGAGTTACCGTGGCTCTCATTCCATCTCTCAAATGGGCTGGAAGGCTTCTCTCGAGCCCTCGTTTGTTCCGCTTGTGCAGGCCATCTTCAAGGATCTCTTTGTTTCGAATATCCTTATAGCACTCCTGAATTAAGAAGCTTGCAAGCTCGCAGGTGTCTGTAACAATTTGTGGGTCGCTAGCGAGATTGCTCTTGAAATGTCTAGAGCAGGCCTGGGCGAATTTCCAGCTGAATTTTAAAGTGAAAAGATCTATTTCTGAGTTGTCTTCAGATGTGCGCTCAAATGCATGGATAATTGCCGCTAGCCGACTGGTGTTTTCCAATAGCTTGGATGCGTGGTCTCTCATGTAGCGGTACCAGCCGCCATCTTGCATTTGCTTCTCGAGATTCTCGTTAATTTTAAACCATAGGCTCTTTGCTGGTTCAGAGAATGTTAATACTTGTCGTGCTTTGGGGGAGGGGCTTCTAATAGATTTCTAACTCTTTCATTAAATAGGGTCTTTCGTGGGTTTCCCCTTTCTCCTGCCAAGCTAGAGCGCTCTCCAGCCATGGGCTTAGGTTTTGAAATCAAAAAACGAGCGAGAAATCCTGTCCCGCGCGCTTCTTCTCCGCGACGGCCCATAAAGTTTGATATTACGCTGGGTTGTGCCATCAGCGACATCGTGAGTCGGGCGTTCTTAAGGGTGATCGGGGCTCTAGAAAGACGATCTACTATCAGGCTTCCTCCATCCCAAAGAGTATTTAACTTGTCGAGTTCGTTGACGATCTTTCCGTTAAAAATACTATTGGCTTCGCTGGTAAGTAGGCAGCCGTGTGCTGAGTTTTCGTAAAGATATTGCACCAGCGCTTGCGGTGTTGTGTCCTCATAGAGGAACTTTTCTGAGCGATTAGGCTCAGGCTTGTTCCTTAGGTGGTCTTCAAGCTCTTGGAGCGCGGCATCTGCTTCCCCCTTACCTCCTGAGCTGGCCAGCTTTCCCCACGAGCGCTCAAAGTACTGCTTTTGAGTGCTCCAGATTTCTTGCTTTATGCGGTGCTCACGCAGAGCTGCGTCGTGAGCGTCTATGGCCTCTTGGTTTACTGCTGAGATTGACTCAAAAAAATAATTTTGCGTGGTGGTCTTGCGCTCACCCGACTCGGCGATGGTTAACAGCATTAAAGAGGTGGTCGACTTGTTCCCCGGAGGCATCTGCACATCTACATGCCGTTGGCAGGCCGTAGCCATAGCGCCGAATGCACACATCATACTCATCTCTCGCGATACCTCTAATTGGCGAGATGACTCCTCCACTGCCCCTTCAAAAAGGCTGTGCTCCCGATAGCACGGCCACCCATCTTGCATTCTCGGGTCTGCGGGGTCAGTGTCTTCAAACCGCGCATCGAAAATCTGGCTCACATTGATGATTCCGCTATTTCCGCTAGAGCTAGCGAAAGTAGCAGACCACGTCAAAGTCGGGTCGTAAGTTTCATGCAATTTGGTACGATCCCAGAAAGAATTGATCTAGAGCAATTCTTTCTGGGGGCGGGGGTGGGGAGGCGCTAGGTGGCCGGCCCGGGAGCACTCTAGAGGCTTCCGTGTTGTAAAGTCTGGCGGTGATTTGCTAACGAACCCGCCAATCCTTTGAGCGAAGAATAGGAGCCCGCTTATGAGGACGATGCGACTTCGAGAATCCTTGGAACTCATAGACCTAACCAAGTCAACAATTTATAGGCTTGTTGTTGGTGGCGAACTCCCAGAATCATCTTCTCTGAGGCATTGTGCAGGCTGGGTGGAGGAGAAAGTGATTTGAGCGGGTTCTTGTTAAGATTGACGAGCGAGACGCTAATTTAGAAAACACCCTTGATAGATGAGTGGGTCTGCGATTCGGAATAAACGCCATGGCTGATTACGTTAGGTCGTGGCGTTTATGCTGGAGGCTATGATGTTTTTTAAGTATTAAGACGCGCTGTGCTTAGTGTTTTATTTAAATAAGGGTTATTCGTCATTAGCGCAGGCATGCGAAATCCTCCTGTGTAGAGGGCGCATCGCTATCCCACGGGTAGGACAGGCCATTCAGGGTGCAAAACAAGGTTCCTATCCGGCCACTGACGGCAGGCCTAGCAATGCCAGGAAACCTCAGCAGCCAATCGACAGGTCAATGCGGAGGCAATCCAGCAAGCCAATCCCAGCACGAGTTAGATTGGGCTGACGTTCAGGAGGACAGTGAACTGAGTATCCCAACAGTTTTCTCGCTGCGAGTAGCTGGGCGCGATGCGATGTCGTCGAAGCAAGGCCTGGTACCCGTAGGTGCAGTACTGGCTGCCGCGACCCGAGTGCAACAGCATCTCTGCTTGTGGCTGTCGGCGTGCCACAGCTATCTCTAGCGCGGCGTGCACTAGGGCCTGCTGCACCGCCCAATCGACAACGGCGCGCGAATAGAGATCAAGCACGACGGCCAGATACAACCAGACTTGGGCCGTCCGTGCGTGGGGCATGTCCGAAACCCAATGCCGGTTGGCGTGATCCTGGCGAACTGGCGATCTAGATGATCCGGTGCAATCGGCAGATCGTGGCGACAGCCGGATTCCAGCCGCCAACGTTTTCGCGAACGAACACGCAGGCCGCTTCGCGAGTCAGTCGAGCGACTCGGGGCCGTCCACACGCTTGCCCCATGGCCGTCAGCTCAGCCCTGATGCGGCGATGACCATAGATCCCATTAACCGTCATGGATGGTGCGGATATCCTTGCCCAGACGCCAATTCGCCATCTCTCTCCGAGGGAGGTCGGTGCTGCCGGGCATAGAAACCGCTGCGTGATACCTGCAGCAACCGGCGCATCGGTGCTACGGGATAGCGACCTGCCAACGCCTCGATGGCGCGAAACTTCACATCGTCCGCTGCGAGAAGATGGCGAGCGCTTTTTTATGTATCACGCTCCACGGTGGCCTGCGCCAACTGCTGGCGTAGGCGACGAAGCTCCGAGCTCTCGCCGCGCTGCTTGCCGTTGCCTGGAAAAGCATCGTCACCTTGCTGTTCATATTGGCGCTTCCATTTGCCCAGCAGGCTTTCAGCGATGGCCAACGTGTCGGCTACGTGACGAAGCGGCGTACCGGCAAGCACTTGGTCTAGCGCTTCGCGTTTGACGGATTCGGGGAAACGTCGTCTGGTCTGGAGGCATGAACACTCCTTGCGGTGGACATTATCCACCTTAAGTCAGTTTCCACTCAGTCTGGGACAGATCACTCGCTGTTCATCTCTCTGGACGGGACGTTGGAGCAGTTGCCGTCCGGTGGCTTGAATGCAGTGCAACGGATCAGGAGATGGGCGCAGAGGTTATTGCCCAAGTGATGAAGCCGGCGTTGACAGCCGTATAAGCCAAGGCGATCAGGAATACGGTGTCAGCTACCCGCATCATCCGCTGACCACGCAGGGTGTGGTGAGTACGCAAGCTCCAGTAGGAAGTGAACGCCGAGACCAGGTAGAAGGTCGTGTTGACCGCCAACAGATCATCGATGATCAGATCCTCCCGGCGCAGGGTGAGAATGACCCGGATGATGCCGATCACTGTTAGGCACACACCCACCATGGTGGCCGAGACTGAAAAGATGTGGATGCAGATATCGTCATCGAGGCTGGGAGGTTCCAGTTCACTCATTGCGTGACACTCGCTGGCAGGAAATGTGGAAAGTGTAGTGAAGGCTTGAGTACAAAGCCTAACGCGCCTACTGTCAGCGTCTGCCCTCAGTCCTGATACGAAAAGCGCATGATCGACTTCAACAACGTCACCGCCTTCCAGCAGCAGACCCGCGTGCTCGACAGCTTCTCCCTGCACATCGGCGAAGGCGAGAAGGTCGCCATCCTCGGCCCCAACGGCGCCGGCAAGAGCACTCTGCTCAAGTTGATCAGCCGCGAGCTTTACCCGGTGGATCGCCCGGACAGCTCGCTGAACCTGTTCGGCCTGCAGAACGTCACGCTCTGGGACCTGCGCAGCCGCATCGGCTTCGTCTCCCAGGACCTGCAGGAAGACTACACGCCGTTCACCGAGGCGCTGGATGTGGTGATCTCCGGTTTCTTCGGTGCCATCGGCAGCCATGGTCACCTGCAACCCACGCCGGAGCAGGTCCAAAAGTCCCGCGAGATGCTCGCCGCCGTGGAGATGGGCGACTATGCCGAACGCATGTTCCAGCGCCTCTCCACCGGCCAGAAGCGCCGCCTGCTACTGGCCCGCGCACTGATCCACGAGCCCCGCGCACTGATCCTCGACGAGCCGGCCAACGGCCTGGACATGGGCGCCAGCCTACAGATGCTCACGCTGCTGCGCCGCTTCTGCGGGCCTGAGCACGCGATGATCATCACCACCCACCATCTGGACGAGGTCATCCCGGAGATCGAGCGCGTGGTGCTGATCGCCAATGGCAAGGTAGTGGCCGACGGGCCAAAGGCCGAGATTCTCACCAGCTCGCACCTGTCGGCCCTGTATCAGGCACCGCTGAAGGTGACTGAACAGGACGGCTGGTATCGCTGCTGGCATGCCTGACCGAGCGCAGGGGCTTCGCCGATGGCGAAGCCCCGCTGCATCGTTGCGTGGCTCAGGCTCCGCCACGGAAGCAGGAAAGGCCCCACGCGGTGAGTTTGAACGGCAGGTGATAGTGCTGGTGCGCATCGCCGATGCCGAAGCGGTAGATCAGCTCGTCGAGAAAGGGCGTGTCGGGCAGCGCAGCTCCGGCTGCCCGGTAGAAATCGGCGACTTGCAGGCGCACCTCGTAGACCCCGCTGCCAAACTGCTCGGAGAGCGCCTCCAGTCCCGGCAGCAGCCCGCGCTCATCGATACGGCCGTGCAGGATGACGCTGCCATCGTACCGCCCCACGCTCAGCTCCAGCCCTTGCGCGACCCGCCCGCTGGCGATGTCGACGACATGGATGGACAGGCCGCCATTCATTCCCAGAACCCCACATGGGCCGTCGCGGCTTCGTCCTCCAGCATTGGACCGTGCACGTCGATCACACGCTGGCCACGGGCAAAGACTTCCCGGCAGGGCAGGGAGAAGGTCGAGTTCTCCGGATGCGCGCCGGTCAAACCGAGCAGCGAGTGCTCGGAGAGCGCGTAGACCACGCGACCGATGCCGGTCCAGTAGATCGCCCCGGAGCACATGCAGCAGGGTTCGGCGCTGGTGTAGAGCGTGCAGTCGGCCAGCTCTTCCGGGCTCAGCTGACGCGCGGCAAGGGCGGCTGCCACCAGTTCGGCGTGCTGGGTCGGGTCGCCTTCGGGCGGCATCGAGTTGTTGCCGGCGCTGGCGATCACCCGGCCCTGGGCGTCGGCCACCAGTGCGGCGAAGGGATGGCGCCCGCGCTCACGGGATTCCTCGGAAAGTCGGATCGATTGGCGCAGCAGGTCGAGGTCGAGATCCGACAGTCCGGCAGGGGTGAGCTTGCTGAAGTGAGTCATGGAAGTTCCTTGGGCAGTGAAGTGGTGCGTGCGCCCGGGGGCGCACGCCGGATGGATCACTCGGTGGCGCTGGCCTGTCCGGCGGGTTCGGCGGTAGCGCTCTTGTCGTTGTTGAGCAGCAGGTTGAGCAGGATGGCGGTGAACGCGCCGAGGAAGATGCCGCTCTCCAGCACCAGCTTGAGCGGGCCGCTGGCATGTTCGAAGAGGGCGGGGAAGGACATCGGCAGCACGCCCACGCTGACCGAGACCGCGACGATGATGCCGTTACGGGTGCCTTCGAAACGCACGCGGGAGAGTTCCTGGATGCCGGCCACGGTGGTCATGCCGAACATCACGATGGCGCAGCCAGCGAGCACTGGTGTGGGGACTGCTGCGATCAGTGCGCCGAGCTTGGGGAACAGCCCCATCAGCACCATGATTGCGCCGGCGGCGACCACGAAGCGGCTCTTCACGTTGGAAAGGGCGATCAGCCCGGTGTTCTGGGTGAATGCGTTGTAGGGGAAACTGTTGAAAATGCCGCCGAGCAGGGTCGACAGGCCGTCGGCACGGAAGGCATTGCCCAGGGTGCGCTGATCGGTCGGCTTGCCCACCAGCTTGCCGATGGCCAGGCAGTTGCCGGTGGTCTCGGCCATGATCACCAGCATCGCCAGGACCATGATCAGGATCGGTGTGAGGGAGAACTGCGGGACACCGAAGGCCATTGGCGGGCTCAACTCGAACCAGGCTGCTTCGCCCACCTGGCCGAAGTGGGTCATGCCGAAGGCGGCGGCGAGCAGGCTGCCGGCGACCAGCCCGATCAGCACGCTCAGATTGCCGATAAACCCTGAGAAACGCGCATAGATCACCAGGGTGATCGCCACCGTGGCCATCCCCAGCAGCAGGTTGGCCGGTTTGCCGAAGTCCTCCGATCCCGGATTGCCGCCGCCCAGCCAGATAGCGGCGGCGGGCATCAGCGAGATGCCGATGATGGTGATCAGGCTGCCGATGACCACCGGCGGAAAGAACCGCAACATCCGGCTGAACACCGGCGCGATGGCGATGGTGACGGCGCCGGCGGCGATCACCGCACCGAACACTTCCTGCAGGCCGAACTGCTTGCCGATCATGATCATCGGCGCCAGGGTGATGAAGGAGCAGCCCTGGATCAACGGCAGGCGAGCGCCGAAGCGCCAGAAGCCGAGGGTCTGGATCAGCGTGGCGATGCCGGAGGTGAGCAGATTGGCGTTGATCAGCGTGACGATCTGCGCCTGGGTCAGGCCCAGGGCGTTGCCAAGGATGAGCGGCACGGCGACGGCGCCGGCGTACATCACCAGGACGTGCTGCAGGCCGAAGGTGAAGAGCTGCCGCAGGGGCAGGATCTCGTCCACCGGGTGAACGCGGGTAAGGCTCATGTCATGAATCTCCTGAAGGTGCGGCTCTTGTTGTTATTACGGGCGCCCGGAGTGACACGCAGCACAGTGGTCGGGGGCAGCTGCTGCCGATGTCGGGAGGAATATTCCTGCGAAATAAGCGATGGAACAAATGAATAACCATCGCTAGCATCGATGGATCGAAGGGAGATCAGCCATGCGCTTTTCGCTGGAGCAGTTGCAGGTGTTCGTCACGGCGGTCCAGGCCGGGTCCTTTTCCGCCGCGGCGCGGCGTCTGGGGCGGACGCAGTCCACGGTCAGCGCGGCGATCGCCAACCTGGAGACGGACCTGGGCGTGGAACTGTTCGACCGCTCCAGCCGCATCCCGGCCCTCACCGCTGCCGGCCGCAAGCTGTTACTGCAGGCAGAGGCGGTACTGGAGCGCTGCTATGCGCTGGAAGGCAGCGCCGACAGCCTGGCGGAACAGGTCGAGCCCTCGCTCACCCTGGCCATCGAAGTGCCCTACGGTTCACTGATCCCGGTGCTGCGCGAATTCGGCGCCGCATTCCCCTTCGTCGACCTGCTGATCCGCCACCCCGTGCACGGTGATGTCAGCGAGTTGGTGCTCAAGGGGGAGGCTGACCTCGGCGTGGCGTTCTCCCAGCCGGAGTACCCACAGGAGCTGGCCTTCCAGCAACTGGGCAAACTGATCATGGCCCACGTCTGCCATGCGCAGTTCGCGCTGGCACAGCGCGAGCGAGTTGGCTTCGCGGACCTGCATGCCCACCGTCGCCTGGCCTTCGTCGCCCATGCCCACAAGCTGCCCAGCAGCGAATACCTGCGCGCCGCCCAGGTCTGGCAGGCGGAGAGTTACCTGGCACTGGTGGAAATGGTCCGCGCTGGTCTCGGCTGGGCAACCCTGCCTCGGCAATTGATCCAGCGCGAGCTGGCAGCGGGCGAACTGGTGGAATTGCAGCTGGAGGCTTATCCACACACGGACTGGTTGGTGGGCGTCGACCTGCTCTGGCAACGCCGGCGCCAACCGGGCAAGGCCGAGCGTTGGCTGCGCGAGTGCCTGCAGCGCAGCAAGGTGTTTGAACTGGATCGGCGCGGCGTGTCCACGACCTTGTGACGGTGTCGGTCGCTGCGGCAGCCGACCGGTTGCGCGTCCTTTAGGCTTTCAGCGGCCCAGCGCCTGGCGCTGGGCGTGCATCGCGCGGATGCGCTCCCCCCACTGGGCACGTTCAACCTCTGGCAGAGCGTTCCACCACTGGCTCACCGCGCTGTTGCTGTAGGGCGTCAGCCAGTCGGACCAAGGTGCGAGCTGCGCCTGCGGGAAACCGTTGTCGCGGCCGCGCAGGTAGTGGTCGAAGAAGCCCAGAACCAGCGCCGCCGGTGCCTCGATCAGAACGTCGGTGGGTGCGCTGCCAATGAGCTTGTCGCGCAGTGGACGGCGCATGTACAGCGCATTGTCGGTGAGGCCCGCATGCAGGGTGTCGCGCAGTACCAGGCGATGGATGCGCGGGTTTTGCCCGGCGTCTTGCAGGTTCTCGTAGGAGAAGTCGTTGAAGCTGCGCGGCCGGGACGGGGGCGTCAGGCCGAGCATGCGGTAGAACAGCGACAGGTCCGAATGCAGCATCAGCAGCGGCACTGGCAGGTTCTTGTCGAAGGGCAGGAAGTCGAAGTCGCCGCCGTCCAGATTCACCGCCGCGGCGCAGCGCTTGTCCACCAGGCAGACGGCGCCGCTGGTGGAGCCGCCGAAGGACATGCCCATCTCCCCGGTATGGGCGAAGTTGCTGGCGGCCACCAGGTCGGCCACATTCGGCGGCACTTCGCCGGCCTGCAGGCGGTCGTGGACGAACAGCCGGTCGGCCAGCCAGACCGGTGCGCTGAGGTGGATGGCACGGTCGGCCGGCGGCGTGGTCTCGGTAGCGAATCGCAATTGCCCGTCGAGGCGGCGGGCCAGGTCGTCCTCGCCGTAGCCTTGCAGCAGCAGCGGCGAGAAGCCGTGTTCGAAGGCGTAGCGTAGGTGTTCGTAGAGTGCCGGGTCAGTCGGTGCTACCTCGCCGTTGGGGAACTGTGTGGGAGACGCGTCACCGGTGTGCTGCACGGAATAGACCGCGTAACCGTTGCTCGCCAGCTCCTCCATGATCCGCCCGTTCATGCCGGCGAACGAGCCATAGCCATGGCTGTAGAACACCACCGGCAGGCGACCGAGGTCGGCGCGCAGCGGCGCGTTCTCAAAAGAGTTGGTCCGTAGATGACGCAAGTACGTGAGCAGGGGCGGGAAATTGAACAGCTCGCCGAAGCCGCGCGCGGTGCTGCGTGATTCAGCGGCGCTGAAGTAATTGCGTGGTTTGCTGCCCGCCACCGGCCGGGCCGGATACCAGACCCGCACCAGCAGGCGCCGGGCCTTGCCGGCAGGCGCGCCGAGCACTCCGGTACGGCTGGCGTCGACCAGCTCGAAGTCGCGTACGCCGACCTGATAGGGCCCGCCCGGCTTGGGCAGTGGCGAAACCGGGAAGAAGTACAGCGCAGCGAACGCCAGGCCCGTCAGCAGGCTGAAGAGCAGTCCCGACCAGAGCGGGAGCCGCGCCGGGCGCTTGCGCCGCACCAGCAGGGCCAGCACCAGCAGCAGGGCGACCATTGCGCCGGCTCCCGCCTGCCAGCGGTCGTCCCATACGTCGTACAGCGCCGCGACCAGCGCGAGCAGTGCGGCGACACTTGCCAGGACCCGACGCCGCAGCCACCAGCCCAGCAACGCAACAGCCAGAAGGGCCAGCAGTGCGACGTCAGCGAGAATCATGCAGTGGCGCTCTTGCGCGGCAGCACGGTCCAGGCGACGCCGAACAGCAGCAGCGCGGCGACCAGTACATAGGGTGCGCGGCTATCCAGCTGGTGCAGCAGGGTGCCCAGCAGCGGGCCGCTGATCATGCCCAGGCCATGCACGGCCACGAGGCTGCCCGCCGCGGCACCCTGTTCGTCGGCTTCCACGGCGTTGGCGTTGAGCGCCGAGACGGCAGGGAAGACCCAGCCCATGCCGGCGGCAGCGACGAAGCAGGAGGCATAGAGCATCCATGGGGATACGGCGAAGCACACCGAACCGAAGCCCAGCGCGGAGACGGTGCCGCCCATGCTGATCAGGCGCAGCGGCGCCCAGTTCAGCTTGCGCACCAGCATCTGCGCGCAGATCAGCGCCACGCCCACCGAGGTGAGCGCGATGCCGGCGACGCGGGCGGCATCGGCCGGTGGCAGCTGCAGGCGGTCGAGGGCGAAGAAGCCGACGGTCATCTGCGCCACGGTCACGCAGACCATGGCGATGAAGCCCAGGGTGAGCGAGCGGCGCAGGCGCTTGTCGCTGATCGCCAGCGCCGGGCCCTTGCGTTCGCTGACGCGCTGGCTATCGGGCAGCCAGCGCCACAGAACGGCGAATGCCAGCAGCGGCAGCAGGCAGGTGAGCAGCAGCGGCAGGGCCAGGCCGAGCATGGCCAGCAGACCGGCGAAGCTCGGGCCGACCACCATGCCGACGGCGCTGGCGGCACCCAGTCCGGCCATGGCCGACGCGCGCTTTTCTGCGCTCACATGGTCGGCTACCAGCGCCGCCGAGCAGGCCGGCACGGCGGCATAGAAACCGCCCGCCAGGCCGCGCAGCGCGACTATGCCGATGAAGGTCGGCAGCGGCGACATGGAGGTATTCAGTGCTAGCGCCATGAAGGCGCAGAGCAGCGCGTAGGTGACCGCGAAGCCGGCCAGGCCGCTGAGCAGCACGCGGCGGCGGCCGAGGCGGTCGCTGGCGATGCCCCAGACCCGCGCCATGAGCATCCAGGCGATGCCGCCGACGGTCACCGTCATCCCCGCCTGCCAGGGCGCCAGGTCCAGGGTGCGCGCCACCGGTCCGATCAGCGCGACGAAGGACATCACCGCCACCGTGCAGACGAAGGTCTCGAACATCAGCGGGCGCAGGTTGAGGGTGGGCGCCTGGGGCGGCATGGCGGTCATTTCAGCGTGGCTCCTTGGGACGACGGGGCATTCTCATCCATACAAAGACGATCAGCAGCAGCGGAACACCAAGGGAAATCCACGACAGCACGTCGAAAACCCCATCGCCGAGCAGCGCCGAGAGCAGCCCGAAGGTGCTCAGCACGGCCAGCGCGACGGGCCAGCGGAAGATCATCCAGAGTCCGCGTCTCATACCTTTACCTCCGTCGCCAGGCCGCCGGAGTTCAGTTCCGCGAGGCGTTTCTCTATGGGCGTACGGCGCCGGCCGAGCCACAGGTACAGGCCGCTGGCGAGGATGACGATGCTGACGATGTCCAGTAGTGCCCAGACGATCTTCAGCGGCATGCCGCCGTAATCGCCGAAGTGCAGCGGCTGGGACAGCAGGAGGGTCTTCACGTACAGCGGCATTTCGCGCATGTCGGTCAGCTCGCCGGTTTCGGCATCCACCAGCGCGGGCTTGAGCAGGCGTTCGGTCAGCGGGGTGTTGCCGCGCATGAATACGGCGTAGTGGTGCTGGCTGCTGAACTGCGTGCCGGGGAAGCCGACGAAGCTGGGCTTCATGTCCGGCGCCGCCTGGCGGGCGGTTTCGATGGCCTTGTGCAGCGAGCCGAGCTGTTCCAGCGCCGGCAAGTCCTTGTAGGGCGCGGTCATCTCGGCTAATTGGCCGCCTTGCCAGAGCATGAGGATCGGCAGCGCCAGGGTGTTGATCACTCCAGTGACGCCCACCACCAGCACCCAGGCAAGAGTGACGATACCCAGCACGTTGTGCAGGTCCAGCCACTTCAGCCGCGAGCTGCGCTGAGAGCGCACGGTGGCGAAGTCCAGCTTGCGCATGAAGGGCGTGTAGACCACCACGCCGGACACCAGCGAGGCCACCAGCAGCAGACCCATGAAACCCAGGAACAGGTAGCCGGGCAGGCCCATGAACAGGTCGGTATGCAGCTTGAGCATGATGTACATGAAGCCGCCTGGTGGTGGCAGCGGATCGAAGAACTCCCCGGTGCGCGCGTCGAACGGCTGGATGTGGCCATTCTCCGGCGGCGGCACCAGGGTCGGAGCAGTGAGGACCGCGCCCAGCGGATCGTCCTGCTCCCAGAACACGAAGCGCACCACTTCGCCGGGCCGCTTGGCCAGGGCGCGGGCCACCACGTCGTCGTAGTCGATCTTCGGCGACTGCTCGGTGAGCGGCTTGAGCTCCGGGTGTGGCTCGAAGTAGTGCTCGATTTCTTCGTGGAAGATCAGCGGCAGGCCCGTGAGGCAGAGCATCAGCAGGAATACCGTGGAGATCAGGCTGGTCCACTTGTGCACCAGGTACCAGGTGCGGAGGGCTTTGGCGGTCATCGTCAGGCTCTTTCTTCGTTAGAAGTCCACGCTCGCGGACAACTGCAGGGTGCGACCCTCGCCCAGGTACAGGTACCCGGCAGTGGAGGTACCCCAGTAGTCCTTGTCGAACACGTTATCCAGGTTGGCGCGCAACACTACCGGCTTGCCGAGAGTGTCGAAGCGGTAACGCGCGCCCAGGTCCAGGCGCCACCAGTCGGGGATGCTGAGGCTGTTGGCCTGGTCCACGTACTGCTCGTCGGTGTAGATCGTGCGGGCGGTGACGGTCAGGCCGGGCACCTGGGTGATGTCGTACTCGCCGCCGAGGTTCAGCTGCTTGCGCGGTACGCCGATGCCATCGTTGCCGTCGTACTGGCCGTCCTGGGTCTTGGTCAGCTTGGCCTGGGTATAGGACGCGCCGCCGAGCAGGCGCACGCCTTCGGTTACCTCGCCGAACAGGCTCAGTTCAAGGCCACGGTTGCGCTGTTCTCCGCCTCGGGTGAAGCGACCGTTGTCGTTGACGCTGTTCGGGCGCTTGATCTCGAACGCGGCCAGGGTCGCGCCGAAGGCGTCCCACTCGCCCTTGATGCCGACTTCCTTCTGCTTGGAGACATAGGGCGAGAGCATTTCGCCGGCGTTGATGCTGCCGATGGGGGCGGTTTCGCCCGGGCTCAGGCCCTCGATGTAATTGGCATAGAGCGAAATGTTTTCCCACGGTTTGACCACGATGCCGCCCATGGGCGTGGTCTCTTCCTCGTCGTAGCCGTCGCCCGCCGGGGTGCCGACGTTCATCTCGAAGTTCTGCGATTCCACGCGCTGCTTGCGCGCTCCGAGGGTCAGTTCGACGCGGCCGTCGAGGATCGACAAGGTGTCGGCCAGCGCATAGCTGGTGAGGGTCTGGGCTGTGTACTTCTGCACATTCTTCGGGTAGCCGTCCGTGCTCGGCGTGCCTTCGTAGACCGGGTTGTAGATATTCGACGCACGCGACGGGAAGGCGGTGTAGAGGAAGAAGATGTCCGAGTTCTGCACCACGCGGGTCGCGCCGAAGTTCAGCCGGTGCTCCACCGGTCCGGTGTTGAAGGTGCTGCGCAGGCCCGCCTCGGCAGAGTGCGAGCCAACGTCGTAGACCTGCCAGGCCGGGCTGGAAACGAAGTCACCGTCATTGCCCATGAGCACCGGGTTGCCGGCCAGCGCATCCATCTCGCTGCGACGGTCGCCATAGCCGGCGTAGCCGGTCAGCCAGTCAGTGAGGTCGTATTCGCCGCGCACCACCAGGGTCCGGTCGATCATTTCGGAATCGCCGTAGCCGGGGTAGTTCAGGTCGTTGTCCGGGGCGTGGGGAATCTTCGTCACACCGGGGCCGACGGAGAACTGGCGAACCACGTTGGTTATGTCTTCCCGCTGCCAGATGTAGTCGGCGGAAAGGCGCAGACGTTCGCCAGCGTAGTCCAGGCCAAGTGAGCCCAGGCCGTCTTCCAGTTCCTGTTTGTCGATGGTGGTGTCGCCATTGCGGTACACGCCGTTGAAGCGCACGCCGAACTCCTTGCTCTCACCGAAACGACGGCCGACGTCGACGTGGGTTCCGAACACCGAATCCGACAGGTAGTCCATGGTCACACGCGTCAGCGGCTCGTCGCCGGCGCGCTTGGTCACCAGATTCACCGCGCCACCGACGTTGCCGCTGGGAGGCATGCCGTTGAGCATGGTGCTCGGGCCCTTGACCACCTCCACGCGTTCGGCCATTTCCACCGGGACGCGGAAGAATGGCGCCAGGCCGTACATGCCGTTGAGCGCGACGTCGGCGCTGACCACCGGGAAGCCGCGCAGGGAGAAGTCCTCGTTGAGGTTGGTGCGCGCACTACCGATCTGCGCCGATGGCTCGTTGCTCAGTACATCGGCGACGCTGCGCGCTTGCTGGTCCTGGATAGTCTTCTCGGTGTAGCTGGTGATGCTGAAGGGCGCATCCATCAGGTCAGTGTTGCCCAGCAGACCGAGGCGTCCACCGCGCGCCACCTGGCCGCCGGCGTACTCGGCTGGCAGGTCTTCAGGGCCGGCGGCCTGGCCGGTGATCAGCGAAGGTTGCATCTGCAGGGCATCGGGGCTGGGCGAACGGACCAGGGTGAAAGTGCCGTCGCCGCGCTGCTCCAGCTCCAGGCCGCTGCCTTGCAGCAGCCGTTCCAGGGCGCTGCGGGTCGAGTAGTCGCCGCTCAGCCCAGGACTCTGCAGGCCGTCGGTCAGCGTCGGGTCGAAGGACAGATGCACGCCGGTCTCGGCGGCAAACGATGCCAGGGCGCGACCCAAGGGGCCGGGGGCGATGCTGTAGCTGCGCATTTCGCTGGCAGCCGGCGCTGCCGTCACCGGCGCTGCGACAGCAACCGCGAGGGAGAAAAGGGCGGTGCGTACCGCCAGGGAAAGCGAAGAGTGTTGGGCGTGTCTGCTGCTGGACATGGACGGGGTACCTTCGGGCCTCTGCGGGCTTCGTGTCGGGAGATGTTCCCCTGTTGCCAGTCGAGGTGAGAAAAAGTCTCACTTATTTTTGAAAATATTTTGCATCAACGCCCGGAACTTGTCTTCAGGCGGCTGAAAGGGTGATCCAGAAGTCCGTCATCCGGCGGATTCGTAAGGGGTAGGTGGACTGCAGCATCGACAGCGCAAGGTTGCTGTCCAGCAGGGGAAAAGCCCCGGATACCGCCAGATTTGCCACGGCGGGGGAGCAACGCAGCAGACCATGGCGGTAGCGACTCAGCTCGTCCAGCAACGTCTGCAGGGGCATGCGGTCGGCCATCAGCATGCCGTGGGTCCAGGCATCCGGGCTGGGGAATGGTGGGGCGGCGTTGATACTTCTCGCCGATAGCAGTACTGACTCCCCGGCGCCCAGCCATTGGCTGAGGCCCTGCAGCGGCGCCACTTCGACGCGACCGTGAAGGACGGAGACGCTGGTGGAGGTGTCGCCCTGACGCACGTTGAAGCGGGCCTCGCGGGTATTCACCCGGCCTTCGCGGGTTGTGACCAGAAATGGCCGGCTGTCCGCACGCGCATCGAGGAATATCTCCCCGCGCAGCAGACGCACCAGGCGCTGTGCCGGGGTGAAGGCGATGTCCACCGCGCTGTCGGTGTTGAGCGTCAGCAGGCTGCCATCGGGTAGCGGCAACTTGCGCAGCTCGCCGATCCCGGTGTGCTGGTCGGCGCTCCAGTCCTGCCAGGGCTGCGTCCGCCAGGCGGCCAGGCCGACCGGAGCGACGGCCAACAGCACGGCCAGTTGCTTGAGGGCGCGTCGGCGATCCAGCGTGCGTTCGCGGCCCAGTGTCGGCATCGCCAGCGCCGGAGGCAGGCTGCCAAGGTGGCCCAGCAGACGTTCGGCACGATCCCAGGCTCGCGCGTGTTGCGGGCTCTGGCGTTGCCAGTCGACGCAGGCGCGGCGGTTTTCCTCGCTGGCATCCTGCTGCAGGCGAACCAGCCAGTCCGCCGCCTCGTCGAGGATACGCGCGGCGATAGGCTCGGCGGTGCTCATTCCATCAGCTCCAGGCAATGGCGAAAGGCTTGCTGCATATAGCGCTTCACCGACCCCAGGGATACGCCAAGGCGCTCGGCGATGGCCTCGTACTTCAGCCCCTCGATCTGCGCCAGCAGGAAGGCCTGGCGCACAGGCTCGGGCAGGCGGGCGAGGAGGGCATCCACCTCGTGCAGGGTTTCCAGCACGAGGTAACGCTGCTCCGGCGAGGGCGCCAACTCTTCGGGCAGATTGGCGAGCGCTTCGAGGTAGGCACGTTCCAGCGACTGGCGCTGGAACCAATTGATCATCAGCCCCTTGGCCACCGTGGTGAGGTACGCGCGCGGCTCGCGGGCATCCAGCACCCGGCGTGAGCCGAGCAGGCGCGTGAAGGTGTCCTGGGCCAGGTCGGCGGCCTGTTCATGGCAGCCCAGGCGACGACGCAGCCAGCCTTGCAGCCAGCCGTGATGGTGCTGATAGAGCTCACTGACGGCGGCGTGGAGGGGAGCGTCGACCGAGGGCATGGCAGAACTTTTATCATTTGAGAATGCTTCTCATGATAAGGGTTGCTGCGCTCTGCTCACAAGCCCTCCTGAAGGAGGGCTCGCAGCAGCTCGTCAGCCCGCCCGGCTGGCGAGGTCGAGGGTGGCGAGTTGGGTGGCGGAAAGGCTCAGCAGGGTAGCCCGCACCAGACTGGTGAGCTGGCGTTCACTGGTGGCGCTGGCGATGGGAGCGGTGATGCCGGGCTGCTGGCGGAGCCAGGCGACGGCGATTTCGGCCGGCGACGACTGGGTTTCTTCGGCGACCTGGTCCAGCGCTGCGAGAATCTTCAACCCGCGGGCATCGAAGTAACCCTTCAGGTCTTCGCCACGAGCACTGCCAGTGAGGTCGCTGGTGCCACGGTACTTGCCGGTGAGGAAACCCGAGGCGAGGCTGAAGTAGGTCACCACGACGTTGCCGTGCTCGGCAGCGATGGCTGTGGTTTCCGTTTCGTGGCCCGCGCGGTCGTAGAGGTTGTACTGGACTTGCAGCGCGGAGTACGCGGGGAGGCCGGTGTTGCGCGAAGTTGCCTTGGCCGCCTCGAGTTGTTGCCGGCTGAAATTGGACGCACCGATGGCGCGTACCTTTCCAGAGGCGATCAAGTCTTCGTAGGTGCGCAGGGTTTCCTCGTGGGGCGTGCAGTCATCGGGGTAATGGCTGAAGTACAGATCGATGTAGTCGGTGTTCAGGCGCCGCAGGGAGTCTTCGACGCCCTGCAGGATCCTGCGGCGCGACAGCCCGCGCCGCTGTACCGAGAGTTCGGCGCCGACCTTGGTGCACAGCGTCACCTCGGTGCGGCGCCCCGGCTGGCTGGCGAGCCAGCGGCCGATGATGGCCTCCGACTCGCCGCCCTCGTGACCCGGCACCCAGACCGAGTACATATCCGCGGTGTCGATACTGCTCAGCCCCGCGTCGAACGCCGCGTCCAGCAGGCGTCGAGAAATGGCTTCGTCCACCGTCCAGCCGAACACGTTGCCGCCCAGTATCAGTGGCGAAAGGTTGAGGTCACGAGCGTGTATGGCTTTCTCCTCAGCACACGCCGATATGCGAATCCGCACGCGGTTCGGTGCCGCCGCAGAGCACGCCAGTCTGCGGATCGCGGACGATGATCTGCCCACGTCCGTAGTCGGTCAGGTCGCAGGCGATCTCGACGTCGTGGCCGCGACGCGCCAGGCCGAAGGCCAGGTCACGGTTGGCGTGCTGCTCGATGCCGACCTTCATGCCGCCCAGCCATTGCCAGCGCGGAGCATCCAGCGCGGCCTGGGGGTTGAGGCCGAAGTCCACCAGGTTCATCACCATCTGCACGTGGCCCTGGGGCTGCATGTAGCCACCCATGACGCCGAACGGGCCGACGGCCACGCCATCCTTGCTGAGGAAGCCGGGGATGATGGTGTGGAAGGTCTTCTTGCCCGGCGCCAGGGCGTTGGAGTGCGCCGGGTCGAGGCTGAACTCCGAGCCACGGTTCTGCAGGCCGATGCCGCTGTCAGGCAGCACCACGCCGGAGCCGAAGCCGTGGTAGGCGCTCTGGATGAACGAGACCATGTTGCCTTCGCCGTCGGCGGTGGCGATGTACACGGTGCCGCTGGAGTGTGGGTCGCCATGTCTGGGCTCGGCGGCCTGTTCGCCGATCTCGGCGCGGCGGCGCGCGGCGTAGTCGTCGGACAGCAGCGCGGCGGTGCTGACGCGCATGTGCTCGGCGTCGGTGATGTAGTGCAGGCCGTCGGCATAGGCCTTCTTCATCGCTTCGAGCTGGCGGTGCCAGGTGAGCTGGCTGTCGCGCTGGTCGAAGTCGTAGCCCTGAAGGATGTTCAGGGTCATCAGGGCGATCAGGCCCTGGCCGGCCGGCGGGATTTCCCAGACGTCATAGCCGCGGTAGTTGGTCTTGATCGGCTCGACCCACTTGGGCTTGTAGCCGGCCAGGTCAGCGGCGCTCAGCGCGCCACCGGTGGCGGCGGAGTGGGCGGCCAGGCGCTCGGCGATGGCGCCACGGTAGAAGCTTTCACACTTCGTCTCGGCCAGCTCGGCGAGGGTTTTCGCCTGGGCCGGGTTGCGGAACAGCTGGCCGGCGCGCGGTGCTTCGCCATTGACGGTGAAGGTCTCGAACCAGGTTTCCAGCGCGGGCACGACGGCGCGGCTTTGCTGGTATTCGCGGCGGGCGATTTCCCACTGGTGGGCGACCACCGGGGACACTGGGAAGCCATCGCGGGCCAGAGCGATGGCGGGCTGCAGCAGGTCGGCGAAAGGCAGCTTGCCGAAGCGCGCGGACAGTTCCGCCCAGGCCGAGGGAATGCCCGGCACGGTGACCGGCAGCCAGCCGTGTACGGGCATCTTGTCGAAGCCTGCGGCCTTGACCTTGTCGATGGAGAGGGAGGCGGGTGCGTGGCCGCTGGCGTCCAGGCCGTGCAGCTGGTCCTTGATCCAGACCAGGGCGAAGGCGTCGCCGCCGATGGCACAGCCGGTGGGCTCGACCACGGTCAGCGCGGCGGCGGTGGCGATGGCGGCGTCGATGGCGTTGCCGCCGGCACGCAGCATGGCGATGCCGGCCTCGGCAGCCAGGGGCTGCGAGGCGGCGACCATGCCGTTGCGGGCGAAGACGCTCTGGCGCTGGGAGGCGTAGGGATACTCGTGAGCGGAAAACTTAAGCATGGCAGGGCTCTTCGAAGGTCATTGGCCAGTCTTGATTCGGGTCCATTCGCGGGTGATCACGCGCTGGATTTTCGGCGGGAGGTCGGCGGAGACGTAGAGCTTCTCGATCACCGCGTCGCTGGGGTAGATGCCGGGGTTGTCACGCACTTTCGGGTCGAGCAGCGCGGTCGCTCCGGTATTGGGGTTGGCGTAGCCGACGTAGTCGCTGACCGGGGCGATCACTTCCGGGCGCAGCAGGTAGTTGACCAGCTCGTGGGCGCCCTTGGGGTTCTTCGAGTCGCGCGGGATGGCGAGCATGTCGAACCACAGGTTGGCGCCTTCCTTGGGGATCACGTAGCGCACGTCGATCTTCTTGCCGGCTTCCTGGGCGCGGGTCTGCGCCTGCATCACGTCGCCCGAGTAGCCGACCGCCACGCAGATGTCGCCGTTGGCGAGGTCGGTGGTGTACTTGGAGGAGTTGAAGTAGGTGATCGACGGGGCGAGCTTCTGCAGCAGGGCGGAGGCCTTGGTGTAGTCGTCCGGGTTGGTGCTGTTCGGGTTCAGACCGAGGTAGTGCAGCGCCTGCGGGATGATCTTCACTGGCGCGTCGAGGAAGGCGACGCCGCAACCGTGCAGCTTGGCCAGGTTCTCCGGCTTGAAGATCAGATCCCAGGAATCCAGCGGGGCGCTATCGCCCAGTGCGGCCTTGACCTTGTCGTAGTTGTAGCCGATGCCGACGGTGCCCCACATGTAGGGCACGGCGTACTGGTTGCCCGGGTCGGCGGCTTCCAGGCGCTTCATCAGGCGCGGGTCGAGGTTCTTCCAGTTGGGCAGCTGCGAGCGATCAAGCTTCTGGTAGACGCCGGCGTTGATCTGCTTGGTGAGGAACTGGCTGGACGGCACCACCAGGTCGTAGCCCGAGTGGCCGGAGAGCAGCTTGGCTTCGAGCATCTCGTTGGTGTCGAAGACGTCGTACTGGACCTTGACGCCGGTGTCCTTCTCGAAGTTCTTCAGAGTGTCCGGGCCCATGTAGTCGGACCAGTTGTAGAAGCGCACCAGCTTGTCGTCGGCCTGCGCGGCGGTGGCGCAGGCGAGGAGGGTCAGAGTGCTGGCGAAGAGAACGCGTTTACGCATGACTTGTCCTTTTGATCTTCAAAGTACGCGACTGAGGAATTCCCGCGTGCGCGGGTGGTGCGGATTGCCGAAGACCTGCGCGGGCGGGCCTTCCTCGATGAGTTCACCCTGGTGCAGCACCACCACGCGGTCTGCCACTTCGCGGGCGAAGCCCATCTCGTGGGTGACGACGACCATGGTCATGCCTTCGTCGGCCAGCTCCTTCATGACCTGCAGGACCTCGCCGACGGTTTCCGGGTCGAGGGCGCTGGTGGGTTCGTCGAAGAGCATGGCCTGGGGCTTCATCGCCAGTGCGCGGGCGATGGCCACGCGCTGCTGCTGGCCGCCGGAAAGCTGGCCGGGGTAGTGCTCGGCCTTGTCCGACAGGCGCACCCGCGCCAGCAGCCGGCGGGCCTGGTCCAGCGCCTCGCCCCGGGGTACGCCGAGCACCTGGGTCGGCGCTTCGATGATGTTCTCCAGCACGGTCATGTGCGGGAACAGGTTGAAGCGCTGGAACACCATGCCGATGTCGCGGCGGCGGCGGGCGATGTTGCTTTCCGAGTCGCGCACCAGCTTGCCGTCCGGGCGTTCGCGGTAGCCCATCAGCTCGCCGTTGACGCGGATGCTGCCGCCCTGGATGTCTTCCAGGTGGTTCATGCAGCGGATGAAGGTGGTCTTGCCCGAGCCCGAGGCGCCGATCAGCACCACCACTTCGCCACGGCGCACCTCCAGGGACACGCCTTTGAGAATTTCCAGCTCGCCGAAGGCCTTGTGTACGTCGCGGGCCTGGATCACCACGTCTTTCATGTCCGGGATCATCTCAACGTCCCCTCAGCAGTTTCATCGCCTGCCGGCCGAACATGCGGTTCGGTGCGGCAGTGTGGCCGTCGGATTTGCCGAAGCGCACTTCCAGCCAGCGCTGGAAGAAGCCCCACAGGGTGGTCAGGGCGAGGAAGTAGATCGCCACGACGAGGTACAGCTCGAACACGCGGAAGGTTGCCGAAGTGACCATCTGGGTGCTCAGCAGCAGTTCCTGCACGCCGATCACGCTGACCAGCGTGGTGTTCTTCAGCATCACGTTGAACTCGTTGCCCAGCGGCGGAACGATCACGCGGAAGGCCTGCGGCAGCACGATGCGGCGCATCAGCTTGGGGAAGGTCATCCCCAGGGATTTGCCGGCCTCGTACTGGCCCTTGTCCACCGCGCCGATGCCGGCGCGGATGATCTCGGCCATGTACGCGCCTTCGTTGAGCCCCAGGGCGATGATCGCCGCCTGGATGTTGCCCGGCAGGATGAACAGCCCCAGGTCAAGGTCCTCGAAGCGGAAGATCCCGCCGGCGGCCAGCGCGGTGTAGAGGAAGACGATCTGCACCAGCAGCGGCGTGCCGCGCATCAGCCACACGTAGAAGCGCACCGGGTATTGCAGCAGCGGGTTGGACGACAGGCGCATCAGCGCCGCCAGCAGCCCGAGCACGCAGCCCAGGACCATCGCGCTGACGGCGATCACGCAGGTCAGCCAGAGGCCGTAGAGGTAGATGTCGCTCGGCCGCAGCAGGTATTGCCAGAACACGTCCCAACTGAAGTTCATGTCTCGTTACCTCAGTCCAGTTTGTCGCCTTCGATGTGCCACTTGGCCAGCAGCGCGGCGTAGCTGCCGTCGGCCTGCATGTCCTTGATGATCTGCGTGACGGCCTCGCTGAGCTGCTTGTCGTCCTTGCGGATGCCCAGGCCGGTGAGGATGCGCGCGAAGGCCGGCACGCCGATCTCGAACAGGTCCGGCGCCATGCTCTGGTAGTAGCCGGCGGTTTCCACGGTGGTGCCGTAGGCGTCGGTCTGGCGGATGCGCAGGGACTGGAAGGCATCGGTGTCGGTGTTGTAGACCACCACCTTCATCGGCGGCTTGCCGGCCTTGGCCAGCTTCTCGTTGTGGGCGTCGAGCAGGGTGCGGATGGTTGAACCGTTGAGCACCGCGACCTTCTTGCCGGAGAGGTCGTCCAGCGTGCGGATACCCTCGGGGTTGCCCTTGGCGACCACCACGGCCTGGCTGGAGTACATGTAGTTGACCATGTCGATCACTTCGCGCCGTTCGGGCTTGTCGAACAGCTGATCCACCAGCATGTCGCACTGGCCGGCCAGCAGCGCCGGGATCAGCCCGGAGAAGGGCGTGATGCGCCAGTCGATCTTCTTGTCGCCCAGTCGTTTGGCGATGGCTTCGCCCAGGTCGATGGTGACCCCGGTGAGCTTCTGGTTCGAGTCATAGAAACCCATGGGCGGGGAGTCCATGCCGCCGCAGAAGGTCACCTTGCTGGCGTTCTGCAAGCGGTCGGGAATCTTCACATCGGCGTGCGCCAGCGGGGCGGCCAGGCAAAGGGCGAGAAGGCACTGCGGGATCCTGCGTTCGAACATGTTGAGCTCCGGGGTGGGGTTGCCAGGGGCAGTTCAGGGACACAGAAGTACGGGTCTAGGCGCCCGTTGCTTCGATTCGCTTCTTCGTGGATTGCGTTTGGGTGGATTGCGCGTGGGTGGCACGCGCTTTCAGGTGGCTTGAGCCTCCAGAAACTTCGCCAGCGAGGGAATCGTCCCCTCGATGTGGTCGCAGATCACCCGCTCGGCTTCGCGGGCATCGCCCGAGCGCAGGGCGTCGAGGATCACGGTGTGTTCCTCGCGGGCGCTCATGGGCTTGTCGACGTGCTGCAGCCACAGGCGCATGTGCGGCTCGATCACCGAATAAAGCGCGGTGATCTGGCGCAGCAGGCGCGGGCGCCCGGCGAGGCTGCAGAGGTATTCGTGGAAGGCGCGATGACGGCTGACCCACTCGGCGCTGTCGTCGCGGTAGTCGTCCATCTCGTCGAGCATGCGCTCCAGACGGGACAGGTCGCGGTCGGTCAGTTGCGGCACGGCGATGCGGATGGCCAGGCCTTCCAGGGCGCTGCGCATCTCGAAGACTTCGCGCATCTCTTCGATGTTCAGGCCACTGACGATGGCGCCGCGATTGGGGCGCAGGGTCACCAGGCCCTCGGCGTCCAGGCGCTTGAAGGCGCCGCGCACGGGCATCCGGCTCATGCCGATCTCGCTGGCGATATCTTCGGCCACCAGGCGGTCGCCGGTCTTGTAGCGGCCGGTGCAGATAGCCTGGAGGAGGTAGTCGTAGGCCTCGTCTTCGGCGCTCATCGGTGGGCGGGCAGCGGGTACCAGGCGCATGGGGTGTTCCTCGTGGATTTTTGGATCCAATTATCCATGCATGCAATTAAGCAGTTGCCATGCCAAAGACGGCGAAACGATTGGAAGTGGGCGGGGTAGAGCGGTGCGCGCAGGAAACCGGCGTAGGAGGCGCGACGGGGAAAGGGGGCGAAACGGTAACGGATGGGGTGATTCGTGCGCGTTCACGGTGCGCATCGGTAACGTTGTGGTGCGTGTTTAGACGGTGCAGGAGCGGGTCGTGCGTGCGACCAGCTGCGCGCCAGGTCGGTCAGGCAGGCGCGCAGTTGGCTCCGGCCTGCCGGCCGGTTCGCGGGCAGGGCCCGCTCCTGCAGGGGACCGATCAGGTACCGATCACACCGCCATCATCCTTGGTGATCACCAGCGTCGTGGAACGCGGGATGCTCTTGCCGTCGCTGGCCGGGAAGCTCAGCGTCGGATGCTGGATGTTCACCCACAGCGTCTTGCCGTCCGGGGTCTGGGTGATGCCGGTCAGCTCGCAGCCGCGCGGGCCGACCAGGAAGCGCCGCACCTCGCGGCTGTGCGGGTCGGCGCAGAGCAACTGGTTGCAGCCCATGGCCTGCATCGCCGGGACGTCATCGTCGTAGTCGGTTTCGATCCACAGGCGCCCGGCGGTGTCGAAGTACAGGCCGTCCGGCGAGGAGAAGATGTCGCCGTTGATGGTGCCGATCAGGTTCTCCGGCGCGCTGGCGCCCTGGTGCTCGCCGGCCAGCAGGAAGATTTCCCACTGGAAGCGGGTGGCGGTCGGATCGCCGCCGGCTTCGTTCCAGCGCAGGATCTGCCCGTGCAGGTTCTCCTTGCGCGGGTTGGCGGCGTCCACCGGCTGCTTCTTGCCGCGGGCATCGTTGTTGGTAAGGCTGACGTAGACCTCGCGGGTGGTCTGCTGCACGGCGACCCACTCGGGGCGGTCCATCGGCGTGGCGCCCAGCTTGTCGGCGGCGGCGCGGGCGTTGACCAGCACCTCGGCCTGGCTGGCGAAGCCGTTCTCGGCGCTCAGGCCATTCTGCCCGTGCACCAGCGGCAGCCACTGGCCGCTGCCATCGGCATTGAAGCGGGCGACGTAGAGGGTGCCTTCGTCCAGCAGGTCGACGTTCGCTGCACGGTTGTTCGCGTCGTACTTTCCGGCCGGGACGAACTTGTAGACGTACTCGCCCTTGGTGTCGTCGCCGTAATAGAACGCCATGCGGTTGTCGGCGCCCAGCGAGAGGGTCGAACACTCGCGGCAGAAACGGCCGACGGCGGTGCGTTTCTTCGGCGTGGAGGTCGGGTCGAACGGGTCGATCTCCACCACCCAGCCGAAGCGGTTCGGTTCGTTGACATGGCCGCCATGGGGCTGGTCGGCCTTGGGCGTGGCGTCGAAGCGCGCATCCACCGCTTCCCAGGCGTAGTAGTTGCTGAACTGGCCGTTGGACAGGCCGTAGCGCTTGTGCGAGACACGCTTGGCGTAGTCGTCCTTGTCGCGGTTGACGAAGTACTGGTGCCAGTTCTCTTCGCAGGCCAGGTAGGTGCCCCAGGGCGTGACGCCCATGGAGCAGTTGTTCAGGGTGCCGAGCACCTGTTTGGCCTCGGGGTCGCTCGCGGTGCGCAGCAGGTCGTGGCCGGCCAGCGGGCCGGACAGGTCCAGTGGCGAGCTGCCGGTGATGCGACGGTTGTAGCTCGAGCCCTCGACGCGTTGCCACTGACCGCCGGCGTCCTTCTTCACCTCGATGACGCTCAGGCCGTGGGCGGCGATTTCCTTGCGTACCTCGCCTTCCGGGCGGCCGCGCGAACCATCGGGGCGGTCCTCGAAGGTCTGGCCTTTGGGGTGCAGCGTCGGGTTGATGTACTCGTGGTTGATGACCAGCAGGCCGTGGTTGTCCGGCGCATCGGGGAAGGGGAAGTAGTGCATGCCGTCATGGTTGTCGCCGGCCTGCAGTTCCTGGGCTTTCCAGTCCTCGCTGGCATCGCCTTTCCAGGCCGGCGAGCCGCTCACCACGGCGTCGCCCCAGGAGAAGAACGGGCGAGCCGTGTAACCGTCAGCGACGATAACGCGGTCGAACTTCGGGTCCTGCTGCACCGGCACGCCCTTGAAGCCCAGCAGCGCGGTGGGCACCGGGGCGTCGGCGGCGAACAGCGAGCGGCCGGGGAACAGGCCGCCGCCGAGGAAGCCGACGGCGCCCAGCACCAGGCTGTTCTTCAGCAGGCGGCGGCGCGAGGCGTCGATGATCTCGCTCATCGGCAGGTTGCCGGAGGGGTTGATCGACTCATCGTCGAAGGCGGAAAGATGGGCGTGGAAATCGGTCGGCTCGGCACTCATCGGGAGGTTTCCTGGATCCGGTAATGGAAGGTGTTGCGCACGTTGGCCACGGCGACGGCCTGGCCGTCGATTACCCGTGGCTGGTAGCGGAAGCGGGTGGCGGCCTGCAGCGACGGGCGCTCGAACACGCTGTGGCTGCAGGCGCCGGGGACCACGCGCGGGTCGCGCACCGAACCGTTGGGGGCGACGGTGTATTCCACCGTGCAGTCGCCTTCCAGATGGCGGTCGAGGGCGCTGTCCGGGTAGGTCGGAGCCTTCTTCACCAGTGGCTGGTAGTTCTGCGCGGCGCGGGCGGCCTCGGCGGCGGCTGCCTGCTGTGCGGCGAGCTGGCGGTCGTGTTCGGCGCGGGCCCGTTGCTCGGCTTGCTGGCGTGAGCGTTGCTCCTGTTCCTGGCGTTGCTGCTCGGCGATGCGCTGCTGCTCCTGGCGCCGTTCCTCGCGCTGGCGCTCTTCGCGTTCACGCTGCTCGGCCTTGCGCCGGGTCAGTTGGGCGACGTCAGGTTGCGGCGTCGGACGCGGCGCCTCGACCTGTGGCGGGGGCGGTGTAGCGGGCTCGGGCGGTTGCACCACGGGGGGCGGCGCTGGCGCGATGGGCGCGGGGCTCGGCAGGCTGACCAGCGCGGTACGCATCACCTTCGGCGCCGGGGTAGCCGGCGCCGACGGGTGGAAACCGATGTACAGGCCGGCCAGCGCGAGCGCGTGCAGCCCGACGCTGATGGCGGCAGGCAGGGCGCGGCGGGTGATCCTGGGGTTCACGATTGCGGCGCCTCGGTGATCAGTCCGACATCGCTGACGCCGCCGCGCTGCAGGGCGGCCATGGCGGCGATCACCCGACCGTAGTCCACCGCCTGGTCGGCACGGATCAGCACCTGGGTGTCGGCGCCCAGGCGGGTGAGCTTGGCGGTCAGCTCGTCCAGGTTGCCGGCGGCGTCGGTGCGCTGTTCGGTATCCACCTGGCTGCCCAGGTACCAGTGGTAGCCGCCGTCGGCCTGCACCGTGAGCGTCAGCACCGGGCGCTCGGTCTCGCTGGGTAACGCCTCGCTGGCCACCTTGGGCAGTTCCACCTTCAGGCCCTGCTGGATCATCGGGGCGGTGACCATGAAGATCACCAGCAGCACCAGCATGACGTCGATGTAGGGCACTACGTTCATTTCCGCCTTGGGCGCGTGCTTGCTGCGTATGCGTCGCATGGCCGGCCTCCGGTCAGGCCGCCGCGGCCAGCGCCGGGGCGGCGTGGATGCGGCGGTTGAGCTGGGCCTGCAGCTGTTCGGCGAAGGCGCAGTAGCGGCCCAGCAGCTGGTCGGAACTGGCAGCGAAGCGGTTGTACGCCATGACTGCCGGGATTGCTGCGAACAGGCCGACGGCGGTGGCGACCAGGGCTTCGGCGATGCCCGGCGCGACGGTGGAGAGGGTGGCTTGCTGCACGCCGGAGAGGCCGATGAAGGCGTTCATGATCCCCCAGACGGTGCCGAACAGGCCGATGTACGGGCTGGTGGAGCCGACCGTGGCAAGGAACGGCAGGCCGCGCTGCAAGCGTTCCTCCTCCTGGGCGATGACCACGCGCATGGCACGCTCGCTGCCTTCGATCAGCAGCGCGGGATCGATGCCCGGCTCGTCACGCAGGTGCAGGAACTCCTGGTAACCGGCATGGAAGATACGCTCGACGCCGGCGTCCTCGCCGGGTTCGGTGGTTTCCCGGAACAGCCGCTGCAGGTCGCCGCTGGCCCGCCAGCGCGCTTCGAAGGCGCGCAGGCGACGGCGGGCGCCGCCCAGCAGCAGGCTGCGCTGGACGATCACGTACCAGCTCGCCAGCGAGGCAGCCAGGAGGATCAGCAGCACGGCCTGGGCGAGCGGGCTGGCGGCTTCGACCAGTGCCCAGATGCTGGTGTGTTCGAGAGTGGCTTGCATGGTGGTCTCCCGGTGAGGCTCCCCGTCACGGGGAGCCTGGTGGTCAGTCGAGGTTGAGGGCGCGGGCGATGTCCGCCCACGGCACGTACTTGAAGTTCTGCGTGCCTTCGGGCAGGCGCTTGCGGCCGTCCTGCACCACCAGCATCCCCTGGCCGAACGCGCCGCCCAGGTTGGCCGAGGTGACTTCGATACCGTCGGTTTCCGAGGTGCCGTCGATGCCGGCAGCGGCGTTCAGGCCGATGCGGAAGGCACCACGAACGCGGTAGGGCGCGGCGGCGTCGAGCACCAGGTAGCTGTCGTTGCCCTGGCTGGAAACCAGCAGGTAGCTGGCCTTGGCGCCGTGGTAGAGGGCCAGGCCCTCGACGTCGTCGCGAAGCAGGTCGCCCACGGCCAGTACCTGTTCCGGCTCGGCCTTGGCGTCCGGCTCTGCCCCGAGGGTCCAGACCGCCACGTCTTCTTCGCCGAGGAACAGCCGCTGGTTGCGGTCATCGGCGACGCAGCCTTCGGGCTGGCTGGCGACGCGGAATTCGCGCAGCAGCTCGCCTTTCACCTGGCCGCCGGGAGCGCTCAGCCGGTACTGCTGGAAGCGTCCGTCCTTGTCATTGACGAAGGCCTGGATGTCGCCGTCGCGGGGCGCGTACAGGCACAGACCGTAGACTTCCTCCAGCGGCGTTGGCACGCGGCCGATCTCGCGTACCTTGCCGTCTGCCGGCTCGATGACGAACAGGGTCAGGCTGTTGTCGCTGCGGTTGCTCGCCACCGCCAGGTCGACGCGGCGATTGCCGAGCCGGAAGCCGTGGCGCACGTCGACGTTGTTCACCAGCCCGGCAGCCAGGCTCTGCAACTGGCGACCCTGGAGGTCAAAGACCAGCAGGCCTTCCTGCTTGTTGGTGCCCAGTACGCGGCTGAGTTTCGGGTTCTTCGCGCTGACCCAGATCGCCGGGTCATCGGCGGCGTCGCCATGGCGCTGCACGCTCTGCGTCTGCACCGCCGGCATCACCTCGGGTAGCGTGCGGGGCGCTTCCGCGCGTGCGGGCAGGGCAGGGACTTCGGCGTGGTAGTAGTGCCCGCTGGCGTCGTCCTGCAGGACGATGCGCAGCGTGCCGGCCTGTTCGGTGGCCGCGAGTTGTTCGGCTTTCTTCGGGCCGTTCAGTGCGATCGCGCCGAGGTTCTCCCAACCGTCGCCCTGACGCACGTAGCGCTGCAGGGCAGGGCCCTTGTCCAGCGCGAGCACGCCGCCGGACACCACCGCCAGTCCGCTGACCGATCCGGCGAGCCTGCCATAGGGCGCGCTCAGGTCCACCGGCAGGCGGCTGCCGTCTGCCTCCGGGTTGGCACCATAGGCCCAGAGGCCGATGCCCGATTCGTCGACGTACAGGGTGCCGTCGCTGTCGTCGGCGCGGCACAGCTCGGCGCTCGGCGGCAGGGCCAGGCGACGCACCTTTCGTGCCTCGCGCTCGAGCTTCTGGCCGTGGCCGACCAGCCACTGCTCGCCCTGGCCGTTCTCGCCGACCAGGAACAGGTAGAGGTTGGCGCTGGCGTCACGGTAGAGGCACTGGCCGTTGACCGCGAAGTCCGGGCTCGGCAGGCGCAGCGCAGCACCCCAGTGGCCGTCGCCGGCCAACGGCTGCAACAGCGGCTGCTGGCGTTCCCGGTCGAAGGTGGCGAGCAGGCTGCCGTCGCCCCAGGGGCGCTGGTCGAGGAAGTCGTAGCGGCCGGCGAGGCGACCGCGTTCGCTGCCTGCCTCGTCCAGCAGCAGGAGACCGTCGCGCTTGCTGGCGACGACGCTGCCGGCGCCGGGCAGCAGGGCGATGGCCTGGGCCTTGGCACGGGTCGGCCAGGGTTGCAGGGCGACGGATTCGGCGCAGGCGTAGCCGGCCAGCAGCAGGCTGGCGAGTAGCGGAGTCAGGGAGTAGCGGCGTTTCATGGAAGGCGTCTGTCCTTGTGGTGCTGCGCGGACGCCGGCGGACCGGCGTGCGCGGTCCTCAGAAGTGGGTGAGGGTCAGGCCGACGGTGTAGGTCGGGCCGTACTCTTCGTACTGGTAGTTGTAGCGACGGTGGCCGCTGTAGATGTAGTAGGGCTCGTCGCCGAGGTTTTCGGCGTTGAAGAACACCTGCAGGTTGTCGGTCAGCGAGTAGCGCGCGCTGAAGTCGATCTGCGTCTGGTCGTCGACGCGACTGTCGTAGCGCTTGTCGCTGACGTTGCCGACCTCGTAGAGGTAATCGGACTTGTAGTTGGCGGTCAGGCGCAGGCTCAGGCGGTCCTTCTCGTAGCCGATGAGCAGGTTGCCAGTGACGTCGGACTGGCTGGGCAGGTCGATGTTGCGCTTGTTGCCGTCGGCATCGGCGATTTCGGCGCGCGAGCGGCTGAAGGTGGCGTTGGCTCCCAGCAGCAGGCCGTCCCAGGGGGCGGGGAGCATGACCATTTTCTGCGACCAGGCCAGTTCCAGGCCGTAGACCTTGGCCTTGTCGCCGTTGGCGAAAGTGGCCGCCTCGTCGAAGTCCACCCAGGCGCCGCTGCCGGCGAGGTCGGTGTTGTAGACGAAGTTCTTGATGTCCTTGTAGAACAGCGACGCCGAAACCACGCTAGCGCGGCCCAGGTAACGCTCGATGGCCAGGTCCAGGTTGTGCGAGCGCAGGGCGGCGAGGTCGGGGTTGCCGAACTCGGCTTCGTCGCCGTCGATGGCATAGCCGGGCGCGAGTTGCTCGAAGGTCGGGCGCACCACGGTGTTGGTCCAGGCCGCACGGATCTGCGTCTGGTCGTCCAACTGGTAACGGGCGTGCAGCCCCGGCAGCCAGTGGTGGTAGTCGCGCTTGCGCTCGATGGCCTGGTAGTCGCCGTTGTCGATGCCGGTGCCGCTGGCCTCGAAGTGCGTGCCCTCGTAGCGCAGGCCGGCGATGAAGCGCCAGTCGCCGACGTCCACGGTGTTCATGAAGTAGCCGGCATCGATGTCTTCGTGCATGCGGAAGTCATTGATGGTGGAGGCCTCCTCGTCGTAGTACTGCGACGCGTCCAGCCCGCCGATGAGGTGCTTGATGGCGTCGGCGGAGATGCCCTGGCCAAACTTCTGCAGGCGGTAGTGAACGGTGCCGTCCAGCGCATTGGAGAGGTTCAGCTGGTCATCGCTCAGGCCCGCGTCGGCGAGGTCTTCGTACTTCCAGACGTCCTCGTCGTTGTCCTTGGTGCGTCGGCTGAGCTTGCCGCCGAACTTGAAGGTCGACGCGTTGCCGGCCAGGTCGTAGTCGCGGGCCAGGTCCAGGCGCAGGTTCTTCTCGCGGTCGGAGGTGTAGGACTTGCCCCACTCGACCTTGTCCAGGCTGAAGCGGGTCGGGTCGTAGAAGGCCGAGTCGATGTTCAGGCGGGGCTTCTCACTGTCATACCAGCCACTGTCCATGTCGCCGCCGCTGTAGACGGCCGGGTCGATGTGGCCGGGACTGTCCTCGTCGGACTTGCTCCAGCCGACCTGGCCGCTGAAGGTCCAGTCGCCGCGCCGCTGTTCGCCGCCGAAGACATAGGACTGGATGGTCTGGGTCTCCTCGCGGCTCTTCAAGCGCCGCTCGACTTCCGCTTCGCCGCTTTCGCCTTCGGCCAGGGCATCCTCGAAGTCGATCTTGGTGGACTGCCGGGTTTCCTCGTCCTTGAACTCGCTGTAGAGGGTGCGCAACCAGAGCTTGCTGTCGTCGTCCGGGCGGTAGTCGAAGTTCAGCGCGCCGCCGCTGCGTTCACGCTGGATGTCGTAGTCGCGTTGCTCCAGGCTGTTGAGCCGGGCGCCGTCGTCGAAGTCCCAGTCGCCGCCGGTCTCGACGTTGTCCGATCCGAACTTGCGCTTCTGCCAGCTGAGCGCGGCGGCCACGCCGAAGTTGTCGGTGCCGTCGCCCAGGCTGAAGCGCTGGCTGGCGGCGCCGGAGTATTTCGGGCTGAAGCGGTTGGTGTTCTCGTCGTAGCTGGTCTGTGCGGTGCCGCTGAAGAACAGGCCGTCATGGTCGAAGGCGGAGAGGCTTTCCACCTCGATGGTGCCGCCCAGGGAGTTGGCGTCCATGTCCGGGGTCAGGGTCTTGACCACCGACAGTGACTGGATCAGTTCGCTGGGCAGCACGTCCAGCGCCACGGCGCGGCGACCGGCCTCGGGCGAGGGCACCAGGGTGCCGTTTATGGTGACGGCATTGAGGTCGGGGCCCAGGCCGCGAACCCGCACGAAGCGGCCTTCGCCCTGGTCGCGCTCGACGGACGTCCCCGGTACGCGCTGCAGGGCTTCGGCGGCGTTGCTGTCGGGCAGCTGGCCGATGCTGTCGGCATGCACCACGCTCTCCACGCTGTCGGAGCGGCGCTGCTGACGCAGGGCCTTGTCCAGGCTGTCGGCCTGGCCGTACACGGTGACGCTTTCGCCGGCCTCGGTGGTTTCCTCGGCCCAGCCTGACGGCGTGGCGGCAATCGCCAGCGCCAGGGCGCTGACCTTGAACAGCGGACGCAGCGTCCGCGGCAATTGCTGATCGATCACGGCATTTCCCCTTGTGCCTGTTCCCCCGACCGGGGCGATTGGGCCCGGTCAACTGGGGAGCGGAAGCTAGGCAGCGGGAATGACGGTTACGTGACAGCGATCGGCTGCAGGCCGCGAAATACAGGGGTTTCAGCGTTGCAGGGTGCGTTTCTGAGCCCAATTGACCCGGTGCGTTCGGCTCAGCCCCGGCGGCAGGGCGCAGGGCTTGGTGCGGGGAGCGGCGGCACAGAACTTTTTCGCAGGATGGGGACGGTTTCGAGTGAGCCGATTGCACCCTCGGCGCTGTCATCAAAGCATCACGGGGACCTGTTTGGCTGGCGTCCGTCACTCGTTGCGGATACCGCTCCCATGTCCAACCTGCTCAAGCTGCACCGCCTGAAACTGATCGCACTGGTCGTGCTCGCCAACATCGGCCTGGTGCTCTACCTCGCAGCCGGGCACATCAAGACCTGGGACCGGATCGACTGGCTCGACGTGGTGGGCGAGGGCGGTTCGGCGCTGCTGGCCTTCTGCTGGGTCTGCCTGGTGCTCGCGCACCGGCCGGCCGGGCGGGTCACCACGTTGCTGGCGGTGGGCCTGGGGGCGGTGTTCTTCTCCATGTGGATGGATGCCCTCGACGAATTCATCCAGCTGCCTGCGGAGATTTCCTGGGACCACTGGCTCGAATCGGTGCCGATGCCCATCGGCCTGCTGCTGATCACGCTCGGCCTGTACCACTGGAGCAAGGAGCAGAAAGCCCTCGGCCAGCAGCTGAGCAAGCGCGAGCGGCTGTTCCGCGAGCACCTCCACCACGACCGCCTGACCCCGCTCAACGGCGCCGCCTACCTGCGCCGGCAGATCGAGCTGGAGCAGCGTCGCTCCGGCGAGGAGCAGCAGGCGTTCTCCCTGGTGCTGGTGGACCTGGACGACTTCGCACCCTTCAACCGCAACCATGGCCACGCCGAGGGCGACCGCGTGCTGCAGGCGGTGAGTCAGTTGCTGTTGCTCAACCTGCGCCACTGCGACCTGTTGTGCCGGCTGGCGGGTGATCGTTTCGTTGCCCTCCTGCCCGGCACCGGCGAGGCCCAGGCCTGGCGCATCGCCGGGGAGCTGGAGAACGCCGTGCGCTACTACGCGCACAAGAGCGTGCCCCAGGGCGAGAGCCTCGTCCTCAGCGCCACTGCGGTGGCCTGCATGGCGCGCGACGAATCGTCGGACAGCCTGCTGGAGCGGCTGAGCCTGTCCATGGCGCGCGCCAAGTCACGGCCGCGCCTGGCTCGCAGCGCCTGAGGCCTGTCGCATGGAGGCCCCGTTGAACTACTACGAGCGCGACCTGCGCTTCATCCCGGCGCAACACCAGCCAGCCTGCCTGCTCGACCTCGCGCTCAGCCGCGAACTGGACAGTCACCGCCTGCTGCGTGGCACCGGGCTGTTCCAGGAAGACATCATCGCCGGCCAGCGGTTGATCAGCGCCGAGCAGTACCTGCGGCTGGTGGACAATTGCCGCCAGGGCAGCGGCGGCGAGGAGCTGGGCTTTCTCTTCGGCCAGCGCCTGCTGCCGGGGCACCAGGGCGCCGCCAGTGGCGCGCTGATGCACGCCGCCAACCTGCAGGAAGCGCTGGACCTGCTGATCCGCCACCGCGCGCGCTTCAGCCCGTTGCTCGCCCCGCGCCTGCTGGTGGAGGAACGCTTCGCTTGCCTGTACTGGGTCGACGCCTGTGGTGTCGGCGGCGCCCGTCGCTTCCTGGTGGAGAGTGGCATGACCGCCGTGACTGCGCTGTGCCGCTGGTTGTCCGACGAGCGCCTGCCGTGGAAGTACCTGTTCGCCCATTCGCGGCCCGACTACATCGAGCAGTACCAGGCGCACCTGGGGCTCAACCTGCAGTTCGACTGCCATGTCGATGCCATGCTGATTCCCCGCGACTACCTGGTGAAGCCCTGGCCGCGCGCCTCGCTCACCGCCGGCCAGGCGGCGCAGCGCGATGCGCGGCGCGAGCAGGAGCAACTGGGTCTGGGCGAGGGCGTTCTGGAGCATGTCTACCGCCTGTTGCAGCGCGAGGCCCGCGACCCGCTGAGCCTCGACCGGCTCGCCGAGCGCATGGGCATCAGCCCGGCCACCTGCAAGCGCAAGCTGCAGAAACACCAGACGCACTTCCAGGCGGTGCACGACGAGGTGCGCAAGCACGTGGCGCTGTACCTGTACTGGTCGCGTGGCTACAGCAACGAGGAGGTCGCCGAGTACCTGCGCTTCACCGACACCACCAACTTCCGCCGCTCATTCAAACGCTGGACGGGCCTGGTGCCCAGCGCGGTGCGGGATCTGCGGCCGGGGCGGGATAGCTGGCTGGAACACCGTGCAACGGATAGTTGAGCGAAACGGTTGGTGATGCAGTTCGCTTTCTATAGAATGCGCAAACGTTTCAGCAGACCATGCATCCCTCCCACAACAAAAGCCAAAGCCGAAGGCTTTGCGTGTCTCTCTGCGCAGGACGTCCCTCATTCCATCAAGCAGGCCCCAGAGCCGGCGGAGGAGGGAACTGAGTCCCGACTCATCCTCGTCATCTGTCGCCTTGCCCATCGTTTGCGCTCCGTGCGCGGGGCCTGGCCTTCACGCTGTATGACGCCGGTGGGGACGGCCAAGCCCTAACGACGAGAAACCTTTCGATGATCAAGAAAGTTAGCGGGGCGCTGCTGGGCCTCGCTCTGGCAGTGAATTGCGCGCCCGCGTTCGCGGACACCAAGAAAGTCGATGTGCTGCTGATCGGCGGCGGCATCATGAGCACCACCCTGGGCGTCTGGCTCAACGAGCTGGAACCGGGCTGGAGCATGGAGATGGTCGAGCGCCTGGACGGCGTCGCCCAGGAAAGCTCCAACGGCTGGAACAACGCCGGCACCGGCCACTCCGCTCTGGCCGAGCTGAACTACACCCCCGAGGACAAGGACGGCAACGTCACCATCGCCAAGGCGGTGGAGATCAACGAATCCTTCCAGATCTCGCGTCAGTTCTGGGCCTGGCAGGTACAGAACGGCGTGCTGAAGAACCCGCGCTCGTTCATCAACACCACCCCCCACATGAGCTTCGTCTGGGGCGACGACAACATCGCCTTCCTCAAGAAGCGCTACGAGGCGCTGCAGGCCAGCCCGCTGTTCCGCGGCATGCAGTACTCCGAGGACCCGGCGCAGATCGCCAAGTGGGTGCCGCTGATGATGCAGGGCCGCGATCCGTCGCAGAAGATCGCCGCCACCTGGACGCCGATCGGCACCGACGTGAACTTCGGCGAGATCACCCGCCAGTTCGCCGGCTACCTGCAGACCAGGCCGAACTTCAGCCTGAAGCTCTCCAGCGAAGTCGAGGACATCACCCGCAACGACGACGGCACCTGGCGCGTCGGCTACAAGAACCTCAAGGACGGCAGCGTTACCCAGACCGACGCGAAGTTCGTCTTCATCGGCGCTGGCGGCGGCGCCTTGCGCCTGCTGCAGAAGTCCGGCATCGAGGAAGCCAAGGACTACGCCGGCTTCCCGGTGGGCGGCTCGTTCCTGGTCACCGAGAACCCGACCATCGCCCAGCAGCACCTGGCCAAGGCCTATGGCAAGGCGTCGGTCGGCGCACCGCCGATGTCGGTGCCGCACCTGGACACCCGCGTGCTCGACGGCAAGCGCGTGATCCTCTTCGGGCCGTTCGCCACCTTCTCCACCAAGTTCCTCAAGGAAGGCTCGTACCTCGACCTGCTGGGCAGCACCAACGTCCACAACGTCTGGCCGATGACCCGCGTGGGCATCGACGAGTACCCGCTGGTGGAATACCTCGCCGGCCAGCTGATGCTCTCCGACGACGACCGTCTCGCGGCGCTGCGCGAGTACTTCCCGGAAGCCAAGGCCGAGGACTGGCGCCTCTGGCAGGCCGGCCAGCGCGTGCAGATCATCAAGCGTGACGCGGACAAGGGCGGCGTGCTGAAGCTCGGCACCGAGATCGTTTCTGCCGCCGACGGCAGCATCGCCGGCCTGCTGGGTGCATCGCCCGGTGCTTCCACCGCCGCGCCGATCATGCTCAGCGTGCTGGAGAAGGTGTTCAAGGACAAACTCGCCACCCCTGAATGGCAGGCCAAGGTCCACCAGATCGTCCCGAGCTACGGCACCAGACTCAACGACAGCCCGGAGAAGACGTTCGAGGAGTGGAGCTACACCGCCAAGGTCCTGCAACTGGACCCGCCGCCGGCCATCGACCAGGCCCCGGCCGCGCAGCCGACCGATGCCGCCCCGGCGCCGGAAAAGGCCTCCAGCGATATGGCGCTGTAAGTTGGCGCGCTGAGTAAGTGAGTTCCGAAGCCCGGACTTCCCGTTCGGTCTTCGGACACTCTGTTATATATCCCCGGCGGTCTAACTGCCCCTGCTTTAGTTGGGTGGCCGTCGCGCGATATCTCCTGGCGGATGCCATTCGTTATTCCGCCGTTGACCGCTTCTATTGCGGACGCTGATTCCAACTCTGGAATATCAGGGACTATCCGAGCCTTCAATCAAGCGTGGTTCTACAGGTCTCGCCTGAAGTTGATCCAGCGCTATTCAACAGGCGGAACCGGCTGTCGTTTCCCGCTGGGGATAGGCCTTTTACATTCATTTTTGCATGTCAGCGGGTCTGTTCTGCCGCTTCGCTCTGTTTCGCGGCTCCGGGACTTTTTGTGTGCCGGTTATGGCCTGTCCGGGCGGACAGGATCGAGTCGGATCAGGCTATCCGACGAACGGTGTTTGTGTAATCCAGGGATTACATCGATGTCAGCCATTGGCGATAGTCGAACAAGCGACTGAATATTGTCGGATGCCTGTTGCGACATGCGGTTCAAGTTATCGATTTGCCCGGTTCGTGCGAAAGAGCAGAGCGCACGGCGCCTGCGGCAAATGTCAAATAATTGTCAAAAAGCGCAGCGGTAGTTGATGGCGATCCTATCTTCCATTGATCAATAAAATCTGAACTTACTGCCCGGTGCATAGGTTACTACCTTTCAATTAAACCCTTCGTCCAAGAGCCTTTCGGAGCGCTTCCGGCGCGCTGCACAGAAGCTGCTATCTCTTTCTGGCCATAAACAAAAACATTATTCCGGGCAGAGGAAGTCAGCATGGCGATCCAGGCGAAGGTCGTGGCGTCTCAGGTGCAGGTGGCCACCGCCACGCAGCAGACGGTCGAAGGGCGCATCGTTCTTCAGCAGGCCAGCAACGTGGCCCTGGACGTCACTGCCGACGCGGTCGCCAGTTACCAGCAGGTCGGCGCCGACCTCGTGGTGCAGCTCAAGGATGGCGAGACCCTCCGCATCGCCAACTTCTTTGCCGAAGGCCAGCCGCCCAGCCAGCTCTACCTGGTGGACGAGAAGGGTGACCTGGTGGTGACCGAACTGGATCAGGTCGCCGCTGACGGCACGCTGATGCCTACCTATGCCGCCGAGCCCATCGATGCCGGATTCGAGTCACTCACCGAGGCCGGCGCAGCGGCAGGCAATGCGGGCGCCGCCGGTGGTATTGCCGGCTTGGGAACTGCCGGGACCATCCTCGCCGGCGCCGCGGTGATTGCCGGCGGTGCCGCCATCGCCAGCAGCGGCGGTGGCGGTGGCGGTGGTGGAGGCGGCAGCAACCCACCAGCGCCTCCCGCGCCGGCGACCGATGTCACGGTCAGCCCTGACGGTGGCGTGATCACCGGCCGTGCCACGCCGGGTACGACCGTCGAGGTGGACGTCAACGGCGATGGCCAGCCCGACTACACCGCGCCAGTGGATGGCAACGGCAACTTCCAGGTGCCCGTCAGCCCACCACTGAGCAACGGTGAGAATGTCACCGTGGTCGTGCGCGGGCCCAATGGCGGCAGCGCCAGTTCCGGCACAACCGTCACTGCGCCGGATACCACGGCGCCGGGTGCCGCGACGGGCGTGGCGGTGTCGGAGGATGGCAGCAAGGTCAGCGGCAGCGCCGAGCCGGGCTCCACCGTGAAGGTCGACACCAATGGCGACGGCATCCCCGACGCCACCGGGGTTGCCGGCTCCGACGGGCATTTCGAGATCACCCTCCCGGCTCCGGTGACCAACGGCCAGGGTGTATCGGTGACGGTGACCGACCCGGCCGGGAATACCAGCCCGCCGACCTTGGTGAACGGGCCCGACACGACGCCGCCGGAACCGGCCCATGACCTGACGATCAGCGCCGACGGCAGGGGCCTTGCCGGGATCGCCGAGCCAGGCAGCTCGCTGTCCATCGACCTGAACAATGACGGCATCCCTGACCTGACCGCGCAGGTCGGGCCTGACGGCCGCTTCAGTCTCAACCTCGATTCGCCGCTGCCAGCCGGGCAGATCGTTTCGATCATCGTCCGCGACGCAGCCGGCAACGCCAGCCCGATTGCCACCATCCACGCGCCGGGCGGGAGCGTGCCCGCACCGGTGATCGACCCGAGCAACGGCCACCTCATCCAGGGCACCGCGACGGTCGGCACCCAGGTCTACCTGACCAACGCCCAGGGCACCCTGATCGGCGTGGCGCTGGTCGGTGGCGATGGCCACTGGAGCTTCACCCCCCTCACTCCGCTGGCCGACGGCACCGTGGTCAATGCCGTGGCACGCGGGCCGCAGGGGGAGAGCGGTTCCACCAGCGTCACGGTGGACGGCATCGCGCCCGGCACGCCCGTCATCACCTCGGGCAATGCCGGAGGGCTGGAGGGAACGGCGGAGGCCGGTGCAACTGTCGTCCTCACCACCGGTAACGGAACCCCGCTGGCGACCGTCGTTGCCGATGGGACCGGGCACTGGAGCTACCATCCCGGTTCGCCCTTGCCCAACGGCACCCAGGTCACCGCCGTCGCCAAGGACGCTGCCGGCAACCTCAGCGGCCCGGCGCAGACCACCCTGGATACCCAGCCGCCAGCGGCGCCCACGGTCAATCCGAGCAATGGCGGGCTGTTCAGTGGTATCGCGGAAGCCAACAGCACGGTGTTGCTGAGCAATGCCGACGGCCATGTGATCGGCCAGGTCCAGGCCGACGGCAGCGGCCACTGGCAGTTCATCTTCAACCCGCCGCTGGCCAATGGCGCAGTGGTATCGGTGACGGCTACGGACGCTGCCGGCAACACCGGAGCGGCGGCCAGCGTCACGGTAGATTCCAGCATTCCCTCGACGCCCACGGTCGATCCGAGCAACGGTTCGAACATCAGCGGCCTGGCGGATGTCGGTGATCGCGTGGAGATTCGCGACGCCAACGGCAATCCGATCGCGATCGTGACAGCCGATGGTGACGGTCACTGGAGCTACATCCCCGGCGTGCAGTTCCCCGATGGCACCCAGTTGCAGGTTGTCGCGGTGGATCCGCAGAGCGGCCAGCAGAGCCAGGTGGTCAACCTGGTCGTCGACGGGGTGGCTCCCGATGCGCCCCAGGTGGACGTCAGCAACGGCACCGTTCTCAGTGGTATCGCCGAGCCCGGTAGCCTGGTGACCCTCGTCGACAACCAGGGCAACCCCATTGGCCAGGTGCGCGCCGACGGTCTAAGCGGCGCATGGTCCTTCACTCCCGGAGCCTCGCTGCCCGACGGAGCGGTGGTGGTGGTCCGGGCCGTCGACGCCGCCGGTAACCCCAGCCCGCCCACCAGTGTCGTGGTGGACGCCGTCGTGCCGCCACCGCCGCAGGTCAACGCCAGCAATGGTCTGAGCTTCAGTGGCAGCGCCGAGCAAGGCGCCACCGTGATCATCCTCGATGCCAATGGCAATCCCATCGGCCAGGTCACGGCCGACGCCAGCACCGGGCAGTGGAGCTTCACGCCGCCGTCGGCCTTGCCCAGCGGCACGCAGGTTTCCGTGGTTGCCCGCGACGCTGCCGGTAACGTCGGTCAGCCGACGCCTGTGATCGTGGACCGCCAGGTGCCCGATGCTCCGCAGATCGACGCGAGCAACGGCGACGTGCTGCATGGCTTGGCCGAGCCGGGCAGTACGGTGACGCTGACCGATGGCAACGGCAACCCCATTGCCCAGGTGGTGGCCGACCCGATCACCGGGGACTGGTCGTTCACGCCGGGCACGCCCCTGGGCAACGGTACCCAGGTGCGCGCCACCGCGACGGATGCGGCGGGCAACGTCAGCCAGGTCGGTCAGATCACCGTCGACAACCTGCCGCCCACTGCGCCCTCGGCCGGGCCGAGCAACGGCACGCAGATCAGCGGGACCGCCGAGCCGGGCAGCACCGTGGTGATCATGGATGCTTCCGGCCAGCCCCTGGGAGAGGCGGCGGTGGGCCTCAATGGCTTCTGGTTGTTCCGCTTCAGCCAGGCATTGCCCACTGGCTTCGTGCTGCGCCTGGCGGTGCGCGATGCGGCGGGTAATGTCGGCGCGGAAACCACCACGACGGTGGACAGCAACCTGACCACGCCGCCGACGCCGGATGCGAGCAACGGCAGTGTCATCAGCGGCACCGCCGAGGCCGGCCAGCAGGTGATAGTGCGCGATGCCAACGGCAACGAGATCGGCCGCACCACCGCCGATGGCGACGGCAACTGGAGCGTCACGCCGGCTTCGCCGCTGGCCAACGGCTCCGATTACCAGGTGGTCGCCGTCGACCCGGTCAGCGGCCATGAAAGCGTGCCCATTGTCGGCACGGTGGACTCCGTGGCGCCGGCTGCGCCCACCATCAACGGCAGCATGGGCGTAACCCTGACGGGCACGGCGGAGCCAGGCTCCACGGTCACGCTCACCGACGGCAGCGGCAACCCCATCGCCGTGGTCACGGCAGACGACAACGGCCAGTGGACCTTCACACCCGGTACGGCCCTGCCCGACGGTACGCTGGTCAACGTCACGGCGACCGATGCGGCCGGCAATGTCAGCCAGCCGGCGAACACCACGGTGGATTCCGTGGCGCCGCCAAGCCCAGCGGTCGATCCGAGCAATGGCCAGCTATTCACCGGCACTGCCGAGGCGAACGCCACGGTGATCATCCGCGACGCCGGCGGCAACGTCATCGGCGAGGCCATCGCCGATGGCGGCGGTGTCTGGAGCTTCGCTCCACAGCCGGCGCTACCCAACGGCACCCAAGTGACGGTGATGGCCCGCGACGCGGCGGGCAACGAAAGCGGCACGGTGGGCGTGACCGTGGATGCACAGCCGCCGGCTGCGCCGGTGGTCACCCCCAGCACCGGCGCCGAACTGAGCGGCACCGCCGAACCCAATGCGCAGGTGGTGGTGATCTCCGCCAACGGCCAGGTGATCGCCGAGGTGCCGGTCGGCCCCGGCGGCACCTGGAGCTATACCCCGAGCACGCCGCTGCCCGATGGCGCGACCCTGAGCGTCGTCGCCGTGGATTCCTCCGGTAACCGCAGCGAAACCACCACGGTGACCGTCGACAGCACGCCGCCGGCCGACCCGCTGGTCAACCCCGGCAACGGCACGCAGATTAGCGGTACTGCCGAGCCGGGCAGCACCGTCACGGTGACCGATGGCAACAACAACCCGGTGGGGCAGACCACCGCCGACGACCAGGGCAACTGGAGCATCACCCCGGCGTCGCCGCTGCCCGATGGCAGCAGCGTGACCGTGGTCGCCACCGATGCGGCCGGCAATCCCAGCAATGGCACCACGCTGACCATCGACACCAGCGCACCGACGACTCCTGCCGCCGGGCCGAGCAACGGCACCGTGCTCAGCGGTACGGGGGAAGAGGGCAGCACCCTGGTGTTCACCGATGGCGCCGGCAATGCGCTGGGGCAGGTCACGGTGGGCGTGGGTGGCAGCTGGACCTTCACCCCGGACCAACCCCTGGCCGACGGCACCGTGGTGACCATCGTCGCTCGCGACGCAGCCGGCAACGAGAGCGGCCCGGTGCAGGTGACGGTGGATTCCAGCGCCCCCAGCATTCCAACACTCGACCCGAGCAATGGCCTGGCACTGGGTGGCACCGGCGAGATCGGCAGTACGGTCATCGTCAATGTCGCCGGCAGTGAAGTGGCCCGCGTGCAGGTCGGCCCGGACGGGCGCTGGAGCTACACGCCCGGCAGCCCGATCGCCGATAGTACGGCCATCTCGGTGCAGGGCACCGATGCTGCCGGCAACACCACGCCGATCGTCAACGGCAGCGTGGACGGGCTCGCCCCCGGCGCGCCGGACATCCTCCCGAGCAACGGCAGCACCTTCACCGGTACGGCCGAGGCGGGCAGCACGGTCATCCTCAGCGGGCCGGATGGAGAAATCGGCCGCGCCCTGGTGGATGCCGAAGGCCGCTGGAGCTTTACCGCGACCACCCCGGTGGGCAATGGCGTGACGGTCAGCGCGGTAGCCCAGGACGCCGCCGGCAACACCAGTGGCAGCGACAGCGTGGTGGTGGACGCTTCCGCACCGCTGGCGCCGAGCATCGACCCGAGCAACGGTACGCTCATCACCGGGACCTCCGAGATCGCCAGCACCATCACCCTCGTGTACGCCAACAACGTACTGATCGGCCAGGCCACCACCGACCCGGACGGCAACTGGACCTTCACCCCGAACCCGCCGCTGGCCGACGGAACGAAGATCGACGTGATCGCCCAGGACGCCGCCGGTAACGCCAGCTCGGTGGCGAGCATCATCATCGATGCCACGCCGCCGGCGGCGCCTGTGGTTGCGGCGAGCAACGGCAGCGTGCTCACGGGCACCGCAGAGCCCGGCAGTACCGTGACCATCAGCCGTGGCGGCGTCGAGCTGGGCAGCGCGACCGCCGACCCGGTGACGGGGCAGTGGAGCATCACTCCAACGAGCGCCGTCGGCGACGGAGAAGTACTGCAGGTCGCCGCGCGCGATGCAGCGGGCAACATCAGCCAGCCGACCCCAGTCACCATCGACGCGGTGCCGCCGGGGCAGCCCGTCATCAACGCCACCAACGGCGCCTTGCTGTCGGGGACCGCAGAGGCCGGCAGCACCGTGCTGCTCAGCGACGGCAGCGGCAACCCGCTGGGAACGGCCATCGCCGACGCCAACGGCCACTGGAGCCTCACGCCGGCCAGCCCGTTGCCCGACGGCACCACGGTAAACGCCGTAGCGCGTGACGCGGCGGGCAACCAGGGACCGTTGCAGAGCGTGGTGGTCGACAACACCCTGCCTGACGCGCCGATCATCAATGCCAGCAACGGCAGTGTGATCTCCGGCATTGCCGTGCCCGGCGCGGAGGTCGTGCTGAGCGATGGCAACGGCAACGAGATCACCCGCGTCACTGCGGACCCCATCAGCGGCCAATGGAGCTATGAACCCGGCTTGCCCCTGGCCAATGGCACCGAAGTGGTGGCCGTGGCCGTGGTCGAGGGCCGCACCAGTGGCGTCAGTGCCATCACCATCGATGCCCTGGCGCCCGATACGCCGACCATTGTCCCGAGCAACGGCACCGAGTTCAGCGGCACCGCCGAGGCCGGCAGCACGGTGATCCTCGCCGATGGCAACGGCAACCCCGTGGGGCAGACCACCGCCGATGGCACCGGGCACTGGAGCTTCTCCCCCGTTGCGCCGCTGGCCAACGGCACGGTGGTCAATGTCGTCGCGCAGGATGCCGCCGGCAACGCCAGCGCGTCCGCCAGCACCACGGTGGATGCGGTGGCGCCCATCGCCCCGACCATCAACGCCAGTAATGGCAACGTGGTGACCGGCAGCGCCGAGCCGGGCGCCACGGTGCTCCTCACCGACGGCAACGGCAGCCCCCTCGGCCAGGTCGTCGCCGATGCCACCACCGGGCAGTGGAGTTTCACCCCCAACCCGCCGCTGGTGGGTGGCACCACGGTGAATGCCGTGGCCCAGGATGCCGCCGGCAACACCAGTAGCGTGGTCAACACGGTGGTCGACACCACCGCGCCGACCACGCCGAGCATTCTGCCCAGTAACGGCAACGTGCTCAGCGGCACCGGCGAGGCCGGGGCGAGCATCGTGCTCACCGATGGCAACGGCAATCCGATTGCCCAGGTCGGCGTCGATGGCAACGGCAAGTGGACCTACACGCCATCGCCGGCTCTACCCAACGGCACCACGGTCAATGCCGTTGCGGTGGATGCGGCCGGCAACCAGAGTTCCTCGGTCAGCACCACGGTGGACACCACCGCGCCGGCCGACCCGACCATCAACCTCAGCAACGGCACGCTGCTCACTGGCACCGCCGAAGCCAATGCGCTGGTGCTGCTGACCGACGGCGGCGGCAACGCCATCGGTCAGGTGCGCGCCGACGCCAATGGCGCCTGGAGCCTGGCCGTAAGCCCGGCTCTGGCCGATGGCTCGGTGGTCAATGCGGTGGCGAAGGACGCCGCCGGCAACACCAGCAACAGTGTCAGCACCACGGTGGACTCGGTTGCACCCGTCGCACCGACCATCGCGGCGAGCAATGGCACCGAACTGCACGGTACGGCGGAGAACAATGCCACCGTGCTGCTCACCGACGGCAACGGCAACGTGATCGGTCAGACCACCGCCAATGGCAGCGGCAACTGGACCTTCACCCCTGGCACAGCGCTGGCCGATGGCACTGTGGTCAATGCCGTGGCCAGGGATGCCACCGGCAACACCAGCGTCGCGGCCACCACCACGGTGGACAACCTGGCGCCGCCCATCCCAACCATCAATGCCAGCAACGGCGCGCTGCTCACGGGCACTGCCGAGGCAGACGCCACGGTCATCCTCACCGATGGCAACGGCAACCCCATCGCCCAGGTCACGGCCAATGGCTCCGGGGAGTGGTCCTTCGCGCCGGGTGTCCCTCTGCCCGATGGCACCGTGGTCAACGTCGTGGCGCAGGACGCTGCGGGCAACACCAGTGGTTCTGCCAGCACCACGGTGGCCGCCGTGGCGCCGGCCAGCCCGACCATCGATCCGAGCGATGGCGTGCACATCACCGGTACCGCCACGGCCGGCGTCACCGTGGTGCTCACCGATGGCGGCGGCAATCCCATCGGCACCACCGTCGCCGACGGTGCCGGCAACTGGTCCTTCGACCCGGCCACGCCGCTGGGCAATGGCGTGGTCATCCAGGCCGCCACCCGCGATGCGGTCGGCAACACCAGCGGCTCGGTCAGCACCACGGTCGACAACGTCGCACCGCCGCCGCCGACCATCGAACCCAGCAACGGCACCGAACTGGCCGGTACCGCCGAGGCCAACGCCACCGTTGTCCTCACTGACGGCAACGGCAACCTCATCGGCACCTCCCAGGCCAACGGCAGCGGCGACTGGGCATTCACCCCCAGCCCGGCGCTGGCCAACGGCACTGCAGTCACCGCAGTGGCCCAGGACGCCGCCGGCAACACCAGCGGGTCCGCTTCCACGGTGGTCGATAGCCAGGCGCCCGAGCCGCCGGTGATCGACCCCAGCAATGGCACGCTGCTCAGCGGCACTGCCGAACTGGGCGTGACCGTGGTGCTCAGCGTCGATGGCGTGGAGCTGGCGCGGGTGGAGGTGCAAGGTGACGGCACCTGGTCATTCCCGGTGCCCTCGGCGCTGGCCAACGGTACGGTCGTGGACGCCGTGACGGTAGATGCCACTGGCAACCTGAGCGCGAGCGTCAGTGTCACCATCGATGCCCTGGCGCCGCTGGCGCCCACCGTAACGCCCAGCGATGGCGCCGTGCTGGCGGGTACTGCCGAAGCCAACACGACGGTCCTCCTGCGCGATGGCCTGGGCAACCTGATCGGCTCGGCCCAGGCCGATGCCAACGGCAACTGGCACTATGTGCCGGACGCGCCGCTGGCCGACGGCCTGGAAGTGGTGATCAGCGCTCGCGACGCGGTCGGCAACGTCAGCCTGACGACCAGCGTCGTCATCGACGCGAGCCTGCCGGCGGTCCCGGTCATCACCCCGAGCAACGGCACGGTCATCAGCGGCACGGCCGAAGCCAACGCCACCATCCTCCTGACCACCACCGGCGGCTTGCCCATTGGCCAGGTCAGTGCCGATGTCAACGGCAACTGGAGCTTCACCCCGGGCACGCCGCTGGTCGACGGTACCGTGATCAACGCAGTGGCCCGCGATGCCAGCAACAACCTCAGCGGCGTCGCCACCGTGGTGGTCGATGCGGTAGCGCCGAACGTGCCGGTGGTCTCGCCGAGCAATGGCAGCGTGCTTGCCGGCACGGCGGAAGCGGGCGCCACGGTGGTGCTCAGCGTGGCTGGCGCGCCCATCGCCCAGGTCGTTGCCGACGGCTCCGGGCACTGGACCTACAGCCCCGGTGTGCCCCTGGCCAATGGCGTGCAGGTCAGCGTGGTGGCCAAGGACGCAACGGGCAACACCAGCGTCGCCGCCAGCGTCACCGTGGACAGCGTCGCGCCCAACACGCCGACCATCGCCGCCAGCAATGGCGTGACCTTCACCGGCACCGCCGAAGCCAATTCGACGGTGATCATCAGTGGCGCCAACGGTGCGCTGCTCGGCCAGGTCACGGCCAATGCCAGCGGTATCTGGACCTTCAACCCGACCACGCCGGTGGGCAATGGCGTGGTGGTCAGCGCGGTGGCCAGGGACGCCGCCGGCAATATCAGCCTGGTTGCCGCCACCACCACGGTGGATGCGCTGCCACCCGCGCTGCCGGTGGTCAATCCGAGCAACGGCGCGCTGCTGGCCGGTACTGCCGAGGCCGGTTCCACGCTGGTACTCAGCGTGGGCGGCAACGTCATCGGCCAGGTCACCGCCAATGCCCAGGGCCAGTGGAGCTTCGCCCCCGGCGTGGCGCTGGCTAACGGTGTGCAGGTCAGCGTGGTGGCCAAGGATGCCGTGGGCAATACCAGCGTCGCCGCCAGCGTCACGGTGGACGCCGTGGCGCCGACCGCGCCGGTTGTCGCGCCGAGCAATGGCACGGTCCTCAGTGGCACGGCAGAGATCGGTTCGACGGTGATTCTCAAGGTCGGCGGCGCTGTCATCGCGCAGGTCACCGCCGATGCCACCGGCAACTGGAGCTTCACCCCCGGCAGCCCGCTGGCGAACAACACCCAGGTCAGCGTCACGGCCAAGGACGCCGCCGGCAACACCAGCGTGGCGACCACCATTGGCGTCGATAGCGTGGCGCCGGTCGCACCCAGCGGTCTGAGCGTTTCCGCCAATGGCACGGTGCTCACCGGCATCGCCGAGGCCAACAGTACGGTGAAGGTGGTCATCAATGGCGACGCGGCCAATCCGATTACGGTGCAGGCCAACGGCAGCGGCAACTTCACCGTCAACCTCAGCCCGGCGCTGACGGCGGGGCAGCTGCTGACGGTCAACGCGGTGGATGCTGCCGGCAATGCCGGAGCCACCATTCAGGTGCAGGCGCCAGACCTCACGCGACCGGTACTGACCATCGCCGAAGCCGCCGACGGTTACATCAACAAGGCCGAGCTGGCCGACGGTATCCAGGTGCGTGTGGGCCTGACGGCCGGCGCTCGCGCCGGGCAGACGCTGACCCTGCGCTACAACGGCCCCGGCGGCTATACCTTCAGCCAGGCCCATGTGCTCACGGCGGCGGAAATCACCGCTGGCGTTGTGCTGGTGAGCATGCTCCCGGCGGCCGGCGTGGCGGCGATCCCGCAGGGCGCGGCGACCGTCACTGCCGACGTCAACGGCGGGCTGACAGCGACCCCGGCGAACTTCACCCTCGACACCATCGCGCCGGCCAACCCGGTGCTGTCACTGGTGGGCAACCTGCTGACCATCGGCGCCGAGCCCAGCAGCACCCTGCTGGTGGATGCCAAGCTGCTCGGGCTGGTGTCGCATACGGAAGTCTCGGCAAGCAACGCCGGGCTCGCTTCGCTGGACCTGCTGAGCGGCCTGGCCACCGCCATGAGCTGGGACCAGCTGCTGGACGCCAATGTCACCGTCGGCGCCCGTGATGCGGCAGGCAACGTCGGCAACCTGGTGGGCATCAACCTGGAGAACGTGCTGACCCAGAACACCGTCACCATCGGCAACCTCGGCCTCGCCGTCGGGCTGCTGCCGCCGGTGCTGGGCCTCAGCGGCACGGCCATCGCCGGCGGTAGCCTGGGCGTGGAGGTCATCACGCCGCTGCTGAACGTCGCGCTGCACCCCATCGTCGACAGCACCGGCCATTTCACCATCAACCTGCTTGCGCCGGACCTGCTGGCGCAACTCGGCCTGTCCGTCACCCAGCTGCTCAACCTGGGCAGCCAGCTGAGCATCAACCTGATTGCCTACGACGCCGCCGGCCACGCCAGCGCGACCTACGGCATTTCCCTGACCGGCTCCGGCCTTGGCCTGGCGCTGGGCGAGATCAGCGTCAGCGGCACCGCCGGCGCGGACGTACTGATGGGCACCAGTGGCACCGAGCACTTCTACGGTAACGCGGGAGCGGACCTGTTCCTCCATGTCGGCACGGGCGACATCGTGCAGGCGGGCGATGGCAACGACACCATCCAGTTGCAGTCGACCACCTTCAAGAGCGTCGACGGCGGCGCCGGCTTCGACACGGTGATCCTCGACAGCGGCATCAACCTCACCTACGGCTCGCTGTTCACCGGGACCATGACCAACATCGAGCGGATCAGCCTGGGCAAGGGCGACGCCGCGCCCAGCAGCCTGACCCTCACCGCGGCGCAGGTCGATGCGGTGACCGACGCCAACAACGTCCTGCAGATCACCGGTGACACCAACGACACCCTCACCGTGAGGGGCGCGGTGGATACCGGCGCCAATCAGGTCCACAGCGGCGTCAGTTACGACGTCTACTCATTCGGCAACACCACGCTGCTGGTGGAGGAGAACACCGTCCACGTCGTCGTGTCCTGAACAAGGAAAACAACTGGATGACACTACGCAACGCCTGGCTGTACGGCCTGCTGCTGGTGAGCGCGGCAGGCCAGGGGCAGACACTGGAGGAGGCCGTGCGCGCCGGCCTCGCCATCCATCCCGAAGTCCGCGCCGCAGTGGCGGAAGCGGAGCGCGGCAAGACCGATGTGGAGATCAGCAAGGGCGGCTACTACCCGCAGGTGAGCATGTCCGGCGGGCCCAACGAGTTCGACTTTGGCGAGGTGGTCTACGACCTCACTGCGTCCCAGATGCTCTACGACTGGGGCAAGATGAAGAGCAAGGTGGACAGCGCCAAGGCCAGCCACCGTCAGCTCGACGAAACCGCGCTGGTGAGCCGCGAGGATGCGGCGCTGGACATCACCGAGACCTACCTCGACGTGCTCGCCGCCCAGGCGCGGATCGAGACGGTACGCGAGCATATCCAGCGCCTCGGCGACATCCGCGAGATGACCCAGGCACGCGGCGGCGATGGCTATTCCGACCGCAGCGAACTGGACCGCGCCAACCTCGAGCTGTCCCGCGCGCAGGAGCAGTTGTCGCTGGAAAAGGGCGCCCTGCAGGACGCCCGCAACCAGTACGAAGTGCTGGTCGGCAAGCCGCCGGCCGACCTCGCCGAACCGGAGCCCCTGTCCATGCAACGCTACCTGGTCGGTACCGACATGAATCGCTTGATCGTCGACAGCCCGCTCTACCGCAAGGCCGCCGAGGACGCCGAAGTGGCCGAGGCCAAGCTGCGCGAGAGCAAGGCCTCGCTGCTGCCGCAGGTGAACCTGGAGGCCTCGTCGCTGCGCCGGGAGATCGGCGGGCACCTGGAAAACGACTCGGTGGTGTCGCTGCGCCTGCGCATGGATACCTTCGAAGGTCTGTCCAACTTCCGCCGACCCACCGCCGCCCAGCAGCACCTGGAGTCCACCCGCTGGACCCGCGACGCCATGCAGCGCGATATCAAGCGCAAGCTGCAGACCCTCTTCGACACCGACGACACCCTGCGCTGGCGGCAGGATTCGCTGGTACAGCAGGTGCGCGAATCGGAGCAGGTCAGTGGCGTCTACCGGGACCAGTTCGAGGTCGGCCGGCGCGACGTGATCGACCTGCTCAATGTGCAGCGCGAGCGCTTCGAGGCCGAGCGCCAACTGGCCAACCTGCGCTTCGAGCGCAAGCGCGTGGAGTACCGTGCCGCCGCGCAGATCGGCCTGCTCGGGCCGCTGCTGGAAAACCACCTGGCCCCGGGAGCCTCCTGATGAACGCCGAGAATGTGGTTCTGCTGGCGGATCACGAAGCCGAGACCGATCCCCTGCGCCAGGGCCTTTCGCTGCTCTGCCGGCAGTTGGGCCGGCCACTGGGCGTGGCCGAGCTGGGGGAGGGCATGCCGCTGCACCAGGGCCGCCTGCCGCTGCGTTTTGTGCCCCGCGCCTTGCGCCGCGCGGACATAGTCGCGCGGGTCGATCGCCTGGCCCTGGCGAAGATGGATAACTACCTGCTGCCGGCGCTGCTGCTGCTCGAAGACGGCGGCACCCTGGTGCTCTGCGAGCAGGATGAGCAGACCGCCAGCGTGCTGGTGCCGCACAGTGATGGCGGCGTCGAGCGGATTGCGCGGGCCGAACTGGAGCATCGCTACAGCGGTGTTGCGATCTTCGCCAAGTGCCGTTACCGGGCGGACGGGCGCGTCGGCGACTTCGCCAGGCGTGAGCCGGATCACTGGTTCTTCGGCCCGCTGAAGCGGCTCTGGCGTTCGTATTTCGAAGTCGCCATGGCGGCGATGATGGCGAACCTGCTGGCGATTGCTTCGGCGCTGTTTGCCATGCAGGTGTATGACCGCGTGGTGCCCAACGCGGCCATGGACACCTTGTGGATACTCGCCAGCGGCGTGGGCCTGGCCATCGTGCTGGAAGGCGTGATCCGCGGGTTGCGCGGGCACCTGCTGACCACCATGGGCAAGCGTATCGACCTGCAGCTTTCCACGCTCCTGTTCGAGCGCGTGCTCAACACCCGGCTGGCGGCCAAGCCCGGTTCGGTGGGCGCCTTCAGTACGCAGGTGCGCGAGTTCGAGGGCGTGCGTGAATTCTTCACCGCCTCCAGTGCGGCGATGATCAGCGACCTGCCGTTCGTGCTGCTGTTCCTGTTGATCATTGCGCTGATCGGCGGGCACCTGGTCTGGGTGCCGGCGGTGGCGGCATTGCTGATGTTGATTCCCGGACTGTTCTGCCAGGGCGTGCTGGCGCGGCTGTCGCGGGAGAACCTGCGAGAGGGCGCGGTGAAGAACGGCATCCTGCTCGAATCCATCGAGAACCTCGAGTCGGTCAAGGCCACCCGCGCCGAGGGTCGCTGCCTGCACCTCTGGGAAAACCTCACCGCGCAACTGGCCGGCAATGCCATGCGCACGCATACGCTGACCACGGCGCTGTCCTATGGCGCGAGCATCGTGCAGCAGTTGTGCTACATCGGCGTGGTGGTGTTCGGCGTGTACCGCATCAGTGCCGGCGAACTGAGTGTCGGCGCGCTGGTGGCCTGTTCCATCCTTGCCGCTCGTGCGGTGGCGCCGCTGTCCCAGGCCGCCGGCATCCTCGGTCGCTGGCAGCACACCCGGGTCGCCATGGAAGGGCTCGACCAGCTGATGAAGGCGCCCATGGAGCGCCCGCAGGACAAGCGCTTCGTGCGCAAGGAGCGCCTCGCCGGGCACTACCGCCTGGAGGCGCTGAAGCTGGCCCACGGCGAGAACCCGCCGGCGGTGGACATCGCTGCGCTGGAGATCCGCCCCGGCGAGCGCGTTGCGCTGCTGGGCGGCAACGGCGCCGGCAAGTCGACCCTGCTGCGCCTGCTGGCCGGGTTGTACGACGCGCAGTCCGGGCGTCTGCTGCTGGACGACGTGGCCATCGCGCAGATCGACCCTTCCGACCGGCGCCGTCACATCGGCTACCTGCCGCAGGATGTCGCGCTGTTCTACGGCACCCTGCGCGACAACCTCAACCTGGAAGGCGCGGCGATCAGCGATGACGAGATGTTCGAGGCGCTGGATGGCGTCGGCCTGGGCGACTTCGTCCGCTCGCACCCGCTGGGGCTGGACCTGCCGCTGCTGGGCAACGGCAGCCTTTCCGGCGGTCAGCGCCAGGCCGTGGGGCTGGCCCGCGTGCTGCTGCAGGACCCGCCCGTGGTGCTGCTCGATGAGCCCACCGCGACCTTCGACCAGAGCACCGAGCTGCACGTCATCGGCTACCTGCAGCGTTGGCTGGAAGGCCGCACCCTGGTGATGACCACGCACAAGAAGACCATGCTCGCCGTGGCCACCCGTGCCGTGGTGCTCAGCCAGGGCAAGGTGGTGATGGACGGCGCCCTGGACCAGATCGTCAAGGACCGCACCGTACAGATTCCCGGACAGGAAGGAGCCGTCCATGGCCAGTGAAACCCGCGCTGCCGAACGCCTGCGCCGCGAGCTGCAGGACCCGCTGCTGGTTTCCAGCCACCCGGTGTCGCGGCCGCTGCTCTGGGCGCTGTTGCTGAGCCTGGTCGCCGCTGTCGCCTGGGCAGCCTGGGCCGAGCTGGACGAGGTGACACGAGGCGATGGCCGCGTGGTGCCCTTCAGCCGCATGCAGAAGATCCAGAGCCTGGAGGGGGGTATCCTCGACCGTCTGCTGGTGCAGGAGGGCGAGCTGGTGCAGGTCGGCCAGCCGCTGGTGCGCCTGGACCGCACGCACTTCGAGACCTCCTGGCAGGAAGCGGCCAACCAGGCCGAGGTCCTCGGTGCCGCCATCGCCCGGCTGGACGCGGAAGTCATGGGCCAGGACCACATCGTCTTCCCCGCAGGCGTGCCCGCCGACGGCCCGGTGGCGCGTTCCGAACGTGAGCTGTTCAAGTCGCGGCGGGACAAGCTGGAGGAGAACACCCGCTCGCTGCAGCAGCAGGTTCGCCTGGCGCAGAGCCAGCTGGCGCTGGTCAAGCCGCTGGTGGAGCGCCGCGCGGTGAGCCAGATGGAAGCACTCAAGCTGAGCCAGGACATCGCTACCCTGAGCGGCAAGCTCACCGAGCTGAAGAACACCTATTTCCAGGATGCCTACACCGAGCGGCAGGAGAAGAAGGCCCAGCTGGCGCAGATCGAGCCCATCGTCCAGCAGCGCAAGGACCAGCTGCGCCGCACGGAAATCCTCTCGCCGGTGCGCGGGCGGGTGAACACCGTGCTGATCAGCACCCGCGGCGGCGTGGTGCAGCCGGGCGAGCCGATCATGGAGGTGATCCCGGTGGAGGAACGCCTGCTGGTGGAAGCCAAGGTCAAGCCGCGCGACGTGGCCTTCCTGGTGCCGGGCATGCCGGCCAAGGTCAAGATCACCGCCTACGACTACAGCATCTACGGGGATTTGAAGGGCACCCTGGAACAGATCAGCGCCGACACGATCGAAGAAGATACGGTGCACGGCAAGGAGTACTACTACCAGGTGCTGATCAAGACCGACGGCAGCCAGCTGATGCGCAACGGCGAGGTGCTGCCGATCATCCCCGGCATGGTCGCCGAGGTGGACATCCTCAGCGGAAAGCGCAGCGTGCTGAACTACCTGCTGCGGCCGTTGCTTAAGGCGCGGTTGATGTAACCGCGGCTAATAGGGCAGCCGCGCAGGGCGCATAACCCGGAGCGGGTTATCCGCCCTGCGTATCAGCGTGAGGGCTGCGGACCTTGTCCGCGAAGGTTTTGCGAACACAGGAACACCCGGCATACGCCTCCTTCCCCTGACAGGAAAGGGCCGGGAACCTGGGGAGGACAAGGGCGTGGTACCTGTAGGGGCGAGCCTGCCTGCCATGGTTGTCCGGGCGGGGCTTGCGGGCGGGCTCGCTCCTACGGCGGCCGTGGACTGTGCCCAGGCACACTCAGCAGTTGGAGATCTGCCCAGCGTCGATCTCATCCACGCGGCCTCTGGCGAAGTGCAGCCAGAGCCAGTTGGTGCGGTATCGGGTTCTATCGCACTTGCCTTCGATCCGGCGGTGATGTTCGAAGCGCCACCAGCCGTCCGCCGGCGGTGTCGAGACTCCCATGACCGCCTGCACTTCCGCACTCGACGCACCAATCCAGTCATAGCCATCGAGCGACAGCGAAAGCTGGGGAGACCGTAGTGCCGCGCACGCGCTGGTGGTTTGTGGCTGGGGCTGGTTGCGCAGGGTGATGCGCGTGATGCGATGGCTGCCATCGGTCTTCCTGGCGTCGGAAACCAGCCATAGGCCCAGCCTTGCATGCGGGAGCCAATAGCAGAGCCAGTCGCGGCTGTCTTCGCCGTCCATGTCGTGTTGCCACTCGCCGGAGCCCAGGTTATTGCGGGCGCCCTCCAGCGTGACGAGTTTCGCTTCGGTAACCAGGTTGCCCACTATCAGGGAACGCCACAGCGGCGCGCCAACGGTGAACTGGGCTGTGGCCAGGCGGAGTAGCTCGGGAGGTGTGTTGCTGTCGGTCGCCTGTGCCAGCGAGGCGACGCACGACAGCATTATCAGCCAGGGGCGCAGCAGCGAGTGGCGGATGAGAGAAAGCGGTTTCATGGTGGGCGCACTGGAGAAAGAGGGCGCCATGGTGGAAGTGAGGCCGATTTGCCCCTATGAGATTACTCTGGAGGAGGGTTCATAGGATTCTGATCCTGCCCGGCTCTGGCGGCTCAGATCATCGGGTCCCAGCGCTGCGACCAGTCCGGGTCCTGCGCCACCACCTCGCGCAGCACCGCGAAGGCCTGCTGCAGCGCCTGCGAGTCGCGGTCCCGCGAATACACGAGATAAGTCGGGTAGCTGAACTCCGGTGCCTTGGGCACGCGGCGCAGCACCTTGCGGTCGAGGTAGCTCTGCACCACCCGCGTGCGGAAGTAGCCCGAGCCGCCGTTCTCCAGGATGTACTGCAATGCCAGCGGGCCGAGGTTGAACGATACCGGCGCCTTGGACAGTTCCGGCAGGGCGCTGTCGTGCTGCTGGCGGAAGCCTTCGCCCCAGTCGATGTAGACGTAGGGTTCGGGGTTCTGCGCGCGCACCAGGATCAGCTTCTCCTCCAGCAACTGCTCCACCTGCATCCCCGGCCAGTAGGTCGGCTGGTAGACCAGGGCGGCATCGAGCACGCCCAGCTCCAGCTGGCGCAGCAGGCTCTGGCCGTCGCCGATCTCGGCGCGCACTGCGTGGTCGCCGATGGTCTGGCGGATACGGCTGACCCAACGCAGCATCAGCGGGTTGCACAGGCTCACCTCGCCGCCGATGTGCAGCACGTTGTGGATGCCTTCGGGCAGTGGCAGGTCGCGCTGGGCGGCTTCCCATGTCTGCAGGATCTGGTTGGCGTAGGTGACGAAGGCCTCGCCGTCCGGCGTCAGGCGGGCGCCGGCGCGGTTGCGCACGAACAGCGTGCAGTTGAGGTGTGCCTCCAGCTTCTGCACCCGCGCGGTGACGGCGGTCTGGGTGACGTGCATGCGGTCGGCGGCGGCCACGAAGCTGCCGTGGCGGACGATTTCCAGGAAGGTGCGGGTGAGGTCGATGTCCATGCGAAGGCTTCTGCGCGATTCAGGCGGCCAGTGTAACGGAAAGGGCTGTCAGCCCAGGCGAACTGAAAGCGCGGTCAGCCCAGGTGACTGAGCAGGTCGCGCTCCAGCGCGGCGATCAGGTCAGTCTGGGTGATCACGCCCACCAGTTCGCCGCGCTCCAGCACGGGCAGGCAGTGCAGGCCGTGGTCGGAGAGCAGCGGGATCAGTTCCACCGCATGGGTGTCGGCATCCACATGCAGCACCGGGCGGGTCATCACCTCGCCCAGCAGGCGGTCGCGGCGCAGGCCGATCCCGCCGAGCAGGCGCTTCCACCAGGCGCCCCTGGGCACCAGCAGGTCGATCAGGCTGACGATGCCCACCAGCCGGCGCTCCTCGTCGAGGATCGGCAGGGCCTTCAGGTGGTGCTTCACCAGCAGGCGCAGGGCGTGGCTGAGCGGGGTTTCCGGCGAGGCGCAGATCAGGTCGCGGGACATCACCTCCCGCGCGCGGGTCTCGCCCATGCTGCGGCGCAGGGCGTGGCGCTCGGTGCTGCGCACCAGGCGCTCGAGGTCGTCGCGGGTGATGTCGACAAAGCCCTCAAGCTCGTCCAGCGCCTGGTCGAGGTCGGCGGCCTGGATGCCGACCCGCGCGCCGGGGGCCGGGTCCTGGGTCTGGTGGTTGTCCGGCGCGAGGCTGCGGCGGCGCGGGTAGGGCATGCGTGTCAGGTTGTTGAACAGCAGCGCAAGCAGCACCAGGCCGAGGCCGCCGCTGATTGCCGGCAGCGATGCCATCCACACCGGCTCGCCAGGTGCGGGTGAGGCGAAAACCATGCAGAAGGCCAGCGCACCGCCCGGCGGATGCAGGCAGCGCAGCGGGTACATCAGCAGCAGGCTCAGCCCGAGGGCTAGGGCCGCGCTGGCGATGCCGGCGGGCAGGAACAGGCCGATCAGCAGCGCCACCAGCGAGGCGCACAGGTAGCTGCCGATCACTGACCAGGGCTGGGCGAGGGCGCCGGAGGATACGGCGAACAGCAGCACGGCCGAAGCGGCCCAGGGGCCGGCGAAGTGCAGCGCCACCGAGGAGCCGAACAGCAGGCCGCAGGTGGCGGCGCTGAGCAGGAAGCCCAGGCTGGCGCCGAGCGAGGCGCGCAGCCATTCGCGCGGGCGGGTATGGGGAATGTCGGGCAGGTACGCGGCGGCGCGGTGCCGCCAGCCGGTGAGGGCGGGCATCGGAAGGTCCGGGGAGCGAAGTCTGAAAAAACGGGCTCTCGCGGGAAAGAGCCCTGCAAGGTGCCAACATCGGCACTCGGGGAGGCTCCGTCCGTGGAGCAGGAAATCACTGGCGTCGGAGATCAGGCGCGCAGTCGGTAGGGCGGTGGCGGCTCCGGCAGCGGCTGGACGATCCTTTCGCAGTGCCGGCCGGTGGCCGCGCTCATGCGCCGTGCGGCTTCCGGGTCGTCGGCGAAGGGCAGCAGCGCAGCCTGTTCGTCATCATGGCGGCAGGATTGCCAGCAGGCGGCGATACAGGCGATCAGGCCGATAAGGCTCAGCAGCATCGTCGCGTCCTCAGGCCGCAGCCGCTTCGAGGTTCGACACCGGCTTGCCGGCGCGCACCGTGGCCCAGGTATTCCAGGCCATTAGCAGCATGCCGCTGGCGAAGGTGGACCCGCCGATCAGCCGCACGATGTAGCCCGGATGGCTGGCCGCCAGCGCCTCGACGAAGGAGTAGGTCAGCGTGCCGTCCTCGTTCACCGCGCGCCACATAAGGCCCTGGGTGATGCCGTTGACCCACATCGAGGCGATGTACAGCACGGTGCCGATGGTTGCCAGCCAGAAGTGCGCATTGATCAGCCCGACGCTGTGCATCTGCTCGCGACCGTAGAGCTTGGGGATCATGTGGTAGAGCGCGCCAATGGAGATCATCGCCACCCAGCCCAGGGCGCCGGCGTGCACGTGGCCGATGGTCCAGTCGGTGTAGTGCGACAGCGAGTTCACTGTCTTGATCGCCATCATCGGGCCTTCGAAGGTGGACATGCCGTAGAACGCCAGGGACACCACGAGGAAGCGCAGGATCGGGTCGGTGCGCAACTTATGCCAGGCACCGGAGAGGGTCATCATGCCGTTGATCATGCCGCCCCAGCTGGGCGCCAGGAGGATCAGCGACATCACCATGCCGAGGGACTGCGCCCAATCGGGCAGGGCGGTGTAGTGCAGGTGGTGCGGGCCGGCCCAGATGTACAGGGTGATGATCGCCCAGAAGTGCACGATGGACAGGCGATAGGAGTAGATCGGCCGCTCGGCCTGCTTGGGCACGTAGTAGTACATCATGCCGAGGAAGCCCACCGAGAGGATGAAGCCCACCACGCTGTGGCCGTACCACCACTGGATCATCGCGTCGGTGGCGCCCGAGTAGAGCGGATAGGACTTGAACAGTGTCACCGGGATCGCCAGGTGATTGACCACGTGGACCATCCCGGTGACCACGATGAAGGCACCGTAGAACCAGTTGCCGACGTAGATGTGGCGCACCTTGCGCCGGGCGATGGTGCCGAAGAACAGGTAGGCATAGATCAGCCAGAGGAAGGTCACCCAGACGGCAATGGGCCACTCCATCTCGGCGTATTCCTTGGAGGTGGTGATGCCCAGCGGGTAGCTGATCACCATGGCCACCAGGCTCGCCTGCCAGCCCCAGAACAGCAGGTTGGCCAGGCTGTCGGAGATGATCCGCACACGGCAGGTGCGCTGCACCACGTAGAAAGAGGTGGCGAACAGCGCGCTGCCGCCGAAGGCGAAGATCACCAGGTTGGTGTGGATCGGCCGGATGCGCCCGAAGCTGGTCCAGGGCATCTCCAGGCTCAACTGCGGCCACACCAGCTGGGCGGCGATGAACACGCCCATGAGCATCCCGAAGATGCCCCAGCCCAGGGTGGTGAGGGTGAAGCGGCGAACGATGTCGTAGTTGTATTCGGCGTCGCGGGGGGTGTGCTGATCGAGGGGTATCGCGCTGTCCATCTTGATTCCGTCGTACTCCGGTTGACTGACGGCTCCCTGGGCACCCGAGAGTGCTAAGCGTTGCTTAATCGGCGAAGAGGCAAGGTAGGAGGCAATTCGCCGCAGGGAGCCCGATCAGTCTGAACAGACGCAATGGATGCAACAAACGAATAATAATGCTGCATAAGTGCAGTTATTTTGATTTGAAAGCGAAGAGCTGGCACGCGGCCGCTCTGCAATGCCTTGTCCGGGGTCAAGGCCGACGAGCGGCGCAGCGGAAATGAAGAGGTACGGCGCGGGCTGGATGTATTCGGAAAATTGCAGCGTCAGTGCAATTCAATTCATTTAAAACCGTTTCGCGAGACGGTCTAGGATGGGCCTTCGCGATGACCTGGGGGCTTCATGTCCGACGATCTGATTGACTGGTTGCAGACCTTGATGCGCGCCGAGCGCGCTGGTGCGCGGGTGATGCTCGACAGCCTGCGGCAGGCCGACGAGGCCGTGGCACGCCACCGCCTGGAGCGTTTGCACCAGGGCGAGGCGGAAAGCTGCCGGCGCCTGCGGCGCTGCCTGGAACGACTGGGCGCCACGCCGGATACCGGCGTGGGCGACTTCCATGCCAGTGCCATGGCCATCGACGACCTGGAGCTGCGTTTCGACTTCATCGGCCGTGGCCAGCGCTGGGTTGCCCGGCAGATCACGCAGCGCCTGCCGGAAATCCATGAGCCCTGGCTGCGCGAAGAGCTGGAGGCGGTACTGCGGTTACACCAATGAGCGTAGGAGCGGACTCCGTCCGCGATCGGTTCGGTGCCACTCCGGCCAAACAAGGAGCTGGGCGAAGCCATCGCGGACGGAGTCCGCTCCTGCGCGCGATGTGGCATCGGCGGAAGGGGCAGGGCAGAGTCATCACACAACTGGCCAGCCATGGCCGGGCGCCATCCCGATGTTGTACGATGACCGCCACTTCATCTATTCCAGCGACCACCATGCCGACCAGTCCGCTTCCCCGCAAACGTTCCCGCAGCCTCGCCCATGACGTGGTCGCCGAGCTTTCCGCGCGTATCCGCGATGGTCGCATCAAGCCTGGCGACAAGCTGCCCACCGAGTCGGCGATCATGACCGAGCAGGGCGTCAGCCGTACCGTGGTCCGCGAGGCGATCTCCCGGCTGCAGGCCGCGGGACTGGTGGAAACCCGCCACGGCATCGGCACCTTCGTGCTGGACACGCCCAAGGACGGCCCGTTCCGCATCGACCCGGCGACCATCGTCACCCTGCGTGACGTGCTGGCTGTGCTGGAGTTGCGCATCAGCCTGGAGGTGGAGTCCGCCGGGCTCGCCGCCCAGCGCCGCAGCCCCGAGCAGCTGCAGGGCCTGCGCGACGCCCTGGATGCGCTGGAGGAGAGCCAGGCCAACGGCCGCGACGCGGTGGCCTCGGACTTCCAGTTCCACCTGCGCATCGCCGAAGCCACGGGCAACCGCTACTTCACCGACATCATGAGCCACCTGGGGGCGAGCATCATCCCGCGCACCCGCCTCAACTCTGCGCGCCTGGCCCATGACGACCAGAGCCACTACCTGGCGCGGGTCAACCGCGAGCACGAAGACATCTTCGACGCCATCGCCCGCGGCGACACCGACGCCGCCCGCGCCGCCATGCGCCTGCACCTCACCAACTCCCGCGAACGCCTGCGCCGTGCCCACGAATCGGCCGAGGAAAAACTCGGCTGACGAGCGGACGGAAGAAAAGGTTGTCTGACGACTTGTCGGCTTTTGTTTGTAGTTGTACGATGACCGACAACATGACGCCATAAGCCGATTGTCGTTGCACCTCTTCCTATAAAAATTCGCTTTGCAGGGTGATCGCCAATGAATCCACAAGAACTGAAGTCCACCCTTTCGTCCGGTCTGCTGTCGTTCCCCGTGACGGACTTCGATACCCAGGGCAACTTCCGCGCGGACACCTACGCCCGCCGCCTGGAGTGGCTGGCCCCTTACGGAGCCAGTGCACTCTTCGCGGCCGGCGGCACCGGCGAGTTCTTCTCGCTGGAGCCCAACGAGTTCTCCTCGATCATCAAGACCGCGGTGGATACCTGCCGTGGCCAGGTACCGATCCTCGCCGGCGCCGGCGGCCCGACCCGTCAGGCCATCGCCTACGCCCAGGAAGCCGAGAAGCAGGGCGCCGCCGGCATCCTGCTGCTGCCGCACTACCTGACCGAAGCCAGCCAGGAAGGCCTGGTGGCCCACGTCGAGCAGGTCTGCCGCTCGGTGGACTTCGGTGTGGTGGTCTACAACCGCAACGTCTGCCGCCTCAACGCCGACAGCCTGGAAAAGCTGGCCGACCGCTGCCCGAACCTGATCGGCTTCAAGGACGGCATCGGCGAGATCGAGCCGATGGTCGCCATCCGCCGCCGCCTGGGCGAGCGCCTGACCTACCTCGGCGGCCTGCCGACCGCCGAGGTCTACGCAGCGGCCTACAAGGCGCTGGGCGTGCCGGTGTACTCCTCCGCCGTCTTCAACTTCATCCCGAAGACCGCCATCGATTTCTACAACGCCATCGCCAGCGACGACCACGCCACGGTCAACCGCCTGATCGACGATTTCTTCCTGCCGTACCTGGCCATCCGCAATCGCTGCGAAGGCTACGGCGTGAGCATCATCAAGGCTGGCGCCAAGCTGGTCGGCCATGACGCGGGCCCGGTGCGCGCACCGCTGACCGACCTCACCGGCGAAGAAGTCGAGATGCTCGACGCGCTGATCAAGAAACTCGGCCCGCAGTAAGCCGGAGGTTCCCGTGGCTCAACAGTATTCGCACTACGTCGACGGCCAGTGGCTGGCCGTTAGCGACGCAACCCCGAACCGCAACCCGTCGGACCTGTCCGACGTGGTCGGCGACTACGCGCTGGGCGACGCCGCGCTGGTCAACCAGGCAGTGGAGGCGGCCCGCGCTGCTTTCCCGGCCTGGTCCAACAGCAACGTGCAGGCCCGCGCCGACGCGCTGGACAAGGTCGGCAGCGAGATCCTCGCCCGCCGCGCCGAGCTGGGCGCGCTGCTGGCGCGGGAGGAGGGCAAGACCCTTCCCGAAGCCATCGGCGAAGTCGGCCGCGCGGGGAACATCTTCAAGTTCTTCGCCGGTGAATGCCTGCGCCTGGCCGGCGACCTGCTGCCCTCGGTGCGCCCCGGCGTCAGCGTCGAGGTGACCCGTGAAGCGGTGGGCGTGGTCGGCCTGATCACCCCGTGGAACTTCCCCATCGCCATCCCCGCGTGGAAGATCGCCCCGGCCCTGGCCTACGGCAACTGCGTGGTGATCAAGCCTGCCGACCTGGTGCCCGGCAGTGCCTGGGCGCTGGCGGAAATCATCTCCCGCGCCGGCTTCCCCAACGGCGTGTTCAACCTGGTGATGGGCCGTGGCAGCGTGATCGGCGAGGCCCTGGTCAACCACCCGCAGGTGGACGCCGTGAGCTTCACCGGCTCGGTCGGCGTCGGCCGGCGCATCGCCGCGCAGTGCGTGGCCCGTGGCGCCAAGGTGCAGCTGGAGATGGGCGGCAAGAACCCGCAGATCGTCCTCGATGATGCGGACCTCGCCAGCGCCGTGGAGCTGTCGGTGCAGAGCGCCTACTACTCCACCGGCCAGCGCTGCACCGCGTCGAGCCGGCTGATCGTCACCGAAGGCATCTACCCGCGCTTCGTCGAAGCCATGGTCGAGCGCATGCGCCGGATCAAGGTAGGCAATGCGCTACAGGACGGCATCGACATCGGCCCGGTGGTTTCCGAAGCGCAGTTGCGCCAGGACCTGGACTACGTCGAGATCGGCCGCAACGAAGGCGCACGCCTGCTGTTCGGCGGCGAGCGCCTGTCGCTGGCCACCGAGGGCTACTACATGGCCCCGGCGCTGTTCGACGAGACCACCCCCGACATGCGCATCAACCGCGAGGAAATCTTCGGCCCCGTGGCCAGCATCCTCAAGGTGAAGGACTACGACGAAGCGCTGGCCCAGGCCAATGCCACCGAGTTCGGCCTGTCCGCCGGCATCGCCACTACCTCGCTCAAGCATGCCGCGCACTTCAAGCGGCACGCCCAGGCCGGGATGGTGATGGTCAACCTGCCCACCGCCGGCGTGGATTACCACGTGCCGTTCGGCGGTCGCAAAGGCTCGTCCTACGGGCCGCGCGAGCAGGGCCGCTACGCCCAGGAGTTCTACACCACGGTGAAGACCGCCTACGTCGGTGCCTGACCGATAGCAGTACCCGCGGGTGGCGCCTGCTAGCGCCATCCGCTGCACAAGACATGACCCGAACCCCGACACAAGAACAAAGCAGGGGAAATACCATGACCATCGACTGCCCGCCGTCGACACGTACCCGCGAACCCAGGCGCTGACCGCGCCCAGAGCTGTCCCACTCCGCTCAACTTCGCAGGTAGGTCGTCATGCAGAACCGTCCGATCTCACATCGCCGCGCCACCGTGCGCCGGCTTTCCCCGCGCCAGTTCCCTGGCCGCGCCGTGTCGTCTCGCCTGCTCGCCAGGCGTCCGGCGGGGCCCTTTTCTTCGCTCCACGCTCTCTCGCTGTACGCCATCCGGCTGCCTGCCGGCCATGGCGCGCTATCTGCTGTGTCGCTCGCCGCTGTGTCCTGCGTGCGAGTCGGAACGGACGTACCGGCCGCGCCCGCCGTACGTCGGCAAGGAGGCGGTAACGGCTCGCCACGACGGGCCGGCTGATAATCTGGCCGGCCTGCGCCGGTCGCTCCCATAACAACAAGACACGAGACGCAATCGATGAGCCAAGCAACCGCCAAACCGACGCATGTGCGTTACCTGATCCTGCTGATGCTGTTCCTGGTAACCACCATCAACTACGCCGACCGCGCCACCATCTCCATCGCCGGCTCCAGCCTGCAGAAGGACCTGGGCATCGACGCGGTCACCCTGGGCTACATCTTCTCCGCCTTCGGCTGGGCCTACGTGGCCGGGCAGATTCCCGGCGGCTGGCTGCTCGACCGCTTCGGCTCGAAGAAGGTCTACGCCGCGGGCATCTTCATCTGGTCGCTGTTCACCTTCCTGCAGGGCTTCGTCGGCTACCTCCCCGTGGCCAGCGCGGTGATCGCACTGTTCCTGCTGCGCTTCATGGTGGGCTTCGCCGAGGCGCCGTCCTTCCCGGGCAATGCGCGCATCGTCGCCGCCTGGTTCCCCACCGCCGAACGCGGCACGGCCTCGGCCATCTTCAACTCCGCGCAGTACTTCGCCACCGCGCTGTTCGCACCGATCATGGGCTGGATCGTCTTCCACTTCGGCTGGGAGCACGTGTTCGTGGTGATGGGCGTGCTGGGCATGGTCTTCGCCGGTATCTGGATGAAGACCATCTACAACCCCAAGGAACACCCGCGCACCAACGCCGCTGAAATCGCTGCGATCGAAGCCGGCGGCGGCATGGTCGACATGGACCAGAAACGCGCCAGCGACGGCCCGAAATGGCACTACGTCAGCCAACTGCTGCGCAGCCGCATGCTGCTGGGCGTGTACCTGGGCCAGTACTGCATCAACGCCATCACCTACTTCTTCCTCACCTGGTTCCCGGTGTACCTGGTGCAGGAACGCGGCATGTCGATCCTCAAGGCCGGCTTCATCGCCTCGCTGCCCGCGCTGATGGGCTTCCTCGGCGGCGTGCTGGGCGGGATCATCTCCGACTACCTGCTGCGTCGCGGCCATTCGCTGACCTTCGCCCGCAAGCTGCCGATCGTCTGCGGCCTGCTGCTGTCCACCACCATGGTGTTCTGCAACTACGTTGACGCCGAGTGGATGGTGGTCGGCTTCATGACCCTGGCGTTCTTCGGCAAGGGCCTGGGCGCGCTGGGCTGGGCGGTGGTGGCGGACACCTCGCCCAAGCAGATCGCCGGTCTTTCCGGTGGCCTGTTCAACACCTTCGGCAACCTCGCCTCGATCACCACGCCGATCGTCATCGGCTACCTGATCAGCGCCACCGGCTCGTTCAAGTGGGCCCTGGTGTTCGTCGGCGCCAACGCGCTGGTGGCCGTGCTGAGCTACCTGTTCATCGTCGGCCGCATCGAGCGTGTGGAGCTGCGTGAAGAAGACCCAAAGGGTCGCCAGGTGCCTGAAAAACGTCTGGCCCCGGCCAATTCCTGAGCAGTTCCGGGGGTATTTCGGAGATGAGTGTCATGCAGTTGATCCCGCACCAGGACTCGCCGCGCTACGTGAAATTACACGCGGACGATAACGTCGCCATCGTCGTCAACGACCAGGGCGTCGCCGCTGGCGGTCGCTTCCCGGATGAGCTGGTGGCCGCCGAGTCGATCCCGCAGAGCCACAAGGTGGCGCTGGTGGACATCGCCGAAGGCGCGCCGGTGCTGCGCTACGGCACGGTGATCGGCTACGCCCTGGCGCCCATCGCCAAGGGGCGCTGGGTGACCGAGCAGTTGCTCAGCCTGCCGGAGCCGCCGGAGCTGGATGCGCTGCCACTGGCCACCGAGGTGCCGCCCACTGCCGAGCCGCTGACCGGCTACAGCTTCGAGGGTTACCGCAATGCCGACGGCAGCGTCGGCACGCGCAACCTGCTGGGCGTCAGCACCACGGTGCAGTGCGTGACTGGCGTGCTGGATCACTGCGTGGAGCGCGCCCGTCGCGAACTGCTGCCCAAGTACCCGCACGTCGATGACGTGGTGGCGCTGACCCACAGTTATGGCTGTGGCGTGGCGATCAATGCGCCGGACGCCATCATCCCGATCCGTACGCTGTACAACCTGGCGCGCAACCCCAACCTCGGTGGCCAGGCGCTGGTCATCGGTCTGGGCTGCGAGAAATTGCAGCCGGTGCAGCTGATGGACGGCGACGCACTCACCGCCGGGCAGGACGAGGCACAGTGGCTGTACCGCCTGCAGGAATCCGGCAACGGCTTCCAGGGCATGGTCACGCAGATACTGGAGCTGATCGAGGAGCGTCTGGTGGTCCTCGACCAACGCCGCCGCGAGACGGTGCCGGCGTCGGAACTGGTGGTGGGCATGCAGTGCGGCGGCAGTGACGCCTTCTCCGGCGTCACCGCCAACCCCGCGCTGGGCGTCGCTGCCGACCTGCTGGTGCGGGCCGGCGCCACGGTGATGTTCTCCGAGAACACCGAGGTGCGCGATGGCATCCACCTGCTCACCGCCCGCGCTGTCAACCGCGAGGTGGCCGAGCAACTGGTCGCCGAGATGGACTGGTACGACCGCTACCTCGCCCGCGGCATGGCCGACCGCAGCGCCAACACCACGCCGGGCAACAAGAAGGGCGGGCTGAACAACATCGTCGAGAAGGCCATGGGTTCCATCGCCAAGTCCGGCAGCAGCGCCATCGCCGGCGTGATCCCACCGGGCGCACGGGTGAAGGGCAGGGGCCTGCAGTACTGCGCCACCCCGGCCAGCGACTTCATCTGCGGCACCCTGCAACTGGCCGCCGGGATGAACCTGCACATCTTCACCACCGGACGCGGCACGCCCTACGGGCTGGCCATGGCGCCGGTGATCAAGGTGGCCACCCGCACCGAGCTGGCCGAGCGCTGGCCGGACCTGATCGACGTCGACGCCGGCCGCGTCACGTCCGGGCGCATGACCCTGGACGAGCTGGGCTGGGAAATCTTCCAGCTCTACCTCGAGGTGGCCAGCGGCAAGGTCCACACCTGGGCCGAGCGGCATCACCTGCACAACGACCTGGTGCTGTTCAACCCGGCCCCCGTGACTTGATGCAACCGCTGGGCTGATCCACCCCTGATCGACGGCGCCTCCCGGCGCCGCCGGCCTCCCTTTGCCTGAAATCCCGCGCCTGCCCGCACCACTGGGACGGGTGGCGCTCACCCTGAAATCCACGAACCGGAGACAACAATGAAAAACTCCACCCTGGGCGCTGCCATCGCCTGCGCCGCCCTCGGCCTTCTCGTGCCCGCCGCCCAGGCTGCCGGCTTCATCGAAGACAGCAAGGCCAGCCTGACCCTGCGCAACTTCTACATCAACAGCGACAACCGCAACGGCACGGCCGAGCCGAGCCGCCAGGAAGAGTGGGGCCAGGGCTTCATCCTCAACTACGCCTCGGGCTACACCCAGGGCACCGTAGGCCTTGGCGTCGACGCCATCGGCCTGCTCGGCATCCGCCTCGACAGCGGCGGTGGCACCCATTACGAATCGGCCAGCCAGCAGGCCGGCACGGTGTTTCCGTCGAAAAGCAACGGCGAGGCGGTGAACGACTTCAGCAGCTTCGGCCCGACCCTGAAGGCGAAGATTTCCAGCACCGAACTGCGCTACGGCACCCTGATGCCCAAGCTGCCAGTGGTGACCTATAACGACGGTCGACTGCTGCCGGGCACCTTCGAGGGCGGGCAGGTGACCAGCGCCGATATCGACAACCTCAGCCTGGTGGCCGGCAAGCTGGAGCACACCCGTGGGCGCAACTCCAGCGACTGGCGCGGTATGTCGATCCAGGGCGCCAACAGCGGCGCCACGGTCCGCGACAGCAACGAGTTCTACTACGCCGGCGGCGACTACAAGCTGAGCAAGGACCTGACGCTGCAGTACTACTACGGCCAGCTCAGCGAGTTCTACCAGCAGCACTTCCTCGGCCTGCAGCACAGCCTGAACCTCGGTCCCGGCGTGCTGAAGACCGACCTGCGCGCCTTCGACAGCGACTCCGACGGCAAGAATGGCAGCGCCTCCGGACGCGCCGACGGGTACCTCTCCAGCGGCTACTACGGCAATCGCGTGACCAAGGGCGAAGTGGACAACCGCGCCTACAGCGGGATGTTCACCTACAGCCTATCCGGGCACAGCCTTGGCGCCGGCTACCAGGTCATGAACGGCGACAGCGACTTCCCCTACCTGAACCGCGGCGACGGCGCCAGCGGCAGCGCCTACCTGATCACCGACGTGCAGATCGGCAAGTTCCTGCACGCAGGCGAACGCACCTGGGTGGCGCGCTACGGCTACGACTTCGCCCAGGCCGGCCTGCCGGGCCTGACCTTCGCGGCAATCTACCTCAAGGGCGACGACATCAGGACCGCCAGTGGCGACCAGGGTGAATGGGAGCGCGACCTGACGTTGTCCTACGTGATCCCCGAAGGCACCCTCAAGGGCCTGGGCTTCTCCTGGCGCAACGCCATGCTGCGCAGCGGCCTGCCCGCCAGCGGCTCCGGCACCCCGACCCAGCGCGACCAGGATGAGAACCGGCTGATCGTCAGCTACACCTTGCCGCTGCTGTGAGTTCAGTAATGCAGAGACCGTAGGGCGCATAACCTGGAACAGGTTATCCGCCGTCGCCTCCACCAGTGGCGGATAACGCTGGCGCGTTATGCGCCCTACGAGACTGAGGGCGGACCTTGTCCGCCGCTCGCGGGCGTGGCCCGCTCCTACAGGGGGCACGGAGCTCTTGCAGGAGCGGGCCATGCCCGCGAGACCCCCGCGACGAGCTTCCAAGGGGCAAGAAAAAAGGCCCCTCGCCGGACTGGCGAGGGGCCTTTTCGCGGACGAAGTCCGCCCCTACGTCAGTTGCATCATCCGCGCGAAGCCTTCCAGCGACGGATCACCAGCTTCTCCAGTTCCACCGCGAAGAACACCGCGATACCGATACCCAACGAGATCAGCCAGCCGCTGAAGGGCAGGGCGACGGTGTGGAAGGCGGTCTGCATGAAGGGCACGTAGATCACGAAGCACTGCAGCAGGATCAGCGCCAGGGTCACGGTGAGCAGCGCGCCGTTGCGCAGCAGCGCCGTGTTCAGCGAGAACTCTTCCTGCAGCCGGCAGTTGAACAGGTAGGCCCACTGCGCCGTGACCAGGGTGTGCAGGATCATGGTGCGGATGTGGTCGGTGTCCTGGCCGTTGCTGACCATCCAGGCTTCCAGTAGGAAGGCCGCGGCGGTCAGCAGGCCACCCACGTAGAGCACCCGCCAGACCGCGAAGCCGTTGAGGATCGACTCCTTCGCGTTGCGCGGCGGCCGGCGCATCATCCCCGGCTCGCCAGGCTCGAAGGCCAGGGCGAAGGACAGGGTGGTGGAGGTCGCCATGTTCATCCAGAGGATCTGCAGCGGCGCCAGCGGGATCACCGCGCCGGCGAGGATCGCCATGACGATCAGCAGACCCTGCGCCATGTTGGTCGGCAGGATGAACAGTACGGTCTTCTTCAGGTTGTCGTAGACCCGGCGGCCTTCGCGCACGGCGCCGGCGATGGTGGAGAAGTTGTCATCGGTGAGCACCATGTCGGCGGCTTCCTTGGTCACCTCGGTGCCCTTGATGCCCATGGCGATGCCGACGTCGGCCTGCTTCAGCGCCGGGGCGTCGTTGACCCCGTCGCCGGTCATGCCGACCACTTCCTCGTTGGCCTGCAGCGCGCGCACCAGGCGCAGTTTGTGTTCGGGGCTGGTGCGGGCGAACACCGAGTACTGCATGGCGAGGGCTTTCAGTTGCGAGTCATCGGCCTGCTCCAGCTCCTGGCCGGTCATGGCGCGCAGGTCGTTGCCCATGCCGAGCATGCCGGCGATGGCCACGGCGGTATCCGGGTGGTCGCCGGTGATCATCTTCACCTGGATGCCGGCGCGCTTGCACAGCGCGATGGCCTCGATGGCCTCCGGGCGCGGCGGGTCGAGCAGGCCGGCGACGCCGAGGAAGATCATGCCGTCCTGCACGTCCTCGTGGTCGATCACGCCGTCATCGGGCTGCACTGGCTTGTACGCGGCGGCGAGCATGCGCAGGCCTTGCCCGGCGATGAAGCTCATCTCGCGCTCCCAGTACTCGCGGTCCAGCGGCTCCACGCCGCTGGCGCCGAGCTGTTGTTGGCACATGCGCAGCAGCACGTCGGGTGCGCCCTTGAGGTAGACCAGGCTCTGCCCGGCGACGTCGCAGCGCCGCGCCATGTACTTGTAGGCGGAGTCGAAGGGAATCTTGCCGAACTTCTGGAACTCTATTTCCGGCAGGTTCGCCTTGCGCGCCAGGACCTTCAGCGCGCCCTCGGTGGGGCCGCCGACCACGCCCCAGCGTCCTTCCTCGTTGAGTTGCAGGCTGCTGTCGTTGCAGATGTCCACCGCGCGGATGAAGTCGGCCAGCGCGGCGTGTTGCGACCAGTCCAGCTCGTCGCTGGTGCTGCCGAAGGTGATGCGGCCCTTGGGCTCGTAGCTCTGGCCCTCCACCGCGTAGAGACCGTTGGCGAGCAGCACGCTCTTCACGGTCATCTCGTTCATGGTCAGGGTGCCGGTCTTGTCCGAGCAGATCACGCTCATGGCGCCCAGGGTTTCCACGGTGGGCAGCTTGCGGATGATCGCCTTGTTCTGCGCCATGCGCTGCACGCCCAGCGACAGGATGATCGAGACGATCGCCGGCAGTCCCTCGGGCACCGAGGCCACCGCCAGGCTGATCAGCGACAGCAGCAGCTCGCCGAAGGGGTAGTCGTGCCAGAAGAAGCCGATGACGAACAGCACCACCATCATGCCGATGATCAGCTGGAAGATGCGCTTGCCCAGTTCGGCGATCTGTCGCAGCAGCGGGGTTTCGCCCTCGTCGACGTTGGCGATCAGCTTGTTGATGCGCCCAAGCTCGGTGGCCGGCCCGGTCTCGATCACCACGCCGCGCGCGTTGCCGGCGCTGACGTTGGTGCCGGAGAAACCGAGGTTGGTGCGGTCGGCCAGCAGCGCTTCCTTGTCCAGTGCGTCGGCGTGTTTGCCCACGGTGAGGGATTCACCCGTGAGCATGGATTCCTCGACCTGCAGGTGGTGCACGTCGAACAGGCGCACATCGGCGGGAATCTTGTCGCCGGGGCGCAGGATGACGATGTCGCCGGGCACCAGCTGGGCGGCGTCCATCTCGATCTTCTTGCCGTTGCGCACCACGTGGGCGGTGCTGCTGAGCATGCCGCGCAGGGCGGCGAGGGATTTCTCCGCCTTGTTTTCCTGGAAGAAGCCGATGCCCGCGTTGATCACCGCCACCAGCAGGATGACGAGGGTGTCGGTCCAGTGGCCCATCAGCGCGGTGGCCACGGCGGCGGCCAGGAGGATGTAGATCAGCACGTCGTTGAAGTGCCGGGCGAAGCGCAGCCAGAGCGGGTCGACTTCCTTGGCCGGCAAGGCATTGGGACCAACGCGCAGCAGCCGCGCCTCGGCTTCGTCGGGGGAAAGGCCTTGCGCGCTGGTCTGCAGGTCGGCCAGGGTCTGGTCGACGCTCTTGCGGTACCAGTCGGTGCCTTTGGGTTCGGTGTCTTGCGGTTTGCCGTCGGTGGTTTGCGGTGCAGTCATGCTTCGACTCCCGGCTCCTGCCTGTTGGGAAAGTGGGACTGCCCCCAGACTAGACCGCGGGAATTGCACCGGAACTGTCATACCTCAAAGTTCTTCGATTCCTAGCTGAACGCTTCCTGAACGGCGTAGGAATCGAGAATGTAGGGCGCATAACGCGCCAGCGTTATCCGCCGCGAGGCCATCGGCGGATAACCCGTTCCGGGTTATGCGCCCTACGGTTCTATGGAACGTCCGGCGCCAATTCCTGCGTGGCCCCCACCCGACTGGCCTGCCGCCAGCGGTTCGGCGTGCAGCCCACCAGCTTGCGGAAACTGCGGCAGAAGTGCGACTGGTCGGCGAAGCCGCATTCCTGGCCGACCTGGGAGATCGGCGCATCGCCGCTGGCCAGCAACTCGCGGGCGCGGTCGATGCGCAGGCGCAGCGCCCATTCCCGTGGCGCAAGTCCGGTGGCCTGCTTGAAGGCACGGGAAAAATGGCTGCGTGACATGCCGCATTGCTCGGCGACATCGGCGATGTACAGGCGGCTGAGCAGGCTGCCGGCGAGAATGTCCTTGGCCTTGCGCTCCTGCCAGGGGGCGAGGGCGAGGCGTTCACCCGTGTCCGCGCCATCGTTGCAGGGCTCGGGCACCCTGTAGTGTTCCAGCAGATGCTGGCAAAGGCGCTGGCTGGCTTGCTGTACGCCGTCGCCCTGGCTTTCCAGCTCCTCCATGAGCTGCAGGACCAGGCGGTGGGTCTGGGGGGCGAGCATGGTCGCTACCTGGTGGGCAGGTGCGGGCATGGCGTCTCTCTTCTCGTTCTAATGGCGGCCGAAATGCCGCTCCGGAATGTAAAAAATTCAAGGTAAATCAAGGTGATCCGATGCTCAATCGGATTAAGCCAAACGGTACGCGAATGAGCACACACGTCCAAGAAAAATGCCCTGTTTCATGATCGACTGGCGCGACCCTTGTCTTGTGCAAAGATGCCGACTCCCACAGCCCCGAGCGACCAGCCATGAACCGAAACGACCTGCGCCGCCTGGACATGAACCTGCTGGTGATCTTCGAATCCCTGATGCTGGAGCGGAACCTCACCCGCGTCGGCGAGAAGCTGTTCATCACCCAGTCCACTGTCAGCGCCGCCCTGGCGCGCCTGCGCGACCTGTTCGACGACCCGCTGCTGGTGCGCGCCGGCCGCGCCATGGAACCCACCAGCCGGGCGCTGCACATCTTCGAGGAGCTGCGCCCGGCAATGGACGTGATCTCCGCCGCGGTCAGCCGCGCCAAGACCTTCGAGCCGGAGAGCAGCTGCAATATCTTCCGCCTGGGGCTTTCCGACGACGCTGAGTTCGGCCTGTTCCCCGCGCTGCTGGCACGCCTGCAGCAGGAAGCGCCGAACATCACCGTGGTGGTGCGCCGCGCCAACTTCCTGCTGATGCCCGCGTTGCTGTCTTCCGGCGAAATCACCGCCGGCGTCAGCTACACCACCGACCTGCCGGCCAACGCCAAGCGCCGCAAGCTGCGCGATATCGGCGTGAAGGTGCTGCGCGGCGACGATCGTCCCGGCCCGCTGAGCCTCGACGAATACTGCTCGCGACCGCATGTGATGGTGTCCTTCTCCGGCGATCTGAACGGCGCCATCGACCTGGACCTGGAGCGCATCGACCGCCGCCGTCGCGTGGTGCTGGCCGTGCCGCAGTTCGGCAGCCTGCGCGCTCTGCTGCGCAACACCGAGATGATCGCCACCGTCCCCGACTATGCCGCCTGCGCGCTGGTGGAAGACAGCTGCCTGCGTGCCGAGGACCCGCCGCTGGAGATCAAGCCCGCGGAGCTCTCGCTGGTCTGGAGCGCCGCCCACGACAACGACCCGGCCGAGCGCTGGCTGCGCGAGCGGATGGTCGAGTACATGAGCGCGCCGGTGCCCTGAGGCCCGAGTTTCGGCCTTTGTAGGATGGGTGGAGCCTGAGCGATACCCATGCTGCTGGTGCATGGGATTGATGGGTATCGCTGCGCTCCACGCCATCCTACGGTGTGTTTCTCCTGATGACTTACCAGGCACCCTTGTAGCTCGTAGGGCGAATAACCTGGAACAGGTTATCCGCCGGTTCAGTTGCGGCGGACAACGCTGGCGCGTTATGGGCCCTGCGAACTGAGCAGAGCACCCTTGCAGGTGCGGGCCAGGCCCGCGATCGCGGACAAAGTCCGCGTCCAGCGGAGTGCGTCAGTGCCGGGCATATCCCGCTCCTGCAATGGCTGCTCGCTACGGCGCGACGGCGCTGAACGCCCGCGCGAGGGCGTCGATCACCGCCCGTACCCGCGCGGTATGGCGCACGTCCTTGTGGGTCACCAGCCACACGTCGTAGGGCTGGGGCGGGCGCTCCGGCCACAGGCGGACCAGTCCGTCCGCCTCGCCCATCGGCAGCGGCAATTCCCCTACGCCAAGGCCGGCGGCCAGGGCGCGGCGGACCATGAAGCCGGAAGTGCAGGTCATGGCGATGCGTCCGTGGATGATCGGCTCGCAGGCGAGAAATACTTCCTTGCCCGCGTCGATATACGGCTGATAGATCACCAGGTCGTGCCCGGCGAAGGCGCTCCCCGGTTCGGGAGCCCCGCGTTGCTCGACATACTGCGCGGAGGCGAACAGTCCGCTGCCCCAGCGTGCCAGGCGTCGAACGATCAGGTCAGGGTTTTCCGGCTGGTGGGTGCGCACGGCGATGTCGGCTTCGCGCTTGCTCAGGTTGAGCATCTGCGTGGAGGTCTGCAGTTGCACTTCGATGCCCGGTTCCTCGCGGTGCAGGGCGGCGACCGCGGGGATGATGAAATCGGCGGCGAAGGAGTCGGTAGTGGTGACCCGCACCACGCCGCTCATGCGGTCGTCCATGCCGAGGATCCGCCGTTGCAGCTCGGCAGCGGACGACTCCATGGCCTGCGCTGCCGCCAGGGCGATCTCGCCGGCGGCGGTCAGGCTGTAGCCGGCCGAGGTGCGCAGGAACAGCGTCGCCTCCAGCGAACGTTCCAACGACGCCAGGCGCCGGCCCACGGTCGCCTGGTCCACCGCGAGCACGCGGGCGGCGCCGCGCAGGGTCTGTTCGCGGCACAGGGCGAGGAACACCCGCGCGTCGTCCCAGTTCATCATGGCGAAATCCTCTTGATGCAAAAATGCGGTGCTGAGATGAAAACTCGCTGCATTATTTCATCTTCGCGCGACTTTATGATCCCCCCATCACCACTCAACGGCGCCGCCCTGACGGCGCGATAGGGGTTGTCATGAATACCGATGCTTCCCGCCTCGCCAGCCGAGGCTCCCTCTGGTTGCCGATCTGGGCGGGCCTCTGCGCCAGCCTGGTCGGCATCGGCCTGGCGCGTTTCGCCTACACGCCGCTGATCCCGGCGCTGATCGAGGCGCACTGGTTCTCGGCTTCCGCCGTGGTTTACCTGGGCGCCGCCAATCTTGCCGGCTACCTCGTCGGGGCGCTGGCCGGGCGCCCGCTGGCGGCGCGCTGGTCGAGCACGGCGGTGCTGCGCGGCATGATGCTGCTGGTCACGCTGTCGTTCTTCGCCTGCGCCTGGCCGCTGAACCAGGCGTGGTTCTTCTTCTGGCGGCTGGTCTCGGGGATTTCCGGCGGGGTGATCATGGTGCTGGCCGCCAGCACCATCCTCCCGCACGTGGCCGCCAATCGGCGTGGGCTGGCGAGCGGGGCGATCTTCCTCGGCATCGGCCTGGGCATCGCCGCCTCTGGCACCCTGGTGCCGCTGTTGCTGGCGCTGGGGCTGGTGCAGACCTGGCTCGGCCTCGGTTTGTTGGCCCTGGTGCTCAGCCTGAGCAGCTGGTTCGGCTGGCCACAGGAGCAGGCTCATCCCCAGGCGCACAGCGTTGAGGGCGTGCGCGCCTCGGCGGGCATCTACGTGTTGTTCGCCCAGTACGCGCTGATGGCCGCGGCACTGGTGGCGCCGATGATGTTCCTGGTGGACTACGTGGCCCGGGGCCTGGGCGCCGGTACCCACGGCGGCGCGCTGATCTGGACGCTGTATGGTGTCGGCGCCATCGTCGGGCCGGTGGTCTACGGCTTCCTCGCCGACCATCTCGGTGCGCGGGCGGCGATCCGCCTGGTGCTGGTGGCGCAATGCATTGCCCTCGGCCTGCTGCTGGAAACCGGTGACCTGCGCCTGCTGGGCGTGGCGAGCGTGGTGATCGGTTCGTTCCCGCCGGGCATCGTGCCGCTCGCGCTGGCGCGGGTGCATCAGCTGGTGCCCGGTCACGCTGCGCAGAGCGCTACCTGGAGCCGCGCGACGGTGTCCTTCGCCAGCTTCCAGGCCATCGCCGGCTACGCCTACTCGGCGCTGTTCAGTGCAAGCCACGGGCACTACGCGCTGCTCTTCGCGGTGGCAGCGGGAGCCATAGTGCTGGCCCTGCTGATGGAGACGGCGCTGCTGTTCAAGGCCTCGCCCCAGTCCGGCGTGCCGGCCCGCGGCTGACTCAGAACACGCCCTTGAGCGGGTACTCGACGATCACGTAGATGCGGTCGATATCCGCGCCGCCCTGGGCGTCGTTGGCACGGTGCGAGACCTGCGCGAAGCTCAGCGCCAGGTCCTTGGCTGGGCCGGATTGCACCACGTAGCGCAGGTCGAGATCGCGCTCCCAGTGGCGCCCGCCGTCGCCATAGGCAGGCTGGCAGGCCCCGCCGTCCATGGGGTTGTAGGCGCCGCCGCAGGGGGCGTGAGTGCCGTCGATGCCGCTGCCGCGCACGTAGCGCGTGGAAAAGGTCAGGCCGGCGAGGCCGGCGCTGGCGCCGTCCCACTGGTAGCGCGCCTGCCAGGAGTGCTCGCCGGGGCCGTTGAAGTCGGCGTACTTGATCGAGTTGGCGAGGTAGATGGAGTCGCCGCCGACGAAGTCGAAGGGCGTGTCGCCATCGATCTTCTGGTAGGCAAGACTCAGCGCATGGCTGCCCAGGGCGACCTTGCCCAGCAGGCTCCAGGCCAGGGTGTCGATCTCGCCGGCGCGGGCGCTGCCGGTATCGCCGGTCTTGTACAGGTTGGCGTCCACCGACCAGCGACCGAAGTGGCCGTTGAGGTTGGCGTAGGCCTGGCGCCAGACGTCGTCCAGCTGGCTGGCGTAGAGCGCGCCGCCCCAGTTGGCGTCGGGCGCGCTCCAGGTGGCGCCGGCCAGGCTCAGGCCGCCGAAGCGGGTGCTGGCGCCGTAGCCTTCGAACTCGCCGTGGCTGGAGCTGGAGTCCTGGTTCTTGAACGCAGTGAAGCGCCCGGCCTGCAGTCGCAGGTTGGACAGGCTGCGGTCGTCGAGGAACCAGCCGGTGGCGTATTCGGGTTGCAGGCGCTTGTCACCAGTGTCGAACACCGGGGTCTCCACTTCCATCTCGCCCCAGGCGAGGGAAGTCTTTTCATGCACCAGGCGCAGCGCGGCGCCGGCGTCGGAATACTCGCTCTCGCTGCGGCCGTCGCTGTCCAGTGGCAACAGGCCGGTGCCGGCGTGGCCGCGCCCGCCGTCGAGCTTCAGGCCGAGGAAGGCATGGGCATCGACGCCCAGGCCGACGGTGCCGGGTGTGACGTCGCTGCTGAACTTGCCGATGAAACCCTGCGCCCATTCACGGCGCAGGCTCTGGCCGTTGGGGCCAGGGCTGCGGTAGTCGTTGTCGAGGAAGTAGTTGCGTGACAACAACGACCAGTCGGCGGCGTGGGCCTGGACGCAGGCAAGCGTCAGTGCGCAGGGGAGCAGGAGGTTTTTCACGGTCGGGGCTCCGTCCGAAGTTCACCCAGGCGGGGCAGGGCGAGGCGATAGCTGCCAGGGCCGGCCATCGCCAGGCCGGCGAAGAGGATCAGCATCCACCAGGCGAACTGGCCTTCTTCCAGCGACCATTGAGGGTGCACGAACAGCAGTGCCACCAGGAGCACGGCGATTACCGGCAGGCAGGCGAGGCGGGCGAACACGCCGAGGATCAGCAGGATCGGGCAGAGCACTTCGGCGAACACCGCCAGTGCCAGGGTCGGCGTGGCGCCGAGGCCGAAGGGGTCTTCGATGTGCTGCAGCTCGTTCTGCCAGTGCAGCAGCTTGGGCAGCCCATGCACCTGGAGCAGCAGGAGCGCGGCGGCTACGCGCATGAACAGCAGCGCCAGGGCGCCGGAACGGTCTTGGGTCGGCATGGTGGGTATCCCGGAAATGAAAAAGGGGCGGCAATGCCGCCCCTTTCTGCTGCTCAGGCTCAGTGGCCTTCGCTGGCGTTGAACATGGTCTTGGCGTAGATCAGGCCGAGGCCGTAGGCGCCGCCGTGCTCGATGGAGGTCTTCACGGTCGCATCGTAGGTTTCGCCGCGGGCCCAGTCGCGTTGCAGTTCCAGCAGGTACTGCAGGGAGGTCATGGGGCGCGCGCCCAGCTGGATCATTCGTTGCAGGGCCATCTCGTGGGCTTCGGTGGACACGTCGCCACAGGCGTCGGCGATCACGTAGACCTCGAAGCCCTGGTCGATGGCCGACAGGGCCGGGCCGACGATGCACACGGAGGTCCAGAGGCCGGCCAGGACGATCTTCTGCTTGCCGAACTTGTTCACTTCCACGGCGATGCGCGGGTCTTCCCAGGTGTTCATGCTGGTGCGGTCGATGACGTTGTGTTCGGGGAAGACCGACTTGATCTCGTCGAAGATAGGGCCGGAGAAACTCTTCTCGGCAACGGTGGTGAGGATGGTGGAAACACCGAATTCCCTGGCCGCCTTGGACACCAGCGCTGCGTTGTTGCGCAGGGTTACCGCGTCGATGGACTTGGTCGCGAAGGACATCTGCGACTGGTGGTCGATCATGATCAGGGTGTGGTCGGTGGGGTTGAGCAGGGTCTTGCCGGGAACGGCTTTGGCGATGGCGGTCATGGTCGGATTTCCTGGTGGATTGCGTGGAGTGGGAAGAGGGCGTCTGGAGTGTCTTTTCGGCCTGCAGGACTTGGCTGCAAACCGTGGACACATCTTTGCCGAACGCTGCGAGGCGCGGAACAGACAGCCCGGCAGGGTGGCTTTGCAGTTCTGCAAGGGCGTCCGGGGCGCTTCGATGGGCAGACTATGGTTTCGCCGCCACGGCATTTATTGGACCTGTGTGCTCGGCCCGCCTGGCGGAGAATGATGCAAACGTGCGATTCGCCGGCGCGGCGAATGGGTACAGTGGTTTTTTCCTATACCGGGGCACGCGAGACCGCCAAGCCCCGTTTGCGTGCGAGTAGAAGAATGAAAACAGTGGCCATGGTGCTGTACGACGATGTGCTGGCGCTGGATGTGACGGGGCCGATGGAGGTGTTCTCCATGGCCAACCGCTACCTGCCGCCGGAGCGGCATTACCGTTTGCTCACGGTGGCGGCGAAGCCCGAGGGCGTGCGCGCCTCCAGCGGCCTGAAGATGAGCGCCGACCTGCCGCTGGAAGCGCTGCTCGCCGGCGTGGACCTGCTGCTGGTGCCCGGCGGGCCCGGTGCCTACAACGGCAACAACGAGGCGCTCAACGCCTGGTTGCCGGCGGCGGCGCGCGCGGCGAAACGCTACGGCGCGGTGTGCACCGGCGCCTTCCTGCTCGGCGCGGCCGGGCTGCTCGACGGCTACCGCTGTACCACTCACTGGAACTACCTGGATCGCCTGGCACAGCTGTATCCCCGCGCCGAGGTGCAGGCCGAGCGCATCTACGTCATCGACCGCAACCTGATCACCTCCGGCGGCGTCACCGCCGGCATCGACATGGCGTTGGCGGTGGTCGCCGAGGACCACGGCAAGGACGTTGCCCTGGAAGTCGCCAAGGTGCTGCTGGTGGTGCTCAAGCGCCAGGGCGGGCAGACGCCGTTCGGCCCGCTGCTGGTCTCGGTGGTGCGCGACGGCTCGGTGATCGCCCGTGCCCAGGCCCACGTGGTGGACCACATCGACGAGCCGCTGACAGTGAATCGCCTGGCCGAGCTGGTGGCCATGAGCCCGCGCAACTTCGCCCGCGCCTTCCAGCGCGAGACCAGCATGACGCCCATGCAGTACGTGCAGAGCGCGCGGATCGACCATGCGCGCAAGCTGCTGGAAAGCAGCGACCTGCCGCTCAAACAGGTGGCCAGCCGCAGCGGCTTCGGCAGCCCCCGGCACATGCGTACGGTTTTCGGCGAGCGGATCGGCATGACGCCGAGCCAGTACCGCGAGCAATTCGGTTTCGCCTGATGGCAGTGCGCCGCATTTTCAGCCGGATGACCGTCCGGCGCACCCAAGTTGGCCGAATCCTTCCCCCCGCGGGAATTGCGCTGTCACACGAGGGCGGGAAAATACCCTGACCAATAATCAGGGGCGCGTCACCTCGGTACTGGCCAGATCGCCTGGAATACCCGTTGTAGAGCGATCCGTCAGATCCGCAGACGTGAGCAGGACATGAGCGCAAGCACGGAAAACCGCACCGAGACCATCCTGCAGTTCGGTCGCTTCCAGTTCCACCCCTACAAGCGCCAGTTGCTGCAGGGGGATCGCCCGGTGCGCATCGGTAGCCGGGCGCTGGACATTCTCCAGGTGCTGATCCGCCAGCCCGGCGAGATCATCGGCAAGGACACGATCATCGCCCAGGTCTGGGGCGATACGGTGGTCGAGGAAATCAACCTGCGCGTGCACATCGCCGCCCTGCGACGTGCACTCGGCGAGGGCCGCACGGGTGAGCGCTACATCGCCAACGTGCCGTTGCGCGGCTATGGCTTCGTCGGCGTGGTGGAGAGCGTGGTCGCTCCGGCGCAGGCTGTGGCACTGCCGTGTGAAGTGCGCGCGAGCAACCTGCCGGTCCTGCTGATGGGCCTGGTCGGCCGCCAGGCGTTGCTCGAGCGGGTGGTGAAGCAGATGCCCGCCACGCGCCTGATGACCCTGGTCGGCCCCGGCGGCATGGGCAAGACCTCCCTGGCGATCCACGCTGCCGAGCAGCTCGGCAGGCATTTCAGCCAGGTGCGCTTTCTCGACCTCTCCGCCGACCCGGATGGCGTCTCCCTCAGCCAGAGCCTCGCCGTTCTCCTGCGCGAGCCGGCCTATGAACCGACCCTGCTGTTGCTGGACAACTGCGAGCACCTCGCCGACCGCTGCGCCGAGGCGGTAGAGCATCTGCTGCGCCTGCACCCGGCACTGAGCATCCTCGCCACCAGCCGCGAGCCGCTGCGCGCGGAAGGGGAGCGTGTGGTGCGCCTGCCGCCGCTGGAGATGCCCGCGCAGGACGATGCGCCACTGGCACTGGCCATGTGCAGTTCGGCGGTGCAGCTGTTCGTGATGCGCGCGCGGGAGGTCTGCGACCGCTTCGAACTCAAGTCCGGCCAGGTGCGCGCGATCATCGACGTCTGTCGGCGCCTGGACGGTATTCCCCTGGCCATCGAGATGGCCGCGCGGCAGGTGGGCATCCTTGGCCTCGCCGGGCTGCCGGCACTGCTGGACACGCCCATGCAACTGCTGATGCCCGGCCGCCGCACCGCGCCAGCCCGACAGCAGAGCCTGCGGGCGACCTACGACTGGAGCTACGCGCTGCTGGACGCCGTCGAGCAGCGTTGCCTGGGCTTGCTCGCGCAGCTGGCGGACGGCTTCACCCTGGACACCGCCGTCGCCTCGCTGGACGACAAACGCTGGTGCCGCGAGTGCGTGTTCGCCGCCGTGCGACAACTGGCAGACAAGTCCTTGTTGTGGGTGGAGCAGGGCGAGAGCGAAGTGCGCTACCGCGTGCCGCATACGGCGCGTGCCTATATGCGCCAGGTGACCTTGCCGGAGCTTGCCATCACCACCGTGTAAACGTTCCCCTTCCCACAGGTGAGTCCGGGCGGCTACTGAATCGCCGCCACCGGCTGCCCGGCCACCTGCCGGCTTGCCGCTTCCTGCGGGGCGGGGTTGGCCCAGTCGGCAGCCTTGAAGTCGCGGCGGATCAGGCCGTAGCTCTTCGCGGCCGTGATGGACGCATCCAGGCGACCGAGAAAGTCGGCATCGAGCTTCGGCGACAGCACGTCCACCAATGGCCGGTCCTGGTATTCGCTCTTGAAGATCACCGCCGGGTAGCTGGCCTGCTTCGACACCAGTTCGATATAGGCATCGCGGTTGGCCTCCGCACTGGCCCATTGCACGGCCTGCAGCTGCACCTTGAGCAGGCGCTCGGTGATGTCCGGGTGGGCGTCGACGAATTCGCCGTTGCCCACCAGCAGTGCCTGCAGGGTGCCGGCGCCGCCGAGGTCGCGGGTGTTCAGCGGGATTTCTGCCAGGCCCTTGTCGCGCAGGGCGAACAGGCCGGCCAGGCCCCAGGTGGCGTCGATCTGCTTGGCCGCCAGCGCCGCGAGGGCTGCGCTGAAGTCGAGGTTGATCACCTTCAGGTCCTTCTCGGTGAGGCCGGCGCTGGCCAGGGCGTTGTCGAAGGAGAGTTGACTGGCAGTGCCGCGGAAGATGCCCACGCGCTTGCCCTTGAGGTCGGCCAGGGTCTTGATCCCCGAGCCCGGCTGCACGCCCAGGTAATGGTTCACGCCGCGCGCGGTGGCGGCCAGCACGCGGCTGTCCAGGCCGCTGGACTTGCCGATGATCGCCGCCAGGTCGCCCAGGTAGGCGAAGTCCACCTGGCCATTGGCGAAGGCTTCATTGACCACCGGGCCGGCCCCCTTGAAGAAGCTCCATTTCACCTGGATGCCGTCCTTGGCGAATTCCTGCTCCAGCAGTTGGCGGGTGTAGAGGATGTCCACCACGCCGCCGCCGGAGTGGTTCTGCCCGGCGCTGACATCGGGCACGGCGATGCGGATTTCCTTCACCGGGTCGGCGGCCTGGGTGAACAACGGATAGGCGCCGAGCAGGCCGGCCAATACCGGCGCAGCGAAGAGGGACAGCAATTGAGTAGTGAGGGCCTTCATGGCGCCTGCCTCCTGCAGATGGGGGAGCGCGTGTGGCTCCGGCGCCCGCACTAAAGGCATGGGGCTGCTCATCAACAAAATAATAAAAAGTGATTTTTTAGTAATTATTCGAGCTAAGCGAGCAGCCGCAGGCCTCTGCGGGCAGATGCCCTGCGGGCATAAAAAATATTCGGCGAATGCATTGGATGAGCGTGCGGGCCTTCCCTTAAATGGCCTGTGTTAGCTCATAAATGCATTTATATAACTATTTATATTCCAATGAAGAATATTACGAAGCCGTATCGCCTTGCTCTTCCCAGCCCCCGCCTGAGGCCTTCCATCTTCGGCTGGCGCGGGCTCGCACCCATCCTGCCGTGGCTGGTGCCACTGGCCATCGGCGTGCTCTGGTGGTTCGCCAGCCACCGTCACTGGATGTCCGCGCAGATCCTGCCCACGCCCGAACTGGTGCTGCAGGCCGGCCGCGAGCTGCTTGCCGGCGAGCTCTGGCAGCAACTGGGCATCAGCCTGAAACGTCTGCTCTGGGGCCTGCTGGCCGGCATCCTCAGCGGGCTGGCACTGGGCGCCTGGCTCGGCTTCAGCCGCCGCGCCGAGCGTCTGGTGCTGCCCACCTTCAGTGCTTTGGCGCAGGTCCCGACCCTGGCCTGGATTCCGCTGTTCATGCTGTTCTTCGGCATTGGCGAACTGCTCAAGCTGGTAGTGCTGATCAAGGCCATCATCGTGCCGGTGACGCTGCACACCCTGGTCGGCGTGCGCGATGCCCAGCCGCGCCTGCGCGAGGCCGCTGCCGTGCTGCGCCTGCCGCACCGGCTGTTGCTGTGGCGGTTGATCCTGCCGGCGGCGCTGCCGGCGTTCCTTACCGGCGTACGCCTGGCACTTGCGCAGGGCTGGACCTCGCTGCTGGCCGTGGAACTGCTGGCTTCCAGTGAAGGCGTCGGCTACCTGATGGTGCAGGCGCGCCAGCTGTTCATGCTCGATATCGTGTTTGTCTGCATCCTGGTCATCGGCCTGGTGGGGGCGGCGATGGACCGCGGCATCCAGGCGCTGGACCGGCGCCTGGTGCACTGGCCACAGCAGGCTGCAGGGGAGCTGCGCCGCGCAGCGTTCCAAAGCAGCGGAACGGGGCAGGGCTGGGAACGCCTGCAACCCTGGCTGCTGCCGCTGGCGCTGCTGGCGATCTGGCAGGCGGCGAGCGCGTCGGAGTGGGTCGACCCCGCCATTCTCGCCAGCCCCGCGTCGGTAGCTGTCGCGCTGTGGGATGGATTGCTGGATGGCAGCCTGACCGTCGCGTTGCTGGCCAGCCTGCAACGCACGCTCGCCGGCCTGCTGTTGGGCGGCTCGCTGGGCTTCCTGCTCGGCCTGGGACTGGGCCTGTGGCGCCCGGCGGAGCGGCTGCTCGGTCCGTCCTTCGCCGCGCTGCGGCAGGTGGCGATCTTCGCCTGGGTGCCGCTGCTCACCGCCTGGTTTGGTTTGGGCGAGCTGGCCAAGGTGGTGTTCGTCGGCCTGGCTGCATTCTTTCCGCTGCTGCTGGCCACCCAGCGCGGCATCGCCAGCCTGCCGGCGCAACTGAGCGAGGCGGCCATCGCCCTACGCCTCTCGCCCTGGCAGCGGTTGCGCCGCTTGGTGCTGCCGGGCGCCGCGCCCTCGGTGTTCGCCGGGGTGCGCCTGGCGCTGATCTACGCCTGGCTCGGCACCATCGGCGCCGAGTACTTCATGCCTTCGGACGGCGGTATCGGCAGCCTGATGATCGGCGCGCAACAACTCTTCCGCATGGACCTGGTAGGTGCCGGCATGTTGCTGGTTGGCCTCACCGGAGCCCTGCTGGCCGCCCTCGGCCAGCGCATCGAAGCGCGGGTGACGCGCTGGAGACACGCATGAACGCATTCGCATCGCAGGCACTGGTGAGCTTTCGCCAGGTCGCCAAGAGTTTCCCCGTGGACGGCCGCGAGCTACAGGCCATCGAACGCTTCGACCTGGAGATCGCCGACGGTGAGTTCATCGCCATCGTCGGCGCCAGCGGTTGCGGCAAGTCCACGCTGCTGCGGCTGCTGGTGGGGCTGGACCGCGAATTCCAGGGCGAGATCCGCATCGACGGCGCGCTCATCGACGGCATTGGCGGCGAGCGCGGCATCGTGTTCCAGGAGCACCGGCTGTTCCCCTGGCTGAGCGTGGAGCAGAACGTCGCCCTCGGCCTGGTCAACGAACCGCTGAGCGAGACCGGCAAGGCCGCCAGGGTCGCCGATTATCTGCAGCTGGTAGGCCTGACGGCCTTCGCCCGCGCCTACCCGCATCAGCTTTCCGGCGGCATGGCGCAGCGCGTGGCAATTGCCCGCGGCCTGGTGGCCAGCCCGCGCATCCTGCTGCTGGACGAGCCCTTCGGCGCGCTCGATGCGCTGACCCGCCAGCAGTTGCAGGAGGAGCTGCTGCGCATCCGCCAGCGCGAACGCATTACCACCGTGCTGGTGACCCATGACGTCGAAGAGGCGCTGTTCCTCGCCGACCGCGTGGTGGTCATGGCGCCGCGTCCGGGGCGCATCAAGCGCATCGTCGAGGTGCCGCTGGCGCATCCGCGCGAGCGCGGTGGCTACGACTTCCTGCGCCAGCGCGAGGCGCTGCTGCACGAGCTGACGGGCGAGGGCGACTACGTCGCGCCGCAGCTCAAGCGGGTGGAAGACCTGCCGTTCGAGTTCATTGCCTGCTGATCCAGAGAACCCGCCCTTGCAGGCCCACCCAACCTAACGAGTCCGACCATGAGCAAACGCCCCAACTTCCTCGTCATCGTCGCCGACGACCTCGGCTTCTCCGACCTCGGCGCCTTCGGTGGCGAGATCGCCACGCCGCACCTCGACGCCCTGGCCCTCGACGGTCTGCGCCTGACCGACTTCCACACCGCGCCGACCTGCTCGCCGACGCGCTCGATGCTGCTTACCGGCACCGACCACCACATCGCCGGCATCGGCACCATGGCCGAGGCGCTGACCCCGGAGCTGGAAGGCAAGCCCGGCTACGAGGGCTACCTGAACGACCGCGTGGTGGCGCTGCCGGAGCTGCTGCGCGAGGCCGGCTACCAGACGTTGATGGCCGGCAAATGGCACCTGGGCCTGAAACTGGAGCAGGCGCCCCACGCGCGCGGCTTCGAGCGCTCATTCTCGCTGCTGCCGGGTGCCGCCAACCACTATGGTTTCGAGCCGCCCTACGATGAAACCACGCCGCGCATCCTCAAGGGCACGCCAGCGCTGTACGTGGAGGATGACCAGTTCATCGAGGAGCTGCCGGCGGACTTCTATTCCTCCGACGCCTTTGGCGACAAGCTGATCGACTACCTCAAGGAGCGCGACCAGAGCCGGCCGTTCTTCGCCTACCTGCCGTTCTCCGCGCCGCACTGGCCGTTGCAGGCGCCCAGGGAGGTGGTCGACAAGTATCAGGGCCGCTACGACGCCGGCCCCGAGGCGCTACGCCTGGAACGGCTGGAGCGGCTCAAGGAGCTGGGCCTGATCGAAGCCGACGTAAACGCGCATCCGGTTTTGGCAATCAGCAAGGAATGGGGGCGCCTCAGCGACGAGGAAAAGGCGAAATCGGCGCGAGCCATGGAGGTCTACGCGGCGATGGTCGAGCGCCTGGACTGGAACGTCGGGCGTGTCGTCGAATACCTCCGCCAGCAGGGCGAGCTGGACAACACCTTCGTCCTGTTCATGTCCGACAACGGCGCCGAGGGAGCGCTGCTGGAAGCCTTCCCGCGCTTCGGCCCTGATCTGCTGAGCTTCCTCGACCAGCACTACGACAACAGCCTGGAGAACATCGGCCGCGCCAACTCCTACATCTGGTACGGCCCGCGCTGGGCCCAGGCGGCCACCGCGCCGTCGCGGCTGTACAAGGCCTTCACTACGCAGGGCGGCATCCGCGTGCCGGCGCTGGTGCGTTACCCGGCGTTGCAGCGCCAGGGTGAGATCAGCCACGGCTTTTCCACGGTGATGGACATCACCCCGACCATTCTCGACCTGGCCGGCGTGCGCCATCCGGGCAAGCAGTGGCATGGCCGCGAAGTGGCCGAGGTGCGTGGCAAGTCGTGGCTGGGCTGGCTGTCCGGCGAGACCGAGCAGGCCCACGACGAGAAGACTGTCACCGGCTGGGAGCTGTTTGGCATGCGCGCCATCCGCCAGGGTGACTGGAAGGCGGTGTACCTGCCCGCGCCGGTCGGCCCGGCCACCTGGCAGCTCTACGATCTGGCCAGCGATCCCGGCGAGACAAGGGACCTGGCCAAGAGCGAACCGGCGAAGCTGGAAGCGCTGATCGAGCACTACAAGCAGTACGTCAATGAGACCGGTGTGATCGACGCGCCGCCACCGTTCCTGGCGCGCTGATTGCCAGCGCCGGAGCCTGTCTGCTCCCTCGCTCATGCGTGCCCGTGCGGGAAGGAAGGACAGTCCCGCGCGGGGGAGAGAACCGGTGGCCGCCCGACTGCTCGGACTGACGGCGGCCACCGGAATGCACTTCCCATCGGTTTGGCTGCGCTGGCCTTCTGTCTTATCGGCTTACGTCGGCCCGTCCTTGAGGCCGTCCTGGTGGGCCGCGGACAGATGGGGCTCCTGCCGGCTGTCCTCGGGCTCGATGTCCACCAGTTCTTCCAGCGACTCCTCGCGGGTCACTCGAGGGTCGGGGTCAGGGGTATCCACGGGGGTTTTCATGCTCACCTCGCTTGCGGGGCCTGCTTGCCGGCCAGGGCGCGCAGACGTGCACCGGCCACGACCACCTTGCGCGGCCGGTGGGTCGGATTCACCGGAACGAAGGTCTGCAGTTCGATGCGCTTGAGAAACCAGTCGACGTTGTCCTCCTCCAGCGGACCTTCCACGGTCATCAGATCTCGCCGGATACGCTCCACGAGGTTGTTCAGCAACACGGCGCTGGTCTGCTCCTCGTGCTGGATGACACGGGAGATCAGGCGCTTGCCCGCGGCATTGCGCAGGTTGATCAGCAGCGTGCCGTCGGGCCTGGTGGTGAACTGTGGACGGTAGTCGCTGAACAGGTGGCTCAGGTGCTCGATGGCAGTGTCGCGGCAACTGGACATGTCGATCCCTCCCGGTGGTTGGCAAAAGCCGGAGCGCTGGCTTGAGCCTGAAACCTCGCATCAGCCGTGCCAGGCCGGGAAAGACTGTTTCATCCGCTTAACAGGTTGTTATTGCTGGAAATCGTGCGCACATGCTGGCCTTTGGTCACTTGCAGGATGCAAGGTTGCACCGGCAAGAGGCTGGATAATGCACGGCCATCAGCTTTGCCGCCGTTCAAGTCGCCATGGTTGCCCCCTGGCAGGCCTTCCGTCCGAAACCCGCACGGGCCCGAAGGTAGCCTTGATATCAGCGGCGCCTGCCAGCGCGGGCGATCCGCTTGCCGATGCCGGCGAGTCCCGGCGCCTGGGCCAATCGCCAGCATTTCCCTCCGGCAGCCGAGCGGGCAGGGTTGAACCAGGGAGAGGAGGTGGCCATGACGCAGTTCCGACGCCTGGACGTGGAAGCGGTGCTCCACGAAGCCTACCCGCTGTTCAATTTCTCCTGCTACCGGGAGGAGGGTGGTCGCTATTCGATCCGACTCAGCAGCCAGCTGGCGGACATGCCCTGTACCACCGTGGTCGGCATCCACGGCGACGAACTGAGCAGCGCAGGGCGGGTGCGCAGTCTTGGCCTGGAGCTGATCGACAGCTTCATCGACTAGCGCGGCTCATCGGCCAGTGCGCGGTGAGCGGCAACGCTGCGGCCGCTCACCGCCCGGGCGTCAGTGCTGATGACGGCTCAGGGCACAGGCAGCCGCCAGCAGGCCCGCGGCTGTGGCCAGTACCGCAACGGTCTGCCAGGGGTGTTCACCGGCATACTCGCCGCCCGCGCGAATGGCCCGGCGGCTGCGCTGAATCAGGTGTTCGCTGGTTTCTCGGCTGTCGTCCACCAGGTCCCGCAGCCTCGTCTTGAACGCCGGCAGTTGTTCTGCCGTCAGGTCGCGGCTGCTGGCCAGCAGGGATTCCAGGTCGTTCACCAGGGATTGCAACTCCTGCACGCCACTGTTGCGGGTAGAGGGGAACCATCGATAGCTGCCCATTGACTGTCTCCTTGATTGCTTCAGGTTGGAATTCGCGGGTCGGTTGCGCCCTCGGGCTTCTATCCGCCACGGGCGTCGGCACGCGCTGCCGCGCGCATTGGCGGATTTGCCAGACCCATTCGAGAGAGCCCCGAGACCGCCGGTCGTTCACTGATTCGGATGAGCGGAACCTGACGGTTCGCCTCGGGCGTGCTTGAGTGCAAGGGTCGCTCGCCGGCTCTTTTTTGCCATTGTTGGAGGCTGCGCAGGTGCGACGATTGGTGGCAGTGCGCGGGGGAGCGCAGGGGTGATCGCTTGTGCGAGGATGCCGCCCGCCACGCCATGAGCACTTAAAAAGACCGGGAGACGACTCCGATGCAGATCCGTGACTTTCGCGATGACGACATGGACCGGGTGCTGGATATCTGGCTGCGCGCTTCGCAGCAGGCCCACAATTTCATCGATACCGATTTCTGGCAGCAGCGCCTGCAGGACATGCGCGACGTCTACCTGCCTGCTGCCGCCTCGCGCGTCGTCGAGAGCGACGGCTGCGTGATTGGCTTCTACAGCCTGCACGACGGCGCACTGGCCGCCCTGTTCGTTGCCCCCGAGTGCCAGGGCCAAGGGCTGGGCTCGCACCTGCTGAGCGACGCCAAGATTCACCTGCCGATGCTGGAACTGGCGGTCTATTCGGCCAATGCCGGCGCCGTGGCGTTCTACCAGCGGCACGGTTTCGAGGTGCTGGAGGAGCGCAAGGACGAACACACCGGGCATCCCGAGATGCGCATGGGCTGGACCGCGCGTCCGGCGGTCTGCGGATGCTGAAGAAAGCCGCTGCCGTTCTGCTGCTCGGCATTGCCGGCCCCGCCGCTGCCATGGATGGCAAGGGCAACTCCTCGGATCACTTCACCGTCGGCACCAGCCTCGGCACGGCCGCCGTCAGCGAGTCCAGCAGCCAGGCGCCACGCGCCTATCAGCAGGCTCGCGACGATGCACTGGCCTACGTCGCTTCGGCCGGGCAGATTCATGGCGCCCAACTCGAACAAGCCCTGCGCCTGTACCGCAGCGAGCACCCGCAATCACCCTTGAGTGACCAGCAGGTAGCCCAGGCCATTGCCAGCCAGGGCTGAAGGATTCTCCGCTTCCAGACAGGCAATTCGGCTTGCATTCGTGAGCTGGAATCAATTGATTTTGCCGAAACGGCGTCTTAATCCCCGTCGGCAAAGCCCGCAGACTGCTTTCCATTCGAACGATCGAGTGGTTCGCGGCGCTGCACCAAGGCTCCCACGGACTTCCCGATCGCGCCTCTTGCCGCTGAAGGAGTCCCGCCATGACCACCAACGCATCCCCGCTGTTCCAGTCCTATTCCCTGGGTGGGCTCGAGCTGCCCAACCGCATCGTCATGCCGCCGATGACCCGCTCCCGCGCCAGCCAGCCGGGTGATGTGCCCAACGAGCTGATGGCCGAGTACTACGCCCAGCGCGCCGGCGCCGGCCTGATCGTCAGCGAGGGCACCTGGATTTCTCCGCTGGGCAAGGGCTACGCCTGGACGCCGGGCATCCACACCCCGGCCCAGGTCGCCGGCTGGCGCAAGGTCACCCAGGCGGTGCATGCCGCCGGCGGGCGCATCTTCGCCCAGCTCTGGCACGTCGGCCGGCTCAGCCACATCAGCCTGCTCGACGGCCAGTCGCCGGTGTCTTCCTCGGCGATGCAGGCTGAGGGCGTCAATGTGTTCGTCGCCGAGAGCGACGGCACTCCCGGTTTCGTCCAGGCCTCGAAGCCCCACGCGCTGAAGGTGGAGGAAATCCAGGTCATCGTTGACGAGTACCGCCAGGCCGCGCGCAACGCCATGGCCGCCGGTTTCGACGGTGTCGAGTTGCACGCCGCCAACGGCTACCTGGTCAACCAGTTCATCGACTCCAACGCCAACGACCGCACCGACCAGTACGGCGGCTCGCTGGAGAACCGCCTGCGCTTCCTCGCTGAAGTGGCCCAGGCGCTGGTGGAAGGCACCGGCGACAAGAGCCGCGTCGGTATCCGCCTGGCCCCGCTGACCACCCTGAACGGCTGTTCCGATGCCGACCCGGAAACCACTTACCTGGCCGCCGCGCGCCTGCTGGGCGAGATCGGCGTGGGCTACATCCACATCGCCGAAGCCGACTGGGACGATGCCCCGCACATGCCGCTGGAGTTCAAGCGCCGCCTGCGCGAAGTGTTCCCCGGCGCGCTGATCTATGCCGGCAAATACACCGCCGAGCGCGCGACCGCCGCACTGAATGAAGGCTGGGCGGACCTGATCGCCTTTGGCCGGCCCTTCGTTGCCAACCCGGACCTGCCCGAACGCCTGCGCCTGGGCGCACCGCTCAACACGCACCAGCGCGAAACCCTGTTCGGCGGCGGCGCCCACGGCCTCACCGATTACCCGCGCCTGACTGCCTGACCTGCATCATCGTCTCCGGCCCTTGCACTGGCGCGCAGGGCGCGATGGATGCTGAGGGCGTGCGGTGTGGTTCGGCGCCTTCACTCCGGAGGCCATCACTGACACGACGCAGGCGCCCTGTTCACCGGCATCCATGTCGATGGCCCGGCGGCGCCAGAGTGGAAACTCGAAGGCTGATCGCGTCCAGCAAAAAGCCCCTTGCCCGTTATTCGGGCAAGGGGCTTCATCGTTCTTGCGCGACGGATTACCAGAAGCCTCCCGCGTGCCGGCTGGAGGCGTAGTCCAGGTGCAGGGCGAAGGAGCTCTGGAAGAACTCCAGCAGCCGGGTGTCCAGCACCAGCTCGTTGAGCGAGGCCAGCGAGCCGATCACCTGCTGTACGTCGGCTTCGGTCTCGCCGCAGCGGTTCTCGTGGCACAGGCGCTGGGTCTGCGGGTCGGCGCTGATACGGCAGACGCACTCGGCGTCGTAGCAGGAGTGGCGGACCTTCAGGCTCAACTCCGGCAGGTCGCGGCGGCCATCGAGCAACTCAACGCTGCATTCCAGACCGTGTTCGCGGGCGAATTCGCTGGCGCGGGCGAAGGCCGGCAGGGCCACCTCCACCAGGGCACTCTGGTAGGCATTGGCGAAACTCTCGGGGTCATCGCTCATCCATGGTCTCCTGTGCTGATTGCACGATGCCCGGCCTGCGGGCGGCCGGGGTTGAGTGATGGACCACGGAACACGCGGCTTTCACGATGTATCGGGTGGATTTCCGCCGAGCGGTCGCTGTCGCTCCGTCAGGCGGATTCAGCCTCCGCCCGAAGCGCCTCGATGACGGTCTTCCGTGCTCCGATCACTTCGAGGAAACGGCGGGTCGCAGGGAAGGGGGAGAGATCGACTTTCAGGTGATCCGACCAACCCAGTACGGTGAACAGGTAGGCGTCGGCGACAGTGAACCGGTCGCCAAACGCATGCCCGCTTTCCGACAGCACCTGCTCCATGTAGCCCAGACGCTTCGCCAGCTTGCCCCGCAGCAAGGCCTTCACTTCGTCCGGAATCTCGCTGCTGAACAGCGGGCTCATGCCGGCATGCAACTCGCTGCCGATGAAGTTCAGCTGGGCCTGCAACTGTGTGCGCGCCAGGCTGCCGTTGACCGGCGCAAGGCCAGCCTCGGGCTGCAGGTCAGCGAGGTACTGTAGAATCGCCGCGCCCTCGGTCAGCACCGTGCCGTCTTCCAGCTCCAGCGCCGCGACATAGCCTTTCGGGTTGATCCGGTAGAAGTCGGCGCCGTCGGCGGTGCGCTTGGTCTGGTTGTTCACGCGCACCAGCGAGAATGGCAGGCCCAGCTCGCGCAGGACGATGTGCGGGGCGAGGGAGCAGGCGTTGGGGGCGAAGTAGAGCTTCATCGGGCGGACTCTGGTCGGAAATGGGCGGCCAGTATTCCCGACCCCGATGCGGCGCGTAAGAACGCACTTTTTTGTGCGCTGGGCACAAAAAGGTTACCGGGAAGCAAAGATGAAGAAGAACGTTTCGGGCTGCTCGGTCGAGGAAGCCATGCGGGTGATCGGTGGTCGCTGGCGGCTGTTGCTGGTGTCTTACCTGCTCGACGGCAGCAAGCGCTTCAACGAGTTGCGCCGTGACATGCCGGAGATTTCCCAGCGGGTGCTGACCGCCGAGCTGCGTGCGCTGGAAGAGGCGGGGCTGGTGACTCGCACCGTGTATCCCGAGGTTCCACCGCGCGTGGAGTACTGCCTGAGCGATGACGGCGACCGGCTGCGGCCGGTGGTCGAGGTGATCAAGACCTTCGGCCTCTGGCTCAAGGCCCGTCCGGAGCTGTAGGGCGGGGGCGCCAGGCCCCACGGAACGCTGCTGAAGGCGCGCTTCGCCGCTACCGCTGGCGGTTGTGCCGCTGCCAGCGCAGGCCCTGCCGGCCGATCGCAAGCATGGCTCGCTCCTACAGGGTGTTCCCCTGCGAATTTCGGGTTGCACCTTTTCCAGCCCTGGCACGAACACTGCTTTCTTCCTGCCGTCCAGCCAGCCCCTGCGGGTTGCAGCCGGGCGAGCCCGTGGCCGTGCTCCGTTTGGTAGCGCCGTGTGTGGGAAATGTCACCGGTTGCACCGGATCTGCGCGTACGACCAAAGGCTTGTTTTTATTGGGTTGCACCTGGTTGCACCTTGAGAATCGGCGGTATAACCTTGCGCCGTTTTCAGGCAAACCTTCTAACAACAGGAAGCCCCATGGCCACCACCACCCTTGGCGTGAAGCTCGACGACGCCACCCGCGAGCGCCTCAAGCTGGCTGCCCAGCAACTCGACCGTACCCCGCACTGGCTGATCAAGCAGGCCATCTTCTCCTACCTGGAGCAGGTGGAAGGCGGGCTGACCCCGGCCGAACAATCCGGCCTGGCAGCGGCGGCGGGCGAGGAGTCGCTGGATTCGCTGAACGAACAAGGGTTGCAGGTCTTCCTCGATTTCGCCGAAAGCATCCTGCCGCAGTCCGTGCTGCGTGCGGCCATCACCGCCGCCTACCGCCGCCCGGAAACCGAAGCGCTGCCGATGCTGCTGGACCTTGCCCGCCTGCCGAAAGAGCAGGCCGGCGCCGCCAGCAAGATGGCCCTGGGCATCGCCGAGAAGCTGCGTAACCAGAAGAACGCCGGTGGCCGTCAGGGCCTGGTGCAGGGTCTGCTGCAGGAGTTCTCGCTGTCGTCGCAGGAAGGTGTGGCGCTGATGTGCCTGGCCGAGGCGCTGCTGCGCATCCCGGACAAGGCCACCCGTGACGCGCTGATCCGCGACAAGATCAGCAACGGCAACTGGAGCCAGCACCTGGGCCAGAGCCCGTCGATGTTCGTCAACGCCGCCTCCTGGGGCCTGCTGATCACCGGCAAGCTGGTGGCGACCCACACCGAAGCCGGCATGTCCTCGTCGCTCAACCGCATCATCGGCAAGTCCGGCGAGCCGCTGATCCGCAAGGGCGTGGACATGGCCATGCGCCTGATGGGCGAGCAGTTCGTCACCGGCGAAACCATCGCCGAAGCCCTGGCCAATGCGGCCAACATGGAGTCCCGCGGCTTCCGCTACTCCTATGACATGCTCGGCGAAGCCGCGCTGACCGATGAGGACGCCAAGCGCTACCTGGCTTCCTACGAGCAGGCGATCCATGCCATCGGCAAGGCCTCCCACGGCCGTGGCATCTACGAAGGCCCGGGCATCTCGATCAAGCTCTCCGCGCTGCACCCGCGCTACAGCCGCGCGCAGTATGACCGCGCGATGGACGAGCTGTACCCGACCGTGCTCGGCCTGGTGAAGATGGCCCGCGATTACGACATCGGCATCAACATCGACGCCGAGGAAGCCGACCGCCTGGAAATCTCCCTCGACCTGCTCGAGCGCCTGTGCTTCGAGCCGTCGCTGGCCGGCTGGAACGGTATCGGCTTCGTCATCCAGGCCTATCAGAAGCGCTGCCCGTACGTGATCGACTACGTCATCGACCTGGCCAAGCGCAGCCGCCACCGCCTGATGATCCGCCTGGTGAAGGGCGCCTACTGGGACAGCGAGATCAAGCTGGCCCAGGTCAACGGCCTGGAAGGCTACCCGGTCTACACCCGCAAGCCTTACACCGACGTGTCCTACCTGGCCTGCGCGCGCAAGCTGCTGGCCGTGCCGGAATCCATCTACCCGCAGTTTGCCACCCACAACGCCCACTCGCTGTCGGCCATCTACCAGCTGGCCGGGCAGAACTACTACCCGGGCCAGTACGAGTTCCAGTGCCTGCACGGCATGGGCGAGCCGCTCTACGAGCAGGTGGTGGGCAAGGTCGCCGACGGCAAGTTCAACCGTCCGTGCCGCATCTACGCCCCGGTGGGCAGCCATGAAACCCTGCTGGCGTATCTCGTTCGCCGCCTGCTGGAAAACGGCGCCAACACCTCCTTCGTCAACCGCATCGCCGACCACAGCATCTCCCTCCAGGACCTGGTGCTCGACCCGGTGCTGCAGGTCGAGCAGATGGCCGCGCAGGAAGGCACCCTGGGCCTGCCGCACCCGCGCATCCCGCTGCCGCGCGACCTCTATGGCGACAGTCGCCTGAACTCCGCCGGCATCGACCTGGCCAACGAGCACCGCCTGGGTTCGCTGTCCTCGGCGCTGCTGTCGAGCACCAACCACGCCTATGTCGCCGAGCCGATGCTGGGGCTGGCCGATGCCGCGCCCGGCGAGCCGCAGCCGGTACGCAACCCGGCCGACCTGCGCGACGTGGTCGGTCATGTGCGTGAGGCCAGCGAAGCCGATGTGAACAACGCCATCCTCGGTGCGCTGTCCAGCGCGCAGATCTGGCAATCGACCCAGCCGGCCGAGCGCGGCGCCATCCTGCAGCGTGCCGCCGACCTGATGGAAGCCGAGATCCAGTCGCTGATGGGCGTACTGGTGCGCGAGTCGGGCAAGACCTTCGCCAACGCCATCGCCGAAGTGCGCGAGGCGGTGGACTTCCTGCGCTACTACGGCGCCCAGGCCAGCACCCACTTCGCCAACGACAGCCACCGCCCGCTGGGCCCGGTGGTGTGCATCAGCCCGTGGAACTTCCCGCTGGCGATCTTCAGCGGCCAGGTGGCCGCCGCCCTGGCAGCCGGCAACACCGTGCTGGCCAAGCCCGCCGAGCAGACTCCGCTGATCGCCGCGCAAGCCGTGCGCATCCTGCTGGAAGCCGGCGTACCCGCCGGCGCCGTGCAGCTGCTGCCGGGCCGTGGTGAAACCGTCGGCGCCCGCCTGGTGGGCGACGAGCGCGTGCGTGGCGTGATGTTCACCGGTTCCACCGAAGTGGCCGGCATCCTCCAGCGCAACATCGCCGGCCGCCTCGACGCCCAGGGCCGCACCATCCCGCTGATCGCCGAAACCGGCGGCCTCAACGCGATGATCGTCGACTCCTCGGCACTGGCCGAGCAGGTGGTGGTGGACGTGGTCAACTCCGCGTTCGACAGCGCCGGCCAGCGCTGCTCCGCGCTGCGCGTGCTGTGCGTGCAGGAAGACGCCGCCGACCGCGTGGTGCAGATGCTCAAGGGCGCCATGGCCGAGTACCGCGTCGGTGCGCCGGAGCGCCTGCACACCGACATCGGTCCGGTGATCGACGAGGAAGCCAAGGGCAACATCGACAAGCACATCCAGACCCTGCGCGACAAAGGCCGCAAGGTCTTCCAGAGTGCTCGCGTGGATGCCGAGGAAATCAAGCGCGGCACCTTCGTCGTGCCCACCCTGATCGAGCTGGACAGCTTCAGCGAGCTCAAGCGTGAAATCTTCGGCCCGGTGCTGCACGTGGTGCGCTACCAGCGCGCCGACCTGGACCAGCTGCTCGCGCAGATCAACGAATCCGGCTATGGCCTGACCCTGGGCGTACACACCCGCATCGACGAGACTATCGCCCAGGTCGTCGGCACCGCCCATGTCGGCAACCTCTACGTGAACCGCAACGTGGTTGGCGCCGTGGTCGGCGTGCAGCCCTTCGGTGGTGAAGGCCTGTCCGGCACCGGTCCGAAGGCCGGCGGCCCGCTGTACCTGTATCGCCTGCTGTCGACCCGTCCGCAGGATGCCGTGGCCAACCAGCTCAAGGGCGACGGCGCCCAGGCGCTGCCGCGGCCGAAGGATGCCCAGCAGGCCGTGGACGCGCTGACCAAGTGGGCAGGGCAGAAGGACGCCGCCCTGGCGACCCTGCTCGGTGGCTACGGTGAATTGGCGCAGAGCTTCACCCAGCAGGTACTCACCGGCCCGACTGGCGAGCGCAACACTTACACCCTGCTGCCGCGCGAGCATGTGCTGTGCCTGGCGGAAGACCGCGCCGACCTGCTGGCCCAGCTGGCCGCCGTGCTCAGCGTCGGCAGCCGTCCGCTGGTGGCCGAGTCCAATGCCGCTGTGGTCAAGGAACTGCCCAAGGAAGTCGCCCAGCGCATCGAGCTGATCGCCGACTGGAGCGCGACCGACAAGGTGTTCGACGCCATCCTGCACCACGGCGACTCCGACCAGCTGCGTGCAGTCTGCGAACAGGCGAGCAAGCGCAAGGGCGCCATCGTCGGCGTCACCGGGCTGAACCGCGGGGAAACCGACATCCCGCTGGAACGCCTGCTGATCGAGCGTGCCCTGAGCGTCAACACCGCCGCTGCCGGCGGCAACGCCAGCCTGATGACAATCGGCTGATGACGGTGCCGGAAGCGCCTTACCGGGCGCTTCCGGCCAGTCTTACGGCCGCTTGCCGCGGCCAACCGGCCTGCCAGCCCTTGGGCGGAGCTACCCGTTCCCGGCAGGCCGTTACTCTCGCGCTTCCTGCGCAATCCGTCTCGGGCCCGGCGCCCGGCACAACGGCGGGGCTATCCGCTCCGCCGATTCCTTTCCTGCCGACTCAGACCGGCGCCGCAGTGCGGGTCAGCTGCTCCAGCAGTTCCAAGTCAGTGCTCATGCCCGAGGTCTCGCGGATGCGCGCGAGGATTTCCTTCTTCAGGGCGATGAATTCGGGGGCCATCTTCATGTCCTGGTTGCGCTCGGCCGGCAGCGGCACCTCGTAGACGCTGTCGATGCGACCGGGGCGCGGCGCCATCAGCACCACGCGGCCACCCAGGTAGATCGCCTCGTCGACGTCGTGGGTGACGAACAGGATGGTGCTGTTCTCCAGGCGATGCACGTGGCGGATCAGGTCGTGCATCACTTCGCGGGTCTGCGCGTCCAGCGCGCCGAAGGGCTCGTCCATCAGCAGGATCTGCGGCTTGGGCATCAGCGCACGGGCGATCGCCACCCGCTGCTGCATGCCGCCGGAGAGCTGGCTGGGGTAGGCCTGGGCGAAGGCCGACAGGCCCATCAGGTTGAGCAGCGCATCGGCACGGCCGCTGGCGACTTCCACGTCTGCATCGCCGCGCACGGTGTCTGACACCACCTTGAGCCGGCGGCAGAACTTGATGTTCTCCATCACCCGCAGCCAGGGGTAGAGGCTGTAGTGCTGGAACACCATGGCGCGGTCGATGCCGGGGCCGTCCACCGCGCGGCCATCGACGAGGATTTCGCCGCCGCTGTGGCGCTCCAGCCCGCCGATGCTGCGCAGCAGGGTGGACTTGCCGCAGCCCGAGGCGCCGACGAAGGTGACGAACTCGTTGGCGCGAATCTCCAGGTTCACGTCCTGCAGCGCCTGCACGTGCCGGCCCTGGCTGCTGAAGACCTTGTCGACGTGGCGAATGGCGATCTTGTTCTGGCTCATCAGGCTTACCTCTTCATCCAGGGGAAGGCGACCCGGCCGAGCCAGCGGAACGCCTGGTCGGTGAGCAGGCCGATGACGCCGATCAGCAGGATGCCGGCGAAGATCTTGTCGGTCTGCATGTAGCGCTGGGCGCGCAGGATGGCGTAGCCCAGGCCGGAGTTGGCGGCCACCAGCTCGGCCACCACCAGATAGGTCCAGGCCCAGCCGCAGGTGATGCGCAGGGTGTCCAGCAGCGCCGGACGCGCCGAGGGCAGCACTACCAGGCGAATCGTCTCGGCGCGGCTGGCGCCCATGGTCTGCGCCGCCTCGATCTGCGCCATGGGCACGCGGCGCACGTCCTCGGCGACCATCAGCACCATCTGGAAGAAGGTGCCGATGAAAATGATCAGCACCTTGGAACCCTCGTCGATGCCGACCCAGAGCATCACCAGCGGAATGAAGGCCACCGCCGGCATGTAGCGGATGAAATCGGTGAGCGGTTCGAGGAAAGCCTGCACCGGGCGGTAGGTGCCGATGTACAGCCCCAGCGGCAGGGCGATCACCGCCGAGGCGAGGAAGCCGGCCATGACCCGGTAGACACTGATGGCGATATCGCCCAGCAGGCCCTCGTCGCTCCACCAGTGGCCGATGCGCTTGAGCACGGCGTCCGGGCCGGGGAAGAACATCGGGTTGGCCAGACCGGCAGCGCTGTAGGCCCACCAGAGCAGCAACGGCAGCAGCAGGCCGGCGGCGGCCAGGGACCAGATGGCGCTGCGTGGCAGCTCGCCGCGGATCACCCACCAGCGCTGGCGTGCGGGTTGCGCGACGGGGCGGGGCAGGGGCTGGTGGGCGGTCATGGCGTCACCTCCTCATCGGGGTACAGGGGCAGCTCGCAGGCTTGCCAGCCACCGGCGGGCGGGGTGGCGCCGAGGCTATTGAGCCAGTGGGCGTCGCGCAGCAGCTCGGGGTGGTCGGGATCGGCATCGCTGGGCAATAGTCGGGCGCCGATGCGCGCCGGCAGGGTGCTCAGTTCGATGCGCCAGGGGGCTACGCCACCCTGGTGGCGGCCAAAGCTCAGTTCGAAACCCAGCAGCTCGGGGGTGTCGCTGTCGAGCAGTGCGGCCAGCGATGGTGCGTGGGGCAGCGGCAGGCGCCGCCCGGCGGCGAACAGGAAGCAGTCGCCGGCCAGCAGCAGGCAGCCCTGACGGCCGTCCGCTCCGAGCAGCCAGGTGCCACGGTTGCGCCCGAGCGACTCGGGCAGGCGCTCCCAGACTTCGTGGTAGCTGCCGTCCAGGCCGTCCTCCAGCACCTTTTCGCTGTCCACGAAGTGCATGCGGCCGATGTCCTCGCCGCCATTGGGCGGCTGGAAGTCGATTGCGCGGTGCCACTGGCAGATATCGCCAGTGATTTCGGTGAGGCCTGCAAAACCGGCCTGGTTCGCCAGTGCTTCGGGCGTTTCGGGTGCGGGCAGTGGAATGCGCAGGTCGGCGAACAGACGCTCGGTCTGTAGCCAGTACACGCGGGTGCTGGTGTCATGCGTACCGCCGGTGGTGGTCAGCAGGGTGCGCTGCCAGACGCCGAGGTAGGCGGGCGGTACTGCGGAGATGTTCAGGCCAGGCATGCGTTTTCCTCCCATTCGGCGAGCACGGAACGGCTGTCCAGTACGCGACCGAACAGCCCGCCTTCCACCTCGACCATGGCCAGGGCGGCGGCGTGCAGCTCGGCGCTCGGCGAGCCGCAGGCATCGCTCACCAGCGTACAGGCGTAGCCCAGCTCCACCGCCGCGCGCTGGGTGGAAGAAACGCACACTTCGGTGGTCACGCCGCAGAGCACCAGGTGGCCGATGCCGCGCCGACGCAGCAGCAGGTCTAGGTCGGTGTAAGCGAAGGCGCTGTAGCCCGGTTTGTCGATCACCGGCTCGTCGGCCAGCGGGCGCAGTTCGTCAATCAGGTCGTGACCATACTCACCACGCACCAGCAGCCGCCCCAGCGGGCCGCGTGCGCCGATGGGCGCGCCGGCCTGTTCGGCACGGCGGCGCTTGCTCTCGTGCAGGTCGGTGAGGTCGGGGCGGTGCCCTTCGCGGGTGTGCACTACCAGCAGGCCCAGGGCGCGGGCGCTGTCCAGCAGGCGCGAGATGGCCGGGATCGGCGCGCGCAGGCGGCCGATCTCCAGCCCGGCCTGGTCGGCGTAGCCGCCGGGGGCACAGAAGTCGCGCTGCATGTCGATGACGATCAGGGCGACGCTCACAGCTCGAACTCCTTGCGTACCGCAGTGGCGATGCCTTTTACGATGTCCTTCGCCATGCGCAGGCCCTTGTCGGCGCTGGAACCGCGCGCCGAGGACAGCACGCCCGAGGGCGGCACCCACTCGGTGCGGCTGGGGTACATGTCGTAGGGCGGGAAGTCGGCCGGGCCGTCGTCGGGGATCAGGTCCAGGCGCACCAGGCTGGGCAGGTAGTGCAGCATCAGCGAGGTCTCGATCACCGCCGCGTGCTCCAGCGCGAAGCCGGGGAAGCCGTCGGGGAATACATCGTTCAGCGTGGCTTCGCTGCAGAAGTCCCAGTGCTCCAGGCGCATCACTTCCAGCGGGCTGGAAGGCCCCAGCTCACGCAGCGCGAGCTGGATGCCCTCGGTGACGAACCATTGGTTCTCGTAGTGCCCGTCCACCAGCACCAGGCGGGTGACGCCGTGGCGGGCGAACTCGCGCACGGCGTCGCGCACCAGGGCGATCAGGGTCTGCCCGTCGAGGCTGGTGGTGCCGCAGAAGTGCTGGCCGCCGCCGCACTTGGGCTGGGACTTGTAGCCGTAGGACAGGGCGGGCGCGACCAGACCGTCGACCTGGCGGGCGACGTCTTCGCACAGCGCACTGGCCAGCAGTGCATCGGTGCCCAGTGGCAGGTGCGGGCCGTGCTGCTCGGTGGCGCCGCAGGGCAGGAAGACCACGGGGGATTGCTCGCGCACCCGGCGCGCGTATTCGACCCAGCTGAGCTGGTCCATGCGGACAGTCATGTTTCGGCCTCGCAGAGAGTGGGGGAAAGGTCAGGAGAAGGGCGCGCGGCGATCAGCGCCGCCGCCAGAACCAGGGAACCGCCGAGCCATTCGCGCAGGCCCAGTTCGCGGTCGCCGAACCACGCGGCGGTGAGTACGGCGACCAGCAGTTCGATCACCACCAGCACCGCGGCGCGGCTCGCCTCGACATGGCTGAAACCGTATTGCGCAGCGCCCATGGCGGCCAGCCAGAACAGCCCGAAGCCGGCCAGTTGCACCCATTGGTGGTCGTCGAGGGCAGGCAGCGGTGTGCCTTGCAGCAGGCAGAACAGGCCGCCCAGCGCGGCGCTGCCGATGAAGCCGACCACTGCCTTGCTGGCCAGCGGGACCTGCTCGGCGGCGCGGGTGGCCAGGTTGTTGAGGGCGAAGGCGAAGCCGGCGGAGAGCGCCAGCCAGTCGCTGGCGGCCAGCGGGCGGAAGGTGTCGTGGCTGATGCCGAGGGTCAGGGCAATGCCGAGCATGGCCAGCGCGAGGGCGCCGATTCGCGTAGGCGTCAGGCGTTCGCCGAACAGCAGCCGGCCACCGAGCAGGCCCCAGACCGGCGCGAGATAGAACAACAGCATGGCGCGCACCACGTCGCCCTCGGAGAGCGCCGCCACCAGCCCGGCCGTGGCCCAGCCGCCGAACAGGCCGATGGCGAGCAGGGCACCGCGTTGCGGCCACCACTGCCGGCGCTGGCTCAGTACCAGCGGCACAGCCAGCGCGCAGAGCAGCCCGTAGGTGCAAAGTACCAGCGGCATGCCGGCAAGGCCCTGGCCGGCGAAGTGCGCCAGGGGCATCCAGCCCAGGCCCCAGATGGCGGCGCCCAGCAGCAGGACGATTTCCGCGCGCATCAGCCGCCCATCCAGGCGCCGCCATTGGCGCCGAGTATCTGTCCGTGGAAGAAGCTCGCGCCGGGCGAGACGAGGAACAGCACCGCCGCGGCGATCTCCTCCGGCTGGCCGAGGCGGCCGGCGGGGATGGCGGTTTCGCGGGCGATCATCGCCGCGCTCATGTGCTCGACCGAGACCATCGGTGTCTCCACCGGACCCGGCGCCACGCCGTTGATGCGGATGTGCGGGGCGAACTCCCGCGCCAGCGCCTTGGTCAGGCCGATCACCCCGGCCTTGGCGGCGCAGTACGCGGCGTAGCGTTCGCGGCCGAGCTGGCCCAGCTCCGAGGCAATGTTGACGATGCTGCCGCTGCCGCGCGCCTGCATGTGCGTCAGGGCATGGCGGCAGCAGCGGTAGACAGCGTGCAGGTCGACGCCGAGCAGGTTCGCCCAGTCGTCTTCGCTGGTATCGAGGAAGGGCTTTTCCAGGATGATCCCGGCGTTGTTGACCAAGATGTCCAGCTCGCCTTCGGCGAGCACGCGGGCGAACATCTCGGCGACCTGTTCCGGCTCCGCGACGTCGGCCTGTACGGCATAGGCGCGCCCCCCGCTGGAGGCGATGCGCGCTACCAGCGCGGTGGCAGCTTCTGGCTGGTCGAGGTGGTTGATCCACACCTGCGCGCCGGCTCCCGCCAGCGCCAGGGCGATGGCCCGGCCGATGCCCTGGGTGGCGCCGGTGACCAGGGCGGTCTGTCCTGCGAGCGGTTTCATCAGTGCATCACCTCACCATGGCTGACCGATAGCGCCTGGCCTGTGATCGCCGAGGCCAGCGGACTGCCGAGGAACAGGAAGGTGCCGGCGAGATCGGCCGGCGTGAGCAGTTCCGGCACCGCCTGGGCGGCGAGGATCTGCGCCAGTTCGTGTTCCTCGCTGCGGCCGTTGGCTTGTGCCATCACCCGCAGCGAGCGCATGGCCGCTTCGGTGGCGATCCAGCCGGGGCACACGGCGTTGACGCGAATGCGCCTTGGCCCCAGTTCCCACGCCAGTGAGCGGGTCAGGCCGATCACCGCGTGCTTGCTGGCGACATAGGCGGAGAAGCCCGGCACGCCTTTCAGGCCCCAGATCGAAGCCTGGTTGATCACGCTGCTGCCAGCGTGCAGTTGCGGCAGCAGGGCGCGGGTGAGGCGCAGCATCGAGGCGACGTTGTTGTCCAGCAATGCCTGCCAGCGCTGGTCGGTCTCGGCGTTGCCGCCCTCCAGCGGCGTGGCGTACTCCACGCCGGCGTTGTTGATCAGCACGTCGAGCGCAGCGCCCTGGCGGCTGTCGGCAAAGGCGGCGATGGCGTCGCTGTCGCCCAGGTCGAGGGTGGCGGTGCGCAGGTCGCACAGTGCTGTCAGCCCGTCCGCCACGCCTTGCAGCGCCTCGGTGTTGCGGTCGAGCAGCTCCAGCGTCGCGCCCTGTTCGGCGAACGCCCGCGCCAGGCCCTTGCCGATGCCGCTGGCGGCGCCGGTGATGAGGACGCGCTTGCCCCGGTAGTCGATCATGCTCAGACCGCCGTCAGGAAGGAGACGCCCACGGCGCCATAGAAGCCGTCGGCACGGTCGTTGCCGGCGGGCGCGACCTCGCCGTAGTTGTCGTCCACCACGCGGCGCAGGCGGTGCTGGTGGAAACCCTTGAACAGCAGATGCATCGGCAGCACCTGGGCGTAGCCGTCGCCGTACAGTTCGTGGTGCAGCTTGCGCAGGCGGTACCAGGGCGCCACGGGTTTCTCGTGGTGGGCGTTGTGGTAGGCGAAGTTGAGCAGCAGCAGGTCGAGCACCGGCCAGCGCACCGAGACCACGTTGGAGAAGGTGTTCATCTGCTCGTAGGTGCGGTCGCGGGACTTGTCGTCGGGAATCTTGCCGCCGTCCTCCAGCACCGCGAAGGCGTCGTAGGTGTGCTGGTAGGCGTCGGTGAAGCGCAGCACGATGATCATCAGCGTCCAGGCGACGAAGTAGAGCAGCAGCGCCTTGAGCGACACGGCGGCGACCACGCCGAACAACACGCCGCGCACCAGCAGGGTCAATGCCACGCGGCGGCGGTTGGCGCGATGGCGCGGGTTGTCGGTGATGAAGGGCAGGAGGATCACGTAGTAGTGCATGATCAGCTCCACCGCCGGTACGTAGGCCCACTCGGCGGCCAGCACCACGGCGCGCACCCAGCGAGGGCTGCGTGCGAGGAAGGCCTTGGTGTCGAAGGTGATCACGTCGGCGCGGTCGACGTGGTGGCGCATGTGCTTGCGGCGCAGGTCCTGAAAGCCCGCGTAGCAGCTGCCGCAGAGCCAGCTGCAGGCCTCGCCGGCCCAGGTGTTATGCGCCGGCTTGGCGAAGATGGTGCCGTGGGCGAACTCATGGATCAGGTAGGCCGCGACTATCATCGCGTGGCCCAGCAGCAGGGTGCCGGCGGCATTGAGCAGCCAGTTGTCGGCGAACAGCAGGGCGAAGCCGGCGGCGTAGCCACCGAAGGCGTAGGCCAGGGCCAGGCTGTTGGGCAGCCGGCCATCGGCGTAGCGGTACAGGGACGCGGACATGAAGAACCTCCGTAGGCGTTCCCGCCCTCCCGGCGGGAACGGTGGGTGCCTTACTGGGCGAGGGCCTCGACGAACTGCGCGTCGAAGGTCTGGGCGAAGTCGGGTATCGCCGGAATCTGACTGTTGTCCTTGAGCAACTGGGCGATCACCGCGCCGCTGCCGAAGAAGGAGCTGGTAGCGTCGGATTTCTCGAAGTTCCTGTTCATCTCCGCCAGCGGGATGTTGTAGACCCCGGCCATCTGCTCCTTGGCCTCGGCGGCGCTGACGCCCAGCACCTTGCCGATGATCTCGGCGGACTCGTCCGGGTGCGCCTTCATGTAGGCCAGACCGTCGACGTAACCCTGGATCATCGCGCTGATCGCCTTCTGGCGTTTGCCGATGACCTCCTGGTTGAACACCAGCACGTCGGTGATCAGGCCCGGCGCGTCCTTGGATGAATACACGACGTGGAACTTGTCGCCGGGCATGCCGAGGATCTGCGAGACGTTGGGCTCGTAAGTCACGCCCACCGGCAGGCTGCCGGAGGCCATGGCGCCGGGGATGCCTTCGGGCGTCATGTTCACCGGGTTGATGTCCTTGTCGCTCAGGCCGTGGCTCTTGAGCGCGTAGGCGAGCAGGAAATCGGATGGCGAGAGCGGGTTGAAGCCGATCTTTCTGCCCTTGAAATCGGCGACCGACTTGATCGACTTGTCGGCGACGATGGCGTCCCCGCCGTTGGAGAAATCGATGGGCATCACCACGCGGTACGGCTGCCCCTTGGCGACACCGCCGACCACCTGGTCGTAGGTGAGCATGCCGCCGTCGAGGGCGCCGCCGGTCATGGCTGTGGGGATCAGCGCCGGATCGTTGAAGAACTGCAGCTCCACCTTCAGCCCGTGGGGCTTGTAGAGGTCGAGCTTGTCGGCGACGTAGAAGGGCGCGTAGCCGGCCCAGACGACGGTGCCGATCTTGAGCTTCTCGGCGGCCTGGAGCGTCAGCGGCACGACCCCGGCGGCAGCAAGCAGACAGGCACCGAGCAGGGTCTTGCGCAGGGAACGCAGGGAAAGCGGCATGGTCATGGCATTGCTCCTAACGGTTGGAAATCGGCACGGGATGACATCACGTCTCCCGGGCTTTTCTCCCGCCGTGTAGCCCTGTCCCTAGGGCCGGAAAACTCTCGGACCAGACGCCTTTCTTGCGAAAGACCGGAACCCTAGTTCGCCTGTGGTGCAACTCCAGTGTGCCTTGCAGCGTTCGCCCACCCGGTGGCTACCTTGCCGTGGGTGATGCATCCCGTTGCAGGGGACAGAGCAATTGAAATGCCAGCTTTTCCGAAACCCCAAAAACCACCGGGGATTTCAATCGCTTAGCGGAAATCCCCGGTGCAGGGTGGGTGCCGGCCGGGCCATGGCCGGCACCAAGTCGATGCGTCTTGCCTTCTATTGAGGCATCAGGCGGTGCGCAGGGCGGTGCGCCGCAGCGAGGCGGCAGCCGTGGCCACGAACAGCCCGGCGGCGAGTGCCAGTGCGACCGGCACGCCTTGCGGGCCGAGGTCCATCAGGCTGCCGCTGAGCAGCGGCCCGAGCAGGCTGCCGACGCCCCACAGCATGCCGGCAGCGGCGTTGGCGGTGACCAGGTCTCGGCCGCGGAAGCGCTGGCCGATCAGCACCAGTGCCAGGGTGTAGACGCCACCGGCCACTGCGCCCAGTAGCATCAGCGCCGGCCACAGCAGCGCCGGCTGGCTGATCAGCCAGGGCAGGGCGAGGCCGATCAGCATCGCCGCGACGCCGCAGGCAAGGTGCAGGGTGGGTCGGTCGAGGCGGTCGGACAGCCAGCCCAGCGGCAGCTGGCAGAGCATGTCGCCGAGCAGGATCACCGTCGCCATGAACGCAGCGATGCCCACCGCGTAGCCGTGACTGGAGGCGTAAACGGGGAAGAGCGAGAGCACCACGCTGTCGAAGAAAGAGAAGAACAGCACGCCCATGCACAGCGCAGGAGCCACCCGCAGGAAACCGGCCAGGGAGAAGCTGCGTGGCTCCTCGACGTGTTCGTGAATGCCTTCCTCGGGCATGGCGAAGGCCACGGTGGCCAGGGCGATCAGGTGCCCTGCGCTGACCAGCAGCACCACCCAGGGCGTCTGCGCGCCGAGCAGCGCCACCAGTGTCGGGCCGAGCAGCTGGAAGGCGGTGAAGCTGGTGGCATAGAGGGCCACGATGGTGCCGCGGTTCTTCTCGCCGCACAGCTCGTTGACCCAGGCTTCGCCGAGGATGATCGCGATGCCCATGCCGACGCCCAGTGCCAGGCGTGCCGCCGCCAGCAGCCAGAGGGAGTGGCTGCTGAATTCGATGGCTGCGGTGCTCGCGGTACACAGCACGAAGCACAGCAGGTACAGGCGGCGCCGGCTCATCAGCTGGCAGGCGCGGTCCACCAGGGTGGCGGCGAGGATCATGCCGGCCGCTGGCACCGCCGACAGGACGCCGATCTGCAGCGCGCTGGCGCCGTTGTCCAGCAGGCGCAGCGCTACCAGCGGCAAAGTCGCGCCCAGGCTCAGGCCGACGATGGAGACGGCGAACAGCAGCACCGCGAGAAGCGGTTTGTTGAGGGGGCTTGGGGTATTCATGGAAACCTTCTCTTGCCCCGGCGCTCAGGCCGTAGGGCGAACACATGCGAACGAGCCCGCCGGCGCTTACCGGAGGGCGGAATCGGAATGCGGAAATGCCGGCGCGAACGCGCGGCTTCCGGCTCAGCAGCCGGAGGGCGGAGAGAAGGTGAAGGCGAACAGCACGCTGCGGCGACGGCGCAGCACCGTATCAATCTTGCGTACGCGCGGAGGCTCTCGCAGCAGGGCGAGGCTCGGGTCGGCGAAGCGGTAGAACGGGGTCATGGTGCAGGTATTACGGGGGATGTAGGAAACCGCGCACTCTAGTGAGTGCGCGGCAGGGCGTCAATCTCGGCCAGCCGCACGGTATCGCGGCAAGCGTCGGCACCGTAAGCCCTGCTTGCGGATCGCCGGCATCGTCAGCGCCCATCGAGTGCGCCGCAACTACCGGCCGAAGGCCGGTTCCCCGGCCGGCACTTCCTGCGGGCGGCTCAGCACATCGCGCCCCGGCAGGAAGCGCCCGAACCCACGCTCCTTGCCCAGTGCCTCCGGGAAGCCGCTCTCGCGCCGATAGGCCACGCGCCCGTTGATCAGCGTGGCCTCCACCGCATCGTCGTTGCGCTTCACCAGCCGCGTCAGGCCGATGATCTCCATGGGCGCTTCGCAGACGTCATCCAGCTCATCGGTCAGGCCGGCCGGGTTGACCACCACCAGATCGGCGCGGTCGCCGACGCGGATGTAGCCGGCGTCGATCCCGGCGAAATCCGCCAGCTCGCCGGTCAGGCGGTGGATGGCGCGGCCGGTGTCCATGAAGCTCTGTCCGGCCAGTTCGGCATCGCGCACGTACTTGAGCATGCGCAGCGGGAAGTTGTACTGCGCGTGGGAAGCCAGGTGCGCGCCGGAGTCGGCGAAGCCCGGCTGGGTCCAGGGGCTGGCCAGCAGCTTGCCCATGATGTCCGGGCGGTGGTTGCCGTAGCAGGTGGTCCACTTGAGCTCGTTGCGGTACTGGCCGGCCAGCTCGAAGAAGGCGTCCACCGGGTCCAGACCGCGCTCGCGGCCGATGTCCTCGAAGTTGCGCCCGACCATTGAGGCATCCGGGCATTCGCGCACCCAGCAGTCGGACAGGTTGCGGTGCCACAGGCCGAGGCTGAGGGTGGCCTTGATGTCTTTCTTGAAGCGTTCGCGGAAGGCCGGGTCCTGGATGCGCGTGTAGAGCTCTTCCGGGTCCTTGATGTCGCGCAGCACCTCGCCGGCGCCGAACTCCTCGAAGCCGTTCATGTTCAGCCCCTCGATGCGCACCACGAAGGGCGCGGGCAGGGTCTGCCAGCGGTAGCGGCCGCGCAGCAGGCGGTTGGCGACCCAACCGGAGGCGCGGGTGATGCGGTGCATGAAGGGCTGGGATTTCAAGTCCAGCGCAGTGAGCATCGAGCACTTGAGCGGGCGGCGGAACCAGCCGTGAGCCTGGTAGAGGAAGGCGAACACGTTGATCTTGGTGACCGCGTTGGGTGCGCCCTGCATCAGCGCGTTGCGCCGGCGCAACACCGCGAACAGGCGGGAGAATTCCTTCCAGCTGGCAAAGGTGGAGGGCAGCGGGCTGGACCAGGCACGGTCGCCGTCCATCTTGTCCAGCCGCGTGGTCATCACCGAGAGACCGAAGCAGCCGGCGTCCAGCGCCTGTTCCAGCAGTTCCTCCATGCGTTGCAGCTCGGCTTCCGTGGGCTTGGCGCCGCTGATGGCGCGCTCCAGGCCCATTACCGTGACGCGCAGCTCCGAGTGGCCGAGGAAGGAGCAGAGGTTGGGCCCCAGCGGCTGCTGGTCGTAGAAGGCGCGGTAGCCTTTGGCGTCCTTCCAGGTGCGCTTGTCACGCAGGATCGGCAGCACCTGCTCGCGGGGCACGGCTTCGACACGGGTGAACAGGTCCGAACAGTCCTCGGCCTCGCCCAGCACCATGCTGATGGAGCAGGAGCCCACCGACACGGTGGTCACGCCATGGCGCACCGACTCCTTCAGCGCCGGCGCGGCGATGGCTTCGGCATCGTAGTGCGAGTGGATTTCCAGGAAGCCGGGAGTGACCCACTTGCCGGCGGCGTCGATGATCTGCGTGCAGCCGCTTTCGGCCAGCGGACTGACGCTCAGGGTGTCGATGCGGCCATCCTTGATGCCGACGTGGCGCAGGCTGCCGGGGGCATCGCTGCCGTCGAAGTACAGGCCGTTCTTGATGATGATGTCGTAGCTCACAGGAGGCTCCAGGGCGACAGCAGCAGGACGCCGCTGACCAGCAGCAGGCAGTGGATGGCGAGGCGGAAGTGGTGTTCCTCGAAGCGGTGGTGCAGGCGTTCGCCCAGCCATACGCCGAGCAGCAGCAGGGGCGCGTAGGCGAGCACCTGGGGCAGCGCCGGGCGCAGGCGGCCGTCGAGGAGGAAGGCAAAGGTCAGCAGGCCGTTGAGGGTGAACCAGACGCAGACCAGGGTGGCGCGCAGGCGGGTCTTGTCCAGCGGGCGGGTCGAGAGCGCGTAGACCAGTAGTGGCCCGCCGGAAGCGAACAGGCCATGGCAGACCCCGGCGGCGCCGGTGGCCAGGCGCACCACCCAGTTGGGCGTTCTGCCGCGCTCCGGGGCACTGGCGCGCAGACGCCACAACTCACGGCCGGCGAACCAGAGGATCAGCACGCCAAGGCCGCGCTTGAGCGGTTGCGGGTCCAGGTGCGGCAACAGCAGGTAGCCGATCAGCATGCCGATGAGCATCCCCGGCAGTACGGTGCGCAGCAGCAGGCGCGTGTCGATCAGGCGGCGGTGGCGCCAGCACAGGTAGCCGGTCATGCCGATGTTCAGCGGCACCAGGATCGGCAGCAGTGTCTCGATGGGCATCAGCAGCGCGCCGAGGGACAGGGCGATCACCACGCTGCCGAAGCCGGTGATGGCTTCCAGGGTGTAGGCCAGCAGGATGAAACCGCCGAGGGCGAGGGCGGGCGCATTCATGACGCCGTCACCGCGGCGGCGCGGGGTTCGCGGCGCGCCCAGAGTTGCGCCAGTACCAGCCCGGAGAACAGCTGCCAGCAGCCCCAGAACGCCGCGATCAGGAGCATGCCGCCGGCCTGCGGGAAGAAGGTGAGGATCAGCGCCATGCCCAGCGCGGAGTTGTGAATGCCGCTTTCCAGGGTCACCGCACGCACGTCGGCGTCCGGCAGCTTCCACAGCCGCGCGCAGGTGTAGCCCAGCAGCAATGCAGTGCCGTTGAGTAGCAGCACCAGCCAGAAGAACAGGTGGAAGTAGCCCATGAACTGCTGGAAGTTCTTGGCGAAGGCCATGCCGACGAAGCCGAGCATCACCAGGAGCGACAACTGCCGCAGCGGCTTCTCCAGGCGCTGCGCGAGCTGCGGTTTGTGCCGGCCCAGGGCCATGCCCAGCAGCATCGGCAGGATCAGCACCAGCACCACGACGCCCACCAGTTCCAGCGGGTCGATGTGGATCTGCGTGAGGCGGTCGCGGGTCGCTGGGTTCAGCCCCGCGTAGAGGGCGAAGTTCAGCGGCGTGAAGATGCCCGCGCTCAGCCCCGATACGGCAGTGACGCTGGCCGACACCGCGACGTTGCCGCGGGCCATCCAGGTCATGATGTTGGAGAAGGTGCCGCTGGGGCAGGTGGCGACCAGGATCATCCCCAGCGCCAGTTCCGGGTCGATCGGCAGGGCGATGGTCAGCAGGCAGGTGGCGGCGGGCAGCAGCAGGAACTGCACGAGCATGCCGATCACCGGCGCCTTGGGCTGGCGCAGGATGCGGGCGAAGTCGTCGCGGCGCAGTTCCAGCGATACACCGAACATCATCAGGGCGATGATGGCGTTCAACGCGATCATCGAACCGCCGGAGAATTCGAGATGGACTTCAGGCATCGCCGTTCTCCCGCAGCAGGTGGGCGGGGAATGGCGAACGGGCAGTAGCCGGCGGCACGGGCGCGGCTCCGGTTTCAATCAGCATGCAAGGCGACTCTTGTTTGTATTTATCGTTGTAATTGGCAAGCATAGGGGAGCGTTACCGCCCGGTAACGGCTCAATCGGGACCTTCGCCGGTTAATTCGGGACCATGCCGCACACCATTACCGTCCATTACGCCCAGGGCATCCTGCAGGCCGCGCAGCGCCTGGGGCTGCCGGTGCCTGCCGATCTGCAGGCCGCCAGCCTCGAACCGCGCATCCCCTTGCAGCGCCAGGACGCCTTCTGGGAAGCCCTCTGCGCCGCCTCCGGCGACCCGCTGCTGGGCCTGCACCTGGGCAGCGCCCTGCAGGTCGGGCACCTGGACATGGTCGGCGCGCTGCTGATGAGCTGCGAGCATTACGGCGAGGCGCTGGACGCCTTGCTCGAGTACTACCCGATCATTGCCGAGGGCAGCGAGTTCCAGAGTGAGCAGGACGCTACGCAGGTGCGGCTGGTCTATCGCCCCAGCTACAGCGTACGCCGCGAGGAGCGGGTGGAGGCCGCATTGGCCAGCCTGGTGCACCTGACGCGCTGGATCACTGGCGACCGTGTCAGGCCGCAGCGCCTGGCTTTGAGCCATGCCGCACGGGGCGAGCCTTCACGTTACGTCGGGTTGCTGGAGTGCCCGGTGGATTTTTCCTGCACCGAGAACGCGCTGAGCTTCGCCCTGGCCGATCTCGACGTGCCGCTGATCCAGGCCAATGCGCTGATGCGCGAGCACCTGCGTGCGCTGGCCGATGCGCAGCTGGAGCGCCTGGGCGCGCAGAGCCTCGCCGCGCGCGTGCAGCAACTGCTGCGGCAGAACCCGCGCTGGGGCAAGGAGAAGGTGGCCGATCAGCTGGAACTCAGTGGCCGTCATCTCAATCGCAAGCTGGCCGACGAGGGCACCAGCTTCAAGCTGCTGCGCGAGCAGGTGTTGTACACCATGGCCGAGCAGCTGCTGCGCGATTCGTCGCGGCTGGGCGAGGTGGCCGAGCGCCTGGGTTTCTCCGATGAGAGCGCTTTCGCCAAGGCCTTCCGACGCTGGAGCGGGATGACGCCGGGGCAGTTCCGCCAGGGCAACTGAAGCGCTTACTGGCGGTTATGGTTCACTGTTGCCAGCGCCTGGGCGGCGGGCAGGTCGACACGCTGGGGAACGTAGCGCTGGTGCTCGATGACACCGGTGCCCGGCAGCTTCGACACGAAGAACTGATCGACGCCGAAGAACAGCAGGATCAGGGCGATGGCGCCGATCCAGCAGAGCACGTCGTAGTCCAGCGGCCAGCCACGGTGCTGGCGCTGCGAGCGAAGGGGAGGCTGGTTTTTCTTCATGGCGGTCACTGCGTTCGGATAGAGAGTCGGCGAAACCAGGGAGTGCCTGGATTCGCCGGCCATTTTCCGGTGTGCGGTGCTGCCGATGATTCAGAGAGCTCTGTAGGACGAGTAGGAATTACCTCTGAATGAATTGTCCGATACCTTCATGTGCAATTCGATTCAGGCTCCCGGCAGCGCCTTGTCCTTGGGCCACAGCAGCCACAGCTGGCCGTCCTGCTTCATGTGCCCGGCCAGCTCGCCGGCAGCGTCGCCAGTGCCCCAGAACAGGTCCGCGCGCACTTCGCCGACGATGGCGCCGCCGGTGTCCTGGGCAGCTACCGGGCGCACGACTGGCGCGCCGTCCGGGCGAGTGGTGGAAAGCCACATCAGGCTGCCCAGCGGGATGACCTTGCGGTCGATGGCCACGCTGTAGCCGGGCGTCAGCGGCACGTTCAGCGAGCCGCGCGGGCCCTCGTTACTGTCCGGGCGCTGGCTGAAGAACACGTAGCTGGGGTTGCTCGCCAGCAGCTCGTCGACGCGCTGCGGGTGCGCGCGCGCCCAATCGCGGATGCGCGCCATGCTGACCTCTTCCTTGCTCAGCTCCCCCTGTTCCACCAGCCAGCGGCCTACCGGCTTGTACGGCCGACCGTTCTGGTCCGCGTAGCCCAGGCGCAGCTGGCGTCCGGAGGCGAGCTCCACGCGGCCGGAGCCCTGAATCTGCAGGAACTGCAGGTCCATCGGGTCGGGTAGCCAGGCGAGCACGGGAGCATTGACGCCATCGCGGCGGATGCCGGCGGCGTCGGCGTAGGGCACCAGGGTGTTGCCTTCGAGTTTGCCGCGCAGGCGCTTGCCCTTGAGTTCCGGGTAGACGCTGTCCAGCGCCACGGTGATCAGGTCCTTCGGTACGCCGTAGACCGGTACGGTGTGCTTGGCGTCGCGCTGCTGGCTGCCGCGGTAGACGGGCTCGTAGTAGCCGGTGATCAGGCCATTCTTGCTGCCTTCGCCGGAACGAAGCTGGTAGGGCTGCAGGTGCGCCTGCATGAACTGGCGGATCGCCGGGGCGGAGGCCGGTACGCTGGCGGCGTCGGCGCAGGTCGCGGCCCAGATGTCATCCTTCTTGAGGCGCACCGCACAGGCCGAGCGCCAGGCGATGAAACCTTGCAGCACATCGGTGTCGGCGGTCTGCGGCAGGTCCGACCAGTCGGCCTTGGAGTAGGTGGGCGCCTGGGCTTCTTCGGGCTTTTCGCCGAACAGGCCGCAGCCGGAAAGCAGGGTGGCAAAACACAGGGTGGCGAGGAGAGGGCGGGTCCAGTGGCGGGACGAATCGGTCACGGGCGAGTCCTGGCAGGCAAACGAAAGCCCGCTAGCTTGGGCAGACGCGGGGCGTGCGTCAAACGCATCGGTCGGATTTACATGCCTTGCAACGAATCCTCAGGCGGACCGGTAGAATGTCGGCATGAATCGACTGACGGGTGGTTAGAGCGTGGAGGCAAGGCAGGGTTTCGTCCTGACGCGACATTGGCGGGATACGCCCGAAGGCACCGAGGTGGGTTTCTGGCTGGCCACCGATGACGGGCCCCGGCACGTGCTGCTGCCGCCGCAGACGTCGGTAGCCTTCGTGCCGGCCGAACAGCGCGCCCGCGCCGAGAAGCGGCTGGCCGGCGAGCGCGGCGCCGAACTGCGCCCGCTGGGTCTGCGCGACTTCCAGCAACGCCCGGTGCTGGGCCTTTACTGCCAGCAGCATCGCCAACTGATGAACCTGGAAAAGCGCCTGCGCGAGGCTGGAGTCGAGGTGTTCGAAGCGGACATCCGCCCACCCGAGCGCTACCTGATGGAGCGCTTCATCACCGCCCCGGTCACCTTCAGCGGCGAGCCGGGCGAGGGCGGCAGCACCGTCACCGCGCAACTGCGGCCGGCGCCGGAGTACCGGCCAAAGCTGAAGCTGGCCTCGCTGGACATCGAAACCAACATCCGTGGCGACCTCTATTCCATCGCCGTGGAAGGCTGCGGCCAGCGCCAGGTGTACATGCTCGGCCCGGCCAACGGTGTCGATGGCGAGCGCGATTTCGAGCTGGAGTACTGCGACAGCCGCGCGCAGCTGCTGGAGCGCCTGAACCAGTGGCTGGCGGAGCACGACCCCGATGCGATCATCGGCTGGAACCTGGTGCAGTTCGACCTGCGCGTGCTGCAGGAGCACGCCAAGCGCCTGGAGATTCCCCTGCGCCTGGGGCGCGGTGGCGACGAGATGGGCTGGCGGCAGCACGCCTCCAGCAACCACTACTTCGCGGCGGCGGCGGGGCGGCTGATCATCGACGGCATCGAGGCGCTGCGTTCGGCGTTCTGGAGCTTCCCGTCGTTCAGCCTGGAGAGCGTCTCGCAGCAGCTGCTGGGCGAGGGCAAGTCCATCGACAACCCCTACGACCGCATGGCCGAGATCGACCGCCGCTTCGCCGAGGACAAGCCGGCACTGGCGAAATACAACCTCAAGGACTGCGAGCTGGTCACGCGCATCTTCGACAAGACCCGCATCCTCGACTTCCTGCTCGAGCGCGCCAGCGTCACCGGTCTGCCGGCGGACCGCAGCGGCGGCTCGGTGGCGGCCTTCACCCACCTGTACCTGCCGCCGATGCACCGGCTGGGCTACGTGGCGCCGAACCTCGGTGGCAAGGCACCGGAAGCCAGCCCTGGCGGCTTCGTCATGGATTCGCGCCCGGGGCTCTACGAGTCGGTGCTGGTGCTGGACTACAAGAGCCTGTATCCGTCGATCATCCGTACCTTCCTGATCGACCCGGTGGGGTTGGTGGAGGGCCTGAGCGACCCTTCGGACGAGGCGTCGATTCCCGGCTTCCGTGGCGGGCGTTTCTCGCGCACGCAGCACTGCCTGCCGGCCATTGTCGAGCGCGTCTGGCAGGGTCGCGACGCCGCCAAGCGCGACGGCAATGCGCCCCTGTCCCAGGCATTGAAAATCATCATGAACGCCTTCTACGGCGTGCTTGGCTCCAGCGGCTGCCGTTTCTTCGACCCGCGCCTGGCCTCGTCCATCACCATGCGCGGCCACGAGATCATGCGGCGCACCCGCGAGCTGATCGAAGGGCAGGGGCACCGGGTGATCTATGGCGACACCGACTCCACCTTCGTCTGGCTGGGTCGCGCCCACGACGAGGAAGCCGCCGCCGAGATCGGCCACGCGCTGGTGCGTCACGTCAACCAGTGGTGGGGTGACCACCTGCGCGAGGAGTACGGGCTGGAGAGCGCGCTGGAAATCCAGTTCGAACGGCACTTCCGGCGCTTCCTGATGCCGACCATCCGTGGCGCCGAAGAGGGCAGCAAGAAGCGCTACGCGGGCCTGGTGCGACGTGATGACGGCAGCGACGAGATGGTCTTCAAGGGCCTAGAAACGGTGCGCACCGACTGGTCGCCACTGGCCCAGCAGTTTCAGCAGGAGCTGTACCTGCGCATCTTCCAGCGCCAGCCATACCGGGACTACGTCCGCGACTACGTGAACCGCACGCTGGCGGGCGAGCAGGATGACCTGCTGATCTTCCGCAAGCGCCTGCGTCGCCAGCTCGGCGACTACGAACGCAACGTGCCGCCCCACGTGCGCGCCGCGCGTATCGCCGACGACTACAACGAGCGCCAGGGCCGCCCGCGCCAATACCAGCGCGGTGGCTGGATCAGCTACGTGATCACGGTCAACGGCCCGGAGCCGCTGGAAACGCTCAGCTCGCCGATCGATTACGACCACTACGTCAGCCGGCAACTGCAGCCCATCGCCGACGCCATCCTGCCCTTCGTGGACGATGACTTCAGCGCGCTGGTCGACCGCCAGATGGGGTTGTTCTGAGGCCTGGCGCGCCGAAATGAAAAAGGCCGGCAATGGCCGGCCCTTTTTCATGGCGTGGGGCGCATCAGTCGCCGCGGTATTCGCAACCGCTGGTGCAGGTCTCGTGCACGCGCACCTTGGACAGCTCCGGCAGCAGCGGCTTGAGCTGTTGCCAGATCCAGCGGCAGAGGTTTTCGCTGGTGGGGTTTTCCAGGCCGGGGATGTCGTTCAGGTAGTTGTGGTCGAGTTGGTCGTAGATCGGCTTGAAGATCTGCTTGATCTCGGCGAAATCACGAATCCAGCCGGTATGCGGATCGACCTCGCCCTCGATGTAGATGGCGGCCCGGAAGGAGTGGCCATGCAGACGTCCGCACTGGTGCCCGGCGGGAACATGGGGCAGGCGGTGGGCGGACTCGAAGGTGAATTCCTTGAACAGTTCCAAAGTAGCGTGCTCTGTGACGATCGCCGGCCCTGGAACGGGCCGGCCGGAAAATGGGCGCACAGTCTATCACCATCGCACCCTCCGGGCCGGCCGATCCGGCCAGCGGCTCACTTGATCGCCAGGCGTTTCGCCAGGCGATTGAGGTTGGCGCGGTCCAGCCCCATCTCGCGCGCCACGGCTGCCCAGTTGCCTTCGTGGCGCTCCAGGCTCTGGCTGATCATCCGGCGCTGGAGGGCGTCCACTGCCGGGCGAAGCTCGCCCGCCAGCTCCTCGCCGAGGGCATTGTCGCCTTTGCTCGCACTGGCCTCAGATGCACCTTTGTGCAGGGCGTTCAGAGTGAGGTCGTCGACACCCAGGCTGAGGATGCGCGAGCGCTGCGAGTGGTTCGCCAGGGCTTTGAGCGAGGCGCGGCCGATCAGGTGTTCCAGCTCGCGCACGTTGCCCGGCCAGGCGTAATCGACCAGCGCGGCCTGGGCTTCGCGGGTCAGGCGCAGGCTGCGCAGGCCCAGGCGCGGGCGGTTCTGTTCGAGGAAGTAGCCGGCCAGCAGCAACACGTCGTTGCCGCGCTCGCGCAGGGGCGGAACGCGCAGCGGATAGACGCTCAGGCGGTGGTAGAGGTCGGCGCGGAAACGGCCAGCGCGGACCTCCTCGGCGAGGTCACGGTTGGTGGCGGCGATCAGGCGCACGTCCACATGGTGCTCGCGGTCCGAGCCCAGGCGCTGCAACTGGCCGCTCTGCAGCACGCGCAGCAGCTTGGCCTGGATCGCCAGCGGCAGCTCGCCCACTTCGTCGAGGAACAGGGTGCCGCCGTCGGCCAGTTCGAACTTGCCGCGACGCTCGCCCACGGCGCCGGAGAAGGCGCCGCGGACGTGGCCGAAGAGTTCGCTTTCCACCAGGGTTTCCGGCAGCGCCGCGCAGTTCAGGCTGATCAGCGGCTCGGTGCGGCGCAGCGAATTGGCGTGGATCGACTGCGCGACCAGTTCCTTGCCGACGCCGGTTTCGCCAGTGATCAGCACGCTCAGGTCGCTGCCGGCCACCACCTGGATTTCATTCATCAGCGCCTGGTGCGACTTGCTCTGGCCGATCAGCTCCCTGGGCTGGTCGCCGGAGGCGCGCTGGTAGGCGTCGGCGCGCTGCTGCTCGTGCTCGGCGCGCTGGGCCAGGTCGGTCATGCGCTGGTTGGCCTTCACCGTGGCGGAGGCGAGGCTGGCGAAGGCTTCCAGGTTGTCCAGGTCGCCAGTGGAGAAGCGCTCGGGGTCCAGTGCGTCCAGGGTCAGCAGGCCCCAGGGCTGCTCGTCCACCAGCAGCGGGCAGCCGAGGCAGTCGTGGACTTCCAGGTGGCCGTGCAAGCCCTCCACCAGCCCGTCATAGGGGTCCGGCAGGCCGCAGTCGGCGGCGAAATGGGTCGGGCCGGGGTGCTCGATGAGGGCGCGCAGGCGCGGATGCTCGCTGATCTTGAAGCGGCGACCGAGGGTGTCCTGGCTCAGGCCATCGACGGCCAGCGGCACCAGTTGGTCGCCTTCCAGGCGCAGCAGGGCGGTGGCATCGCAAGGCAGCAGACCGCGCAGGGCTTCCAGCAGGCGGCGATAGCGTTCGCTTTCCGGCAGCTCGCGGGACAGGTCGGCAACCAGCGGAAGCAGGGTGGCCAGAAGAGGGTTGCGAGTCATATTGACCTCTTTGGAGTCGTTTTGACCTGGTATTTGCGTGGTCATTATGACTCATTTTCAGGCGAAAGTCCCTGAAGCAGCGGCCTGCGGGATTGGCACGCTTCCTGAAGTACCTCAGTCAGAAAGCTCAGGCGCACCCACTCATTGCCTGGCCAACCCGAGGAGATCCACATGCTGTCCAACGAACACCGTACCCTGGTCAAGGCCACTGTCCCGCTGCTGGAGACCGGCGGAGAGACCCTGACCCAGCACTTCTACAAGATGATGCTCAGCGAGTACCCGGAAGTTCGTCCGCTGTTCAACCAGGCGCACCAGGCTTCCGGCGACCAGCCCCGTGCGCTGGCCAACGGCGTGCTGATGTACGCCCGCCACATCGATGAGCTGGAGCAGCTCGGCCCGCTGGTGGCGAAGATCGTCAACAAGCACGTTGCCCTGCAGATCCAGCCGGAACATTACCCGATCGTTGGCAGCTGCCTGCTGCGGGCGATCCGCGAAGTGCTGGGCGAGGAGATCGCCACCCAGGCCGTGATCGACGCCTGGGCCGCCGCCTACGGCCAGCTGGCCGACATCCTGATCGGCGCCGAAGAGTCGGTGTACCAGCAGAACGCCGAGCAACATGGCGGCTGGCGTGGCGCGCGGCGCTTCCGCATTGCCCGCAAGGAAGCCGAGAGCGAGGAAATCACCTCCTTCTACTTCCAGGCGCTGGATGGCGAGCCGCTGCTGGACTTCCAGCCCGGCCAGTACATCGGCCTGTCCCTGGAGATCGATGGCGAGGAAGTGCGTCGCACCTACTCGCTGTCCGACGCGCCGAACGGCCGTGAGTACCGCATCAGCGTGAAGCGTGAACCCGAAGGCAAGGCGTCCAACTATCTGCACGATCGCCTGAGCGTGGGCGACGAGCTGGACCTGTTCCCGCCGGCGGGCGATTTCGTCCTGCGCGGTGGCGACAAGCCGCTGGCCCTGATCACCGCCGGCGTGGGCATCACCCCGGCGCTGGCGATGCTCAAGCCGGCGCTGGAGTCCGGGCGTGAAGTGCACTTCATCCACTGCGCCCGCCACGGTGGCGTGCATGCGTTCCGCGAATGGGTCGAGGCGCAATCCGACGAGCATCCGCAGCTCAAGCATTACTTCTGCTACAGCGAGCCGCGCGCGCAGGACGCGTCCCACGTCGAAGGCTTCCTCAGCCGCGAGCTGCTGGCGGACTGGCTGCCGGAAGACCGCGACCTGGACGCCTACTTCCTCGGTCCCAAGCCGTTCATGGCCCAGGTGAAGCGCCACCTGCGTGATATCGGCGTGCCCGAGCAACAGTCCCACTACGAGTTCTTCGGCCCGGCCAGCGCGCTGGAGGCCTGAACCTGAGCGCCGGCCCGATGGCGGGCCGGCGCAACCCGAGGAGGTGTGTGATGGAAAGTCTGTTCGCCTGCCCGCAACGCAATCTGTCGATGTCCTGGTCACTGCTGACCGGCGGGCTCGTATTACTGCTGCTGGGAATCGTGGGAGCCTATTTCGTCGATGGCCATCTGAACCTGCAAAGCATTGTCGCAGCGCATGCCTTCACCATCCTCGGCCCGACACTATTGAAGCTGGGCTATGTGCTGCGGCTGGTAGCCCAACATCAGATGCGCAAGGAAGGCTGGGAGGCTTGCTGTGTTACTGGTTGATCGAAAAGCGCTGTTGACCATACCGCCCCTGTGGCGCCTGGGCTTCCGCCCGTTCTTCCTCGGTGGCGCGGTGTTCGCGCTGATCGCCATCGCGGCCTGGGCGGCGGTACTGCTCGGTGTGCTGCCGGCCTGGCAACCGCTGGGCGGCTGGCTGGCCTGGCACCGTCATGAAATGCTCTTCGGCTTCGCGGCGGCGATCATCGCCGGCTTCCTGCTGACCGCGGTGCAGACCTGGACCGGCCGCCCCGGTGTCAGCGGCAAGCCGCTGATGGTGTTGTCGCTGGTCTGGCTCGCGGCGCGGGTTGGCTGGCTCGTGGGTGCGCCGCTGTGGCTGGTCACCGTGCTCGAGCTGGCGTTCATGCCGGCGCTGGCCTTCTTCATCGGCCGCAGCCTGTGGCAGGTCCGGCAGAAGCGTAACTATCCGATCATCGCGGTGCTGAGCCTGCTGACACTCGCCGACGCGCTGGTGATGGCCGGCGTCTGGACCGGCAACGATGCCTGGCAGCGCGGTGGCGCGCTGGGTGCGCTATGGCTGGTGGCGGCGCTGATGGGCCTGATCGGCGGCCGCGTGATTCCCTTCTTCACCCAGCGCGGGCTGGGCCGCACCGCCCAGGTGCCGGCCTGGAACTGGCTGGACAATTCGCTGCTGGGCGGCACCATGCTGGTGGCGGTGCTGAGCGCAGTCGGCATCGGCCTGACGCCGCACCCGCTGGTGGGCCTGCTGTTCGCCGCGCTGGCGGTGGGGCACCTGGTCCGTCTGTGGCGCTGGTACGACAAGGACTACTGGGGCGTGCCGCTGCTCTGGTCGCTGCACCTGGCCTATCTGTGGATGATGCTGGCCCCGGCAGGCATGGCGCTGTGGAACTTCTCGCCGAGCTTCAACGTGAGCCTGGCAATCCACGCGCTCACCGTGGGTGGCGTCGGCGGGCTGATCCTGGCGATGGTCGCGCGGGTGAGCCTTGGCCACACCGGTCGCCCGCTGCAACCACCGAAGGTGATGTCCTGGGCCTTCGCGCTGCTCAACCTGGGTGTCGTCGCGCGGGTGCTGCTGGTGATGTGGTGGCCGCTGGAAGGCCTGAGCATCGCGGCAGCGTGCTGGGTGGTGGCGTTCCTGATGTTCGCCTGGCACTACGGTCCGATGTTCTGGAAGCCGCGGCTGGATGGGCAGCCGGGCTGATCGGAGTGTTGCGGTAACGCCGTCTTCGGCGGCGGTTCGCGGGCATGGCCCGCTCCTACAGGTCGTAGGGCGGATAACGCGCCAGCGTTATCCGCCGCGGGCCCATCGACGGATAACCCGTTCCGGGTTATGCGCCCTACGGACCTGAGCGGCCTGGGGGCCGCCGTGGACGCAGTCCGCTGCTACGCATTTGCGGGAAAGCTTCACTGAGGCTGGCGTAGCCGCTTGAGCTCGTCATTCAGCCAGGCGCTGGAGTCCTGCTTGCCCGCCGGGCAATCCACCTGATAGCGCTGGCCGCTCATGCTGCTCTTGGTCGCGGCGCGCTCGATGAAGTCTTCTGCGCTGCTCACCATGTCCTTGTTTTCCAGGTAATCCAACTTCTTCTGCAGGTGCGCGCGTGCTTCGGCGGCCGGGTACTCGCTGCCGTTACGGATGAACTGGCAGCCGCTGTGCTCGACGAAGTCCAGCAACTGGGTGATTTCCCGCTGCGCCTTGGCATCGACTGCGGCCTGCGCGCCCATGCAGATGAGCAGGAGAGCGCCCAGAAGCGAGCGAAGCTTTCGAGAGTGCGGCATGGCGATTCCTTGCTGTAGGCGTGAAGCCGCTGATTATGTCAGCGGCTGCAGCCGTTCGCCGAGGCGCCCGTTGTCTACCAGTTCAAGGAACTCGTCACCCATCCGCCGGCTTTCATCCATTGCCTTGCGCCAGTAGCGCTCGCGGCCCGCGTCGTCGCCCAGGTAGCGGTGGAAGTCCTTGCGGTCCGGCAGCTTGTTGTGCGGCAGGAGTGCCAGGTAGTCCTTCGACGGCGCCAGCAGCAGCACGTCCTGCAGGCGGCCGGCGTCGCCGCGGCGCCAGGGCAGGCCCTTGTCGAACCAGCCGGGGATGACCTTGTCGGTGAAGTGCGGGTAGAGCACCACGCCCTCGGGTTGGTAGGGCAGGTCCAGGTGGTAGTCCAGCAGCCCGCCGTCGCGGTAGGTGCCGGGGCCGGCGCCGGGGATGTCGCGCACGCCTTCCATGACCATCGGAATGGAGCCGGAGGCGAGCAGGGCATGGCGCAGGTTGGCCAGGTCCAGGTGCAGGTAGCGCGAGGGGAAGTCCGACAGCGCCTCCAGCGGTGGTGCGCGGCGGGCGTCGTGGATGATCAGACGCTCGAAGTGCCGGTGCAGGTGGCGGCGGCCGACCAGGTTGTCGCGGATCACCGCGCCCAGGCCCAGGCCGAGGTTGGCCTTGCCGTCCTGCGCGAGGCGACCGTGGCTCTTCACCACCACGACGTTGAGGCGGTACCAGGGGTTGTCCAGCACGCTGGCATCGTGGCCATCGAGCAGGTCGTCGAGCATCTTCGCGCAGCTTTTCGATACGTCGCTGATGCTCGCGTTGCGGGCGAAACGTTGTTGGGTGTAGAGCTCGCCGAGGCGGCGGATGCCGACGGCCGGGTCGGGCAGGCAGGCGCTGGCGAAGCGCCAGGAACCGATGGAGGCGCCGATCAGCGAGCGTTCGCGCGGTGCGCGCGGCAGCCATTCACCGAACAGGGCGAGGTCCAGGCCCTGGATGCCCAGCGCCTTCGGGCCGCCAGCGGCGCCGGGGAGGATGCCTACATCGGCAGGGGCCAGCCCCTGTTCGCGGATGCGCTGGAGCGCGCGGCTTCCGGCCTTGAGGGTGAGGGCGGGGGTCTTGATCTGGATGGCGGTCATGCGGGCCTCGCTTTGGCAGGCCGCGATTATAGAGCCTGTACGCAGGGAGCAAGGATACTTCACCAGGTGAATGATCCTTGCCGATTCAGCTTGAATTAAGTCCTTCGCCTTAGTCTGGAGATAAGAAGATTCTGACGAGGTACGCTCATGAAATGGCTGCTGATCCTGACCGCGCTCTCCGCCCTGCTGCTGGGTGCGGGCGCTGCCACGGCCCACGACATCGGCCCGGACGAGGCGCTGCGCCTGCGCGATGCCGGCACCATCCGCAACTTCGAGGAGCTCAACCGCACTGCGCTGGCCAAGCATGTCGGTGGTTCGGTGTACGATAGCGAGCTCGAGCTGGAACATGGCCGCTATCTCTACAAGGTCGACCTCAAGGACGCCCAGGGCGTGAAGTGGGATGTCGAACTGGATGCGGTCACCGGCGAAGTCCTCACCGATCACCAGGATGACTGATGAAGACCGTTCTGCCGCGCGTGGCGCTGCTCGGCCTGGCGCTTGCCGCCATCGCTGGCGTCGCGCAGGCCCATGACCTGAGCCAGGACGAAGCCCTGCGCCTGAGCAAGGAAGGGGTGATCCGTCCCTTCGAGGAAATCCTCCCCGCCGCGCTGAGCCGCTACCCCGGCTCGCGCCTGCTCGAAGCCGAGCTGGAGAAGGAGCACGACACCTACATCTACGAGGTGGAACTGCTGACCACCGAAGGCGTGGTGCGCGAACTGGAACTGGATGCCCGCGACGGCCGCATCCTCAAGGATAAGGAAGACGACTGATGCGCCTGCTGCTGGTGGAAGACCACGTACCCCTGGCCGATGAGCTGCTGGCGACCCTGACCCGCCAGGGCTACGCGGTGGACTGGCTGGCCGACGGCCGCGACGCCGCCGTACAGGGAGCCAGCGAACCGTACGACCTGGTGATCCTCGACCTCGGCCTGCCGGGCCGTCCCGGCCTGGAAGTGCTGCAGGAGTGGCGCGGCATGGGGCTTTCGATACCGGTGCTGATCCTCACCGCACGCGGCTCCTGGGCTGAGCGCATCGATGGCCTGAAGGCCGGTGCCGACGATTACCTGACCAAGCCGTTCCATCCCGAGGAACTGTTGCTGCGCATCCAGGCACTGCTGCGTCGTGCCCGTGGGTTGGCCAACCAGAGCCAGCTGGAAGTCGCCGGCCTGAGCCTCGACGAGTCGCGCCAGTGCGTGCAGCAGGGCGGCAAGGAGGTCGACCTGACGTCCGCCGAGTTCCGTCTGTTGCGCTATTTCATGCTGCACCCCGGCCAGTTGCTATCGAAATCGCACCTGGCCGAGCACCTGTATGACGGCGAGACCGAGCGCGATTCCAACGTCATCGAGGTGCATATCAACCACCTGCGGCGCAAGCTCGGCCGCGAGATCATCGAAACCCGCCGGGGCCAGGGCTACCGCTTCACCGGCAACGGAGTCGGCCGTTGATGTCGATCCAGCGCCGGCTCGGACTTGGGCTTGGCGTGGTGCTGGTGGTGGTCGGCCTGGCGTTGGCCCAGGCGGGTCTCTGGCTGTTCGACCAGGGTTTGCGCCGTTACTTGGTGAACGGCCTGCAGGACGAGGCGGAAAGCCTGCTGGTGGGTATCACCCGTGGCCCGGCAGGGCTGCAGCTGGACGGACAGCGGGTCGACGCCACCTATGAGCGGCTGTTCTCCGGGCGCTACTTCGTGATCCGCTTCGATGACCAGACCTGGCGTTCGCGCTCGCTGTGGGACAACGAGCTGAAGCTGCCGTCGCACAAGGGCCTGGCCAGCAAGCTGGAAAAAGGCCCGGAGGGTCAGCGCCTGCTGGTCTTCCGCGGCGACTACAAGCGCTACGGCAAGAAGCTCAACATTGTCGTCGCGCAGGATTACACACCCGTCCTCAAAAGCTTCAACCGCCTGCGCAATATCGGCCTGGGGGCCGGTGCGCTGGCGCTGCTGCTGATCCTGGTGTTCCAGAGCTTCGCCGTGCGCCGCGCGCTGCGCCCGCTGGAGCGCGTGCGCCAGCAGATCGCGCAGTTGCAGGAGGGTCAGCGCAGCCAGCTGGATCGCCAGGTACCGCGCGAGCTGGAGCCGCTGGTGGAGCAGACCAACCATCTGCTGCAGCACACCGAGGACACCTTGCGCCGCTCGCGCAATGCGCTGGGCAATCTCGGCCATGCCTTGAAGACGCCGCTGGCCGTGCTGATCAGCCTGGCCGAGCGCGAGGAGCTGCGCGAGCACCCCGAGCTACGGCGTGTGTTGCAGGAGCAGCTGGAGCAGATCGAGCAGCGCCTGGCCCGCGAGCTGGGACGCGCGCGGCTGGTGGGCGAGGCATTGCCCGGCGCCCACTTCGATTGCGATGCGGAGCTGCCAAGCCTGTGCGACATGCTCAAGCTCATCCATGGCGACCACCTCGCCATCGACTGGCAGGCGCCGCCCGCGACGCGCCTGCCGTATGACCGGGAGGACCTGCTGGAGATGCTCGGCAACCTGCTGGATAACGCCTGCAAATGGGCCGATGCCCAGGTTCGCCTGACGGTTGAGAAGGGCGCCGATACCTACCGGTTGAGCGTTGATGACGATGGCCCCGGCATTGCCGAGGACCAGCGTGACAGCGTGCTGGAGCGTGGCACGCGGCTGGATGAGCAGGTGGCCGGGCACGGCCTGGGCTTGGGTATCGCGCGGGATATCGCGGCGGCCTGCGGTGGTGGCCTGACCCTGGAAAGCAGCGAGCTGGGCGGGTTGCGGGTGGCGGTGGAATTGCCGCGGCGGGTGGTTTGATCCTGGCGCCGGCGTTGCCGGAGGGGCGCGGGCGTGGGTTTGTTCCTGCGAGGGTGATTCGGCGCTGGGCTGGCCCTCACCCTAGCCCTGGCTGCGCGCCCCGCTCCGGAGGGAGAGGGGACCGTTCGGGGTGCTATGGGAGGTCAGCGTTAGCTGGTTAGCAAATGGTGCGGTAAGAACGACAAGCTTACCGAGCGCTACGGGCTGCCCCCTCTCCCTCTGGGAGAGGGTTGGGGTGAGGGAAAAGCCCGAGCACTGAAGGTCGGCATCAAACGCGGAACTGATCCATCAGCCCCTGCTGATGGTTCGCCAGCTTGTTCAGCGACTGGCTGACCTGCGCCGATTCCTGCGCCTGGCTGGACAGCGATTCGGTGACGTCACGGATGCCAGCGACGTTGCGATTGATCTCCTCGGCCACTGCGCTCTGTTCCTCGGCGGCGCTGGCGATCTGCAGGTTCATGTCGGTGATCACACCCACGGCGTCGCCAATGCGCTTCAGCGCGGCCACGGCCTGTTCGACCTGGTTCACGCTGTCCTGCGCCTGGCGGTGGCTGTTGTTCATGGCGCCGACTACCTCGCGGGTGCCGTTCTGCAGGCCTTCGATGACCTGGCGGATTTCCTCTACCGAATCCTGGGTGCGCTTGGCGAGGTTGCGTACCTCGTCGGCGACCACCGCGAAGCCGCGCCCGGCCTCACCGGCGCGGGCCGCTTCGATGGCGGCATTGAGCGCCAGCAGGTTGGTTTGCTCGGCGATGCCGCGGATCACTTCCAGCACCGAGCCGATCTGCTCGCTGCTCGCCGCCAGCCCTTCCACCTGGCTCATGGCGCTGCTCATGTCGCTGGCCAGTTCGTCGATCAGGCGGGTGGTGTTGTCGATCACGCTCAAGCCATCGCGGGTCGCGCCGTCGGCGCCACGGGCGGCATCGGCGGCCATGGCGGCGCTGTTGGCGACGTCATGGGCGGTGGCGCTCATTTCCTGGGAGGCTGTGGCTACCTGGTCGACTTCGCGGAATTGCTGCTGCATGCCGGCGCTGGTCTGGCTGGCGATTTCCGAGGATTGGTCGGCAGTGGCGCGGGCGTCCTGCACCGAGGACTTCACGTCGCGGATGATCGGCTGCAGCTTGTCGAGGAAGCGGTTGAACCAGCCGGCCAGTTCACCCAGCTCGTCCTTGCCGCTGTAGTCCAGGCGTTTGGTCAGGTCGCCTTCGCCGCTGGCAATGTTGCGCAGCATGGCGGCGACGTTGAGGATCGGCCGGGTCACACCGCGGGCGGTGAGCCACATGGCGAACAGGCCGATCAGGATGGCAACCAGGCCGAAGCCGAGTTGCGAGACGGTGCCTTGCACGCGCTGGTTGTCCAGTTCGTTCTGCAACTCGATGGCCGGGCCGAGCAGGACATTTTGCGGGACTTCCAGCAGCACGCCCCAGGGCTTGGAGCCGGGGATCGGTTGCAGCGGCTCGACCACGCGCAGCTGGTCGTCCTGGCGGAACACCTGCTCATGGTTGGCGGCGATGGCCTGCAGCAGGTCGGCGCCCTGGTTGGGGTAGACCTCCTTGAGGTTCTTGCTCAGTTTGGAGGCGTCCGCGCTGTGCCCGGCGAGCAGGCCAGCGGCGCTGACGATGCTGACGCGACCTTGGCCGTCGTACAGCTCCTGGCTGCCTTCGACGCTGATTTCCTGCAGCTTCTCCATGCTGATGTCCAGGCCCATGACGCCGATGACCTTGCCGTCCAGTTCCAGCGGGAAGGCGATGCTGGTCATCAGCATGCGCTTGTTGCCGACGTCGTCGAAGTACGGGTCAAGTACGCAGGGCTGGCCGGTGGTCTTGGGGCAGGTGAACCAGGCGTTGTAGGCGCTGCCGCTCGGGCCGGGGCTGGTGTCCTGCAGCAGCGACTCGGCCATGGCTTCGGATTCCAGGTGGCCCGGGGTGGCCTGCGACCAGTAGATGGAGAAGCGTCCAGCGTCGTTACTGCCCAGCTCGCCCTGGCCGGCGAAGAGCTTGTCCTTGCCGTCCAGCGCATCGGGTTCGAAGGCGACATAGAGGCCCAGCAGCTCCGGGTTGCCTTCCAGCGCGGTCTTCACCTGGCGGGTCAGGTCTTCGCGCAGGTCATAGGCGTCAAGGAAGCGCTTCTGCGCCTGGTCGCGCAGGAACAGTACCTGCCGCGAGAAGCCCTTGCCGTACTGGTAGGCATCCATGATGTAGCGCTGGATACGCATGGCCTGGACTTCGCCGCGCGATTGCAGGCGGGCCTTGGCCGCCTCATCGAGCATTTCGGTGCTCGATTGCTTGACCAGCGCGGTGCTGGTTTGCGTGCGGTAGACGGACAGGCCGGAGAGCAGCGAGACGACGCCGAGCAGACACAGCCCGGCAAGCAACGTGATCTTCCACTGGATGGAGAGACGGCGCAGCAGCATGGAGGGGAATCCTTGTTTGAACTAAGCCCTGGGATGCCCGATATATCGGCCTTTCCCGCATCTTCTTGACCCGTGACGGGGCGAAACGCCGGAAAACAGGCGATTCTGGCGTGCCGTTACGACGGGCGGCGACTTTAAGGCAAAAAACGTGCGCACTACGGTGAAAATCCCGCCCAGTTGATTTCGGAAACGTCCTGATTCGACACAGGTTTTGACACCCCGCCAGGGGTTTGGCAGAGTGCGCGCCTTTTTTGCCCGCGCACAGGCGGGGCAATCCGTGAGAGGGGTGGTGAAGATGAATGCGGTGCTGATCGCCATTGGCCTGATGCTGGTGCTGAGCCTGTGTCGCGTGCATGTGGTGGTCGCATTGATCGCCGGCGCGGTGGCCGGTGGTTTGCTGGGCGGCCTGGGCATGGACGGCACGCTCAAGGCGTTCAACGAAGGCCTGGGCGCCGGTGCGACGGTGGCGCTGTCCTACGCCATGCTCGGCGCCTTTGCCGTGGCCATCGCGCGCTCCGGAATGGCGCACGCGCTGGCCGATCGCGCCCTGGCGATGCTCGGCCGCCACGAGGCGAATGGCTCCAATGGCTTCAAGTGGATGATGGTCGGCCTGCTGCTGGTGGTGGCGATCTCCTCGCAGAATATCCTGCCGATCCACATCGCCTTCATCCCTCTGCTGGTGCCACCGCTGCTCTATGTGCTGACGCGCCTGCAGATCGACCGCCGGCTGATTGCCTGCGTCATCACCTTCGGCCTGATCACCCCCTACATGTTTCTGCCGGTGGGTTTCGGCAACATCTTCCTGAACCAGATTCTGCTGGCCAACGTGGCCCGCGCGGGCGTCGACGTGCAGGGCATCAACGTTACCCATGCCATGCTGATTCCGGCGCTGGGCATGGTCTGCGGCCTGCTGATCGCGGTGCTCTTCAGCTACCGGCGCAAGCGTGACTACGACCTCGAACGTATCGAGCAGGCCGAGCGGGTCGATACGCCGTACAGCAGGATGAGCCTGGTGGTGGCGGGCGTCGCGGTCGCGGCGGCCTTTGCCGTGCAACTGCTGCTGGATTCGATGATCCTCGGCGCGCTGGTGGGCTTTCTGGTGTTCTCGCTGTCCGGCGTGGTGCGCTGGAAGGAAGCGGACGACCTGTTCACCGAAGGCATGAAGATGATGGCCATGATCGGCTTCATCATGATCGCCGCCCAGGGTTTCGCTGCAGTGATGACCGCCACCGGGCAGGTCGCCAGCCTGGTGGACAGCGCCGCCGGCTGGATCGGCAGCAGCAAGGCGCTGGGCGCCTTCATGATGCTGCTGGTGGGCCTGCTGGTGACCATGGGCATCGGTTCGTCGTTCTCCACGGTGCCGATCATTGCAGCGATCTTCGTGCCGCTGGCGGTGCACCTGGGCTTCAGCCCGCTGGCCATCGTCAGCATCGTGGGGACTGCGGGCGCATTGGGCGATGCGGGCTCGCCGGCCTCGGACTCCACCCTCGGCCCGACCTCGGGCCTGAACGTAGACGGCCAGCACAACCATATCTGGGACACCGTGGTGCCGACCTTCCTGCACTACAACCTGCCGCTGCTGGTATTCGGCTGGGTGGCCGCAATGGTGCTCTAGAGCGCTCGCGCGCACGGAACGCGCGCTGAAAGTTGCACTTGGCGGGGCAACTGCTGACTAATGAGCAGGTTTATCCATCCATGGACCCGCTCATGTTCGAATCGAAACTGGAATACCGGACGTTCCTCGCCCTGCTGCTGGTGGTGACGCTCGCCTTCGGCTGGATCCTGCTGCCTTTCTACGGGGCGGTCTTCTGGGGCACCATCCTGGCGATCATCTTCGCGCCCCTGCAGCGCCGCCTGCGGGTGAAGCTCAATGGGCGCAACAACCTCGCCGCGCTGCTTTCCCTCGCCGTTTGCTTCCTGATCGTGATCCTGCCGGTGACCTTCATCGCCGGCGCGCTGGTGCAGGAGGGGGCGACCGTCTACCAGCGGCTGAAGTCCGGTGAGCTGAACTTCATCGCCTACTACCAGCAGGCAGTCGCTGCGCTGCCGGGCTGGGCGCATCAGCTGCTGGAGCGCTTCGACCTGGCGGACCTGTCCAGCCTGCAGGAAAAGCTCTCGGCGGGCGCGATGCAGGCCAGCCAACTGGTGGCCACCAAGGCCTTCAGCATCGGCCAGAACACCTTCGAGTTCGTCATCAGCTTCGGCATCATGCTGTACCTGCTGTTCTTCCTCCTGCGCGACGGCCCGACGCTGGGGCGTCGCATCAAGCAGGCGGTGCCGCTGAGCGTGGAGCACAAGCAGCACCTGTTCGCCAAGTTCACCACGGTGATCCGCGCCACGGTGAAGGGCAACATCGCCGTCGCTGCGACCCAGGGCGCGCTGGGCGGGCTGATCTTCTGGTTCCTAGGCATCCAGGGCTCGTTGCTCTGGGGCACGCTGATGGCCTTCCTCTCGCTGCTGCCGGCAATTGGCGCGGGGCTGATCTGGGTGCCGGTAGCGACTTACTTCCTGCTCACCGGAGCGATCTGGCAGGGCGTGGTGCTGACGCTGTTCTGCGTGGTGGTGATCGGCCTGGTGGACAACATCCTGCGCCCTATCCTGGTGGGCAAGGACACCAAGATGCCCGACTACGTGGTGTTGATCTCCACCCTCGGCGGCATGTCGCTGTTCGGCCTCAACGGCTTCGTCATCGGCCCGCTGATCGCGGCGCTGTTCATGGCCTCGTGGGATCTGTTCACCGGTCGTGAAGGCGAAGCAGCCAAGCCGGCAGAGTAGGGCAGAGCACCCATCCTACGAAAAGCCGCAACGCCTCACGGCAATAAATCCGCCGAATGAAAAACCCCGCCGAAGCGGGGTTTTTTGTTGCCTGTCGACCTTAGCCGGCGATGGCTACCAGGCCGCTGTGCTGGAGGATGTCCAGCAGCGGTTGCGGGTAGACGCCGAGGAAGAAGGCGAGCAGGGCGATGGCTACCAGCATGATGCCGCCGGCGCGCTGGGCCCAGTCCAGGGGCGCGTCGTGGCGCTTCATGTTCGGCTCGACCAGGAACATGGTGACCATGACGCGCAGGTAGTAGAACAGGCCGATGGCGCTGCCCAGTACCAGGGCGCCGACCAGCCACCAGTGCTGGGACTCGACACCGGTGGCGACGATGTAGAACTTGCCGATGAAGCCGGCGGTCAGCGGGATGCCGGCCAGGGACAGCATCATCACGGTCATTACCGCGGTCAGCACCGGACGGCGCCAGAACAGACCGCGGTATTCGAACAGCGCGTCGGCGTCGCGGCCGCTGTACGGGGTGGACATCAGGGTGACCACGCCGAAGGCGCCCAGGGTGGTGACGACGTAAGTGGTCAGGTAGACGCCGACCGCTTCCACGGCCAGACCCTTGCTCGCCACCAGGGCGATCAGCAGATAGCCGAAGTGGGCGATGGACGAGTAGCCCAGCAGGCGCTTGATGTTGCTCTGGGTCAGCGCCAGCAGGTTGCCGATCAGGATCGAGGCGACGGCGATTACTGCGATGGCGTCATGCAGCAGGCCGTTGTTCAGGGCCGCGGGAGCGATCTGGAACAGGCGCAGCAGCACGGCGAACACGGCGACCTTGGCGGTGGTGGCCAGGAAGGTGGCGACCGGAGCCGGCGCGCCTTCGTAGACGTCCGGGGTCCACAGGTGGAACGGCGCCAGGGACAGCTTGAAGCCCAGGCCGACGACCATCATGCCGACGCCGATGGCCAGCAGCGGACCGTGGCTGGTGCCTTCGGCCAGCGAGGCACCGATGGCGGAGAAGCCCAGGTTGCCGGACTCGGCGTAGAGCAGGGCCATGCCGAACAGCAGGAACGCGGAGCCGGCGGCGGACAGTACGGTGTACTTGATGCCCGCTTCCAGGGTGCGCTTGTTGAAGAAGGCGTAGGCCACCATGCCGTAGACCGGAACCGACAGCAGCTCCAGACCGATGAACAGACCGGCCAGGTTCTGCGCGCTGACCAGTACCAGGCCGCCTGCGGTGGAGAGCAGGAGCAGCAGGTACAGTTCCTCGCGGTTGCCCGGGAAGCTTTCCATGTAGGCGTGGGCGAGGGTAGTGCAGGCCAGGGCGCCGATGAGGATCAGGGCCATGTAGAAGCAGGCGAAGTTGTCGACCACCATGAGCGGCGTGACTTCGATCGGGGTGACTTTCAGCACCGGGATGATCGACAGCAGGGCCAGGTTCAGACCGATCACCGAGAGGGTGGCGGCCATCGAGTGGTTACGCTTCCAGGCTACCGCGAGCATCACCACCACCAGGGTGGCGCTGGTGATGAGCAGTGGCAGGAGCGCGATGAAGTGTTGAATCGTGAAGGTCATTTCGCGCTTACCGTGCTGCCAGAGTGGAGAGGGCGGCACCCAGCCATTGCTGGACGCCGTGCATGGTTGCCGCGGAGGTGTCGAGGACCGGCTGCGGGTAGACGCCGAGCACGATCAGCAGCACCGCCAGGCCGAGCACCATGGAGAGCTCGCGGAAGTTCAGACCGGCGATGGCGGTGTCGGACTTGGCCGGGCCGAAGTAGGCGCGGTGGATCATGATCAGCGAGTAGACCGAACCGAACACCAGGCCGAAGGTGGCAATCACGGTGATCACCGGAACGACCTTGAAGCTACCCAGCAGGATCAGGAATTCGCCGACGAAGTTGCCGGTGCCCGGCAGACCCAGCGATGCGGTGGCGAAGAACAGGGCCACGGCCGGCAGGTACGGGATGCGCGACCACAGGCCGCCCATCTTGCGCATGTCACGGGTGTGCAGGCGCTCGTACAGCTGGCCACACAGGATGAACAGCGCGGCAGCGGAGAGGCCGTGGGCGATCATCTGCACGACGACACCCTGCAGCGCCTGGGGGCTGCCGGAGTAGATGCCGATCATCACGAAGCCCATGTGCGACACGGAGGAGTAGGCCACCAGGCGCTTGATGTCGGTCTGTGCGAACGACAGGAAGGCGCCGTAGAAGATGCCGATCAGACCCAGGGTCATGGCAATCGGGGCGAACTCGGCCGAGGCGTTGGGGAACAGCGGCAGGGCGAAGCGGATCAGGCCGTAGGCGGCGGTCTTCAGCAGGATGCCGGCCAGGTCCACGGAACCGGCGGTCGGCGCCTGGGCGTGGGCGTCCGGCAGCCAGGAGTGTACCGGCACGACCGGCATCTTCACCGCGAAGGCGACGAAGAAGCCGAGCATCAGCAGCCATTCGGTGTGCGGCGGCAGCTGGGTCTTCAGCAGGTCGGCGTAATTGAAGGTCAGGACGCCGGTGCTGTTGTAGTGCACGAACACCAGGCCCAGGATCGCCACCAGCATCACCAGGCCGCTGGCCTGGGTGAAGATGAAGAACTTGGTGGCGGCGTAGATGCGGGTCTTCTTGCCATCGTCCGAGCTATGACCCCAGAGCGCGATGAGGAAGTACATCGGCACCAGCATCATTTCCCAGAAGAAGAAGAACAGGAACAGGTCGACGGCCAGGAACACGCCGATCACACCGCCCAGGATCCACAGCAGGTTCAGGTGGAAGAAGCCGATGCGACGCTGGATCTCGTTCCACGAGCAGAGGACGGACAGCACGCCGAGCAGGCCGGTCAGCGCGACCATCAGCAGGGACAGGCCGTCCATTGCCAGGTGTACGCTGATGCCGAAGCGCTCGATCCAGGGCACCTGGAACTGCAGGGTCCATTGCGGCTCGCCACCGGGCGCCGGGGCGAGCTGGAAGTCACCGGTGTGCCACACCCACAGGCTCAGCGCCAGGGTGAGGACCATCGATCCCAGGGCGACCCAGCGGGGCAGGGTCTTGCTGGTGTACTCGGCGATCCAGCAAAGGAAGCCGCCGATGAAGGGGATCAGGATTAGCCAGGGCAGAATCATGTCGGGCTCAATCTCTTTCGTGAATTCATTAAGCCAGCAGCAGCGCGCCGAGGAGCAGCGCGGCGCCACCCACCAGGGAAGCGGCGTACCAACGCAGGCGGCCGTTCTCGGTGAGGCTGAGGAGTTTGTGACCACCGCGGGCGGTGAGCGGGACCAGGACCAGGGTCTTGTCGATCGGGTCCGCGGCCAGCAGGCGGCAGATCAGCAGATAGGGTTTCACGAACAGCTTGTCGTACAGCCAGTCGAAGCCCCAGGCATGCAGCCACCAGGTACCGAAGAAGCGGCCCGGTGCGCTCTGGGCGACGGCAGTGACGAAGCGGCGCTTGCCGAGGAACAGCAGGCCCGCCAGCAGGATACCGGCGATGGCGATGGCGCCCGAGGCGATTTCCAGGCTGTGCTTGGCTTCACCACCGGCGTGACCGGCGCTTTCCGGCAGGACGCCGGCCAGCGGCGGAGTGATCAGCGCGCCGATGAAGGTGGAGAGCACGATCAGGACACCCAGCGGCAGCCAGTGGCTGACGCCATGGCCGGCGTGCGCTTCGGTCTTCGCTTCACCGTGGAAGGCGATGAAGATCAGGCGGAAGGTGTACAGCGAGGTCATGAACGCACCGACCAGCCCTGCGATCAGCAGGTTCTGGTGACCGCTGGCGAAGGCTTCCCAGAGGATCTCGTCCTTGGAGTAGAAGCCGGCGGTCAGGAAGGGCAGGGCGGACAGGGCCGCACCACCGACCACGAAACTCGCGTAGGCCAGCGGCAGTTTCTTCCACAGACCACCCATCTTGAAGATGTTCTGCTCGTGGTGGCAGGCGACGATCACCGCACCCGAAGCAAGGAACAGCAGGGCCTTGAAGAAGGCGTGGGTCATCAGGTGGAAGATCGCGCCACCCCAGGCGCCAACGCCCAGGGCCAGGAACATGTAGCCGATCTGGCTCATGGTCGAGTAGGCGAGGATACGCTTGATGTCGGTCTGCACCAGGGCGGCGAAGCCGGCCAGGACCAGGGTCACGGCGCCGATGATACCCACCAGCTCGAGGACATTCGGAGCCAGTTCGAACAGGCCGTGGCAGCGCGCGATCAGGTAGACGCCCGCGGTCACCATGGTGGCGGCGTGGATCAGTGCGGAGACCGGCGTCGGGCCGGCCATCGCGTCCGCCAGCCAGGTCTGCAGCGGCAGCTGGGCGGATTTGCCGACGGCGCCGCCGAGCAGCATCAGGGTCGCGAGGGTGATCCACAGGTCGCCCTTGGCGAAGTGCTGCGGAGCCAGGACCAGCAGCTCCTGGATGTTCAGCGTGCCCAGGTGCTGGAACAGGATGAACATGCCGATGGCGAAGAACACGTCACCCACGCGGGTCACGATGAAGGCCTTCAGCGCTGCGTTGCCGTTGGGTACGTGGTTGTAATAGAAACCGATCAGCAGGTAGGAGCAGAGGCCCACGCCTTCCCAGCCGAAGTACATGAACAGCAGGTTATCGCCCAGCACCAGGAACAGCATGCTGGCGATGAACAGGTTGGTGTACGCGAAGAAACGCGAGTAGCCGGTTTCACCGCGCATGTACCAGGAGGCGAACAGGTGGATCAGGAAGCCGACGCCGGTGACCACGCCGAGCATGGTGACCGACAGGCCGTCCAGGTACAGGGTGAAGTTGGTCTTGAAGTCGCCAACGCTCATCCATTGCCACAGCACCAGGCTGTAGGCGCCACCTTCGGGCGGGTTGCTGTGGAAGCTCCAGATCGCCCAGAAGGCGGAGAGGGCCGCGAGGCCCACGGAGCCGACACCCACCAGTGCCGAGAGATTTTCCGACCACTTGCCACGGGAGAACGAGAGCAGCAGGAAGCCGACCAGGGGGAACAGGAAAGTAAGGGGCAGCAGGTTCATCCGCGCATCTCGCTGGCAGCGTCGATATCGAGGGTATGGAAGCGGCGATACAGCTGGAGCAGGATCGCCAGGCCAATGCTGGCCTCGGCCGCAGCCAGGCTGAGCACCAGGATGAACATCACCTGGCCGTCAGGCTGGCCCCAGCGGGCGCCACCGACCACGAAGGCCAGAGCGGCGGCGTTCATCATCACTTCCAGGCTCATCAGTACGAACAGGATGTTGCGTCGTACCATCAGGCCCACCAGGCCGAAGCAGAACAGCACACCGGCGAGCGCCAGTCCGTGTTCGAGAGGGATTGCATTCATGGTGTTAGTCCTTCGCTTCGTGGCGGCCGAGGTGGTAGGCGGCGACCAGTGCCGCCAGCAGCAGCATCGAGGCCAGTTCGACGACCAGCAGGTACGGGCCGAACAGGCTGATGCCCACGGCCTTGGCGTCCACCGTGGTGTGGCCGATGCCGATGCCGCTCGGAGTGCGCGAGAGCATCCACAGCAGTTCGACCAGCAGCACGGCAGCCAGGGCGCCGGGGCCGATCCAGACGCCGGGCTTGAGCCACTTGCGCTCCTGCTCGGCAATCGCCGGGCCAAGGTTGAGCATCATGACCACGAAGACGAACAGCACCATGATCGCGCCGGCGTAGACGATGATTTCCAGGGCACCGGCGAACGGGGCGCCGAGGCTGAAGAAGGTCATCGAGACTGCGAGCAGCGAGATGATGAGGTAGAGCAGGGCATGCACCGGATTGCTGTTGGTGATGACCCGGAAGGTTGCCAGCACGGCGACGCCGGCGGCGAAGTAGAAAGCGAATTCCACGCGACGTCTCCTTACGGCAGCAGGCTCTTGACGTTGATCGGTTCGGCCTCGTTCTGCGCGGCGCCTTTCGGCTTGCCGGCGATGGCCATGCCGGCAACGCGGTAGAAGTTGTAATCCGGATTCTTGCCGGGGCCGGAGATCAGCAGGTCTTCCTTCTCGTAGACCAGGTCCTGGCGCTTGAACTCGCCCATCTCGAAATCCGGAGTCAGCTGGATCGCGGTGGTCGGGCAGGCTTCTTCGCACAGGCCGCAGAAGATGCAGCGGGAGAAGTTGATGCGGAAGAACTCGGGGTACCAGCGACCGTCGTCGGTCTCGGCCTTCTGCAGGGAGATGCAGCCGACCGGGCAGGCCACGGCGCACAGGTTGCACGCAACGCAGCGCTCCTCGCCGTCGGGATCGCGGGTGAGCACGATGCGGCCACGGTATCGCGGCGGCAGGTACACGGGCTCTTCCGGGTACTGCAGGGTGTCACGCTTGCGGAAGGCGTGACCGAAGATCATCACCAGGCTGCGCAGCTGGGTGTAGGTGCCGTGCACCACGTCGAAAATGTACTTGATCATGGTCCTACTCCTTACTGGCTGGCCAGCACGACAGCGCCGGTCACCAGCAGGTTGATCAGGGTCAGCGGGAGGCAGAACTTCCAGCTGAAGGCCATCACCTGGTCATAGCGCGGGCGTGGGATGGAGGCCCGCAGCAAAATGAACATCATGATGAAGAAGCCGGTTTTCAGGGCGAACCAGAAGAACGGGATCTGCGGCAGGATGCCGAAGGGACCGTGCCAGCCGCCGAAGAACAGGGTCGCCAGCAGCGCGGACACCAGCACGATGCCGATGTACTCGCCGACGAAGAACATGCCCCATTTCATGCCGGCGTACTCGATGTGGTAACCGTCGGCCAGTTCCTGCTCGGCTTCGGGCTGGTCGAACGGGTGACGGTGAGTCACGGCGACGCCGGCGACGAAGAAGGTCATGAAGCCGAAGAACTGCGGAATGATGAACCACACGTGCTGGGCCTGGTATTCGACGATGTCGCGCAGGCTGAACGAACCGACCTGGGCGACGATACCCATCAGCGACAGGGCCAGGAACACCTCGTAGGAGATGGTCTGGGCCGAGGCGCGCAGGCTGCCGAGGAGGGCGAACTTGTTGTTGCTCGACCAGCCGGCGAACAGGACCGCGTACACGGTCAGGCCAGCCATGGCGAAGAAGAACAGGATGCCGATGTTCAGGTCCGCCACGCCCCAGTTCGGGGTGATCGGGATGACCGCGAAGGCCACCAGCAACGCACCCATGGCGATCATGGGGGCGAGGGTGAAGATCATCTTGTCGGCGAACGGCGGGGTCCAGTCTTCCTTGAAGAACATCTTCAGCATGTCGGCGCCGAGCTGGAAGGCACCGAAGGGGCCGACCCGGTTCGGACCGTAGCGGTCCTGCCAGAGGCCGAGCAGACGACGCTCGACCCAGCTGAGCAGCGCGCCGCAGACGACCACGGCGAGCAGGATGACGATGGCTTTGATGACCTCGATCAGGATGTCGACGATGGCGGGTGTCAGCCAACTCATTGCGCAGCCTCCTGCAGACCTTCAGCGACAGCGCCGATGACACCGGCAGGAATGCCTTGCAGACCGATCGGCAGGGCAACCAGGCCGGCGCCGAGCTCTTCGCTCACGCGCAGCGGCAGGCGCAGTTCCTGGCCCTTGACGGTCAGGCGGATGATCGCGCCTTCGTTCACGCCCAGACGGTCAGCCTCGGCCTTGGCCAGGGTGACGTAGGTCTGCGGGATGCGCTCCTGCACCGGGGCGGCTTTCGAGGAGTTCTCCTCGCTGCCGAACAGGTGATAGAAGGGCACCACCTTGAACTGGCTGGCGGCGGTGTGGAACGGCGCAGGAATCTCGCTGAACCACAGGGCATCGCCCTTGGCCTCGATCAGGCGTACGCCCGGATCGCCGGCACGCAGGTGACCACCGACTTCGTCCTGGAACTTGTTCCAGGCCTGCGGGGAGTTCCAGCCCGGGGACCAGGCGAACGGAATCTGCTGACGCGGCTCGGCGCTGCCGGCGTAGCCTTCCATGGAGAAGGCGAACGCGGAGTCGATGTCCTGCGGCTGACGCGGCTCGCTGACATTGATGTTGGCACGCATGGCAGTGCGGCCGGAGTAGCGGTGGGGCTCGCGCGCCAGCTTCAGACCCTTGATGCGGAACGCGGCGTTCGGTGCGGCTTCGCGGATGCCGGCCAGTTGCGGCTTGGCAGCGACGACGGCGTCGATCACGTGGTCCAGTTGGGTCCAGTCGACACGCTTGCCTTCGAGGGTGCTGTGCAGGGCATGCAGCCAGCGCCAGCCTTCGCGAACCAGGATGTCGGCGTTGTAGTAGGTCGGGTCGTAGACCTGGAAGAAGCGCTGGGCGCGACCTTCCTGGCTGACCAGGGTTCCATCGCCTTCGGCGAAGCTGGCGGCCGGCAGCAGGACGGTGGCCTTGGCGCTGGTGGCGGTCTGCTGGTGATCGGCGACGACGACGATCTTCGCGGCGGCCAGGGCGGCATCGACAGCAGCAGCGTCGGCGCGGCGGTACAGGTCGTTCTCCAGGATCACCACGGCATCGGCGGCGCCGGAGGTCAGCTGCTCCAGGGCGGCTTCAACCGAGGCGCCACCGAACAGGGTGAGGCCCAGGCTGTTGGCTTCCGGAACGACCAGGCTCAGGGAGCCGTTCTTCTCGCGGTTCTTCAGCGCGCTGGCGATGTTGGCCGCGGCTTCGATCAGGGCGTTGCTGCCCAGCGAGGTGCCGGAGATGACCAGCGGACGCTTGGCGGCGACCAGGGCATCGGCGATGCGCTGGGCGAGGGCGGCGGCTTCGGCGTCGAGGCCGGCGACGGCCGGAGCGCTCGAGTCGATCGCGTGTGCCACGGCGAAGCCCAGGCGCGCCAGGTCTTCGGTAGCGGCGTGCACGCACTCGGCGGCTACGTCGTCGAGGCGGGTTTCATCCAGGCTGGCGATGAACAGCGGGTTCATCTCATGCTGGGCGATGGTCTTCACCGCGGCGTCGAGCCAGGGCTGGATCTTCATCGCGGCGGCCATGTCCTCGCCCTTGCCCTTGACCGACTGACGCAGGGCCAGAGCGATACGGGCAGCGGTCTGGGTCAGGTCTTCGCCAAGCACGAATACCGCATCGTGGTCTTCGATGTCACGGATGGTCGGCACCGGCAGCGGGCCGTCCTGCATCACCTTCAGGACCAGCTGCAGGCGTTGCAGCTCGTCAGCGGAGATGCCGCTGTAGAAGTTCTGCGCGCCGACCAGTGCGGACAGGGCGTAGTTGCTTTCCAGGCTGGCGCGCGGCGAACCAATGCCGATGACCTTGCGGCCCTTGAGCAGCGCTGCGGTCTGGTCCAGGGCGCCGTCCAGCGAGAGCTTCTGCTTGCTCAGCATCAGCTGCGGCTGGCGCGGGCGGTCTTCGCGGTTGACGTAGCCGTAGCCGAAGCGGCCGCGGTCGCACAGGAAGTAGTGGTTCACCGAGCCGTTGTAGCGGTTCTCGATGCGGCGGATTTCACCGTAACGCTCGCCGGGGCTGATGTTGCAGCCGCTGGAGCAGCCATGGCAGATGCTCGGGGCGAACTGCATGTCCCACTTGCGGTTGTAGCGCTCGGAGTGGGTCTTGTCGGTGAACACGCCGGTCGGGCAGACCTCGGTCAGGTTGCCGGAGAACTCGCTCTCGAGCACACCGTCTTCGATACGGCCGAAGTAGACATTGTCGTGCGCACCATAGACGCCCAGGTCGGTGCCGCCGGCGTAGTCCTTGTAGTAGCGGACGCAGCGGTAGCAGGCGATGCAGCGGTTCATCTCGTGGGCGATGAACGGGCCGAGTTCCTGGTTCTGGTGGGTGCGCTTGGTGAAGCGGTACCGGCGCTGGTTGTGGCCGGTCATCACCGTCATGTCCTGCAGGTGGCAGTGACCGCCTTCCTCGCAGACCGGGCAGTCGTGCGGGTGGTTGGTCATCAGCCATTCGACGACGCTGGCACGGAATGCCTTGGATTCTTCGTCTTCGATGGAAATCCAGGTGTTGTCGGTGGCGGGAGTCATGCAGGACATGACGATGCGACCGCGGGTGTCGTTCTCGTCGGTGTACTGCTTGACCGCACACTGGCGGCAGGCGCCGACGCTACCGAGCGCCGGGTGCCAGCAGAAGTAGGGGATGTCGAGACCGAGGGAGAGGCAGGCCTGCAACAGGTTGTCCGCTCCGTCGACTTCTAACGTCTTGCCGTCTACGTGGATCGTGGCCATGGGTCTAAGTCTTCGTTGGCCCGTTGTCAGCGGGCGTGGCTAATAGAAATCACGGTTTCATCGGGCCGGCGGCACGCCGCGGCACTACAACGAAACAACGCCGGGCGCAGCGCCCGGCGATCAAAGCATCAAGCGCCGACGGTCTGCGGTGCTTGTACGGCCTGAGCCTGGCGGGAGATGCCCGCTTCGAACTCGGGACGGAAATACTTCAGTGCGCTGCCCAGCGGCTCGACGGCACCCGGTGCGTGGGCACAGAAAGTCTTGCCTGGGCCGAGGAAGTTGACGAGCTGCTCGAGGGTCTCCAGGTCGCCCTGGGCGCCTTCGCCTTTCTCCAGCGCGCGCAGGACCTTCACGCTCCACGGCAGGCCGTCGCGGCACGGAGTGCACCAGCCGCAGGATTCGCGGGCGAAGAACTCTTCCATGTTGCGCAACAGGGAAACCATGTTGACGCTGTCGTCCACCGCCATGGCCAGACCAGTACCCATACGGGTGCCGACCTTGGCGACGCCGCCAGCGTAGAACAGGGCGTCCAGGTGTTCCGGCAGGAGGAAGCCGGTACCGGCGCCGCCCGGCTGCCAGGCCTTGAGCTTGTAGCCGTCGCGCATGCCGCCGGCGTAGTCCTCGAACAGCTCGCGGGCCGGAAGGCCGAAGGGCAGTTCCCAGATGCCGGGGTTCTTCACCTTGCCGGAAAAGCCCATGAGCTTGGTGCCCATGTCTTCGCTGCCCGGACGGGCAAGGCCCTTGTACCAGTCGACGCCGTGCTCGACGATCGCCGGCACGTTGCACAGGGTCTCGACGTTGTTCACGCAGGTCGGCTTGCCCCAGACGCCAACGGCGGCGGGGAAGGGCGGCTTGGAGCGCGGGTTGGCGCGGCGGCCTTCCAGCGAGTTGATCAGCGCGGTCTCTTCGCCACAGATGTAGCGGCCGGCGCCGGTGTGCACGAACAGCTCGAAATCGAATCCACTGCCGAGGATGTTCTTGCCCAGCAGGCCGGCGGCCTTGGCTTCATCGATGGCGCGATTCAGGTTGCGGGCGGCGTCGACGTACTCGCCGCGCAGGAAGATGTAGCCGCGGTAGGCCTTGAGGGCGCGCGCGGAGATCAGCATGCCTTCCACCAGCAGGTGCGGCAGCTGCTCCATGAGCATGCGGTCCTTCCAGGTGTTGGGCTCCATCTCGTCCGCGTTGCACAGTAGGTAGCGGATGTTGAGGGATTCGTCCTTGGGCATCAGGCCCCACTTCACGCCGGTGGGGAAGCCCGCACCGCCGCGGCCCTTGAGGCCGGAGTCCTTGACGGTCTGGACGATGTCGTCGGTGGCCATCTGCGCCAGCGCCTTGCGCGCGGCAGCGTAGCCGTTCTTCGACTGGTACTCCTCCAGCCAGACCGGGGCGCCGTCGTCACGCAGGCGCCAGGTCAGCGGGTGGGTTTCGGCCGCGCGCGCAGTGCGGTTGGGCGTGCCGTAGGAGGTGAGGCGACTCATACGTAGGCCTCCAGCAGTTTGGCGACGCCGTCGGGACGCAGGTCGCCGAAGGTGTCGTCGTCGATCATCATCGCCGGGGCCTTGTCGCAGTTGCCCAGGCAGCACACCGGCAGCAGGGTGAAGCGGCCGTCGGCGGTGGTCTGGCCGAGGCCGATGCCCAGCTGCTTCTGAATCTCGCCAACCACGGACTCGTGGCCGCCGATGTAGCAGACCATGCTGTCGCAGACGCGGATGATGTGGCGGCCGACCGGCTGGCGGAAGATCTGGCTATAGAAGGTAGCCACGCCTTCGACGTCGCTGTCCGGAATGCCGAGGATGTCGGCGATGGCCGGGATGGCGCCGTCCGGCACCCAGCCGCGCTGCTTCTGAACGATCTTCAGGGCTTCGATGGACGCCGCGCGGGAGTCCTCGTAGTGATGCATTTCGTGCTCGATGGCCGAGCGCTCGGTTTCGCTGAGTTCGAAACGATCAGTCTGGATAAGGGTACTCATGATCAGCGGTCCACGTCGGCCATAACGAAGTCGATACTGCCCAGATAGGCGATCAGGTCAGCGATCATGCTGCCGTTGATCACCGACGGAATCTGCTGCAGGTGCGGGAAGCTGGGCGTCCGGATACGGGTCCGGTAGCTCATGGTGCTGCCATCGCTCGTCAGGTAGTAGCTGTTGATGCCCTTGGTCGCTTCCACCATCTGGAAGGCTTCGTTGGCCGGCATGACCGGGCCCCAGGAAACCTGCAGGAAGTGGGTGATCAGGGTTTCGATGTGCTGCAGCGTGCGCTCTTTGGGCGGCGGCGTGGTCAGCGGGTGGTCGGCCTTGTACGGGCCTTCGGGCATGTTCTTCAGGCACTGCTCGATGATGCGCAGGCTCTGGCGCATCTCACCCATCTTGACCATGCAGCGGTCGTAGGCGTCGCCGTTGGCCGCCAGCGGTACTTCGAACTCGAAGTTCTCGTAGCCGGAGTAGGGGCGGGCTTTACGCAGGTCGAAATCACAGCCGGTGGCGCGCAGGCCGGCGCCGGTGGTGCCCCATTCCAGCGCTTCCTTGGTGTTGTACGCGGCAACGCCGATGGTACGGCCACGCAGGATGCTGTTCTTCAGGGCGGCGGTTTCGTACTCGTCCAGGCGCTTGGGCATCCAGTCGAGGAACTCGCGGACCAGTTTGTCCCAGCCGCGCGGCAGGTCGTGGGCGACGCCGCCGATGCGGTACCAGGCCGGGTGCAGGCGGAAGCCGGTGATGGCTTCGACGACCTTGTAGGCGCGCTGGCGGTCGGTGAAGGTGAAGAACACCGGGGTCATCGCGCCCACGTCCTGGATGTAGGTACCCAGGTAGAGGAGGTGGTTCAGGATGCGGAAGAACTCCGACATCATGATGCGGATGACGTCGACGCGCTGCGGTACCTTGATGCCGGCGAGCTTCTCGACCGAGAGCACGTACGGCAGGTTGTTCATCACGCCGCCAAGGTAGTCGATACGGTCGGTGTACGGAATGAAGCTGTGCCAGGACTGACGCTCGGCCATCTTCTCGGCGCCACGGTGGTGGTAGCCGATCTCAGGAACGCAATCGAGGATCTCTTCACCGTCCAGCTGCAGGATGATGCGGAACGCACCGTGCGCGGACGGGTGGTTAGGGCCGAGGTTGAGGAACATGAAGTCCTCGTTCTCGCCGTGGCGCTTCATGCCCCAGTCTTCGGGCTTGAAGCGCAGGGCTTCCTGCTCGAGGTCCTGCTTGGCGGCGGACAGCGCGTAAGGGTCGAACTCGGTGGCGCGCGCCGGGTAGTCCTTGCGCAGCGGGTGACCTTCCCAGGTGGGCGGCATCAGCATGCGGGTCAGGTGCGGGTGACCGTTGAAGGTGATCCCGTACATGTCCCAGACCTCACGCTCGTACCAGTTGGCGTTCGGCCAGATACGGGTGGCGGTGGGTACGTTGAGGTCGCCTTCGGACAAGGCCACCTTGATCATCACGTCACTATTACGCTCGAGCGACATCAGGTGGTAGAACACGCTGAAGTCGGCGCCCGGCAGGCCGCGACGATGAGTGCGCAGGCGCTCGTCGACACCGTGCAGGTCATAGAGCATGACGTACGGCTTGGGCACATTGCGCAGGAAGGTAAGGACGTCGATCAGGCGCTCACGGGCAACCCAGAGCACCGGCATGCCGGTGCGGGTTGCCTGGACGGTGAAGGTCTCGGCGCCAAAGCGGGAATTCAGTTCGACGACGATATCTTGGTCGTCTGCCTTGTAAGGCGGGATGTACAGAGCGGAGTCTGCATTCATAGTCTTTAAGTCACTCGGTCAACGGTGGAGTGAAAACGGGCCTCTCGTGGAGGGCCGGATCACACTTCGTCGGGGCTGCGCAGGTTGGTGACCGCAATGCGCTGTTCGCGCTTGAGATCCTTCTGGGCAGGCATGTCGGCGCGATAGACGCCTTGATCGCCTACAACCCAGGACAACGGACGACGCTCCTGGCCGATGGATTCCTGCAGCAGCATCAGGCCTTGCAGGAACGCCTCCGGACGGGGCGGGCAGCCGGGGATGTACACGTCCACGGGGAGGAACTTGTCGACCCCCTGAACGACCGAGTAGATGTCGTACATGCCGCCGGAGTTGGCGCACGACCCCATCGAGATCACCCACTTGGGCTCCAGCATCTGCTCGTACAGGCGCTGGATGACCGGAGCCATCTTGATGAAGCAGGTGCCGGCGATGACCATGAAGTCAGCCTGGCGCGGCGATGCACGGATCACTTCGGCGCCGAAACGGGCGATGTCGTGCGGCGCGGTGAACGCCGTGGTCATCTCCACGTAGCAGCAGGACAGCCCGAAGTTGTACGGCCACAGGGAGTTCTTGCGACCCCAGTTGACTGCACCGTTGAGAACATCCTCGAGCTTGCCCATGAAGATGTTCTTGTGGACCTGCCCTTCGATGAGCGGGTCTTCTACCGTTTCGCGTTCGCCGATCGGGTATTGATCATTGGGCGCATCCGGATCGATCCGGGTAAGTTTGTATTGCATCGCCAAAGCCTCATTGTTTTAGCTTCGCCTGCCGTGCGCGACGTGCCGCCGGCGCCCAATCGAGCGCGCCGATACGCCACAGGTAGACAAGACCTGCCAACAGAATTGCTATGAAAATGGTTGCCTCGATCAGACCTGCCCAACCGCTTTCACGGACGGACACGGACCAGGCGAAGAGGAAGAGGGCTTCGACGTCGAAGATCACGAAGAGCATCGCGACCAGATAGAATTTTGCCGACAGACGCAGGCGGGCGCTGCCGGTAGGAACGATCCCCGATTCGAACGGTTCGTTCTTGCTGCGACCAAATGCCTTACTGCCAAGAAGGCTGGAAACCCCTAGCATGAAGGCGAGCAGGCCCAGCACTCCTAAAAGGAAGGCGGCGAGTCCCCAGTGTTGAGCTGCAAGTTCAGCTGGATTGGGCATGCCGATACTCCTTCCTACAAATAACGATTGTCTTGGGTTCCGGGCGCAACGCCCGACTACTGCGAACCCGACAACTCAAGGATAGCGAGCTAAGGGTTCAGGTCATCTTTCCAATTTTATGCCCAAAGCCTTCAGCAAGTAAATTTTTCCAACACAAACAGATGCTTCTATTTCGGGCAAAAGGCTTTTGCATTTCCCGTAGCGCCCTGTCTGCGCGGCTCTGGATGCCTAGTGTGACGGCACTTCGGCTTTGGTCGAATAGTACTTTCGAGGTATTTGACCGCAATAAATCGGCAGGCTATAAATGATAAATATTATCATTTGCAGTGTCGTATATCCGTAACTTTACTACATATAAGCGGCGCGGCTTTTATTTCGCCTGGTATGTGACTTCGAATTATCCCTCTGTGAACTCGTTGGTCGCCCCCGCATCCGGGTGGTTCAATTTCCCTTTCGAATCCACGCCCAGCGCATCTCGCAGCGCACCGGTTCGGCCCCCGAATCGTCCAGAAGGGTCACCTGCACCAGCGCCTCGCCGCGATCATCGTCCTGCATTGCGCGGCGCTGTTCCGGCGTCAGCGTGGCGATGGCGCGCATGCTGCCGCTGGCCCGGCGCAGGTAGTCGACCTTGAGGGTCTTGATCAGCGGCAGCTTGTGATCGGGCAGGTTCATGCCGACCATGCAGCCGCTGGCGGACTCGGCCAGCAGCGCCATGGCTGCGGCATGTAAGCCGCCGATGTGATTGCGGGCGCGGCGATGGTTGGCCAGGCTCATTCTCACTTCATCATTGGAGAGCCTCTGGATGCGTACGCCGGCGGTTCCGGCAAAGCGCACCTGGGAGCAGAACAGGCGACTCAGCAGTGGCTCGTGGAGGCGGCTGGGCAGGCGCTGGATGAGGTGGGCGGCGAGGGCGAGGCGGTTGCGCTTGGGTTTATTGCTCATGGGGCGTTCCGTTCATATAAAGGAAGCCCGAGGCTGGCACGTCGAAGCGGTTCTGCCCTTGGCGGGCGGGGAAGGGGTTGCTGGCGGTTCGGCCAAGCGCAATTCGGCCAGGCACAAAAAGCAAGACCCCGGTCGGGGCCGGGGTCTTGCGGAGCCTCCCAGCCCCGAGGGGCTGGTTGAGCCAGTTCTTAGTGGAACTGGTTCATGGTGTTGTCTTTACCCGAGGCTTTCAGAGCGGCTTCGCCAGCGAAGTACTCTTTGTGGTTGTCGCCGATGTCCGAGCCGGCCATGTTCTGGTGCTTGACGCAGGCGATGCCCTGACGCAGTTCCTGACGCTGAACACCCTTCACGTAGGCCAGCATGCCCTGGTCGGCGAAGTAGCCCTTGGCCAGGTTGTCGGTGGACAGCGCAGCGGTGTGGTAGGTCGGCAGGGTGATCAGGTGGTGGAAGATGCCGGCGTGGGCGGAACCGTCACGCTGGAAGGTGCGGATCTTCTCGTCAGCAACCTGGGCCAGTTCGGTCTCGTCGTACTCGACGCTCATCAGCTTGGCGCGGTCGTAGGCGGAAACGTCCTTGCCTTCGGCGACGAACGCATCGAACACCTGCTGGCGGAAGTTCAGAGTCCAGTTGAACGACGGGCTGTTGTTGTAAACCAGCTTGGCGTTCGGGATGACCTGACGGATGCGGTCAACCATGCCCTTGATCTGGCCAACGTGCGGCTTCTCGGTTTCGATCCACAGCAGGTCGGCGCCGTTCTGCAGCGAGGTGATGCAGTCCAGGACGCAGCGGTCTTCGCCGGTGCCCTTGCGGAACTGGAACAGGTTGGAAGCCAGGCGCTTGGGACGCAGCAGCTTGCCGCCGCGGTTGATCACCACGTCGCCGTTCTGCAGCTCGGCAGCGGAAACTTCTTCGCAGTCCAGGAAGGAGTTGTACTGGTCGCCCAGGTCGCCCGGCTCTTTGGTCACGGCGATCTGCTTGGTCAGGCCGGCGCCCAGGGAGTCGGTACGAGCAACGATCACGCCGTCGTCAACACCCAGTTCGAGGAACGCATAGCGAACGGCATTGATCTTGGCGAGGAAGTCTTCGTGCGGAACGGTCACTTTGCCGTCCTGGTGGCCGCACTGCTTCTCGTCGGAAACCTGGTTCTCGATCTGGATGCAGCAGGCACCGGCTTCGATCATTTTCTTGGCCAGCAGGTAGGTCGCTTCCGGGTTACCGAAGCCGGCGTCGATGTCGGCGATGATCGGTACTACGTGGGTTTCGTAGCCGTCGATCTGAGCCTGGATTTCGTCCTGCTTGACCTTGTCGCCGGCAGCGCGAGCGCTGTCCAGAGCGGTGAAGAGCAGGTCCAGTTCGCGGGCGTCAGCCTGGCGCAGGAAGGTGTACAGCTCTTCGATCAGGCCGGAAACGGCGGTTTTCTCGTGCATGGACTGGTCGGGCAGCGGGCCGAAGTCGGAACGCAGCGCGGCAACCATCCAGCCGGACAGGTAGAGGTAGCGCTTGTTGGTGGTCTTCAGGTGCTTCTTGATCGAGATCAGCTTCTGCTGACCGATGAAGCCGTGCCAGCAGCCCAGGGACTGGGTGTAGACTGAGGTGTCGGCGTCATACTCGGCCATGTCCTTGCGCATGATGGCCGCAGTGTACTTGGCGATGTCCAGACCAGTCTTGAAGCGGTTCTGAGCGCGCATGCGGGCAACCGACTCGGGGTTGATAGCGCTCCAGCTGTTACCGGTTTTCTCTTTCAGAGCGGCAACGGCCTTGATGTCGTTTTGATAAGCGGACATGGTCAATCCTTCAAAGTATGTGTGTGGTTGAGCACCGACTTACCCACTCAAACCCGTATCTACACGGAATTGACTGCGGGTTGCTCGCCGCGGGATGGCGAAGGTGCGACCGAAAGAAGGAATGACGCTGGAGGAGTGGGGTAGAGCGGCGTACAGACGGGTGACTGCAGCGGTGACATCCAGAATCGCTTGCCGGCTCGTGGCAGCCGTTGGGCGATGGTGGACGGCTGAATCCGTCACTTCGTACTGTTGCTAAGGCTTGCTTCCCCGTCCCTCAGGACAACCTCTTGCCAGTCGCAACCTCGTCGATCCGCCTTGTGGGCTTAACAACACGGACCAGCGCGGCGGGTGGGCCACAGGCTCGGTCCGGAGGGCTTTGAGACCCTCTGGTTAGCGGGAGCGAAGCCATCATGCACTTTCAAACGAGCGTTCGTCAAACGTTTTGTAGTGTTTTTTTTGGACTACTACACGAAGGTCTAACGAGGACTGTCAGGTCACCTACGGAAGGATTAGTCGAGCACTTCGACCTTCACCCGCAGGCTGCTGTCGCTGCGCCCCTGGGTGCTGTATTGGCGGGTGTAGCCACTCTGCGTGCTCTGGTTGCTCTGGCTGACGCCGCCGACCTCGATCCACTGGCCGATGGGGCCGCTGACACTGGTATCGGCCGAACTGGTGTTCATCGAACCCTGGTAATTGCCGTTGAGGCGGTCGTTGCGGGTGCTCAGGGTGATGTGCACCAGGTTGCCGGTGAGGCTGGCGGTCACGTACATGCCCTGGTTGGCGTCGCGGTATTCGGTCTGGCTGTAGACCTGGCCGTAGGGGCCGATGCCGGCGTTGGTCACCGGCTGGCTCTGGCCCACCTGGATGAAAGCGGGCGAGCCCTCGGTGGTGCGCACCTGCTGGGTGCCGCCTCCGCGACTGTTGGTGGATCGATTGATGATGCGCACCTGGTCGCGGCCGTTGACTTCCCCGCGACCCGCCTGGATTTCCACATTGCCGGCGCTCACCGAGCCATTCACCGAGTAGCCGCTCTGGCTGCCCTGGCTGCCATCGAGTGTATCGATGCTGATCAGTAGCTGATGCGGGCGCGTATCCAGTTGTTCGAGCACCTGCTGCAGTTCGCGGATCTTCGCCAGTTCGGCGTTGACTACCAACTGGTTGCCGTAGGCGGTGACCCGGCCTTCGTTGCCCAGCACCTGCTGCGCCACCGGCAGCACGTCTTCGGCGGTGCGATAGTTGAGCGGGATGATCTCGGTACGCGGCGCTGCGGTAGCGGTGAGGCTGATCGCGCAGGCGAGCATCAGGGCGAGAGGGTGTCGGCTCAAATCAGGAAACTCCGCAGGTTCGGGTCGAGAACGCTGGTGTTCCAGGTCTGTTCGAATTGCACGATCAGTTGGCGGACGCGGCCAGCGTTGTTGTAGTGCGCGTAACCGGCGTACTCGCCCGGCTCCGGGCGCAGCAGCAGGCCGCAATCGTCGGCGAGGAGAAAGGCATGCTCTTCGCTCGGGTAGTCCGGATTGATCCGGCGGATCTGGCAGTAGCTCGACAGCCGCCGGCTGAGATTGAGTAGGCGATGGCCTTCCTTCACGGCCCGGGTGCTGTCGCGCACCAGGATCATCAGGCGATTGCGCGGATTGCCCAGCAGCAACTGTGTGCAGGCTTCCTGGATGCTGCTGTGGTGGTACAGCCAGGGCTCCAGGTCGGGGGTGTAGAGGTAGAGGGTGCGGCGCGCCTGCTGGATCAGCGCCAGCGCATGGGCGCGGGCGTCATCCGGCTTGCTGAAGCGGTGCAGCTGGTCGCCCTCGCCGAGGCGAAAAGGCGCCGGCTCAAGGGCTTCGGGCGGCAGCGCTTCGCTGGGCGGGTTGTGGACGGCAAAACGCCCCGGTGACTGAAACTCGATGTCCGGCAGTTCTACCGGGAGGTCGTCTTGGTCCGGGGCGTTTTCCATGTCGCTCCTTTGAGTCGTTGCTCAGGCGCTCTCGCGCACCATGTCCACGTGGGGGAGGCCGGCGTCGAGGAATTCGCCGCTGGCCACCTGGAAGCCTAGCCGTTCGTAGAAGGGAATGGCGTAGACCTGCGCCGTCAGCAACTGGCGCTGCAGGCCCTGGCTTTCCGCCTGCTCGATGGCGGCGCGCATCAGCAGGTCGCCGACCTTCAGGCCGCGCCAGTCCTTGAGGACCGACACCCGGCCGATGTGCCCGTCCGGCAGGAGGCGGGCGGTGCCGATGGCATAGTCGCCTTCGAAGGCCAGGAAGTGCACGGCTTCGACATCCTCGGCGTCCCATTCGAGTTCCGGCGGGACCGATTGCTCAGCGATGAACACCGCCTCGCGAATGCGCCGCAGATCGGCATTATCCTTCTGCCAGTCCGCGACGCGAACCCTGATCTTGCTACTCATCGGCAAACTCCAGACTGCCCTGTTTGATCAGTTCTCCGATGAGCTTACGCCCATCGTCGTCGGCCAGCCATTGGCCGAGATTCCCTTCGTGCAGCGACTGGGCCGAGCACACCAGCTTTAGCAGGTCGCGCAGTTTTTCCGGCAGGACCACGGTCTGGCCGCTGGCGAACAGCAGTAGGCCGACGTCCACTTCGCTCCAGGCCATGCGGGCGCTGGGGTTGCGGATCAGCACTTCGCCGTCTTCGATGGCGGCGGTCAGGTCGTCTTCCTCGATCTCCTCGCCGGCCACCAGTTCCGGGTAGCGCGGCTCGGTCATGAACTGGCCGAACCAGGTGAGCAGCAGGCGTTCGTCGCTCATGTGCTCCTGCAGCAGGTTCTTCAGGCGATCGAGGGCGTCGCGCTGGATCTGGTGCTGGTCGAAGTCGCCTTTCATCGCCGCCATGCCGGCGTCGCTGTAGCGCTCCTCGTCGGAGAGGAACTGGGCGAGGAAGTCAGTGAAGTGGGTCAGTACTTCGGCGGCGCTGGGTGCGCGGAAACCGACCGAGTAGGTCATGCAGTCGTCTTCGGCGATGCCGTAGTGAGCCACGCGCGGCGGCAGGTAGAGCATGTCGCCGGGTTCCAGCACCCAGTCGGCGCTTTCTTCGAATTCGGCGAGGATGCGCAGGTCGGCGTGGGGCAGCATCGGGCTGCTGGCGTCGCAGGTCTGGCCGACTTTCCAGCGACGGCGACCGTGGCCCTGCAGCAGGAATACGTCGTAGTTGTCGAAGTGCGGGCCAACGCCGCCGCCCGGTGCGGCGTAGCTGATCATCACGTCATCGATGCGCCAGCTGGGCAGGAACTTGAAGTGTTCCAGCAGCTCGGCGACTTCCGGGATGAACTGGTCGACGGCCTGCACCAGCAGGGTCCAGTCGCGCTCGGGCATCTGGCTGAAGGTGTCTTCCTGGAACGGGCCGCGGCGCAGCTCCCACGGGCTGTCGCCGTGTTCGAGGACGATGCGCGATTCGATCATCTCTTCCAGGGCGAGGCCGGCCAGTTCGTCAGGGTCCAGCGGGCTCTTGAAATCGGGGATGGCCTGGCGCACCAGCAGGGGCTTTTTCTGCCAGTAATCGCGGAGGAATTCTTCGGCGCTGATGCCGCCCAAAAGCTGAAGAGGAATAGCAGGATTCATGGTTAAGTCCTTGAAACAAAAACGCCCGGCACAGCCGGGCGTGCAAAGTCAGGGCGAATCTCAGATACGCTTGGCCTGGGCGACAGCGTTACCGATGTAGTTCGCGGGGGTCAGTTTCTTCAGCTCGGCCTTGGCTTCTGTCGGCATGTCGAGGCCTTCGATGAACACCTGCAGGGCTTCGGCGCTGATGCCTTTGCCGCGGGTCAGCTCCTTGAGCTTCTCGTAGGGGTTCTCGATGCCGTAGCGGCGCATGACGGTCTGTACCGGCTCGGCCAGGACTTCCCAGCAGGCGTCCAGGTCATCGGCGATGCGTGCGGCGTTCAGCTCCAGCTTGCCGATGCCTTTCAGGCTGGCTTCGTAGGCGATGACGCTGTGGGCAAAACCGACGCCCAGGTTGCGCAGCACGGTGGAGTCGGTCAGGTCGCGCTGCCAGCGGGAGATCGGCAGTTTGCTGGCCAGGTGCTGGAGCAGGGCGTTGGCGATACCCAGGTTGCCTTCGGAGTTCTCGAAGTCGATCGGGTTGACCTTGTGCGGCATGGTCGAGGAGCCGATTTCCCCGGCGACGGTCTTCTGCTTGAAGTAGCCCAGGGAGATGTAGCCCCAGATGTCGCGGTCGAAGTCGATGAGGATGGTGTTGAAGCGCGCTACGGCGTCGAACAGCTCGGCGATGTAGTCGTGCGGCTCGATCTGGGTGGTGTAGGGGTTCCAGTTCAGGCCGAGGTCGCCTTCGATGAATTCGCGGGCGTTGGCTTCCCAGTCAACCTGCGGGTAGGCCGACAGGTGGGCGTTGTAGTTGCCCACCGCGCCGTTGATCTTGCCCAGCAGCTCGACCGAAGCGACCTGCTTGATCTGGCGCTCCAGGCGGTAGACGACGTTGGCCAGTTCCTTGCCCAGGGTGGTCGGGGAGGCCGGCTGGCCGTGGGTGCGCGAGAGCATCGGCACGTCGGCGAACTTCACCGCGAGCTCGCGGATGGAGTCGGCGATCTGGCGCATCAGCGGCAGCAGTACGGTGTCACGGCCTTCGCGCAGCATCAGGGCGTGGGACAGGTTGTTGATGTCCTCGGAGGTGCAGGCGAAGTGGATGAACTCGCTGACCTTGGCCAGTTCCGGCAGCTTGGCGGCTTGTTCCTTGAGCAGGTACTCCACGGCCTTGACGTCGTGGTTGGTGGTGCGCTCGATGTCCTTGATGCGCTGCGCGTGCTCCAGCTGGAAGTCGTCGGCCAGCTGGTTCAGCAGGGCGTTGGCTTCGGCGGAGAAGGGCGCGACTTCAGGGACGCCGGCGTGGGCGGCGAGACGCTGGAGCCAGCGAACCTCCACCAGGACGCGGAAACGGATCAGGCCGTATTCGCTGAAAATCGGACGCAGGGCGCTGGTCTTGCTGCCGTAACGGCCGTCAACGGGGGATACCGCGGTAAGGGAGGAAAGCTGCATGGGGCGTTCTCGTAGCTGTCGGTCAACGAAAAGGGCGCACATCATACATGAATGGCGCGAACCGGTCGCCCTTGCGACGACCGGAAGGACGTGTTTCAGCCGCGCAGCAGGGGGCGCAGTTCGTTCAGCATTTTCTTCCGGCTGAAGAGCATCTGCCAGCGGTTGCCGCCGAGCTGTCGCCACAGGCGCGCGGAGCGGATGCCGGCCAGCAGCAGGGCGCGGATACGCGCGGCGTTGGCGTTGATCTGCAGGTGGCGCATGTCACCGTGCACCTGGATGCGCTGGCGGAAAGTGCTCAGAGTGTCCTGGTAGAGGCCGGCGCAGGAAGCGATGACGTTCTCGTGGACCAGGCCGAAGTGCTGTACCTGCTGCTGAACCTGGTCCAGACGGGTGCCCATGATGTCGAGCATGTCGGGACGCTTGTTGAGCTGGCGTTCCAGGCCGATCAGCGACAGGGCGTAGCGCAGCGGCTCGCGCTGCAGGCTGTTGGGGTCGCGCTCGAGGGCGCTGACCAGGGCGCGGAAGCCCTCGCGCAGGTTGGCGGTGTCGCCGCCGTAGACGTCGAGGGTGGTCTTCGGGTCGCGCACCAGCAGGCTGCCGAGCATGCAGCCCAGCGGCGCCTCGGGGATCTGCCCGGTGCGGGCGAGGCGGTCTACCAGCGAGGCGGCTTCGAAGACGCCGGAGAGGGCGATGATCTGGTCGTGCAGATCGCTCATTTACTGTCCTTAGCGAACGCGGGTTCAGCGGATTCGATGACGCCGCCACCGAGGCAGACTTCGCCGTCATAGAAGACGACGGACTGGCCCGGGGTGACGGCGCGCTGCGGCTCGTCGAAGACGGCGCGGTAGCCGTTCTCGGTACGTTCCAGCACGCAGTCCTGGTCGGCCTGGCGGTAGCGCACCTTGGCGCGCAGGGCCTTGGGCTGGCCTAGGTCGATGGGGTTGACCCAATAGATGTGCGAGGCGTGCAGGGCTCGGGAAAACAGCCATGGATGGTCGTTGCCCTGGCCGACGACCAGGACGTTGCGTACCAGGTCCTTCTCCAGCACGTACCAGGGGCTGTCGTCGGCATTCTTCAGGCCGCCGATGCCGAGACCCTGGCGCTGGCCGATGGTGTGGTACATCAGGCCGACGTGCTTGCCGATGACCGTGCCGTCGGTGGTCTCGATATTGCCCGGCTGGGCTGGCAGGTACTGCTTGAGGAAGTCGCTGAAACGACGTTCGCCGATGAAGCAGATGCCGGTGGAGTCCTTCTTCTTTGCGGTGGCCAGGCCGTATTTCTCGGCGATGGCGCGAACCTCGGGCTTTTCCAGTTCGCCGACCGGGAACAGGGTCTTTCCGATCTGCTCGCCGCCCACGGCGTGGAGGAAGTAGCTCTGGTCCTTGTTCGGGTCCAGGCCCTTGAGCAGCTCGCTGCGGCCGTCGATGTCGCGGCGGCGCACGTAGTGCCCGGTGGCGATCAGGTCGGCGCCCAGGGCGACGGCGTAGTCGAGGAAGGCTTTGAACTTGATTTCGCGGTTGCAGAGGATGTCCGGGTTCGGCGTGCGGCCGGCCTTGTATTCCTCGAGGAAATGCTCGAAGACGTTGTCCCAGTACTCTGCGGCAAAGTTGGCGGTGTGCAGCTTGATGCCAATACGGTCGCAGACGGCCTGGGCGTCGGCGAGGTCGGTCATGGCGGTGCAGTACTCGGTGCCGTCGTCTTCTTCCCAGTTCTTCATGAACAGTCCTTCCACCTGATAACCCTGCTCCTTGAGGAGAAGGGCGGAGACGGAGGAATCCACGCCGCCGGACATGCCGACGATGACGCGGGTGTTCTGGGGGGCTTTGGGTGAGCTAGACATGGCAGCGGGTCACGAACGCAGGTAAAGAGGGCGATTCTACCAGAGCCGAGCGCCAGAGGCTCGGCTGCCGGCTTGAGGTTGGCTCAGTCGCGGATCAGGGCCAGCGGGAAGCGCTCGCCTTCGAGGTAATCGTCGATGCAGCGCAGCACCAGATGACTGCGCCAGCGATCGGGTTGTGCGGCCAGCTCTTCGCGGGTCATCCAGCGGGCGCCGAGGATGCCGTCGTCGAGCTCGCGCTCGGGATGATGGCGCTGGGGGCGCGCGGCGAAACAGACGCGCTGGTAGGTCACGCCGTTGCTCGGCGCGGTGTACAGGTAGATGCCGGTGACGGCGGTCAGCTCCACGTTCCAGCCGGTTTCCTCGAGGGTTTCGCGCACGGCGGCCTCGAGCAGGGTCTCGTTGGCTTCCAGGTGGCCGGCGGGCTGATTGAAGACCTGCTTTTTGTCAGCGGACATTTCCTCCACGAGCAGGAAGCGGCCCTGGTCTTCGACGATGGTGGCGACGGTGACGTGTGCTAGCCAGCGCATGGTAACGATCTCGTTGGGGCGAAAAGGCGCGAGTTTAACGTGGCGGGGTGCAGAAAGCAGAACCCCCGGGAAGGCCCGGGGGTTCTGGTATCACGCGAAAAGGCTTACGCCAGTGCGTCGATCGCGGCGTTGAAGGTCGCGCTCGGGCGCATGACCTTGCTGGTCAGCTCCGCGTCGGAACGGTAGTAACCACCGATTTCCGCCGGCTTGCCCTGTACGCCGTTGAGTTCGGCGACGATGGCCGCTTCCTTCTCGGTCAGGGTCTTGGCCAGGCCGGCGAAGTGAGCCTTCAGCTCGGCGTCGTCGTTCTGCTCGGCCAGGGCCTGGGCCCAGTACATGGCCAGGTAGAAGTGGCTGCCGCGGTTGTCGATCTCACCGATCTTGCGCGACGGCGACTTGTTGTTGTCGAGCAGCTTGCCGGTGGCGATGTCCAGGGTCTTGCCCAGTACCTTGGCCTTGGCGTTGTCGGTCTTGATGCCTTCTTCTTCGAAGGAGACGGCCAGAGCCAGGAACTCGCCCAGGGAATCCCAGCGCAGGTAGTTCTCTTCCACCAGCTGCTGTACGTGTTTCGGAGCCGAGCCGCCGGCGCCGGTTTCGTACATGCCGCCGCCCGCCATCAGCGGAACGATGGAGAGCATCTTGGCCGAGGTGCCCAGTTCCATGATCGGGAACAGGTCGGTCAGGTAGTCGCGCAGGACGTTGCCGGTCACCGAGATGGTGTCCAGGCCGCGCAGCTGACGCTCCATGCTGGTACGGATGGCTTCGTTGTAGCCTTTGACGCTGATGTCCAGACCGGTCAGGTCGTGGTCCTTCAGGTACAGCTCGACCTTCTTGCGCAGCTCGTTGTCGTGGGCGCGCTCCGGGTCCAGCCAGAAGATGGCCGGGGTGTTGGAAGCGCGGGCGCGGGTAACGGCCAGCTTGACCCAGTCACGGATCGGGGCGTCCTTGGTCTGGCAGGCGCGCCAGATGTCACCGGCTTGAACTTCGTGCTGCATCAGGACCTTGCCGTCGGCGTCGACAACGCGCATCACGCCGTCAGCTTCCAGTTCGAAGGTCTTGTCGTGGGAGCCGTATTCCTCGGCTTTCTGCGCCATCAGGCCGACGTTCGGTACGCTGCCCATGGTGGTCGGGTCGAACGCGCCGTTGGTTTTGCAGAAGTTGATCATTTCCTGGTAGATGCGGGCGTAGGTGCTTTCCGGCATTACCGCTTTGGTGTCTTTCTGCTTGCCGTCCTTGCCCCACATCTGACCCGAGTTGCGGATCATGGCCGGCATGGAGGCGTCGACGATCACGTCGCTGGGGATGTGCAGGTTGGTGATGCCCTTGACCGAGTCGACCATCGCCATTTCCGGGCGGTGGCTGTACACCTCGTGGATGTCGTGCAGGATTTCTTCCTGCTGCGAGGCCGGCAGCGACTTGATCTTGTCATAGACGCTGGAGATGCCGTTGTTCGGGTTCACGCCCAGCTCTTCGAACAGCTGGCCGTACTTCTCGAACACGTCCTTGTAGTAGACGGTGACGGCGTGGCCGAAGACGATCGGGTGGGAGATCTTCATCATGGTGGCCTTGACGTGCAGGGACCACATGACGCCGGTTTCCTTGCAGTCCTGCAGGGTCTTCTCGAAGAAGGCGCGCAGTTTGCTGCAGCTCATGAACATGCTGTCGAGGACTTCGCCGTCCTGCATCTTCAGGGTCTTCTTGGTCTCGACCTTGCCGTCCTTGCCGACGAACTCGATGCGGACTTCACCGGCCTTCGGAATGGTGACCGACTGCTCGCTGGAGAAGAAGTCGCCGCCACGCATGTAGTCGGCGTGGGAGCGCGAAGCCATGCTCCACTTGCCCATGCTGTGCGGGTGCTTGCGAGCGTAGGCTTTCACGGCAGCCGGGGCGCGGCGGTCGGAGTTGCCTTCACGCAGGACCGGGTTCACGGCGCTGCCCAGGACCTTGGCGTAGCGGGCGCGGGTGTCTTTCTCGGCGTCGGTCTGCGGATCTTCCGGGAAGTCCGGAACGGCGTAGCCCAGCTTCTGCAGCTCGGCGATGGCGCCCTTGAGCTGCGGTACCGAAGCGGAGATGTTCGGCAGCTTGATGATGTTGGCTTTGGCGTCGGTGGCCAGTACGGCCAGGTAGGCCAGATCGTCTTCGATCGCCTTGTCGCCGAGCTGGTCAGCGAAGGAGGCCAGGATACGGCCCGAAAGAGAGATGTCGCGGGTCTCGACGTCGATGCCGGCGGAAGCGGCAAAGGCTTTTACGATAGGAAGAAGCGAATAGGTGGCAAGGGCGGGTGCTTCGTCGGTGAAGGTGTAGGTGATCTTCGAGCGGATGGACATCTCGTTCTAACTCTCTTCTTTGCTGGGCGCGCACAGAGTCTCGAATCGCGTTGGTACACGCTTGCGGTCAGCGAAGTGGTTGACCGACCTTCGAGATTTGCCGCGGGGATATTGGGGCGCCAGTAGAGCGTTGTACGGCGGGATCCTGGTGAGGACGTGCGCCGCTGCGAGGAGAGAGTCTGGTCCCAGACTGCTCGGACCTCGATGACCATTAAGTCATGCCGGCCAGTATACCACCCTAAAGGCAGGGTGAAGCGTGTCCCTTTTTTAGACTAAGGAATGATGTAGTTCGATTACCGACTTGTGAGCTACCCTCAGTGGCTGCAAGAGGGTTTCAATCAAAAAGCGGAGTTCAGCATGGGATACCAAAAGATCCAGGTGCCGGCCGGTGACAAAATCACCGTCAACGCCGATATGTCCTTGAATGTACCGAAGAACCCGATCATCCCCTTTATCGAGGGTGATGGCATTGGCGTCGATATCAGCCCGGTCATGATCAAGGTCGTCGACGCTGCCGTCGAGAAAGCCTACAAAGGCGACCGCAAGATCGCGTGGATGGAAGTCTATGCCGGCGAGAAAGCCACTCAGGTCTACGACCAGGATACCTGGCTGCCCCAGGAAACCCTGGATGCCGTTCGCGACTACGTCGTATCGATCAAGGGCCCGCTGACCACTCCGGTGGGCGGCGGCATTCGCTCGCTGAACGTGGCGCTGCGCCAGCAGCTCGACCTTTATGTCTGCCTGCGCCCGGTGCGCTGGTTCGAAGGTGTGCCGAGCCCGGTGAAGAAGCCCGGTGACGTGGATATGGTGATCTTCCGCGAGAACTCCGAAGACATCTATGCCGGCGTCGAGTGGAAGGCCGGTACTCCCGAAGCCCAGAAGGTCATCAAGTTCCTCACCGAGGAAATGGGCGTCAAGAAGATCCGCTTCACCGACGATTGCGGCATCGGCATCAAGCCGGTTTCCCGGGAGGGCACCAAGCGCCTGGTGCGCAAGGCCCTGCAGTACGCCGTGGACAATGACCGCAGCTCGGTCACCATCGTCCATAAAGGCAACATCATGAAATTCACCGAGGGTGCGTTCAAGGACTGGGGCTATGAGCTTGCCCGTGACGAGTTCGGTGCGCAGCTGCTCGATGGCGGCCCGTGGATGCAGTTCAAGAACCCGACTACCGGCAAGAATATCGTGGTGAAGGACGTGATCGCCGACGCGATGCTGCAGCAGATCCTGCTGCGTCCGGCCGAGTACGACGTGATCGCCACCCTCAACCTGAATGGCGACTACCTGTCCGACGCCCTGGCGGCGGAGGTGGGTGGTATCGGCATTGCGCCGGGTGCCAACCTGTCCGACTCGGTGGCCATGTTCGAGGCAACCCATGGTACTGCCCCCAAGTACGCCGGCCTGGACAAGGTCAATCCGGGTTCGGTGATCCTCTCCGCCGAGATGATGCTGCGCCACATGGGCTGGCCGGAAGCGGCCGACCTGATCATCGACGGTGTGAACGGCGCCATCGCCGCAAAGACCGTGACCTACGACTTCGAGCGACTGATGGACGGTGCCAAGCTGCTGTCGTGCTCCGAGTTCGGCGACGCGATCATCGCCAAGATGTAACCGGGTGATTCTTCGCCCATGAAAAAGGCCGGCTTACTGCCGGCCTTTTTCGTTTCGTCTGATCCTTGACGAATCAGGCTTCCGCCGTGAGGTTCTCTACCTCGCTGCTCGGGGCAGTCTGCGCGGACGGGGTGGATGCATTGGCGTTGACGGGCTGGATGTTCACCGCGTGCAACCCCTTCGGACCTTGCAGGATCTCGAAACTGACGGGTTGGCCGGCCTTGAGAGTCTTGTAGCCATCCATCTGGATTGCCGAGTAATGAGCAAACAGGTCCTCATCTCGGCCATCAGCCAGGATGAAACCGTAGCCCTTGGCGTTGTTGAACCACTTGACCTTACCGCTAAGCATGCTGATATCCCTCTGCAAAGGACTCCATCGCTGGAGTATCATCCACTACTATTCCGCTATGCCTTTTTCTGAAGACTGGCGTCCGGAACTCCTGATACCCTCCGGGGGGTATCCTTTGGTTGTAACACCCTTTTGCCGTTAGTCAAGGCGGCGTCGTCTGGGCCTGAGAGGCGATTCAAACTCCGGCCGGCCCACTCATTCACCCACTCGCAAAGCTTTTATTCCAGCATGCATGCAAGTAGCCAGATTCGACTAACATTCAATCAGGACCGCCCGGATCCAATGGAAGACGACGGGACGGGGCTGGCGGTTGAAGAAGCCAAACCTGCCCTGAAGGCGCCGTCCATGTATCGGGTCATCATGTTCAACGATGATTACACCCCGATGGATTTCGTGGTTGAGGTGCTCGAGCTGTACTTCAACATGAACCGCGAGCAGGCAACCAAGGTCATGTTGACTGTGCATACCCAGGGCAAGGCGCACTGCGGGACCTTTACCCGCGATGTCGCGGAAACCAAAGCCATGCAGGTCAATCAATATGCGAGGGAGAGCCAACATCCACTGTTGTGCGAAATTGAGATAGAAGGTTGATGCGGATGTTTGGGAGCGAGGTGAAGTCATGTTGAATCGAGAGCTCGAAGTCACCCTCAATCTCGCCTTCAAGGAGGCGCGGGCGAAGCGGCATGAGTTCATGACCGTTGAGCACTTGCTGTTGGCGCTTCTGGATAATGAGGCTGCCGCGACGGTTCTGAAGGCGTGCGGTGCGAATCTGGACAAGCTGCGGCGAGACCTGCAGGAGTTCATCGATTCCACCACGCCGCTGATCCCCCAGCACGACGAGGATCGCGAAACCCAGCCGACCCTGGGCTTCCAGCGCGTCCTGCAGCGTGCCGTATTCCACGTGCAGAGTTCCGGCAAGCGCGAAGTCACCGGCGCCAACGTACTGGTCGCCATCTTCAGCGAGCAGGAGAGCCAGGCGGTGTTCCTGCTCAAGCAGCAGAGCGTCGCGCGGATCGACGTGGTCAACTACATCGCCCATGGCATCTCCAAGGTGCCGGGCCATGCCGAGCATCAGGACAGCGAGCAGGAGATGCAGGACGAGGAGGGCGGCGAGTCTTCCACTTCCAGCCATCCGCTGGATGCCTATGCCAGCAACCTGAACGATTTGGCGCGCCAGGGTCGCATTGACCCGCTGGTCGGTCGTGAGTCGGAAGTCGAGCGCGTCGCGCAGATCCTCGCTCGTCGCCGCAAGAACAACCCGCTGCTGGTGGGTGAGGCTGGCGTTGGCAAGACCGCCATCGCCGAAGGCCTGGCCAAGCGCATCGTCGATGGCCAGGTGCCGGACCTGCTGTCCGACAGCGTCGTCTACTCCCTGGATCTGGGTGCGCTGCTGGCGGGCACCAAGTACCGCGGCGACTTCGAGAAGCGCTTCAAGGCGCTACTCAACGAACTGCGCAAGCGCCCGCATGCGGTGCTGTTCATCGACGAAATCCACACCATCATCGGTGCCGGTGCGGCATCGGGCGGGGTGATGGATGCTTCCAACCTGCTGAAGCCGCTGCTGTCGTCCGGTGAGATCCGCTGCATTGGTTCGACCACCTTCCAGGAATTCCGCGGCATCTTCGAGAAGGATCGCGCGCTGGCTCGTCGCTTCCAGAAGGTCGACGTCACCGAACCGTCCGTCGAAGACACCTTCGGCATCCTGAAAGGCCTGAAGCCACGCTTCGAGCAGCATCACCACATCGAGTACAGCGATGAGGCGCTTCGCGCCGCCGCCGAGCTGGCTGCCCGCTACATCAATGACCGGCACATGCCAGACAAGGCCATCGATGTGATCGACGAGGCCGGTGCCTACCAGCGCCTGCAGCCGGAAGAGAAGCGCGTGAAGCGCATCGAGGTGCCGCAGGTCGAGGACATTGTCGCGAAGATCGCGCGGATTCCGCCCAAGCATGTGTCCAGCTCCGATAAAGAGCTGCTGCGCAACCTTGAGCGTGATCTGAAGCTGACCGTGTTCGGTCAGGCTGCGGCCATCGAGTCGCTGTCCACGGCCATCAAGCTGTCACGCGCCGGCCTCAAGTCGCCTGACAAGCCTGTCGGCTCCTTCCTGTTCTCCGGTCCGACCGGGGTGGGCAAGACCGAGGTGGCTCGTCAGCTGGCCAAAGCGTTGGGTGTGGAGCTGGTGCGCTTCGACATGTCCGAGTACATGGAGCGGCATACCGTGTCCCGTCTGATCGGCGCGCCTCCGGGTTATGTCGGTTTCGACCAGGGCGGCCTGCTTACCGAGGCGATCACCAAGACGCCGCACTGCGTGCTGCTGCTGGATGAGATCGAGAAGGCGCACCCGGAAGTCTTCAACCTGCTGCTGCAGGTGATGGACCACGGCACCCTGACCGACAACAACGGGCGCAAGGCGGACTTCCGCAATGTCATCCTGATCATGACCACCAACGCTGGTGCGGAAACTGCGGCGCGGGCCTCCATCGGCTTCACGCAGCAGGACCATTCCACCGATGCGATGGAAGTGATCAAGAAGAGCTTCACACCGGAGTTCCGCAACCGCCTGGACACCATCATCCAGTTCGGCCGTCTGAGTCACGAGACCATCAAGAGCATCGTCGACAAGTTCCTCACCGAGCTGCAGGCGCAGCTGGAGGACAAGCACGTGCAGATCGAGGTCAGCGATTCGGCGCGCGGCTGGCTGGCCGACAAGGGCTACGATCCGCAGATGGGCGCTCGCCCAATGGCGCGGCTGATCCAGGACAAGATCAAGCGGCCGCTGGCCGAGGAGATCCTGTTCGGCGAGCTGGCCGAGCACGGCGGTGTGGCCCATGTGGACCTGAAGGATGGCGAGCTGGCCTTCGAGTTCGAAGTGATCGCCGCAGAGCCGGCCTGACGAGTATTAATCAGGCCCAAACGAAAACGCCCGGCAATGCCGGGCGTTTTTCTGTGTGCCGGCTTTTGCCGGCACCTACCGTCTGTCAGCGAGCGCGGTAGGTGATGCGACCCTTGGACAGGTCGTAGGGCGTCAGTTCAACGCGAACTTTGTCGCCGGTCAGGATGCGGATGTAGTTCTTGCGCATCTTCCCGGAGATGTGCGCGGTAACGACGTGCCCGTTCTCCAACTCCACGCGGAACATGGTGTTGGGCAGGGTGTCGACGACAGTGCCTTCCATTTCGAAGCTGTCTTCTTTCGACATGCAGTAGAACCCTCGGTATCTATGGTTGCCTGAAGTTTCAGGGCATTAAAAAAGGCACACATTGTGCCTGAAATCGCCCCACAACGCCAATGGCTGTTTTCGCCTCAGTTCAGCGCTACCCAGTGCTGGTTCACGAAAAGCTCGATCGGCCGGTACTGGGTCTTGTAGTTCATCTTCCGGCAGTTCTTGATCCAGTAGCCGAGGTAGACGGCGTGCAGGTTCAGGCGTTCGGTCTCGGCGACCTGCCAGAGGATGGCGAATCGGCCGAGACTGCGGCGCTCCTCGTCCGGGTCGTAGAAGGTATAGACCGCGGAGAGTCCGTTGGGCAGGACGTCAGTCACCGCGACGGCAAGCAGCCTGCCGTGGAGGCGGAACTCGAAGAAGCAGCTGAACGGCAAGTCACGCACCAGGAAGGTGGCGAACTGGTCGCGGCTGGGTGGGTACATGTCGCCGTCTGCATGGCGCTGCTCGATGTAGCGCATGTAGAGAGCGTAGTACTCCTCGGTGAAGGCGGGACGCTTGCGGACAACTTCCAGGTCGGCGTTGCGCTTGATGATGCGCTTCTGCTGGCGATTTGGTTGGAAGCCGGCGGCCGGAATGCGCGCCGGGATGCACGCGGTGCAGTGCTGGCAGTGCGGCCGGTAGAGATGCTCACCGCTGCGCCGGAAACCCACCTCGGACAGCGAGGCGTACAACTGCGCGTCCATGGGCTGGCTGGGGTCGAGGAACAGGGTGGTGGCCTGCTCCTCGGGCAGATAGCTGCATGGATGCGGTTGCGTGGCGTAAAACTTCAGGCGGGCGAGCTCGGTCATCTTCAACCCCTGCGAGGTCCCTCAGGCAAGTTTAAGACAGGCTGAGCGGGTCCGCCTGCGAAGTCCAGTCCTGCGATGGTGTTTCGTCGAGATGACGGCGCAGGTAGCTGGCGAATTCACGGCGGGAAATGGCGCGGGCGCCGAAACTGTGCAGGTGCTGGGTCGGCATCTGGCAGTCGATCATCACGAAGCCGGCGGCCTTCAGGCGCTGTACCAGAGTGACGAATGCGACCTTGGAGGCATTGTCGGCGCGGCTGAACATGGATTCGCCGAAGAACAGGCGGCCGATGGCCAGTCCGTAAAGCCCGCCGACCAGTTCATTGTCTTGCCAGGCCTCTGCCGAGTGGGCGACACCCAGCCGGTGCAGCTGGCAGTACGCGTCCTGCATTGGTGTGGTGATCCAGGTGCCGTCCGCATAATCGCGCGGGCCGGCGCAGCCGTGGATGACCTGCTCGAAGGCCTGGTCGATCGTGACCTGATACTGCTGCTGGCGAACAAACTTGGCCAGGCTGCGGGAGACGTGCAGTTCTTCGGGAAACAGAACGGTGCGCGGGTCCGGTGACCACCAGAGGATCGGCTGGCCGTCCTGGTACCAGGGGAAGCAGCCATGGCGGTAGGCCTGGATCAGGCGCTGCGGGTTGAGGTCCCCGCCGGCCGCAAGCAGGCCGTTGGGCTCATGCAGGGCCTTGTCGAGGGGCGGGAAGTCGAAATTGCTGCGGGAAAGCCACTTGAGCATAGGGAGGAGGGGAGGGCGAGCCTCCCCTGGCGCCGATCAGTTGTCGTCGAGGAACTTTTCGGCGTCCAGCGCGGCCATGCAGCCGGCGCCGGCGGAAGTGATCGCCTGGCGGTACACGTGGTCGGCCACGTCGCCGGCGGCGAACACGCCGTCGATGCTGGTCAGGGTCGCGTTGCCTTCGGCGCCGCCCTTGATCTTCAGGTAGCCGTCGTGCATCTCCAACTGACCCTTGAACAGGTCGGTGTTGGGCTTGTGGCCGATAGCGATGAATACGCCGGACAGGTCCAGTTGGCGGGTTTCGCCGCTTTCAGCGTCTTTCAGGCGGACGCCGATCACACCCATGTTGTCGCCCAGGACTTCGTCCAGGGTGGTGTTCCAGTGCAGGCGGACGTTGCCGTTCTTGGCCTTCTCGAACAGCTTGTCCTGCAGGATCTTCTCCGAGCGCAGCTTGTCGCGGCGGTGAATCAGGTGGACTTCCTTGGCGATGTTGGACAGGTACAGCGCCTCTTCCACGGCGGTGTTGCCGCCGCCGACCACGCAGACGACCTGGTTGCGGTAGAAGAAACCGTCACAGGTAGCGCAGGCAGAAACGCCCTTGCCCATGAAGGCTTCTTCCGAGGACATGCCCAGGTACTGGGCCGAAGCGCCGGTGGCGATGATCAGCGCGTCGCAGGTGTAGGTGCCGCTGTCGCCCTTGAGGGTGAAGGGCTTCTGCTGCAACTCGGCGGTGTGGATGTGGTCGTAGACGATCTCGGTATCGAAACGCTTGGCGTGCTGCTCCATGCGCTGCATCAGGGCCGGGCCGGTCAGGCCCTCGACGTCGCCGGGCCAGTTGTCGACCTCGGTGGTGGTGGTCAGCTGGCCGCCGGGCTGGATGCCGGTGATGACAACAGGCTTGAGGTTGGCGCGCGCGGCGTACACGGCCGCGGTGTAGCCCGCGGGGCCGGAGCCCAGGATGATCAGGCGCGAATGCTTGACTTCACTCATAAAAAGACTCCATAAGCCTTTGTCACGTAAGAGAATGCATGCTCCAATTGAGCAGCCGAAAAGCGGTGTTGGGCTATGCTACACCGAACCCCGGAAAGCCGGCAAAAGCGCAGTCAGGCACACCCGGGTTCGCTGGCATCGGCCGGCCAAAGCCGTACAATAGGCCCGTTTCGCGGCCCAACGACTCTCGGACGCGCGTAGAGCGCAGGAATAGAAGCGTTTTGAAGGACACCACAGCAAGCCATGCCGCCGCCTGGCGCCAGCAACTGCATTACCGTCTGAAGGAAGGGGCCCTGATCGCGCTCGGCGCGCTCTGCCTTTACCTCTGGATGGCACTGCTCACCTACGATTCCTCCGATCCGGGCTGGAGCCACTCCAGCCACGTCGAACAGGTGCAGAACGCGGCCGGCCGCCTGGGCGCGCTGAGCGCTGACATCCTGTTCATGGTGCTGGGCTATTTCGCCTACCTGTTTCCGCTGCTGCTGGCGGTGAAGACCTACCAGGTCTTCCGCAAGCGCCACATGGCCTGGGAGTGGAGCGGCTGGCTGTTCTCCTGGCGTCTGATCGGCCTGGTGTTCCTGGTCCTGTCCGGCTCCGCGCTGGCTTACATCCATTTCCACACCAGCGGTGCTCACATGCCGGCCACGGCTGGCGGGGCCCTGGGCGAGAGCCTGGGCCAACTGGGCATCAATGCGCTGAACGTGCAGGGCAGTACGCTGCTGTTCCTGGCGCTGTTCCTGTTCGGCATGACGGTGTTCGCCGACCTGTCCTGGTTCAAGGTGATGGACGTCACCGGCAAGATCACCCTCGATCTGTTCGAACTCATCCATAACGCCACCAACCGCTGGTGGAGCGCCCGCAGCGAGCACAAGCAGCTCGTCGCCCAGTTGCGTGAGGTCGACGAACGTGTGGCCGAAGTCGCCGCGCCCATCGTTGCCGATCGCCGCGAGCAGGCCAAGGTCAAGGAACGCCTGATCGAGCGCGAGGAAGCGCTGGTCAAGAGCGTGCAGGAGCGCGAAAAGCGCGTGGCGCCGAAGATCGACGTCCCGCCGCCGCCCACCAAGCCGGCCGAGCCGAGCAAGCGCGTGCTGAAAGAGAAGCAGGCGCCGCTGTTCGTCGATACCGCCGTGGAAGGCACGCTGCCGCCGCTGTCGATCCTCGACCCGGCGTCGGAAAAGAAGCAGAGCTACTCGCCCGAGTCCCTGGAGGCTATGTCGCGCCTGCTGGAGATCAAGCTCAAGGAGTTCGGTGTCGAGGTCATCGTCGAGTCCGTGCATCCGGGTCCGGTGATCACCCGTTTCGAAATCCAGCCAGCCGCCGGCGTGAAGGTCAGCCGCATCTCCAACCTGGCCAAGGACCTGGCGCGCTCGCTGGCCGTAATCAGCGTGCGCGTGGTGGAAGTCATCCCCGGCAAGACCACCGTCGGAATCGAGATTCCCAACGAAGACCGGCAGATGGTGCGCTTCTCCGAAGTGCTGATGACGCCGGAATACGACGAGCACAAGTCCACCGTGCCGCTGGCCCTGGGTCACGATATCGGCGGCAACCCGATCATCACCGACCTGGCGAAGATGCCGCACCTGCTGGTGGCCGGTACCACCGGTTCCGGTAAGTCGGTGGGCGTGAACGCGATGCTGTTGTCGATCCTGTTCAAGTCCACGCCCGAAGAGGCGCGGCTGATCATGATCGACCCGAAGATGCTGGAACTGTCGATCTACGAAGGCATTCCGCATCTGCTCTGTCCGGTGGTCACCGACATGAAGGAGGCCGCCAACGCGCTGCGCTGGAGCGTCGCCGAGATGGAGCGCCGCTACAAGCTGATGGCGGCCATGGGCGTGCGGAACCTCGCAGGCTTCAACCGCAAGGTGAAGGACGCGGAGGAAGCAGGCACCCCGCTGACCGACCCGCTGTACCGCCGCGAGAGCATGGAAGACGAAGCGCCACTGCTGCAGACGCTGCCGACCATCGTGGTGGTGGTCGACGAATTCGCCGACATGATGATGATCGTCGGCAAGAAGGTGGAAGAGCTGATCGCCCGTATCGCCCAGAAGGCGCGTGCGGCGGGCATCCACCTGATCCTGGCGACCCAGCGTCCGTCGGTGGACGTGATCACTGGCCTGATCAAGGCGAACATCCCGACCCGTATCGCCTTCCAGGTCTCCAGCAAGATCGACTCGCGCACCATCCTCGACCAGGGCGGCGCCGAACAACTGCTGGGGCACGGTGACATGCTCTACCTGCCGCCGGGCACCGGCCTGCCGATCCGCGTCCATGGCGCTTTCGTCTCCGACGACGAAGTACACCGCGTCGTCGAGGCGTGGAAGCTGCGTGGCGCGCCGAACTACATCGAGGACATCCTCGCTGGCGCCGAAGAGGGCGGTGGCGGTTCGTTCGAGGGCGGTGGTGGCGGCGAAGGCGGCGAGGGCAGCGAGGACGATCCGCTCTACGACGAAGCCGTGCGCTTCGTGACCGAAAGCCGCCGGGCTTCGATCTCCGCCGTGCAGCGCAAGCTGAAGATCGGCTACAACCGCGCCGCGCGGATGATCGAGGCAATGGAGATGGCCGGCGTGGTCACTCCGATGAATACCAATGGCTCGCGCGAAGTAATGGCGCCGGCCCCGATCCGTGATTGATTCGACTTCGAGGATTTCGATGCGTCTGATCCGCCTGTTGTTCGTTGCTGCGCTGGCTGTTGCCGGCGCCCAGGCCCATGCCGACGAGGCTGCTGCGCAGCGCCTGAGCGGGATGCTCACCAAGGCCCAGACAATGACCGCGCGCTTTTCCCAGTTGACCCTGGACGGCAGCGGCACCCGCCTGCAGGAAACCGCCGGCACCCTGGGCCTGAAACGTCCGGGGCTGTTCCGCTGGCACACCGATGCTCCGAACGAGCAGCTGTTGATCTCCAATGGCGAGAAAATCTGGCTGTACGATCCGGACCTGGAACAGGTGACCATCCAGAAGCTCGACCAGCGCCTGACCCAGACCCCGGCGTTGTTGCTCTCCGGTGATGTGTCGAAGATCGGCCAGAGCTTCGACATCACCGCCAAAGATGGCGGCAACGTGGTCGACTTCACCCTCAAGCCGAAGTCCAAGGACACCCTGTTCGACAGCCTGCGGATTTCCTTCCGCAGTGGCGTGGTGAACGACATGCAGCTGATCGACAGCGTCGGCCAGCGCACCAACATCCTGTTCTTCGACGTGAAGATGAACGAGGCGATGGACGCCAAGCAATTCGTCTTCGAGGTGCCCAAGGGCGTCGACGTCATCCAGGAGTGACCGGTACTGCGCGCCTGCGTCAAGTCCCCAGCTTTGAGTGATAAATAGGTAAGACCTTGGATCTGTTCCGCTCCGCCCCCGTTTCCCAGCCCCTGGCCGCGCGCCTGCGCGCGACCAGCCTGGACGAGTACGTCGGCCAGGAGCACCTGCTCGCCCGCGGCAAGCCGCTGCGCGAGGCGCTGGAGCAGGGCGCGCTGCACTCGATGATCTTCTGGGGCCCGCCTGGGGTCGGCAAAACGACTCTGGCGAAGCTGCTGGCCCAGGTCACTGACGCGCACTTCGAGACCATCTCCGCGGTGCTCTCTGGCGTGAAGGAAATCCGCCAGTCGGTGGAAGTGGCCAAGCAGCACGCCGCGCAGTACGGCCGCCGCACCATCCTCTTCGTCGACGAAGTGCACCGCTTCAACAAGAGCCAGCAGGATGCCTTCCTGCCCTATGTGGAAGACGGCACGCTGATCTTCATTGGCGCGACCACCGAGAACCCGTCTTTCGAGCTGAATAACGCGTTGCTCTCCCGCGCCCGCGTCTATGTGCTGAAAAGCCTGGACGAAGCAGCCCTGCGCCGACTGGTCGAGCGCGCGCTGACCGAGGAGAAGGGGCTGGGCAAGCGCAACCTGAGCCTGCCTGACGACAGCTTCGCCATCCTCATGGCTGCCGCCGATGGCGATGGCCGGCGCCTGCTCAACCTGCTGGAGAACGCCTCCGATCTCGCCGAGGACAACGGCGAGATCAGTGCCGAGCTGCTGCAGAACCTGCTGGGCGACTCGCGCCGGCGCTTCGACAAGGGCGGTGAGGCCTTCTACGACCAGATCAGCGCGCTGCACAAGTCGGTGCGCGGCTCCAGCCCTGATGGCGCGCTGTACTGGTATTCGCGCATGCTCGATGGCGGCTGCGATCCGCTGTACATCGCCCGTCGCGTAGTGCGCATGGCCAGCGAGGACATCGGTAACGCCGATCCGCGCGCCCTGACCCTGTGCTTGCACGCCTGGGATGTGCAGGAGCGCCTCGGCAGCCCCGAAGGTGAATTGGCGATTGCGCAGGCTATCGTGTACCTGGCCTGCGCGCCGAAGAGCAATGCCGTCTACAACGCCTACAACACGGCGCGCCGTGACGTGGCGGAGAGCGGTTCGCTGGAAGTGCCGCTGCATCTGCGCAACGCACCGACCAAGCTGATGAAGAACCTGGGCTATGGCGACGAGTACCGTTATGCCCATGATGAGCCGGATGCCTATGCGGCCGGAGAAGACTACTTCCCCGAGTCCATGGAACCGCGCCAGTATTACCAACCCGTGCCGCGCGGGCTCGAACTGAAGATCGGCGAAAAGCTGCGCCACCTGGCCAGCCTCGACAAGGCCAGTTCCCGCCGTCGCAGAAAATCCTGAAGTGGCGCCCGCGAGCGCCGCCTGACACTAGACACGAGAAGACACCATGCTCGATTCCAAACTGGTTCGTACCCAGCCGCAGGAAGTGGCCGAACGCCTGGCCACTCGCGGCTTCACCCTGGACGTGGCGCGCATCGAAGCGCTGGAGAGCCAGCGCAAATCCGTGCAGACCCGCACCGAGACGCTGCAGGCCGAGCGCAACTCGCGCTCCAAGGCCATCGGCCAGGCCATGAAGAATGGTGAAGACGTCGCGCCGCTGAAGGCCGAGGTCAACCGCATGGCCGAGGAGCTGGAATCCGGCAAGCGCGAGCTGGACGCCATCCAGGCCGAGCTGGACAGCCTGCTGCTGAACATCCCCAACTTGCCGCACGAGTCTGTGCCGGTGGGCGCTGACGAGGAAGAGAACGTCGAAGTCCGCCGTTGGGGAACCCCGCGCACCTTCGATTTCGACATCAAGGACCACGTCGCCCTGGGCGAGCAGCACGGCTGGCTGGACTTCGAGACCGCCGCCCGTCTGTCCGGCGCCCGTTTTGCGCTGATGCGCGGCCCGATCGCCCGCCTGCACCGCGCCCTGGCGCAGTTCATGATCGACCTGCACACCCGCGAACACGGCTACGAAGAGGCCTACACCCCGTACCTGGTGCAGGCTCCGGCGCTGCAAGGCACCGGCCAGCTGCCGAAGTTCGAGGAAGACCTGTTCAAGATCCAGCGCGAAGACGAAGCGGACCTGTACCTGATCCCGACCGCCGAAGTCTCGCTGACCAACATCGTTGCCGGCCAGATCCTCGATGCGAAGGAGCTGCCGCTGAAGTTCGTCGCTCACACGCCCTGCTTCCGCAGCGAAGCCGGTGCGTCGGGCCGCGATACCCGCGGCATGATCCGCCAGCACCAGTTCGACAAGGTCGAGATGGTGCAGATCGTCGAGCCGTCCAAGTCCTGGGAGGCCCTGGAAAGCCTGGTCGGCAACGCCGAGAAGGTCCTCCAGGCCCTGGAGCTGCCGTACCGCGCCCTGGCGCTGTGTACTGGCGACATGGGCTTCGGCGCGGCCAAGACCTATGACCTCGAAGTCTGGGTGCCGAGCCAGGACAAGTACCGCGAGATTTCCTCCTGCTCCAACTGCGGCGACTTCCAGGCCCGCCGCATGCAGGCGCGCTACCGCAACCCGGAGACCGGCAAGCCGGAGCTGGTGCACACCCTCAACGGCTCGGGCCTGGCCGTGGGCCGCACCCTGGTCGCCGTGCTGGAGAACTACCAGCAGGCCGACGGCTCGATCCGTGTACCGGAAGTGCTCAAGCCGTACATGGCGGGCATCGAGGTCATCGGCTGAGATGGACTTCCTGCCGCTGTTCCACATCCTGCGCGGACGTCGCGCGCTACTGGTCGGCGGCGGTGATGTCGCACTGCGCAAGGCGCGCCTGCTGAGCGACGCCGGCGCAGTGCTGCGAGTCGTGGCTCCGGAAGTGCATTCGGAGCTGCGTGAGCTGATCGAGGAGGGCGCGGGCGAATTGCTCCTGCGCCCCTACGCTCAGGGTGATCTTCAGGATTGCGTTCTGGTCATCGCCGCCACCGACGATGAGCCGCTCAATGCCCAGGTTTCCCGCGACGCCAACGAGCGTGGCGTTCCGGTCAATGTCGTCGATGCGCCGGCCCTGTGCAGTGTGATCTTCCCGGCCATTGTCGACCGCTCGCCACTGGTGGTGGCGGTTTCCAGTGGCGGCGATGCGCCGGTACTGGCACGCCTGCTGCGCGCCAAGCTGGAAACCTGGATTCCCGCGACCTACGGCCAACTGGCCGGTCTCGCCAGCCGCTTCCGCGAGCGCGTGAAGCGGCGCCTGCCGGACCTGCAGCAACGCCGCAAGTTCTGGGAGGAGGTGTTCCAGGGCCCGGTCGCCGAGCGCATGATCGCCGGCCAGCCAAGCGAAGCCGAGCGCCTGCTGGCGGACAAGCTGGAATCGCCGCAGGCGGAGTCTCGCGGTGAGGTCTATCTGGTTGGCGCCGGTCCGGGCGATCCCGACCTGCTGACGTTCCGCGCCCTGCGCCTGATGCAGCAGGCCGACGTGGTGCTCTACGACCGCCTCGTTGCGCCGGCCATCCTCGAGTTGTGTCGCCGTGACGCAGACCGACTCTACGTCGGCAAGCGCCGTGCGGACCACGCCGTGCCGCAGGACGAGATCAATCGCAAGCTGGTCGAGCTGGCCCAGCAGGGCAAGCGCGTGCTGCGCCTGAAGGGCGGCGACCCGTTCATCTTCGGACGTGGTGGCGAGGAAATCGACGAACTGGCAGCCAATGGCATCCCATTCCAGGTTGTGCCGGGCATTACGGCGGCCAGCGGTTGTGCTGCCTATGCCGGTATTCCGCTGACTCATCGTGACTACGCGCAGTCCGTGCGCTTCGTGACGGGCCACCTGAAAGACGGCAGCACCGACCTGCCGTGGAACGATCTGGTCGCCCCCGGGCAGACCCTGGTGTTCTACATGGGCCTGGTTGGCTTGCCGGTCATTTGCGAGCAACTGGTGCGTCACGGTCGTTCCGCCGATACGCCGGCGGCGCTCATCCAGCAGGGCACCACAGTGCACCAGCGCGTGTTCACTGGCACCCTGGCAAACCTGCCGGAGCTGGTGGCCGAGCATGAAGTGCATGCACCGACTCTGGTGATTGTCGGGGAAGTGGTGCAGCTGCGTGAGAAGCTGGCGTGGTTCGAGGGGCAGCAGTGATATCCCCGCGCGTTGCGATCCTGGGCGCTGCGTGTGCGCTGGGTTGCATCGCCTTGCCAGCCCATGCGGCCAGCTTCGACTGCAAGAAGGCCAAGCAGGCGGACGAGAAGGCCATCTGCGCGGATCGCCAGCTTTCCGAGATGGATGTGCAGGTGGCGACCACCTACCGCCTGCTGCGCGGCCTGTTCGCCATGGGCATGCGCGGAAACCTGGGTGACTCCCAGCTCGCCTGGCTGGAGCAGCGCCGCGCCTGCGGCGCCAACAAGGCCTGCCTCAAGCAGCGCTACCAGGAACGTCTGGACGCGTTGCAGAAGGTCTACGACGGTATCGACAAACCGATCTGACTCGGTGCTCCTGCAGGCGCGGACCTTGTCCGCGAATTGCAGGCGCGGCCCGCTCCCACAGGAGCGGTGCTGCTGGTCAGCCCCTGCGCGTGATCCCTTTGCCCGGCAGGTGGTCCCGTCCGTGCGGTCCGGTGAAGTCCTGCAGGGGGCCGAGCGGCACGACGCCGGTTGGGTTGATGGTGCGGTGGCTGGCGTAGTAGTGGTTCTTGATGTGCTGGAAATCCACGGTTCCGGCAACGCCCTCCAGTTGATACAGCTCGCGCAGCCAGCCGGACAGATTCGGGTAGTCCGCCAGGCGCCGTAGGTTGCACTTGAAGTGGCCGTGGTAGACCGCGTCGAAGCGGATCAGTGTGGTGAACAGCCGCACGTCGGCTTCGGTCAGGTATTCACCGGCCAGGTAGCGCTGCTTGCTCAGGCGCTCTTCCAGCCAATCCAGTTCGTTGAACAGGGTCTTGAAGGCCTCTTCGTAGGCGTCTTGCGTCGTCGCGAAACCGGCGCGGTACACGCCGTTGTTCACTGCCGGGTAGATGCGCTCATTCAGTTCGTCGATCTGCGCGCGCAGCGGCTCCGGGTAGAGGTCCAGCGGGTTGCCGGTGATGCCGTCGAAGGCGCTGTTGAACATGCGGATGATCTCCGCCGATTCGTTGCTGACGATGCGTTGCTCGTGTTTGTCCCACAGCACTGGCACGGTCACGCGGCCGGTGTAGTTCGCGTCGTCCTTGGTGTAGCGCTGATGGAGGAAGGTCAGGCCGTCGAGCTTGTCGCCCGTGGAGCCGAGGGCTTTGTCGAAGGTCCAGCCGTTTTCCAGCATCAGCCAGCTGACCACCGAGACGTCGATCAGCGATTCCAGGCCCTTGAGCTGGCGGTAGATCAGCGTGCGGTGGGCCCAGGGGCAGGCCAGGGATACATAGAGGTGATAGCGGCCGGCTTCGGCGCGGAAGCCGCCTTCGCCGGTGGGGCCGGGTTGGCCGTCGGCGGTAACCCAGTTGCGGCGCTGCGCGTTCTCGCGCTGGAAGCGGCCGTCCTTGCTGGTGTCATACCACTGGTCATGCCAGCGGCCATCGATCAACTGTCCCATCTCATTGCTCCAGAACACGGGGGAGATGGGACCAGTCTATCGGCTATGGCTCGATTGTTTAGCGCAAAAACAGGATTCCAAGTATCGATTAAATCGATTTATCCCGCGCAGCCCAGCGCTTGCCAGCTTCCGCGAAGGCTTCGTCGCGCTGCATTCCCATGGCGCGCAGGGCGAGTGCCATGGTCGCGCGGACGGCCAGTTCGCCGTAGGCGTCTTCGGCTTCGCCGCGCCAGAAGGCGGCCAGGTGTGCCGGGTCCAGCGTTTCCGGCTTGACGTGGCGCAGCGGCGACAGCGCCGGCCACTCTTCGTCCCAGGCTTCGCCGTCGCGGCAACCATAGAGGTGGGAGGTGGCGTCCGGGTTCATCTCGATCTCGCCGCCTTCGCCCTTGATGACGATGGCGTAGTCGCCGAGCAGGCGGCTGCCCTCGCGGTGCACCTCCTGGTAGCCGGGGTGGAAAATGCTCTGCAGTACGCAGGTAGCGCTTAGCGGGTTGAGCAGGCGCACGGCCGAGTGCATGGGGGAGCGCAGACCCAGGGTATTGCGCAGGTCGATCATGTGCTGCAGGCGCGGCATCCAATCGACCAATGGGGCGAAGGCGATACCTTTGGCGTCCAGTGCCTGGCTGACCGAGCTCCAGTCGCGACACAGTGGCAGACCGAGCTGCTCGAGCAGCTGTTCGCTGTAGACCCGGCCAGCCGTATGCGCGCCGCCGCCATGCAAGAGGATACGGGTGCCGCTGCCACCCAGGCACTTGGCGGCCAGCAGGTACCAGGGCAGGTGACGCTTCTTGCCGGCGTAGCTGGGCCAGTCGAGGTCCACGGCGATCTTCGGTGCCTGCAGGCGGGAGCGTACGGCCTCGGTAAAGCCGGCGAGTTCCTCGGCGCTTTCTTCCTTGTGCCGCAGCAACATCAGGAAGGCACCCAGCTGCGCTTCCTCGACCTTGTCGTCGAGGATCATGCCGAGGGCTTCGCGGGCTTCCTCGCGGGTCAGGCCGCGCGCGCCGCGCTTGCCTTTGCCCAGGATGCGGACGAACTGGGCGAAGGGGTGTTCGGCGGGTGGCTGCAGGACGAGCGGGGAGGTGGTCATAGGCAATTGGTCGGCTTCGGCAGGCCGGCGAGCTTGGCGGCAAGCTTGGCCGGTGTGCCCTTGAACAGGAGGTTGAGGTGCAGGCTGCTGCCCTTTTCCGCACCCAGCTTCTGGGCGACGTACTTGATCAGCGGACGGTTGGCCGGCGAGAGCTGAAACTCGCCGTAGAACTCGCGCAGCAGCAGGAGGATTTCCCAGTGCTCGGGAGTCAGGTGGATGCCCTCGTTGTGTGCCAGGGCCTCGGCGGCGACGTCGCTCCAGTCGTTCAGGTCGACGAGGTAGCCGTCCTTGTCCAGCGGCAGGGAGTGGCCGTTGACCAGTAGGGTGCTCATAGCCAGGCGTTCACCTTGTCGAAACGGGTGCAGAGCTCGACGAAGCCGGGGTAATCCACGGCAACGACGCGGGCGGGTACATCATCCATGCCGCGGGCCTCCAGGTCTTCCAGCAGGGCGAAGAGCACATTGGCGGCGGGCATCAGCTCCAGTGCCTGGCAAGGGGCGGTGCCCTCGCGCAGGGAGTAGACGGCTTCGCCAGTCAGCAGCAGGCCATCGTCCGGGCCGAGCAGGTGCAGGCAGCTGGCGAGCCGGCCGTCATTGAAGGGAGAGTGCGAGAGCAGGTGGAGAGTAGCCATCAGATCGTGATCACCTGGTCATGGGTTTGCAGCAGGCTGCGCAGGGCGGCATCGTCCAGCGCCTGGACGGGCAGGGTCAGGCTCGCGCCGTCCAATCCGCGTTCGGCAAGGCTGCGGCTGCTGGTATAGAGCGCTTCCACGCCGAACAGCGGCAGGGCTTGCAGATTCGCCTGCAGGTCCTTCTGTTCAACTGTGCTGGGACGCTGGTCGGGAGCGAGCTGGAACACGCCGTCATCGAGAAAGAGCATCGAGATCGGCAGGTCGAAGGCGCCGCCAGCCAGGGCGATATCCAGCGCCTCGCGGGCGGCGGGGCCGGCCCAGGGCGCCTGACGGCTGATGATCAGCAGGGACTTGGCCATCAGTTGCCTCCGAAGCAGACCAGACGGTCCGCCAGTTGCGCTGCCTCATGCAGTTGGCCAAGGCCGGAAAGATCCCAGGGCGCCTGCAGGTTCGCGGCGGGACGGGAATAGCGGTTGGCTTCCTCTGGATTGAGCACGCCCCGTCGCAGCGCAGCGGCGATGCAGACCACTCCGTCCAGCTGGTGATCGGTGACGAAGCGCGTCCAGGCGGCGGCGACGTCCAGTTCATCCTGGCCGGTGACGGTGTTTGCCGAGGCGCTGTGCACGCCGTCCTGGTAGAAGAACAGCCGGGTGATTTCATGGCCGCCGGCCAATGCAGTCTCGGCGAAGCGCAGGGCGCGGCGGGCTGCCGGCGAATGCGGCGGGGAGAAAAGGGCGATGACGAACTTCATGGAGCGGGCCTGATCGGCGAATTTTCGCTGGATGATACGGCGCTATGCAGATGTTTGCCGCGCCGAAAATGAAAAAAGCCCGTCGAGACGGGCTTTTTCCTGGGAGGCGCGAGGGTCAGTCGTCGCTGCCCATGATGCCGAAGATCTGCAACAGGCTGATGAACAGGTTGTAGATCGACACGTACAGGCTGATGGTGGCCATGATGTAGTTGCGTTCGCCACCGTGGATGATCGCGCTGGTCTGGAACAGGATCATCGCCGAGGAGAACAGCACGAAGCCGGCGCTGATGGCCAGTTGCAGGCCGCTGATCTGGAAGAAGAGCGAGACTAGGACGGCGCCCAGCAGCACGAAGAAGCCCGCGGTGATGAAGCCGGACAGGAAGCTCATGTCCTTGCGGGTAGTCAGTACGTAGGCGGAAAGGCCGAAGAACACCAGGGCAGTCATGAAGAAGGCCGAGGAGATGATACTCGCGCCGTTGGCCATGCCCAGGTACATGTTAAGGATCGGGCCGAGGGTGTAGCCCATGAAGCCGGTGAGGGCGAAGGTGCTGACCAGGCCCCAGGCGCTGTTGCGCAGCTTCACGGTGAGGAAGAACAGGCCGTAGAAGCCCAGCAGCACCACGAAGAAGCTGGGGTAGGGCAGGCGCATCTGCTGCGAGGCGAAGGCCACCAGGCCGCTAAAGGCCAGAGTCAGGGCCAGCAGGCCGTAGGTATTGCGCAGGACGCCGCTGACCTCTTTCTGCTCCACGGCTGTGGAGTCGAGATATTGCCGTTCTTGCATGTCGAGACACTCCTGTTAAGCGGGATACGGATCCATGACCGTAGTGATGCTCATCATAACAGAGGGAAAAGCGCGCTGAATCATCAGAGTTTGACAGTGTGTTGCGATCCGGTAATATTGCCGCCCGCTCATGTGGAAGCGTGGCCGAGTGGTTTAAGGCAACGGTCTTGAAAACCGTCGACGGGCAACTGTCCTAGAGTTCGAATCTCTACGCTTCCGCCACTATTACAACGTTGAAAGCCCCGCCATGCGGGGCTTTCGCGTTTTTGGCGTCTTCGGCGAGTTGCTCGCCTGGGGAACTTTCAGGCGTAGAGTTCCGAAATGATCCGGAACGCGTTCCGAAACTTTCGCTAAATCGACGGCTTGGCGATCGCCCCGACCCGCATATACACCCGCTTCGTAATCTCCTCCTCGGTGTGGCCAAGTAACCGGCTCGCTTCCTTCACGTCGTTGATCTCCGTGGCGGCCTTCGGGCGGATGTCGCGGAATTGGAAATCACCAATCCGCTTCGCCAGTTGCTCGTCGCCGGCTTCGGTCGCCGCGGCCCGCGCCTGGTCGCGTGCAGCGTCCCAGCGGTGGCGCAGCATGCTGGCCGTTACCCGGCGGCCGGTGGGGCTGGCGATCAGGTAGGGGATCAGGTGGCCAAGGTGGCGCGCGGCCATCTGCTTGATCAACTGGCCCAGACTGTTGTCCTGGTCGCCGTTGCGGATCAGGATGCGGAGCTTCTTCGTGGTCTTGGCCTGCTTCACCAGCAGGTAGTCACCCTCGATGTCGTCGCGGCGCATCACCAGGACGTCGGCAGGGCGCTGGCCGGTGATGTAGGCCAGGTCCATCGCATCCTTCAGTTCCGGCGCTGCGCAGCGGTAGACGGCAGCCCAGACCACGTCGTTGGCGTAGTAGTCCCGCGGAGTCTCCTTGTTCTTGCGCACGCCCTGGCACGGGTTCTGGGTTGCGGTGAGCCCCCACTCCCTGGCCATGTTGAAGACGTGAGAAAGGGTGGCGATCTCCCGGTTGGCCCGGACTTTGGCCTTCCTGGCGTCGCGGTACTGGGCAATCATCGCCGGCGTCAGCGCGTCGATCGGAGCGTCGTCGAACACCTTCCGGAGCTGCTTCAGCTCCATCAGGTTGTCCTTCTGAGTACGAGGCGCCTTCCCCGGGATGACGTCCCGGACATACCGGTCGAAGATCGAGCGCATGATGCGCAGGTCCGCCGGCTTCTCCTTGGCCTGCAGCTCAGCCCACTTGATGCGCGCCATGTCCAGATCGGTGCCCAACGGACGCTCCTTGCCGCTGGAGTCCTCGTAGTAGTAGCCGATCCAGACCTTTCCGTTCTTGCGCTCGCGCTTCCGCCGGTACATGCCCGGCGGGAGGTCGCGGTTTTCCTTGTTCCGTGGTCGCATTCAATTCACCCGAGAGAAGTCAGGCGTCCAGGCTGGGGTAGGGAGTTGTGGCGGCTGGAGGACCAGGGAGTCCGGCTTGATGCCGAGCATCATCCTGGCGTACTGCCGGCCGACCAGCGGGCGTTTGCCGCGAGCCTCGACGAATACCCAGTTGTGGGACTTCAGCCAGCGGCGTTGCCAGCCGTAGGCCGTGTAGCCGGTGATCTCGGCCAGTTCCTCGTCGGAGAGGATCTCGCTTTCCATGGGCAATACCTCGTCGCGCCGGCGCTGGCCGGCGGGGATTGGATGGGGTGTAGGGGCGAGCCGGGCGAAATGCCCGGCGCGCCCAGGTGTGGCGGGGCTCTGCCGCAGGAGCGAACTGGCTACCCAGGCACGCCCTTGTTCGGCGGGAGCTCACGGCCTGAGCGGATGCGCACGGCGTCGCTGTCGATCTGGTACCAGCCGCCGCAGTGGCAGTGGTACTGCTCGCCTTGGACGTCCTCCAGGTCGTAGCCGTCCAGGGCGTTGATGCCCTGGCAGTGTGGGCAGCGGCAGATCAGCGATCCGTCGGTGTCGCGCGTAAGGTGGTGCACGTCGTAGATGTATTCGTCAGCCATTCGAGGCTCCCTGAATCGCCAGATCAATGGCGCGGCACTTCGCTGCCAGCAGCTCGTCGGCGCTGATATCGCCCCGAACTGTGACGACAGGGCCTTGCACGTCGCCCATAAACCCTTCTTCGACGTAGACGTCCTTCCGGTTTCCGGGCAAGACCTCGACGATCACCTTGCGGTGGTTGGACAGCATGAAGATGAGGCGGGCGGTATCGTTGAATTCAGCCATCACTCACCTCCCTGCGCCGGCGCGGCGGCGGCGTCCAGTGCACCGCGCATGCAGCGGTGAAGAACTGAACCGCTGGAAATCTGGTTCAGGCTATTTGCGTCCAAATACTGGACGGCCTCGCGCAGAGTGCCGATTGCCCACTTCGGGTTCCCGACATCCGGCACCTGCCCGCTCTGGGCGACCGGGGCGGTGATCTCCTCGCTGGCCACCAGGACATAGCGCGCACCGCACTGCGGACAGGCGGCAGCCATGCAGTTCTCGCTTTGGCAGCCCGGGCACTTGTCCTCGGCAGGGTCTGGCCCGGTCCAGTCGCAGTCATGGCAGGCGGCCAAGCCATCGGCAGAGTCGTTGATCCCCCCGTGCTGGCATTCGTCGCACTGGCGAGCCTCGACGTAGACTGTGCTGCGCTCCAGCTCCGCCACCCTGGCCTGGGCGGCGTCACGCTCTTCAAGCAGCTTCGCGCGCGCTGCGATGTAATCGACCGTCTCGGCTCTAGACCAGCAAGCAGCCTCGCGCCACATATCACGCTCTGCCCGCAGCGCTTGCAGGATGCGGTGGTGCTGGCCAACGAGCATCAGGTCGACGGCAATGTCCTCGGAGTCCTTCACCAGTTCGCGCTGCAGGCGCTCGACCGCCTGGCTGTCCAGGGTGACGTCGTTGTCCCCCAGTTCGGTGCTGCTGACTACGCCGCCGAGGATCAGGGCGCCGACGGCGGTTGGCGCCTCGATACCTTCTGCTGCGACCTGGGCGGCGTCGCGCTCAGCTCTGCGCCCCTCCGTCTCGGCCTTCGCCAGCACCAGGTCGGTGATGGCTCGCAAGATCGGGTCCACGCCCGGGTACGTGTCGAAGCCGAGTAGGGCGATGATGGCGCCGATGTCGGCGGCCATCGCGCTGAATGCTGATTTGTAGTCGTTCATGCAACACCTCGATTCCGGCGCAGCTCTGAGCGGTCGCGCAGACTGGCGCAGTGGTTGATCTGGCGGTACTCGGTGCAGATCACGATGGCGTCGCCGCCGTCGTGCCGGTGCACCGGCATCCGGTGGAAGGGAAGGGCCGAGCAGTCCTGGTGCCGCTTGCTGCAACCCTCGCAGCGACTGGCCTTGGGGTAGAAGGTCGTCATGCAGCGATCTCCACGTCGAAGAAGCCGAGCCGGCCCTTCATCGGCTGGAACGGCAGTGGCTGGGGATCGCGCAGGACGAAGGCCTTCTCGCCCATGTACCAGGGCGAGCTGCTGGTATCGACCGAGTCCACCAGCTCAACGGATCCGATGATCCCGCCGCGCTGCAGCTCTTCGAACGCTGGCAGGTTCCTGCAGCCATACAGCTCGGCAAACGAGCGAGCCCAGCGGTACTCGTCCCAGGTCATGCCCTGCGCCGCGTGGACGAGGAACCGGCCGCGAAGCTTGGTGTGCCAGGTGCGGTTCTCGACGTCCTTGCCGCCGTAGATGATCAGCCAGGCCCAGGGCTGGCGGATGCTGAGTGCTTTCATGCTCTGCGCGCCTCCATCGCCTGCCGCCACTGGAGGAACGTCTCCGCCCGCGGCACCAGGTCGGCGGCGCGGTAGACCGGAATGCGCAGCTCATCGGCCCGCGTGATCTCCGCCAGGGTTCCGGCGGAACGCTGCCAGCCCGGCGCCAGAACCACCGCGTCGCAGCGCTCCATCAGCGCCATCGTTCCGCGCAGCCAGAACTCGTCGCCCAGCTTCGGCAGCTCCTGCTCCATGTGGGCCGTGTTCATGTGGGGGATGATCGGGAACCAGCCCAGGGTGCAGACGTAGGCGCCCAGGCGGCCGGCGGACTCGATGTTGCGGGCAATAGCTGCCCGATCCGGCGCCCGGTAGGGGCCGGCGACGTAGACGATGGGGTGCATAGGGAGTCCTCGCGCCGTACAGGCGACATGGCATAATCGAGAAGGGAAAAATCGAGAACAGCTATGAGCAGGGATAAAGTTATTTTTCTTGGGTGCCTGTGTTTGTTTGCGGCGGGAGCCGTTTGGGGGAAAGTTCTTCCAAGTATTGAACTGTCCGAATTTGCGGTTCCCACTGACGGCTTCTGGAGCTTCAAAATCGTCGACGTTTTTCAAATGGTCTCAGGCTTAGCAACCGCTTTTGCGGCATTTGCTGCTTGGAAGTCAGCAGTGATTGCAAAGGACTCGGCAACGATTGCGAAACTCTCAGCAGATACCGCTAAGCGTTCCGCTGATGAAAGTCGAAATTTTTCAATGCTTCAGGCCTATTCAAATCACCGGGATAGGTTTGATAAGTTTCTTGATCAAACTGAAAGCGATCTGGGTATTCGCTTTGAAAATAGAGAGAGACTCTATAGGGACATTTTTCCAAATAATGGGAAGCCCGGCTGTGACCTACAGACGGCTGGGCATGGGGTCGAATTGGCCGCATGGAAGAAGAGATATAAAGAGCTTTCTGAACATGCGAACTCGAGAGGGTTTAGCTCAGAGAGAGATTTCATTTCTTGGGCTGTCGATACTGTGGCTCTTTCTGGTAATTACTTAAGATATAGATTGGAGTTGGGTGGAAAAAAATTCATCTGGGCGGATGGGTTAATAAAGACCTATTTAGTAGCTGGCAGCAGTTCGATAGTGCTTCATACAATTTGCGAAGTGCTCAGGCGCTTGGAGTTTTTTGCTCTTGGGGATGATGATATTCCATACGTCTCTCCAACCAGTCAGGTTGACTTTTGGGTTCGTAAAATTGCTAATGACTGCATTTTAAGAAACTCGCCACACAAACTTGCAGACTCATCTGGAATTTAGGTAGGCATTAGTTGCAGGGTGTTTAACGGTCGATTATTGGTTGCATGAAACACTCAGCGCCACTGCCACCGGCTGCACCCAAATCGGCATGCTGCTGAGCATGAATGTCTCGCCCATGCCGGCCAGCAGCAGGGTGGTCCCCATCACGTGTGCAATAGCCTCCGCGGCGTGCGGCGGAACTGCGTTGCCGATGCGCTCGCTCCAGTCCTTGTCGCTCAGGCCGTCGAGCACCAGGTATTCCTCTGGATCGACCAAGCTCTGCAGCGCGGCCTTCTCCAGTGTGGTGAAAGGCCGATGCCAAGTACCGTCGAGGCTTCGAATGATGCAGGTCAGGCGCTCATCTGCAGCGGGGATGCGCGGGTCAGCGACGCTGAATCGACCGCTATCGTAGCGGGAGCTGGCCGCGATGGCTCCGGAATGCTGATCGAAGCCGATCACGCCGTAGTGGCCGCCGGTCAGGTAGTTGTCACCCTTGCCGCGGTGCAGGATGCGCGGGTCCGCTACGGACTGTTGCCCGCCCTGGACGCCCTTGCCGCCGGCGATGATGGTGCCGGCCGGCCTGTCGAACGGTATTACCCGGTAGTTCCCGCTGTGGCGGTTCCAGTCGGGGCGAGGATCGGCGACGCTGAAAGTGCCCTGTCCTGGCATGGTCTGCCCGGGAATTGTCGGTGATGACTCTCCCCAGCGGATCACGCCGAATTGCTGGCCATGGTTCCAGTTCGCTGCCTGGCGATACCTCGGGTCAGCAACCGAGAACGCTCCGTTCGTAGGGCCGGAGCGGCCAGCTATCGCGCCGGCGGTGTCATCCCATTTGTGCACGCCCATGTAACCCGAACGGTACTCGGGCACGATGATCAGGTCGCGCAGATAGCCATCCTCGATCGCCAGCTTGTTCAGGCTGCGCCAGTCGCTGCCGGCCTCTACCAGGGCCAGGCGCACCCAGGTCTTCCAGTGCAGTGACGGGACGCGGTGCATAGGGCCCGCGGCTTCGATGTCGCCTGGCATCGGCATACGACCAAGGATGTCGCCGACAGCACGCAGGCTCTTCTTCTCCGGCTCGTAAAGGAACGGCGGAACCTTCTCGACATGGCGCGCCACCAGCAGGAAACGCTTGCGGCTCTGGGCCAGGCCGCCCAGCTCGCCGCAGTCGTGGGTGGTTTCGGCCACGGCATAGCCGAAGCTGCTCAGCAAGCTGTTGATCTGGTCCAGCAGGTGCCGGCCGCGGGTGGCCAGGCGCGGGACGTTCTCGAACACGATCAGCGGCACCGGGTCATTGGCCCATGCCTCGCCCATCAGCCAGATGCAGCGCAGCGTCAGTTCGTTGAGAGCCTGGTATTTGGGGGTGAGGCTCATCTTCTCGGACAGGAGGCCGCTGGCGCCCTTGCAGGGGGAGCTGATGAAGACGGCGTCCGGGCGTTTGCCTTGGGCTGCGCGGCGAACGTCCTCCGGGGTGGCCTCGCGCCAACTAGGTAGCGGCTCCTTCCCGTGGAAGCGGATGTACTGGTCGCGGGTGAACAGGTCCAATTCAGTGCCGGGCACGCCCGACAGGCGCTCGAAGTCGCGCAGACCAGCAGGATCGACGTCGATACCGCCAAGGCATTCCCATTCGGCTTCGACGTTGCCGACGCGCGGGCGGGCTCGGTTGAAACCCTTGGCGCCGCCACCTAGGCCGCAGCAGAAGTGGAAGTGGTAGAGGGTGCGCTTTATCATGGGTTTTTCTCAAGGAAGAAGACGAATGAATAGAGCGCTATCACTAATTGGATTGGCTCTTACTGTTATCTACGGGTTGATAGTCTGTTGGCTGATCTGGGGGCGCATAGGGACGCTTCAGACTATGGATCTAAATGAAGTTGGCGATTTCTTGGCCGGTGTGTTTGGGCCGGTTGCAATACTTTGGCTGATACTCGGCTACTTCCAGCAAGGGATGGAGTTGCAACAAAATAACAAGGCACTTCAGATGCAGGCAGATGAGTTGCGGAATTCTGTTGAACAACAAACTGCTATGGCTGAGTCGCAAAGGTTAAGCTTAAAGCACAATGAGCGCACTCTTGAGCCATTGCTAGAACTCAACGTGGAAGACGTGTTTTACGATGGCGATGAAGATGGCGAGTTCCGAGCTTTTCGCCTAACCAATTTGGGTGAGTATTGCGAAAGGGTGTTTATTTTAATGCCCGAGGATGAGTGCCATTGGATGATCGAAACTTTATCTGCAGGAGAGACGATTAATTTTTCCGTTCGTTACGGGGCGCTTCCATTCGATACTATGATGACAATCTCAATTCGGTATACCACAAGAGCAGGCGTCGTTGGTCTCCAAGAGTTTTCATACACTGAATACCGAGGAAATCGAAGTGGAGTCCGAGTATCAAAACGACCCTTTATAAACTCGTGATCGCTTGCTGAACCCAAGCTCCTACTGCGTCAAACACGCGCGCGGCCTGGTCTTCGTTGAATGGCTTCGCAGTCCTTCATGATTTATAGGCGGAGATAGTCGTGGCCTCATGGGATGCAAAGGAATTACGCGAAGCTGTTTTGAAGCTCTACGATGGTGAGGCAAGAAATATAGCCTCCGAGGCTGCTGGGTCGCTTTCCGATCGACTTTGGTTTGTCGAATTTCATTACTTTGAGTGCAAAGATCTTCTAGAACGTCAGCTGCCTCAAGTAAGTAGTGAGGAGGAGGTCTTTTGTAGACTGTTCAACGTGCACGATGAGCATGGGGAGGAGTTTGAAATAATTAGGCGGCAATCTCAGGCGCATCTGTACGCTTGTATTCAATCATTGCACTGCGTGGCAGATACTCTCGGAAGTTTACTCAATGCGACATTGTCCCTCGGGCTAAAGGGGGCCTTTTATTCTCACAATGTTCTTGAGAAATTAGTCGCTGAAGGTATGGTCCAGATTTATCAGCCGTTCAGTGCCTTGATCCACCATCCCGATTTTGTCTATTTAAATGCGCTCGTAAATAGATCGAAGCATACAAGTGTAGTGGCTATCCCATATGCGGTGGATTATGTTGCAGATGGCCGCCATGGAATGCAGTTCTCAGCTTTCAGGCAAAAAGGGACTCCCCACGACAAGAGGTGGGCCTTAGAGTTTGTTGCGAGCGAGACAGATCGACAATCTCGCTTGGTAGTAATCATAGGCAACGCATTGAATGCTGAGCTGAAGCGACGACTTAAGTACCGCTCAATTAGTTAGTTTTGGGGGGCGCCATTGCGGCGCCCGTGTTGAGGGTCATGCTGCGAGGTGGTGCTGCTCGTCGGCGATGTGGCCCTTGTCGATCCACACCGCCTGCAGCCATTCCGGCGTTTTCGCCATTTGCTCCTTCAGCGTGCCGGCGATCACCACCGAGTCGATCTCGCGGTCGAAGGTCACGGCGCGCATAAGAGCGATGGCCTGACCGCGGCTCGGCAGGTCCAGCACGTCGAAACGATCCAGCAGCGCCAGGCGCAGGCCGGAGATCGTCGCAATGGCCAGGGCGATGACCGCGTCGCACCGCCAGCGCTCCGACTCCGACAGCAGGCCATAGAGCCGGCCACCGTAGGTCACGTCGATGTCGGCGCTGATCTCCACCGGCGACCAGCCGGCGGTGGCGGCCAGGCGCTTCAGGGTGTCGTTCACCGGGCCGATAGCGTCGGCGAGGATCTCCGCCGGGATGCCAGTGGGCGACAGCGCATCGGCTATGCCGGTCCACGCCACCACATCCTGGTGCGCGGCCTTCGCCTTCTTGATCGAGGACTCGCGCTGGGCGGTGGCCTCCAGGGCTTCCTGCAGGGCCACCAGCTTCGCGCGGTTCGCGTCGCGGGCTTGGCGCAGCTCGTTGATAGCCTGCTCGCCGTTGGCGATCGCTTCGGCGGTGGGCGCACTGGCGGACTCGGCTTCCAAGGCCTTGATCTGCTCCGCGGCGGCCACGCACTCGTTCAGATCGCGCTGGCTGTTGGCCACGGCGCGCTGGGCGCTGGCCAGATACTCGCGGTACTCCGGCAGCCGTTTGGCCGCCTCGGCGTCGGCGATCTGCTCCGGCGGCTGATGCACCACCAGGGCGCCGGCCTGTAGGTCCACCGCGCCCTGGCAGTGGGGGCAGGTCAGCGGCTGGTGCGGTACGCTGCCGGACGAGGCCAGCTCGGCGGCCATGACCTTCTCGGACCACTCGTCCTGGCTCTGCTCGTCGGTGGTGAGCTTGTTGCGGCGGCGCGACTCCAGCTCGGCCAGCTCGCGCAGTGCGGCGATTCGCTGGGAGCGACCGTCGGCAGCCGCGCGGGCCTGCTTGCTGGCGCCCAGGGTCTGCTGGGCCTCGGCGAGGTCGTCCTCGAACTGCTGCAGGTTCTTGCCGGCCTCGGCGACCTGGTCATCGGTCACCACGGTGGCCACCAGCTCGGGCGCCCAGTCGATGGCCTTCTCGCTGCCGTAGTTCTCGCCGGTGATCGCCTTCCAGGCGCCGCGCGCCTCGCTGGCGTAGGACTTGGCCTGCTCGACGGCGGCCGGGAAACCGGTGCGGAGCAGGGGCTTCACCTTCTCGAACAGCTTCAGGTCCAGGCCTTTGGCTTCCAGGCGCTTGCCGACTTCCGCCGGGCTGGCGCTGGCGCCGCTGAGCTCGAACAGCACCTTGCGGCGCTCCCTCGAGTCCAGCGCGGCGAAGAGGCTGGCGTCGAGCACGTAGGGCAGGAACGGCGAGTCGGCCAGAGGGGCGCTCTTGCCGGTGGGCAACATCACCCAGGCCGTCTGCTCGTCACCGCCGTTGTCGAGGAAGGTGACGTGCGCCTCGCCCTTCTTGGCGCCCTCGCTGACCAGCTTGTCCATCTCCTTCTTCAGCGAGACGCGGCGCGGCTGGCCATTGAAGGCCATGGATATGGCGTCCAGAAGACTGCTTTTCCCGGCGCCGTTATGGCCGGCTACCAGCAGCACAGGCGCAGAAACATCAAGGGCCGCATGACGCAGCCCTTGGAAGTTGGTGATTTCGATTTTCGTGATGCGCATGGCTCACTCCAGGTCGAGGGCAATGTCCCCCGGCTTCTTGATGACGCGGTAGGTGTTCAGCTCGCGGGCTTCCTCGTTCTCCTGCTCGAGCACGATGACGCCCTGGTCCAGCAGTTGGAGAACGACGCGCTCGGCTTCCTCGGTGGTGAGGGCGAAGCGCGATTGCAGCCAGGCTGCGTCGAACACGTCCTTCTTGGTGGCGACGCCGATGGCGATCTCGCCCAGGGTGTGGCCGGCGAAGCGCTCGACGGTGAGTTGCGGCAGCTCTTGGAACTCGGCGTCGACGACGTCGCTATCGTCTGCAGCATGCTCGCCGCCCCAGGCGCCGGGGTCTTCCATGTCGTGGTCGCCGCCGTTCAGGTCGAGCGGGTTCTGGTCCGGGTCGGCCTTCACGTCCTTCATGCCGTCGAGGAACTCAGCGGCCCCGCCGATGATCAGCAGGCAGTCTTCGTTCACCGCGTCCAGCAGGTCGTGCTTGTTCGGGCTGGAGTGGTTCACCACGATAACGGCCTTCATCTTGTCTTTGGCCGCGATGGATTCGAGCTTGCCGTAGACGGTCTCGCGCTCGGCGCCGGCGATGGTGTGCACCGCGATGGTGGCGGCGTTGCGCACCTGCTGCTCGAGGCGGTCGATCACGTCGGTCTGCCTGGCTTCGGACAGCTTCTGCCACACGTCCGGCAGGATGCGGATTTCCTGAATCAGGCCCTGCAGCAGGCTCTTGCCGAGCGTGTCGGCAGTCATGTGGAGGAAAGCGGCGTTGTTCTGGCTCATGGGGTCGGGTTCCTACTGGTTGGCGATGCGGTCGAGGGTGGAATGCTGGGACTCGCTCAGGAACATCCGCGCGCCGTAGCGCTGGAAGTTCGCGCGCAGGTCGGCGGTGAACTGCTCTTCCCAGGTGTTGGCGGCACTGAGCTCCGCCGCGCAGAGGAGGCTGGTGAACTCCTCCACGCGGTCGAACTGCTCTTCGATGGTCTGGCTGGCCATGGCCGGTTACTCGAAGTTGAGGCCGTCGCCGTCCTGCTGCTGGGCGGCGGGCTGGCGCTCGGCGGTCTTGGTGATCTCGCCGCTGACGGTGTCGATCACTTCTCCCGGCTCGTGCTCGAGAGCAGGCTGCTCAGCTACGGACGACTTCTCGGCGGTGTCCTGCTGGCGCCGCAACGCGTCGAGGTCGACCGTGAAGGAGCCGTCGGTGTCGCGCTTGGCGTCGATGACGTCCTGCAGTTCTTCTGCGGTCTGCAGGCCCATGCCCAGGTCTGGCGCGTAGGCGCGTTGCCAGAAGGCGGCGGCGCGGTAGATGAACATCTGGTCCGGCATCGTCTTCCACTTGCTGCCGTTCTTCGTTGCCCAGCCTTCGTCGTTGACCATCTTCCAGGTCACCCAGATGCCATCCAGGCGCTCACCGGTGGACTTCTCGATCGTCCAGGCCCGGCACCCGTAGTCCGGCTTTCCCGGCTCGCCCTTCCATTCGTAGCGCATGGAGGAGTAGCGGCCGCAGGTATTCACCGTGGCGATCAGGAACTTGCTCGACCAGCCCGGCGTGCCGTGCACGACATACAGGTTCTGCATCACCATCAGCGGGTTCGCGCCGATGCGCTGGGCCATGTCCAAGGCGATCATGCAGTTGGGCAGGTTGCCCTGGTACTGCTTGGGCACCAGGTCGGACTGGCTGAAGGCCTTGGCGATGCGCTGCATCAGCTCGAAGCCTTCCATGTTGAAGAACGACATCGCGACGGGCGCCTGATCCTGCGAGCGCCGGGCTACGGCGCTGGTCTGCAGGTCGGCGAGGGTGGTTTGGCTCATGGGCTTCCTCATTCGTGGTAGGGGCAGGTCGCCCAGCGCGGGCAGTACTTCGGGCTGCACAGCGGGCTTTGCGGGTTGGGTGGGAACAGGCCGGTGCGGAACATGTCCGCCGCGTAATCGATCAGGCCGCGGTGCGACTCGCTGCCGACCATCACCTGGCGCGCGCCGATGATTTCGCCGACTGCCGCCTCGGGCTTGCCCTTGGTCTTCAGGCCGATGATCTCGGCCGGCGCGGTGATCGGGTCGCCGGTGGTGTGCTGGTAGAGCAGCTCGTAGGTGCCGATCTGCGGCTTGTGGCCCTTGGTCTTGGCCATGCCGTGGCTCACCGCGGCGCCGCCAGTCTTCACGTCAGCGATACCGATGCCGTGGGAGTCGCGCTTGATTCGGGCCCGGTCGAGCTGGCCAGTGAGGCGGACGATGATCCCGCCGCCGCAGTTGATCTCCAGGGGCTTGGTCGTCAGCTCGACGGCCACGAAGTCGTAGTTCGGGCTGATGTCGTTGCAGTACTTCGTGTGCAGCGCCAGGCCGGTGGACTCGGCTTCTCGCATGCTGATGTCGGAGCCGCGCCAGTCCACCTCGAACTCAGGCTGCTGCAGGGTGTGCACCAGCAGCTCGGAGGCGTCGTAGGCGCTGATCGGCTCGCCGTTCACCCGCGCCGCGTCGAAGGCGGCTGTGCTGGCGTGGATGGCGGTACCGAGCAGGGCGCGTGGGCCGGAGGGGCTGCGGATCTTGTCGATATGGATCGCCTTCCACTTGAAGGCGCAGTCGAAAAGCGCGCCACAGGACGAGGCACGCACCGTGTATACCGATTGCATGGGGACTCACTTCGCGGCGAATGCCGTCGTGGGTTGCTCGCCGGTGATGTGGCCGGCGGTGGCGGGGCCGATGATCAGGAAGATGTAGAGGGCGCAGGCGAGCAGGGCGCCGATGAGGGTGGCCTTGCGCTTGGCGTTCATGACCCCCTCCGCGGCGGCTCGATGTGCAACCAGGTGCGCTGGAGAACGTCGACGGCCTTCTCGGTGCCGCAGTACTTCTCTATCCCGCGCGCTGCTTTGCTGATGACCATCTCGCCAGCCTTCCGGACGTCCTCCGGCGTTGTGCAGCCGCAGGCCCGGAAGAACTGGCCCAGAGCGTGATCGGCGAGAGCGTCGGCTTCCTTGGCGGTGATCATCTGCGCACCCCCAGGCACTTCCGGCCCTTCTTGATGGTCAGCGCCATGCGGCGCGGCAGGTTCTGCACCAGCGTCTCGCGCGGCAGGCCGAGGGCGGTGGCGATGTCGGCGCCGGCCGGCATGATCAGGTCGGCGACCTGGTCGTCAATGAGCGACTGCACGGGTCTGGTCGTCATCCCGAATCTCCTCAAGAAGGCGGTTTACGCGGCTGGCTGTGAGTTGGCGCTTGCGCTTGCGCTCCGCGTCCTCCGCCAGCTGGATGAATTCGTCGTGCTGCTGATCGTCCAGCAGTGAAACGACGGTGTAGGCCTCGACCATTGCCCGGGCGGCCTCGGCGCTAGGCACAGCGCTGGTGCTGATCAGGTGAATCTCCCGCTCCACCATCCAGCGGGCTTTCTTCTTCGCCCAGTCGGCGTCGATCGTCGCTGTCGTCATCGCTGCATTCCTCGTCGAGCTCTTCGGGTTCAGGGTCAGGGCCATCCCACAAGGGATCGCCGCGCAGGTCGTAGGCGGCCTGGGCGCCTTGGAAGCGGGCGCGCCGCCGGTATTCGGAGATCCACATGGCGTTGTCCTCGGCGGATCGCCGGCATTCGGCAGCACTCGGGCGCTCCGCTGTGTGCCGGTGGGCGCGGAGGAGAGTGCTGGCGGATACGGGCGGGGAAGGGAAAGGGCGGCCATGCAGGCCGCCCAGGTGCCGGTTACGTGTCCGGCGCCCCATGCTGTAGGGGCCGGCCCAGCTGCGCTCTGGCAGGCTGACGGGGCGGGCAGCGAACGCGCGCGCTCCGGGGCCGATATTCTCTCGTCGGCCCGAGCGATCGCCGCTGACGTGGGCGATCTACGAACGCCGCGCTCTGCGCGGTGAGGTTCTTGGCGGGACGCTGCACACCCGAATGCGCGCACGCCCCGCTGGTACATCGCTCTCCGCCGGCGGCCGGCGCGGCCATGAAGCCATCGGCGATGGTGGCTGCTTCGTCAGCGAGCGCTTCGGGGCGCTCCTGGCGCAGCACCAGGCCGATCAGGACAAGGATCAGGATCATCGATCTGCTTCCGATTCGTGGTCAGGCGACGGTGGCCTTGGTGACTGCTTCGCCAGCTGCAACAAGAGCTCTACCAGCCAGAGCGGCGCTGACTTCGCCGCCGGTGAGGCACTTGGAAAGGCAGTCGCTCGTCAACTTCAGGGCGGCGAGAAGGTCGGGGGCGGCTGCGATCAGGCGAGCATTCGCATCAAGCTCCGTGTCGTCCCAGCGGTTTTCGCTGTGCTCGTCATCCATCACGACGAGAGCGACGACTTGTCCATCCGGGCCGCCAATAGGGGCGGTCGTGTTGTCGTGTCCGTCCTCGTGATCAACTGACCAAGGGTTTTCGGTGACGTACTTGCCGTCTTTCATGGCCACCCAGGGCCCCGGTGTGTGCTTGTTCATGTGGTACTCCTGGTTGGTTTCCCAGATGCCACCCTCTGGATGGCATCGAGGAAATCGGTGTCTCTGGCCGGTGTTACACGCCACCTCCGGCAGGGCGATGACTTTCTCGGGGGACCTAGGGTCCCAACAGCCAACCGCGCATGTGCCGTCGGCTCTCTCTTTTGGTGCTTTACGCTGCACACCTTGGGGGAGGCATCCCATCTCAGAGAATCCGCTTCAAGGCATGGCTCCCTGATCGCTGCCATGTCGTCCCATCTGGGATGCGGTGTCGGCTCGGTGGCCTGGCCCAGTGGTTCTTCGTTGGGCGTGTTCCAAATATAAGCGTGCTTATTTTGATACGTCAATAAGGAGGCTTATATTTTTCATCGACGAAAGATAAGCGGAGCGGGGATTGTCGAAAGGCGGCCTCAGAAAGTACTGTATGGGCGTACAGTAAATGGAGGTTCTTATGCGTACCCAGGCACCCACAAAACCCCAACAGCAAGAGCGCGGAATGGCCGGCGTAGACCGGTTGAGGCTGCGCATTTCCGCGATGGTGAACTCGCCGCGCGCGGCTTCACTGCGCCAGGCGACTATCTGGCGACTGGAAAGCGATTCGGATCAGGCGTGGGCCCAGGTTATGGGTGAGCTGCAGGAGACGGACGGGCTGGAGATGACCGAGAACGAGGACGGGACCTTCACGCTGCACTGGGAGGCGATGGTGGAGGAGGGTCCGGAAATCGAGGCTGATGATATGGACGTGCTGCCTGGGATGGTGGTGCAGCACCTGCACGAGGAGCCGGCGCCGTTCTAACCCGGTTGGCGGTGAAGTTTCCGAAGGAGGGCGTCGGCGCCGCCATGGAAGTCGATGAAGCGGTCGAAGGAGTGACCGCCTTCGCCCTGGAAGGATGCGGAGCGATAGATCAGGTTCGCTTTATCGGTATCGCTCAGCGCGCACGCCATGATTCGCCGCACCAGCAGCATGAAGCGCAAATAGTCGCCGCCGTCGACCTCGATGGGGCCGATCTCCGAGGCCATCTGGCCATCCGGCGTTTCCAGTTCAGGGGCGATCGCGTGCGTCTTGGCAATCCATCCGCCTTGCCAGTCCTGGCCAGAGGCTGCAGGCAGGGAAGGGCGGTCAACCCTTTCCAGCCGGCCGTGCTGCTCGAGCACATGCAGCGCATTACGCAGCTGCATGGTGGCTGAGAAGCGGTAGCCGTAGAGCACCTGGTCGTTCGCGAGCGATCCCTCGGGTGTCTGGTAGGCGGCGCGATCCTTGAACGGGGAGTAACTGCCGATCACGGCGCGGCCGGGGTAGGAGTGGTCCATGGCCAGCAGCAAAACGGTTTCGGGGCCGTCGTAGATTAGGTCTTCGGCGCTCGCACCAGGTGGAGAGCGGAAGATCGCCCAGTCCAGGAACTCCTCGTCTGGGCCGGCAATCGCTTCGGTGTCTCGGTCGTAGATGACCTGGTCGCCCTTGGTGAGCTGGGCCACCGCGCCGGCGCCGTGCTGCTGGACTGCCTCGAGGATGTCGACCCTCTCCTGGTGGAGCAGGCGCTGGCGGATGACACTCTCGCGCTCGTCGAGGACCTCGGCGGCGAGAAGCAGGTCGATTATCTGGTTGTCATCCATCGATAAGCCTCGGCGGTAGCGGGGCTGACGATGCGGGTCACGCCTTGCGGGCGTTCCAGATCAGCAGCACCTTCGCGTGGAAGATCACGTCTTCGCCGCGAGCCTTCTGCATCTGGTACTTGTCGTTGTCCGAGATCAGCTGGAAATGCTCGCCGTCGAGGATCTGCACGCGCTTGATGTACATGTGCTCGTGCCAGGTCAGGACGTAGATGCCCTCGCCGATGAACTCGTTGACTCCCTTGTCGACCATCACCGGGTCTTTGTCGTTGATGGTGCCCAGCATGCTCTGGCCCCAGCCGGTGATCATGGCCAGGTTCTCCGGGGCAGTGTAATCGACGCCATGGGCGCGAAGGTGTGCCTCGTTCACCACCAGGTTGCGGACGGTCTCCACGTAGTCGGGCGGCAGTTGGCCGGCGCCCATTGCGGCGCGGATGTCGTACTGCGGCACCAGCAGTTCGCCCTGGCGCGGGCGAATCCGGGAGAAGTCGGCCGGGATCACGTTGGAGGTCGAAGCTGCCACCACGTTCTTCTCGGCCAGGCTGTCGGCGACGGCCTGCGCGATCTTCTCCTGAGCAGCGCCACTCATTCCCTTGGCGGCGTGCTTCTTCAGCATCGCCAGCACGATGTCAGCGGCGCCTTGCTTCGCCTCCGCTGGATCTGCCGCGGGTGGTGTGCTGGCCTGGGCGTCCAGCATCTCGCCGACGCCTTCTGCCAGCCATGCCGGGTTCACCCGACAGGCGTGCGCGATCTTCAGCAGGTGCACGCTCTGCAAGTTCTCGCCGCTTTCCAACTGCGAGATGACGGGCTGCGAAACCCCAACAGCGGCGGCCAGATCCTTCTGGGTCAGGCCAGCGTGCTTACGGGCTTGCTTCATGCGGTCTTTGAGTAGGCTCATGGCCGCAAATCTATAAGTGCGCTTATGGCCTTGCAAATAAGCCTGCTTATTCATAGAGTATAAGCAGGCTTATCAGGAGGGCCGACCAAGATGATTCCCACTCCGCAGGCGGCCGAAGACCTGCCCAAAACCCCGATCCAGAAGCTGGTCGAGTTCTTTGGCGACCAGACCAAAACCGCCAAGGCACTCGGCGTCTCGCAGGCCACCGTCTCGTACTGGCTGGCAGGCATCCACACCATGACCGCGAAGCCGGCCTTCAAAGCAGAAGAGCTTACCGGCGGCCTGGTGACTGCCCGCGAGCTCTGCGCGCAGGGGCGGGCAGCCTGACGCTGCGATTTCAGATGGTCATCCATGACGGGTATTGCCCAGTTGGTTGATCGGATGCCCATAGATTCGGCTAGGAGTGCACGTAAGTCATGCGAAGCGAATCGCACACCCTCATCGCGACCCTGCTCGGCGTCGTGAACCAGTGGCGCCGCCGGGAAGGGCTGAGCCGCGAGACGGTCGTCCAGTACATCGTGGAAGCCCACGAGCGTATCGGCGCCGACACGGTCACCCAGATCTTCTTCGACCCGCCGTCGCGCGACACCGTGGAGCGGATGAAGGCCAACGCCGATCGCGTCTTCCGCTGGCTCGACGACTCGTCCAAGGATAAGAACCTGCTGCCGGCCAACTTCACCATGTCGGTGATCGCTGCGCTTCCGGCTGACCTGAAGATCCAGTCCCTGGGCGACCTGCTGACGCCGCTGGGCGTCTCCGTGCGCCTGATGGAGCCGGCCGGCGGCCAGCGCGAGGTGCTCTGCATGCTCCGCACCCTGATCAAGGAGAACGGCGAGGCCCAGCAGGCTGTCGCGGGCCTGGTTGACGGTGCCGATGACAACGAGCTGCAGGAAGCTCACCGCGAGCTGTCCGAATCGCGCGCAGCGACCGACGAAGCTCTCCGGATGATCGACTCCATGCGCTGCACTCCGAAGCTGTCGGTGGTGTAGCCGTGCCGACATTCCAGATTTGCGACGCAGAGTGGGACGCGCTCTTCGATGAGCCGCACCAGCTGCTGAAGGTGTACTGCGCGATCCGGATGTTCATGGACTACGGGACCGGCATCGCCGGCGAAGAACGCCGCCTGAGCGAGCAGATGCTGATCGAGGTCCTGAGCATTCCAGCTTCACCAGGTCGGCCCGCTCACAAGGCTACCCGCAAGGAAGCCAGATACACCGTCGACGCCCTGGTGCGCCGAGGTCTCCTCGAACCGATGCCAAGCATTGGCCCCTTCGTTTTCCACCTGCCGAAGGCTTCACGGGATCAATCCGTCTCGGGGAGGTGGGGCCAGAGGTTGGCAGTAGGTGGGGCCATACCTGGGGCCTTAGGTGGGGCCGGAGAGTTTCAGCCGGAGCCAGCACAGATAAAGGCTTTCGACGGATTGGATGGAGCAGGTGGGGCCGGAGGTAGGGACAGAGGTTGTCCAGAGGTGGGGCCTGAGGTGGGGCCCACATCCGGACTTCCTACTACAGAACTTCCTACTCCTCTCCCGCGTGCGAGCCACGACCCGCCCAAACGTTTCCCGATGCACGACGCCTGGGTCCCCAGTCCGAACGGCTGGCCAGCGACCCTGATGCGCAACGGCATGCATGGGTACCGGCTGAAGGACGACGACCTCCTCGAATTCCGCAGCTACTGGATCAACCGCGAAGACAAGCACCAGTCACAGGGCCAGTGGGAACACCAACTGGCGATGACCGTGAAGAACAACCAGGTCCGCGCAAGCGGCAGGAGCAGCCATGGAAACCCCAGTGGATCCCAAGAGCCTTCCGAAGGCGAAGCCGGCATACCAGCCGCCTCGCGCAGACTCTCTCGTAGGCAAGGCCCTCTCTCAGCCGTCGACCGAGTCAAAGCCGGAATCGCCGCCCGCCAAGCTCAAGAGCAAGCTGCTGGACGAGTTCTGGGTGAAGATGACCGAGATGTACGGCCACCGGTGGATATCCAACTACGGAGTTGAAGTCGACCAGGACAGCGTCTGGGGCAGGGTGCTTGCAGGCCTCACTGGTGTTCAGCTCGCCACCGGCCTCTTCGCGCTGATGGAGCGCGGTACCGAATTCGACTGGCCACCGCCAGCCAATGTCTTCCGCGCCATGTGCCTGGAAGTTCGTGGACTGCCCAGCGAGGACGAGGCCTGGTTGCAGGCGCTTCGCGGCGTGTATGGCCACGAGGCGGTTCGCATTGCAGCACGGGAAACTGGCGTGTTCGACCTGAAGCAGGCAGAGCTCAACGACAAAGGCCTGCGCGAGGTCTTCTCCCGCAACTACGCCATCGTCAAAGCCCGCGCCGCCATGGGCAAGCCGCTGGACGATGAGATCCCGAAGGCGATCGGACACGACGAGAAGACCCCAATGCAGAAGCAGATGGCGCACTCGCACCGCGAAGCGCGCGACATGCTCATGGCCCAGGGTCTGCCCAGCGATCCGAAGCAGGCGCGGACGCTGCTGCTGGCGAAGATGGGGATTCGTCGGGGAGGGGACAGCCATGCCTGAGTTCAAAGAATTGAAGCGGCTGGCTGAGCAGGTTTCCAAGGAAACGCATTGGCACGCCCAGATCGTCGCTACGGAGGAATTCAGGGAGGCTTCTGGCCCTGATGTGGTGTTGGAGCTGATCGCGGAGAACGAGCGGCTATGCGCCGAGGTTTGCGGTCTCCGGAAGGATGCGGTGCGCTACCAGGTGATTCGAGAGTTGCACTGGTACGACTCACCGCTGGCTGTCGTGCGGAGCCCCAAGGCACAAGTGAAACCAGGTACCGATTGCCCGAGCGAAGAGCGACTCGACGAGGCCGTGGACGCGCTGATTCTGGAGAAATCCGATGGTTGACCTTCGCCCTGTGCTGTTCACGGTCCCTGGCGAGCCGGTGGGGAAAGGAAGGCCCCGCATCGGCCGCGTCGCAGGCCATGCCCGGATGTTCACACCGGAGAAGACGGCCAACTACGAGGGGCTCATCGCACACAGCGGCCACCAGGCCATGGCCGGACGCGCGCTGCTGGAAGGGCCGGTGATGGTCGAACTGGACATCGCCCTGAGCATCCCTCAATCCATGTCGAAAAAGCGGAAGGCCCAGGCCCTGGCCGGGCAGCTGTACCCCACCAAGAAGCCCGACATGGACAACGTGATCAAGGCGATCTACGACGGCCTGAACGGTGTCGTCTGGAAGGACGACGTCCAGGTCGTGAAGGCGATGGTGGGGAAGCGCTACGGCGAAACGCCGGGCGTGCGAGTGAAAGTCGTCCCTCTCCTCGAGGGCGAGCAGTGACCACAGAAAACCACAGGGGAGAGCCGAAATGAAACTGACCAGCGCCCGCCAAGCATGGCACGACGCACTTTACGAGAACCGCGATTCGGTCCTCGCCGTGGCCGCGGAGAAGGCGAAACTCGGCAAGCGGGGGCGGGTGGCCAACGAGACCCACGCCGAGCGCAAGGACACCAACGGGAAGAGCGCCCACATGCTGGCGGCCGGGCTGGTGATGTCCGCCATCGGCACGCTGCCCAAGCCGCTGCAGCACTTCGGCCACACGCTGTACTCGCCGCTGGCCACTGGCGACGACGTTGCGATCGCTCACGGTCTAGTCTGGATCGGCGCCGGCCTTGGCCAACTCACCCAGCGCCAAGGCGAGCGCGCCTACTGGATGGCGCTGGCGGCGATCAACTCGCACAAGCGGGCCGTCAATGGCCGGGACATCCTGGGCCCTGGCGAGGTATGCATGTTCATCGAGGAGCGACTTGGCTGCCGCATCGACCCCAGCCACTGGGCTCGGGACTACGCCAGCACCTGGGAGCGGCTGGCGCGCCACATCGACAAGCTGGATGCGCAGGCGCTGAAGCCGGTGGCCGAGGTGGTGGCGAAGCAGAGCGGACTGCGGAAGGGGCCGGGCTGGCGCTGGCTGGAGAACGACCGCGACGTGGTCGCCGAGCAACGCGCCGAGCTGTACGCCCAGCGCCGAGAGCACCACCAGCAGCGACTGGCCGACCGCCTGCGCGGGATGTCAGACCACCAGCTGGCAGCCTGGGCGGCGCGGATGAAGCGGTACGGAGAGGCCTACCGGGCAGAGTGGGGCGATGACGTCCTGGAACTGCCCGAGGTGCATCAGCGCTACCATGACCGCGTGGCGGCCTACTGGACCCAGCGGGAGCGTCTGAAACAGGTCGCTTGACGTTTTGGCGAGCATTTGGGTATCGTTTTGCCACTGTGCAGAGTTACACCCGCACGACCCAACAAGTGAAAACCCCGGCCATTGAGCCGGGGTTTTTCGTTTCAGCGCGTAGCGCTTCGGGGACCTGACGTTGTCTCCAGCCAGAAGCTGAAGTAGCCGCGGGACTGGATCGCGTTCACCGCTTCCTCTACGTTCCACATCGCGTACCTGGCGCCGACTTCGAATTCGTCGATCGTCTCTTCGATCCTGCAGGGTGCTTCCTGTAGCCATTCGTACTGACGGGGGAGAGCCTTCGGGTCAGCGTCTCCCGGAATGACCAGCACACGGCCTCGCGCCGTATTGGCCATGTACCGGAGCTTGACCAGGTGGCTGCCGGAGTAGGTGCGGACGCTGAGCTTCGTGTCGAGCGCGGCAAGTGCTGACTCCAGCGCATCCATCTTGGAGGTGTGCAGGAAGTCGACCAGGCGATCGCCCTGGGTTTGGGCGATACCCAGAAGCTTGCACAGGTCGGACTTCCGCATTCCGCGCTTCATCATCTCGTTCCAAAGCGCGATCTTCGCCACAGTCACCGCCGGCAGACGCACGACGTGCTCACCGTCCTCCGGTGGAGTGGCCTCCGGGATCGGCTTTCGCGCGTCAACGTAGATCGACAGGGTGGTCTCGATGGCGTCCAGCGCCTCGCGGATAGCATGCTCGCGGTCATCGCCGAAGCTGTTCAGCTCCGGCAGGTCTCGGCAGAAAACGGCGACGCCAGGCGCGCTGTCGTCCTGTTCGAATCGAATTGCATAGTCGTACATGGTCACTCCTTGGGGTGATCGTTCAGCGTGCAGGCGAGGGGGCTCTTAGAGCCCCAGTTGCTTGATGATCGCCTTGCGGGTCGGTTCTGGCATTTCCTTAGCTCCGTGATCCGCGAAGGTGGTCGTTTTGCCGTTCGGGGCGGTGATCTTGAAGTGGCTTCCCTTGCCGGCTTCGAAGGTCACCCCGTGGGCCTTCAACCATCGTCTGAATTCGCTGAACTTCATCACCTCGTCTCTGTTGTTTGGATGGGTCCATTATACAACAGATTTGTGGTATTCCAACACTTTTGTGGTATTCGAGGTTCGCCCATGGAACCCACGACCTCCATCGGTATTGGCGCGCTGTTTGCCAAGTACAGCGTGACCATCGCCGGGTTCTGGGGCTCCATCCTCTCGCTCGGCTTTCTGAAAGACCTGACTCGCCTCCAGGCCGCCCTGGCCGTCGGCACGGGGTTTGGCTGCGCCACCTACTGGACCCAGCCCGTTGCTGGCTGGCTCTCCCGAACCTACCTCATCCCTCTGGATGACGCCTTCCTCGCCGGCGTAGCGTTCACCATCGGCCTACTGGCCATGAACGTGATTCCCGGCATGAAAGCCTTTGCGGAGCGCTTCCTGACGCCCCGAGGTGCCTGACCATGATGAACTCGATCCTCATGGGATTGGACGCCCTGCTATGCATTCTCGTGGTACTGGCCGCGCTGGACTTCCTGCGCTCCGTCCACCTGTTCGAGCATCCGATCCTGAGCCTGTCGTTCTACCTGGTCGCCCTCGGAGCCTTCGGCTTGCTGGTCGAGCTGGCAAAAGGCTACTGGGTCAGCCCTTGGGCGGTGATCATGCACTTGGGGATCGTCAGCTACGCCTGGTCACGCCGGAGGCAGATATTCCAGCAGGACTGGCGGTGGAATGGCGCAGAGCGGCGGCGCTCATAATGATGATGGCGCGATGACTTGAATGTGCCATTACGTGAACTAGGCTTGCCGAATCCTTGGATCACGGACGACCCATCATGCTGAAAGAGAGCTTCCTCATAACCCTTGCGTTGCTCGCTGGTTGCGCGTCTGCCGAGTCCGGACACAAGGAACCCAACGACATAGACCCCGATCTTGCAGCTCTGCACGTTGACGAAGACGGCCCTGTTCTCAAGGCTTACCCGATGTCGGCCCGAAATAACGAGAGCGCTCAGTTGCAGAAGGCTGCGGCACTGCTCGATTACCAGGTCGCCTCAGCGGACTGTCTGCGAGCGCAAAACTTCTATGAGGCGCGCTCGAAATCATCTGAAGGTGCACGCTTGGGCGTGGGGATCGTTGGTGGGGTTGCCGGCTTTGTGGGGAGCATGCTGGCAGCTGCTGGAACAGGCGGAGTATGGCCCGGCGTAAGTGCCGGTATAGCCGGCGTCGCGAGCACCACGCTTGGCGCCGCAGAAAAGGGTCCTCTCGCACCTAGCGCCTACGCTGCGAACCGTGAGTTTGTCGCCAAAGCCATGGCTGTCTCTTCGGCGAAGCTTCCGACGCTGAGTTCAGCAGAAGAGATTTACTTCAGTGCTGTTTCCCTTCAGGGAACATGTGCGGCGCCGATCAAGTCTTGAACCCAGATAGAAGCTTTGCCCCGGCCTAGAGGTGAAACATTCTTAACGTGCGCGATGGCGCCGCCCCATATGCCGAGATGAGCCCCGCACCCGCGGGGCTTTTTCTTTACGAGGTCCCTCATGGCGCTGAACAAGAAGCGGCGCCTGTTCGTCGAGGAGTACCTGGTCGACCTCAACGCGACGCAGGCAGCCATCCGCGCAAAGTACAGCCCGAGGCGGGCTGCAGAGATTGGTTACGAGCTGCTGCGCATCCCCGAAGTAGCCGAGGCGATCGCCCAGGCCATGGCTGAGCGCTCCAAGCGCACGGAGATTGAATCCGATTACGTCGTCCGCCGCTTGCGCGAGATCGACGAGATGGACGTCCTGGACATCCACGAGGACGACGGCAGCTTCAAGCCTATCCGCGAGTGGCCCAAGGTCTGGCGCCAGTTCCTGTCCGGCATCGAGGTCGCCGAGCTGTTCGAAGGCCGCGGTGACGATCGCCGCATCGCCGGGGTGCTCCGCAAGGTCAAGTGGCCGGACAAGCTCCGCAACCTGGAACTGCTGAGCCGGCACGTCGGCACCGAGTCTGCCGCCCTGGACATCGAGCTGAAGCGCCTGGAAGTGGCGAAGAAGCGCGCCGAGCTGAAGCTGCTGGAGAACCCGGAGGACGATGCGCCGCCGACCAGTGTCGCGGTGACCATCATCGACGCGAGGGTCCGCGATGCCGACGCTTAACGTGCCGCAGGCGAAGTTCCTGGCCCTGCCGCACAAGTTCTGCGGCTTCGTCGCGGGGTTCGGCTCCGGCAAGACCTGGGTGGGGTGCTCGGGTCTCGCCCAGCACGCCTGGGAGTGGCCGCGCATCAACGCCGGTTACTTCGCTCCGACCTACGCCCAGATCCGCGACATCTTCTATTCGACGATGGAGGAGGTGGCCTTCGACTGGGGGCTGCGGACCAAGATCAACCAGGCGAACCACGAGGTTCACCTCTACAGCGGCAGCGCCTACCGCACGACCATCATCTGCCGCTCCATGGAGAAGCCGCAGACCATCGTCGGCTTCAAGGTCGGGCGCTCCCTGGTGGACGAGCTCGATGTCCTGTCGCTGATCAAGGCCCAGCAGGCCTGGCGCAAAATCATCGCGCGGATGCGCTACAAGGTGGACGGCCTGCGCAACCGCGTGGACGTCACCACCACCCCGGAAGGCTTCAAGTTCGTCTTCCAGCAGTTCGTGAAGCAGCTGCGCGAGAAGCCGCACCTGCAGGCGCTGTATGGCCTGGTCCAGGCCAGCACCTACGACAACGAGGCGAACCTTCCGGACGACTACATCGATTCCCTGATGGAGTCATACCCGCCGCAGCTGATCGCGGCGTACCTGCGCGGCCAGTTCGTCAACCTGACGTCGGGCACGATTTACACCGCCTTCGACCGAAAGCTCAACGCCTCGCAGGAGACCGCACAGCCCGGCGAGCCACTGTTCGTGGGCATGGACTTCAACGTCGGCAAGATGGCCGCCGTGGTGCACGTGAAGCGCCTGGGCCTACCGCACGCCGTCGACGAGATCATCAACGGCTACGACACACCGGACATGATCCGCCAACTGAAGGAGCGGTTCTGGCTGTACGCCGACGGCGACTACAGGCCGACCCGCCAGATCAGGATCTACCCCGACGCCTCCGGCGACTCGCGCAAGTCCGTCCGGGCCAGCGAGACCGATATCGCGCTGCTCAAGCAGGCCGGTTTCATCGTCTCGGCGCCTGCCGCCAACCCTCCGGTCAAGGACCGGATCAACTCCATGAACGCCATGTTCTGCAACGCCAAGGGTGATCGGCGGTATCGGGTCAACCCCGACCGGTGCCCGACCTATGCCGATGCCCTGGAGCAGCAGGTGTGGGGCACCAACGGCGAGCCGGACAAGTCGGCTGACATCGACCACCCCAATGACGCGGGTGGCTACTTCATTCACAAGGAGTTCCCGATCAATCGGTACTCCCTCGCAGGTGTTTCCTAATGGGCGTAGTCCGCTTCCTCAGCGACAAGCTGGTCAACTTCGTGGCCAACTTGGGCACGGAGCGCGACAAGGCCGCCGGCAGCTTCTACGCGCCGGTGATCCTCACCGACGAGCAGCTGCTCAACGCCTACCGAGGCGCCTGGTTCCCGCGCAAGGTCGTCGACATCCCGGCCAAGGACGCAACTCGGCGCTGGCGCGCATGGCAGGCCAGCAAGCGGCAGATCGAAAAGATCGAGGCCGAGGAGAAGCGCCTTCAGGTCCGCGCTCGCACCAAGGAGGCGCTGATCAAGGCGCGGCTCTGGGGTGGCGCGGCGATCTTCATCGGTACCGGCGAACGTGACACCAGCAAGCCACTGACCCCTGATCGATTGGGCAAGGGCGGGATCAAGTACCTGACGGTGATGAGCCGGCGCGACCTGTCGGCCACCGAGCAGGATCGCGACGTGATGTCGCCAAATTACGGCAAGCCCAAGGCCTATCGCCTGGGTGGCAGCGCGATCGAGATTCACCCGTCCCGCCTGGTGATCTTCACCGGCGCGGACATCCCCGACCAGGACCTGGCCAACGGCAACCAGTTTGGCTGGGGGGATTCGGTCCTGCAGGCCGTGTTCGAAGCCATCCAGCAGATCGACAGCACCATGGCCAACGTGGCCAGCCTGATCTTCGAGGCGAAGGTCGACATCATCCGCGTTCCTGACTTCATGCAGGGCATGAACGACAAGGAGTACGAGAAGAAGCTGCTGGAACGCTTCCGCCTGGCGGCCACCGCCAAGGGCATCAACGGCTGCTTGCTGCTGGACAAGGAAGAGGAGTACGACAGCAAGTCGGCCAACTTCAGCACGCTGCCGGACATCATCGATCGCTTCCTGCAGAACGGTTGCGGCGCCGCCGACATCCCGGCGACCCGCATGCTCAGCCAGTCGCCCGCCGGCATGAACTCCACCGGTGAGGCGGACCTGCGCAACTACTACGACCGCATCCAGTCGAGTCAGGAACTCGATATCACGCCGGCCATGTCGGTGCTGGACGAGTGCCTGGTGCGCTCCGCGCTCGGAAGTCGGCCGCCGGAAATCCACTACGTCTGGAACAGCCTCTGGCAAACCACGGCGAAGGAGCGGGCGGACATCGGCAAGACCACCGCCGAGACCATCAAGACCATTGGCGAGACCAAGCTCTTCCCGCCGGACGCGCTCAGCAAGGCCGCCGAGACGCTGCTGGTGGAGAACAGCGTGATGCCCGGCCTGGAGTCTGCGCTCGAGGAGTTCGGCACCGAGGTGCCGGACGACGGCCAGGAAGAGGAGGGCGGCACTACCAAGCTGCAGGACGCCGCAGCTCGCACGCTCTACGTGTCCCGCAAGGTGCTGAACGCTGGCGCGATCATCGACTGGGCGAAGGCCCAGGGCTTCGAGACCACGCTCCCGGCCGAAGACCTGCACGTCACCGTTGCCTACAGCAAGACCCCGGTCGACTGGATGGCGGTCGCGCAGGCCTGGACCAACAAGCCGAACGGCAACCTCACCAGCTCCGGCGGCGGCCCGCGCATGGTCGAGCAGTTCGGCGAGGGCGCCATCGTCCTGCTGTTCAACAACACCGAGCTGAACTGGCGCCACCAGGACATCCTCGACGCCGGCGCCTCCTGGGATTGGCCGGACTACCAGCCGCACATCACCTTCACCTACCAGCCCGGCAGCGTCGACCTTGACCAGGTCGAGCCCTACCGCGGCGTCATCGAGCTTGGCCCGGAGGTCTTCGAAGAGATCACTCCGAGCTGGTCGGACGACCTCAACGAGGAATAGCAATGCTCCTTCTCGACCACTCCCTGTCGGTGTCCGGGGTTCGCCGGACCACTGACGGCTACCTCGTGGCCGTCGCCAAGGTGGCCCGCATCGGCGTGCAGGACTACCTCGGTTCCGAGGTCGGAGAGCCGGAAATGCCTCTGGTGCGGGTCTACCGGCCGCCGGAGGCGGTCTTCGCTGAGGACGCCATGCGCTCCTACGCCTTCCGCCCGATGACCAACGACCACCAAGGCGAGGTGAACGCCGACAACTGGAAGGAGCTGGCTGTCGGCAACACCGGTGCCGAGGTCCTTCGCGACGGCGACTTCGTCCAGGTGCCGCTGGTGCTGATGGACGCCAACACCATCCGCGACTACGAGGCCGGCAAGCGCGAGCTCTCCATGGGCTTGGAGGCCTCCGTCGTGTTCCAGGGCGGCGTCACCCCCGAGGGCGAGCCTTATGACGCCATCGTCACGGACATGCGAATGAACCACCTCGCCCTGGTCGACAAGGCCCGAGGCGGCGAGCAACTACGCATCGGGGACTCGCGCAGCCCCGCTGCGAAACCCCCTGCGCAGAAACCGAAAGGAGGCCATGACATGGCTGATGCACTCCGCAAACTCCTGGTCGATGGCCTCACGATCGAGACCACCGAGCAGGGCGCCCAAGTCGTCGAGAAGCTGCAGAAGCAGCTGCAGGACGCGGGCGTGAACCTCAAGACCATCCAGGACGCCCATGCCTCCGCGCTGGCCGCCAAGGATGCCGAGCTCGCCAAGAAGGACGCCGAAATCGACGGCCTGAAGGGCAAGGTCCTGAACGACGCTGCCATCGACAAGCTGGTGACCGAGCGCGCCGACCTGCTGGCCCTGGCCGTGCAGATCGCCGACGGCGACTACACCGGCAAGTCCCCGGCCGAGATCCGCAAGGCCGTAGTCGTGGCCAAGCTGGGCGACGCCGCTATCGCCGGCAAGACCGAGGCCTACATCGATGCCCGCTTCGACCTGCTGGTCGAGGACGCCAATGTCGATCCGGTGCGCCGTGTGCTGGGCGACCGCAAGACCACCATTGCCCCGACTGACAATGGTCAGTCGACCTACGAAGCGCGTCTCAACGACGCCTGGAAGGGAGGTGCCAAATAATGCCCGCCGTTCAGACCACCTACAGCGCGAACATCCGCCCCGGCCTGCCGGGCATGATCGTCGACGAAGTCCCGAAGACTCTGATCTCCCGCACCGTCGAGGCCTCTGGCGGCCTGGCGTTCGGCATCCCGGTCATGCAGGGCACCGCCGACAAGGCTGGCCGCGCCGCGACCGCCGGCGACACCGCCGCGAAGTTCGTAGGCATCAGCGTCCGCGACCGCTCCGTCAAGGCCGAGGCCAACCAGTACAGCCAGTACGAATCGGCCCGAGTGATGACCGAGGGCGCGATTTGGGTGACCGCCTCCGTGCAGGTCGCCGCAGGTGACCCGGTCTACTTCGTGCCGGCCACTGGCGTCTGGACCAACGTCGCCACCAGCAATGTGCAAGTGCCGAACGCTCGCTTCGACACCAGCACCACTGGCGCCAACCAACTCGCTCAAGTCCGCCTGAGCTAAGGAGAAACCATGAGCCGTCATATCAAACTGCTCGACGCTCAGGCTGCCCTGGGCTTCGTGGTCTCGCAGACCACCTACATCGAGCGCCAGGTCAACGAGATCGTCTACCCGGATATCCAGTATCCGCAGCTGATCCCGGTCGACACCTCGGCGCCCGAGTGGATCAAGACCGTCACCTTCTACTCGGCCGACAAGGTCGGTAAGGCCGACTGGGTCAACGGCAACGCCGACGACCTGCCGCTGGCCAGCACCGAACGCTCGAAGTTCGAGTCGAACGTGCACATGGCCGCCATCGGCTACGGCTACGGCCTGGAAGAAATCAGCCAGGCGCAGATGCTCGGCCTGAACCTGACCGCCGACGACGCCGCCGCCGCGCGCCGTGCCTACGAGGAGTTCGTGGACCGCGTTGCCCTGGCGGGTGACTCGTCCAAGGGCTTCAGCGGCCTGTTCGCCTATCCGGGCGTGACCGCGGGCACCGCTGTCACTGGCAACTGGGCAACCGCGACCGCCGACCAGATCCTGGCCGACGTGAACACCGCACTCACGGTGCAGGCGCAGGGCACGCTGTTCACTGCCTTCTCCGACACCCTGCTGATGCCGTACAGCAAGTTCCTGCTGCTCGCTACCCGCAAGGTGAACGAACAGGGTCTGGAGTCGATCCTGACTTACCTGCAGAAGAACAACGTGTACACCGCCACCACCGGCCGCCCGCTGACCATCCGCGGTCTGAATGGCCTGGATACCGCCGGCGCCGGGGGCACCGCGCGCATGATCAGCTACCGCCGCGATCCGTCGGTGCTGAAGATGCACATCCCGATGCCGCACCGCTTCCTGCCGGTGTACCAGGCCGGCCCCATCCGCTGGGAAGTCCCCGGCATCTTCCGCCTCGGTGGCGTGGATATCCGTCGTCCGGCGGAAGTCCGTTACACCGACGGCATCTGACGGGGGTTCATCATGGCCAAAGTCACCAACACGCACCGCATTACCCCCATCGGCCTGCCGAGCGGCGCCGTCATCCTGCCGGGCGCGTCTGTTGACGTGCCCGAGTGGGACGAGATCAAGGACCGCAAGAACCTCGCTTTCTACGTAGTCACACGCGTGCTGGTGGTCGAAGGCGGCGAGGGCGGCGACGATCAGGACGGCGAAGAAGCCTATCGCCAGCAACTGTTCGCCGAGCTGAAGGCCCTTGGCGTGAATGCCGGCTCCAACAGCAAGACCGAAACCCTGGTCACCAAGCTGGCGGAGCTGAAGGCGAAGGCTGCGCCGAGTCAGCCGACCCCTCCGCCGGCTGACGAAGCCGCGCAGAAGCAGGCGCTGATCGCCGAACTGGCCGCCCTGGGTGTGCCGGCAGGCGAAGACGCCTCCCTGGAAGAGCTCCAGAAAGCCCTGGCCGACAAGAAGGCAGCGCAGCAGTAACTCCCCAGCAGGGACGATTCAACCGGGCCAGGATGGCCCACCTATTCGAGAACGATGATGGCCGACTTCTACGGAACCGTAGCTGGCGCTGATGCCTACCACCAGGCACGCGGCAATGCCGCCTGGACTGGCAGCGAGGAGGCTAAGACCGCGGCGCTCACAAGAGCATCGGCCTACATCGACGGGTTGGGCACTCAGCTGCCCGTGACCCAGTGCGTTCTGGTGTTCCCTGGCAAGAAGGTCGGCGGGCGTGGCCAGGCGCTGCAATGGCCGCGCACCGGCGCCGTTGACCGAGAGGGCGATGCCATCGACCCCGGCACCGTGCCGGCCGAGGTCGAGCAGGCCACCTATGAGGCTGCGCTGCGCGAGCTTGTAAAGCCCGGCAGCCTGAACCCCGACTACGTTGCCAGCATGGCGGTGAAGAGCGCGACGGTTGGCCCGCTGAAGACCGAGTTCTTCGGCCCGGCCGAGGGTGACAACCAGCCCAACAAGCCCTACGTGGGCATCATCAATGACATCCTGGCGCCGATCATGGCCTGGCGCTGCCCGTGCCCGGGCGTGGCCACGGTATGACCGAGGCCGAAATCCTCGCCGCGATCGAGGGCAAGGAGCCGGCGCTGCAGCAGGCCTACCTCGACAAGGTAAGGGCGGTCACCGATGCCGCTGTGGTCGCGGAGATCGAGCGCTACATCCAGGAGCAGGACGAGGACGCCATAGTCGAGGCGCTGTCGCTGGGCCTGCTGGCCGCGTTCCTTGAACAGGTGCGCGCCACCTACCTTTCTGGCGCCACCTGGGAGATCAGCTACCTGCCGCGGTCTGTCGCGCCTGAGTTCGACGCCATGGGCGCAGACGCCACCGGCTGGCTCGCCCGGAATGCCGCCGACCTGCAGCGTGACACTGCCGAGGCCACGCGCCTGGCTGTCCGCTACACCATCCAGACCGCAGACCTGCTCGGCCAGTCGGCTCGACGCACCGCCATGGATCTGGTCGGCCGGCGCAGCAGCCGCACCGGAGAGCGCACCGGCGGCGCGGTCGGCCAGCCCGGCAATTACGCCCAGTTCGTGGCCAATGCGCGCGTGCAGCTGCTCAGCGGCGACCCGGTGCAGATGCGCCAGTATCTGACCCGCCTGAAGCGCGACCGCCGTTTCGACGGCATCGTCCAGCGCGCGATCGAGAGCGGAAAGGCGGTGGCTCAGGCCGACGTTGACCGCATCGTGGGCCGATATTCCGAGCGCCTGCTGCGCACTGGCGCCGAGCAACTGGCCGCTACCCAGGCGCACAACGCCTTCAGCGCAGGCCGCGACCGGGTCTACGAGCAGCTGGTGGGCGACGGCGTGGAGCGCAGCCGCATCCTGAAGGAGTGGCACACAGTCGGCGACGACAAGGTCCGGCACAGTCATGCGCCGATGCAGGGCCAGAAGCAGCAACTCGGCAGCCCTTTCGTGAGCGGGCGCGGAGCGCTGCTGATGTATCCGGGAGATGACTCGCTGGGGGCAGAGGATGACGAAATCATCGGCTGCCGGTGCTGGACTGAATACGTAATTGGAGGTGTCCGTGCGCGATGAAATGCAGGCCATCTTCGGCGAGCTGTTCGACACGATCTTCAGCGAGTCAGTGACGACCTTCTCCGGTCAGTACATGGGGCCAGGGAGTTGGGACCAATCCACCGAGACCACCACGGCCCAGCCCGTGATCTACAGCGGGCGCGGCGTCTTCTACAACTACGACGCGAGCCGCATCGACGGGCTGAACATCCTCGTCGGCGATCTCCTGCTGATCGCCCTGGTGAACGAAGTGGAGGACCGGCCCAAGGTCGGGCATGAGCTGAGCACCGTCGACGTGGTGCCGATCCTCGGCACAGCGCTGACCGGGTACCGCATCGTGACTGTCGGCGGGGACCCTGCCGGCGTTCACCATGAGCTGCAGCTGAGGAAAGCTTGATGGCTGGGCAGCGGAAGTGGAGCGTTCTGCCTTCGACCTTCATGAAGAAGGTGGACGGAGGGGTAGTTGCCCTTCAGCGGCGCCTCACCATCGAGATGCTCGAGCAGATCACCATTCGCGCGCCGGTACTCACCGGCCGGTTCAAGGCCAACAACCTGGTCAGCGTGGGCGAGCCGGTTTTCTACTCGGTGAACCGCTACGACCTGGACGGCAACGAGACATTGGCCTATGGCGAAGCCGCGCTGGCCGCCTTGGTGCCGTATTCGGTGGTCTACATCCAGAACAATCTGATCTACGCCGGCGCGCTGGAGGATGGCCACTCCGGCCAGGCCCCGGCGGGCGTGTACGGGGTCAGCTACTACAGCGTGTTGGCGAAGAACTCATGATGACCCTTGAGCAGATCCGGGCCGTATTCATTGACCGCATGAGCGCCTGGACCGGCATTCCCGCCAGCGATATCGACTACCCGAACAACCCGAAGGGGCCATTCGATCCGACTGGGAAGGCTATCTGGGCGCGGTTGGGTGAGCTTTCCGCACCGGCGGGAGCCACCGAGATCGGCAACGGTCCCTGTGTTCGCCGCGATGGCCGCGTGACCATTCAGCTCTTCGTGCCCAGCAACAAGGGCACGCTGGCCATCACCAAGGCAGCGGACACTCTCGTCGAGCACTTCCAGTTCTATACCGACCCAGCGCATCCCTTCGACTGCTTTACCGTTTCTATGAATTCACTCGGCGACGACGGCCGCGGTTGGTACCAAGTCAATCTTGCGGTTCCGTACCGGGCATATTGACTGGGTCCACGTACCAACGAAGCGGGTGCGATCGCCGCAGGTTAAGCTTCAGTTTGCTCATTGCGTCCCGCGCGGAGTCGTAAACATCAATTGGGTCTGGCTTACCTTCAGGCCACTCCGAGAATGCGGTGATGATCACTGCCGAAGTCTTCTCGATGCGGGCAGCCTGGGTGTAGTAAGTGCGGTCACGCTCTATTGTTGAAAGCTTGAGGTAAAACTTCAGACGCCAATGATCCTCATGACTATCGCACTCTTGAATCAATAAGGGATCAGTCATCCTTGCCTTTGCATTCTTGTATTCAAGCAGTAGGCGCGCGGCGGTAAGCCAGCCGACCCTGCTATCTGGCGGCGGGTTGCTATCTGGCGAGTTTCCCGCGAAAGCCGAGTAAGCCCGTTCAAGGGTGATCACTGCGTGATCAAGCAATCGTTCGTTCGCGCGTGCTGTATCTGCCGCTTTCTGTTGTGAGTTGGCGATTGAGGTTGCGCGCTTGATCGTCCAAAACGCACCAATTGCTGACGCTGCTGCTGCAAACGCTGCAACTGCGTTGAGTCCGATTGTGAGTAAGTTTGAAGTTTCCGCATCCATTGCAGGGGCCTCGCGCCATTGTGATGCGCTGCATCGTACTTGACATAACGGCTCGTCCCCAAATGTCCACCGCCAGCTCGGCGGTCCCTTTCGCCTACACAGGAGAATCGCCCATGAGTTCTGGCGCGAAGGTCCAGCTCGCCTGGATCAAAGAGGTAACCCCCGGCACCACTCCGCCGGGCAACTGGAACACGCTGACCCGCATCAGCAATGGCGTGACCCCCACCTACAACACCGAGGAGAACAACGAGATCGGCGCCGATCGGATGGCCCAGGGCACCGCCCAGACCACCGTGGATGTGGGTGGCGACGTCGAAACGAAGTGGCGCTACGGCGCGCTCGACGAGTTCATGGCCTCCTGCTTCGGCAAGGCATGGGTCTCCAACGTCCTGACCATGGGCAACGACCGCATCACCTTCTCCCTGGCCACCTACGCTGCGGACATCGGCGTTGCCGGCATTGCCCGTGGCGCCCAGGTCGCCACCATGGCCTTCGACTTCCCCGGCGACAACGAGGTGACCGTCACCACGACCTTCGCCGCGCGCGCCTGGTCGGATAAGGCCGACGACACCTCCTACATCGTCAGCGCCCAGCCGGAGGCCTCCGAACGCCGCTTCGGGTTCAAGGACATCAGCGGCCTGAAAATCAACGGTGTGCAGGTCGGCGAGGACAACGCCTGCGTCGACTCCTTCACTCTGCAGTTCGACAACGCCGTTCAGACCCAGCGCTGTATCGGCAACGGCAACCCGTTCCCGGGCAACATCATCCCGACCATCTTCACCCCGTCGGGCTCGATCACCATCGCCTGGTCGAAGCTGGCCTACCAGAACTGGAAGAAGCAGCAGACCGGCGACGCGATCAGCCTGGAGTTCACGATCGCCAACGCCGACGGCGGCTATTCGATCCTGCTGCCGGAGTTGGAGGTCAGCGGTGACTGGCCTGACGCTGGCGCCCAAGAAATTGTGCAGGTCGAGCTGAACTACACCGCCCGCCGTACCCCTCCGACCATCACCCGCCTGCCGGCGCCGGTGACGATCGCCAGCGTCATCGTCACCCCGGACACGGTTTCGGTAGCCGTTGGCGACGAGGTGGATCTGGAGGCCGCAGTGCTGCCGGTTGGCGCGAGCCAGACCGTCACCTGGTCTTCCTCGGACACCACCAAGGCGACCGTGAGCGAGACCGGTCTGGTCACCGGTGTTGCCGTCGGTAGCGCCACCATCACCGCCACCAGCGTGGCCGATCCGACCAAAACCGACACCTGCGCGGTCACCGTAACCGCGTAACCCGCCTTGCCTGGCGCGCCCTGCGGTGTGCGCTGGGCCTTTTTACCGCAGAGGAACACCATGGCTATTACCCTGAAAAAAAAGCCCGAGCTCGATCTCCACGGCACCCGCTGGGTGCACTTCAAGCTGGATAAGGAGACCGGCCGCCTGGCGCCGCACCCCGTCGAGGAGGAAGCAGACCTCTCGCTGCTCGTCGCGTCGATCATGAACCCGCTGTACCAGTCCCATCTGGCGCTGATCCAGCGGCACATCGCCCGGATCGATATGGCCGCTGGGGTTGGTACTCGGGATTTCGATCCCGCCGCGCTGGGCGAGGTCGCCTACGACGAGCAGGGCCGCCTGCTGGTGGTGCTGGCCACGGAACAACTGATCAAGGGCTGGAAGGGCGTGCAGGAGGCTGAGGAGCCTGGCGTGCCAGCTGAGTACACCCCTGGCCGCTGCAAGGTGCTGCTCGATGATCACCCTGAGCTTTACCTCTTCGCGATCCAGACCGGGAACGACATCGCGGCACGCATTGAGCTGCGCACCCAGGAGACAGTGGGAAAGTCCTGAGCGCGTATCGCTGGGCCAGGGAGTGGGCTGGCCCCCAGCACGATAAGAAGCGGCATCAGCACGAGCGATTCGGCCTGCCGATGCCGCCAGAGCCCGAGATTGACGGGGTGTGCGCCGAGATTTTGGGCGCCTACAACTGCATCAGCCGAGGGCGGCAGTACATCGGCATGATCGGCCAGCCGGCCGCGCTCTCGCATCGCGATATCGACGCCTACCTCCAGCGGTTCCCCACCGCCATCCCCCTCGAAGAATTCGAAGCCGCCATTTTCGCCCTGGACGACGAGTACCGCGCCCAGTGGGACGCGCAGAACGCGCCCAAGCCGACCCCGAAAAAGTAGCCGGAGACCGCCATGGCGGATGAAAGTCGCCTCAACATAACCATCGACTCGCGCGGGGCGGAGCAGAACGCCAATCGCATGAGCGATGCGCTCGACCGGCTGGAGAAGTCCGGTATCGACGCCGCCGGGGCTACCGATCGCACTACTGACGCCCTGGACGAGGAGCGCAAGGGGCTCGCCAAGCTGCTGGGGCAGATCAACCCGACGGTGGCCGCTCTCGATCGCCTGGACGACATGCAGCAGAGGCTGCAGCGCTACAAGAAGCTCGGGATTGTCGAGTCGGACACCCTGGTCGATGCCCAGAAGCGTATCGACGCTATGCGCGATGCCTTGGGCGAGGCTGACGACGGCATGAACAAGGCCGGGATGTCCGCCAAGCAGATGGCGAACAATCTGCGCATGGTTCCGCCGCAACTGACCGACATCGCTGTCAGTTTGGCCAGCGGCCAGGCCCCGATGACGGTCTTTCTGCAGCAGGGCGGCCAGCTGAAAGACATGTTCGGCGGTATCGGCCCGGCTGCGCGCGCCGTCGGCGGCTACGTGCTCGGCCTGGTAAATCCATTCACGTTGGCCGCCGCTGCCGTAGGTGCGCTGACGCTCGCCTATTACCAGGGCAGCGAAGAAACCGACGCGATGACGGATGCAGTCATCGAGAACGGAAATGCCGCCGGCACATCGGCCAACCAGCTGGCAAACTTCGCAGCCCAGGTTGGCAAAGGGAATGTCACCGTTGGCGAGGCCGCTGCCGTGCTGACCCAGTTGGCCGCCGCTGGCAACCCGCTGACCACCCTGTACACCAACATCACGGCCAGCACCCTGAACTGGTCGAAGATGACCGGCCAGGCCACCACCGAAGTGGTGCAGAACTTCAACGACCTCGCTAAGGACCCGGTCGACGCGGTGAAGAAGCTGGACGACCAGTTGCATTTCCTCACTGCTGCCCAGTACGCCAACATCCAGTCCCTGCAGGAGCAGGGCCGCACCATGGACGCCGCGCGTGTCGCAACGGAGGCATACGCTGACGCGCTGGCGACCCGCTCGGCCGAGATGGAGCAGAACCTCGGTTACGTGGAGAAAGCCTGGAACGGCTTAAAGGGCGCCGCGAAGTCCGCCTGGGACGCGATGCTCGATGTCGGCCGCACCGAGACGCCCGAGCAGCAGTTGGCCAAGGTCTATAAGCAGATCGAGAACGCCCAGAAGGGCGTCGGTCGTGGCGGCCGCCTGATGGGGCTTGGGATCAACCAGGACAGCCTGGACACGCTGTACAAGCGCGCCGAGGAACTCCAGAGCAAGATCGCCGCCGACGGCCAGAAACAGGCCGAGGAGATTGCCAACAACCTGCTACAGACGGCCGGGAAGAAGGGCGTCGACACGATCAACAGCATCTACGCCTCGGCCCAGACGCAGACCCAGAAGCTGGAGAAGCAGCTGAAGGACTTGGATAAGGCGCGGGCGAATGCGCTGGCGGCGGGGGGCTATACCGCTGAAGAGGAAACCAAGTACGCCGCGTCGCGGAAGAACATCGAACAGCAGATCGCCGACATCAAGGAGCGGGAGGCGAAGAAGAACGCGCCGAAGACCCGCGGCCAGAACGCCGGTGTGCGCGAGGCGGACAACACCGCCTCCCGCCTGCTGGCCCAGTACGACCCTGCCGCCCAGGCAGCGCGCACCCTGACCAAGGAGGAGAGCCAGCTCCAGTTGGCGCTGTCCAAGGGCAAGATCACCCGAGAGGAGTACGGCAAGGCGCTTGCCCAGGCCTCGCAGAACTACGCCGCGGCGATCAAGGGTGCGCAGGGTCTCACGGCTGCTGAGCAGTACCAGGCCCAACTGGAGCGGCAACTGCTGCTGCAACGCGAGCAGTACGCCGCGCAGGCGGCAGCCGTCGGCATGGGCAGCAAGGAAGCGGAGCAGTACCAGCAGCGCCTGCAGCTCGAGCAGCAGACGAACGACCGGGTGCTGCAGCTGCGGACCGAACTGGCCCAGGCCACGACCGAGAAGCAGCGACAGGAACTCCAGGCCCAGATCGACCTGACCAACGAGTACTTGCCGCAGCAGATCGCCGCGATGCAGCAAGGTTGGGCGCAGATGGATGCCGCCATGGCCAATCCCATCAACGGGTGGACAGCCGCCGTCCAGAACTTCGGCGACCAGGCGGCCAACGTCGCCGGCCAAACGCAGAGCATCTTCCAGGGAGCCTTCAGCACTGTCACCGATGGAATCACCGAGGACATCATGGACCTCAACCTTTCCATGAGCTCCTTGGGTGACATCGGGCGCGAAGCCCTGCGCAGCATCATCTCTGGTTTCGTGAAGATGGGCGTCCAGATGGGCGCCAACGCACTGCTGGCGATGACCCTGGGGACTTCGCAGACTGCTGCCACCGTGGCGATGGCGGGTACCACTGCTGCGGCTTGGGCGCCGGCTGCCGCAATGGCATCGCTGGCAAGCTTCGGCGGCAACTCCATTCCGGCCGAGACCGCGCTGACCTCGACCACCGCTCTGGCATCCTCGCTCGCGATGATTCCTGGCTTGGCCACTGGTGGCATGGTGAATGGCGCCGGCACTGGCACCTCCGACAGCAACCTCCGCTGGCTCAGCAATGGCGAGTTCGTGGTCAACGCTGACGCGACCCGCCGCAACCGCGCGCTGCTCGAGGCGATCAACTCCAACGACCGCACCCCGACGTCGTCTGGCGGTAGCGGTTCAACGAGCGGAGGCATGACTGCGGCAGCGCCAGTGGTGAATCTCTATGAGGACCCATCGAGGGCCGGCACCGTGGAGACCCGGAAGGGTGACGACGGCGCCGACATGATCGACATCTGGGTGGCCAGCATCATGGGCGACGGCAAAGCCCACAAGGCGATGCAGCAGAAGTACGGACTGAGGACCGCAGGCACATGAGTGACCCGATCATCTATCCCTCGCAGTTGCCGCCGCCGTTACAGGACGACTACGGCCTCAACACCACCGACCCGAAGCTCAGCACCACGCTGGTCACTGGCAGGCTGCGGGAGCGTCGCCGCTACACCAACGTCCCCACGCTGGTGAATGTGCGCTGGAACATGGACGGAGAGCAGGCCTCCTTCTTCGAGACCTGGTTCTCCACCGTCCTGGTGGAAGGAACTTTCTGGTTCGAAGCTCCGCTCAAGACGCCGCTCGGGTTCGAACCGTACCTGTGCAAGATACGCGGCATGTATTCCGGGCCGAAGCTCGTGCAGGTCGACCGGTGGGAGTTCACCGCAATCCTTGAGCTGCGCAACAGGCCTCTGATTCCTGGCGGCTGGGTGAACTTCCCGGACCTGTGGTTCGGGAAGAGCATCATCGACCTAGCGATCAACAGGGAGTGGCCCGAAGCATGACGGTACTGGAGCGCGTCTATGCCTCGGGCGGTCCGGAGGTTTCCGTCGCCACGCTGGAGTTGTCCTGCGAGGCCTGGGCCGATTCGCTGCTGCTGTGCCAGGGCTTCGAAGATCAGGTGTTCACCACGGAGGATGCGCGGACACTCACCTTCCAGGCGGCTGGTATCGACGTCGCTATCCCGAAGCGTGACAACTCCGGTGCGCAGACGGTGGGGTTCGCCATCGACAACGTCACCGGGGAGGCCCAGCAGCGCATCGACGCCGCGATGGAGGCGGGCGCCCGGATTTTCCTGACCCTCCGCATCTTCCTCAACACCGATCCCAGTGCGCCGGCGGAGCCGCCGTATCGAATGGTGGTTAAGAGCGGCCGCTGCTCCGGCACCACAGTGGAAGTCACCGCCGGCTATTACGACCTGATCAATACCGGCTGGCCGCGCGACGTATACACCACGACCTTCGCGCCCGGGCTCAAGTACATCAGCTGACCCATGTTCGACCGATACCTGACGGCCACTTATCTGGAAGGGGGCCGCGAATTGCCGCGCCTGGACTGCTGGGGTCTGGTGATCCTGGCTCGTTCCGAGCTCTACGGCCTGCCCCGGCTGAGCAATTTCGGCGCGGTCACGCGGCTCACTCCGGTGGACATGCAGCGCGCCTACCACGCTGAGGTAGAGCGCGCCCTGGATGAGTGTGATCCGGCGCCTGGCGCAATCGCCGCAGCGATGCGCGGTGCGCTCTGCGTCCACGTCGGCCTGGTGGTCGAGAAGGAGGGGCGCCTGCAGGTCCTGGACATAAACCCGCGTGGCACACCAACCATTCAGCGCCTGGCTGACTTCGAGGCGCGCTACCTGCGAGTGATCTATTACCGTGATCGAGATCTATCCGTCGAAGCTCAAGGGTGAGCCGCTGGAGCGGCATCCGATTATCCAGCCGCTGACCATTCGCGACTGGCTCGTGGCCAATATCCCGAGCTTCAGCGACCGTGATCTGCACCCGATCACCATCGGCCTGATCCGCGCCGAGTTCGCCACCAGGTCAGACCTGACCGAGCAGCAGATCAGTGCGCAGGAGCAGGTCGTGCCGGCGGAAGAGTGGGGCGACACCCTGCTACAGACGCAGGACGTGGCGCGCATCTACATCGAGCCACGCGGAACCGACCCGTTCACGATCACCGCCGCGCTGTTCAAGGGTGCTCAGGCGGTCTTCCGCTCGCTAATGCCCAAGATGCCTGGCATGCCCTCGGCGCCGGGCAGCGGCAACCAGCTGAACGATGCGACGGCGAACGCCAACAAGGTCGCCCTGGGCGATGTGATCCCGGAGCTGGCTGGTTCGCCGAAACGTTTCCCCGACTACCTGCTGCCGCCACGGAAGTACTTCTCTGCACCGCGCGAGCAATGGATGGAAGTCCTGCTGTGCATCGGCAAGGGTGAGTACCAGATCCCCGCCAGCTCGGTGCTGATCGGCGACACCGCGCTGCTCGCCTTGGGAGCGGACGCCAGCTACACCATCTACGAGCCGGGCGCTGACCTGTCGGCGGAAACCGCCGCGCAGTGGTGGCATACGGCGACAGAGGTCGGCGCTACTTCCACCGGCACCGCTGGCCTGGAGCTCACACTATCGACGGACGTCACCCCTTCGCCGACCGCCTCGGCGTACCAGTTCAGCGGCTTCTCCATCTCCATCCCTGTCGGCCAAGGCCAGTTTCCAGCTGACTGGACCGTGGGCCAGGTGATTCGTGTCGTCGCGCCGTACAGCTACACGGTCACCGATGGCACGCCGCGCGACGTGATCACCGGGCCGTTGTCGATGCTCAACGCATCGGTTGGCGACCAGATTGAAGTGGTCGGCGTGAACGGCGGCTATTACACCGTCGTGACCTTCGACACCGGTACCGGCATGACGCTGGACTACGACTGGGGTTCTCCGGCCGATCAGCTCACGCTGGGAACGGGCCCGGCCACCATCGGACCGAAAGGTCTGTTGTACCGGATCGCCACGATCTCCACCGACAAACAGACCATCACTGTTCAGCGACTGACCTCCAGTGGATCGACTGATCTCACCTGGGCAGGGTTCGACAACATGACGACCTCTTCAGCCGTCATCAGCTTGGACATGAGCGGCTCCGTTGGCGGCTACCGCGGGCCGTTCCCGGCATGCCCTGAGCGCGAGAAAACCTCGCTGATCGAGCTCGACGTGTTCATGCCGGAAGGTCTGTGCGGCGTCGGGCGGGAAGGGCAGTTCTACCAGATCAGCGTCTTCTACGACGTGGAGTGGCGGGACATGGCCGTCGGCGGTGCTTGGAACGTCGTGCACTTCAGCCACGCCGGCAACACTCTCGATCAGCAGGGTTTCACTGACCGGATTGTGCTGCCGTATGCCATGCGGCCAGAGGTTCGGCTTCGGAAGGTATTCGTGAACCAGGGTGGTAACTCGACCTCGGAATACCGCGATAAAGCTCAGTGGTACGGCATGCGGGCAAAGTTGGCGGCGCCGACCAGCTACCCCGGGGCCACCACCATCGCGGTCAAGGTGCGCTCCTCCGACCGCATCTCCTCGATGACCGACAACAAGATCTCCTTGAAACCGACTCGCATCCTGCCGACACGCAGTGGCGGTTCCTGGACCACTCCACAGCCAACGCGCGACATCGTGCCGTGGGTTGCCTACGTGGCGAAGTCCATCGGGTACACCGACGCCGACCTTGACCTGATAGAGCTCGATCGCCTGGACACGATCTGGAAGTCGCGCGGCGACACCTACGACATCGCGATCACTGATGCCGGGACAGTGAAAAGCAACCTCGAGGACGCCCTGGACGCTGGCTTCGCAGAACTGACGATCAAGCGGGGCAGAATATCGCCAGTCCGCGATGAGCCGCGGACCTCCTTCGATCACATGTACACCCCGCAGAATATGACCGAGGCCCTGGTGCGTAGCTTCACCGCGCCAGGTCCGGACGACTATGACGGCGTCGATGTGGAGTACACAGACGGGCTGACCTGGGAAAAGGCAACAGTGGAATGCCGCCTTCCTGGCGATGTCGGTCGGAAGGTCGAAAAGATCAGCGTTCCCGGCGTCATCGACAGGACGCGCGCCTGGCGAATCGGCATGCGCCGCCGGATGGTCCAGCTGTACCGGCGCTGGGACAACACCTGGTCGACCGAGCTGGATGCCCTGAACAGCGACTACCTCGGCTATTGCGCGGTAGCAGACGACGTGCCTGGCTACGGCCAGAGCGCGCTACTGCTCGGCTTCGAAGCAATCGGTGGCGGACGGGTGCGATTGGAATCCAGCGAGCCACTGGACTGGTCATCTGCTGATCCGCACCTGCTCGCGCTCCGCCGGCCGGACGGCACGCTCTCCGGGCCCTATGCGGCGACGAGGGTCGATGACTACACCGTCACGATCACGGCTCCCGACTTCATCCCCGACCTGTCCTGGGAGATCGAGCCGCCACACCTGCTTTTTGGCACCGCTACCCGCTGGTCTTACCCGGTGCTGATCACCTCAATTGATCCCAGCAGCAACGTTGGCGCCTCGGTTTCGGCCGTCAACTACGACGCTCGCGTCTACCAGTTCGACGACGCCACGGCGCCCTGATCTACCCCAATTCCTAAGGCCCGCCATGTGCGGGCTTTTTCATGCATGGAGAAACGCATGACCAAGTATTTCACTGGCAATCCTGTTGGCTCTACTGATCCTCGCGACCTTTACGACAATGCGGAGAATCTGGACCTGCTTTTGCTCGGGTCGAGCCAAAGCTATCCGGATCGTCTGGGCGTTCTTCGTCGTTCTTGGCAGGGCATACTGCAGCAGGTAACGGACTATCTGATCGCTCAAGGCTACGAATCGGTCTATCTGGTCTATGGCGTCGGTGTAGTGGTGGAGCGGCAAACACAGCTCGTTCAGCGAGGTGGCGAGCTCTATCGCGTCATGAACGCCGCTGACGTTCCGCTCACCCTGAGCGGCGACTGGGCTACCGATGCGCCGAAGCTTCAGGCAGTTGGCGATGCCGCTCTCCGGCAGCTGCTGGCTAGCCCGGACGGTGCCGAGCATGTCGGGTACGAAGGGGCGACCGTCGGCGGCGCCCTTGACGGGCTTTCCGCCTATTCGCGCTCGAAGGTCCTCGACCTTCCCTTTCGCGACTCGTTCTACGACTCTCTGGTCGCGACGTACAGCTACAACTTCCTCTACCCGCAATCCTTCGCTGTCGATGCTGAGCGCCGGGAAGTCTTTGTCCTGAAGGGGGCCAGCTCGGGGGCGAACACCTGGGCATGGATCTGGGTGCACGATCTGGACACCGGGGCGGTAAAGACCAGGTTCACGACCGGTCAGCAGTGGCGGGAATCGCTTGTCCTTCGGCGCGTTGGGTCTTCCCGGTTCCTCTACACAATCGGCAACAGCAACGCGGTAATCAAGCTGGACCTGACGACACTTCCGGCAAACCTGGCTACCGTGAGTCCGGTTGCCTCGTATGCGGTCGTAGCGCAGTCCATGCTCGCGTTTGACGGTCAGAACTGGTACGTCCAGGACTACATTGTCAGCCGCGGCACAGGGCGTCGGAACAGGTTCAAGATCTACGACGTCGACTTCGTAAAGCAAACCGGCGAACTGATCCTGCCCACCGATGCGACTGGCACCCTGCAAAGCTACGCCAACTATTTCCCGAAGATGCAGGGCGCATGCTTCTACGATGGGAAGTTCTATATCGGCTGCGGCGGCGATTTCAATTCGGCATCTTCAAGTTCGCTGCTTCTTGAGAATTACCCGGTCAAGCTCCAGGGGATTCAAGCGTTTACTTCGTCGGGAGATAGGGTCGTCGATGCCCTATGTGCTCCTGCTCAGTTCAGGGCCACGCTTGAACAGATGATGGGTCGAGTCTGCACGGTGACCGAATCGGAAGGGGTCGCCGCCGACGGCGGGAATCTGTATTCAATCTGGCAAACCTTGACTCCCGAGGAGTGGGCAACATCCAGAGGGATATCCGAGGGTATCGCCATTGCCCTGGAATACTCGAATACTCCGGAAAGAGTTTCCTTTGCTGAAAGCGCAATGGGGACCAGGTCGGCATTCAATGCTCAAGACTTCCAGCTTGAAATTCATCACTCGTCCGCTCAGCTGAAGAATCCCGTAACTGATGATGCTTTGGATACTTTTCAGAAAATAATCACGATGATGAACGAGTTGGATATTGCTCGTTACAGCTTCAGCGGTACCAATCAGACGATAACGGATATTAACGGGGCAGTAGTTGCGGTAAGCGGAAGGCTTGTCGAAGTTCTGAACGTGAATGGATTCACGATCATCTTCAAGATTACCGGGGGTAGCATCGAGGACTCGAAGTACGTTGTTAGCGGTGGAGGCACATCGCAGGTTGGTCCGCTCTACGACGCAGAGTACGGCAGTAATGCGAATGGCGAGTTCATTCGCCACAGCAATGGTGTTCTGGAATGCTGGACCACGAGCGCTGCGACCATCGTCTGTACCACCGCGACCAACAATATCTTCCGTTCTTCTGGATCGGATGTGTGGACCTATCCGGCCAGTTTTCTCTCCGGAACAGTCCCTGAAGTGTCGGTGAGTGGATGCTTCGGAACGCGCTGGGGTACGACTGGAGCCACCCCGACGAACACCGGTTGCAGCGTCACGGTGTTGAGTGCGTCGAATGACCCCACAGCGCGGCCATACCAGGCGCGCGCTGTGGGCAGATGGAAATGACTATTGGGCGACAGCCGCGGACTGCTGACGGCTTGGTGCATGTCGGGCAAGGAAGGGCTTTTCTACGAAGCGCCACGACGCTGCGGCAAGCACTAAGGTGATGGCGACGGTCAACAGCAGGCTTGGGTAGAGACTCAGGCCTGTCTCGTTGATGACGATCTGTTGCACCGGCCACGCATAGATGTAGATGCCGTAGGAAATGTCGTACTTCCCACTGATCAGCCGGTCTTTGAAGGACGTGCCTATAGCCAGAACAGCCACCGCTATCGCAATGTTGCCGAGGATGTATGCCTCTTTGGTCTGGCTTGTTGCAATAAGAGTCAGAACGCTCAGTACAGCAAGAACGATCCTGGACTTGGTGTTGTTCCACGTGATTTCAGTCGTCGCCATCAGCGAGCCAACAGCAAAAACAATCAGGAATGGCAGGAAGCGAGCGCTCTTAATCTGGTAGAAAATGAACTCAGAACGAGACTCAAGGGTGTAGAACATCGCTGCAATACAGATGGCGAGAATAACAGCTGGTGCTCGCCAACTTTTTGAATATCCCAGTGCGATAGCGGCAAGCACATAGCACAGGAACTCGCTAGACAGAGTCCATAAGCTGCCATTCATGATGTTGTGATATTTGAACGCAGCAACGGGCGTGGGAAAGTCCAGGCGGAGCAGCATCACGCTGCGAATAAATGAATTCCACGAAGCAGGGTCGAAGAAAGCAATAAGATGGTTGCCGTTATAGAAAGGCATGACCAGAAAAACAAGAATGGCGCAGCAAACAATAAGTCCAGGGAAAAGTCGTCGAGCTCGCTTGTTCATGTAGTCGACGAACCCTTCGGAGCGAATGAAGCTCTTGGTTACCAAATATCCCGAGATTGAGAAAAAGATCAGAACGGCCAGGCCTCCCCAGGAAATTGCATTCATTCCGAAGATGAATTTCCCTGAGAAGTTTGGCTCAACAAGCCCGCTAAGTGCGTAGTGGTGGCTTACCAAGACGGCAAGCGCCGCAATGTGTCGCATCAGATCAAAACAGTTATGCCTACTTGCGCCGCTCACGTCCTTCTCCAACAGCTGCGTCCAAAAAAATCCGCGCATTGTCGCATCAATGAACAGGAGTAACCATGCTCATCAAGCTTTCACCCAGCAGGTCCGACGACAAGCTGATAATCGTCCGGGACGGGGAGGCGCTGACGATCAACGGTCAGGTGCTGAATTTTGGAGGCATCGGGGAAGGCGAGACGGTGTCGGCCGAGTCCCTGGAATGCCCATGGATCAATCAGCCGGTTTCGCGGATCGATGGCGAGATAGTGCTGACTTTGATCATGCCCTACGGCCTGCTTGCGGGTGACCAGTCTAAGTTCCCGGCGGACATTGTCGACCCGCCAGATGGGCCCGTTGAATTGCCGACCGATCAGGATCCAGTCGTGCCGGAGTTCCTCTAATACCTGTCGCCGCCCCAGTTGCGGGACACCTTGTTCTACCTGAGCGCCAGCCAGAGAGCTGGCGTTGTCGTTTTCGGAGATCAGCCATGACCACCCGCGGCATCCGCAACAACAACCCCGGCAACATCGACTACAACCCCCGCAACGCCTGGCAGGGCCAACTCGGCCTGGAACTGGGCGTGCAGAAACCACGCTTCGCCCGCTTCGACACCCCAGAGAATGGCATTCGCGCGCTGGGTAAGCTGCTGCTGGCGTACCGAGGGAAGAACGGCATGCCCGGTGTGGGCGGCCCCGGCATCGACACCGTCCGCGAGACCATCAGCCGCTGGGCGCCGGGGAACGAGAACGACACCGAGGCGTACATCGGCGCAGTGGCCAAGGCGCTGGGAGCGCAGCCCAACCAGATGATCGACGTCCGGCTGCCGGCAACCCTGCGCGGCCTGGTGGTGGCGATCATCCGGCACGAGAACGGCGGCGTGCCGTACCAGGGTCCGGTGATCGATGAGGGTGTGCGGAGGGCGTTGGCGTGACCTGGCTGCTCAGCTACTGGAAGCCTCTGCTGTGCGCTCTGTTGCCGTTCCTAGCCGCTGCCGTCGGCTGGCACGAAGGGAGCGGGCGCATGGATGCCGCCTGGCAGGCCAAGTGGGATCAGCACGGGAAGGCGGACCAGCAGGCCGCCGCAGTATTCGAAGCCAGGCAGCGCGCCGAGGAGCAGCGCCGCCAACTGTCCGTCAACAAGGTGATCGAAGATGCCGACAAGAAGATTGACCAGGTTCGTGCTAATGCTGATGTCGCTGCTGATCAGCGCGTGCGGGACGCAGCCGCCAAGTACGCCGACCGAGTTGCTGCAGCTGAAGCCGGCCGCGATTCCTGCACTGCCGCCGCAAGCAAGACAGCAGCCCAGCACGCCAGAGTGCTCGCCGAGCTGCTTGGAGAGGCTGACCGCCTGGCGGGTGTCTACGCAGAAGCAGCTGACGAATCCCGAGTGAGGGGGCTGGCCTGCGAGGCGGCCTATGGAGTTCTTGAACGGGGGGCGGTTCGGTAGTAGCGTCTCGCCACATTCACCGCGAGGGATCGCTATGCCAACGTCATTTCGCCGTCTTTCCCTTTACATCGCTCTCATACTTTTGGGTGGCTGCGTCGGCGCTCAAATGGTATCGCCACCGCGCAGCGGTTCTGCATATGCGCCTGTAAATGAGGGAGAGCGAGTCGGAGTTATTAAGTACCTGAATGGTGGTGCAGACCGCGTCATCAATGCTCGCAGAGAAGACGCCTTCAAGCAGATGCATGAGGCTTGCGGAGGCAGATACCAGATTGTCGGGGAAGGTGAAGTTAGTGAGGGAGGCACTGTAATCGCCTACGCGAACACTGCCTCGTATGTGACGGATAGCTATTGGTACATCCAGTTCCAGTGCGTTCAGTAGGGTAGACTGCCGGCCACGATCAACAGGAGGTCGGCATGCTCAGAATCCGCAGTAACGGAGGTACGCGCCTTCACCTGGAGCGCATGGTCACAAAGTCCGGCCAGTACGGCATTTGGGAATTCCACGTGTCGGCCAACTCCGAAATGTTCGCCGGGTTCCAAGCTGGACGGCATGCCGCAATCGTTCCGGCCGAGCCGAAAGAAGGCCAAGAGGTAGAGGCCTTTGCCATGTTGTCGCCAAACTCGCCGCAGGATCAGTGGAAGGCCGTTGGAAAGGGCGTGGCCCACTACATTGCAGGCTAGATCGGCTCGATCAGCTGCGCGCCCTGGTTCCTGACGCTGCCGACGTCCGTGGATATGCGGTAGGCCTCGAAGTCCTGCCGCGCCAGGGCGATGGTGTCGTAGGCCAGTTCGAGCGAGGTATCCGGCGACAGCCAGGTCTTCCACTGCTCTGGCGCCAGAATCACCGGCATCCGGTGGTGGACGGCAGCGACCAGGCCCTCGGCCTCCTTGGTCAGCAGCGCGCAAGAGGTGATCGGCTCCCCCTCCGGCGGCGCCCAGGTCGACCAGATGCCGGCGATCGCCAGCACCCCGTTGTCGATAGCGTGGTGGTAGTAGGGCTGGCTCACGGCGCGGCCGGCGCTGTTCTTGACCGGCTCCTTCTCGTTCCACTCGTACCAGCCCGCCGCCGGCATCAGGCATCGCTTGTGCCGGATCGCGTCCCGCCACATCGGCTTCGTCGCCGCTTCCTCGCTCCGCGCGTTGAAGGTCAGCGCCGGCAGCTTCTCCTGCTTCCACCAGAACGGGATCAGCCCCCAGCGGGCCGCGACCACTTCCTGTTCTCCCGCCTCGCTCAGGAGCACCATGGGCACCTGGCTGGTCGGCGCGACGTTGTACGCGCGATCAATCCAGCGCCCGGCGTTCCCCCGCCAGATATGCCAGTACCGCTCCATAGCCGCTTCCTCTGGCGTCACATATCTCCCGCACATTCCCAGATCCTCAAACCGTAACCCGAATGAAGCCTAGACCGGTGCACTGGGCGCAGTCGTACTGCGTGGCGAAGTTGGCCCGGCAGCTCGGGCAGACCCTGAACGGGCTTACCTCCGCGCGCCGCTCGAGGTGGCGCGCCCTGGCTACATTGCCGGCTTCGTGGGCAACCTCGATCATGTCCAGCAGCAGGCGAAAGCCGTCCGGATCAGTGATCGCCTCGACGTACTCGCCGCCCCTCAGATAGCGACCGACCTCGACCAAGGTGAAGCGCCTGCCGTTCTCCATGGTCAGCACTAGACCCTGGATGGAGCCGGAGAGGTAGTTGAAGGCCGGCCCGGTGAAGGCCTGCAGCGTGCCGCCCTCGCCGTACTTCACCTGCAGCGGCGCATCTTTGGCCGCGTCGAAGGCCAGGATGCCGCGGGAGCCCTTGCCGGCCTGCTGGCCGGACTGGTCGAGCACCACATAAGCGGACGCAGGGTGGAACAGCTCGGCGGCGCGCTGCTCGATCGCGAAGGAGTAAGAACCGGTGACCAGGTCGCAGAGCTCCAGCCATTCGTCGTTGGTGATCATGCCGCGGGCGAGCAAGCCCCGGGCGCCGTCGGTCAGCTCGCGCCGGAGTTCTTCGGGATGAGACATCAGGTCGCGCCGGCTGTTGAGCCTGGCGTGCCACTGCGAGAGGTCGGGGTGCACGGTAGGTTGGAATAATGCTGTATGGATATACAGATTACGTGAAGCGATCGAGGGGAGGGAAGGCGTGCCCGGACGGGCGGAGGAGGGGCGAAAATCAGTTCCGAAAGGTATTTCGAGACCTCAGCAATATCGGGCCTTTTAGGTGGTTTGATTTCTGATAGAATCGGAACGCGGATACGTCTGTAGGTCGCGGAATTGCTATGTTTGTATGACGGACTTGAAAACCGTCGACGGGCAACTGTCCTAGAGTTCGAATCTCTACGCTTCCGCCACTATTACAACGTTGAAAGCCCCGCCATGCGGGGCTTTCGCGTTTCTGGCCATCAAGCACCGCTTGTGGGATTTTCTTCCAATTTCACGTCGTACTCATGGCAATTGCATTGCACAAGTTGAACAACGTCAGAAAAGGCAGTCATCCCGATCGATGATTCTGTAGGACGTTGATCCGCTCAGTTAAACTTCAAGTACTACCTTCCGGAAAACCCTGAATGAACCAAGTCGAAGATCTCGAGCGGCAGATGCGCGAAGCGCTTGGCGTTGCTCCGAAGAAAGTGAAAACCACTCGCGAAGCCAGCAACCCCATGCGGGGCTATCTGATTGTTCTCAGCGTGCGTGCAGAAAGTGGGCCCGCCTTCCGCTTCGAGCATCGTTCGCGCTCGCTGAGTCGCACCGAGGCGATCCTCGAAGCGGAAAAGGCAGCGCGCGCCGCAGGCTACAAGCCGTGGGCCCTGCTGGATGCCGTCGAAGCCTGAGTTACACCTGCATTGCAGTCGATCCTTCCTGGTAGGGAATTTTCCGGTACGGCCGTCCTAGACGGTCTGGTGGGCATCTGTCAGCATTTATCCCGCCTGCGCTGCGTTTCTCTGGCGCTTGCATTTTGGCGAACCGCTTCCAAGCTAGGTCGTAGAGCCGCTTTCTGTTAAGGTTCGGCAATTGTTCGAGGTCCCTTTTCGGGGCTCACCATTCCATTCTGTGCAAGGGGTGCTGCGTGATTAAGGTGCTGGTGGTCGATGATCACGATCTGGTGCGCACCGGAATTACCCGCATGCTGGCTGATATCGACGGCCTGCAGGTCGTCGGGCAGGCCGACTCCGGCGAGCGTGGATTGCAACTGGCTCGCGAGCTCAAGCCCGATGTTGTGCTGATGGACGTGAAGATGCCTGGCATCGGCGGCCTGGAAGCCACCCGAAAACTGCTGCGTAGCCAGCCCGACGTGCGCGTCGTGGTAGTGACAGTGTGTGAGGAAGACCCGTTCCCGACTCGCCTGATGCAAGCCGGCGCGGCTGGCTATCTTACCAAGGGCGCGGCTCTGGATGAGATGGTCCAGGCGATTCGCCAGGTGTTTGCCGGCCAGCGCTATATCAGCCCGCAGATCGCCCAGAACCTGGCGCTGAAGTCCTTTGAGCCGGAAAGAAATGCATCGCCGTTCGACACCCTGTCCGAGCGCGAGATCCAGATCGCACTGATGATCGCCAACTGCCACAAGGTACAGAGCATCTCGGACAAGCTGTGCCTCTCGCCCAAGACCGTGAATACCTACCGCTACCGCATTTTCGAGAAGCTCTCGATCACCAGTGACGTCGAGTTGGCGTTGCTGGCTGTCCGGCACGGCATGGTCGACGCCAGCAACTGATCATGGTGCAACTGTTCGATTCGGCGGCTTTCCTGGCCACCTGCAGCGGGCGGCCGGGCGTCTATCGCATGTTCGACGCCGAGGCCAAGCTGCTGTACGTCGGCAAGGCGAAGGACCTCAAGAAGCGTCTCTCCAGTTATTTCCGCAAGTCCGGCCTGGCGCCGAAGACGGCCGCCCTGGTGGCGAAGATCGCTCAGGTCGAGACGACCATCACCGCCAACGAGACCGAGGCGCTGCTGCTCGAGCAGACGCTGATCAAGGAATGGCGGCCGCCGTATAACATCCTGCTACGCGACGATAAGTCCTATCCCTACGTCTTCCTGTCGAGCGAGGACGCGTTCCCGCGCCTGACCATCCACCGTGGCGCGAAGAAGGCCAAAGGGCGCTACTTCGGCCCTTACCCGAGCGCTGGCGCCATTCGCGAAAGCCTCGCGCTGCTGCAGAAGGCTTTTTTCGTGCGCCAGTGCGAGGATAGCTACTACCGCAACCGCACGCGTCCGTGCCTGCAGTACCAGATCAAGCGCTGCAAGGCTCCCTGTGTCGGGCTGGTGAGCGAGGAGGAGTACGCCGAAGACGTGCGCCACTCGATCATGTTCCTTGACGGGCGCAGCAATGTGTTGGCCGAAGAGCTGTCCACCAGCATGGAGCAGGCGGCTATGCGCCTGGACTTCGAGAAGGCGGCGGAATTGCGCGATCAGGTGCAGATCCTGCGCCGCGTGCAGGACCAGCAAAGCATGGAGTTCGGTACGGGCAACGTCGATGTGGTGGCGGCCATCGTCAATCCGGGCGGAGCCTGTGTGCACCTGATCAGCGTGCGCGGTGGGCGGGTGCTGGGCAGCAAGAACTTCTTCCCGCAGGTGGCGATCGAGGAGGAGGTGGGTGACGTCCTGCTGGCCTTCCTCGGGCAGTACTACCTCAGCCATCACGAGCGTGATCTGCCGAGCGAGTTGATCGTCAACGCCGTGCATGAAGACTTCCCGATCCTCGCTTCGGCCATCGAAGAGTCCCGTGGTCGCCTGCTGGAAATCTCGCCCCGAGTTCGAGGCACGCGTGCGCGCTGGCAGCAGCTGGCCGTGACCAACGCAGAACAGGCGCTGGCCGCCCGCCTCGCGAACCGCCAGCACATGGCTGCGCGTTTCGATGCGCTCGGCGAGGCGCTGGATCTGCCCGAGCCGCCGCAGCGGCTCGAATGCTTCGACATCAGTCACTCCAGCGGTGAGGCGACTGTGGCTTCCTGCGTGGTCTTCGGGCCTGAAGGCGCGCTGAAGTCGGATTATCGCCGGTTCAATATCGAGGGCATTACCGGCGGCGACGATTACGCCGCCATGCACCAGGCGCTGACCCGCCGCTTCAGCCGCTTGAAGGAAGGCGAGGGCAAGATGCCCGACATTCTTCTGGTGGATGGCGGCAAAGGGCAGTTGGCAATGGCCCAGGAAGTGCTCCAGGAGCTGACGGTGGTAGGCTTGACGTTGCTGGGCGTCGCCAAGGGCGTCACCCGCAAGCCTGGTCTGGAAACCCTTTACCTCAACGACGCCGAACACGAATTCACCTTGCCCGCCGACTCGCCCGCGCTGCACCTGATCCAGCAGATCCGCGATGAGGCACACCGCTTTGCCATCACCGGCCACCGTGCTCGGCGCGGCAAGGCCCGTCGCACCTCGACACTAGAAGACGTCGCTGGCGTCGGGCCCAAGCGCCGTCGCGACCTGCTCAAGCATTTCGGCGGGTTGCAGGAACTGGGCAGAGCCAGTATCGATGAAATTGCCAAAGCCCCCGGTATCAGCAAAAAGCTGGCAGAGCAGATTTATGCTGCACTGCACAGCGAGTAGAATGCCGGCTCAACTCGCAGACCTTCCGACCCGATGAATATCCCGAACCTGCTCACATTGCTCCGCGTTCTGCTCATTCCGATCTTCATCCTGCTGTTCTATCTCCCGTTCCCGGCCAGTCACCTGGCTGCCAGCGCCGTGTTCGCACTTGCCGCCGCCACCGACTGGCTGGATGGCTACCTGGCGCGTCGACTGGGGCAGAGCACTCCCTTTGGCGCCTTCCTTGACCCGGTAGCGGACAAGCTGATGGTTGCCACTGCACTGGTGCTGTTGGTGGAGGAGCACGCGAATCTGTGGCTGACGCTGCCGGCCGCAATCATCATCGGCCGCGAGATCGTGGTCTCGGCGCTGCGCGAATGGATGGCGGAGATAGGGGCGAGGGCGCATGTCGCCGTTTCCAGTCTGGGCAAGTGGAAGACTGCGGCGCAGATGCTGGCGCTGGTGATTCTGCTGGCCAATCCGCCGCTGATGACCTTTTGGGTCCTGGTTGGCTATGCACTGCTGATCGTTGCGGCCATCCTCACCCTGTGGTCGATGCTGCACTATCTTGTGGCGGCCTGGCCGCACCTGAACACGACCCCGAAAGAGAAATAAGTATTTTTGAATCAAGGAGTTGACAGGCATTTCCAAATCGTTAGAATGGCGCCCGTCAACACGACAACGCGGGAATAGCTCAGTTGGTAGAGCACGACCTTGCCAAGGTCGGGGTCGCGAGTTCGAGTCTCGTTTCCCGCTCCAGATTTTGATGATTCGCCTTGAGTCATCCGTGTTATGGCTGAGTAGCAGAGTGGTTATGCACCGGATTGCAAATCCGTGAACGCCGGTTCGATTCCGACCTCAGCCTCCAATAGAAAAGCCCTGTAAATCGAAGATTTACAGGGCTTTTTCTTTAGTGGCCCGCTGCAGGGATTGCGAGTTTCAGCAACTTGCGCAGCGGGAGTGGGGCTGTATATAGTCCAGCCCTTTCCAGGTTTGCACCTGGAAACACTGCAACGCGCTGCCGCCCGGATGGCGAAATCGGTAGACGCAGGAGACTTAAAATCTCTCGCCCTTTGGGCGTGCCGGTTCGAGTCCGGCTCCGGGCACCATCTTCAAGAGCAATGGCTGCCAGCCATTGCGTCCCGTCTTCCTCCAATCCTTATGCTCCGGGGCGGACAGAAATCTAGCCATCTCCATCTACCTCTCACTGGCGCGACTCAACGACTTCAGGTCGTCCTTGGCAAAGCCCGTTGGAGATGCGGAATGCGCGAGCACGATACTGTTTTCATGGTTTGTTGCAGGCTGAGGCTGGGAGTGCCGCGTATTGCATGATCGTGAGCTGCATGCCGTTCTTGCATGGCGAGCGACGTATATTCTTGCCAGCGAACTCTATACAGCCTAAGGTTTCAACCGGTTCTGTATTGCCTTTGATACGAGGCGAACCTCGTGTGCGAAAGGGTAGCTATCCGAAGGCGGATGTTCCGGAGTCAATTCGATAGCTTTTATAGAAAACATTCAGGATTTTCAAAGCGATGCAGTCTTTTTCCTGGGAAGGTGAAGATGTTCTTGCACGAAAAATCCTCATCGATGTATTCGGTATGACGCGCGGCCGATACCTCGATATAGGGGCTCATCACCCATATAACCTCAGTAATACTGCTCTTCTTTACTCTGAAGGCTGGCGAGGCATAAACATAGATGCGATGCCGGGGAGTATGGAGGAGTTCAGGCTTCATAGGCCGGACGACGTCAACATTGAGTCGCCAGTCGCTGCCGCTCCTGGAGTTCTGCGCTTCACGGTTTTCAATGATCCTGGGTTGAATGGATTTGTGGATGATCGGCAGGTAGAGGCTCACAAGCTGCGAGGTATTGAGGTCCTTGATCAATTCGAACTGCAGTGCAAGACGGTGGAGTCGCTGCTTGATGAGCATCGCATCTCAAGCATTGACCTGATGTCCATCGATGTTGAGGGCTTGGACGGGGAGATTCTCGCAACCTTCCCGTTTCACAGGGTCAGACCAAAACTTATAATCACCGAGGTTCTGGCTTGTCATTCTGCGTCTGATGTGAAGCGTACGCCATCGCATAAGGTGCTCCGCCGGAAAGGTTATATGCTTTTTTCTCGGCTTCACATGTCCTGCATATATATTGATCGAACCGCGTATTGCTTGCGCATCGCCTCGCGGGAGCGACCTGTCTACGCCGCATCCTGGCTTAGTTGGATGTGGGTGAGGCTGAAGATAAAGATGGGCTTTATAGCAAGCTATTAAGGCGGAATTTTTACAGGTCTAGCGTTCGTGTATCCGCTGATGGCAAGAAGCCTATTGTTCCTATGCCGGTTGCTCCTGATAGGGAGTCCATTCGAGTTGCTTGAGATCGCACGGGTTACAAATTCAAGAGCCAGGTTCGCGTGGAGCTGGTAAGAAATAAAAACCCGGCTTTGTGCCGGGTTTTTATTTCGCGTTTGTCAGGCGCTCACATTCGCCATCGACCGCAATCTTGCGCCGGCCTTGACGATGCGACGCTGGCGCAGCGGCTCGGCAGACTCGTAGAAGTTCTGCAGAGGAACCTCTGCCTTGAAGTGGTCGGCATCGCGCTCCTGCAGCGGGCCGTACTCGGTCGCCAGATCGCGACGAATGCGGCCAACCAGGCTGGTTAGCAGCTCTTCGTTGCGTTGCTCTTCCTGGCGCACCACGCGACAGGCGATGTGTTCGCCCGCATCCTTGCTCAGCGTCATGATCAGATTGCCGTCCGGTCGAGCCGTGAAGCTCACGTCGAAATCGGAGAAGGCCTGGCAGAGGTATTGGGCGGCAGGCAGGCGGTCGATAGGCATGGTGTCGTCCTCGGCAATGAATGGGTGGTTTCTTCCCTTTTCATTGCAGGGTGCATACCAATCTGGCGTAAATAGAAAATCCTTAAAAATCAGATGGTTGCAATGTCTATCCGCCTCGCTTGCCATGCACCCTGCATGGTAAGGCGAAAATGCCATGGCATTTTGCACGACTGGAGATTTCAGTGAGGGATAGGTTGGTGCCGCGAGGAGTCGGCTTTCGCTTTGTGCCTGGGCTTCTGCAGGCGGGCCCGACGCATCGGTACGCGAAGGATCGCCCACAGCGTAACTACTGCCAGCAGGACCCAGCCGAAAATCATGAGCGTGACGAACGTGCCTGGATTCATATCGATATCCTCACCCCTCCCTAAGGGTAGTCCACCGTCATCGGTGCGCTGTCCTTTCGGTTGAGCGGCATTTCTTCCTGGAGGTTCCATTCAATAGCTTGTCGGGCTGACAGGTATCTGCTATCTGTATGCATATACAGTATCTGGAGAAGGGTCATGCAGCAAACCATTCTGGAAGTCCGAGATGTTGTGCAGACTGGTGCAATGGCCGGTGTTGCGGCTCTTCATACGTACATAGTCCGTGCATGTGGCGAAGGTATGACGCAAGCGGGCATTCACGACTGCGACCTGCTGCTGGTCGACCGTTCCGAGCTGGCGGCACCTGGTGAGATTGTGGTGGCGGCGCTCAACGGCGAGGCACTGATCCGTCGCCTCGCCATTGTCGACGGTTCCTTCGCGCTGCAGGCGGCGAGCGATGAATATCCGACGCTGAAAGTCGAGGAGGGCGATGAGCTCTCAATATGGGGAGTGGTGCGTCAGCGGCTTTCCGGAGGCGACGTTGCGCAGGGCCCCAGGGCGTAGCGTTGTGGCGTGTTGGAGCGGGATGCTGACCATTTGCCAGTAACTTCGAGAACTAAATCGGGGTCTTGGTGGTCAGATGCGCGTGCCACCGGTTTCGCAAGTCCTCACAAGAGTCGTGCAGCTTGCAATCCGGGGCATTGTAAGGCGGGCGCAGCCTGATTAGACTGCGCGCAACTCGCACCCCTGTCCCTCTCGAAGGACTCCCATGATCAAGAAATGTCTGTTCCCGGCCGCCGGCTACGGTACCCGCTTCCTCCCGGCCACCAAGGCCATGCCCAAGGAAATGCTGCCGGTGGTGAACAAGCCGCTGATCCAGTACGCCGTTGAAGAGGCACTGGAAGCCGGTCTCGGTGAAATCGGTATCGTCACTGGCCGCGGCAAGCGCTCCCTCGAAGACCACTTCGACATCAGCTACGAGCTGGAGCACCAGATTCGCAACACCGACAAGGAAAAGTACCTGGTCGGTATTCGTCGCCTGATCGACGAATGCACCTTCTCCTACACCCGTCAGGTCGAGATGAAAGGCCTGGGTCACGCTATCCTGACCGGCCGCCCGCTGATCGGTGACGAACCCTTCGCCGTTGTGCTGGCGGACGACCTGTGCCTGAACCTCGAAGGCGACAGCGTCCTCAAGCAGATGGTCAAGCTTTACAACCAGTTCCGCTGCTCCATCGTGGCGATCCAGGAAGTGCCGCCGGAAGAGACCAACAAGTACGGCGTGATCGCCGGCGAGATGATCCGCGACGACATCTACCGCGTGAACACCATGGTCGAGAAGCCGAAGCCCGAAGACGCCCCGTCGAACCTGGCGATCATCGGTCGCTACATCCTGACTCCGGATATCTTCGACCTGATCGAGCAGACCGAGCCGGGCAAGGGCGGTGAAATCCAGATCACTGACGCCCTGATGAAGCAGGCCCAGGACGGCTGCGTGCTGGCCTACAAGTTCAAGGGCAAGCGTTTCGACTGCGGTAGCGCCGAGGGTTATATCGAGGCGACCAACTTCTGCTACGAACACCTCTACAAGACTGGCAAGGCCTGGTAAGTCCGGACCTTTCCACTCTTCGGGAAAGCCACCTTCGGGTGGCTTTTTCGTTTTTCCGGCCTACATCGAGCGTGGAATCGGCATCGCCTCCGAGCCCGGCCCGAGCGGCTGGCCGTAGCTGAACTCGACGTAGTTGCCGGCCGGGTCGCGCAGGCCGCAGTAATAACCAACGGGGTAGGGTTCTTCCCGTGGCGCCCAGATCAGGCAGCCGGCAGCCTCGGCATCCCTGGCGACGCGATCGACCTCAGCGCGGGTGTCCACGGCGAAGCCGAAGTGGCTGTAGTCATCGCTTGCCAGGTGGCGTTCCTCGCCGCCGGGCATGATGACGAAAATGAAGCGGTGCTCCTTGCCCGGCTCCGCCATCCAGACGATGCGCGAGCCCTTGCCCTCGCGCTCGTGGATCACACGCATGCCGCAGAATTGCTCGTAGAACGCCACGCAGGCTTCCAGGTCGGGCACGTGCAGGGCCAGGTGGGTCAGGGTCGGGTGCATGGCAATACCTCCTTCGGGACCGGCAGTTGGCAGGATAGGTCAGGCGCCATGAGGTATGCTGCCCGACATATCCAAGCGGAGAACCATGATGTCTTTCGATTTTGACCTGTTCGTCATCGGTGCGGGTTCCGGCGGTGTGCGCGCCGCGCGCTTCGCCGCAGGCTTTGGTGCCAAGGTGGCCGTGGCGGAAAGCCGCTACCTGGGCGGTACCTGCGTCAATGTCGGTTGCGTACCGAAGAAGCTGCTGGTGTACGGGGCGCACTTCCATGAAGACTTCGAGCAGGCCGCCGGATTTGGCTGGACCCTGGGCGAAGCGAACTTCGACTGGAAGACCCTGATCGCCAACAAGAATCGCGAAATCCACCGGCTCAATGGCATCTACCGCAACCTGCTGGTGAACAGCGGCGTTTCCCTGCTGGAAGGCCATGCAACGCTGCGGGATGCGCACACCGTGGAAGTCGACGGGCAGCGCTTCAGCGCCAAGCACATCCTCATCGCTACCGGTGGATGGCCGCAGGTGCCGGACATTCCCGGCAAGGAACACGCGATCACCTCCAACGAAGCCTTCTTCCTCGAGTCGCTGCCGCGTCGGGTGCTGGTAGTCGGCGGTGGTTACATTGCGGTCGAGTTCGCTGGCATCTTCCATGGCCTGGGCGCGCAGACTTCGCTGCTGTACCGCAAGGATCTGTTCCTGCGTGGTTTCGATCGCAGCGTGCGTGAGCACCTGCGTGACGAGTTGGCCAGGAAGGGGCTGGACCTGCAATTCAACAGCGACATCGCGCGCATCGACAAGCAGGCCGATGGCACCCTGGCCGCCACCCTCAAGGATGGTCGCGTGCTGGAGGCGGATTGCGTGTTCTACGCCACTGGCCGCCGGCCGCAGCTGGACAACCTGGGCCTGGAGAGCGTCTCCGTGGAGCTGGACGACCGCGGCTACGTGAAAGTGGATGAGGCTTATGGCACGAGCGAGCCGTCGATCCACGCCATCGGCGATGTCATCGGTCGCGTGCAGCTGACCCCCGTGGCGTTGGCCGAAGGCATGGCGCTGGCGCGCAAGCTGTTCCGCCCGGACGAGTACCGCCCGGTCGACTACAAGCTGATCCCCACCGCGGTATTCAGCCTGCCGAACATTGGCACCGTTGGCCTCACCGAGGACGAGGCGCGCAGCAACGGGCACAAGGTGAAAGTCTTCGAGAGCCGCTTCCGGCCGATGAAGCTGACGCTCACTGAAAGCCAGGAGCGGACTCTGATGAAGTTGATCGTCGATGCCGACAGCGACAAGGTGCTGGGCTGCCATATGGTGGGCCCGGATGCCGGGGAGATGCTCCAGGGCATCGCCATTGCGCTGAAGGCCGGGGCGACCAAGCGGGTGTTCGATGAAACCATCGGCATCCACCCGACGGCTGCCGAGGAATTCGTCACCATGCGCACGCCAGTCGGTGCCTGACAGCGAGGCAGCAATAAAAAAGCCGGTGCAGATGCACCGGCTTTTTTGTGGGCGTCAGGTCGTCAGTTACTGCGTTCCAGTGAGGCGTGACTGTCTTCCTGGCGCTGCGCGTAGCGCTGGGCGAGCACGGCGCAGACCATCAGCTGGATCTGGTGGAACAGCATCAGCGGCAGCAGGATCACACCGACCGTACTGCTGGCGAACAGCACCGAGGCCATGGGCACGCCGGTGGCAAGGCTCTTCTTCGAACCGCAGAAGACGATGGTGATGCGGTCTTCCAGGGAAAAGCCCAGGTAACGGCCGAGCAGGTTGGTGGCGATCAGCGCCAGGGCCAGCAGTACGCAGCAGGCAACGACCAGGCCGGCCAGGGCGGGCAGCGGGATCTGGTGCCAGAGGCCCTGGATCACGGCGGCACTGAAGGCGGTGTAGACCACCAGCAGGATCGAGCCCTGGTCGACGTACTTCAGCACTGGCTTGTTGCGCTCGACCCAGGCGCCGATCCAGGTGCGCAGCAGTTGGCCTGCCACGAAGGGTACCAGCAGTTGCAGGGTGATCTTGCCAATCGCGTCGAGGGTCGATATGCCGGTGTCGCCGTGGGCGCCGATCAGCAGTTGCACCAGCAGCGGGGTGAGGAACACGCCCATCAGGCTGGAGGCCGAGGCGCTGCAGATCGCGGCAGGCACGTTGCCGCGCGCGAGCGAGGTGAAGGCGATGGACGACTGCACGGTAGCCGGCAGGGCGCAGAGGTAGAGCATGCCCAGGTACAGGTCCGGGGTCACCAGAGGCGACAGGACCGGCTTGAGCGCCATGCCGAGGATCGGGAAGAGAATGAAGGTGCAGGCGAACACCAGCAGGTGCAGGCGCCAGTGGGTGGCGCCGGCGATGATCGCCTGGCGCGACAGCTTCGCACCGTGGAGGAAGAACAGCAGCGCGATGCCCAGGTTGGTGATCCAGCCGAAGATCACGGCGGCGGTGCCTTCGCAGGGCAGCAGGCTGGCAACGGTCACGGTGGCGATCAGCGCCAGGGTGAAGTTGTCGGGGAGCAGGCGTGGGCGAGCCATGGGCACATCTCTCATCGTTGTTGTGTGTGAAAGACCGCTAGGGTCAGGTTCGCACTCTAAGCCCGGGTGGATGTGCCGGCTAACGCCAGAAAGCCAGCTTATGTCGCTGAAAGGACAGTTTCCACACCTTGTACGTGCAGATCGACAGAGCACACGCTGACCATGCCGCGCATGCGCTGTGCGATGACCTCGGCACGGTAGCGCGGCAGGGTGTTCACCCGCAGGGCAATGTCCATCCAATCCTCCCGGCGAGAGGACTCGACTTCGGCCGGGACGTGGCCCTGAAGCGCGAACTGGTTCAACAGGCGGCAGAGAATGTCGGCGTCGATCTCGGCGCGAATCAGGTAGCGCGCGTCGGCGGCCGCTTCGGTGGGAACCGGGCGGTCCTGTTGATCCAGGGGGAACTCGACGAGATGGAGAGCAGGGAGCGTCATGACGGCTGGCCGATGCAGGGGGAGTGAGGAATATTCTGCGGCCCGTGCCGAGGATTTATTTGCCTGTTTTTGGCCATGTGGCGGTAATTTGTGCATTAATGATTCTCTGAATTTACTAAGGGCGAATCATCTATGCCTGTTTCGCTGGATGCCCATGACCGCAAGATCCTCGCCTTGCTGCAGGACGAGGCCACTCTTTCCACGGCGGAGATCGCCGAACGTATCGGCCTGTCCCAGTCACCGTGCTGGCGGCGGATTCAGCGGCTGAAGGAGGAAGGGGTGATCCGCAAGCAGGTGACCCTGCTGGATCGCAAGAAGATCGGCCTGAATACCCAGATATTCGCCCAGGTGAAGCTCAATGCCCACGGGCGCAATCACCTGACGGATTTCGCGCAGGCCATGGAGGCGTTTCCCGAGGTGCTGGAGTGCCATGTCCTGATGGGCGCCGTGGACTTCATGCTGCGCATCGTCACGGAAGATGTGGAGGCGTATGAGCGCTTCTTCTTCGAACGGCTGTCCCAGGTGCCGGGGGTCCAGGAGATCAACTCCATCGTGGCGCTCTCGGAGATCAAGTCCACCACCACGTTGCCGCTGCCGCGCGGCTGAAGGGCGCCGGGGAGGCCAGCGCCCGGGGCGGTCAGACGCCGCCCAGGTAATCCATCTTGCCGACTTCCACGCCGTTGTGGCGGAGGATGTCGTAGGCCGTGGTGATGTGGAAATAGAAGTTCGGGTTGACGAAGCCCAGCAGGAAGTCCGAGCCCTTGAAGCTGACTTCGCGGGTGCGCAGCTTCAGTTCGATGGTGCGGTCTTCGGCGCCTTCGAATTGCTCGGGCTTGAGGGTCTTGAGGAACTCGATGGTCCTGGCGATGCGCGTCTGCAGTTGGTCGAAGGTGGTTTCGTCATCGGCGTAGCTCGGCACATCTACGCCGGCCAGACGCGCGCCGGCGCCCTTGGCGGAGTCGGAGGCGATCTGCACCTGGCGAGCCAGGGCGAACATGTCCGGGGCGAGGCGGGCGTTGATCAGGACGGAAGGGTCGATGGATTTGGCCTGGGCGTGCTCGGCAGCCTTGGTGAGGATCACCGAGAGGTTGCCGAGCATGCGGATGAAGACGGGAACGGAAGCCTGGTAGATCGAGAGGGACATGCTGCGTACTCCAGACAGATAAAGGTGGGGCTCGTCACGCGGGACGGCTGTCGGAGTCTACTGCTGGCGCCTGCGGCTGTCGCCAGGCTTCAGCGCCTGGCCACTTTCGGCGTCGGGCAGCGGTCGGTTTCGATCGGGCCGACATAAGGGTTGCCCCAGCCCATCACGCAGCCAACCATCTGGTTTCGCTGCCGCTCCCAGGCTTCCACCGGGTACTGCTTGCTCCAGGCGGTGAACAGCTGGCGGTCCTGGTTGGACAGCTTCAGGCCGTAGCGGTCGCTCATGTAGAAGTAGGTGCGGGCGATCATGCCGCGAATCTGCGCGCGGGGCATGGCCTTGCGCGCCTTGAAGTCCACCACCATCGGGCAGGCGCCGTACTGCGAGGGCTTCTGCTGCAGCCAGCCGAAGCTGTAGTTGGCACGGTCACCGTTCACCTCGCCGATGCTCGGCACGAGGTTGTGCAGGTCGGCCTCGGCCTTCTGGTACACCCGGTCATTGCGCGAGCAGTTCTTGCGCCCGCCGCTCTGCCAGCACTGACGCTGATGGCCGATCACCCACGCGGGGACAATGTGCTCCCACTCGATGCGCGAAGCCCGGTTGGCATTCTTGCGCGGGGTATAGCCGCAGCTCTTCAGGTCGACCTTGGTGCCGTTGTAGCGGCAGCCACAATAGAACTCCACCGACTGGCGGGCATACAGCTTGCGCCCGACCTTCTTGGCTTCCTCGAAAGTGCGCGGGGCGGCGGCGGAGGCGACGGTGGGGATGGCGAGGATCAGCAGCAGGGTCAGGCAGCGTCCGAACATGAGGCGTTCCTTACGAAAGTCGCTGCATCTTACTGATTGAGAAAGAAATGCCAATCGTGGCAATGGAATGGCAAGGGCTGGATTTCCCGGCTGGAGGCGAGGGCTGGGCCGCCGCGGTATGCGCCCGCTGGGAACGCTTCGCAGCAGACCCCTGATGTCTCTTGTAAAGGTTTAGAAAATCTATTTATCTGATTGTTTTTAAAGGGGAAAATATTCTATAAAAAGCTTTAAGAATCGACGCTATCCGGTTGTTTAAACGAGGGATGAGGGAGTCGTACGGGGCTATGGCGACAAGCAGTACCCTGAGGAGACTTTTTCCTATAGTTGACATGATGTTTGTATTGTAAAGTACTGATATATAAGTATTTATATTGAATTTTCGCACTGCTCTGTACTGAGCGGTGAGGCTTGGTAAGCTGGAGCCTTTCCACCAGTCGGGAGCTCGCCATGATCGGTCTCAGGATCCTTGGGGCAATCGCCTGTTGTGCCCTGGCGCTACCCGTCTACGCGCAGCAGTTTTCCACGCAGGAAAGACAGTCCCAGCAGAACTATCAGGGCCAGCCGCACTGGCAGCAGTCGCCGCCAGTGATCCAGCGCATCTACATCAGCCCGGGTGCGAGCGGCAGCGTGGAGAGTTCCTCCAGTTGGCAGCGCAATGACGGTTATGGCGGTGTGCAGGTGCCGCGCAGCTACGGCGAGACGCGCTCGGGCACAGTGATCATCGACCAGGGCAGCGGTGGCATCCGGCAGAGCATCGAATACCCCAACGGCGCGGTCTATCCGCGCGGTAATGGCTATTACCAGCAGCAGTAGGTCGGATCAGTCGATCAGGTCGTCGCGGGTCAGGCGGGATTTGCGCAGGCCGCCGTGGCTGTAGAACAGCCCGGTATCGCCGCGCCAGTGGAAGAGTGTGGCGAGGAACGCGGAGCTGACCCGGCCCACATCCCAGCTACGGAGTTTGCGGTAGGCCCAGAGCCAGCTGTCGTCGGCGGAAGGGTCGCTCATGGAATCGTCCTTGATTCGGCAAGCGGGGAAAAGTGCATGGGACATTAGTGCGCCGGGTGGGCCTTCGCAAGTCGCTGCTCCCGCAACCGCGACCTGCGAAAAAGCCCGCGCGCTCAGGCGGTGCTGACCGCCTTCGATTCCTCGACGTACTCCTTCAGCCAGCGCAGGACTTCCACGGCATCCCAGCGACTGGGATCGAACATGGCATAGGCCTGGCCCTGGTAGCCCACCACATCCAGCGGCCGGTGATAGCCGGCGCGCTGCATCAGGGCCTCGATTTCCGCGAAGCAGACGTTGAAGTGGGTGCGGCTGAAGGGCGTCTTGCCCTCTGTGACCAATCCCTCCAGCAGCAGTTCCGATACGGCTTCGCTGACTTCATCGATGGCCATGTGGTTCACGGTGTATTTCAGCTGATGGATGCTCACCATCGCTTGCTCCTCAATGGGGTTCTGGCCCATGCCCTGTGATCCGAGGTGATCGACGTAGCCAATGGACTGTGGCCTTTCGTCGAGGTTTAAAAAATTTTCGCAAAATACTGTATGCATGAACAGTATTTTCTCCTAGTATCCCTCTCGCGGTCTGACAGAAACCCTGAAGTGCCCGTCGCCACTGGCCTGGCGGGCACTCTTCGAAGAACAGGAGCGATGGCGATGTTGCAGAAACTGATGCTTTGCGCAGGTGTGGCGATGCTGGCGGGTTGTGCCCAGCCCCAGGCGGACGTCCCGCGCGCCAATGGCGCCTACCTCATCATCGAGGGCAAGGAGGCCTGGGCCGTGCTGGTGGCCGACGGCAAGCGCATCGAGGAGCGCGGCACGGTACGCGACGCCATCCGCCTGCCGAAGGAGCGCTCGGCCATCGCCGCCAGCTATGTGATCGACACGCCCAACTGTGGCCGCCTGCAGTGGCTGACTGAAGGCGAGGGCGACTCCACCGTGCGTCTGTCCTCGCGGGGCGCGGCGGACGATCTGTCGAGCTGCCAGATCAGCGATGGGCTCAGCCGCGTCTGGACCGCGCTGGACTATTCGAGCTGAGCGCTAGCCTCCAGAGAGTGGATCTCCAACAAAATGTTTCGGCTGCCCCTCGCTTCACGTTTTTTTCACACTCGGGGGCAGAGGATGAAAACCAGCTAAAGGACTAGCTCCCCATCGAAAAGCCCGCTTGATTGCGGGCTTTTTATTGCCTGTCGACCAAGGTCGGCTCGCCCGTCTGACGCTGCGCGGCTAAGGTGAAATTCCAAGGAAAAGGCGGAGATAGAGATGCAGCGTGTTCTTGCGGAGCGACTTTGGATTGCCCTGGGCGGCCAGGCCGAACGCCTGAGTCACCTGGCCTTTCGCAGCGAAGGCTCCCTGCCTTCGGCTTTCTTCGTCACCGAACTGGCCGCCGCCAGCATCGCCAGCGCAGGGCTCGCGCTGGGCGAGTGGCTGGAGCCGGACTCCGGTGCCGCCACGTCCCTGGTCGTGGACCGCCGGTTGGCTTCCTTCTGGTTCTCCACTTCCTTGCGCGCCCAGGGCTGGACGCCTCCCGACCTGTGGGACGCCATCGCCGGCAACTACCGCACCCGCGACGGTTGGGTTCGCCTGCACACCAATGCCCCGCATCACCGCGCCGCTGCCCTTCGGGTGCTCGGTACCGAGAATGATCGTGATCGGGTCGCAGACGCCGTGGCTAACTGGTGCGCGGGCGAGCTGGAACTGGCGATCGTGGAGGAAGGCGGCTGTGCGGCCGAGATGCGCTCCTGGGACGGCTGGAAACAGCACCCGCAAGGCCTCGCCGTTGCCCGTGAGCCGCTGGTATTGCGCGATCTCCAGCTGGTGTCCGCGCCTTCTCTGGATATCGAGATCGACCGCGAGCGCCCCTTGGCCGGATTGCGCGTGCTGGACCTGACGCGCGTGCTGGCCGGGCCGATTGCCACACGCTTTCTTGCCGGCTTTGGCGCCGAGGTCCTGCGCATCGATCCGCCGGATTGGGATGAGCCTGGCGTGGTGCCGGAAGTCACCCTGGGCAAGCACTGCGCGCGTCTGGACCTGCGCCAGCCTGCGGGCCGCGAGCGCTTCCAGGCGCTGCTCGCCAGCGCCGATGTGCTGGTGCACGGCTATAGGGCCGATGCCCTGGACCGCCTGGGGTTCGGCGCCGATGTACGGCGGACCATTGCGCCGGGATTGGTGGATGTCAGCCTGAATGCCTACGGCTGGTCGGGCCCCTGGAGCGACAGGCGCGGTTTCGACAGCCTGGTGCAGATGAGCAGCGGCATCGCCGAGGCCGGGCGCGTCTGGCGGGGCGAAGACAAACCCGTCCCCTTGCCGGTACAGGCGCTCGATCACGCCACCGGCTACCTGATCGCTGCGGCGGCCTTGCGTGGATTGGCCGAGCGCCGGCGTAGCGGCCGCGGGAGTCGTTGGCGCCTGTCCCTGGCGCGCACGGCGCAATGCCTGCTGGAGGCGGGAGTTTCGTCGGTGGGTTCGCTGGAGCTGGCGGCGGAGACAACCGACGATCTGGCACCGGGCATCGAGACAACGCCCTGGGGGCACGCGCGGCGCTTGCGTCCGCCGCTGCAGGTCGCGGGCTCGCCGCTCTACTGGGAGCTGCCGGCCTCCGAGCTGGGCTCGGCGCCGGCAACCTGGCAGCCGGTCAGCCCCGACTGACCTGGAACGCCTCGCCGGTGGCGAAGAAGGCGCCGCCGGCCTGGTAATGAATGGTGCGCAGCTCGTCGCTGGGGAAGTGCCAGCGGCCATTGGAGAAGGCACGCTCATCCGCATAGGCGGCGACTACTTCGGCGATGAACAGGTCGTACTTCTCCTGGTTGTGTGGCTCGCTGATCACCTTGCACTCCAGATAGGCGACGCAGCCATCGACGATCGGCGCCTCGACCTGCTTCGCACGGGAAGTGCGAATGTCCAGCTGCTCGAACTTGTTGCCTTCGCCACCGTTGCTCGAGCCAACCGCCAGGGTCAGCTCAGCCTGCTGGCGCGTCGGCAGCTGGATGACGAAGGCGGCCGAGCCTTCCACCAGATGGCGCGACCAGGTGTTGCGGTCGAGCACCAGCATCAGCTTGGGTGGATCGAAGTCCAGCGGCATGACCCAGGCGGCGGCCATGACGTTGGCGACACCCTCGTGCTCGCTGGTGACTATGGTGCTCGGGCCGTGGTTGAGCAGCAGGTAGGCCTTGTTCAGCGGCACGTCTTTCAGGTGGTTCATTCAGGGGTCCTCAAGTCCGGATCAGAGCAGCAGGCCGTCCACCGGCTTCAGCGGTTCGGGCAGGTCGGTCTCGCCGAGGATTTCCAGCACGGCGATTTCCATGTTGCGGCTCATGGCGTCCAGCGGCAGGTCGTTGGGTTGGGTATCGAAAGGGTCGGCGATCTGGTCGCCCAGTGCATCCAGCCCGAAGAAGGTGTAGGCCAGCACGCACACCGCCAGCGGGGTGAACCAGCCGATGCTGTCCACCAGGCAGAACGGGAGCAGGAAGCAATAGACGTGCACGATGCGGTGCAGCATCAGGATGTACGGGTAGGGGATCGGCGTGTTGCGGATGCGCTCGCAGCCACCCAGCACGTACGACAGGCGGGTCATCTGCTGGTCGATGGCGGCCAGGGTGATGTCGCTGGCGCCGCTGGCGCGGCCACGGTCGGCGAAGCGCTGGCCGAGGCTGGCGAGCAGCACGTTGGTCGGGCTGTGGCTGGTAGCCAGCGCGGCGGCTTCGTCGTCCAGCAGGCGGCGCACGTCCTCGCTTTGCGGGGTGCCGCGCAGCTGGTCGCGCAGGGCGTAGCTGAATGCGATCAGCTGGTTGCCCAGCTGGCGACGGCCTTGGCTGTCCAGGTCCGGCAGGAGCGAGCGGGTCTGCCGAGCCAGGTTGCGGGTGACGATCAGCAGTTCGCCCCACAGCGTGCGCGCTTCCCAGAAGCGCTGGTAGGCGACGTTGTTGCGGAAGCCGAGGAAGATCGCCAGCGTCAGGCCCCAGAGGGTGAAGGGCGTGGAGGTGATGATCACCTTGTAGTGATACAGGGTGCCGTGGGTGGCCACTACCAGTGAGCTGAGCAGTACCGTGTAGAGCACCTTGCGCCAGATGGCGGGGATGATCGAACCCTTGAGGGAGAACAGCAGGACCCAGAGTGTCGGGGTTTGCGGGCGGAGGATCATCGGGCGGCATCCGGTGGGGCGGAGCGCGCATGATAGCCGAGATAGAGGCGGGGATGCGGTTCGCTGGCCCCCGTGGGAGCGTGCCATGCACGCGATCGCGTCCATGGCACGCTCCTGCAAAGAATTGCCGAGATCAGCCCTGTTCGTACAGCTTCACGATGGCCGAGAAGTCCAGCTGACCGTTGCCCTGGTTGCTGAATGTCTGGAACAGCTGCTGGGCCAGGGCGCCGAGCAGCACGGGCTGGCGCACCTGGCGCGCTGCCTCGCTGGCCAGACCGAGGTCCTTGAGCATCAGGTCGGTGCCGAAGCCGCCGCTGTAGCCGCGCGCCGCCGGGGCGCCGGTGAGCGGGTTGTTCACTTCCGAGCTCCAGCAGCGGCCGCTGGAGGTGTTGATGATGCCGGCCAGCACTTCTGCGTCCATGCCCAGCTTCACGCCCAGGGACATGGCTTCCGCCACGCCGATCATGGAGATGCCCAGCAGCAGGTTGTTCGCCACCTTGGCCACCTGGCCGTTACCGGCGCCGCCGCAGTGCACGATGTTCTTGCCCATCGCCGCGAGTACCGGGCGGGCGCGATCGAAGTCGGCCTGATCACCACCGACCATGAAGGTCAGGGTGCCCGCGGCAGCGCCAGCGGTGCCGCCGGAAACCGGCGCATCGAGCATCGGGTTTCCGTGGGCAAGGGCGGCGGCGCTGACGTCACGGGCGTTCAGCGGGTCGATGGTGGACGAATCAATCAGCAGCACGCCGGGTTGCACGTTGGCCAGCAGGCCGTCGTCACCGAGGAAGACCTGCTTCACGTGGGCGGCGGCGGGCAGCATGGTGATGATCACCTCGACATCGTCGCGCGCCACTTCGGCGGGGGATGCCAGGGCGCGGGCGCCGAGGGCGACGGCCGCTTCCACGGCCTTGGCGGAGAGATCGAAGACGCTCAGGTCGAAGCCGGCCTTGAGCAGGTTGGCGGCCATGGGGCCGCCCATGTTGCCGAGTCCGATGAAGCCGATGCGCATGGGTTGGTCCTCTTCTTCTTGTTCGGGGCGCCCGGTCGATCAGGCGCGAAAGGAGGTGCCCGCCCGCGTGGTGCCGGGGCCGGAACAGCATCCTTGCTGAAGTCCGGATCGGCTCGGGGCGAGCGGGCGGGCAGGCTGATTTATTTGAGGTTGATGGTGGTGTTCACCGCGCCGCCGACCTCGTTCTCGTCGAACCAGCGTTCGGTGACGGTCTTGGTCTGGGTGTAGAACTGCACCACCTGCTTGCCGTACGGGCCCAGGTCGCCCAGCTTGGAGCCGCGCGAGCCGGTGAAGGAGAACAGCGGCACCGGCACCGGGATCGGCACGTTGATGCCCACCTGGCCGACATCGATCTCTTCCTTGAAGTGCCGCGCGGCAGCGCCGGAGCGGGTGAACAGCGCGGTGCCGTTGCCGTTGGGGTTGGCGTTGATCAGCTCGATGGCCTCGTCGAAGGTCTTTACCGACACCACGCAGAGCACCGGACCGAAAATCTCCTCGCGGTAGATGGTCATCTGCGGGGTGACGCCGGAGAACACGGTCGGGCCGACGAAATTGCCCTTGGCGTAGCCGGACACCTGCGGGTTGCGGCCGTCCAGCTCCAGCCTGGCGCCTTCCTGGGTACCGCGTTCGATCAGGCCGCTGACGCGATCCAGCGCCGCGCAGGAGACCAGCGGGCCGACGTCGGTATTGGCCTCGGTACCGCCGCTGACCTTGAGGGTCTTGGCCTTGGCCACCAGGTCGGGAATCCAGTCGTGGGCTTCACCCACCAGGATCGCCACCGACAACGCCATGCAGCGTTGCCCGGCGGCGCCGAAGGCCGCACCGGCAATGGCGTTGAGGGTCTGCTCCTTGTTGGCGTCGGGCAGCACGATGGCGTGGTTCTTCGCTCCCATCATGCACTGCACGCGCTTGCCGGCCTGGGATGCGCGGTTGTAGACGTGGGTGCCGACGCGGGTGGAGCCGACGAAGGAGACGGCCTTGATGTCCGGGTGGTCGCAGATGGCGTTCACCACGTCCGGGCCGCCATGGATGACGTTGAGCACGCCCGGCGGAACGCCGGCTTCATGGGCCAGCTCGACCAGGCGCATGGTCACCATCGGGTCCTGCTCGGAGGGCTTGAGGACGAAGGTGTTGCCGGTGGCGATGGCCATCGGGAACATCCACAGCGGAATCATCGCCGGGAAGTTGAAGGGGGTGATACCGGCGCAGACGCCGATGGGTTGCAGGATGGTGAAGGTATCGACGCCGCCGGCCACGTTGTTGGCCAGCTCGCCCAGTTGCAGATTGCCGATCCCTGCGGCGTGCTCGACCACTTCCAGGCCGCGGAACACGTCGCCCTCGGCATCGGGCAGGGTCTTGCCCTGTTCGGCGGTGAGGATCGCCGCCAGCTCCTTCATGTTCTCGCGGATCAGCTGCTGGTACTTGAGGAAGATGCGCGCGCGGGCGCCGATGGGCGTCTTCTTCCAGGTCTTGAACGCGGCCTTGGCACTCGCCACCGCGCGCTCGACTTCCTCGGGCGTGGCGAAAGGCACGCGGGCGAGGACTTCCTGGGTGGCGGGGTTGATCACGTCGCGCCATTCGGAGGTGGTGGACTCGACGGGCTTGCCGTCGAGGAAGAGTTTGACGGTCGGGACGGCAGTTGCAGTCATCGGGGTTCTCCCAGCCTGAAGGCTTTCTTGTTGTCTGGAACGATCCTAGCAGTGCATTTTTGATGTGCTCAATGAGGTGATGTGCAAGTATGCTCTGCATTTTTGCAGACACGGCCCGTGCTGAGGCAGATATGGACTGGGACAACCTGCGGTTTTTCCTCGAGCTTTCCCGGGCTGGCAAGCTGACCGTGGCAGCGCGACGCCTGGGCGTGGACCACACCACGGTCGCCCGCCGCCTGCAGGCGCTGGAGAAAAGCATCGGCGCCCAACTGCTGGTGCGCGAGCCCGCCGGCTATCGGCTGACCGAGGCCGGTCACGGGCTGCTGCCCCAGGCCGAGGCCATGGAAAGCGCCTGCAAGGTGATCGAGAAGCGCCTGGCCGGCGCCGAAGACAATCTCTCCGGCAAGGTACGCATCGGCGCCACCGAGGGTTACGGCTCGACGCTGCTGACCTCGCAACTGGTGGAGCTGAACCAGCGCCACCCGCATCTGGGTGTGGACCTGCTGGCGGTCCCACGGGCGTTGCAGCTGTCGCGCCACGAGGCGGACATAGTGATCACCCTGGAGCGCCCCGGCCGCGGGCCTTACCTGATTACCCGGCTGACCGACTACGTGCTGCGCCTCTACGCCTCGCAGGACTACCTCGCCGAGCGCGGGCCGATCCGCAACCGCGACGACCTGCGCGAGCACGCCCTGGTCGGCTACGTCGACGACCTGCTCTACAGCAAGGAGCTGCAGTACCTCGACGAGATCGGCCGGCCGCTGCACATGGCGCTGCGCTGCACCAGTATCCTCGCCCAGCAGCGCGCAGTGGCAGAGGGCGCCGGGCTGGCGATCCTGCCGGCGTTCGCGGCAGCCGAAAACCCGTCGCTGCAGCCGGTGCTGGCAGGGGAAATCGAGTTCGTGCGGACCTTCTGGATGCTGATGCCGACCGAACTCAAGGATATCGCGCGGATGCGCACCACCTGGGATTTCCTGCGGGAAAAGGCCGAAGGCAGCCAGGACGTACTGATGGGCCGCGCCGTTTGAGTGTCGGCAGGATGGAAGTTTCAACAGTGACAGGGACCCGCCAGGACAGCGCGGGAACCGTTTGAGGAGAAGGAAGCATGGCTGAAATCATTCCGCTGTCGGCGGAGCTGGAACAACAACTGGCAGATCTGCAAAAGCAGGGACTGGCGCTGCTTCAGCTGGCGCCCGAGTTGCCACCCCATGAGGTGGTCGCGGCGATTACCCAGTACGTGCGCGAAGCCAAGGCGCAGCAGCGTGAGGTGGACGATGACACGGTGTTCGCGCTCGGTGCCCTGCTGGGGCGGCAGTTCGTGCTGGGGCTGGGGTGGCACTGGGGCGATGTCACCTGGGACAACGATCCCGACTCGGCAGCTATCGGTGTGCTCAACCCGGATGATTCGCTGTTCAACAACCCCATCGGCTGGGTCAGCCAGGCGCTGGGCAGCGAGGGCGGCGTGACCTTCATGCTGAGCTACAACATGATTCAGGCCAACGAAACTCCGGTGTTCGAACCGGGGAGCGCGACCGGGCTGTACTGACGGTGGCGCGAGGGAGATGGGCTTGCCCCATCTCCCCTGGGGTGCCTTGCTGTTACGCCAGGCCGACGTAGAGGTTCTGCACGTCGTCGTTGCCGTCGAGGGCATCGAGGAAGGCTTCGACTTCCTCCAGCTCCGCGTCGGACAGGCTCACCGGGTTCTTCGCCTTGTAGCCGAGCTTGGCCGAGGCGACGGTGAAACCGTGCTCGGGCAGGGCGCGGCAGACGGCGTCCAGATCGGTGGAGTCGGTGAGGAACAGGGTGTCGCCTTCTTCCTCGCCCGGCTCGAAGTCCTGGGCGCCGGCTTCGATGGCGGCCAGTTCCGGGTCGGCGTCAGCGCTGGCCGGGGTGGCCTCGACCAGGCCCAGGTAATCGAAGTCCCAGGAGACCGAGCCGGAAGCGCCCAGCTGGCCCTTGCGGAACAGCACGCGGATTTCCGCGATGGTGCGGTTCACGTTGTCGGTCAGGCATTCGACGATCACCGGCACGCGGTGCGGGGCGAAGCCTTCGTAGACCACGCGCTCGAAGGTGGCGGCGCCGTCCAGCAGGCCGGCGCCCTTCTTGATGGCGCGCTCCAGGGTATCGCGCGGCATCGAGGCCTTCTTGGCCTGCTCGACGACCAGGCGCAGTTTCGGGTTCATGTCCGGGTCGGCGCCATTGCGCGCGGCGATCATGATTTCCTTCGACAGTTTGCCGAAGATGCGGCCCTTGGCGTTGGCGGCGACTTCTTTATGTTTGGCTTTCCACTGGGCGCCCATAGTGATCTCTTGCTGGCGGTTGCTGATGGGCGGCAAGTCTAAGGCCTCGCGCGGCCGCTGGCGATATCCGCTGGATCAGTGCGGGACCGCGAACACCGCACTGGCCTGCGCCACCACCTTGTCGCCCACCGACAGCAGCGCATTGGCGAAGGCCATCTGCCGACCGCACCGGTTGTGCAGCAGGCGGATGCTCAACCAGTCGCCGACCTGCGCAGTGGAGACGTAGTCCAGGGTCAGGCTGGCGGTGACCAGCGGCTGCGGCGGCTGGCTGGAGAAGGCCATGGCGTAACCCATGCCGATGTCCGCCAGGGTGGCGAGGATGCCGCCGTGCACGCTGCCGCGGCCATTGGTGTGGCGCTCGTCCAGCAGCAGGCCGAGCTCCAGGGATTCGCCCTCGCCGCGCACCAGGAACGGACCGAGCAGGTCCAGCAATGGATTGCGTCGCTGCAGTGGCGCGAAGCCCTCGGGGTAGCCCAGGTCGGCGATCGCGTTCATTGCCAGCCTCCGGTGTGCTGCTGCAGCACGGCGCGGACGGTTTCGATGACCCGTTGCGGGACGCGGTAATCCGGGTGGGCGCGGAACACCGCCGCCGCATCCGCCAGGCGGGTGAGGGCGAGCAGCTCGCTCTCGGCCTTGCGGGTGTCGCTGGCGCCCACTGGCAGGGCCATTGCCTGGCGCTCGCAGGAACAGGCTGCCTGCGCGTTGACCAGCCCGCAGTGCTGCTGCATGAACTCATCCAGCCGCAGGCGCGCCCGTGACAGGCGCTTGCGATAGGCCGCCGGCTCGATCTCCAGCACCGCTGCCGCCGTCTCCGAGTCCAGCCCGAAGGCGATGTCGAGCACATAGGCCAGGCGCTGCTCGCGCTCCAGGCACATCAGCATGCCCTGGGTGCAGGCCAGGGCGATGCGCTCGGCGGCGAGCTTGTCGGCGGGCTCCAGCGGGCGTTCATTGGCCTCCGCCAGGCGCAGGCCGAGGTCGAGCTTTTCCGCCAGCGCCTCCAGCGACACGGTGGGCGTCTCGCGGACCTTGGTGCGCGCGGTCAGAAGCGCGTTGCTCGCTATGCGGAAGGCCCAGGTGGAAAACTGGCTGTCGCCGCGGAAGCTGGCGAGGTGCGTGGTGATACGCAGGAGGATTTCCTGGCTGGCGTCCTGGGCGTCTTCACGGCGGCCGAGCATGCGCAGGGCGAGGTTGTAGACCGGCGCTTGCAGGGCCAGCAGCAGTGCGTCGAGGGCGGCGGGGTCGCCTTGTTGGGCGCGTTGCAGCTGTTGCGGGTCGATGGCGGGAAATTTCACGGTGTCCTCCTGACGTGCCGGGCGATATGCCGGCTGTTCTTCCTTGGACTCGGCCCCACTGATTTTTGTGACCATCAACCCTGCGCGGAGAGGAACGTATACAGCCGCTCATCCAGCGAGTGCGCAACATTGAAGCGCATCCACGGCACGCTGCGGCCGTCGGGCATGAACAGCTGGCCGGGGAACAGCAGGATCTTCGCCTCCTTGGCGCGGCTGGCGAGCAGGGTGGCGTCGTCGACCGCGCGGTGCCGGGCCCAGAGGAACAGGCCGGCGCGCGGTTCATGGAAGATTTCCAGGCCGGCGGCTTCCAGGCGTCGCGCCACGCTGTCGTGGGCTTCGCCGAGCTGGTCGCGCAGCTGGCGCACGTGCTTGCGGTGGCGGCCCTGCAGGAGGATGTCCAGGGCCAGGGTCTCGGTGAGTTCCGAGCTGGTCAGGCCGCTGACCATCTTCAGCGGTACCAGCTCCTCGATCAGCTCGGGGTGCGCGGCGATGAAGCCGGTGCGCAGGGCCGGGGCGATGACCTTGGACAGGCTGCTGATGTAGATCACCCGCGCCAGCTGGTCGAGGTTGGCCAGCAGCAACTGGCCGGCGGGGTCGAGGTCGGCGTAGATGTCGTTCTCGACGATCAGGAAGTCGTACTTCTCCGCCAGTTGCAGCAGACGATGCGCCGCAGCCAGCGACAGGCTGCCGCCGGTGGGGCTCTGCAGGCGCGCCTGGGTGAAGTAGACCTTGGGGCGGTGTTCGCGGGCCAGTTGCTCCAGGCGGTCGAGATCCAGCCCGTCGGCGCTGCGCGGCACGCCCAGCAGCTGCGCGCCCTGCAGGCGCAGGTTGAGGAACAGGTTGTGGTAGCCAGGCTCGTCAACGAGCACCGGGTCGCCACGCTGCACCAGGTAGCGCACGGTCAGGTCCAGCGCCTGGCTGGCGCCGGCGGTCAGCAAAATCTGCTCCGGGCTGGCAGCCACGCCCGCATCACCCAGGCGGTCGGCCAGCTTGCCGCGCAGCTTTGGGTTGCCCTTGCTGTGGCCGTAGTTGCCGAACTGGGTCGGTTCTTCCCGCGCCAGGCTGCGCAAGCCGCGCAGCAGGCCTTCGCCGTCGAGCCAGTGTTCGGGCAGCAGGCCGACGCCGGGCCGCAGCTCCATGCCCAGCGGCTGGAAGACCTTGTGCAGCAGCAGGTGCGCATCGAAGTCGAATTCGGTGGGCGCCTCATCGCTGGCGCTGTCCTCGACTGCCGGGCCGCGCACATAGAAGCCGGCGTTGGGCACGGCGTTCAGACAGCCGCGCGCTACCAGCCGGTCGTACGCCTCGACCACGGTGAAGTGGCTGACGCCGTTGGCCTGGGCGAACTTGCGGATCGAGGGCAGCTTGGCGCCGGGGCGCAGGCGCTGCTCGTCGATGGCCTGGGCGATGCCGTCGACGATCTGGGTGACCAGGGGAATGTCCGAGGTGGGGTCGAGCAACAGCATCCGAAGGTCCGATTCTTGTGGGGAAGGATCTGTACAGGTCCGCGGACCATAACAGCATTGCAATTTCTGCGTTGTCCCTGTGCATGGTGCGGGCCGGGCGCGCCCAGCACACTCGGTCCCAGACGGCGGCAATTCGCCGCACAGCCTGAAATAAGAACCCCCGAACAAGAACAGGGACAGCCCGTCATGCGTGACACAGCTTACAACATCGATCCGTCGAGCATTTCCGCCGAAGAGTGGCAGGCCCGCTGCGACCTCGCCGCGCTGTACCGGCTGATTGCGCACTTCCGCTGGACCGACCACATCGACACCCACATCTCCGCGCGGGTGCCGGGCGAGCCGGGCCACTACCTGATCAATCGCTACGGCGTGATGTTCCATGAAATGCGCGCCTCCGACCTGGTGAAGGTCGACCACGCGGGCGACGTCATCGATCCGCGCTTCGGGCCGAAAAGCGTCAATCGCGCCGGCTTCAACATCCATTCCGCGGTACACGCCGCCCGCGAGGACGTGGCCTGCGTGATCCACACCCACACCGCCGCCGGCATCGCGGTATCCGCCCAGGAAGACGGCCTGCTGCCGATCAGCCAGCACGCGCTGAAGTTCTACAACCGCCTGGGCTACCACGACTACGAAGGCATCGCCCTGGACCCCGACGAGCGCTCGCGCCTGGTCAACGACCTGGGCAGCCACATGGTGATGATCCTGCGCAACCACGGCCTGCTGGCCACCGGGCGCTGCATCGCCGAAGCCTTCAACCAGATCTACTTCCTCGAACGCGCCTGCCAGGCGCAGATTCAGGCCCTGGCCGGTGGTCGCCAGCTGCGCTACCCGCCGCACGCCGTGTGCGAGCGCGTCGCCGTGCAGGAAGAGGAAGCGCTGGTCGACGGCCTGCACCTGCTGGCCTGGGAATCGGCCCTGCGCCTGATCGAGGACGGCGAGGCCGCCTATCGCAGTTAAGACAAACGGGCGCACCTGCCCCTGTTATCGTGCCCCGATCCGCAGAGACCGGGCGCCTGCGTGCTTGAACCATCTGCCAACAACAAAGCCAAGAGGTGGAAATGAAAAACCCGATTCTGGGAGCCCTGCTCATGGGCGTGGCGTCCGGCGCCATGGCTGCTGACCTGACCGTGATCTCCTTCGGTGGCATCAGCAAGGACGTACAGACCGAAGCCTTCTACAAACCCTTCGAGAAGAAGGAAGGAATGAAGGTGATCGCCGGCGAGTACAACGGCGAAATGGGCAAGATCAAGGCCATGGTCGACACCGGCGGCGTCAACTGGGACGTCGTCCAGGTGGAAGGGCCGGAGCTGCTGCGCGGCTGCGAAGAAGGCCTGTTCGAACAACTCGACCCGGCGATCCTCGGCAAGGCCGAAGACTACGTGCCCGGCACCATCTCCGACTGCGGCGCCGGCCTGCTGGTCTGGTCGATGGCCATGGTCTACGACAGCAAACGCCTTGCCAACGGCCCGACCGGCTGGACGGATTTCTGGGACACGAAGAAATTCCCCGGCAAGCGCTCCCTGCGCAAGGGCGCCAAGTACACTCTGGAGATCGCCCTGCTGGCCGATGGCGTGAAGAAGGAAGACCTGTACAAGGTACTGTCCACCAAGGAAGGCGTGGACCGCGCGTTCAGGAAGCTCGATGAGATCAAGCCGTCGATCCAGTGGTGGGAGTCCGGCGCGCAGCCGATGCAGTTCCTCGCCAGCGGCGACGTGGTCATGAGCACCGCCTACAACGGCCGCGCCTTCGCTGCGCAGGAGGAGGGCGTGCCGATGAAGGTGGTGTGGAACGGCAGCCTGTATGCCATCGACTCCTGGGCGATCCCCAAGGGCAGCCCGAACAAGAAGGCCGCCGAGGACTTCATCGCCTTCTCGCTCTCGCCCGAACAGCAGAAGATCCACACCGTGAAGCTGGGCTACGGCTCGGTGAACCTGGGGACCAACAAGCTGATCGATCCCAAGCTGATCGAGCGCCTGAACACCGCGCCGGCGAACCTGGAACAGGCCGTGCCGGTGAACTTCGAGTTCTGGGTCGACCACGGCGAGGACCTGGAGCAGCGCTTCAACGCCTGGGCGGCGAAGGGCTGATCGGCGGTTTGACGCGGGTGGCAACACCCGCGTGATCGAATCGCTGGCGCGGTTCGCCCCTGCGAGGAGTCGTGTTCCCCCTCAGGGGCGGGCCCTGCCCGCGACCCGCCGGCAGGGCTGGCGTCAATTCAAACCTTGCGCCACACGCTCGCCAGCCAGGGCTGCTGCTCCCGTGGCAGGCCTGCCGGACGATAGTAGTGCTCGAGCTCGCGGAAGCCGGCGTTCTCCAGCAGGCGCGTCCAGTTCTCCAGGTCGTGGTAGGAGCCGTAGCGCCCGCCATTCCAGCCTTCCTGATTCTCCCCGCGCGGATTGGAGCTGAACAGCACGCCACCCGGCTTCAGCGCCCCATGCAGCTGGCGCAACACACGCGGCAGCTCGCTGCGCGGTACATGGAACAGGCTGGCATTGGCATAGATGCCGTCGAAGCGCTCGGCGGGCAGCTCAAGAGCGAGGAAATCCTGCTGCCAGACTTCGCAGCCGCTGGCCTCGCGCGCCATGGCGACGAAGCCGGCGCAGCCGTCCAGGCCGACCGGTGCATGCCCCATGCCTTTCAGAGCACACAGGTCGCGGCCTGGACCGCAACCGAAATCGAGCAGCACGAAAGGTGCTTCGCCCTGGATATGTCGCAGCAGCGCGGCAATGTTCTGGGTGACGTCGTGGTCCCAGGTACCCTCGCGGAAAGACTGGGCGCTGTTCTGGTAGTGCTGCAGGGTGACGCGGGAAATGTCGCGCAGGATCGGGTCTTCGGTGCTCATGGCGGTAGTCGGTCCGGGGTGGATGTCCGAGTCTACAACGACGCCTGACGGATGGCCCCATTGGCCGGTCACCGCAGGGCGAATAACCCGGAGCAGGCTGTCCGCCATGGCGGCGGATAACGCCATAGGCGTTATGCGCCCTACAGGGCCGGCCGCTGACCTGATTTCCTGGTACCCGTAGGGCGAATAACCCGGAACGGGTTATCCGCCGATGCCACCGCGGCGGATACCAACACTGTAGGAGCGGGCCATGCCCGCGATCGCGCCCATGGGGCGCTCCTACAGGGAAGTTTGAAAGTCGGCCTTGGGGCGCGGGCGGTAAAGGGGCGGTCCTAGACTGAGGCATTGCCATCACGGATCGCCAAGATGCTCCTCTCCCGAACCCTGTCCGGCCTGGATTGGCCCGCACTCACCCAGCAACTCGACGCCGACGGCCACGCGCTGATCCCCGGCCTGCTGGACAGGGCGCAGTGCGAGACGCTCCGCGCGCTCTACGACCAGGAGGCGCCATTTCGCAGCCGCGTAGTCATGGCCCGGCACAACTTCGGCCTCGGCGAATACCGCTACTTCGCCTATCCCTTGCCGACCCTGCTGCAGGAGCTTCGTCAAACCTTCTATCCGCCGCTGCGGGCCATCGCCAACACCTGGCAGGAGCGCATGGGCACCAGCATCCAGTACCCGCCGGAGCATGCCGGCTTCCTCGACCAATGCCACGCCGCCGGCCAGCGGCGGCCGACCCCCTTGCTGCTGCGCTACCGTGCTGGCGACTACAACTGCCTGCACCAGGACCTCTACGGGGAACGGGCCTTCCCGCTGCAGGTGGCGATCCTGCTGTCGCGGCCGGGCGAAGAGTTCACGGGCGGCGAGTTCGTCCTCACCGAGCAGCGCCCGCGCATGCAGTCGCGGGCGAGCGTGGTGCCTTTGCAGCAGGGCGATGCGGTGGTGTTCGCCGTGGCCCAGCGCCCGGTTCACGGCGTGCGCGGCTATCACCGGGTCAATATGCGCCACGGCGTCAGTCGCCTGCATACCGGCGAGCGCTTCACCCTCGGGGTGATCTTCCACGATGCGCTGTGAGGAGTAGCATGGATCGGTCCAGGGAACCGGGAGATCGACATGCACTACGAAGTGATTCAGCGTCACCGCAGCGAGTATCCCGCGCCCATCACCTTCGCCAGGGGCGCACCGCTGTTCGTCGGTGAGCGTTATGAAGGCGCCGAGGGCTGGGAAGACTGGTACTTCTGCTCCACGCCCGGCCAGCGCGAGGGCTGGGTGCCGGCGCAGGTATTCAACATGACTGCGCCGGGCGCGGGGGTGGCGATGGAGGACTACACCGCCCGCGAGCTCGACGTCGAAGTCGGCGAGCGCCTCGAAGGCGGCCGCGAGCTGGGCGGCTGGCTCTGGTGCGTGCGCTCCGGTGGCGAGGCCGGCTGGGTGCCGCTGGATTGCCTGCAGGAAGTCAGCGCCTGACCCGGCAACGCCTGCTACGCAATGGAGTCAGGCCTTGTAGCGGCGTCCGGCGTGCTGCTTGAGCCAGGCCATCAGCCCGCGCTGCTGCACCACCGTGGGTTGCTCGACCAATAGCGCGGCGCTGGCCTTCTGGCGGAAGTCCAGCAGACGGCCCATGGCCTCGGCGATCTCCTGGCGCGCCTCCATGCAGGGAGCGAGGGTTTCCTTGTCGATGTAGTAGGCGGCGCCATCGCTGATCGCGGTGAACTCAGCCTGCCAGGCCGAACCGGTCAGCACGCCGGCTTCGCCGAACACTTCGCCCGGCCCCATGCGGCCGGCCTCGATGGTCTGGCTGTCGTGGGGCAGGGTGACGCTGACCACGCCGGAGTCGATGATCAGCAGGCGGTCGCTGACATCCCCCGGCGCCAGCAGCACTTCGCCGCGCTTGAAGGGGCGGCGCTGCATGCGCTTTGCCAGTTCGTCGCGTTCCTCGTCGCGCAGCGCATCGAACAGCCCCGAACGCACCAGCAGCGCCCGTGCCCGCGAGGCGCTCTCGCGCATCGGCGCATCGGCTTCGGCGAGCAGGTTGATGCCCGCGGCCTGCAGGTGGCGGTAGGCGAGGTCGAACAACTGGTTGCGCACCTCGCGCTTCTCGCCCATGGCGGCGACGAAGCCGCTCATTTCGTATTCCACACCGTCCGGCGCGGACTTGCGCACGCTTACCGCTGGCGCAGGCGTGGCCAGCAGCGCTCGACAGCCGCCGAGCGCGTGCTCCAGCGCCTCCACGACCTTGCGCGGGCGGATGTGCGGGCTGACCGTCAGGCTCACGCTGACGCCATAGAGGTTTGCCGGGCGGCTCAGGTTGAGCACCTTGGCCTTGGCGGCGAGGGAGTTGGGCACCACGGCCAGCGTGCCCTGCGAGGTCTGCAGGTAGGTGGAGCGCCAGTCGATCTCGGTGACCTTGCCCTCGATACCGTCGATGGAGATCCAGTCGTCCAGCTGGTACGGCTTGGTGGTGTTCAGCACGATGCCGGAGAACACGTCGCTCAGGGTGCTCTGCAGCGCCAGGCCGAGGACGATGGCAACCACCCCGGAAGTGGCCAGCAGGCCCTTCACCGGCAGCTCCAGCACGTAGCCGGCGGCGGCGATGATGGCGACCAGGAAGATCAGTGCGCCGACCACGTCCTGCAGCAACCGCCCGCCGTGGCCGATGCGTTGCACCAGCAGGAAGCCCAGCACCACCGTCAGGCAGCGCGCGGCGAACAGCCACCAGAATATCTGCACGGCCGTGGCGACCATGTGGCTGGGCAGGTCATCCGGCCAGGGCGCGGCGCGCAGCGGGTTCATCCCGGCGTTGAACAGCAGGAGGCTGAACAGCAGGAAGCACAGGATGCGCGTGGCCAGCCGCCAGTGCGGATGAGCCGGGCCGACCAGCCGCCAGAGCAGCAGGTCGATCAGCAGCAGGACGGGGGCGGCGAACAGCGGGTGGGAAGTGAGCAGGGCGGGCATCGAGCCTCTCCTTGGAACGATCGCAAGAAGATGGCACAGAAAGCGCTTTCTGGCAGCGGCCTCAGCTCGGGTTGTGCGAGTTCACCAGCTTCAGCCACTCATCGGTCTCGACTTCCCCGGCAATGCGCAGCCTGGGTTCGCTCTCGTCGAACAGCACCAGGGCGCTGCCGTACTCGGGGGTGTCGGTCTCGCGCACCTTGAGGTTCTCGCGCAGGAGGTCGAAGCATTCGCTGTGAGTGACCAGCACGAGGTTGCGGTGCGCGGCCTTGTGCTGGCGGATCTGCTCGGCGAGGTCGCCATCCTTGCAGGTGAGCAGCCAGTCCTGGCGCGCCACGTTGCGGTCGAACATCAGGTCGGCGGTCTGCATGGTGCGGTTGGCCGGGCTGCTGTAGATGTCGGTGGCGGTCAGGCCCAGGCGCGTGATGCTCTCGCCCATGCTCCGCGCCAGGGCGGCGGCGCGGGCGGTGATGCCGTCGGCGGCGCCCAGGCATTCGGCGGTGGAGCGGTCGCAACGCTCCATGTGGCGCACCAGCAGGACGACCCCGCCGCGGGCCCAGTTGTGCGCGAACAGGCTGCTGCTCGGCACGTCTTCCAGTGGCGTGGGCAGCGAACGCCAGGCCACCAGGGCGAGAGTGGTGCAGGTCAGCAGGGAAGCGGCCAGAAGGCGAAGGCGGGGCAAGGGTCATCCTCGTGCGCAGGCGTCCGCGCGGGATGCGGGAAGCTGAAAGCATGCTGCACCGGGCGGGTGACAATCACGCGATGGGTTGATGACGGGGCGGTGATGAAAGTTCCCCGTGCCCATCGGAAGGTAGGGGCCTAGCGAGCGCTTTCGACCACGCTGACGGTGGCGGTGGTGCCGGCGCGCAGGCGGTCGCGGCCCTTGTAGTCGGGGGCGATGGCGATACGCACGGGGATGCGCTGGGCGAGTTTCACCCAGGTATAGCTCGGGTTGATGTTGGCCAGCAGGCGCGCGCCGGGGGCGTTCTCGCGGTCGGTGATGGCGAAGGCGATGCTCTCGATGCGGCCGTCGAAGCGCTCGCCACTCATCAGCTGCACGTCCACCCGGTCCCCCTCGCGGATACGTGGCAGCTTGGTTTCCTCGAAGTAGCCGCCGACGTAGAAGGAGTCGCTGTCCACCAGCGCCACCAGTGAATGGCCGGCCGTGGCGTAATCACCGGCGCGGGTCAGCAGGTTGGTCACGTAGCCGTTCACCGGCGCCATCACCTGGGTGCGCTCCAGGTCCAGGCGTGCCTGCTTCTGCGCGGCTTCGGAGAGCGCCACATTGGCTTGCGCCAGGCCCAGGTTGGCCTGTTCGCGCAGCAGTTGGGCCTCGGCCACGGTGACGTCGGTCTGCGCCTTCTCCCATTCCTCGTTGGAGATCGCCGAGCGCGCCTTCAGCGCCCGGCGCCGGACCTCCTCGTTGTGGCGCTGCTGCAACAGCGCCTGGTTGGCAGTGATGGCCGCCTGGGACTGGCCGAGTGCGGCGCGGGCGACTTCCATCGCGCGGTCGGCGTGCAGCACCGCCAGTTCGTAGCGCGCCGGGTCGATGGTCAGCAGCAGCTCGCCCTTTTTGACGTGCTGGTTGTCCTTCACCCGCAGTTCGACGATACGCCCGGTGACGTCCGCCGAGAGCGTCACCACGTCGGCGCGCACGCGGGCGTCGCGGGTCCAGGGCGCGCGGGTGTAGTAGGTCCAGGCGAAGTAACCGAGGATCAGGGCGAGCGCGACCACGGCCAGGGTGATCAGCGGCGGGACGGCTTTGCGCAGGCTGGCCATTCAGTGCAGGGCTCCCATGAGCAGGATCAGGCCTGCGCAGATGCAGGCATAGAGCGCGCCTTCGAACAGCGCCTCGTGCCAGACCAGACGCAGGACGCCGAGGCGACGCAGGCTCCAGTCCAGCAGCAGGAAGATCGGCAGGGCCAGCAGCAGCGCCTGGGCCAGCGGCGGCAGGTAGACCCCGCCCAGTTCGATATCAACGGGCATGCAGCGCGGCTTCCCCGTGGTCGTCATGGAGGGCGGCGGATTCGCCGTAGAGGTCGCGGAAGCGTTCCAGCAGGTCGGCAGCCACCAGCAGCGCGACGCCGCTGACGAACACCGGGCGCATGGCGTCGCCGCTGGGGTAGTTGCCGTGGCTTTGCAGCTCGTCCAGCTCGCTGCCCAGCTCGCGCATGGCCGGCAGTACCCGGTGCAGCGGCGCGGCGGGTGGCTGGTCGAGGCAGGCGGCGAGTTCATCCAGCAGCAGTGACAGGCGCTCGCGCAGCGCCTGCGGCAGGCCGTTGGGGTTCAGGCTCTCGCGGCGCAGCTGGTGCAGCACCACACCCAGGGTCATGCTCGCCAGGCTGCACTGGAAGCGCTCGCCGGACTGGTTGTCGCGCGCCGCCGGCAACAACCCGAGCATGATCGCCAGGCGATCCACCATGCGGCTCTCGAACAGGAATCGGCGAGCTTCGCTGGGCTTGGACAGCAGTACCGAGCGCACCTCGGCGCGGGTGCGGCGCGACTGGCGGCGCAGGCGCGCATCGGCGTCAAAGGGGAACACCCAGGCGTAGACCAGCAACGCCAGCACACCGGCACTGACGTAGCCGCCGGCGAACTCGAACCATTGCAGCGAGGTGTTGATCCACGCGCCCTGGTTCTGCGGGCCGACAAGCAGGAAGGTCGATAAGCCCAGACCGATGCCGATCCCCGCTGTCTGCGGGTTGGCCAGCCCGACTGCGATCACGTACAGCAGCGGCGTGAGGAACAGCGCGAGCATCTCGAAGTCGCCAACGCTGGGCAGCAGCAGGAACTGCAGCAGCGCCGCCGCCACCAGCGCCATGGCCAGCCCGCGCATGTAGGCCAGGCTCGCCATCAGCGGGCGCGGGAAGGTGGCGAGCAGGGAGCAGAGGATGCCGATCAGGATCATCCCGGCGCGGGCGCCGTCCCAGGCGGTCTCGATCCAGATCCAGCCGGCGCAGCACAGCGCGACGAACGCGCGGGTGGCGTTCATCGCGGCGAGGTGGAAGTCCAGGTGCAGGGCGTGGGCCTGGCTCTGCGGGTAGGAGCTGCTGCCGGGGCGGCCCTCCTGGATCGCCTCACTCAGCTCGATCATCTCGTCGAGTTGCTGCATCAGCCGCGCCTGCTCGAAGCGCAGCGCCCAGGCCAGTGAACGCAGTGACGTGGGCAGGCCGTCGGCCAGTTCCTCCGCCTGCCGTGCGGCGGCGTCGAAGCGCTGGCGCAGCTGAGTGATGCGCTTGCGGGTGGCGCCGGGCAGGTCGCGGCCGAACTCGGCCAGCTCGGCAAGGCAGGCCAGTTCGTCCTCGCGCAGGCGCCGCACGGATTCGGGCAGCGGGCCGCTCAGGCGCGCTTCGATCAACTTGCGCTGGCGCCGCAGGATGGCCAGGCGCGAGGTCATCAGCACCAGTTGGTTGGCCAGTTGCTGCACCAGTTCATCGGCGCCGCGCAGGCGCGGGGCGTCGAAATACAGGTGGCGGCGCAGCATTTCCAGGGCGGCTATCTCGCCCAGCAATTGCTTCTGGCGTTGCTGGAAGTCTTCCTCCAGCTCCTCGCCACGGATCACCGCGGCGGCGTGCACGGCAATCAGGCGGATCAACTGGTCGACCTTGGCGAAATAACCGCGCGCGACACTCTGCGGCCGGGCGAAGAACAGGCTGACCAAGGTCACGCAGGCAACGCCCAGCAGGGTTTCGGTGACGCGGGTGATGGCCAGGGTGTAGGTGGACTCGGGCGCCGGCTGGGCCAGCAGCGCGACTATCACCGCGGTGAAGCCGCTGAGGACGAAGGCATGGGAGTAGGTGAAGCGCATCAGGGTGCCGCCGGCCGTGCAGAGCGCCAGCCACAGCGCCAGGGTAACGATGAAGGGCAGCGGCGCCTGGGGAAACAGCGCCATGATGGCCATGGCGACCATGGCGCCGATGGTGGTGCCGATTACCTGGGCGAAGCTTTTCTGCAGGGTCATGCCGGCCAGCGGGGTGCTGATGATCACCACCGTCATGGTCGCCCACTTGGGCTGGTCGAGGTCGAGCAGGAACGCCAGGTAGAGCGTCAGCAGCCCCGCCAGCACGGTGCGCAGGGCGAACAGCAGGGTATCGCGGCCAGGATGGATGATGGCGCGCAGGTACAGCAGCATGGGTGACATGCCAGGCCCTCGATCACGGCGGGAAGACGCCCCGGCGGTGGAGCGTCGCGAACCCTGTTGAGTGTGGTCGAGGTTTTCCGGCTGTGGGAAATTTCTTGGCTTAGCCGGTGGCGTGCAGCGACTGCGCCAGACGCTCCTGGATGAAGTCGAGGAAGCACTGGATGCGCAGCGCCAGCTGCGAGTTGCGGTAGTACACCGCGTGGATCGGCTGGCGGCGCTCGCTGGTCATCTCCGGCAGCACGCGCACTAGCCGGCCGGCGCGGATGTCGTCACAGGTCATGAAGCTGGCGAGGCAGGCGATGCCCTGGGCGCCGATGGCCAGCTGGCGCAGGGTCTCGCCGCTGGAGGCGGACAGCGACGGGTCGACCGTGAGGGTGTCGCCCCCGGCGTGGCGGATCGGCCAGACGTTCAGCGCCTCCGGCTGGGTAAAGCCCAGCAGCGAGTGGCCGAGCAGCTCTTCCAGGTTGGTCGGGGTGCCGTGGCGCTCAAGGTATTGGGGAGCGGCGAGCAGGTTCAGGCGGCTGCTGCCCAGCGGACGGGCGTGCAGGCTGGAGTCGGCGAGGTGGCCGATGCGGATGGCGATGTCGGTGCTCTGTTCCAGCAGGTCGATGTTGAGGTCGTTGGTGTTGAGCTGCAGCTCGATGTCCGGATAGCGCTCGCGGAAGGCGCCGATATGCGGCACTACCGCGTGGAGCATGAAGGGCGACGCCGCGTTGATTCGCAGACGCCCGGCCGGGGATTGCTGGCGCAGGGCCAGGCGCTCTTCCAGGGCGTCCATCTGTTCGAGGATGTGCCGGGCGTTCTCGAGGAAGAACTCGCCTTCCTCGGTCAGCTTCATGCGCCGCGTGGTGCGGTTGAGCAGGGTGGTGCCGAGCTTTTCCTCCAGCTTCGACAGCGCACGGCTGACGGCCGAGGGCGTCAGCCCCAGCTGTTCGGCGGCGGCGGTGATAGAGCCGCAGTCGATCACCGTGGCGAAGGTCTTGAGTTCGTCGGAGTGGGCTTTCATCGGCAGGCCTGTTCGGGAGCGGCGGGGTGATTGTAGGGGCGGCGTAGCTGGGTTGTCTTGAACATCGGACGCCATTGCAGGAGCGGGCCATGCCCGCGACCGCGCCCTTAGGGCGACTCTGCAGGGAGATTCGGTGCCAGGTGCCGGTAGGGTTGGAATTCGTCCGATGGCAGACTTCCGCTGCGATGGCCAGCGCCGGCCCTGCCGACGGATCGCGAGCATGGCTCGCTCCTACAGGGATACCGGTGCTGGGACCAGGGTGCAGGACTCAGTAGGTGCCCGGATAGGCGCCGCCATCGAGCAGCAGGTTCTGCCCGGTCAGGTAGCCGGCGTGGGCGCTGCACAGGAAGGCGCAGAAAGCACCGAATTCCTCGGCGCTGCCGAAGCGCCCGGCGGGGATTTCCTGTTTGCCGGCATCCACCAGTTCGCCTTCGTCGCGTCCACTCAGGGTTGCCGCGCGGTGGAAGCCGCTGCGCAGGCGGTCGGTGTCGAAGGAGCCGGGCAGCAGGCCGTTGAGGGTCACGTTGTTGCCCGCTACCTGCGGCTGGCGGGCAACGCCGGCAACGAACCCGGTCAGGCCGCTGCGCGCGCCGTTCGACAGGCCCAGGGTGGCGATCGGCGCTTTAACCGAACCGGAGGTGATGTTGACGATGCGCCCGAAGCCGCGTTCGGCCATGCCGTCGATGGTGGCCTTGATCAGCTCGATGGGCGTGAGCATGTTCAGCTCCAGGGCGCGCAGCCAGTCCTCGCGTTCCCAGTCGCGGAAATCACCAGGCGGGGGACCGCCGGCGTTGTTGACCAGGATGTCCACCTGCGGGCAGGCGGCGACCAGTGCGGCGCGCACGTCCGGCTGGCTGATGTCGCCGGCCACTTCGCGTACTTCCACGCCCAGCAGGCGCAGTTCAGCGGCGGTGGCGGCGAGGGTGTCGACGTCGCGGGCGTTGATCGCCAGGTTCACGCCCTCGCGGGCCAGCGCCAGGGCGCAACCCTTGCCCAGGCCCTTGCTGGCGGCGCAGACCACGGCCCAGCGGCCCTTGATGCCCAGATCCATGATGTTCTCCTGTTCGTTCTGAGGGTTTTGTCCGGGGCGCTCTTGTAGGATGGGTGGAGCGCAGCGATACCCATGCGTCGGGTGCACGGCATCGATGGGTATCGCTGCGCTCCACGCCATCCGACGACGTGTTCATCCTGCCAGATGGGGGTTCGGCTTTACCCCGAAGCGGTCCGGTCAGGCGATGACCATCGGCGCCGGCAGGCGACTGATCCATTTACCGCTGCCTGCGCCGGACTTCAAGCGGTGCAGCGCTTCGGGCAGCTCGGCGAAGTCGAAAAATTGCTTCGCCGGCGCCTGCAACTGGCCATTGGCGACGCCCTGCATCAGTCGTTCTGCGCCTGCGTGCAGTTCTTGCCAGTCGAGGGTTTCGCCATGGGCGTGGATACTGTTGAGCGCCACTTCATGCAGCGAGATGGCGGTACTGAAAGCCGGCAGCGGGGCGCCTTCCTGGCGGTCCTGGATGCACACCAGGTGGCCGTTGTAGCCCAGCAGCGGGGCGAGGCTGGCGGCGTGGTTACCGCTGACGGTGTCGAAGATCCCGTGCAGGCGACGCGGGCCGAGGGCTTCGAGCAGGTGCTGGGTCCACTGGCCGTCGCGGTAGTCGAAGACTCCGGCGATACCCAGTTGCAGCAGGTGCTCGCGGCGTTTCGCCGAGGCCGTCACCCACACGCGCAGGCCGCGTTGCAGGGCGAGTTGCGCCAGCAGGTAGCCGACTGCTCCGCCGGCCCCGGTCACCAGCACGTCGCGGTTGTTGCAGGCCGGCAGCTTGTCCAGTGCCTGCCAGGCGGTGAGACCGGGGCAGGGCAGGCTGGCGGCGGTGGCGTCGTCCAGCGAATCGGGCACCGGGTAGACGGCGCGGGCGCGCAGCAGGGTGTATTCGGCGAAGCTGCCGCCGCGGGTCAGCGCCTGGTGGTAGGCGACGCGGGCACCGGCGCGCAGGTTCACCTCGCTGCCCACCGCGATGACGATGCCGACGCCATCCACGCCGGGCACCTGGCCTTGCTGCCAGTCGTCGCGGCCCCAGTCGATCATCTTCCAGTCCACCGGGTTCAGTGCGATGGCGGTGTTGGCCACCAGCACTTCGTCCGGGCCCGGCGTGGGCACCGGCAGGCGGGCGAGGGTCAGCCCGTCGAGGCCGGCGCCGGGCGTCCAGGTCCAGGCGGCGTAGTCGTTTGCGGGGGTGTGCTCGGGTGCTCTCATGAGTATTCCTTGGAAGCGGAAAAGCCGCCCCGAGGGGCGGCTATCAGACAGGGACGAATCAATCCCAGGCCGGGGCCAGGCTTTCCGGGCTGGTGATGCGCTCGTTGCGCTCCAGCGCGGCGATGGCGGCCATGTCGGCGTCGGTCAGGCGCAGGTCGACGGCGCGCAGGTTGCCTTCGAGGTTCTCGCGCTTGGTGGACGAGGGGATGACCGAGTAGCCCAGCTGCATGGCCCAGGCCAGGGTGACCTGCGCCGGGGTTGCACCGTGGCGCTTGGCGATCTCGATGATCACCTCGTCGCTGAGCACCTTGCCGTAGCCCAGGGTCATGTAGGAGGTGATGTGGATGCCCTGGCTTTTGGCGAAATCGACGACCTTGCGGTTCTGCAGGTAGGGGTGCAGTTCCACCTGGTTGGTGGCGATCTGGCCCGCACCAACGGCGGCGATGGCTTCCTGCATCAGCGCGATGGTGAAGTTGGAGACGCCGATCTCGCCGGTCAGGCCCTGGGCCTTGGCTTCGGCCAGGGCGCCCATGAATTCGGCGACCGGGACTTCGCCCTTGGGTGACGGCCAGTGGATCAGGGTCAGCTCGACACGGTCGGTACGCAGCTTGTGCAGGCTGTCCTTGAGGCTGGGGATCAGCTTGTCGGCAGCGTAGTTCTCGGTCCAGATCTTGGTGGTCAGGTACAGCTCGTCACGCTTGACCCTGGCGCCGGCAATGGCCTCGCCGACGTCGGCTTCGTTGCCGTAGATCTGCGCGGTGTCGATGGCGCGGTAGCCCAGGTCCAGCGCGGTGCGGATGGAGTCGATGACGGTCTGGCCCTTGAGGCGGAAGGTGCCGAGGCCGAATGCGGGAACGCTCATGGGAAGTCTCCTTGGTCGATCAGTGAGTGGGAACCGCGCCAGCGGCGGCCGGTTCCATGGAATTTCTGCGGTCCAGACGGCCACTCAGGGCGGTCAGGCCGAAGGCGGCGAGGGTGACCACGGCGGCGATCCAGGGGGTGTGGCCCAGGCCCAGGTGACTGACGACCAGACCGCCCGCCCAGGAACCGCCAGCCACGCCGAGGTTGAACGCGGCGATGTTGAAGCCGGCGGCCACGTCTACGGCATCCGGCGCCACGCGCTCGGCCTGTTGCACGACATACACCTGCAGGCCTGGCACGTTGCCGAAGGCCACTGCGCCCCAGGCCAGCACCGTCAGCACCACCAGCCAAGGGTTGCCGGCGGTGAAGGTCAACACCAGCAGTACCGAAGCCAGCAGGCCGAAGATGATCTTCAGGGCGCTGACCGGGCCGCGCTTGTCGGCCAGGCGGCCGCCCCAGATATTGCCGATGGCCACCGAGACACCGTAGGCCAGGAGCACGGCGCCGACCATGTTCGGACTGAAACCGGCCAGGTCCTGGAGGATCGGCGCGAGGAAGGTGAAGGCGATCAGCGAGCCGCCGTAGCCCACGGCGGTCATCGCATAGACCAGCAGCAGGCGCGGTTGCAGCAGCACGCGGGCCTGGCGCAGCAGCGGTGCCGGCGGGGTGTGCTGGATGTTCTTCGGCACGAACAGCAGGCTGCCGAGCAGGGCGACCACGCCAAAGGCGGCGACCACCAGGAAGGTCACGCGCCAGCCCAGGTGCTGGCCGATGAAGGTGCCCAGCGGGATGCCGGTGACGAAGGCCACGGTCATGCCGCTGAACATGGTCGCGATGGCGCTGGCGGCCTTGTCCTTGCTCACCAGGTTGGTGGCGATGATCGAGCCAACCGAGAAGAACACACCGTGAGCCAGGCCGGTGAGGATGCGCGCGATGATCAGCGATTCGTAGCTGGGTGCCTGCCAGGCCACCAGGTTGCCGAGGGTGAACAGTGCCATCAGGCCGACCAGCAAGGCCTTGCGCGGGATGCGCCCGGTCATGGCGGTGAGCAGCGGTGCACCAATGGCGACGCTCAGGGCGTAGAGGCTGACCAGCAGGCCGGCGGAGGGCAGGGTTACGCCCAGGTCGGTGGCGATGGTCGGGATCAGGCCGACGATGACGAACTCCGTCGTGCCGATGGCGAAGGCGCTGAGCGTCAGCGCCAGGAGTGCGAGGGGCATGGTGTGGGGCTCCGGACGAATGGGATGCGATGGGAGGCATTGTCCGGAAGTCAGTCGTTGAGAAAAACGTGGTAAACAGCAAAGGATAGTTGAGTCGGAGTCACGAATACTGGGGTGTCTACGCTGATGTATTCATGAGGATCAGCGATGAAGGGCATCCCCGAGGAGGATTCAGCCATGCATTACACCGGCACCTGCCACTGCGGCGCGGTGGCTTTCGCCTTCGACGCAGAGCTCGATGAACTGGTGCGCTGCGACTGTTCGCTGTGCGGCAAGCGCAACGCCCTGATGGCGACCGTGCCGAAGGACAACTTCCGATTGACCCGCGGTGATCAGGCCCTACACCTGTATCGCTGGAACAGCGGCGTCGCGCTGCATTACTTCTGCGGGACATGCGGCATCTACGTCTACCACCAGCGCCGCAGCAATCCGGCGCTGCTCAGTGTGAATGCCTGCTGCATCGACGGCTTCGACCCGGAGTCGCTGCCGTTGCGGCGGGTGGACGGCAGGAGCATGACCACCGTGGTTTCCGGGAACGACGAAGCCAACCTGTAGGAGCAACTGTCTTTCCCTGGTAGTTCGGTGTTTGTGCTTTCCCCCTCACCCCCAGCCCTCTCCCTCAGGGAGAGGGAGCAAATCGTGCCGGCTGACGCTGTGATTTCATCCGGCACCGAACGGTCCCCTCTCCCCCTGGGAGAGGGTTAGGGTGAGGGCCGATCCGAGCACAGATCTATCCCGTAGGAGCGGGCGCTGTGCGTCGGTAATTCCCGCTAGTTGCGGATTCCGCCGCCCGGGACTTCGCGGATAAGTTCGTAGGGCGCATATCGCGCCAGCGTTATCCGCCCTGCAAGGCCAGATGCCCATAAAAAAGCCCCGCATTGCGCGGGGCTCTTTCATTCACTCGTCACTCAGGCGTGCTTGCGCAGCTCGGTGCTGAGGCCGGCCTGGGCGATCGTTGCGATCGCCTGGTCGCGAGCGGCCTCGGAGTCGTACAGCTTGCTGGTCAGCAGTTCTGCACCGGTGTTATCGCGGATCACGAAGAAATTCTTGCCGCCGGGGGACATCTGGCGCTTGTAGCGCTCGACGGCCGCACAGGAGCTGCGGAGGCTGTTGATGGCCTGCTCGGCTGCCTCCTGTGTCGGGTAGGCCAGAGTTTCCAGCAGAGTACCGTGGGCAGTGTTCTTGAGCAGAACGCGACGGTTGCCGCTGCTGAGTTCCTTGATTTCATACCAACCGGGCATGTGTAGCTCCATATAACCGGTGTCAACGTCCTGCGGGTGTTCCCGCAGGGTGACAGGCCAGTTTAGGAGTACGGGCGTTCTATTTGTATAGGAAAAGTCCTATGAATCATGGGGTTACTGTATCAATTTGTCTCAGGGCCGCGGGTCTCAGAACGTCGCCTTGACCTGCAGGCCGAGCAGCAGGGCGTTGTCGATGTCCTGGCCGGAGAAGGCGCCCGGCTCGATGACGTACTGCACGTCCGGGCGCAGGGTCAGCCAGGGGGTGGCCTGGTAGCCGTAGCTCAGCTCGATCAGTTGTTCGCCGCTGTCCAGGTTCGGATAGTCCTGGCCGTTGGCGAGAGCGTTGTTCTCCTGCACCTCGTGGCTGCGCGGGTTGGGCACGGCGCGGCCATAACCCAGCGCGAGGCTGTCCTTCGAGCGGCCTTCGAAGGGCTTGTAGAGCACGACGCCGGCGCCATACCACTTGGTGAAGGGCGAGGCGGCGCTGCTGGCGGCCGAGGCCTGGCCGAACAGGTGCAGGCTGCGCCCCTTGGTGGCCGGGTCGTTCCACACGGCCTGGTCCACCAGCAGGTAGTGGCCGCTGCGGCCGGACTCCTGCTTGTCGCTGCCGATGCGCTGTACGTCGGAGCTGTCGTAGTACCAGCCCAGCTTGTACTCGCCGGGCAGCTCGCCCTGGGGCTTGTAGATCAGCTCGATGGGCACCACGGTGCCGGTGGTGTGCTTGGGGGTGAGGTGCCAGGCGCGGCTGGAGTTGCCGTTGCTTTCCGGGTCGACGTTGAAGGCGGCGATGCGCAGCTGCCAGTCCGGCGCGAAGCTGTACTTCACCCGCGCTCCCAGGTGCGCGTTGGGGTAGTTGGTCCAGCCGCTGCCGCCGGACATGTTCAGCGGGTGGCCGCAGAAGCCGGCGTTCATGAAGTTGCAGAGGATACCGCTGTCCAGCCCGCCGACGTCGTTGCCCATGGCCATGTAGCCGAGCTTGAGGTTCAGCGCCTGGCTCAGGTCGTGCTCGTAGCTCAGCTCGGTCAGACGGGTGTAGAGGCCGCCGTAGTTTTCCTGGACCGGCAGGCGGTTGCCCACCAGGTCTTCCGAGGCGCTGTTGCCGCGGCGGTCGTTGATGGTCAGCTGGACCTTGCCGCCGTTGTCCAGGCCGTAGAGTTTCGACAGGTCGAACTGCACGCCCAGCTTGATGTTCTGCGAATAGCGCGCCGAGCGGTGCAGGCCGCCGTGGGCGTTGTAGGCGGTCTCGCCGCTGTAGTCGCCGGTGAACTTGACGCCGTCCTGTTCCAGCTGGTGGCGCAGGCCGCCCCAGTCGCCGGTCATGGTGGGTCGGTCGAGCAGGCCTTCTTCGGCCAGCGCAGGCAGCGAGGCGACGCACAGCAGCAGGCCGAGCGTGAGGCGAAGGGAAGTGCGCATGGGATTTCCTGAACGTGAAGCGAATAAAAAAAGGCGCGGTGGTAGTGCCGCGCCGGAAGGAGACGCCCGCACGAGGCGGGCGCGATGGGATCGTCAGGCCGGGCCGCTCACTGCTTGTCGGGCAGGGCGTAGGCCATTACGTAGTCGCCGCGATCGGTGGACTGGCGTGCGCCGCCGGCAGTGATGACGATGAACTGTTTGCCGGTCTTGGGCGACACATAGGTCATCGGGCCGCCCTGGCTGCCGACGGGCAGGCGGGCCTTCCAGATTTCCTTGCCGTTGCCGCTGTCGTAGGCGCGCAGGTAGAAGTCCTGGGTGCCGGCGATGAACACCAGGCCGCCCTGGGTGGACAGCGTGCCGCCGAGGGTCGGCAGGCCGATGGGGATCGGCAGGTGCATGCGGATGCCCAGCGGGCCGGTGTCTTCCACGGTGCCCACCGGAACCTGCCAGGCCACCTGGCGGGTCTTCATGTCGATGGCGGTGAGGGTACCGAACGGCGGCGCCTGGCACGGGATGCCGGCCACCGAGAGGAAGCGGTTCTTGTTCACCGCGTAGGGCGTGCCCTTGAGCGGCACGGCGCCCATCCCGGTGTTCAGCGCTTCGCCGCCGCCGGCCGCCGCGCCCTTGTTGGCCGAGGGGATCATCTGGATCCACAGGCCCAGGCGCATATCGTTGACGAAGATGAAACCGTGCACCGGGTCGGTGGAAAGGCTGCCCCAGTTCATGCCGCCCAGAGAGCCGGGGAAGCTCAGCGACAGGTCGGTACCCGGCGCGGTGTAGAGGCCGTCGTAGCGCATCTTCTTGAAGTCGATGCGGCACAGCAGCTGGTCATACGGCGTGGCGCCCCACATGTCCGATTCGGTGAGGGTCTGCGCGCCGATCTGCGGCATGCCGACGGATTTCGGCTGGGTCGGCGAGTAGGGCTCGTTGGGGATGTTGCCTGGCTTGACCGGTACATCCTTCACCTCGGTGAGCGGTTTGCCGGTGGCGCGGTCGAGCACATAGATCTGCCCGGCCTTGGTGCCGATCACCACCGCCGGCACGGTCTTGCCGTCGTCCCTGGTGAAGTCGATCAGGCTCGGCTGCATCGGCAGGTCGAAGTCCCAGAGGTCGTTGTGCACGGTCTGGTAGACCCACTTCTCGGCGCCGGTGGTGGCGTCCAGGGCCAGGATCGAGGCGCCGTAGGTGTGGTCGAGCTTGCTGCGCTCCACGCCATAGATGTCGGTGGAGGAACTGCCCATGGGCAGGAAGACGGTATTCATCGCCGGGTCGTAGGACATCGGCGCCCAGCTGTTGGGAGTGCTGCGCACGTAGGTCTTGCCGTCTGCCGGGGCCTGCTTGTCTTCCGGGTTGCCCGGATCGAAGGCCCAGCGCATGGCGCCGGTGATGACGTCGAAGCCACGGATCACGCCACCGGGCATGTCGGTCTGGACGTTGTCCGCGACGCGACCGCCGACCACCACGGTGGTACCGGCCATGAGCGGGGCGGAGGAGAGCTGGTAGTAGGAATCGGGCACGTCACCCAGGCCGGCCTTCAGGTCGACCTGGCCATTGTTGCCGAAGCCCTGGCAGAACTCGCCGGTGTCGGCGTCCACGGCGATCAGGCGCGCATCGATGGTGTTGGTCAGCAGGCGACGCTGGCAGTTGGCGCCGGCCGGCACGCTGGCGGCGATGACCTGCGAGCTGTTGGGCTGGGTCGGCTGGGCGATCTCCTTGGTGGCATCGAAGTAGGCCATGCCACGGCAGCGCTGCCAGACCTTGGACTGGGCGTTGATCTCGTTCTTCCAGAGTTCCTTGCCGGTGTCCGCATCGAGGGCGATCAGGTTGTTGTGCGGGGTGCAGATGAACACCTTGTCGCCGACCTGCAGCGGGGTGAGCTGGTCTTCCGCGCCATTGCCGTCGCTGATCGCCACGTCGCCGGTGTGGTAGGTCCAGGCCATCTTGAGCTGGTCGACGTTGCCACGGTTGATCTGGTCCAGTGCGGCGAAGCGGCTGCCGCCCTCGGTGTTGCCGTAGTGGGCCCAGTCCTTCTGCGCGTGGGCCGGGTCAACCGGTGTCAGACCGGGGCCCTTGCCGGTGGGGGCAACGCTGGGGTGGGCGACGAACATGTTGCCGGCGGCGATCACCACCAGCACTGCCAGCACGCCAGCGATGCCGTATGCACCACGACCTGCGTCGCGGCCGGCGGAGCGGGCCAGCAGCGGGTAGACCAGCGCAACTACCACGCCGATCGCGCTGAACATGAACAGGCGCGAGAACAGCGGCCAGAACACCAGACCGGTGTCGGCCACGGCCCAGATCGCGGTTGCCACCAGGAAGGCGGCGAACAGCCAGGCGCCGGCCGGCTTGCGAAGGGCGATCAGCAGGCCGGAAACGGCCATGGCCAGACCGCCGATGAGGAAGTACCAGGAACCGCCGAGGCTGACCAGGCGGATGCCGCCGGCGGCCAGGGCGAGGCCGAGGAGGGCGATGACCACACCCAGGCCGAGGAGGATGAAAGTGCTCACGCGGGAGGCGCGCTGTACCGGTTTCATACAGAAGGTTCTCACTGTTGGATTCGCCGATTATACTCTTAGCAAGCTAATTAACTAGATAGTACAAACGTCGAAGATGCGCCTTTTGTCAAAAGAAGCTGGGACGAATGCCATAGCCTCCTCCGGTTCTTGCCCAGAACATCCCGACCCACAATCCCCCTGTGCAGAGGCTGCCGAGACTGGCAGCATCGCTGCTCGGTCCTACAGAAGAATCCTAGCTGCCGTGCCTGTTTCCCGCTCCGTTGTGCCCGCCCGACTCAAACTGCTGCCGCTGCTGATCTGCGGCGTCACCCACGGCCAGCTGGCCCGCGCCGCCGACCCGCAGAGCGCCGAGCAAGCCCTGGCCGAACCCATGGTGGTGACGGGCGCCTACGCGCCGGTGTCGAGCTTCGACCTGCCGTTTTCCATCGACACCGTGCAGCAGCCGCAGCTCAGCGACGGCCAGCTCGGCGTCAATGCCTCCGAAGTGCTGCAGCGGGTGCCCGGCCTGGTGGTGCAGAACCGCCAGAACTACGCCCAGGACCTGCAGATTTCCTCCCGTGGCTACGGCGCGCGCTCGGCCTTCGGCATTCGCGGTCTGAAGCTGCTCAGCGATGGCATCCCCGCCAGCACGCCGGACGGCCAGGGCCAGGCGGCGACGCTGAACCTCGACGTCGCCGACCGCATCGAGGTGCTGCGCGGCCCGGCCTCGACGCTCTACGGCAGCAACAGCGGCGGGGTGATCCAGATGTTCTCCCGCGACGGTTACGGGGCGCCGAAGGTTGGCGCGGAAACCACCTTCGGCAGCGACGGCTTCAACAAGAACCACCTGTATGCCGAAGGCGGCACCGACCAGGCTGGTTTCCTGCTCGATGCCTCGCGCATGGACACCGACGGCTACCGCGACCACAGCGCCGCGCGCCGCGACCAGACCTTCGCCAAGCTCAACTTCAAGCCCGACGAAGACAGCCGGATGGCGCTGATCTACAGCAGCCTGGAGCAGAACAACACGCAGGACCCGCTGGGCCAGACCTGGGACGCCTATAAGCACGACCCGCGCTCCGTCGCTCCGGCTGCCGAGCTGTACAACACGCGCAAGAGCATCGATCACCAGCAGCTGGGCATGAACTATGAGCGCTATTTCGGCGATGCGACCCTGCAGTTCAACCTCTACGCCGGCCAGCGCAGCGTGGTGCAGTACCTGTCGATCCCCAGGACGGTGGCCTCCAACTCCCAGCGTGGCGGCGGTGTGGTGGACTTCGACCGCGAGTTCCACGGTGGCACCCTGCGTTGGATCCAGCCGGTGCACGGCGTGCCGGGCGAGCTGACCGTCACCACCGGGGTGGACTACGACCGCAGCGAGGATGACCGCAAGGGCTTCCAGAACTTCAGCGGCGACCAGTTGGGCGTGAAGGGCGAGATGCGGCGCAACGAGAACGACATCGCCACCAGCCTCGACTCCTACGTGCAGGCCCGCTGGGAACTGGGTAACTGGACCTTCGACGCGGGCCTGCGGCACAGCACCCTGAAAATGGAAGTGGACGATCGCTACCTGGCCAACGGCGACTCCAGCGGCTCGAAGAAGTACCAGCAGAGCAACCCGTCGCTCTCGGTGATGTACGCCTTCACTCCCGACCTGCACGGCTACGTCAGCGCCGGCAAGGGTTTCGAGACCCCGACCCAGGCCGAGATGGCCTACGCGCCGGGTCTGAGCGAGAGTTTCAACTTCGGCCTCGACCCGGCCACCAGTACCCAGTATGAGGTCGGTCTGAAGGCCAGGGTCGCCGGTAATACGCGGGTCAACGCGGCGATCTTCGAGATACGCACCGACGACGAGATCGTCGTCGCCAGCTCCAGCGGCGGCCGCACCAGTTACCAGAACGCCGGCAAGACTCTGCGCCGGGGTTTCGAGCTGGGGGTGCAGAGCGACCTGTCCGAACACTGGCAGGCCAACCTGGCTTACACGCGCCTCGACGCCACCTACGACGAGGACTTCGTCGAAAGCGGCAGTACCATCGAGAAGGGCAACCACCTGCCCGGTGTGCCCGGCAGCAGCCTGTTCGGCGAGCTGGTGTGGAAGCCGCAGGATGGCATCAGCATGGGCTTCGAAGGCCAGTACCGCAGCAAGGTCTATGTCGAGGACAGCAACGAGGACAAGCCGGCCCCCAGCTATGCGGTGTTCAACTGGCGCACCCGCTTCGAGCAGCACGTCGGGCCCTGGACCTTCCACCAACTGGTGCGCCTGGACAACCTGCTGGATCGCCAGTACGTCGGTTCGGTGATCGTCGGCGACAGCAACGGGCGTTACTACGAGGCGGCGCCGGGGCGCTCGTGGTATGCGGGGGCCGGGCTGGAATACCGGTTCGATTGAGTCGCCGCCGGATCGCCTTCCAATGTTCCGATTGTCGTCTGCGGGGCGCCACAAGGCCCCTGAATCCTCTATCCTCGCGTCCTTTGCATTGCGTGGGACGAGTTGGTAATGGGCAGATGGGCAATGGGCGCACTGTTGATGTGCGTGGCGGGCATGGCGTCGGCGGCTGATCCGCTGTTCGGCAAGTACAACTACGGCGCGGCGCAGAAGGGCTTCGGCAAGCAGCAGGGCTTCGTCGAATGCCTGCAGCCCATGGGCGTCACCGCGCGCTGCAAGGATGGCGTGGACTACGCCGGCACGCGCTTCCGCCTGGCGCTGACCTTCGACAAGCAGAAGCTGGTCGAGGCGGTGCTGTACAGCGAATACAACGATGCCGCCTACCGGCGCGTACTGCAGGAAGTGGCCAAACGCTTCATGCTGGTGGCCATCGCCGACGACAAGAACGTGGTCGACGTGCTGGCGCACACCCTCAACCCGAACCGCACCGAGGCCGACGCCAAGGCCATCGGCGACTTCGAGACCCATGCGCTGCGCAGCGGGATGATCAGCTACCGCCTCTACGAGCAGCTCGACAAGTACATCAAGCCGGGAATGGACGCACAGCAGGTAATGGCCAAGGTGTCATCGAGTATTCGCGTGGCCGAGGTCACGGTGAAGCACGGCAAGTCCGATAACTGGCTGATTGTGAAGTTCTCCAAGCCGGGCCTGGCGCCGAAGAAGCCCAAGGCCTGATATCACCGGCCGCAGCGCCCCGGCTTCATATCTTCGTATGAGGCCTTTCCCCGGATTGCATGGAATGGACGATTGTTCGCCACTGGCCTGACACAGGACAGTGGCGCCACTACCGTTCAACCTGGAATCCGCACATGAAACGTTCCCTGTGGCTGGAGGAAATCGCCTCCGAGCTCACTCCGCTGCCTGCGCTGGAAGGCCCGCTCGACGTCGACGTGGCCATCGTCGGCGGCGGCTTTGTCGGCCTCTGGACTGCGCTGCGCCTGCTCGAGCTCAAGCCTGATTGCCGTATCGCCATCATCGAGCGCGACATCTGTGGCGGCGGCGCCTCTGGGCGCAACGGCGGCTTCGTCATGTCCTGGTGGCCGAAGATCAGTTCGCTGGCCGCGCAGTGCGGCAAGGACGAGGCACTGCGCCTGGCCCGCGCCTCGGCAGCGGCCATCGGTGAGATCGAAGCGTTCTGCAAGGCCCACGACATCGACGCGCACTTCCGCCGTGCCGGCTGGTTGTGGACTGCCACCACCGACGCCCAGCGCGGTGCCTGGAAGGGCGTGCAGCAGACCTGCGAGCGCCTTGGCGAGCCGGTGTTCCAGTCGCTCTCCGACAGCGAAGTGGCGCGCCGCGCGGGATCCGCGAAACACCTCGAAGGCGTGCTCGAAGCCAGCAACGCCACCGTACAGCCCGCCCGCCTGGTGCGCGGCCTGCGCCGGGTGGCGCTGGAGAAGGGCGTGCGTATCTTCGAGAACACCCCCATGCTCAGCCTGGAGCGCGGCCGGCCGGCGGTGATCCGTACCCCCGGTGGCGAGCTGCGCGCACCGAAGGTGGTAATGGCGACCAACGCCTGGGCGGCGGCAATTCCCGAACTGCGCCGTACCATCCTGCCGGTGACCAGCACCGTGGTCGCCACCGCGCCGATCCCGGAGCGCCTGGAGCAGATCGGCTGGACCGGTGGCGAAGCCATCACCGATTCGCAGCTGATGGTCGACTACTACCGCACCACGCAGGACGGCCGCATCGCCTTCGGCAAGGGCACCGGGATGATCAGCTTCGCCAGTCGCATCGACGAGAGCTACGACCACAACCCGCAGCTCAGCGAAGACACCGAGCAGGACCTGCGCCGCACCTACCCGCAGCTGGACGACGTGCCGGTGACCCACAGCTGGTCCGGCCCCATCGACCGTACCTACGACAGCCTGCCGGTGTTCGGCCACCTGGAGGACGCGCCGCACATCGTCTACGGCATCGGCTGGAGCGGCAACGGCGTCGGACCGAGCCGCCTGGGCGGGCGCATCCTCGCCAGCCTGGCGCTGGGCATCGATGACGAGTGGAGCCGTTGCGGCCTGGTCGGCCGGCAGCCCAAGCGCTTCCCGCTCGAACCGGTGCGCTACGTCGGCGGCCTGATGGTGCGCGGCGCGGTGCAACGCAAGGAACAGGCCGAGGCGCAGAACCGCAAGGGCGGCTGGCTCGACCGCACCCTGGCCGGCTTCGCCCCGGCAGGGCTCGAAGACAAGGACCTTTAGGAGAAAGAACCATGCCCCAACCGATCCTGCTCACCGGCACCGCCGGACTCGAACTGCCGGCGCCGCAGCCGGTGAAGGAACCCCTGGGCACTCCGGTATCCAGCGCCGCGACCCACGCCGAGGAAGGCGAGGGCGGCCTGCTCACCGGTGTCTGGGAATGCACGCCCGGCCGCTGGCGGCGCCAGGTGCTGTCGCGGGAATTCAGCCACTTCATCAGCGGCCACTGCCTGTTCATCCCGGACGACGGCGAGCCGATCGAACTGCGCGCCGGCGACGCCGTGCTGTTCCCGGCGAACTGTCAGGGCACCTGGGACATCCGCGAGACCGTGCGCAAGAGCTTCGTGATCATTCCCTGATCCCGGCGTCCATGCCGGCAATCTGCGCCGAGCGCAGCGCGATCCAGAGGACGGCCACGTCCTCGGTGCAGTCCAGCGAGCGCTCGGTGATTTCCTCGATGCGGCGGATGCGGTAGACCAGCGTCTGCTTGTGCACGTTGAGCCGTTGTGCGGCCTTCTGCCAGGAACGGTTCTGCTCGAGGAAGACGCGCAGGGTGTGCTGCAACTGGCCGCCCTGTTGGGCGTCGTAATCCGCCAGCGCGCCGAGCACCCGGCGATGCACACGCCGTGCTTCTTCCAGGCTTGCCGGCAGCCAGGACTGCTCGCCCTGGGCATCGGCATAGGCCACCAGCGGGCGCTGGTGGTTGGCATGGGCCAGCGCGAGGCGCGCCTCGCGCAGGGCTTCCACCGCCCGTAATGCATGGCCCAACGGGTTGCTGTGGCCCAGGGTGCAGTCCAGCTCGGCCTGCAGCGTTGCGGCCTGCGCCGGATCGCTCAGCAGCAGGATCAGTTCGTTGCCCTGGTGTCGCACCAGCAGGCCCATTCCCAGTCGCTGAAGTCGCTGCTGCCAGTGTTGCGGCAGCTCGCCGGCGGCGCGCGCCAGCACCAGGCAGGCGGCATCCACCGGGCAATTCAGCTGCGCCAGCCGTTCCTGCGCGGCGCGCTCGGTGAGGCGCTGCTGCAGCAGATCGTCCAGCAGTTCCGAACCCAGCCGCAGCATGCGTTCGTGCTCGACCTGGGCGCGCTCCAGCTCGATCCCCAGTACCGCCACGATGTGATGCAGCAGGCCGTAGTCGAGCAGCTCGCCGCCGGTGGCGAGGATTTCGCAGGTGGTCAGCGACGGCAGCGGCATCACCAGCGCTTCCTGCTCGCCATTGCTGCAGCGGGTCACGGTGTCCGGCACCGAGCGGCGCTGGGCAAGGGTTGTCCGCCAGCTGGCCGGCAGCGGCGGTAGGCCTTCCTGCCAGGGTTGCAGCGTCGCCGAGTCGAACAGGAACAGCTGCGCGCGCACGTCGCTGCACAACCGGCGCAACAGGCCGGCGAGGCCGAGCCCGCGCAGGCCGATGCGGGCGCTTTCATAGATGCGCGTCACGGCGCTGCGGCGCTCGTGTTCTTCCTGCTTGCTGGCGTCGACGATGGCGCGGGTCACGGCGGAGAAGGGCACCGCGTAATCGGTCATCAGCAGCGGGAAACCCAGCTGGCAGGCTTCGTCCTGCAGGGCCTGGATATCCGCCGGGGCCTGCATGTTCTCGCCGATCATCAGCCCCGAGATGCGTGCCGCGGCCAGGCGTTGCAGGTAATCCCGTTGCGCCTGGGCCTGGGCGGGAATGCCGATGCCGGTGGTCATCAGCAGGTCCCCTTCGCCCAGCCACTGGGTCGGGTCCGCCAGCTCGCACACATGCGCCCAGCGCAGGCGCCGGCCGACGCCTTCGCTGCCGCCGAGCAGGCGGGTGCGCAGGGAAGCGTTGTCGAGGATGTCCTGGATATGGAATGGCATGGCGGGTCCGCGGGCAGGAGTGACGATCGATCGGGCCGGCAAGCATGCCACCAAGCGCGAGGCCTTGTCGCGCCTGGCTTGAGCGAGCCTTGCGGGCTTCGTACCGGGATACGAGCAGGGCCCTTCGAATTGTAGTTCCGTCTGATTGTGGAGCCTGGCGGCGGCCCCAAGACTAGCTGGCAGTGCGCCATGCGAGCCCTTGGAGGCCCCGGATGGTGCCGCCTGCCGCGAGGCGGGCCGTCTACTCACCGGAGACCATAACAATGAACAAGATCCTGAGTTCCTCCATCGCCTGCGCCCTGGGTTGCGCGGCGACTTTCCCTGCCTTCGCCGACCTCACCGTGGTCTCCCACGGCGGCGCCAACAAGGCTGCCCAGGTCAAGGCCTTCTACCAGCCCTACATGCAGCAGAGCGGCAGCCGCCTGATCGCCGACGAGTTCAACGGCGAAATGGCCAAGGTCAAGGTGCAGGTCGATACCGGCAGCGTCTCCTGGGATGTGGTGGAGATGGAAATGCCGGAACTGGCGCGGGCCTGCGACGAGGGCCTGCTGCAGGAAATCGGCGAGCAGCCGGGAATCGCCAAGCTCGCCCCGGAGCTGCTGGATGGCGCGGTACAGCCGTGCGGCGTGGGCTTCTTCGTCTGGTCCACGGTGCTGGCCTACAACGCCGACAAGCTCAAGAGCGCGCCCACCGGCTGGGCGGATTTCTGGGACACGCAGAAATTCCCTGGCAAGCGCGGCCTGCGCAAGGGCGCGATGTACACGCTGGAGTTCGCCCTGATGGCCGACGGCGTGGCGCCGAAGGATGTCTACGCCGTGCTCGGGACGAAGGAAGGCCAGGACCGCGCCTTCAGGAAGCTCGACCAGATCAAGCCGAGCATCCAGTGGTGGGAAGCCGGCGCACAGCCGCCGCAATACCTGGCTTCCGGCGACGTGGTGATGAGCTCCGCCTACAACGGCCGCATCGCTGCCGTGCAGGACGAAAGCCAGCTGCGCGTGGTGTGGAACGGCGGCATCTATGACATGGACGCCTTCGCCATTCCCAAGGGCGCGAAGAATACCGAGGAAGGCCTGCGCTTCATCCAGTACGTGCTGCAGACCGAACAGCAGAAGAACTACGCGCAGCAGATTGCCTATGGCCCGGTGAACCGCGCCGCAGTCCCGCTGGTGGACGCCGCCCGCCGCACCAACATGCCTACCGATGAGGCCAACCTGGCCGGTCAGGTGGCGATGAATGCGGCCTTCTGGGCCGACCATGGCGAGCAGCTGGAGCAGCGCTTCAACGCCTGGGCCGCCAAGCAGTAAAGCTTCACAGTGTGCGGCGTCGCCGCACTTTCAGGCCGCCCTCGGGCGGCCTTTTTTGTGGGCGCTCCTACAACGACTAGCGCCGTGACTCCCCTGTAGGAGCGGGCCACGCCCGCGAACCGCGGACGAAGTCCGCGCGTCCCGTCGTGCATCGGTACCGTAAGCCCTGCTTACGGATCGCGAGCACGGCTCGCTCCTACAACGACTAGCACCGCGACTCCCTTGTAGGAGCGGGCCATGCCCGCGAACCGCGGACGAAGTCCGCGCGTCCCGTCGTGCATCGGTACCGTAAGCCCTGCTTACGGATCGCGAGCATGGCTCGCTTCTACACCGGCTAGCACTGTGACCCCCTTGTAGGAGCGGGCCATGCCCGCGAACCGCGGACGAAGTCCGCGCGTCCCGTCGTGCATCGGTACCGTAAGCCCTGCTTACGGATCGCGAGCATGGCTCGCTCCTGCAGCGGCTAGCACCGCGACTCCCTTGTAGGAGCGGGCCACGCCCGCGAACCGCGGACGAAGTCCGCGCGTCCCTACAGTGAACTCCGTGCCTGGCCGGATCGCCGGGCACAAAAAAGCCCATCGGCAGCGCCGATGGGCTTCGGGTCAAACGCAGGAGCGGATCAGGTCGCCAGGCTCAGCGATGCCGATTGCTGCAGCGAGCGGCCCTTGGTTTCCGGCGCCCACGCCAGGCAGATGAAGAACGCCAGCAGGGTGATGCCCGCACCGATCAGCAGGGTTGCCTGCAGACCGATGGACTCGATGCCGATGGGCATCAGGTAGGTGCCGGTCGCCGCGCCGATGCGGCTGAAGCCGACCGCCACGCCGACGGCGGTGGCGCGTACGGAAGTGGGGAACAGCTCGTTGGGGTAGATCCACTCCAGGATGCTCGGGCCGCCGGAGACGAAGGCGTAGAAGGCGAAGGCACCGACGATGAACCAGGCCGGGGCGTCCGCCCACAGGCCCAGGGCCAGCAGCGGCAACGCCATCAGTGCGAAGGGCACCACCACCATGGGGCGGCGGCCCCAGGTTTCCACCAGCTTCAGCGCCGGGATCACGCCGATGGCGAAGAGGATGGCGATCATCAGCTCGCCCAGGGTCGAGGAGTTCTCGCCTTTGATGCCGGCGGTCAGCAGGATCATGCTGCCGAAGGTGTAGAGCACGTATTGCGGGGTGATCTGCGCGAAGTAGAGCATGCCGCACATGATGGTGCGCTTGAGGTAGCCGCCCGAGGAAATCATCTTCAGGTCGCTTTTCCACGAACGATGACGGCCACCGTCGTTCAGTTCGGCGACGTCGGCGGGGGTGATCACCACGTCCTTGTCGTAGACCAGCTTGATGACCTTCTGCGCTTCCTCGATGCGCCCCTTGCTGGCCAGCCAGCGTGGCGATTCCGGGATGCCGCGGCGGATCAGCACGACGATGATGCCCACCACCGCGCCGCTGAACAGCATCCAGCGCCACAGCGAGTGGTCGCCGGTCCAGGAGACCATCAGGTAGCCGACGATGAAGGCGGTCATGGCGCCGCAGGACCAGGCCAGCCCGGACACGCCGATCATGAAGCCACGGCGCTTGGACGGGGTGAGCTCCGTGAGCAGCGAGGTGGCGATGGGGTAATCCGCGCCGACCGCGAGGCCGATGACGAAACGCAGCACGATCAGTTGCCAGGCCTCGGTGACGAAGGCCGACAGGCCGCAGGCGATCACCAGCACGGTGAGGTCCAGGGCGTACATGGTTTCCCGGCCGATGCGGTCGGTGATGGCACCGAACACCGTCGCGCCGAAGAAGATGCCCAGCAGCGAGGCCGCGCCGATCAGGCCGGTCTCCACCGAGGTGGCGGCGATGTCCTGGCCGAAGCCGATCAGCGCAATGCCGATCAGGCTGAGGATGTAGCCATCGAGGAAGGGGCCTCCGCAGCAGGCCAGCAGCAATTTCCGGTGAAATTTCGATACCGGGGAATGTTCAATGACATCAAACACGCTCATGGGTACAACCTTTGTTGAATTTATAAGTGGCCGGGCAGGCAGCTTTCTGGAGCCGGCAACGGGCGGCAGGAGCCCTTTTCAGAGGCCGGCAAGGGGGAGGGAGAGGGTGCAGGGGGAGGCCCGGGCGGACAATTCACCCAAGGTAAGAAGCGCCGCGGAGGGCCTTGTACGATCGTATGAGCGGCGCCGCCGTGGCGCTCAGCGTGCGCTGGCCTGTTGCAGCAGCAGGTGCACGGTGGCGCAGCAGCCTTGGCCGGGCAGATGGGAAACCTGCAGCTCACCGCCGAGGCTGTTGATCAGGTGCTGGGCGATATTCAGGCTCAGGCTGTTGCGGGCCGGGTTGCGCGCAGGGTAGTCGCGGGTCAGTTCGGAAAGGGAATAGGCGCGCAGTTCACGGCGCTTGCTGCCCGGAAGGCCTTCGAGGGTGATGCGCACACCCATTTGCTGCTGCTTCGGGCTGGCGGCGATGCGCAGCTGGACGCTGCCGTCGTCGGTCAGGTCGATCACGTACAACCCCAGATGGCGCAGGGCCTCGCGCAGGGACTTGGCGTCGACCAGCAGGGCTTTGCGCGAGCGACTGTCGGCCTCCAGTTTCAGCGGCAGCTGTTTCTGGTCGGCCGGTGCGTGCAGGACGTCGAGGACTTCGGAGGCGAGCTCGTCCAGCCGCGTCGGCATCAGGGGAACGTCGTCCTGGGCGATGAGCGCCCGCTTGAGCGAGGCGCCGTGGACCTTCAGTTCCTCGAGTATCGCCAGGGCCTGGTCGAGATCCGTGGCGTTGGGCTGCGCAAGGGAGCCGGCAAGCGCCTCGATACGTTCGTTGAGATGGGTCGTCGCGCTGGTGAACAGGTCGGTCAGCTGCTGGTGTGCCAGTTCGCTGGCTTCGGCACGGCTGCGCAGGTCGTTGAGTTGGTCGTAGCGTTCGGTGATGTCGGTGCTGCAGCAGATCATCCCGAGCAGGTTGCCGTCGCCGTCGCGGTAAGGTGTGCCCCAGTGGTGGAGCACGCGGCGTTCGCCGTGGACCGAGAGTTCGATGTCCTTGCTGAAAGGCTGCTCCTCGGCGAGTGCGCGCTGCAGGAAGCGCAGCATGTTGCGGGCATCGGTCGGTTGATACCAGTCCACCTCGGTGGTGCGGGTGCCGAGCACGTCGTCCAGCTCCGCCTGGTACAGCTCCAGGTGCGCCGGGTTGGCGTAAACCAGGCGCGCCTCGGTATCGCGGACATAGAAGGCTGCCGGCAGGCTTTCCACCATGGAGCGCCACAGGGGGGCCTCACCACCGTCGGCGCCCGTGTCATGGGTATGGCTTGCCGGTGCCGCGAGATGGTTGCGCCGGGCGAAGTCGATCAGCTCGAGCATGCTGGACAGGTTGAGCTTGCTGCGCATGCGTGCGCGATAGGTGCTGACGGACTTTTCGCTGATGGTCAGCTCGTGGGCGATTTCCTGGTTGCTGTAGCCGCTGGCCAGCAGGCTGAGCACGCTGAGTTCTCGGTTGGACAGCGAAGCGACGCGCTCGGCGTCATTCTCGTGCAGGCTGGCGCGGTGCACGCTGCCGAGCATTTCGGCTGGGAAATAGCTGTGCCCGCGCAGGACCACCGCCAGGGCTTCCTTGAGCCGGTCGATGTCCTGGTGCTTGCTGACGAAGCCCGAGGCGCCGACCTGCAGGAAACGGCCGACGTAGTGCTCCGAATCCTGCGTGCTGTAGCCCAGGATCGGCAGCGTCAGGCCGCGGCTGCGCAGGCGTGAGATGACGTCAAGGCCAGTGAGCTGCGACAGGTCGATGTCGATGATCAGCAGGTCCGGTGCGAGGCGGGTGGTCAGGCTCAGCGCCTCGAGGCCATTGCAGGCCTCGCCGACCACCGTGTGGCGCTCCGCCTGCAGCAGCATGCGCACCGCGTAGCGGGTCATCGGGTGTTCGTCCGCGATCAGTATCCGCGCCATCTGTTCCCCCTGGGTTGCCCTTCACTCTAGGGCATGGTGATCGCACTCGTGTAATCATTTTCCTACAAATCGTGACTGGTTTTCGCATCCTCACTTTGAGCGGGCACGCCAAGAATGGCCTCAACCGCTTCCCCTCAAGGTGACTCGCCATGGAACCCCTCACACGCAGTCCCAACCTTTCCCACACACCGCTGGCACTGTTCATTGCCATGCTCATCGCCTCTCCGGCGCTGGCTGTGGACTTCAACTCCCCGCAGGTCTTCACCGCCACCAGCGCACTACCCCACGCGCTGGTGCAGTCGCGCGTCGATATCCCCGGCAACGGCCCAGCCGTCAACGTTCAGGGCACTGACTTTTCCCTGCGTGATGTGCTGCTGCGCAACGCCGGCAGCGGCGGAGCGCTGCAAGCTCTCGGCGGCGCGGTTCTGGACGCGACGGCGCTCGATGCGCAGACGCTGGGTGGCCGTAGCCCGGCCATCCGCGTCGACAGCAGCTCCCTGCGGCTGAGCGATTCGAGCCTGGTGACGCGCGGCATCCTCAGCTACGGCATACAGGTGTCGGGGGCCTCGGCCCTGCAGGTGGAGCACTCGCGCATCGAAACCTTCGAGACCAGTAGCACCGGCATCCTCGTGGAAAGTGACGCGCTTCCCGGTCTGGTCAGCCACTCGCAGATCCACACGCACAAGGCCGAGAGCGCAGGCGTCGGCCTGAGCGCCAGCGGCCCGCTGGAGCTGGTCGACACGCGGATTCTCACCGAGGGCAGTTCCAGCTACGGCGTTTCCGCGAACAACGGCAGCCAGGTGCTGCTGGGCCAGCGCAGTACGGTGAATACGCAGGGAGACTATGCCGCTGCGCTGAGCGCCCGGGACGGCTCGGCCATCGCCATGAGCGACGGCTCGGTGTTCACCCAGGGGCGCCAGTCCAGCGCCGCCTTGGCCGGCCGGTCCAGCCAGATCGAGCTGCAAAATACCCAGTTGCTGAGCGCAGGCGCCCAGTCTTCCGCGCTGGAAATCAGCGGCGACAGCCGCATCGGCCTGTGGGACAGCCAGGCCGCCAACGTCGATGACAGCACCGTGCTGTTCTCCGGAGGGCAGGGTATCGGCCAGCTGGAACTGACCGACTCGGCGCTCACCGGCCAGCAGGACCTGATCGAAACCGCCAGCGGCAGCCAGGGCCACGTTGATGCCCGGGGCGCGCAGCTGCATGTCGTCGCCGGCAGTGCCTTCCTGGTTCGTCCGGGCAGCGTGCTGAACGCCGCTCTGGACTGCTCGACAGTCGAAACCCCGACCCTTGCCAGCGTCGAGGACAACGGCCAGTTCGACCTGCTCGCGAACGGCAGCACCCTGCATGGCAACACTCAGTTGCTGGCTCCGTCCCGTGGCCGGCTGGACATGGACCTGGGCACCAGCACCTGGGAGTTTGCCGGTAACGCCTCCCTGGGCAATCTCAAGCTGCGCGATTCCGCGGTGTTCTTCAGCGGCCCCGGCTACCAGGTGCTGACGGTGAATGGCGACCTCAGTGGCAATGGCCGCTTCCAGATGAAAACCGATCTTTCCACCTCCCGGGGTGACCTGCTGCAGGTGCTGGGCCAGGCCCAGGGCAGCCACGAGATACTGGTGGCCGACAGCGGCCGGGACGCCCAGGGCGCCCCGCTGAAACTGGTCGGCACCGGTGGCGGCACCGGGCAGTTCAGCCTGCTCGGCGGTCATGTGGACGCCGGGGCGTTCCGCTACGGACTTCAGCAGCAAGGCAACGACTGGTACCTGGTGCAGACCGGGCAGGTGGCGCCGATGACTGCGCTCACTCCGTCGCTGCGCCCGCAGTTGGTCCCGCAGCCCAATGGCAGCAGCATCCCGATGACGGCGCTCAACCCCTCGATACCACCGCAGAAGGTGCCCCAGCCCAACGGCAGCAGCGTGCCCATGACTTCGTTGAATCCGTCGCTGCGCCCGCAACTCGTGCCGCAGCCCAATGGCTCGAGCATTCCCATGACGGCGCTGAACCCCTCGATGCGCCCTCAGCTGGTGCCCCAGCCCAAGGTCGATACGCTGCCGATGACGGCGCTGACACCGGCGAATCAACCCGCCGTCGCCACGGGTATCCCGTCCATTGCAATGAGCACACTGACCCCGGCATCGCACCCGGCCAGTCAGGCCCAGCGCCTGTCCAAGGGCGCCAACGCCGCATTGGGCATGCAGAGCGCCGCCGCCAACCTCTGGCAGAGCGAACTGGGCACCCTGACTCGCCGCCTCGGCGAACTGCGCCAGGGGCACGACCAGGGCGGCCTGTGGACCCGCGCCATGGGCGGCAAGATGAACGTCGATAGCGGCGATAGCCGTGCTTTCGAGCAGAGCCTGAGCGGGGCCGAGATCGGCGCCGACCGCGCCTTCGAACAGGCTGACGGCACCCTCTACGTCGGCGGCATGCTCGGGGCCGGCCATGCCGATCAGGACTTCGGCGAGCACAGCTCCGGCGACCTCGACAGCCGCAGCGTCGGCCTCTACGCCACCTACGTGCGCGAAGACGGCTGGTACCTGGACTCGGTACTCAAGTACGACCACCTGCGCGGCGAAGTGAAGGTGCCGACCAACACCGGTGGCCAGGTCCGCGGCCACTACGACTCCGACGCCTACGGCGCCAGCGTCGAGCTGGGTCGCACCGTGCAACTGGGCCAGGGCTGGTTCGTCGAGCCGCAGGTACAGCTTTCTGGCGCCCACCTGCAAGGGCCGCAGTACACCAGCAGCGACCAACTGGAAGTGGATGGCGACGCCGTGGACTCCGTCCAGGCTCGGGCCGGCGGGCGCGCCGGGCGCAACTGGCAACTGGACTCCGGCGCACAGGTGCAGGGCTACCTCAGCGCCTCGTGGATCGACGAACTGGCCGGCGACAGCACGGTCAAGGTCAACGGCCACGCGCTGGACAACCAGCTGCCGGGTTCGCGCGCCGAACTGGGCGCCGGCGGTTCGCTGCTGGTCAGCGCCCACCAGAAGCTGATGCTCGAAGCCCACTACGCCAATGGCCACGAAATCGAGCAACCGCTGTCGCTGACCCTCGGCTACCGCTACCTCTGGTAGTCGACCATTCCGCTCGGGCGTACGCCGTGCGCCCTCTGGAGACCCATCATGAGTCGCGCTCGCATCGTCAGGACCGGCGCCATCGCCAGCCTGCTGGGTGTCGCTCTGGTACTGACCGGCACCGGCTACCTGGCCTGGCATCTGGTCGTGCAACACACCGCGGAACGCCTGGAAACGCTGGCCCGGCTCGCCTCGCAACGGGCGGACAGTACCTTCGCCCAGGCGGCCGCGACGCTTCGCGAACTGAACCGCTCACCGCTGCCGCCCTGCTCGGCGGAGGGCATCGAACAGATGCGTCTGCTGGCCATCGACACGCTGGCGGTGAAGGCGGTCGGCTACGTCGAAGAAGAGGTGTTCGTCTGCAGTTCCTGGGGCCTGGTCGGTCGTCCGGCAGAGCGTTGGCCGGAAGACTTCCGCACTCGCGAAGGCATGGGCGTGTCGATCAACGTGCAGCCGTTCATGGCGCCAGCCAAACCCATGCTGGCCTTGCGCGATGCGGCGTTCAACCTGCTGATCGACCCCGAGCACTTCCTCGAAACCTCCCTCGCGCCCGGCGTCAGCCTGGCCCTGGGCACACCGGCAGGGCACTGGCTGGGCACGCCGGCTGCCGGCTTTGCCCAGGTCCTCACGCGCATCCATAGCGAGCCGCACTCTGCGCTGCGGGGTGGTTACCTCTATACGCGGGTCAACCATGGCAACTGGCAGACGGTGGCTGCGGTCAGTCGCGAGGCCCTGGTCCGCGACCTGTGGCGTGAGCTGCTCATGCTCACGCCGCTGGCTCTGCTGCTTTCCGGCCTGTGGTGCTGGGTGGTTGCACGTCGCGTGCGTGCCTATCTGTCGCCACTGGCAGTGTTGACTAGGGCCGTGGCGAACAATGAGTTCACTGCCTTCTACCAGCCCATCCTCGACCTGCGCGATGGCCGCTGCATCGGCGCCGAAGCGCTCGTGCGCTGGCGTCGCAAGGACGGCTCGGTGACCCTGCCTGAGAGCTTCCTGCCCCTGGCCGAATCCAGTGGCCTGGTCGAGTCGATCACCGCGCAGGTGATCTCGACGGTCTGCCGCGACCTGGGCGCCAGCCTCGCTTCGGGGCAGTTGCAGCATGTCTCGATCAACCTCTCGGCACTCGACGTGGCAAGCGGGACCTTCCTGCCGCACCTGGTCGAAGCACGGCAGCAGGCGGGCATCGATCCCGGCAGCATCTGGCTGGAAGTGACCGAAAGCTGCCTGTTGAGTATCGACGCCGCGCACCGGACACTGGCGCAAAGCCGCGAGGCGGGCCACCCGATCGCCCTGGACGATTTCGGCACCGGTTACTCCAGCCTGCAGTATCTGCGGCGCCTGCCACTGGATCTGCTGAAGATCGACCGCTCCTTCGTCCAGTCGCTGTCGGACGGCGCGCCTTGCCCGGTGACCGACCACACCATCGCCATGGCTCGCCAGCTGGCGCTGCGGATGGTGGCCGAAGGCGTCGAGACCGACGAGCAGCTGCAGTACCTGCGTCAGCGCGGCGTGCAGTACGGCCAGGGCTGGCTGTTCGGCAAGGCGATGCCGCTGAACGAATTCCTCGCTTACCTCGCCGGCCAGACCTGGCTGGCGGCCTCATGATTTCCAACCCCTGACCACAGGATGATCACCATGAAAACCTCCCTGCTGCTGTTCTGCCTGCTCAGTGCCACCCCGGCACTCGCGCTGGCCGCCGATACCGTCACCACCGTCCCGGTGCACTTCGCCAAGGGCGCGAGCAGCACCACCGTCAAAGGCAGTTTCAAGGGCTACGACACGGTTCTCTACACCCTGTCGGCCAAGGCCGGGCAGCACATGAAAGTCGGCGTCAGCGGTAGCAGCAACGCCAACTTCAACGTATTTGCGCCGGGCGACAAACCGGGCGAATCCACCGCCCTGGGCAGCGGCGCCGTCGGCCAGGACTGGAGCGGCGAGCTGCCGGCCTCCGGGACCTACAGCGTGCAGGTCTACCAGATGCGCGCCACCGCCCGCCGCGGGACCAAGGTGGACTACAGCATCCGCTTCGGTATCGAGTAATTCGGATGCGTGATCCTGGCGACTCAGGGCTAAAGTGCCCAGGTCGCCAGGAAGGGGCTCAGGTCGACGCATAACGAACCGGGCAAGGAGGTTGGGGAGTTCATGCGCGCCTTGCTCCTACAGATCGAGCAAGTGAGGGCCGACAGGAGTTCAGGACCAGTCCTGCATTCGATCCAATAACAAACTGCCTATGTTCGCTTCTCCATTCCTTCACTCAGGGAACGAACATGGCGGTTGGGCACTTCATTCGGTTGGGCGATAGGACGACGTGTGGGGGGCAGGTGCTGGAAGCTGACTCCCGCGTCATGATGTTCGGCATTGCACATGCGCGGGAGGGTGACCGAGTCAGCTGCGGCAAGGACGGCAAGGTCTACCAGATCATTGGCGGGATTTCCTATATCAAAAGTCACGGCAGAATCGTTGCCGGTACGTTAGATAGCCTCAGCAGTTGCGCGTGCAGGGCGCGCTTTATCCCATCGTTGTATTCGGCAACCTATCAATCGCGCCGGGGCGGCGCGACGACGGCTAGCGGTGGGGCTACGAGCTCGCCGGCACACTCCGTGGCACCTGCATCGTCTGCTGGCACAGCAAAGTTTGTTGATCCTCAAATTTTCCCGCGTACGGCGTGTGTGTTCGCCAAGTGCAGCAAGCTGCCCGATTCGGTGATCGACTACAGCACCTCGTCGGGTGCGTTTCCTGTCGACAATGCGAGCGACTACGGAAATCTCGTACTGCTAGGGGGCCGCGCGGCAGACGATCACGGCAAGGTGCAGCTCAGGAAGATCAGCGGCAACGTCCCTGCAGGTTTCGGTTCCCTGGCATTGCGCGGGCTTGCTCCCGCAGGGCCGCAAGAATCCTGTGGCGGTCTTTGCGACGTCGTTTCCGCTGGCGGAGCAGTGGCCAGTGGTGGTCAGGTTGCGGCAGGAGTTGGTGGCCGTGCAGTTGGTGGCGGCATCCTCACGGGAGGCGTTGTCGGGGGCGCTCTCCTTGGCGTTGTTGCGATGCTCTGGCCTTCCAGCCTGGGGGACAGCGCCCTCTACACGGAAGAGCAACTTCGCACAATGAGACAGGGGCGAACCCGTGTACGCATTCGTGTAGAGCAGCAATCAGATGGCAAGCTGAAAGGCTACGGCTTCAACACTCAGCTCCGCAGCGAGTGGGAAATGATCCCCGTTGTTCAGTTCGAACCGACTGGTAGCCAGATGGTTGCCGACTTGGGGGATGGGATTGGGCTGATCTGGACGCCTGCTGCCAATCCTGCCGACACCCTGGGTATTCCAGCCTTGGAAGCTGCACCCCAGGCGCCGCAGATCACGATCTACCCGCCTGTGGAACAGGCCGATACCCTCATCGTCAACCCGATCTACCCGCCTGAGTATCGAGACTTCATTCTCGTGTTCCCCGCAGGCTCCGGGATTGCTCCGCTCTACATCGTGATGAATGCCCGGCATGAGCCGGGGACAGTGAGAGGTGCTGGGGAATATGTGTCTGGAACCTGGTTGCTAGGGGCAGCTGAAGGGCTCGGAGCGCCGATTCCAGCGAGTGTTGCTAATGAGTTGCGTGGGAAAAGCTTTAATAGTTTTAACTCGTTCAGGAGGGCGCTTTGGAAGGCCGTAGCGAAAGACTCAGAGCTGGTCGCTAAATCCACCCGGAAGAACCTTCAGCGTATGCAGAAGGGCAAAGCCCCACGTGTACGTGAAGTTGACATGGTGGGCGGGAGGCAATCATTTGAGTTGCACCACGTGGACAGAGTTACGGATGGTGGCGAGGTTTATGACGTAGACAATCTCCGCGTCAACACGCCAAGGAATCACATCACCCTGCACAGAAAGAGCAAGTAGCACATGGCTAAGTACGACATTCTGAAGGAAAGCTTCTCGGACTACACGGAAGCTGAGTTTATCCAACTTCTAGAGGACCTCTTTGAAGAGGATGCATCAGAATCTGATGAGATGGCTGATGTGCTGTTATTGCACTTTCGAAAGGTGAGCCAACACCCTGCTGGCTCCGACTTGATTTACTACCCCGAGCCGGGGGCTGATGACTCAGCAGAGGGAATTACACGCACAGTGAAGGAGTGGCGTGCCGCCAACGGATTGCCCGGATTCAGGAAGAGCTGATCCGCCGAGTCAGCGGCTAACCGAGTTCTAATCGGGAGTTTGGCGGGGTTGAAAAAATAGGACGCTAAGGCTCAAAGCCGCTCCGCCCGATACTGACTGGGCAACCGCCCGAGAACCCGCTTGAAGGTCTGCGAGAACGCACTCGGGCTCTGGTAGCCGTGCTCCAGCGCCACTTCCAGCACCGAGGCGCCGGCGATCAGGCGTTGCAGGCTGAGGACCATGCGCACGCGGGTGCGCCAGTCGCCGAAGTTCATCCCCAGTTCGCGCTGGAACAAGCGGGCGAGGGTGCGGCTGCTCATGTTCAGTTGCTGCGCCCAGTCTTCCATGCCGGTCTCGTCCGCCGGTGCGCCAATCACCGCGTTGCATAGCCGCAGCAGGCGCGGGTCCTGCGGCATGGCGAGGTGGATGCCGACCGTTTGCGCCGCGTCCATCTCCACCAGCAGCAGCTCATGCAGGCAGCGGCGGCGGTGCTCGTTGCCATCGCCGGCCTGCACCGCACTGGCGGCCACCAGCAGCTCGCGCAGTAGCGGCGTGACCGCGATCAACTGGCACTGCTGGCCGCCCCAGGGCCAGCTGGAAGCGGGCATGAACAGGGTGCGCATGCGCACGTTGCCGAACATGCGGATCTGGTGCTCGTTGCCCGGCGGCACCCACAGCGCATGGCCGGCCGGTACCACCCAGTTCTTCTGCGCCGCGCCGACCAGCATCACGCCGGAGATCGAGTGGATCAGCTGCGCCTGGGGATGGCAGTGGGGCAGGATTTCTTCGCCATCCTGATGGTCGTAGGCCAGCGCTTCGAGAGAGAGGGCGCAGGTCATGACGGGCTGCCTTCGGTGCGAGTGGAGGTGTCGAGCGGTTTCATGCGGAGCTCCTGGTGGAGCTTGCATTTTAAGTGAAACTTCTGGCGGATAATCGGCTTTAGAGTGCTGGAAAGTGAATTATCAAGCAATTAATGCTCGAATTATCGGCAGATGAAGCAATCGCCTGAAAGGCGGTGGATGGTCAGTGGGACGAGACAAAAGCCGAACCTTCCTGCGCCGGCGGAATCGCGAAGTTCTCCCGCATGCGCTGCGCCTCCGCCAGGGGCGTACGGCCGAACAGGCGCTTGAACTCGCGGTTGAACTGCGAGGCGCTGGCGTAGCCGACGGCCAGGCTCGCCGCCTGAGCCGTCATGCCCTGGCGTACGATCAGCAGCCGCGCCTGGTGCAGCCGCGTGCACTTGAGGTACTGCATGGGGGAGGTGCGGGTAATGACCTTGAAATGGCTGTGGAATGACGGAACGCTCATGCCGGCCTCGCTGGCCAACTGCGGCAGGTCGATGGGTTGTGCGTAGTCCGTATGGATGCGCTGCAGGGCCCTGGCAATGTTGCCGAAGCGACCATGCATGGCCAGCGCCGCGCGCATGGCATTGCCCTGTGCGCCGGTCAGCACGCGGAAGTACAGCTCGCGCAGCAGGGCCGGCGCGAGGATGGCGGCCTCCAGCGGATCGCCCAGCGCTTCGAGGAAGCGCAGCACGGACTGTGTCAGTGCCGGGTCCATCGGGCTGGAGAACAGGCTGCGCGGGGCGGTTTCTGCGGGTGGCTGGCCCAGCTGGAGGCTGTGCTGGTCGATCTGCAGCATCAGCTCGGCGGCGAGCTGGAAGTCCAGGTGCAGGTAGATGGCCAGCAGCGGACGCTCTGGTGTGGCGTCGGTTTCCATGGTGAAGGGCACCGGCACCGCGACGGCCAGGTAGTGCTGTGCGTCGTAGACGTAGGTTTCATCGCCGAAATAGCCGCGCTTGCAGCCCTGGCGGACGATCACGATGCCGGGATCGTAGAGCACCGGAGTGCGCGCCAGCGGTCGGTTCGAGCGGAGCAGGCGCACGCTTGGCAGTGCGGTGAGGTTGTAGCCCTCCTGCGGAGCCAGTGCTGCGATCAGGGCGACCATGCGCGCCTGGTCACTGCTGGGAGCGTCGATATCGGTATTCATAGAATCAGGCAATAAAGACAGAGCTTGAGGTCTCTGAAAGGGAGGTGAGGCTGCGTATTGTGCACTCATTCCCCCTGCAATGGAGTCACCCCATGTCATCTCCCAAGACCCTGCTGATTACCGGCGCCAATAGCGGCTTCGGCCTGGCCCTGGCCCACGCGGCGCTCGCCGCCGGACATCGCGTGGTGGGTACGGTACGCACCGAGCAGGCCCGCGCCGAACTGGAAGCACTGGCGCCCGGCCAGGCCTTCGGCCGCCTGCTCGACGTGACCGACTTCGACGCCATCCCCGGCGTGGTCGAGGAAGTCGAAGCCAGCGTCGGCCCTCTGGACGTGCTGGTGAACAGCGCCGGCTACGGTCACGAAGGCATTCTCGAGGAGTCGCCACTGGAGGCGATGCGCCGGCAGTTCGAGGTGAACGTCTTCGGCGCCGTGGCGATGCTCCAGGCCGTGCTGCCCTACATGCGCCAGCGCCGGCGCGGGCACATCCTCAACATCACCTCGATGGGCGGCTACATCACGATGCCGGGCATCGCTTACTACTGCGGCAGCAAGTTCGCCCTGGAGGGGATCAGCGACGCGCTGGGCAAGGAAGTCGAGGGCTTCGGCATCGCGGTGACCGCCGTGGCGCCGGGTTCCTTCCGCACCGATTGGGCCGGGCGCTCCATGGTGCGCAGCCCGCGCTCCATCGCCGACTACGACGCGCTGTTCGACCCGGTGCGCCAGGCGCGGCAGGAAAAGAGCGGCAAGCAGCTGGGCGACCCGCAGAAAGCCGCGCAAGCGATGCTGGCGGCGATCGAAGCGCCGCTGCCGCCACGGCATCTGCTGCTGGGCAGCGACGCGCTGGGGCTGGTGCGGCAGAAGCTTTCAGCCCTGCAGGAGGAGATCAGCCACTGGGAAGCGCTCAGCCGCTCCACCGACGGCTGAGCGGCGCATCAGTAGCCGGCGTTGCGCTCCTCGGGGCGTAGCGTGAGGACTTCGAAGCCCGTGGCGGTCACCGCCACGGTGTGTTCGAACTGCGCGGAGAGCTTGCCGTCGAGGGTGACCACGGTCCATTCGTCCGCCAGGGTTTTCACCCCGGAATGGCCCTGGTTGAGCATGGGCTCGATGGTGAAGGTCATGCCTTCGCGCAACACCTGCCCGGTGCGCGGGCGGCCGAAGTGCAGTACCTGCGGCGGCTCGTGCATCTCGCGGCCGATGCCGTGGCCGCAGTAGTCCTCGACCACGGTGTAGCCGTGCTGCCGGGCGTGCCGCTCGATGGCGTGGCCGACGTCGCCCAGGCGCGCGCCGGGCTTCACCGCGCGGATGCCTTTCCACATCGCCTCGTAGGTGATCTCCACCAGCCGCCGGGCAGCGGGGGAGACATTGCCGATCAGGTAGGTCTTGCTCGAATCGGCGATGAAGCCGTTTTTCTCCAGGGTGATGTCGAAGTTGACGATGTCGCCGTCCTGCAGGCGGTCCGCCTCGGACGGCACGCCATGGCAGACCACCTGGTTGCGCGAGGAGTTGAGCACGTAGGCAAAGCCGTACTGGCCTTTGCTGGCCGGCCGCGCGTGCAGTTCATCGACGATGTAGCGCTCGACCCGGTCGTTCACTTCCAGGGTCGTCATGCCTTCCAGCGCCAGCGTGTCGACGAAGCCGAAGACCTTCGCCAGCAACCGGCCGGATTCGGCCATCAGTGCCAGTTCCGCAGGAGTCTTGGTCACTTGGCGCCTCCCGCGGCGGAGTATTTGACCCCGGCTTCCTGCAGTTCGCGGGTGATGATCTCGTTGAAGCTCAGGGTCGGTTCCAGCTCGCAGAGCATGCCGATCTTGATCCAGAACGCCGCCTGGGCGTTGATCGACCGGCAGGCCACGGAGCTGGCTCGGCGCAACTGGTCGTGCAGGTCGTCGTCCAGGTTGATGATGCCCATGATTCTCTCGCCTCTCTCTGACGCAATTCGCTATGAAGCATTACAAAACATATATGCATCATATTGATCGAGGCGAGGGAATGCAAAGTTGGCGGCTCAGCCCACCCGCGAGACGGGCTCGGCCAGTGGTTGGGCCAAAGCGATCGCCCCCTTGCCGGCCAGTTCCGCCAGTTGCTCGGTGGCCAGCCCCAGTTGCTCGGCCAGTACCTGCGCGGTGTCCTGGGCGAACATCGGCGGCGCCAGGCGGTAGGTGGGCGGCGAGGCGGAGAAGCGTGCCGGGTAGCCGAGCAGGGTGACTTCGGTGCCGTCCTGCCGGGTCAGGGTCTGCAACAGGCCGCGGGCCTGTACCTGCGGATCGGCGAGGGCCTGCTGCAGGTTGTTGATCGGGCCGCCGGGCACGCCGGCCTTTTCCATGGCGGCCAGCAGGTCGGCGGCATGCCAGCCGGAGATGCTTTTTGCCAGTTCCACTTCCAGTTCGCGGCGGTGCTGGCTGCGGCCAGGGTTGCGGGTGAAGCGTGGGTCGTCGCCAAGGTCGTCACGGCCGAGGAGGCGGCACAGCGCCTGGAACTGCCCGTCGGAGCCGCAGGCGACGAGGATGTAGTCGTCGTTGCAGGCGAAGTCGCGATACGGCACCACGTTGGGGTGGGCGTTGCCCAGGCGCTGCGGCACCTGCCCGCTGACCAGATGGTTCATCGCCTGGTTGGCCATCAGCGACAGCTGGCTGTCGAGCAGCGCGCAATCGATGTGCTGGCCTTCGCCGCTGGCGTGGCGATGGTTCAGCGCAGCGAGGATCGAGATGGTCGCGTACAGGCCACAGAACAGGTCGCTCACCGGCAGGCCGACCTTCAGCGGCCCGGCGCCGGGTTCGTCGTCGCGGCGCCCGGTGATGCTCATCAGCCCGCTCATGCCCTGCACCAGGAAGTCGTAGCCGCCGCGCCCGGCATAGGGGCCTGTCTGGCCGAAGCCGGTGACCGAGCAGTAGATCAGCTTCGGGTTCAGTGCCTTGAGCGCGGCGTAATCCAGGCCATAGCGCGCCAGGGTGCCGACCTTGTAGTTCTCCACCAGTATGTCTGCCGAGGTGGCCAGCCGGCGCAGCAGCGCCGCGCCGTCGGGGTGGCCGAAGTCCACGGCGATGGCGCGCTTGTTGCGGTTGGCGCAGAAGTAGTAGGCGGCGTCCCAGGTGGGGCTGCTGTCTTCCAGGAAGGGTGGGCCCCAGGTGCGGGTGTCGTCGCGCCGGGTGGGGCGCTCGACCTTGATTACGTCCGCCCCCAGGTCACCGAGTATCTGCGTGGCCCAGGGCCCGGCAAGGACCCGCGAGAGGTCGAGGACGCGCAGGCCCGAGAGCGGGCCGTGCTGTTGAGTGTTGCTCATGCTTCTCTCCAGTTCGCTGCGGGGCTTCAGTGCAGGTCTTTGCCGCGGGTTTCGGGCATGCGCACGAAGGCCACCAGGGTGATCACCGCCATGATCGAGACGTAGACCAGGAACCACTGCTCGTGGCCGCGGCTCTGCAACCAGGTCATCAGGTAGGGCGTGGTGCCGCCGAAGATCGCCACCACCAGGTTGTACGGCAGGCCGATGCCCAGGGCGCGGATATCGGTGCTGAACAGCTCCGACTTGATCGCCGGGGCGATGGCTGAGTACAGCCCGTAGAGCAATAGGCCGAACAGCTCGACGGCGAGGATCGAGGTGAACGAGGCCTCCATGGAACGCACCACCGGATAGAGCAGGACGGCGTAGCCCAGGGCGAAGACGATCAGCTGCGGGCGGCGGCCGATGCGGTCGGACAGCCAGCCGAACAGCGGCTGGGAAATCATGAACACCACCAGCGCCAGGCTGCTGGCGGCATAGGCAGTACCCGGCTCCACGCCGAGGGTGCGGATGGCGTGGACCGGCAGGTAGCTGACGAACAGGTAGAAGGCGAAGGCCCCCAGCAGGCTGATGCCGACCAGGCGTTTCACGGCTTCCGGATGCTCGCGCCAGAGGGTGCGCAGCGGCTGCTCGATGCGTTGGCCGCGGCGCTGCTCCTGGCTCTTGCGGAAGGCCGCGGTCTCGTCGACACCATGGCGAATCCAGAAGCCGGCGAGGCTGCCCAGGCCGCCGATGAAGAACGGAATGCGCCAGCCGAAGTCGATCAGCTGTTCACGGCTCAGCCACTGGCTCAGCACCCAGGCCAGGCCCGAGGCGAACAGCAGCCCGAGGGCGATGCTGGCGAAGAAGAAACCCGAGTACAGGCCACGCTGGCTCGCCGGCGCCGATTCGGCAAGGAAGGTCGCGGCGGCGCCGTACTCGCCGCCTACCGAGAGCCCCTGGACCATGCGCGCCACTACCATCAGCACGGGCGCGGCGATGCCGATGGTGGAATAGGTCGGCATCAGGCTGATCAGCAGCGAGGGCAGCGCCATCATCAGGATGGTCAGGTTGAGCGCCGCCTTGCGCCCGGCGCGGTCATTGAAGATGCCGATCAGCCAGCCGCCCAGCGGGCGCATGGCGAAGCCGATGGCGAACACCGCGAAGGAGGCGAGCAGGGCGGTGGTCTCATTGTCCGAGGGGAAGAACTGGTGGCTGAAGTAGAGCGCGAAGGCGGTGTAGACCGTCCAGTCGAACCATTCCACGGTGTTGCCGACGCTGCCGGCGATGATGGTGCGCCAGGCGATGGGCCGGGCGCTGGCAGCCGCGCTCGTTGAAGCGGCGCGATGCGGTTGGCTGAGAAGGTGGGCCATCGGTGTTCTCCATTGTCATTGTTTTGAGAAGCACGGTTATGAGAAGCACGGTTCTGAGGGGTACGGCTCAGGCTGCGGGCAGGTGGCGACGCAGGAAGGCCAGGCTGTCGCCGCTCTCCCGCAGGGCTGCGCGGCCGATCAGCGGCTGCCAGTGCGCCTCGCTGCCGAAGTCCGCACGCCAGGCATACAGGCGGCGGGTGTAGAGCTGCAGGTCGCATTCCTCGGTGACGCCGATGGCGCCGAAGACGGCATGGGCGATGGTGCAGATGCGCACCGCCGCGCCGCTGCAGCGGGCCTTGGCCACGGCGGCGGGGATGCCTTGCGGCCATGTCGACCCGCGCAGCGCCAGTTGCGCCGCCATGCGCGCGGCGAAGACTTCCTCGGCGAGCACGCTGATCTGTTGCTGGATGGCCTGGAAGCCGCCGACCGGCTTGCCGAACTGCTGGCGGGTAGTGGCGTAGTCCAGGGTCAGTTGCAGTACCCGCTCGGCGGCGCCGGCGATCAGCGCTGCGCTGAAGGTCGCGCCGAGGGCGCGCCAGTCACGATTTGGCGGCAGGCGCTGGGCGTTCTCCGGCAGGCTCGGCCAATGCAGTTCCTCGGTGCTGCTGGCGTGAACGCCATCCGCCCGCCGTTGTGCGCCATCCACCGGCATTAGCCAGGCGTCTTCCGGCAGCGTCGCCAATACCCAGCGGGATTGCGCGGCAAACGGCACCGCATGGCAGCGCAGGCCCTGACCAGCGCGTTCGCCATTGGCCAGGGCGATGGGCCCTTCGGGCAGCGCCAGGCCGGCCTCGGCCAGCGCCAGGCGCGCCCACCAGGTGCTGGCGAGCGGTAGCGGCAGGGCCGCGCCGCCAGCGGCGAACAGCAGGTGGCAGGCGGTTTCGGCACTGGCCGCCGCGCCGCCGAGTTCCTCGGGCAGCAGCAGGTCGGCGAAGCCGTGTTCGGCCAGCGAACGCCACAGCCCGTCGGCGGGCTCGCCCAGGTCGATGCGGCGCACGCGCTCGGCGCTGACTTCGCCTTCGAGCCACTGGCCGAAGGCGTCGAGAATGAGGTTGTCGAGGCTCATGGGGATTCCTATCGCAAGCCGAGGCCGCGGGCGATCACGCCGCGGAGGATTTCGCGGGTGCCGCCGCGCAGAGAGAACACCGGGGCCATGCGTTCCAGGTAGGCCAGGGTGCGTTGCAGCAGGTGCGGGACGGCGGCGCCCTGCACCGCGCCCAGCAGGTCGCCGAGCAGGGTCGGGATGGATTGTTCGAAGCTGGTGCCCAGGTCCTTCACCAGCGCCGCTTCCACTACCGGGCTGCGGCCGTCCGCCAGTTGTGCGGCGAGGCTGACCGACAGCGCACGCAGCACCATCAGCTCGCCCAGCAGTTGGCCCAATAGACGTTCCTGGCCTGCCTGCGGGTCGGTGCGCAGCCAGTCCAGCCAGGCATCGAGCAGGGCAATACTGGAGTAGATGCGCTCCGGCCCGCTGCGCTCGAAAGCCAGCTCGGCGGTTACCTGTTTCCAGCCATCGCCTTCCTCACCGACTAGTGCCGAGGCCGGCAGCTGCACGTTGTCGAAGAACACTTCGCAGAAGTGCTCGGCGCCGGTCAGGTCGCGGATCGGGCGGATGCTCACGCCCGGCAGCGACAGATCGACCAGCACCTGCGACAGCCCGCGATGGCGGTCCTGGGCGCTGCCGGAGGTGCGCACCAGGGCGATCATGTAGTGGCTGTGCTGGGCGTAGGTGGTCCAGATCTTCTGCCCGTTGAGCAGCCAGCCGTCGGCATTGGCTTCGGCGCGGGTGCGCACGCTGGCCAGGTCCGAGCCGGAGTTCGGTTCGCTCATGCCGATGCAGAAGAACTGCTCGCCACGGCAGATCGCCGGCAGGTGCTGGCGCTTCTGCTGTTCGCTGCCAAAGCGCAGCAGCAGCGGGCCGCTCTGGCGGTCGGCGATCCAGTGCGCGGCTACCGGCGCGCCGGCGCAGAGCAGTTCTTCCACCACCACGAAGCGCGCCAGCGGGTCGAGGCCGGCGCCGCCATACTCGCGCGGCAGGGTCAGCCCGACCCAGCCGCGCTCGGCCAGGGCACGGCTGAAGTCGGCGTCGAAGCCTTGCCAGCTGCGCGCCCGCAGGTCAGTGGGATAGTCCCGCAGGCGCTCGGCGAGGAAGCTGCGCAGCTCCTCGCGCAAGGCCTCGTGCCGCGCCGGCAGCGCGCGGAAGTCGAGGGCTACGAGCATCAGCCTTCACTCCGCTCGGGGCGGCCGGCGAGCAGGCGCTTGACCTGGTACTCCATCACCGTTTCCTCGCGCTGGTTGAGCACGAAGACGCGGGAGGTGACCACTGCGCGGTTGTTCTTCGAGGTCGGGCGGACGTCCTCGATCTCCACCACGGCTTCCAGGGTGTCACCTACGACCACCGGGCCTTTCACGCTCTTGTGCAGTTCCAGCAGGGCCAGGCCGGTGCCTTGCAGCATGGTCTGCATGAGGATGCCTTCGATCAGGCTGTAGCTCAGCGCAGCCGGCACCGGGCGGCCCTGGATGGCGCCGTTGAAGGTGCTGTCGATGAAGATGACTTCGGTCTGCCCGGTGACGCCGACGAAGCCGATCAGGTCGGCCTCGGTGACGGTCCGGCGGAAGGTGCGGAAACGCTGGCCGGCTTCGATCTGCTGCCAGTAGTAGCCTTGCCCGAGGGCGATTTCGTTGTGCGCCATGCACCACTCTCCTGTTGGGATTGTTGTCGTCGAGTGGGGTCAGGCTATGGGCAGGGCTCGTACTCATCCAATATTATTTGGAGAACGATTGATACATATGGAGTATCAGTATGGAGCTGCGCCAGATTCACCAGTTCCTCGCCCTGGCCGAGACCCTGAACTTCCGCGAGGCCGCCGAGCGCCTGCACATGTCCCAGCCGCCGCTGTCGGTGTCGATCCGCAAGCTGGAGGAGGAGATCGGCCTGCCGCTGTTCGAGCGCACCACGCGCCAGGTGGCCCTCACCGAAGCCGGCGAGGCGGTCCTGCCGGAGCTGCGCAAGGTGTTGCTGCACTTGCAGCAGGCGCGGCGTTACGCGCTTGAGGCAGGGGCCGGGGAACGCGGGCAATTGACGTTGGGTTCGGTCGGCTCGGCGACGCTTTCGCTGATTCCACAGCTGATTCCGGAGTTCCGCCAGCGCTATCCGGGCATTGCCCTGGAGCTGCGCGAGCTGCCTTCCAGCGGCGTGCTGGAACTGGTGGAGAATGGCGGCGCCGATGTCGGTCTGGTGCGTTTCCCACTGCCGCAGCCGACGGCGCTGAAGCTGATCCCGCTGGTGTGGGAGCCGATGATGCTGGTGGTCCCGCAGGACAGCCCGCTGGCCCAGAGTGGGCGCAGCCGCGTGCACCTGGCGGAAGTCGCCGACCAGCCGCTGATCGATTACCCGCACACCGAGGGCCTGCACTACGTGCTGTTGCAGCTTTGCCAGGCGGCGGGGTTCGTGCCGCAACTGGTGCATTCCACCACCCAGGTGCAGGCGGCCATCAGCCTGGTGGCGTGCGGTCTGGGCGTGGCGCTGGTGCCGGCGCTGCATGCGCGCAACTCATCGGCGCCGGTGTGCTTCCTCGAGCTGGAAACCCCGCGCCAGGAGCGCACCGTGGCACTCGCCCTGGTCTACAACCCGGATAACGAGAGCCGCGTGGTGCGGCAGTTCCGCGATGTGGCGGTAGAGTTGCTGGCCGCGGAAGGCTAGGGGTTGAGCTTGCGCAACGCAGGCGGACGGGGTTGCCGTTCGCCACGCTGACGGCGCAGTTCTGGCAGCAGTCCACGCAGCACGCGCAGGCCCCGTTCGGCATCGGGTGTACTGCCGTACAGCAGACGCAGGGTTCGTTGCAGTTCGGCCGATTGCACCTGCTGCCTCTGCAGCCAGAGGTAGAGACCATCCAGCCGCGCAGGCCGCTGCTGCAGTTGCCGGTGCAGCCGACGCCAGGCCCGATGTTCCGAATGCCGGTAGCGTTGGCGCAGCCGGCTGACGAGGCGCTGCAGCCATCGCAGGGCCGCCGCGGCGGGCACGGCCAGCCAGTGCCAGCCCAGCGCCAGACTGCCGACCAGCAGCAGGCCCACCAGCGCGTGACGCTCGATCCACAGCCCCAATCGATCGCGCCACGTCCTGTGGTTCACCGAAGGCGGTGGTGCGGCCACTTCCAACGTCAGGCCCGGCAGCTGCTCCACGTGCAGTTCGCCGTTGCTGGCTTGCCGCCAGCGCAGTTCCAGCGGCGGCAACTCGATGCGTCCCGCGCGCTCGAACTGATAGGCGACGCTGTCGACACGCAGCGCTCCATCGCTGTGGCCGCGCCCGTCGTCGAGCTCCTGCAGTCGGACGGGGTTCGGGTACTGGCGGGTGCCTTCCACGGCGGCGAATTCGGCGGGAGGCAAAAGCTCCATCGGCGCGCCCCGTACCCGCAGCTCGACGCGGCGCTCCAGGCTGTCGCCCACCTGAAATGCAGCCACGGGCGGTCGCAGAACCTGCTGCAGTTGCACCGAGTCGGCGACCAGGCGGGCGCCGTCGTCCGGTGCGGGCGATACCCCGAAGCTCAACGGCCGGCTGTTGGCGTGAAGCGTGGCCGTGGCTTGCCCGACCTGTGCGCTGACCTGGAGCGCGGGAATCTCGAAACGCTGCGCCTGACGGGGCGTGATCCGGTACTGGTAACGCAGGCCAAAGAAGGTCTGCCCGTCACGCTCCACCGTCAGGTGCACGGGGGAGCCGGCTGGCTCGGCCACGCGGGTGCCTGGCAGTTGCAGGGCAGGGAGCTGCGGCGCGGCGGTGAACCAGGTGTCCGTCAGTACGTCCAGTTGCAGCGCCAGCGTCGCGCCGAGACTTACCTTGGAATCGGGGATGAGCTGGGCTTCGACGCGCAATTGTGGTCCGTCTGCATACGCGGCTGTGGCGAGCAGCATCAGCAGAAACTGCAGGACCCGCTTCAAGGCCTGTCCTCCCCGATGTGGCTGCCCTGCGCGCGGAACTTGTTGCGCAGGAAGGCGGCGGGAGAGGTCTGCAGGCTGTCCAGCCAGTGCTCGTCGGCCGGTCGTTGGCCCGAGGGCTGGGCAATGCTGCGGCCCTTGTCCGCCGAGTCGTCGATGACCTCATCGTCGCCGCGTTGCTTGGGTGCGTTTTGCGCGGCGTCTTCGCGGTCCTTTTCCAGCGCTTCCACCAGCGCAAGGTTGGCGCGGGCTTCGGGGAAGTCGGCCTTCAAGGCCAGGGCCCGGCGATAGGCTTTGATGGCCTCGGTGAGGCGGTATTGTCGGGCTTGGCAATTGCCTGCGTAGAACTGCGCCTCGGCCGTGTCGAGACGGGAGAACAGCGCGAGGGCGCCGGCGTAGTCCGCTGCCTGATAGGTCGCCAGTGCCTTCCAGTAGGGATCGTCGAAGCGCTCGGCGGCCAGTGCCGGGCGTCCATGCTGGAGGGCCCAGCGGCCTTGCTGGTCCGGACTGGCGAAGGCGTCCAGCCAACTGGCGGCCATGGCGGGCGGGCTTGGCAGGGCAGCGCCCAGGGCCAACAGCGCAGCCCCCAGCCAGTGGACCCTACAACCACGGCGCAGGCTGAGCAGCACCAGCGGGAGCAGCGCCCAGCACAGCCAGTAGCCGACTTCCCGCGAACCTTGCGCAGCTTCCTGGCGGGCCTGGAAGTGCCGCACGGCTTGCTGGCCGATCCAGCGCACGTCGCTGTCGTCCGGGCTCAGTGCGCGCAGGCCGGCATCCAGGGCGCTGGCCAGTTCGGTCAGGGAGGCGGAGCGGCCTGAGGGCGCCGCGCTGCAATCCACCAGCAGCCATTGCAGCGCATCGCTGGCGTGGCGTTGCAGGTCGTTGAGTTCGCGAGGGTCCGCATTGTCGGCGAACAGCGCCAGGCTGGCGGGCGTGCCCGCTTCCTCCGAAAGGTTCGCGGCCAGATGCTGGACGCCACGCAGGTCGCTGCCGGGTGTTTCGATCAGGGCGGTGGACAGCGCCTGGACGTAGCTTTCCAGCAGGCCGGGGTCGTCGGTGGGCGGCAGCACCAGGTGTGCGCTGCCGGCATAGGCGATCAGCGCGGTGGGCGCGCCCTGGCGATCCCTGAGCAGATCGTGCAGCTTGCGCTTGGCGGCTTCGAGGCGGGTGGGGCGCAGGTCCGGTGCATCCATGCTGGGCGACAGTTCGACGGCGAGGATCAGCAGGCCGCGATCATCGGCCAGGTCAGCTGTGTGCCCCGGCCAGATGGGGCCGGCAACGGCCACTGCGCCGAGGCAGAGGAACAGCGTCAGCAGGTGCGCCGGGGCGAGCCGGCCTGCGCCCGGCTGATCGAGCAGCAGATGTTGCAGCAGGTGCGGTGCGATGCGTTCTGCCAACCGTCGACCGAGGTCCTGACGACGGCGCCAGAGCTGCAGCAGCAGGAGCGCCACGACGATCAGCAGTAACCAGAGCGGTCGATGGAATGGCATTCAGGCTCTCCGCAGGCTGGGCAGGCGCACGGCGCGGGCGGCCAGCAGATGGCCGCAGCAGGTCAGCAGCAGGGCCAGGCCCAGCGGCCAGTAGAAGCCTTCATGGCGCGGGCGGGGACCCAGCCGTGGCTGTGGGTGCGGAGCGCTGCGGTCCAGTTCGGCGTAGACGTCGGCCAGTGCCCGGCTGTCTTCGGCACGGAAGAAGCGTCCGCCAGTGGTCTCGGCCAGGACTTGCAGGCGCTCGCTGTCGACTTTCTCCGCACCCTGCCCGCGACTGTCGCCGATGGCGATGGCCTGTAGCACTACGCCGCGCTGCACCGCCAGTTCCACCGCGCGCTCCGGAGGAACGGCACTGGCGTTGTCGCTGCCGTCGGTGAGCAGCACGATCTGCTGTGCACGCAACGCCGGCCCGTCCAGCACGCGCAGGCTCAGGCCGATGGCATCGCCGATGGCGGTATCCGGCCCGGCCATGCCGATGGCGCTGTCGTCCAGCAGGCGCAACAGGGTCTTGTGATCGCGAGTCAGCGGGGCCTGCACGTAGGCGCCGCTGCCGAACACCACCAGGGCGAGACGGTCGCCGCTGCGCCGGGCAATGAAGTCGTGCAGCACCTGTTTCACTGCCGTGAGCCGGTCCAGCTGGCGGCCCTGGGGGTCGCGATAGTCGCGGGTGGCCATGGATTGCGACAGGTCGATGGCCAGCACCAGGTCGCGCGCCGGCTCGACCAGCATCTGCGGCGGTTCATAAAAGGCGGGGCGGGCGAGGGCGAGCAGCAACAGGCACCAGTTGAGCTGGTTCAGCCAGCCCTGCCAGCGTGCGGCAGCCTTGCCCAAGGGTGCGTGATGCACGCGGCGCAGTTCGCTGAAGAACGGCACGCGCAATGCCGTGCGCGCCACGCGCTGCTCGGGCAGCAGCCAGATCGCCAGCAGGCCCAGCGGCCACAGGGCCAGCACCCAGGGGTAATCAAGCTGCCACACGGTGAGCCTCCAGCCAGAGGCGTACCTGGGCGAAGAGGGCGTCCCAGTCCGCTTGCGGCCAGCGCTGCAGTTGCGCAGAAGGGGCGTAGGCGAGCTGCGCCAGGCGTTCCGCGAGATCGGAAGCCAGCGGCCACGGGCAGTGCCGTTGCAGGAAGGCCTGCCAGGCCGGGCCGTTCAGCGTGGTGATTTCCGCGTGGCGATTGCGCAGTTCGGGGATCGACAGCGCGCAGCGCTTGAGCAGCGAGGCCAGCTCGCGCCGCTGTTCCGCAGCTTGCAGCGCCAGGAGATCGAGTTGTGCCAGGGCTTCACGCCGGTACTGCTGGCCGCGCCAACGTCGGTAACGCCGCAGGCCGAGCAATGCCGCCACGACGATCAGGACCATCAGCAGCACCCACCAACCCCAGGCCGGCGGCCAGTAGGAAGGCAGCGGCGGCAGCGGCAACTCCTGCAATTGCCGCAGGTCCGGGGCCACGCTGTTCATGCCAGGACTCCGGGGCGCAGCAGTTCGCGGCGCAACTGGTCCAGCGGCGCTTCGGCGGTGCTCAGGCGCAGCAGCGGCACCTGGGCCAGGCGCAGGTGTTCCGCCACGCTGTCCAGGCGACCACGGAGGTAGTCCTGCATGGGATGGCGCACAGTCCTGCGGCGCAGGTCGAGGTCCAGCCAGCCAATGCCATCGCTCAGGCTCAGCGGCGTGTCGCCGTGCAGCTGAAGGGCGAGCGGGTCCTGTACCTGCAAAGCGAGAATCCGGTGGCGCCGACGCAGTTGCTGCAGCAGGTCACGGGTGCGCTCATCGCAGCCCGAGAAGTCGCTGATCAGATACAGCTGCCCGCCACGCTCCGGGCCACTGAGCAGCGTTTCCAGCAACGGGTTCAGCCGCGCGCCGTTCGCCGGGGCGCTATCAGCAGACAGTGCATGGTTGTGCCGCAGCATCGCCGCGCAGAAGGCGCGAATGCCGGCCGGGTTGCGGGTGGGGCGCAGGCGCTCTTCATGGCGGTCACCGAACACCAGCCCGCCGACCCGGTCGCCGCCGTGCAGCGCGCTCCAGGCCAGCAGCGCGCCCAGTTCTACGGCCAGGGTGGATTTCAGGTAGCGCCGCGAGCCGAAGAACATGTCCATGCGCTGGTCGACCCAGATCAGCGCGGGGCGCTCGCGCTCCTCGCTGAAGCTGCGTACCAGCGGCGTGCCGTGGCGCAGGCTGGCGCGGCTGTCGAGACGCCGCAGGTCGTCGCCGGGTCGGTAATGGCGCAGCTCCTGGAAGTCCAGTCCGCGCCCGCGCAGGGTCGAAGCGTGCTGGCCGATCAGGCTGGCGGCGGCAAGGCGGGTAATGCGTGCGCCCAGGCGCCGCGCGGGCATTTCCAGGGCCAGCAGGCGGCCGAGGTCAGCGTAGGCCAGACCGTCGGCGCGGCGCTCAGGCGGGAATGGCGACATGGTCGCGCAGCCGGCAGAGCACGGCGTCGGTATCAATGCCCTCGGCCACCGCCTCGTAGCTGAGCAACAGGCGATGGCGCAGGACGGGCAGCAGCACCGCGTGGATGTCGTCGGGCAGGACGTGGTCGCGGCCTTCCAGCCAGGCGTGGGCGCGTCCGGCGCGGTCCAGGCTGATGGCGCCGCGCGGGCTGCAGCCAACCTCGATCCAGCGCGCCAGTTGCGCGTCGTAATCGGCGGGGCGGCGACTGGCGCGCATCAGGTCCACCAGGTAACGGTCGATGCTCGGCGCCACTTCGATGGCGGCGACCTGCTCCCGTGCCGCCAACAGAATCTCCGCGTCCAGCGGCTCCACGGCTTCGCGGGCACGCGCACCGCCGCAACCTTCGGCACGCAGCAGGCGCAGCATGGTTTCCTCGTGCTCGGGCGCCGGGTAGTCGAGCTTGAGTTTCATCAGGAAACGGTCCAGCTGCGCTTCGGGCAGCGGGTAGGTGCCTTCCTGTTCGATGGGGTTCTGCGTGGCGAGCACCAGGTACAGCTCGGGCAGCGGGTAGCTGCGGCCGGCGCAGGTGATCTGGCGTTCTTCCATGGCTTCGAGCAGCGCCGCCTGGACCTTGGCCGGCGCGCGGTTGATTTCGTCGGCGAGGATCAGGTTGCCGAACAGCGGGCCCGGCTGGAACTGGATTTCGGCATGCCCGCCGTGGGCGTGGAGGGTTTCCGCGCCGGTGATATCCGAGGGCAGCAGGTCGGGGGTGAACTGGATGCGGCTCATCCTGCCGTGCAGGTGTTGCGCCAGGGCCTTGACCGTGCGGGTCTTGGCCAGCCCCGGGAGGCTTTCCAGCAGCAGGTGGCCGTCGGCGAGCAGGGCGATGAGCAGTTGTCGGATCACCGTTTCCTGGCCCAGCACGACGCGGCAGAGGTTGCGCTCCAGGTCCAGGAGCGGGGTGCGAATGTCCAAGAGGGGGCTCCGTGCGGTCACGCCTGGGGTTGTACAGTGCGCGGTGAAGCACCACACCCCTCGTAACGGAGGGGTGTGGTGGTGGCTCAGGGCTTGGCGGCGGCTTGTTGCTGCCTGGCCTTCTCGGCGATCTTCTGGTACACGGCCTGCTGCACCTGGTCGATGGTGAAGCTGGCCGGGCGCTGGCTCGGCGGCCAGTCGACGAAGGTCTGCAGGAACTGCGCGGATTTCATGGTGGCGATGCCCAGCAGGTAGGCGTTCTTCACCAGCCAGTCGCTGTACTGGTCGGAGACGATGTCGGCGGTCTCGTACGGGTCCATGCGCAGGTTGAACAGCTTGGGAATCCGCAGGCAGACGAAGGGCTCGCTCCACACCTCGAAGCCACCGGGCTTGCGCTGTTCGCAGAACACCGCCTTCCAGTCGCCGAAGCGCATGGCCACCAGCTGGCCGTCGTCGTTGAAGTAATAGAACTCGCTGCGCGCGCTCTTCGGGCTCTTGCCGGTCAGGAAGGCGAGCTGGTCGAAGCCGTCCAGGTGGACCTTGTAGCTGGTGCCGCCGGCAACCGGCGCCCAGCCCTTGAGCAGTTTGTCCTTGGCGTCGGGCACGCCGACGGCGGAGAGCAGGGTGGGGAACCAGTCCAGCCCGGAGAACATCCCGTTGGAGACCTGTCCCGCCTCGATGTGCCCCGGCCAGCGGACCATCGCCGGCACGCGGAAGGCGCCCTCGTAGTTGGAGTTCTTCTCGTTGCGGAACGGCGAGGTGGCGGCGTCCGGCCAGGTGAAGCGGTTCGGCCCGTTGTCGGTGGTGTAGATGACGATGGTGTTTTCGGTGAGCTTCAGGTCATCCAGGGTCTTGAGCAGTTTGCCGACGTCGCCGTCGTGCTCGAGCATGCCGTCGGCGTACTCGTTGCCGGGCATGCCGCTCTGGCCCTTCATCGAATCGCGCACGTGGGTATAGAGGTGCATGCGCGTGGTGTTCATCCAGACGAAGAACGGCTTGTCGGCCTTGGCCTGCTTGTCGATGAAGTTGATTGCCGCCTGGGTGGTCTCGTCGTCGATGGTCTCCATGCGCTTCTTGGTCAGCGCGCCGGTGTCCTCGATCTTGCCGTCGGCGTAGGAGTGGATCACCCCGCGCGGGGAGAAGTGCTGGACGAAGGGGTTGCTCGGGTCCTTGGGCCAGTACGGACGCTCGGGCTCTTCCTCGGCGTTGAGATGGTAGAGGTTGCCGAAGAACTCGTCGAAACCATGCTTTGTCGGCAGGTACTCGTCGCGGTCGCCCAGGTGGTTCTTGCCGAACTGGCCGGTGGCGTAGCCCTGGCCCTTGAGCGCCTGGGCCAGGGTGATGTCACGGTCCTGCAGGCCGACCGGCGAGCCCGGCACGCCGACCTTGGTCAGCCCGGTGCGCAGCGAGGCCTGGCCGGTGATGAAGGTCGAGCGCCCGGCGGTGCAGCTGTTCTCCGCGTAGTAGTCGGTGAACAGCATGCCTTCCTTGGCGATACGGTCGATGTTCGGCGTGCGGTAGCCGACCACGCCCTGGGAATAGGCACTGATGTTGGTCTGGCCGATGTCGTCGCCGAAGATCACCAGGATGTTCGGTTTGTCGGCCGCCTGGGCGCCGACTCCAGCCAGCAGGCCGACGGCCAGGGCGAGCCGCGGCAGCCAGCTGCGTTTGCGGGTCATAGCACGGTTCTCCGTGATGCTTGTTGTTGTGGTTTGCAGGCCCTGGCGCAGGTGGCCGGGCACAGGGCGCCATTGAACGCGGCAAGGGATGGGGTGCAAATCACCCGTTGGGGTGGTTCGCCGGATGGTCGTGAGCGGGCGATGTCCAGGGGTGTTACGGGGGGTATCGCGGGGTCAGCCCGCCCCAGGGGAAAGGCGCGCGGGAACGCTGCCGGGTAGCGCGGAAAAAAGCCGGGATCACCTGCACGGGTGAGGATGAAAATCACCTGATCGGGCGGTTTTGGCGGGCCTTGCGCACTGCCAGCATGCGCACTCCAACACCTGGACCACCTGGAGTACCGCATGCCAACAATAACAATGCGCGGACACTTTCGACCGCAGGCGCTGGCGCTGGCCATCGCCCTGGCGAGCGCACCCTGCGCACACGCCGTGAACTTCAATATCGGGGAAATCGAAGGCCAGTTCGACTCGTCGCTGTCCCTGGGCATGAGTTGGGCGCTGAACAATCCCGACCCTAATTTCGTCTCCAACTACAACGTGGTCGGCGCCAAGGGCAAGGCCGCCTCACGCACCGCCGACGATGGCCGGCTGAATTTCAGCAAGGGCGACGTATTCTCGAAGATCTTCAAGGGCACCCACGACCTCGAACTCAAGTACGGCGACTCCGGTGCTTTCCTGCGCGGCAAGTACTGGTACGACTTCAAGCTCAAGGACGAGGACCTGCGCTACTACAACATCGACGACCATGGCCGCGACCAGTCGGCCCAGGCCTCGGGCGGCGAACTCCTCGACGCCTTCGTCTACCACAACTACCAGCTGGGCGACCGGCCGGGCAACGTGCGCTTCGGCAAGCAGGTGGTGAGCTGGGGCGAGAGCACCTTCATTCCCAACTCGATCAACTCCATCAACCCGGTGGACGTCTCGGCGCTGCGCCGCCCCGGCGCCGAGGTGAAGGAAGCGCTGGTGCCGATCCAGCTGCTGTACTTCTCCCAGGGCCTCTCCGAGAACGTCACCGCCGAGGCCTTCTACCAGATCAAGTGGGACAAGACGATCACCGAGAACTGCGGCACCTTCTTCTCCGTGGACGCCGTGGCCAAGGGCTGCGACGACCGCCTGGTGATCGCCGGCCCCGACTTCGCGCCCAACGACCCGCGCGCCAACGCCGGCACCATCCTGGATGTCGCCGGCAACCGCGCCAACGCCTACATCCCGCGCACCGACGACCACGAGCCGGGCGACTCCGGGCAGTTCGGCCTGGCCATGCGCTGGTTCCTGCCGGACTTCAATGACACCGAGGTGGGTGCGTACGTGATGAACTATCACAGCCGCAACCCCTTCCTGAGCTTCACCCGCACCACCTACGCCGGCGCCTCCAACGCGCTGACCACCGCCAGCCGCGTGCGTGGTGCGAGCTACTTCGTCGACTACCCCGAAGACATCCGCCTGTATGGCCTGAGCTTCCAGACCAACCTCGGCGGCGTGGCGCTCAACGGCGAGGTCAGCTACCGGCCGAACATGCCGATGCAGATCAATACCGCCGACCTGAACCTCGCGGCGGTCAATCAGGTGGGGCTGGTCAACGGCGTGGCCACCGCGGTGTCGCCGGTATTCGTCGACGGCCAGGCGGTGAATGCGCCGGGCGCAGCCATCGAAGGCTACAAGCGCCTGCCGTTCACCCAGGTACAGGTCACCGCCACGCAGTTCTTCGACCAGGTGCTGGGCGCCGAACGCCTGACCCTGGTGGGCGAGGTGGGCTACGACCACATCAGTGGCATCGGCAACTCGGTGGGCGACCTGCGCTTCGGCCGCAGCCCGACCTTTGGCGCCGGCGAACTGCTCGACCAGTCGGTGTGCGTGGGCACTGCTGCCGGCACCAAGACCGCCAGCAACCCGCAGCAGGAGTGCAACAACAAGGGCTTCTACACCAGCAGTTCGTGGGGCTACCGCGTGCGTGGCGTGCTCGATTACCCGAACGTCATCGCCGGCATCAACTTCAAGCCGAACATGGCCTGGTCACAGGACATCAACGGCACCGGGCCGAGCTTCGAGGAAGGCGCCAAGGCGATCAGCCTGGGCCTGGATGCCGACTACCAGAACACCTACACGGCGAGCCTGAGTTACACCAACTATTTCGGCGGCGATTACAACACCCTGACTGACCGCGACTACATGTCCGTCAGCGTCGGCGTGAACTTCTGACCCTTCGCCCGCAAGAACTGGAGAGCAGCATGCACATGATGAGTTTGATGAAGGGCACCATCCTCGGTCTGAGCCTTCTGGCAAGTTCGGTACACGCCGCAGTGTCGGCTGACGAAGCCGCCAAGCTGGGTGCCAGCCTGACGCCGCTGGGTGGCGAGAAGGCCGGTAATGCCGACGGCAGTATCCCGGCCTGGGATGGCGGTCTGAAGCCGGGCGCTGCCAAGGTGGAGAACGGTTTCCTCGGCGATCCCTTCCCGGACGACAAGCCCCTGTTCGTGATCACCGCCGCCACGGCCCAGCAATACAAGGACAAGCTGAGCAACGGCCAGGTGGCCATGTTCAAGCGCTATCCCGACACCTACCGCATTCCGGTTTACACCACCCGCCGCACGGCGGCCAGCCCGCAGACGGTCTATGAAGCCGCCAAGGTCAGTGCGCTGCATACCGAAGAAGTGGACGGCGGCAATGGCCTGGCCAACTTCCAGGGACGCAACTATGCCTTCCCGATTCCGAAGAACGGCGTGGAAGTCGTCTGGAACCACCTGACCCGTTATCGCGGCCCCAATCAGCGGCGCCTCAGCGCCCAGGCAACACCGCAAACCAACGGCTCGTTCACGGCGGTCGAGTTCGAGGAAGACCTGAGCTACCCGCAGCTCCTCAAGGACGCGGATCCGAAACAGACCGAGAACGTCCTGTTCTTCTACAAGCAGCGCGTCACCGCGCCGGCGCGCCTGGCTGGCAACGTGCTGCTGGTCCACGAGACCATCGACCAGGTCAAGGAACCCCGCCTGGCCTGGGTCTACAACGCCGGTCAGCGGCGCGTCCGCCGTGCTCCCCAGGTGGCCTATGACGGCCCCGGCACCGCCGCCGACGGCATGCGCACCTCCGATGACTCGGACATGTACAACGGCGCGCCGGACCGCTACGACTGGAAACTGGTGGGCAAGAAGGAGATGTACATCCCCTACAACAACTACCGGCTGTGGTCGCCCAAGCTCAAGTACACCGACATACTCCAGGCCGGCCACGTCAACCCCGACCTGACCCGCTATGAACTGCACCGGGTGTGGGAAGTAGTCGCGACCCTGAAGCCGAACCAGCGGCACATCTACGCCACGCGTCGTTTCTACTTCGACGAGGACACCTGGCAGGCCGTGGAGTCCGAGGCCTACGACGGTCGCGGCCAGCTGTGGCGCGTTGGCGAAGGCTTCGCGGTGAACGACTACCAGCAAGGCACGGCACTGTACGCGGTGAACGCATTGAACGACCTGATCGCCGGGCGCTACCTGGCCATGGCGATGATCAACGAAGCGCGGCGTGGCATCGACTACAGCGCGCAGCCGAGCATGAGCGACTTCACCCCCGCGGCCCTGCGCAACGCCGGTATCCGCTGATCCGCTCTGCCTGAAACAGCCCGGCGCCGCGACTCTCGTGGCGGCGCCGGGTCAGGGCTAGTCCTGCGGCTAGTCCGAACGACCGATTGTCCCGCCTCGCCCCGCAATGATCTTCTGACACCCCGACGCAGCACGAACTACAACGATAACGGGTGTCGCCATGTCCAGTTTCCCCGCCATTGCCACCGCCACGCCGGTCGCCCTGCAATTGCCCCGCGAGCCACTGCTGCACGCCCTGCTGGAGTCGCCCCGGCGCCTGAACCTGCTGTGCGCCCCGGCTGGCTATGGCAAGAGCGCACTGGCGCGCGCCGTGCTGGAACGCCTGCCGTCGAGCTGTGCCCGCGTCTGGCTCGACTTCGCCGGGCAGCCCCTGGCGCTGAGCGCCTGCTGCGCCCAGATCGCCCGTCAGCTGGGCCTGATCGACAGTGACCCGGCCAGCGTGCAACTGGCCCTGCAATCGCGCCGGCAACCCCTGTGGCTGGTGCTGGACGACTACCCTCAGGCCGCCGACCCCGAGCTCGACGCCTGGCTGCAGCGCCTGCTCGGTCTCGCAGAAGCGCCGCTGCATCTGCTGGTGAGCAGTCGCCAGCGGCCGGCCTGGAACCTTTCGCGCCTGCTGCTGGATGAACGCCTCTGTGAGCTGGGCGCCGCGCGTCTCGCGTTCAGCCGTGACGAATGCGACCTGCTGGCGCTGGCGCAGGGCTACGACGCCGACTGCCGCGAGCGCCTGTGGGCCGCAACCCAGGGCTGGTGCGCTGGCGCGCGGCTGGTGCTCAGCGCGCGCGACGGTGTGCACGCGCCGGGGGAGGTGGCTTCCTGGCTGCGTACCTACCTGTCCCAGGAACTGCTGGGCCGGCTCGATGCCGAGACTGGCGCGATGCTCTGCGGTCTTGCCTACCTGCCGCGCTTCAACCGGGAAATCTGCGCGAGCCTGTGGGAAGAGCAGGGCGGCGTGCTCTTCGACCGCCTGCAACAGGGGCAGGGCTTCTTCCTCGCCCTGGATGCCGAGGCCAGCTGCTTCCGCCTGCCGCCGCTGGTGGCCAAGGCATTGCAGTGCCATCTCCAGGGCCCGGCGCTGACCCGCCTGCGCCTGCGTGCCTGTGGCGTGCTGGGCCAGGCCGGCTGGCTGGACGAAGCCATCGAGATGGCGCTGGAAGCCGGCCAGCCGGAAGTCGCCGCCGGCTACATGGACCGCCTGGACATGGACTGGCTGTTCAGCGGCCGTCACCTCGGCCTGCTGCTGGAGTGGCGCGAGCGGCTGCCGGCGACCCTGCTGGAAAGCACCCCCCGGCTGATCAGCCTGAGCGCCCGTGCGCTGCTGTTCAGCTGGCGCCTGGACGAAGCGCACCAGTGCATCGAGCGCCTGGGCAACTTCCTGCCGCAGCCCCAGGCGCCGCGCAACCGCCGCCTGCTGGCCAACTGGCTGGCGCTGCGCGGTGCGCTGGATGGCATGCACGGCCGCCTCGAACAGGCCCGCGACCACTGCAATGCGGCACTCGAAGACCTGGAGGCGCGCGACTGGCGGTCGACCCTGTTGTGCCTGACCACCCTGGCGCGCCTGGACATGGCCACCGGCTCGCTGCCGCAGGCCCGACGTATTCTCCAGGCTGCGCTGGAGCTGGCGCGACGCCAGGGCTGCCTGGCCAGCGAAGTGCTGATCGACTTTGACCGCGTGCGCCTGTGCCTGCTGGCCGGCGAGCGCGAACAGGCCCGCAGCCTGCTGGACGCCTGCCGCGAGCGGCTGCCGGCCAGCGGCGAGGGGCATGAGCTGCTGCGCGGGCGTCTGGCCTTCCTCGATGGCGAACTGCGGTTGCTGCAGGGCGATGCCATGGCTGCTGCGGCCGCGCTGGAAGGCGGGCTGGGCCTGGCGCGCTCCTGCGCCGACCCTTACATCCTCCATGGCCTGCTGGGCCTTGGCGAAGCGGCGTCGCGCAGCGGCGACGCAGCGTCCGCGCAACGCTACTGCGAGGAAGCCGAACGCCGCATGCACTGCTGGAATGTGCAGCCCGACTGCTACCGGCTGTCGCTGGAAAGCCTCAAGTTGCGCCTGCTGGCGCGTCAGGGCCAATGGCTGCGCCTGCACCACGAGGCGACGGTGCTGGACGGGGAGCTGGAACAGCGCCCGGAGCGGGTCGCACCGCTGCATACGCCGTCACTGCCGCAGCGCGTGCGTTACCTGCTGGCGCTGGCGGAAGCCGGCTGTGGCCGGATCGACGCCGCGCGGGCCCGTCTGCTGCAGTTGCGTGAAGAGTGCCAGGCCCTTGGCTATCAGGCATTGGCGGGCGAGGCCGAACATGCCTTGAACAGCCTGCGGGTCGAGATCGCCCCGGAGCGCCTGCCCAGCCTGTTGCCGACGTCCAGCGGCGAGGCCGAGGACAGCGCCCACGGCCTCACCGCGCGGGAAGTGGCCGTGCTGCGTCTGCTCGCCGAGGGCCTGTCGAACCAGGAGATCGGCAACAGCCTGTTCATCTCGCTCAACACCGTGAAAACCCACGCCAAGAAGATCAACGTCAAGCTCGGCGTGCGCCGGCGCACCCAGGCCATCGTCCGCGCCAAGTCACTGGGGCTGCTCGGTTGAGCCGGCCTCCTGCATGCCGCGCAGCAGGTCCACCAGCGCGCGGGCACAAGCCGGCAGGGCCTCGCGGTCGCGCAGCAGCACGCTGCGTTCGCGTACCACCCAGGGCTCGTCCAGCGGCAGAATTCGCAGATTCATGGTGCGGCTGTGGCGGATGGCGGCGGTCTCCGGAATCACGCCGATGCCGACCCCGGCCTCGACCATCCGGCAGATGGCTTCGAAGCTGGCCACCTGGATACGCAGGTTGAGGTCGCCGCCCATGCGCTCGACCCGTTCGCGCAGGAAGCTCTGCAGGGTGCTGCCTTCATGCAGGGCGATGTGCGGGTAGTCCAGGGTGTCGGCGAGGGTCAGGCGGGGCAGGGCACAAAGCGGGTGGTCGGGCGCTACCGCGAGGACCAGCCGGTCAGTGCTGAAGTGGACGATCTGCAGGCCTTCGGCGCGCACCGGGCCGGCGACTATGCCTAAGTCCGCCGAGCCGTCGAGGATGGCGCGGACGATGTCGCGGTTCAGCCGCTCCTGCAGGTCGACGCTGACACCGGGGCGCTCGGCGAGGAAGTCCGCCAGCAGTTCGGGGAGGAATTCGGTGACCGCCGTGGTGTTGGCGAAGATGCGGATGTGCCCGACCTGGTCGCCGGCCTGGCCGCTGAAATCGCTTTTCAGGTGGTCCACCTGGCGCAGGATCAGGCGCGCGTGCTGCAGCAGGCGCTGGCCCGCCGGGGTCAGCTCGACACCACGGTTGTCGCGGTAGAGCAGACGGCAGTCGAGTTGGCCTTCCAGCGCCTTGATCCGTGCGCTGGCGGCGGCCGCCGAGAGATGGGCGCGGCGGGCGCCCTGGGTCAGGCTGGGGGCTTCGGCGATGTGCGCGAAAAGCCGCAGGTCGGCGAGGTCGAAATGCATGGGCGGTTCTCCGCGAAGCGACCAACAGCGGCGCTAGGCTTGAAGTGTGGAAATGGCGTTAGGCATTGCCTAACGCTGGATTATAAAAATGTGGATTCGACGAACGCAAGCCCTGTTGCATGCTCCGTTCATCAAACCTGCCAAGAGGTCCGCAATGAGCGATTCACCCTACGCCGACTGGATCGGCCGCTCCCAGGAGCGCGAGGAAGAACTGAGTACGCTGCTGGTCCGCCGTCTGGCCGTGACCCTGGCCGAAGACGCCCCGGCCGCTGGCGAGGCGCTGCCGCCGCTGTGGCACTGGATGTTCTTCCAGGATGAAGTGACCGAGCCGGGCCTGGGCGCCGACGGCCATCCGGCGCGGGGCGGCTTCCTGCCTCCGGCCGATGGGCGCAACCGCATGTGGGCCGGTGGCCGCCTGGAGTTCCACGAGCCGCTGCGTGTCGGCGGCGTGGCGAAGCGCACCACCACCATCCTGAATGTCGAGGAAAAGCACGGCCGCACCGGCTCGCTGCTGTTCGTCACCCTGCGCCACGAATTCGCCCAGGACGGCCGCCTGGCGTTCAGCGAGGAGCAGGACATCGTCTACCGCGAGCCCACTCCGCCCAAGCTCACAAGCGGCGATGCACTGCCCGCCGGGGACTGGAGTGAAGCAGTAGAGCCGACGCCGATCCTGCTGTTCCGCTACTCCGCGCTGACCTTCAACGGCCACCGCATCCATTACGACTGGCCCTACGTCACCGAGGCCGAGGGCTACCCCGGCCTGGTGGTGCACGGCCCGCTGATCGGCACCCTGAACCTGCGCGCGTTCTGCCGCGCCAACCCCCAGGCACGTCTGCGCCGCTATGCCTACCGTGGCCTGCGCCCGCTGATCAGCCCCGAACCGTTCGACGTCTGCGGCCGCCTGAGCGGCCCTGGCAAGGCCGAAGTCTGGGCCGGCAACGGCGCCGGTATCGCCCAGCGCGGCGAAGTGGAATTCGACTGACCGCACCGCTTCCGGTGCCTCCAACAAGAAAGACATGAGGTGTTTCGATGACGTCCACCCCCGAAGAACTCCAGGCCATCCGTGACGGCGTGCGCGCCCTGTGCGCGGAGTTCCCCGCCGAGTACTGGCGCAAGATCGACGAAGAGAAAGGCTTCCCCGAGGACTTCGTCCGCGCCATGACCGAAGCCGGCTGGCTCTCGGCGATGATCCCGGAAGAATACGGCGGTTCGGGCCTGGGCCTGGCCGAAGCCTCGGTGATCCTCGAGGAGGTGAACCACTGCGGCGGCAACTCCGGCACCATCCACGGGCAGATGTACAACATGTTCACCCTGCTGCGTAACGGCAGCGCCGAGCAGAAGGCCTACTACCTGCCCAAGCTCGCCAGCGGCGAACTGCGCCTGCAGTCCATGGGCGTCACCGAGCCCACCACCGGCACCGACACCACCAAGATCAAGACCACCGCCGTGCGCCAGGGCGACAAGTACGTGATCAACGGCCAGAAGGTGTGGATCTCGCGCATCCAGCATTCCGACCTGATGATCCTGCTGGCCCGCACCACGCCGCTGGCCGAGGTGAAGAAGAAGTCCGAAGGCATGTCGATCTTCCTCGTCGACCTGCGCGAAGCCATCGGCAACGGCCTGACCGTGCAGCCGATTGCCAACATGGTCAACCACGAGACCAACGAGCTGTTCTTCGACAACCTGGAGCTGCCGGCCAGCAGCCTGATCGGCGAGGAAGGCAAGGGCTTCAAGTACATCCTCGACGGCCTCAATGCCGAACGCACGCTGATCGCCGCCGAGTGCATCGGCGACGGCCGCTGGTTCACCGAGAAGTCCGCCCAGTACGCCCGTGACCGCGTGGTGTTCGGCCGCCCGATCGGGCAGAACCAGGGCGTGCAGTTCCCCATCGCCGAGGCGCATATCGAGATCGAGGCTGCCGACCTGATGCGCTGGCGCGCCTGCCAGGAGTACGACAGCGGCAAGAACGCCGGCGCCGCCGCCAACATGGCCAAGTACCTGGCTGCCAAGGCCAGCTGGGAAGCGGCCAACGCCTGCCTGCAGACCCACGGCGGCTTCGGCTTCGCCAACGAGTACGACGTCGAGCGCAAATTCCGCGAGACCCGCCTGTACCAGGTGGCGCCGATCTCCACCAACCTGATCCTGTCCTACGTGGCCGAGCACCTGCTCGAACTGCCGCGCTCCTTCTAAGCCGGGACGAGAAGAACAATGAACAATACCCACGCCCTTGCCGAGTTCCTTGCCGGCCTGCGCTACGAAGACCTGCCCACGTCCGTGGTCGAGTACACCGAGGAGCTGTTCCTCGACTGGCTCGGCTCGGCCCTGGCCAGCCAGAACCGCCACCCGATCCCGCTGTTCCAGCGCTACGCCCAGCGCATGGGCCCGGCCAGCGGCAAGAGCCGCGTGCTGGTGGACGGCAGCTCGACCTCCGCGTACTTCGCCGCGCTGGTCAACGGTGCCAGCTCGCACCTGGTAGAGCAGGACGACCTGCACAACAGCTCCGTGCTGCACCCGGCCACCGTGGTCTTCCCGGCGGCCCTGGCGGCCGCGCAGGAACTGGGCAAGTCCGGCCGCGAACTGATCCTCGCCAGCGTCGCCGGCTACGAGGCCGGCATCCGCATCGGCGAGTTCCTCGGTCGCTCGCATTACCGCATCTTCCACACCACCGCCACGGTCGGCACTCTGGCCGCCGCGGTGGCCGTGGGCAAACTGCTGGGGCTGGACAGCCGGCAGTTCGTGAACTGCCTGGGCAGCGCCGGCACCCAGGCCGCCGGGCTCTGGGAGTTCCTCCGCGACGCCGCCGACTCCAAGCAGCTGCACACCGCCAAGGCCGCCGCTGACGGCCTGCTCGCCGCCTACCTGACGGCGGACGGCCTGACCGGCGCGCAGAACATCCTCGAAGGCGAGCAGGGCATGGCTGCCGGCATGTCCAGCGACGCCGACCCGAGCCGTCTGGTGGACGGCCTGGGTACCCGCTGGGCGCTCTGCGAGACCTCCTACAAGTTCCATGCTTCCTGCCGCCATACCCATCCCGCCGCCGATGCGCTGCTGGGCCTGATGCAGCGTGAAGGGCTCAGCCATGGCGACATCGCCAAGGTCACCACCCGCGTGCACCAGGGTGCGATCGACGTGCTCGGCCGCGTAGTCGTGCCGCAGACCGTGCACCAGGCGAAGTTCTCCATGGGCACCGTACTCGGCCTGATCGCCGTACACGGCAAGGCCGGTCTGGTGGAGTTCGAGGAGTTCTCCCTGAACGATGCCCAGGTGGCGGCGTTCCGCGAGAAGGTCAGCATGCAGCTCGATGCGGAAGTGGACGGTGCCTACCCGCGGCGCTGGCTGGGCCGCGTCGACGTGCTCACCACCGACGGCCGCCAGCTTCACGGCGCCATCGATGAGCCCAAGGGCGACCCGGGCAACGGCCTGAGCCGCGCCGAGCTGGAAGACAAGTTCCGCCGCCTGCTGGCCTTCGCCGGCCAGCGCAGCCAGGCCGAAGCGGATCGCCTGGTGCAGGCCAGCTGGGCTCTGCACCAGTTGCCAAGCCTCGACGTCTTTCACTGAGTCTTCTGCGGGCGGCCAGTCTGCCCGATTCTTCCGAAGCAAGCGCGTCGGCCAGCTGGCCGGCGTCTGGAGTTGCCCATGAGTTCGCGTCCCCTCGACGGCATCACCGTCGTCAGCCTGGAACACGCCATCGCCGCGCCGTTCTGCACCCGTCAGCTGGCCGACCTCGGCGCCCGCGTGATCAAGGTCGAGCGCCCCGGCGTCGGCGATTTCGCCCGTGGCTATGACGAGCGCGTGCGCGGCCTGGCCTCGCATTTCGTCTGGACCAACCGCTCCAAGGAAAGCCTGTCCCTGGACCTCAAGCAGGAGCCGGCGCAGGCCGTGCTGGAGCAACTGCTGGAAACCGCCGACGTGCTGGTGCAGAACCTCGCGCCGGGCGCCGCCGCGCGCCTGGGGCTGTCGTTCGACGCGCTGCACGAACGCTTCCCGCGCCTGATCGTCTGTGACATTTCCGGCTACGGCGAAGGCGGCCCCTACGAGCAGAAGAAGGCCTATGACCTGCTGATCCAGAGCGAGAGCGGCTTCCTCTCGGTGACCGGCGGGCCCGGCGCCGACGAGATGGCCAAGGCCGGCTGCTCGATTGCCGACATTTCCGCCGGCATGTACGCCTACAGCGGCATCCTCTCCGCGCTGCTGCTGCGTGGCCGTACGGGAGAGGGCAGCCGCGTCGAGGTGTCGATGCTCGAAGGCATGGCCGAGTGGATGGGCTTCCCCATGTACTACGCCTTCGAAGGCCAGTCGCAGCCGCCGCGCGCCGGCGCTGCCCACGCCACCATCTATCCCTACGGGCCGTTCCCCACCGGCGACGGCGGCAGCGTCATGCTCGGCGTACAGAACGAGCGCGAGTGGAAGCTGTTCTGCGAAGTGGTCCTGCAGCGTCCGGAGCTGGCGGTCGATCCGCGTTTCACCGCGACCAGCCTGCGGGTGGCCAACCGCGATGCCCTGCGTGGACTGATCGTCGAAGCCTTTGCCAGCCTTGGCGCCGAACAGGTGGTCGAACGCCTGGAACAGGCGCAGATCGCCAACGCCCACGTCAACGACATGCGTGGCCTGTGGCAACACCCGCAACTCGCCGCCCGCGACCGCTGGCGTGAGATCGACAGCCCGGCCGGCCGCCTGCCGGCGCTTTTGCCGCCGGTGAACAGCAATGCCTACGCGCCGCGCATGGACGCCGTGCCGGCATTAGGTCAGCAGACGGATGACCTGCTGCAGGAACTGGGTTATACCCCCGGTGATATCCAGCGCCTGCACGAGCAGGGCGCGGTATGACCCAGGAGAACCCAATGATTCAGCAAAGCCCGGCGGATTCCATCGTGCGAACCGCGCTGTTCGTTCCCGGCAGCCGCCCGGAGCGTTTCGCCAAGGCCCTGGCCAGCGGCGCCGACGCGGTGATCGTCGACTTCGAGGATGCTGTCGAGGCCTCGCTCAAGGCCCAGGCCCGCGACAATCTGGAAGCCTTCCTCGGCGCCAATCCGGAGGCCCGCGTGCGGGTGCGGGTGAATGCCGCTGGCGATCCGGAACAGGCCGCCGATCTTGAACTCTGCCGGCGCCTGCCGGGCGTCATCGGCATCCTGCTGCCCAAGGCCGAGCGCGCCATGCAGGTGCGTATCGCCGCGTCCTGCGGCAAACCGGTGTGGCCACTGATCGAGAGCGCCCGAGGCCTGCTCGCACTGGGCGAAATCGCTGCCTGCGAGGGTGTGGAACGCCTGACCTTCGGTGGCCTCGACCTGGCGCTGGATATCGGCATGAGCAGTGGCACCCAGGCTGCCGCGGTGGTCTATGACCAGGTGCGCCTGAGCCTGCTACTGCATTCACGGGTGAACGACCTGCAACCGCCGCTGGACACCGTGTTCCCCGCGTTCGACGACGCCGAAGGCTTCGCCGCGACCATCCGCCATGGCCGCGACCTCGGTCTGCTCGGCGCGCTCTGTATTCATCCGAAGCAGGTCGGTGTCGCCCATGCGGCGCTGGCCCCGAGCGCGGACGAGCTGGATTGGGCGCAGCGGGTGGTGGCTGCCGCGCAGAGCGGCGCGGCGGCCTTCCAGGTCGACGGGCAGATGGTCGATGCGCCGGTGCTGGGCCGCGCCCGGCGGTTGCTGGCCAGCGCTGGCGACTGATCTCCAGTGTTTCCTGCAGGAGCGCGCCATGCTCGCGATCGCGCGCATGGCGCGCTCCTACAGGTCAGCTCCGCAGCAGCCGGTCGGCGCGCTGTTCAGCTCAATCCCGGACAGTAGGGCGGATAACCCGGAACGGGTTATCCGCCGATTGCCTTGCGGCGCATAGCGCCAACGCGTTATGCGCCCTGCGTTCCGACCTACAGCAGTGCGCCATGCGCGCTCAATCCAGCAACCCCCGCGCCCGGGCAATCGCCACGGCCTCGGTGCGCCCCTGGGCGCCGAGCTTGGCGTTGATGTTGCGCAGGTGGGATTTCACGGTGAACTCGGAGAGGAACATCTTCTCGGCGATCACCTTGTTCCGGTGCCCGGCTGCCAGCAGGCGGATCACCTGGATCTCGCGGGTGGTCAGGCCTTCGCCGGCAGCGCCGGGTACCTGGCCGTTGCTCGGCGTCTCGCCATGGCAGACGAAGCGCTGCAGCAGGGTGGTGAGGAAGCGCGGCTCGATGCCCAGCGCCCGCGACTGCGCCTGATGCGGAACCGCCCAGCGTTGCAGCAGGCCACCCAGGCGCGGGCCCTCGTCGAGGAAGGTGCGCATGAAGCCTTCATGGCTGGCGAAGCGCAGCGCCTCGCTGAGTGCCTCGAAGGACTCCTCGGTTCGCTCCAGGGCACTGAGCGCGAGGGCATGCAGCAGGCGCAGCTTGAGTTCGCGGCGATGGTGCTGGCGGGCGTTGGCCTCGGCCATGGCTTCGCGCAGCTCGCGCTCGGTGTCCTCGCAGTCGCCCTGGGCGATGCGCAGGCGAAAGCGGGCGATGCTCGGGGTGTCCACGTCGTTGCCATGCAGCAGGATGCCCGGCCGCTCCCAGTCACCATGCAGCTCGGCATAGCGCAGGGATTGGCGGGCCGATTCCAGTCGATTCTCCAGGGTGGCCGCGCGGGCACGCTCCAGCCAGGCCGAGCAGATCACCCGTGCCGAGCCGGACTGCTGGCCGATCTGTTCCAGGTCCGCCAGCAGGCGCAGCCAGGCGTCGCGATCGCCCTTGAGCAGGGCGACGCGGGCCAGCAGGACATGGCAGGAAATCAGTGAATCCGGCGGGCTGCTTTCCTTGGCGTGGGGCAGTACTTCGCCCAGCAGCTGTTCCACCTCGTCCAGCGCGTCGGTTTCGTAGAGTGCGATGGACAGCGTGATCTCCAGCGACGGCCGCCCGGCGAGAATCTTCTCAGCACCGCCCGTGGTTTGCGTCGGGAAGGCCGCCTGCAGACGCGCCACGGCATTGCCCAGGCGCCCCTGGATCATGTCCAGCGCGCCCTCCAGACAACTGGCGACGCTGCCCATGGACTGGGTGCGGCTCTGCGAACAGCGCAGGATCGCCCGCGACAGCAGGCGCCGCGCCTCTTCGTAGCGTCCTGTGGAGACCAGGCTGTAGCCCAGGCAGTTGGCGATCACGCCGTACTGGAACTGCTCGTCATCGGGGATGCGCTGGATGTGCGCCAGGCCCGCCTCGCAGCAGGCTTCCACCTGGTCGGTGAGGGCGAACAGCAGGCAGCGGATGGTTTCCGCTTCCAGCGCCAGCGGTTGCTCGCCATCTTCAGTGGCGCCACGGATCAGCGCGATGCTGGCCAGCGCGTCGGTGTAGCGGCGGTGCAGGGCGAGGGTCCAGGAATAGCCCAGGCAGAGGTTGGGATAGCGCTGCAGGGTCTGCGGCGGAATCTGGTCCAGCCAGCGCAGCAGCAGGCGCGAACGGCCCACGTCCATGAATTCGCCGACATGCCGGGTCAGGTGCAGCGCGGCCTCGTCGCGGGCGCCGGCCTGCAGCAGGTGATCGATGGCCGGCACCGGGCGCTGCTCGGCCAGGTACCACTGCGCCGCCAGCTGGTGCAGCCGTGCGGCATGGCCGGGGTAGGAGCGCTGCAGGGCGTCGCGCAGGTAGCTGGCGAACAGGCTGTGGTAGCGGAACCACTGGTGTTCGCTGTCCAGGGGGAAGAGGAACAGGTTGGCGCGTTCCAGGTAGGCGAGCATTTCCTGGCCGTCCTGCCCGCCGGTGACGGCGTTGCACAGCGGCACGCAGAGCTGGTCAAGCACGCTGGTGAGCAGGAGGAACTGCCGGCAGGCCTCGCTCTGCCGCGCGAGGATGTCTTCGGTCAGGTACTCGGCCAGCTCCAGGTTGCTGCCGGAGAAGCTGGAGACGAAGGCTGCGTGGTCGTTGCGCCCCTGCAGCGACAGGCTGGCGAGGTAGATGGCGGTGATCCAGCCCTCGGTACAGCGGTAGAGGGTGGCGATCTCGGCGTCACGCAGCGGCAGTTCGCGCTTGTCGCGGATGAAGCGCGTCGCCTCGTCGAGGGAGAAGCGCAGCGCGCCGGGGTTGAACTCCAGCAGCTGGCCACGGGCACGGATGCGCCCCAGGCCGATGTCCGGTGTCGAGCGCGAGGCCAGCACCAGTACGCCGCAGGGCGGCAGGGTGTCGATCAGCTGCTGGACGAAGTTGAGCACCGCCGGGTTGTGGATCGCCTCGAATTCGTCCAGCAGCAGGGCGAAGGGGCGAGTGCGGTCGGAAAGTTCTTCCAGCAGCGTCTGCATCTGCTGGGACAGGCCCTGCGGCTCGCCGGTCGGCGTGGCGTCGAGTTGGCGCAGGCCGTTGGCGAGGTGGGCGACGAAGCGTTGCAGGTCGTTGTCCGCGGCATCCAGGTTGAGCCAGAGCACCTGGCGCTCCTGGGCCAGGCAGCGCTCGCGGTACTGCTGCAGGAGGGTCGTCTTGCCGAAGCCGGCGGCGGCGCGGATCAGGATCAGCCGCGCGCTGGACTGCTCCATCTGCTCCAGCAGGTGCTGGCGGGGCAGATGGCTGGCGGAGACGGACGGCGTGGCGAACTTGCTCGACAGGATGCGCAGGGGCGCGGTCCCGGTGGCAGAGGCGGCGGAAAACTGGGCAGACATGGCAACTCCGCTGGCCGGTCGTGTGGCTGCGCTGGGCGCGCCGCCGGCTCAATTGTTTTTCTATGTCGCGGCATCTTGCCACGGCCGGCGGCGGGATCGCAGTCGTCCATTCGAACTACTCGACAGTTTGAGGCACGCCAGAGCCCCGAAATTCGGCCCGAGCGGACTAGTCCGTGATTCGTCCGTTCGATCCATTGTTGCCCGCTGGCCCGTCGCTAGGCTGGGGAGCTGCCGGATATCCCGGCGCTTGCACAGCCAGACAGGAGCGATGCGATGGCGGGCCCGCTGACGGGATTGAAGGTAATCGAGATGGTCGGCCTGGGGCCGGCGCCGTTCTGCGCCATGCTGCTGGCTGACATGGGCGCCGAAGTGATCCGCGTGCAACGCCCCGGCCAGGCGCTGGGCGAGCGGGCGCGCTTCGACGTGCTCGGCCGTGGCCGCCGCGCCGTCGCCCTGGACCTGCGCCAGAGCAAAGGGGTGGAAACCCTGCTGCAACTGGTGGAAGGCGCCGACGCGCTGATCGAAGGCTTCCGCCCCGGTGTGATGGAGCGCCTGGGCCTGGGGCCGGAGCAATGCCTGCAGCGCAACCCGAAGCTGGTGTTCGGCCGCATGACCGGCTGGGGCCAGAGCGGCCCGCTGGCCCAGGCCGCCGGCCACGACATCAACTACATCGCCCTGGCCGGCGCGCTGCACGCCATCGGCCGGCCCGGCGAGAAGCCGGTGGTGCCGCACAACTACATCGGCGACTTCGGTGGCGGCGGCATGTTGCTGGGCTTCGGTGTGCTCTGCGCGCTGCTGGAGGCGCAGCGTTCCGGCAAGGGACAGGTCGTCGATGCGGCCATGACCGACGGCACCGCGCTGCTCTCGGCGATGATGTACGGCTTCCGCGCGGGCGGCCGCCTGAGCGACGAGCGCGGCGCCAACCTGCTCGACGGCGGCGCGCATTTCTACGACACCTACGCCTGCGCCGACGGCCGCTTCATCGCCCTGGGCGCCATCGAACCGCAGTTCTACGCCGAGCTGCTGCAGCGCTGCGGCATCGACGACCCGCAGTTCCAGCAGCAGATGGACCCGCGCCAGTGGCCGCAGCTCAAGGCCAAGCTCACCGCGCTGTTCCTGCAGCGCAGCCGTGCCCAGTGGTGCGAGCTGCTCGAAGGCAGCGACGCCTGCTTCGCCCCGGTGCTGGACTGGGCCGAGGCCGCGCAGCACCCGCACAACCGCGAACGCGGCACCTACCTCGAACTCGACGGCGTACTCCAGCCTGCGCCGGCGCCGCGCTTCAGCCGCACACCCGCCGCGACGCCGACGCAGGCTGCGGGCGAACCGCAGAGCGAAGCGGTGCTGCGCGACTGGGGACTGAGTGACGAACGCATCGCCGACCTGCAGCAGGCCGGCGTCATCTGAGCCCCGCAGCGACGCGGGCCAACAGCACAACAACAAGAAAGGTGAACCGATGGAACGCTTGTACGAGTACATAGTGGTGGGCGCCGGCTCGGCCGGTTGCGCAGTGGCCGGGCGGCTGGCCGATGCCGGCTGCAAGGTGGCGCTGCTGGAAACCGGCGGTCACGACCACCACGGCAAGGTCACGGTGCCGGTGGGCCTGGTGCTGACCATTCCGCGCAAGGGCGACTACAACTACGCCTACGAAAGCACCGCGCAGCCGAGCCTGGCGGGTCGCGCCAGCTACCTGCCGCGCGGTCGCGGGCTGGGTGGCAGCTCCTCGATCAACGGCATGCTCTACCTGCGCGGTACGCCTTCGGATTATGACGGCTGGGCCGCTGCCGGCTGCGAAGGCTGGAGCTGGAAAGAGGTGCTGCCGTACTTCAAGCGCGCCGAGAACAACGAGCGCGCTGCCGGCAAGGACGACGCACTGCACGGCGGCAGCGGCCCGCTGCACGTCACCGACCCGCGTTCGCCGTGCTCCTGGGCGCGCCACTTCATCGAGGCGGCGGCCAGCGCCGGCCACGCCTACAACCACGACTTCAACGGGCCGCAGCAGGAGGGCGTGGGTTACTTCCAGGTCACCCAGTTCAACGGCGAGCGCTGGAACGCCGCGCGGGCCTACCTGCACCGTGGCAATGCCGGCGATGCGACGCACAATGGCGGGCGCTCGAATCTGCAGGTGCTGACCGGCAGCCGCGCGCTGCGCATCCTGTTCCAGGGCAAGCGTGCCACCGGCGTGCTGGTGGAGCGTGACGGCCAGGAAGTGGCGCTGCATGCATCGCGGGAAGTGATCGTCTGCGCCGGCAGCCTGGTCTCGCCGCAACTGCTGATGGTTTCCGGCATCGGCCCGGCCGCGCACCTGCGGCAGCTGGGCATCGCGCCGCTGCACGACGCGCCCGAGGTCGGGCAGAACCTGCAGGAACACCCGGACCTGATCCTGCACAAGCGCATCTTCAGCACCGACCTGTTCGGTGTGACCGTGCGTGGCGCGCTGAGCTACCTGGGGCAATGGCGCAAGTACAAGCGCGAGCGCGGCGGCCTGTTCACCCGCACCTTCACCGAGGCCGGGGCCTTCCTCAAGACCGATCCGGCGCTGGCCGACCCGGACATCCAGCTGCACTTCGTGATGTCCTCGGGCGACAACCACGGGCGCACCTTCCACTACGGCAGCGGCTACTCGGTGCACGTCTGCGTGCTGCGCCCGCACAGCCGCGGACAGATTCGCCTGCACAGCGCCGACATGCGCGACGACCCGCTGATCGAGCTGAACCTGCTGCAGGACGAGCGCGACATGGCGACCATGCTCAAGGGCGTGAAGCTGGTGCATCAGATCCTCGAACAGCCGGTGCTCACGCGCTTCGGCGGCAAGCCGCTGTTCCATGGGCACCTGAAGTTCGACGGGAGCGACGACGAAGCGGTGAAACAGATGATCCGCGAGCACTGCGACAACGTTTACCACCCGGTGGGCAGTTGCCGGATGGGCGGCGACGAGCAGTCGGTGGTCGATCCGCAGCTGCGCGTGCGCGGCGTCCAGGGCCTGCGCGTGGCGGACGCCTCGGTGATCCCGCTGCAGGTAGGCGGCAACACCAATGCGCCGACCATCATGGTCGGCGAGAAGTGCGCCGATCTGCTGCTGGCCGAGCGCAATGACGCCCAGCCGGGCCGCGCGGCCTCGCTGGGGGAACTGCAGACCAGTTGATACCGAGTTGTACGGGGGGAAGGGCCGGGCGGCTTCGGGCGCCCGGCCCTTTTTTTGTGCGCTGCGCCCTACGGTCTTTTTCATTGCGTGGCTCCGGTTCGGTATTCCCCTGTAGGAGCGGGCCATGCCCGCGATCGCGCGCATGGCGCGCTCCTACACCCAGCGCCATGCCACCCGGACAGCGCGGAACGCTCTAGTCCATTCGAACCACCCGCCAAACCACCGCAGCTTCATCCCTTCGACCGACGCCGCGCCCAACGCCCCTCCCTAGTATCGAACTCACAAGAACAACATCGATTGGAGACCTGCCATGTACCTGACCCAAGGCCTGCAACGCATGCTGCAGCAGGACCCGGACCACGTCGCGACCATCTTCCGCGGCCGCACGCGGACCTTCCGCGAGCAGGGCGAGCGCGTCTCGCGCCTGGCCGCGGCCCTGCAATCGCTGGGCATGCGCAACGGCGACCGGGTCGGCATGCTGGCCCTGAACTCGGACCGCTACCTGGAATACATGCTGGCCACCTGGTGGGGCGGCGGCGTGCTCAACCCGGTGAACATCCGCTGGAGCGTGCCGGAGATCGTCTACTCGCTGGACGACTGCCAGACCGAAATCCTGCTGATCGACGACCACTTCCTGCACCTGGCCGAAGGCATCCGCGCCGGCGCCAGGAGCGCCCCGGTGCTGGTCCACGTCGGTGACGGCGCCGCGCCTGAGGGCATGCACTCCTTCGAAGGCCTGATCGCCAGCCACGAGCCCATCGAAGACGCCCTGCGCGGCGGCAACGACCTCGCTTCGATCATGTACACCGGCGGCACCACCGGCCTGCCCAAGGGCGTGATGCAGTCGCACCTGAACCTCTGGTCCTCTGCTGTGGCACGCATGGCCGAGTTCCCCGCCGAGGATGACTCGCGCACCCTGCACGCCGCGCCGATGTTCCACACCGCCGCCATGGCACGCTGCCTGAGCCAGGTGATCGGCGGCTACGTCAACGTGTTCATCCCGATGTTCGATCCGCTGGAAGTGCTGCAGACCATCGAGCGCGAGCGCATCAACGAGATGCTGCTGGTGCCGACCATGCTGCAGGCGGTGATCAACCACCCGGACTTCGAGCGCCACGACCTGTCCTGCCTCAAGCGCATGGCCTACGGCGCCTCGCCGATTTCCCTGCCGGTGCTGGAGCAGGCCCTGGCCAAGTTTCCCGGCATCGCCTTCATGCAGGCCTACGGCATGACCGAAACCTCGCCGGTGATCTCGGTGAGCCCGGACTGGACGCACCAGGCCGAGGGCATCGCCAGCGGCCTGGTACGCAGCGCCGGGCGCGGCGGCTTCGGCGGCCTGGTGAAGATCGTCGACGAGGAGGGCAACGAAGTCCCCCGTGGCGTGGTGGGCGAGATCATCGTCTGCGGCCCCAACGTCATGCTCGGCTACTGGAACCGCCCGGAAGAGACCGCCAAGACCCTGCGCAACGGCTGGCTGCATACCGGCGACGGCGCCTACATGGACGAGCGTGGCTTCCTGTTCATCGTCGACCGCCTCAAGGACATGATCGTCACCGGCGGCGAGAACGTGTACTCCGCCGAGGTCGAGAACGTGGTGGCCCGCCACCCGTCCGTGCAGAGCTGCGCGGTGATCGGCATTCCCCACGAGCGCTGGGGCGAAGCGGTGCACGCGGTGGTGGTGCTGCACGCCGGCAGCGACGTCTGCTCCGACGACATCCGCGCCCACTGCGCCCAGCACATCGCCGGCTACAAGTGCCCGAAATCCGTCGAGTTCGTTGCCGCTCTGCCGCTCTCGGCGGCCGGCAAGGTGCTCAAGCGCGACCTGCGCGCTCCCTACTGGAAAGACCAGAACCGCGCCGTCAACTGACGGCGCGCGACACGCCCATCCCCAAGGAGAAACACATGAGCAATAAAGTAGTGGTGGCCGGGGTCGGCATGATCCCCTTCACCAAGCCGGGCCAGAGCGACGAGTACCACATCATGGGCGCGAATGCGGCCAAGGCCGCGCTGGCCGACGCCGGTATCGACTATGCGCTGGTGCAGCAGGCCTACGTGGGCTACGTCTACGGCGACTCCACCTGCGGCCAGGCCGCGGTCTATGGCGTCGGCCTGACCGGCATCCCGGTGGTAAACGTCAACAACAACTGCGCCACCGGCTCCACCGCGCTGTTCCTGGCGCGCCAGGCCGTGGAAAGCGGCGCCGTGGAATGCGCCATCGCCCTGGGCTTCGAGCAGATGGTCCCCGGCGCGCTGAAGGGCGCCTACACCGACCGTACCGGCCCGATGGACCGCTTCGCCAAGACCATGACCCAGGTGCAGGGCTTCGACGAGGCCGCGCCGCGCGCCGCGCAGTTCTTCGGCGGCGCCGGGCGCGCCTACATGAAGGAATACGGCATCAGCCGCGAAGTCTTCGCCCGCATCCGCGTCAAGGCCAGCCAGCACGCCGCACGCAACCCGCTGGCGGTGTTCCGCAACGTGGTCAGCGTCGACGAAGTGATGGCCTCGCCGATGATCTTCGACCCGCTAACCCGCCTGCAGTGCTGCCCGCCGACCTGCGGCGCGGCCGCCGCCATCGTCTGCACCGAGGCCTTCGCGAAGAAGCACGGCCTGCGCACCGACGTGGTGATCGCCGCCCAGGCCATGACCACCGACCGCAACAGCACCTTCGACGAAGGCGACATGCGCAAGGTCGTCGGCTACGACATGACCCGCAACGCCGCCAACATCGTGTACGAGAAGGCCGGTGTCGGTCCGCAGGACATCCAGGTGGTCGAGCTGCACGACTGCTTCACCGCCAACGAACTGATCACCTACGAAGGCCTGATGCTGACCCCCGAGGGCACCGCCGAGAAATTCATCCTCGACGGCGACAACACCTACGGTGGCCGCATCGTCACCAACCCCTCCGGCGGCCTGCTCTCCAAGGGCCACCCGCTGGGCGCCACGGGCCTGGCCCAGTGCTTCGAGCTGACCCGCCAGCTGCGCGGCACTGCCGACGCCACCCAGGTAGACGGCGCGCGCTTCGCCCTGCAGCACAACCTGGGCCTGGGCGGCGCCTGCGTCGTCACCCTGTTCCAGCGCCAGTGACCGGGGAGCCGCGAGCATGATCGACAAGAGCCATATCGGCGCGGTGGTCTCCAGCCACACGCAACTGGTCGAGGCGGGGCGCCTGCGCTTCTTCGCCAAGGCCACCGGCCAGGCGGACGCGCGCTACAGCGACGAGACCGCCGCCCGCGACGCCGGCTATCCCGGCCTGCCGGTGCCGCCGACCTTCCTCTTCTGCCTGGACATGGAAGCCGGCGGCTCGGGTTCGGTGCTCAAGCGCCTGAACATCGACCTCGGCCGCATCCTGCATGCCGAGCAGGGCTTCACCTACCACCGCATGGCCTTCGCCGGTGAGCGCCTGTCCTTCGAGACGAAGATCGTCGACATCTACGACAAGAAGGGCGGCGCCCTGGAATTCGTGGTGCGTGAAACCCGCGTCAGCAACGCCGCCGGCGAGCTGGTGGCGGAACTGCGCAACAGCCTCGTCGTACGCAACGGATAAGGAGCCGAGCGTGAACCTGAATGCAATCGCCGTCGGCGACGAACTGCCGAGCTTCACCACCGACCCGGTGAACCGCACCACCCTGGCGCTCTACTGCGGCGCCTCGGGGGACCACAACCCGATCCACGTCGACATCGACTTCGCGAAGAAGGCCGGCATGCCCGACGTGTTCGCCCACGGGATGCTGTCCATGGCCTACCTCGGCCGGCTGCTGACCAACTGGGTGTCGCAGGAGCGCCTGCGCAGCTACTCGGTGCGCTTCGCCGCGATCACCCAGCTGGGCGACGCCATCACCTGCTCCGGCCGCGTGCTGGAGAAGGACGAGGCCGCCGGCACCCTGCGCCTGGAAATCACCACCCGCAACCAGGCGGGTGAAATCAAACTGTCCGGCGAAGCCGTCGTGGCCCTGGACGCCTGAAACAGGAGAACAACAATGAACAACAAACTCGCAGGCCAGGTCGCCATCGTTTCCGGTTCCGGCCGTGGCATCGGTCGCGAAATCGCCCTCAAGCTGCACCGCGACGGCGCCGCCGTGGTGGTCAACGACCTCGACGCCGCCCCGGCAGAGGAAGTGGTCGCGCAGATCGTCGCCGAAGGCGGCCGCGCCGTTGCCTGCGTCGGCAGCGTGACTGAAAAGGACTTTGGCGAGCGCTTCGTGAAGACCGCCCTGGAGTCCTTCGGCGGCCTCGACATCATCGTCAACAACGCCGGCTACACCTGGGACAACGTGATCCAGAAGATGACCGACCAGCAGTGGGACGACATCATGGAAGTCCACGTCTCCGCGCCGTTCCGCATCCTCCGTGCCGCTTCCGGGCACTTCCGCGAAGCTGCCAAGAAGGAAGCCGAGGAAGGCCGCGAGGTGTTCCGCAAGGTGGTCAACATCTCCTCCGTCTCCGGTGTCATGGGCAACCCCGGCCAGGCCAACTACTCGGCCGCCAAGTCCGCGATCAACGGCCTGACCAAGGCCCTGGCCAAGGAGTGGGGCCGCTACAAGGTTTGCGTCAACAGCGTCGCCTTCGGCCTGATCGAAACCCGCCTGACCTCCGCCGCAGCGGGCGAGGGCGCCACCATCAACGTCGGCGGCCGCGAGCTGAAGGTCGGCATCAGCGAGCAGATGGCGAAGAACGCCGCCGCGCTGATCCCCATGGGCCGCGCCGGCACTCCGGAAGAGGCCGCCGGTGGTGTCTACCTGTTCTGCATCCCGGAGTCGAACTACGTCTCCGGCCAGGTGCTGATTGTCGGCGGCGGTCGTCCCTGACCGTCCCTTTGCCGGCCGCCCCGTGCGGCCGGCCTTCTTATCCGAATCGTTTCCCGAATCGCTTGCCGAGGAGCCGCCATGAGCGCCACTCAATCGCCGTGGATCACCGACGACCTGGTGATCTTCCAGGACTCCATCCGCCGCTTCATCGCCAACGAACTGGTGCCCCATGAAGAGCGCTGGTGGAAGCAGCAGTACATCGACCGCGACATGTGGCGCAAGGCCGGCGAGTTCGGCATGTTGCTGCCGAGCATCCCCGAACAGTACGGCGGCGGTGGCGGCACCTTCGCCCACGACGCCATCGTCACCCTGGAACAGAGCCGGGCGATGTGCTCGAGCCTGGGCACCAACGTGCACAGCGGCATCGTCGCGCACTACCTGCTGCGCTACGCCAGCGAAGAGCAGAAGCTCGACTGGCTGCCGAAGATGGCCCGTGGCGAGATGGTGGGCGCCATCGCCATGTCCGAGCCGGGCGCCGGTTCCGACCTGCAGGCGATCAAGACCCGCGCCGTGCGTGACGGCGACGAGTACGTGATCAACGGCTCGAAGACCTTCATCACCAACGGCTATCACGCCGACCTCATCCTGGTGGTGGCCAAGACCGACCCGGAGAAAGGCGCCAAGGGCACCTCCATCGTGGTGGTCGAAACCAGGGACCTGCCCGGCTTCCGCCGTGGCCGCATCCTCGAGAAGATCGGCCAGAAGGGCCAGGACACCACCGAACTGTTCTTCGACGACGTGCGCGTGCCGGCCAGCAACCTGCTGGGCCCGGAGGAGGGCAAGGGCTTCATCCAGCTGATGCAGCAGCTGCCCCAGGAACGCATGATCATCGCCCTCGGCGCGCTGGCGACCATGGAGCGCGCGGTGGCCGAGACGGTGGAGTACGTGCGCAGCCGCAAGGTGTTCGGCCAGACCCTGCTGGACCTGCAGAACACTCGTTTCAAGCTCGCCGAGTGCCAGAGCACTGCCGTCATTGCCCGCGCCTTCGTCGACGACTGCATGGTCAAGGTGCTCAAGGGCGAGCTGTCCGGCGAGACCGCAGCCATCGCCAAGTGGTGGAGCACCGAGCAGAACTGCAAGGTGATCGACGAGTGCCTGCAGCTGCACGGCGGCTACGGCTACATGCTCGAGTACCCCATCGCGCGGATGTACGCCAACGCCCGGGTGGGCCGCATCTTCGGCGGCTCCAACGAAATCATGAAGGAAATCATCGCCCGCACCCTGTGATGCGGGTGGGCCGGGCCGCCACGTGCGGTCCGGTCATTCCCGCCGGGATGCCCGCCGCGAGGTACGCATGTCGAGCATCGAACTCTCCATCGAAGACGGACTGGCGCGCCTGACGCTGGCTAGTCCGGAACGCCGGAACGCATTGACCACGGCGATGGTCGCCGAGCTGATCGACGCGCTCACCGCCCTGCGCCGCAACCCTGAAGTGCGCGCGCTGCTGTTATCCGGCGCTGGCGGGGCTTTCTGCTCCGGCGGCGACGTCAGCAGCATGGGCGGTACGCCCGAAGCCGGCGCGGTGCGCATGCGCATGGCCGAGACCAACCGCCTGCTCGCCGCCCTGGCCGACTTCGACCGCCCGGTCGTTGCGCTGGTGGACGGCGTGGCCTATGGCGCCGGTTTCAGCCTCGCGCTGGCTGCTGACTTCGTCATCGCCAGCGAGCGTGCCCGCTTCTGCATGGCCTTCGCCCGCATCGGCCTGGTGCCGGACCTGGCCGCCTCCTGGCTGCTGCCGCGCCTGGTGGGCATGCAGCGCGCCCGCGAGATCATCTATTCCGCCCGCGAGATCGGCGCCGCCGAAGCCGTGCAACTGGGCATCGCCCTGGAACGGCATGAAGGCGAGCGCGCCATCGAACGCGCCGGGGAACTGGCTCGAGCGCTGGCAGAGATGTCGCCCCCGGCCTTCGCCATGAGCAAGCGCCTGCTGGCCCGCAGCTTCGAGAACGACCTGGCCGCCCAGCTCGACGCCGAAGCTGCCGCCCAGGCCGTGGCGCTCACATCCGGCTACGTGAAGGAAGCCTCCGCGCGCTTCCTGCGCAAGGAAGCCCCGCAATACCAGTGGCCGTCGCGCCGCGACGACTGAACGACAACAACAACGAGGCTCAGACCCGCCATGACCCAGACCAGCCCCGGCGCTGCCATCCGCGCCGTGCTCGACCGCCAGCGCGCCGCGCACCTGTCCAGTGAACCGCTGAGCGCCGAGCGGCGCATCGAGCTGATCGACCGCGCCATCGGCCTGCTGGTCGATCACCAGCAGGCAATCGTCGAAGCGGTGCGCGCCGATTTCGGCCAGCGCAGCGATGACTTCTCCCGCGTGGTGGAAGTGCTGTCGCCACTGATGAGCCTGAAGCAGACCAAGGCCCAGCTGCTCGGCTGGATGCAGCCCGAGCCGCGCCACTGCGAGCGCGGCGAAGCCTGGGTGGAGTACCAGCCGCTGGGCGTGGTGGGCATCGTCACGCCGTGGAACTTCCCGGTGAACATGGTCTTCACCGGCCTTGCCGGAGTCCTGGCCGCCGGCAACCGGGCGATCATCAAGCCCTCGGAATTCACCCCGCACAGCTCGGCACTGATTGCCCGGATGATCGCCTCGGTGTTCGCCGAGGAGGAAGTCGCGGTGATCACCGGCGGGCCGGAAGTCGGCCAGGCGTTCTGCGCCCAGCCCTTCGACCACCTGCTGTTCACCGGCGCCACCAGCATCGGCCGCCAGGTGATGCGCGCCGCCGCCGAGAACCTGGTGCCGGTGACCCTGGAGCTGGGCGGCAAGTCGCCGACCATCATTTCCCGGTCGGCCGACTTCCAGGCCGCGGTGCAGAAGATCATCGCCGGCAAGCTGCACAACGCCGGGCAGATCTGCCTGGCGCCGGACTACGTGTTCGTCCCCGAGGAGTCGCTGGACGACTTCATCGCCAGCGCCCGTGAAGTGATCGCGCGCATCTACCCGAGCCTGCGCGACAACCCCGACTACACCTCGGTGATCAACGTCCGCCACCAGCAGCGCCTGCAGGGCTACCTGGACGAAGCCCGCGAGGCGGGCGTAGAGCTGATCGAGCTGAACCCGGCCGGCGAGGGCTTCGCTGCGCAAACCGGGCACAAGCTGGCGCCAACCCTGCTGCGCAACCCCGGCGACGAGCTGAAGGTGATGCAGGACGAAATCTTCGGCCCGCTGCTGCCGATCAAGCCGTACAAGACCATCGCCGAGGTGATCGACTACATCAACGCCCACCCGCGTCCGCTGGGCCTGTACTACTTCGGCGTCGACGCCGACGAGCAGGCGCTGGTGCTGCGCCGCACCACTTCCGGGGGGGTGACCATCAACGACGTGATCAAGCACGTTGGCGTCGAGAGCCTGCCGTTCGGCGGTGTAGGTCCTTCGGGTATGGGCTCGTACCACGGCCGCGACGGCTTCCGCGCCTTCAGCCACGCCAAGGCGGTGTTCAAGCCGGCCGACGGCCCGGACCTGATGCGCCCGCCTTACGTCGAGCCGCTGCGTCAGGCCGTCACCGCCATGATCTGTCGCTGAGGAATCGCCATGAAAGCTGCTGTACTGCGCCAACCGGGCACGCCACTGTCCATCGAGGAAGTTGCCATCGGCAAGCCCGGCCCGCGCGAAGTGCTGATCCGCACCCGCGCCGTGGGCCTTTGCCATTCCGACCTGCATTTCATCGAAGGCGCCTACCCCTGGCCGATGCCGGTGATCCTCGGCCACGAGGCCGCCGGCGTCGTCGAGCAGGTCGGCTCGGAGGTCCGTTCGGTGAAACCGGGCGACCACGTCGTCACCTGCCTGTCGGCCTTCTGCGGGCACTGCCCGCATTGCGTTTCGGGGCACCTGTCGCTGTGCGTGTCGCCGGAAACCAAGCGCGGCAAGAACGATGAGCCGCGCCTGAGCGAAGTCACCAGCCTCAAGCCGGTGAACCAGTTCATGAACCTCTCGGCCTTCGCCGAGCAGATGCTGGTGCACGAGAACGCCTGCGTCGCCATCCGCCGCGACATGCCGCTGGACCGTGCCGCCGTGCTCGGTTGCGCGGTAATCACCGGCACCGGCGCGGTGTTCAACACCGCCCAGGTGCGGCCGGGCGAGACCGTGGCGGTGATCGGCTGTGGCGGCATCGGCCTGTCCACCGTCAATGGCGCGGCGCTGGCCGGGGCCGGGCGGATCATCGCGATCGACCGGCTCGAGTCGAAACTCGAGCTGGCGAAGACCTTTGGCGCCACCGACGTGATCAACGCCGCCGACGGCGACGCCGTGCAGCAGGTGCTGGAACTGACCCGTGGCGGCGTGCAGCACGCCTTCGAATGCATCGGCCTGAAACAGACCGCCGAGCAGGCCTTCGCCATGCTCGCGCGTGGTGGCAGCGCCACGGTCATCGGCATGATCAAGCCCGGCGTGAAGCTGGAGCTGAGCGGCCTGGACTTCCTTGCCGAGCGGCGCATCCAGGGCTCGTTCATGGGCTCCAACCGCTTCCCGGTGGACCTGCCGCGGCTGGTGGACTTCTACCTGCAGGGCCGGCTGAAGCTGGACGAGCTGATCTCCCAGCGCATCGGCCTCGAGCAGATCAACCAGGGCTTCGACGAGCTGCGCCGGGGCGAACTGGCACGCTCGGTCATCGTCTTCGACCAGTGAAACGCGGAGAACCCCCATGAAGACACGCATTACCGAACTGCTCGGCATCCGCTACCCGATCATCCAGGGCGGCATGATGTGGGTCGGTCGCGCCGAGATGGCCGCCGCCGTTTCCAACGCCGGCGGGCTGGGCATCCTCACCGCGCTGACGCAGCCGACCCCGGAGGCGCTGGGTGAGGAAATCGAGCGCTGCCGGACCCTCACCGACAAGCCTTTCGGCGTGAATCTGACGCTGCTGCCGTCGATCAATCCGCCGCCGTACGAGCGCTACCTGGACGTGATCATCGCGAGCGGCGTGAAGGTGCTGGAGACCGCCGGCAACAATCCCGGCGAATTCATCGCCCGCGCCAAGGCCGCCGGCATGACGGTGATCCACAAGTGCGTGGCCGTGCGCCATGCGCTGAAGGCGCAGAGCCTGGGGGTGGACGCGGTGTCCATCGACGGTTTCGAGTGTGCCGGGCATCCGGGCGAGGACGATGTTTCCGGCCTGGTGCTGATCCCGCTGGCGGCACGCCGCCTGCAGGTGCCAGTGATTGCTTCCGGCGGCATCGCCGATGGTGAAGGTATGGCTGCCGCCCTGGCCCTGGGCGCCGAAGGGGTGAACATGGGCACGCGTTTCTGCGCCACCCAGGAGGCGCCGATCCACGAGAACATCAAGCGCGCGCTGGTGGGCGCCACCGAGCGCGACACCCGGTTGATCTTGCGCACCCTGCACAACACCGCGCGGGTACTGCGCAACCCGATCTCCGAGGAAGTGGTCAGCATCGAGAAGCGCGGCAATGCGCAATTCGAGGACATCCGCCACCTGGTGGCCGGTGCCCGCGGCCGCGCGGCGCTGGAGAGCGGCGAGGCGGACGACGGCATCGTCACCGCCGGGCAGTGCGTCGGCCTGATCGACGACATCCCCAGCTGCGCCGAGCTGCTGCAGCGCATGGTCCGTGACTGCCGGGCCAGCCTCCAGCGAGCCCAGCGTTACGCGGGGAGCGAAGCATGAGCGCCAGTGATTTCATCGAAGAGGAGGGCGCCGTGCCCGCCGGCTTCCAGCCCATGTCGCGGCCGGGCTTCGTCAACAACTGCGGTGGCGTGTACGTGAACCTCGAACGCCGCGTGGTGGCGGCGCGAGTCCTCGAGGAGCACCTGAACCCGCTGGGGATTGCCCACGGCGGTTTCCTCGCGACCCTGGTCGATACCGGCTTCGGCACGGCAATCAAGCTCACCGCCGGCAGCGAACTGCCCCCGGCCACCATCAACCTCGACATGGACTACCTGAGCCCGGCGCTGCCGGGGCGCTGGATCGAAGTCCATGTGCAGATCCACAAGCTCGGCCGCAGCATCTGCGTGGCCAGTTGCGACCTGCTTGACGGCGACAAACTGCTGGCGCGCGGCAAGGGCACTTTCATCAACAACACGCGCAGCCTGCACGGCCGGGCGCAATGAACCAGGAGCCAGCCATGGCCGAGAATCCCCCAGCCGCCGCGCCCGTCGGACCGGAAGCGCAGTACCAGCGGTTCCTCCAGCAGGGCCGTTTCATGATCCAGCGCAGCGCTTCCACTGGTCGCCATGTGTTCTACCCACGCGTGGCCGCCCCCCGGCAGCGGCGAGACCGACCTGGAATGGGTCGAGGCTGCCGGCACCGGGCGCATCTACGCCATCACCGTTAACCGCTCGCGCAATGCCAGCCACAACGTGGCGCTGATCGATCTCGACGAAGGCGTGCGCCTGATGTCGCGCATCGAAGGCCGGGAAACCGCGCCCATCGGCAGCCGCGTCAAGGCGCGGGTGATCGAGGAAGACGGGCAGGCGCTCGTGGTGTTCGACGTGATCGAAGAGGTGCAGGCATGAATTCGTCCCTTCGCGGCAAGACCGCCATCGTCGGCATCGGCAGCGCCGGAATCGGCGAAGCCCACGGCTTCAGCGCCATGGAACTGCTCGGCCAGGCTTCGCTGAAAGCTATCGCCGATGCCGGGCTGAAACTCTCCGACGTCGATGCGGTGTTCTCCGCCACCAGCTCCCATGCGTTCCCGACGCTGTCGGTATGCGAGTATCTGGGCATCAAGCCCAGGTTCGTTGACGGCACCAACGTCGGCGGTTCCAGCTTCGAATGGCACCTGCTGCAGGCCACCCTGGCGCTGCAGGCCGGGCTGTGCGACGTGGCGTTGATCTGCTATGGCTCCAACCAGCGCACCGCCGGCGGCAAGCTGGTGTCGATGAGCGAGCCGCAGTGGCACGAGACGGCCTACAAGCCGCGCCACCCGATCACCTCCTATGCGCTGGCGGCCAGCCGGCACATGCACCAGTACGGCACCACCCGCGAGCAGCTGGCGGAAGTGGCGCTGGCCGCACGCGGCTGGGCCAACCTCAACCCGGAGGCCTTTGCCCGCGGCCCGCTGAGCATGGACGACGTGCTGGGCGCACGGATGGTCAGCGACCCGCTGAGCGCCGCCGACTGCTGCCTGGTGACCGATGGCGCCGGCGCCTGCGTGATGGTCCGTGCGGACTGTGCCCGCGACCTGCCGAACAAGCCCGCGTACTTCCTCGGCGCCGGCGGCGCGCAATGGCACCGTTCGGTAGTGTGCATGCCGGACCTGACTGTCACCGCCGCCTCGGAAAGCGGCCCGCGCGCCATGCAGATGGCCGGCGTGAGCCACGCTGACGTCGACCTGGTGATGCTCTACGACGCCTTCACCATCAACACCATCCTGTTCCTCGAAGACCTCGGCTTCTGCCCGAAGGGCGAGGGCGGGCGGTTCGTCCAGGGCGGGCGTATCGCTCCCGGCGGCGAGCTGGCGGTGAACACCAATGGTGGTGGGCTGTCGTGCGTGCATCCGGGGATGTACGGGATGTTCCTGATCCTTGAAGCAGTGACGCAGATACGCGGCCAGGCCGGCGCGCGGCAATTGAAGAAGGCCGATATCGCGCTGCTGCATGGCAACGGCGGGACGCTGTCGAGCCAGGTCACGGCGTTCCTGGGGAGTGAATCGGCGCTTTGATCTAGCGCCGTACCTGTAGGAGCGAAAGCCCGCCGGCCCCGCCGCGCGGGCTTTCTGCTTTCCCGGCGCCCGAAATAAATCCCGCCCGAAATTGGTCCGAACGAACTACAGCCAGCCCCGCGCCACGTCCCGATACTCGACGGCGAAACCCCTGCCGTGAAAGCGGCCCACAAGAACAACAGGTCTGAGGAATACCTCGATGGATATCCACTACACGCCCGAAGAGCTGGCCTTCCGCGAGGAAGTGCGGGCCTTCCTGCGCGACAAGCTGCCGGCCGAGCTGGCCGCCAAGGTCAAGCTCGGCAAGCGCCTCTCCAAGGAAGACAACGTCTTCTGGATGCGCACCCTGAACGATCGCGGCTGGCACGCCTCCCTCTGGCCGGTGGAACACGGTGGCACCGGCTGGAGCGTGGTGCAGAAGTACATCTTCGAGGAAGAGTGCGCGATCTTCGGCGCGCCGCGCGTGCTGCCGTTCGGAGCGGTCATGGTCGGCCCGGTGATCATCAACTTCGGCACCGAGGCGCAGAAGGCCTACTTCCTGCCGCGCATCCTCGACATGACCGACTGGTGGGCCCAGGGTTATTCCGAACCGGGCTCCGGCTCCGACCTGGCCAGCCTGAAGACCCGCGCCGTGCGCGAAGGCGAGCACTACATCGTCAACGGCCAGAAGACCTGGACCACCATGGGCCAGCACGCCGACTGGATTTTCTGCCTGGTGCGCACCGACCCGCAGGCCAAGGCCCAGCGCGGCATCAGCTTCCTGCTGATCGACATGAAGTCCCCCGGCATCACCGTGCGTCCGATCATCACCCTGGACGGCGAGCACGAGGTCAACGAGGTCTTCTTCGACAACGTGAAGGTGCCGGTGGCCAACCTGGTGGGCCAGGAGAACGACGGCTGGACCTGCGCCAAGTACCTGCTCACCCACGAGCGTACCGGGCTTGCCGGCATCGGCTTCTCCAAGCAGTTGCTGCGCCAGCTCAAGGGCATCGCGGCGCGCGAGCGCAAAGGCGGGAAACCGCTGATCGACGATCCGCTGTTCCGGGCGCAGATTGCCGATCTGGAAATGCAGCTGATGGCGGCAGAAATGAGCAACCTGCGCATCCTCGCCGCCGCCCGCGAAGGCGGCGGCAGCGGCGCGGAAAGCTCGATCCTCAAGGTGCGCGGCACCGAGATCCGCCAGGCGATCACCCATCTGCTGCGCAAGGCCGTCGGCCCCTACGCGCTGCCGTTCCTCGAAGAGGAAATGGGAGCCTGCTCCGGCGACCTGCTGCACACCGACTACAGCGCCACCGCCGCCAGCCAGTACTTCATCATGCGCAAGCTCTCGATCTACGGCGGCTCCAACGAAATCCAGAAGAACATCGTTTCCAAAGTGAACCTCGGACTCTGAGAGGCAGCCGACCATGGACTTCAAACTCACTGAAGAGCAGCAGATGCTGCAAGACACGGCGGCGCGTCTGGTACGTGACGCCTACGGATTCGAACAGCGCGAGGCTTATCGCCGTAGCGAGCTGGGCTACAGCGCCGACTTCTGGCACCAGCTCGGCGAGCTGGGCCTGACCGGCGTGTCCCTGCCCGAAGCCTACGGCGGCTTCGGCGGCGGCGTGGACAGCATGCTGGTGCACACCGAACTGGGCCGTGGCCTGTGCCTGGAGCCTTACCTGCAGTCGGTGGTATTCGCCGGCGGCCTGCTGGCCCAACTGGGCAGCGACGCGCAGAAGGACCAGCTTCTGACCCGCGTCGCCAGTGGCGAGCTGCAACTGGCGGTGGCCTTCGAGGAACCGCAAAGCCATTACGAACTGAACAGCGTGGCCACCCGCGCCGAACCGGTGAACGGTGGCTGGCGTCTGAGCGGGCGCAAGGTCGCGGTGATCGGCGGGCACAGCGCCGGGCTGATCCTGGTCTCGGCTCGCGTGGCCGGCGGCGAGCAGGACGAGCAGGGCATCAGCCTGTTCTTCCTCGACCCGAACGAGGCGGGCGTGAAGCGCCGCGTCTACCCGACCGCCAACGGCCTCAAGGCCTGCGAGCTGTACCTGGACGGTGCCTTTGTCGCCAGCGAGCACGTGCTGGGCGAACCCGGCGAAGCCTTCGATGCGCTGCGCTACCAGCAGGGTCGCGCCATCGCCGCGCAGTGCGCCGAGGCGGTCGGCGCCATGGAAGCCACCTGCGAGCTGACCCTGGACTACCTGAAGACCCGCAAGCAGTTCGGCGTCGCCATCGGCTCCTTCCAGGTGCTGCAGCACCGCATGGTGGACATGCGCGCCGAACTGGACCAGGCCAGCAGCATGGCGATCCTCGCCGCCTGCGTCGCCGACCAGCCCGACAGCGCCGAGCGCAGCCGCGCCCTGGCTGCCGCCAAGTACATCACGGTCCGCGCCGGCCGCCTGATCTCCGAGCAGTGCATCCAGCTGCACGGCGGCATCGGCCTCACCGACGAATACCTGGGCTCGCACTACGCCAAGCACCTGGTGATGATCAGCCACCAGTTTGGCGACGACGACCATCACCTGCAGGCGTTCAGCCAGATGATGGACGTGGCCTAGTACGTAGGGCGAATAACGCGCCAGCGTTATCCGCCGCTGCCCCGAATGACGGCGGATAACTGCAAGCGGTTATGCGCCCTACGTTCTGCTTTCCTACAGGCCCCTGGCGTCTCTCAGGTGTAGCCCAGTCCCAGAGTCACCCCTTGTTCCGGGCCGCAAGGCCCGGTTTTTTTCCAGGAGTCCCCGATGAAAGTCCTCGTAGCCGTCAAGCGCGTGGTCGATTACAACGTCAAGGTCCGCGTCAAGGCGGACCACTCCGGCGTCGATCTGGCCAACGTCAAGATGTCCATGAACCCCTTCTGCGAAATCGCCGTGGAAGAGGCCGTACGCCTGAAAGAGAAAGGCGTCGCCAGCGAGATCGTGGTGGTCTCGGTCGGCCCCAGTGGCGCGCAGGAGCAACTGCGTACCGCATTGGCGCTGGGCGCAGACCGCGCGGTGCTGGTCGAGAGCAATGACGAACTGAACTCGCTGGCTGTCGCCAAGGCCCTGAAAGCCCTTGTCGACAAGGAGCAGCCGCAGCTGGTCATCCTCGGCAAGCAGGCCATCGACAGCGACAACAACCAGACCGGCCAGATGCTGGCTGCGCTGACCGGCTACGCCCAGGGCACCTTCGCCTCCAAGGTCGAAGTCGCTGGCGACAAGGTCAACGTCACCCGTGAAATCGACGGCGGCCTGCAGACCGTTGCCCTGAACCTGCCGGCAATCGTCACCACCGACCTGCGCCTGAACGAGCCGCGCTACGCGTCGCTGCCCAACATCATGAAGGCGAAGAAGAAGCCGCTGGAAACCCTCACTCCTGATGCGCTGGGCGTCTCCACGGCCTCCACCGTGAAAACCCTCAAGGTCGAAGCGCCCGCCGCGCGCAGTGCCGGCATCAAGGTGAAATCGGTGGCCGAACTGGTCGAGAAACTGAAGAACGAAGCGAAGGTGATCTGATGGCGGTCCTGGTTATTGCAGAACATTCCAATGGCGCGCTGGGCTCGGCGACGCTGAACACTGTCGCCGCTGCGCAGAAGATTGGTGGCGACATCGCTGTGCTGGTCGCTGGCCAGAATGTCGCTGGCGCGGCCGAAGCCGCTGCCAGGATCGCCGGTGTTGCCAAGGTGCTGGTCGCCGACAACGCTGCCTACGCTCACCAGCTGCCGGAGAACGTCGCTCCGCTGATCGCTGAGCTCGGCAAGGGTTACAGCCACGTGCTGGCCGCCGCCACCACCAACGGCAAGAACTTCCTGCCGCGCGTCGCCGCTCTGCTGGACGTCGACCAGATCTCCGAGATCATCGAAGTGGTCAGCGCCGACACCTTCAAGCGTCCGATCTATGCCGGTAACGCCATCGCTACCGTGCAATCCTCGGCCGCCGTCAAGGTCATCACCGTGCGTGGCACCGGCTTCGACGCCGTTGCTGCCGAAGGTGGCTCCGCCGCTGTTGAAGCCGTTTCCGGCCCGGCTGACGCTGGCAAGTCCGCCTTCGTGGGCGAAGAGCTGGCCAAGTCCGACCGTCCGGAACTGACCGCTGCCAGGATCGTCGTTTCCGGCGGCCGTGGCATGGGCAATGGCGACAACTTCAGCATCCTCTACTCCCTGGCTGACAAGCTGGGCGCTGCCGTCGGCGCTTCCCGCGCTGCCGTTGACGCCGGCTTCGTGCCGAACGACATGCAGGTCGGCCAGACCGGCAAGATCGTCGCTCCGCAGCTGTACGTGGCCGTCGGTATCTCCGGCGCCATCCAGCACCTGGCGGGCATGAAGGACTCGAAAGTGATCGTTGCGATCAACAAGGACGAAGAGGCGCCGATCTTCCAGGTTGCCGACTACGGCCTGGTGGGGGACTTGTTCGAAGCGGTGCCGGAGCTGCAAGGCGCGCTGTGAGCCGCGGCCGGCGTGCCCGACAAAAGAAATCCGGGTCGCCACGCGTATGGCCGAAAGTGATCTAGCTTGAATGGAGGGGAGCCGGCGTCGGTGCCGGCTCCGCGAGCAGATCGGCGCCGCGTCCGTGTGCGCCGCACGTCCCTCACCCCAGGTGACGAAACGCCATGGACTCCCCGAAGAAAGCCTCCAGCAAGAAAGCCGGTGCCCCCGAATCTGCCGTGCAGTTCCGCTCCCGCGAGGAGCGCCTGGACGTCGGCCGGCGCCTGCGGCAGAAGATTCCCCGCGAAAGCCATGGCAAATGGAAGTCGCCCGGGCGACAGCGCGATGTCATCGCCATCCTGGAAAAGTCCAACCGCGACCGCCTCAAGGACCTGGTGCCGATCCGCTACGGGCGCATGTTGCGCAGCCCGTTCACCTTCCTGCGGGGTTCGGCTGCACTGATGGCCCATGATCTCGCCGGGCTTCCGCATATCGGCGTGAAGGTGCAGGCGTGCGGCGACTGCCATCTGCTCAACTTCGGGTTTTTCGCGACCCCCGAGCGCAACCTGGTCTTCGATCTCAACGACTTCGACGAAACCCTGCCTGCGCCCTGGGAATGGGACATCAAGCGCCTGGCGGTGAGTTTCGCGGTGGCTGCCCGCAGTAGTAGCATCGCCGATGCTCGCGCCCGCGAAATTGCCATGACCTGCGTGCGGGCCTACCGCGAGAACCTGCGCTCCTATTCGCGCATGAGCCCGCTGGAGGTCTGGTACTCCCGCCTGGATACCCAGGCCCTGCTGGACATGGCGCCCGATGCCAAGGCGCGCAAGTTTCGCCAGCAGCTGTTCGACCGAGCCCGCGAACGGGTGGTGGAAAGCGCCTTCCCGAAGATCGCCGAGCAGGTGGCCGGCCAGCCGCGCATCATCGACCAGCCGCCGATCATCTACCACGTCGCCGAAGCGGACTTCATGCAGCGCGTACTGAGCAGCCTGGCGGACTACCGCGGCAGCCTGTCGGACGATCGCCGGGTGCTGTTCGAGCGTTACCGCCTGGTCGACGCGGCAGTGAAGGTGGTCGGCATCGGCAGCGTCGGCACACGCTGCTTCATCGCGCTGCTGTTTTCCGAGGAGAACCACCCGCTGATCCTGCAGTTCAAGGAGTCCTGCCGCTCGGTACTCGAGCCTTACGCTGGCAAGTGCCAGTACCGCCACCAGGGGCAGCGTGTGGTGATGGGCCAGCGCCTGATGCAGTCCTCCAGCGATATCTTCCTTGGCTGGATGCGCAGCCCGGCCGGGCGCGACTACTTCGTCCGACAGCTGCGCGACATGAAACTGTCGGTGCCGGTGGAACGCATCAGTGCCGTGCAACTGGAGCGCTACGCCGATATCTGTGGGCTGACCCTGGCCCGCGCTCACGCCAAGTCCGGCGACGCCGCGAGCATCAGCGGCTACCTGGGCAAGGGCGACACCTTCGACAAGGCCATAGGCGACTTCGCCTTGCTCTATGCCGACCAGACCGAACGCGACCACGACGCGCTGGTCAAGGCCGCGCGCAGCGGGCGAGTAAAGGTGTTGATGGAGGAAGAGTAGGGCGTCCTGCGAGCCGTTTCGCGTCAGCAGGAATTCAATCTGCGCAGCGGCGGCGCCTGCGAGGGACTGCTCCTGTCTTCTGATCACTTCTCCTGCAAAAGAGCATGCAAATGGAAGCATCCGGCAAGAAGATGACCCTGACCGGGCTCACCACCCTGGTCGCGGTCAACATGATGGGGTCGGGCATCATCATGCTGCCCACCAGCATGGCGCAGCTGGGGGCGATCTCCCTGCTGTCCTGGATCATCACCGCCATCGGCTCGATGGCCATCGCCTACTGCTTCGCCCAGTGTGGCATCTACTGCACCCGCTCGGGCGGCATGTCGGCGTATACCGAGGAAGCCCACGGCAAGTCGGCGTTCTTCCTCTGCTCCTACCTGTATTTCCTGTCGCTGGCCATCGGCAACGTGGCTATCGCCATCTCCGCAGTGGGCTACCTGACACCCTTCATTCCCTGGCTGGGAACCGGCGCCATGCCGCTGTTCATCGGTAGCGTGGCGCTGATCTGGCTGACCACCCTGGCCAACTTCGGTGGCCCCAAGGTGACCGGGCAGATCGGCTCCATCACGGTCTGGGGGGTGATCATCCCGGTGGCGGGCCTGTCGATCATCGGCTGGTTCTGGTTCGACAGGCAGGTGTTCGACGCTGCCTGGAATCCGAACAACATCGCCATGGGCGACGCCATCACCCAGAGCATTCCGCTGACCCTCTGGGCCTTCCTCGGCATGGAGTCGGCGGCGCAGAACTCCGACGCCGTGGAGAACCCCAAGCGCAACGTGCCGCTGGCCTGCCTGCTGGGCACCCTGGGTGCGGCGGTGGTCTACGTGCTGTCGACGACGGTGATCATGGGCATAGTGCCGAACCCGGAGTTGGCCAATTCCAGCGCGCCGTTCGCCTTCGTCTATGCGCGGATGTTCAATCCGGTGGTGGGCAACATCATCATGGCGCTGGCGGTGATGGCCTGCGTCGGCTCGCTGCTGGGCTGGCAGTTCACCCTGGCACAGACGGCCAAGGTCACCGCCGACCAGCACATGTTCCCCCGCCTGTTCAGCAAGGTGACGCTGCTCGGCGCACCGATCCTCGGGCTGGTGGCCAACGCCGCGCTGCAGAGCGCCATGGCGGTGTCGACCATCTCGCCCAACGCCTCGGAGCAGTTCGGCAAGCTGGTCAGCCTGGCCGCGGTGACCAACATCGTGCCGTACATCACCGCGCTGTCGGCGCTGCTGGTGATCATGCAGAAGGCCGGAGTGACCGGCTTCCCGCACCACCGCAACGTGGCGGCGTTGCTGATCGCCATGGTGTACAGCTTCTACGCGCTGTACGCCTCGGGGATGGAAGCGGTGTTCGGCGGCATGCTGGTCACGGCGGTGGGCTACCTGATGTTCGGCTACATTGCCGACCGCTTCATCGATCCGCAGGCGAAGCTCAACGTGGAGGCCCGGCCATGAACCGCTGGCTCCCCCGCGCCATCCTCCTGCTGGCTGCCGCGTTGCCGCTGGTGGCTCCGGCCCAGACCCTGGAACGCATCCGCAGCAGCCATACCCTGACCCTGGGCTACCTGCCGGAGCGCCCGCCGTTCTCCGCCAGCGAAGGCGAGGGCGCCGTCGGCTACGGCATCGACCTGTGCCAGAAGGTCGCCGACCAGTTGCGGACCCAGCCGGGTCTGGCGCAACTGCAGGTGCGCTTCGTCGCGCTGAGCGCCGACAAGGCGCTGGAAACGGTGGGCGCAGGAGGCGTCGACCTGCTCTGCAGCCCGATGGTGGAAACCTTGAAGCTGCGCCAGGACCTCGATTTCACCCTTCCCGTGTATACCGCCGGGCTGGGCGTGGTGGTCCGCAAGGATGCGCCGTTCTTCCTGGTGCGCTCGCTCAACGGCGAGGTGGACCAGAGCGGCCCGACCTGGCGTGCCACGCTGAACCGCGGTCTGGCGGCCTACACCTTCGCGGTGCCCGGCAATACCAGGGTGGAAACCTGGGTGCGCGAACGCCTGCGCCTGCTCAAGGTTCTGGTCACCGTGCAGGCCGTAGCCGGCCCCACGGAGGGAGTCGAAGCAGTCGCGGGCGGCAAGGTCGATGCCTTCTTCTACGACCAGATGACCCTGCGCAGTCTGGTGGAGCACAGCGCTGGCAGGGCCAACCTGATGGTGCTCAGCCGGCGCTTCGAGTTTGCCCCGGTTGCATTGGCGATGCCGCGCGGCGACGAGGACTTCCGCCTGCAGGTGGATACCGCGCTGAGCGAGCTGTATCGCTCTGACGATTTCGTGCCGCTGTACAGCAAGTACTTCGGCGCACCAAGCGAGCTGGACCAGAGCCTGTTCAAGGTCTATTCGCGGCCGTAGGCCGGGCCGGATTGCAGGCGGGCACTTCGTTGCCCGCTTGCGTTTCAGGGTTGCGCAAGCAGATGGGCGTTGGTGTCGATCAGCGTCTGCGCGACCTCCACCAGGCCATTGATGGCGAACTGCACGCCCATGCACACCAGCAGGAAGCCCATCAGTCGCGAGATGGCGTCGATGCCGGACTTGCCGGTGGCCTTCATGATCAGGTCCGAGGCGCGCAGGCAGCCCCAGAGAATCAGCCCGGTGCAGAGGAAGATCAGCGGTGGCGCGACCAGGATCACCCAGTTCGGGAAGCTGGTGCTGTGCTTGATGCTGGCCGCGGAGCTGATGATCATCGCGATGGTGCCGGGCCCGGCGGTGCTGGGCATGGCCAGCGGGATGAAGGCGAAACTGGTGCGTTCGGGCAGGTCCTCGCGAGAGTCAGGGGAGGGCATGGGCGCGGGGAACAGCATGCGTCCGCCGATGATGCAGAGGATGCCGCCGCCGGCGACGCGCAGGCCCGGAATCGAGATGCTGAACACTCCCATGATGAACTCGCCGATGTAGTAGGTCAGCGTCATGATGATGAACACGTAGCAGGCGGTCAGCAGCGCCTGCTGGTTCTTCTCTTCGCGGCTGAAACCCTGGGACAGCGCAAGGAACAGCGCGACCGTGGTCGGCGGGTTGATCAGCGGCAACAGGGCCAGCAGCCCGAGTAGGATGGCGTCGAACAAGCTGCTCATGAGCGGGCGTTTCTCCAGTGACGGACGGCTGGGGGAAGTTTAGGTGCGAATCCGCCGGCGGCGCGGAAACTATCGTGACCGGCTCGACGCTGGCAGTACGGCCGCTGATCTACGCTGTAGACGATAAGGTTGGCGCTTCGCTGGGCCTTTTGTCGTCTTCGCCAGGAGCCACTTCCCCGATGTCCGAAACCCCGTCGCAATCCCGATCCGGCTTCGACTGGCAGCGCTGGCTGCCCGGCCTCGTCACCCTGCGCAACTACCAGGTGAGCTGGTTGCCCAGGGACCTGGCCGCCGGGCTGGTGCTGACCACCATGCTGGTGCCGGTGGGGATTGCCTATGCCGAGGCTTCCGGCGTGCCCGGTATCTACGGGCTGTACGCGACCATCATCCCGCTGCTGGCCTACGCGCTGTTCGGGCCGAGCCGGATCCTCGTGCTCGGCCCCGATTCGGCGCTGGCCGCGCCGATCCTCGCGGTGGTGGTGCAGTACGCGGCGAGCGACCCGCAGCGGGCCATTGCCATCGCCAGCCTGATGGCGCTGGTGTCCGGTGCGGTTTGCATGATCGCCGGCCTGCTGCGCCTGGGCTTCATCACCGAACTGCTGTCCAAGCCGATCCGCTATGGCTACATGAACGGCATCGCACTCACGGTGCTGATCAGCCAGTTGCCCAAGCTGTTCGGCCTGAAGGTCGACAGCGAAGGACCGCTGCGGGATATCTGGCAACTGGGCCAGGCACTGATGGAGGGACGCGCCAACTGGACGAGCTTCGCGGTGGGCGCCGGCAGTCTGGTGCTGATCCTGCTGCTCAAGCCCTACAAGCGTATTCCGGGCATCCTTATCGCGGTCATCCTGGCGACCCTGGCGGTCAGCCTGTTCGACCTCGGCAACCAGGGTGTCAAGGTGTTGGGGCAGCTGCCGCAAGGGCTGCCGTCGTTTGCCTTCCCCTGGGTGACCGATATCGACCTGGTGGAAGTGGTGCTGGGCGGCGTCGCCGTGGCCCTGGTTTCCTTCGCGGATACCAGCGTGCTGTCGCGCACCTACGCCGCACGACTGAAAAGCCCGGTGAACCCCAACCAGGAGATGTTCGGCCTGGGCGTGGCGAATGTCGCCTCAGGGCTGTTCCAGGGCATCCCCATCAGCAGCAGTTCCTCGCGTACCCCGGTGGCCGAAGCTGCGGGGTCGAAAACCCAGCTCACCGGCATCATCGGCGCGCTGGCGGTGACCTTGCTGTTGCTGGTGGCACCGAACCTGATGGAGCACCTGCCCAACAGCGCGCTGGCCGCGGTGGTGATCGCTGCTGCGCTGGGCCTGTTCGAGTTCGCCGACCTGAAACGCATCTACCGCATGCAGCCCTGGGAGTTCTGGCTGTCGATCAGTTGCTTCGTCGGCGTGGCGGTGTTCGGCGCCATACCCGGCATCTGCATCGCCGTGGTGATCTCGGTGATCGAATTCCTCTGGGACGGCTGGCGGCCGCACCATGCGGTGCTCGGCCGGGTCGATGGAGTGCGCGGCTATCACGACGTAACGCGTTACCCGAATTCCCGGCGCATACCCGGACTGGTGCTGCTGCGCTGGGATGCGCCGCTGTTCTTCGCCAACGCCGAGCAGTTCCAGAATCAGGTGCTGGCGGCGCTGGACGAGTCACCGACGCCGGTACAGCGGCTGGTGATCGCCGCGAGCCCGGTGACCAGTATCGACGTGACGTCTGCCGATATGCTCGCCGAACTGGACAAGGTGCTGGAGCAGCGGGGCGTCGAGCTGCAGTTCGCCGAGATGAAGGACCCGGTGAAGGACAAGATGAAACAGTTCGAGCTGTTCGAGGGCCTGGGCGAATCGGCGTTTCACCCGACGCTGGGCGCCGCCGTGGATGCCTACCTGGCCGATTCCGGCGTGGACTGGAAGCCCTAGGCCGCGCGGGCCCGCGCGCGGCGGCCATCGATCCAGATGAGCATGCCGCTGGCGTAGAGCGACACCGCGAGGAACAGCGCCATGCGGATCGCGAAGGCGCGGTAGACGTCCTGGCCGCCGGCGCTGTCCGCCACCGACTGGCCAAGCAGGATCAGCATGGTGGTCAGGCAGCTGACCCAGTACGCCGGGCTCTTGCGCGTGGCCACGGCGGCGTACAGCCGACGGCCTTGCCAGAGGGTGAACAGCAGCACCCAGAGGAAGAACGTCCACAGGTGCACGAACAGGCTCAGGGCGCCCCACACCATAATCGCCAGCACGCCGGCCAGCAGGGTGGAGCCGATCAGCTCGCGGCTGGCGTGGCGCGCGCGGGTTTCCCCCGCCTGCTGGCCGAGGCTCACCGACTTCATGATCAGCGGCATGAAACGGTCCGGCGCGATGATCGCCAGGAGGAAGGCGGGCATCACGATCAGCGTGGCGCGCAGGGCGATCCAGCCGGCTTCCTGCTCATTGGGCAGGGGCGGGGCTGGGGGCGAGGGCGCATCCGCGGGCTCCGGGAACAGGGCGTGGGCCACGGCGGTGCTCAGCACGGCCAGCAGCATGCCCTTGGCCAGCGCCTCGACCACCGATAACGCCAGGGTGAAATCGCTGGTGCCGGCGGCGGCGATCATGGTCAGGCCGATCACCAGCAGGTTCGCCAGCAGGCCGTTGCCACCGCGTAGCGCATAGCGGAACACGCAGTACAGGCCGACGCCGACCAACAGCACGCCGCTGAGGGGCGCGTGGCGCAGCAGCGGGATCAGCAGCAGGCCGATGCCGCAGCTGAGCATTACCAGCACCGCCAGGGCCGGAGCCGCCTTGAGCGGCAGGGCCTGGGCGCGCATCGCCAGCAGGAGCACGGCAAGCACGGGGGCGAGGAACGGGATCGGCATGCCGATTCCGTAGCTGGCCGCCAGGCACAGCGCCGTGCCCCAGGCCAGCCGGAGCGCACGTTGGCGACGCAGTTCAATAGGCATACGACAGCCAGCTCATCAGCCACATGAACACGCGGCCGAGCAGGTTCAGCGGATTGCCTTCGCTGGGCAGCGCCATGACTTCGGCCTGACCGCCCACGCGCAGGCCGGCCGGGCTCTCCAGCTGGTCGCGGTCCAGCTCGACTATCACCGGGAACCGCTGCGCCGAGCGCAGCCATTCGCGGCTGTTCTGCACCGTCGGCAGCGAGCCCGGCGGCGTGCCCTGGCCGACGCTGACGCCGTAGCCGATGCTGCGGACACGCCCGGTGAGCAGCTCGCCCGGCAGCGAGTCGAGCACCACCAGCACCGGGGTGCCGTTGCGCAGGTGGCCGAGATTGTTCTCGGTCATGTCGGCGCTGATCCACAGGTCGTGGATGGCGATCAGGGTCATCACCGGGCTGCCGGGGCCGACATAGTGGCCGACGTCGGTGCGCAGGTCGGTGATCAGTCCGTCGGAGTCGGCGCGCACCGTGGTGCGGGCAAGATCGAGGCGGGCCTTGGCGACGTTGGCCGTGGCGCTGCGCAACTGGGCGTTGTCTTCATCGTGGCCGCCTTGCTGTTCGCGGGCGCGCTCGACTTCGGCTCGGGCCGCCGCGACCTGGCTGGCCGCCTGTTCGCGGGTTGCCTGCGCGCTTTCCAGACGGCGCACGGAAACCGTGCCGGGGTCTTCCTGGTAGAGCCGCTGCAGGCGCTCGGCATCCTGCCGGGCCTTGCGCTCATTGGCCTGGGCGGCGGCGAGCGAAGCCTGGGCGGAGTCGATACCGGCGGTGCTCGCGCCGATCTGCCGGCGCACCGTGTCCAGGTCCGCCTCGGCGCGCTGCAGGGCGATGCGGTACTGCTCCTGGTCCAGTTCGAAGAGCACGTCACCCTTGCGCACTTCCTGGTTATTGCCCACGGCCACGCGCTTCACCGGGCCGGCCACCTCGGCGCTCACCGCGACCACGTAGGCCTGCAGCCGCGCCTGCTGGGTATAAGGCGTGAAGCGATCGGCGAGCAGGTACCAGACCAGGCTGACGACGATCAGCAGCAACACCAGGCGCATGCCGCGATCCGGCGCGGATTTGCCGGGGGCGGGAGGCGAGGGCGGTGCCGGCGGGGTAGCGGGGGTGTCGCTCATTTCGGGCTTCCTTGATCCTTGGCGGCTGGAGAGGGCTCATCGAGCAGGTCACCCCAGTCGGTGCGTTGCTGCATCTGTTGCCGGGTAGCGGAATCGATGGGCGCGCGCTGGCTGTCCCAGCCGCCGCCGAGCGCCTTGTACAGCGCCACCAGACTGCTGACGGCGTTGCCGCGGCTGACCAGGTAGCCGTCCTGCTGTTGCAGCAGCAGTTGCTGGGCATCGAGCACGCGCTGGAAGTCGGCGAAACCTTCGCGGTACTGCGAGCTGGCGAGGCTCAGCGAGCGTTGCGCCGCCTGCGAGGCCTGTTCGCGGATGCCGGCGCTCTGCAGCGAGCGCACCAGGCCACTGGCAGCGTCGTCGGCTTCGCGCGCGGCGTTGCGCACATCCTGCTGGTACAGCTCGATCAGTTGCTGCAGGCGCGCATCTTCCACGCGTACGGCGTTCTTGCGCCGGCCGTAGTCGAAGGGGTTCCAGATCAGGCTCGGGCCGGCGGCGAGGTTGAAGCTGTCGGGCAGGTTGCTGGCCGAGACGAAGCTCCAGCCGAGGCTGCCGATCAGGCTCAGCGACGGGTACAGGTCGGCCTCGGCGACGCCCACCAGCGCCGACTGCGCGGCCACCGCCTGTTCGGCGGCGCGGATGTCCGGGCGGCGCTGCAACAGGCTGGCCGGCACATCCTGGAGAATCGCCCCGTTGGGCATCGGCAACTGGCCGTGGCGCGCGAGCAGCTCCGGCATCTCGCCCGGCGGGCGGCCGAGGAGGGCGCAGAGGATGTTGCGCAGAGCGTTCACCTGGTTCTCGAATTCGGGGATGGTCGCTTTGGTCGCCAGGTACTGGGTACGCGCCTGCTGCCAGTCCAGCTCGTCGTTTTCTCCGTGGCGGAACAGCCGCTCGGTGATTTCCAGGCTGCGCTCCTGGCGCCTGGCGTTCTCGCGGGCGATATCCAGGCGCGCCTCGGCGGTGCGCAGGCCAAAGTAGGTGTCGGCGACCTGCGCGCGCAGCAGCACCATGGCGTCGGCGTAGTTGGCCTGGGAGGCGAAATACACCGCGTCAGCCGATTCGATGGCGCGGCTGAAGCGGCCCCAGAAATCGATCTCCCAGCCGATGTCGAAACCCACGCTGGATTGCCAGAACACCGAGTCCCGTGCGCTCGGCGCGCCGTGCTGGTTCTGCTTGAGGTAGAGGCTGTCGGCGCTGATCTGCTGCAACTGCGGATAGCGTCCGGTCTCGGCGATGGCCAGTTGTGCGCGCGCCTCGGCGATGCGCAGGCCGGCCACGCGCAGGCTGGTGTTGTGCGCGTCGGCCTCGGCGATCAGGGCATCCAGGGTCGGGTCGGCGAAGACCGTCCACCAGCGGCTGAAATCCGGCGCAGCCGCACGCTGGCCGGCCTGCTCCAGCAGCGGCGTGTTCCAGCCGTTCAGCCACGGCTGCTCTGGCTTCTGGTAGTCCGGGCCGACCTGGGTGCAGCCGCCCAGCAGGGCGGCGATGATCAGGATGCCGCGTGTGACGCGCTCTGCCATGGCGATCCCTGGGTCATTCGGCCGGCGTGGCGGGCTTGTCCATCTTCGGCACCTGCTGGTCCACCCATTGCCAGAACAGCTTGTAGGTCACGGCGAGGATCACCGGGCCGAGGAACAGGCCGATGATGCCCTTGACCACCATGCCGCCGAGGGCGCCGATCAGCACCACCGGCATCGGCACGTCGACGCCGCGCCCGAGCAGCAGCGGCTTGAGTACGTTGTCGGCGAGCCCGGCGACGAAGATATAGATGGCGAACACGATGGTCGTGCCGGTGAAACCTTCGGTACTCAGCACATAGATGATGACTGGCAGGGTGACCAGGCTCGCCGGTGCCTGGGCGATGCCCAGCACCAGCACGATCAGCGCGAGGATGCCCGCGCCGGGGATGCCCTTGATGACGAAGCCGATGCCGATCAGCAACATCTGGATGAAGGCGATGCCGATCACCCCCAGGGCCACTGCACGGATCGTTGCGGTACACAGCGCGGCGATGTGCAGGCCGCGTTCCGCACCGGAAATCCGCTGGGCGATGCGCTGCGCGGCGATGGTGCCCATCTCGCCGAAGGCCATGATGATGCCGGAGATGATGATGGCGCCGACGAACAGCAGGAAGGCCCCGCCGGCACTGGCGGCGGCGCCCAGCAGCATGCGCCCGGCGTCCTTGATGTTGGGCATCAGGCCGCGCAGCACATCGGTGAGGCTGGTGGAGGCGGCCAGCCAGAGGTCATAGACGCGCGGACCGATCAGCGGCCACTCGGCCACCGAAGGCTGGGGCGCCGGCACGTGCAGGGTGCCGCTCTTGAGGATGTCGCCGACGCTGCCGGCGGACTCGGTGATGGACATTGCCATCAGGTAGATCGGCACAATCAGCACCAGCAGCACGAACAGCACCAGCAGGGTGGCGGCGTGGCCATCCTTCAGCCCGGTGCGTGCCTTGATCCTGCCCAGCACGGGATAGAGGGTGACCGCGAGGATCACCGACCACAGCATCAGTTCGAGGAACGGCTGGAACACCTCGAAGGAGAAGATCACCAGGGCGGCGACCAGCCCGGCCTTGATGAGTATGTCGAGCATGCCCTGGGAGAGGGCTCCGTCGAGCTTGAATCCTGGTTGCATGGCTGTTCTCCTCAGGCGGGACGGTCATTGCGCTGTTCGGCGCCTGGTTGGGGTGGTTCGGGTGGTTGTGGGGTGGGTGGAGTGACACCGGCAAGGCCGCTGCCATCGTCGGCGAAACAGCCACCCGGTTCGTCGTCGCGGCCCTGGCGGTGCAGTTCCAGCAGCGATTGCACTTCCTGCAACTGGTAGCGGCGCACCCAGGCAGCGGCCTGTTCCTCGCTCACGCCCAGTTCGATAAAGGCGCGGCGGCCCATCTCCAGGCTGGAGTGGAAAGTCTCGCGCACCGGGTTGGCGCCCCGGTCGAGTAATTGCAGGACCTGCTGGCGGTTCAGTGCGCGGGCGATCACCCGGGTCCTGGGGTAGAGGCGGGAGAGGGCGTCCACGGTGTTCAGGTTGATCTGCGGGTCGTCGGTGGCGACTATCACCAGTTCCGCCTCGCCGACCTTGGCGGCGTGGAGGATTTCCGGCCGCGTCGGGTCGCCGTAGTACACCGGCACGCGACCTTCCTTGCCTTGGCGAACGATGGCGTCCATCGAGGTATCCAGCGCCACCACCGGCACACCCTGGGCCTGCAGCAGGTTGGCGACCACCCGCCCCATACGGCCCATGCCGGCTATCACCACGCGCGGCTCGCCGCTGACTTCCGGCGGCCCATCCGGCACCTCGCCGACGGACGCATCGCCGCGCAACTGACGGGCCAGCGCCATCATCACCAGAGGCACCACGGCCATCGACAGGGTAATGACCAGGACCAGCACGTCGTGGACCCGCTGCTCCAGGAGTTGGTGATCCAGGGCCAGCTTGAACACCACGAAGGCAAATTCGCCACCCGACGCCAGCACCACGCCCAGGCAGAGCGCCTCGGAACGTTCCAGTCCGCCGGTGAAGCGCCCAAGGCCGAACAGCAACGGCAGCTTGATGCCCACCAGCAGCACCGTCAGGCCCAGTACCAGCAGCGGCGCACCGACCAGCAGGCTGAGGTCGGCAGTCATGCCCACGCCAACGAAGAACAATCCGAGCAACAGGCCCTTGAGCGGCTCGATCTGGGATTCCAGTTCATGGCGGAACTGCGACTCGGCCATCAGCATGCCGGCGAGGAACGCGCCCAGCGCCATGGAGACACCGACGTGCTCCATGATCCAGGCGGTGCCCAGTACCACCAGCAGTGCGGTGGCGGTGGAAAGCTCGCGCAAGCCCGAGCCGACCGCCCAGGTGAACACCGGACGCAGCAGGTAACGGCCGCCGATGATCACGATGCCGATGCCCACGGCGACCGTCAGCAAAGGGCGCACGCCTTCGTTGGAAGGGTCGCCGCTGCCCGCCAGCAACGGCACCACGGCGATCAACGGAATGGCCGCGATGTCCTGGAACAGGAGGATGCCGACAGCCAGCCGGCCATGGGGTTTGCCCAGTTCCTTGCGCTCGGCGAGCACCTGCAGGCCAAAAGCGGTGGAAGAAAGCGCCAGGCCCACACCCAGTACCACGGCAGCGGCAGGTGACTGGCCGAACAGCAGGAAGGCGATCAGCCCGAGTACCAGGGCCGTCAGCCCTACCTGCAGCGACCCTACGCCGAACAGCGAGCGGCGCATCATCCACAGGCGCCGCGGGGAAAGCTCCAGGCCGATGATGAACAGCAGCATCACCACGCCCATCTCAGAGAGGCGGCTGACGTTCTCCGGGTGGCTGACCAGGCCCAGCACGGACGGGCCGATCAGGATGCCGGCCAGCAGATACCCCGGCACGGCGCCCAACTTCAGGCGTTGCGCCAGGGGTACGAGAATGACGACCGTCAGCAGGAAGATTACCGTCGCCTGCAGCAGGCTCCCGTCATGTGGCATTCATCAGCCCTCTTGTGGTTCCTTGCGGGCCACTTGGCCCTGTCGATACTGCCCGGCAGGTGTTCTCCCGCCGGCTGCTTCCTGGCTGCCACGTCACCCCGCTCCCAGGGCTTCTCTGGGGAAAGAGAGCAGGGGGCTTGCATCTGCTACTGCGCCGCTCAGGCACACGCATCGCACAGGCCTCACGTTGTGGAGGACCTGGCGAGTGCTGATCGGTGAGAAATGAGTATGGGTGATCCGCAGCTTTTTGCCGGCCGGCGAGCTTAAGTCGCTATCGCCCACCTAGAAAGGCAACTCCAGCAGATTCAAATACTTACGATGGTTCGGGGAAAACTAGAGCTTCCAGATCGGACCGTAGCTGCCAAAGCAGGCGTTCGACAGCGCCTGCGGGCGTACGCCGTGGGTTTCGTATCCGCCGAACTCGTTGATTTCCAGGGTCAACTGAGGGGTGAGTTCCTTGCCACTTTTCAGCCGCACGCTGTCGAACACCCGCAGCTTCTTGCCGGTGTTGACCACGCTGGTCTCCATCCAGGCGTCGGGCGTGCTGGCTTCGTCCAGACGCGCCAGAAGTGCGTTGTAGAGCGGCAGGTAGCGGCCATCGGGAGCCTTGCAGTCGATATTGATCTTCTTCACCAGGGCCTCCGCCTCGGCGGAGCTGAAATACAGGCGGCTACCGAAATCCTGCTGCAGCCTGTCGACGTAGCTGCCCTGGCCATCGTTCTTCGCGGCAGCCGTCATCGGTTGTGGGGAAAGGTCCGCCAGACACGACTGCCGGCTTTTATAGAAGGTGTGAGAAACGCGAACACCCGTGGGCTTGTAGATCGCCGAAGTGATCAGCACGTCGCCATTGGCGCTCAGGTGATCGCCATCGGGAACGTATTCGCCGCCATTGCCCCAGACACCGTCCGGGAGCCCGTTCGGCCATTCGGTGCAGGTGGCTGGCGAAGTATCGCGGCGAAGCTCGTAGAGACGGCCCTGGAGAAAAGCCACCTGGGCATGAGCGAAGAATGAAATCAGCGACAGGCAGGATGCGATGAGCAGTCGAGTCCGATTCAAGAAGCGTCTCCTTGTTGCCCATCGGAGTTCCGGCAGGCCATACGCACAGAAGAATAGTCGGGCTCGTGCCAAATGCTTTCGAAGTTGTCGCAGGGAGCGCCCAGGGGGAAATGTACGCAACCCGCTGATTGATTCACATCGAGCAAGAGTTGGCCCAAGCGACAGGCGGGGGAAGAACGGACCGATTGATTGACTCAGGTCCATGAACCGCGAAGGTCGATTTGTCCGCGATTTCCGCGTCCTTCAGACTGGTTGTCTTGTATACAGTTTCTGGAGTCGATGATGCGGAAGTCCCTCTCAGCACTTGCTTTTACCATCCTGGCGTCACAAGGCGTCATGGCCGGCGAGACCACGACCACGGCGGTCGGAGGCGGTATTGGAGGCGCTCTGGGGAGCGTGGTGGGCAATGCCGTCGGTGGTAGCACTGGTGCGGCGATCGGCGCCGGGGTCGGCGGGGCGGCAGGCGGCGCGATGTCGGCGAAGGACGGGAAGAAGACCGAAGCGGCCATTGGTGGCGGCCTCGGTGCGGCGGGCGGCCAGGTGGTCGGGAGCAAGGTGGGCGGATCTACTGGCGGCCTTGTGGGCGCGGGTCTCGGTGGCGCGGCGGGCAGCGCCATCGGCAACAACCTGGCCGACGATGGCCATGACCACCACGACAACCACCACAAGCACAAGCACCATCATTGACCGCCATTGCCGGCGCGCTCCTGCGCTCTGGCAATCTGCCTCTCAGGACGTGGTCAGGGCCACGATGATGGGGCCGCAGACTGCCAGCAGCACGTTCGAAATGGCGTAGCAGACCGTGAAGCCGACGACCGGGGTGTTGCTGCCGGATTGCTCGATGATCTTGTTCATCGATGCGGCCTCCGTCTGGGCGCCGGCCAGGGCACCGAACAGGATCATCGGGTGGAGCCCCAGGACGTAGCGACCGAAATAGAGCGTCACCAGCGGCGGAATGATCGTGACGATCGCTCCCGCGACCAGCAGGGCGGCGCCTTGCTCCTGGATGGCGGTGATGGCGGCGGGTCCTGCCAGCAAGCCGACGACGGCACCGAATGCTGTCAGGCCGAACTCGGAGAACGCCCATTGTGCGGCCGGAGGCAGCGCACCGAGCTCGGGATGACGCGAGTTGAACCAGCCGATCAGCAGCCCCGCCAGCAGCACGCCGCCGCCGATGCCCAGCTCGATGGGAATCATGCCGATATGGGTCGAGAGCATGCCGACCAGGGAGCCGATCACCATCCCCAGGGCATGGATGGCAATGTCGCTCTTGCAGTTGCTTGTGCGGATGCGACCGATCTGCTCGGCCAGGGCCTCGACACTCGCGGTACGGCCCACCAGCGTAATGACATCGCCCCGGTGCAGCACCGTTTCGGGCAGCAGTGGCAGCTCCAGCCCCTGGCGGGTGATGGTGCGGATATAGCAGCCCATGCGCTCGGCGCCGATCAGCATGGCCTTGATCTGGTGAATGGTCTTGCCGGCCAGCTTGCGGGAGGTGAGCACGATGCCGGCATCGCGGGTGGGAAACGACATGCTTTCCGGGTTGTCGATTTCCGGGCCTATCCATTGGCTCAGCTCGGGCACGGCCTCGCGCAAGGCATAGACCGCGAGTATGTCGCCGGCGCTGAGCTTCAGGTCCGCTGAACGCTCCAGAATCTGCCCGTTGCGAATGACCCGCTCGATACTCAGTGACGCGTGAAGCGCTTCGATGTCCTGGATGCGCTGGCCAACGGCGGCGGGCACGCTCAGGCAGTGGGCGCGCACGACGATGCGGGTGTAGGGAATGCTGATGGCGTTCTCTTCCCGTTCGATGCCTAGTTGACGCTCCAGCTCCCTCGCCGACTCCTTCAGGTCGACCCGCAGCAGCCTGGGGGCGATGCTGCCGACGAAGACCACGAGCCCGATGGTGCCGAACACGTAGGTAATGGCGTAAGCGACCGCCATGTGGCTGTTGAGCTGGGATTTCGCCGCTTCATCGATGGCCAGTTGTGCTATCGCGCTGCTGGCGGTCCCCATGATGGCCGTGTCGGTCAACGCGCCGGCTCCCAGCCCGGCGGTAAAACCCGCGTCGAACTGGAAGATTCGGTTCATGACCAGGATGGTGGCCAGTGCGGTGGCGCACAGGACGACGGACAGCACGACCAGTTTGACCGTGCCGCGGTTGAGGCTGCCGAAGAACTCCGGCCCGCTCTTGAAGCCCACGGCGTAGATGAACAGCGCGAAGAATACCGACTTCAGCACGTGCGGCACTTCCAGGCCGATCTGACCGATCAGCAAGCCCATCAGCAGAGCACCAGCCACCGATCCCAGGTGAAATTCGCCGATGCGTACGCGGCCCAGGAGCACGCCCAGCGCGATGGCCAGGAAGACCGCTATCTCAGGGTTGGCGCGCAATGCATGCAACACGAAGTCGACCATCGACGAATCTCCCTCTCGTAATGGGCTGCAGTTGAAAAGCCGGGGCTGGACTCAGTATGGCTGGCCCCGAGGAAACCGTGAGCAGGCCCGCTGACCATTTGGTCCGGCACTCTTCAAGCGGTCCCCGGCGATTATTCGACTAGTCTTCCCCGACATAAGCGTGGCGCGAATCGGGGGCAGTAGCGCGTACACGGCAAGCCGAGAGTCCGCATGTCGACCTCCAGCGATCTGATCATTTGCGAATACTGCGATGCGGTGTACCGGCGTGAGCCGCTCCAGCGCCATCAGCGTGCCCTGTGCGAGCGCTGTGGCGGAGTCCTTCACCGGCACAATGCGCTGACGATTCAGCAGCGACTGGCCCTGGCCATTACCGGCGCCCTCCTGCTGGCGTTCGCCCACAGCTACCCGGTGATGACCATCAGCATGCAGGGGCTGAGCAACTCCGCGACGCTGTGGGATTCGGTGATGATCCTCAGCAGCGGCAGCATCACCCTCATCGCGCTGGTCGTGGCGCTGGCGATCATCCTCGCCCCGGTGCTGCAGATAACACTGCTCATCTGGGTGCTGGCGTTCGCCCAGGCCGGGCGCCGGGCGCCGGCTTTCGCCTTCAGCATGCGCTGGCTGGAGGCCCTGCGCCCGTGGAGCATGCTGGAGGTCTGCCTGCTGGGAACCATGGTCGCGGTGATCAAGCTGGCCGGCCTGCTCGACGTGATCCCCGGTATCGGGCTGCTGGCCATGGCGGCGCTCAGCGTACTGATCCTCTATATCGCCGGGAAGGATATCCGCGAACTCTGGGAGCGCGTATGAGCCGTCCCCCCCTGGCGACCGAACTCAACCTGTGCCTCTGCCATGGTTGCGGACTGGCCTGCGATGTCCGTGAGCACGGCCATCACTGCGGGCGCTGCGGTGCGCCGCTGCATGTGCGCAAGGGCGAGGCCGTTACGCGCGCCTGGGCGTTTCTCATCGCCGCCCTGATCTTCTACATCCCCGCCAACCTGCTGCCGGTGATGCATACCGAGATGCTCGGCCAGGGCATCGACAGCACCATCGGCGGCGGCGTGCTCGAGTTCTGGGAAAGCGGGGCGTGGGATATCGCCCTGATCATCTTCATCGCCAGTATCGGCGTGCCGGCGGTCAAGTTCCTGGCCATGGGCATGTTGCTGCTGACCGTGCAACGACGCAGCAGCTGGGCGCAACGCCAGCGCTCCCAGCTGTATCGCCTGGTCGAACTGATCGGCTACTGGTCGATGCTCGACGTGCTGGTCGTCGCGCTGGTGGCCGCCCTGGTGCAGATGCGCGAACTGGGCACCATCGAGCCGCGAGCGGGCATTCTTTTCTTCGGCCTGGTGGTTGTCTTCACCATGCTTTCCGCCATGAGTTTCGATCCACGGCTTATCTGGGACGACGGAGACCCTATCGATGCAGCAGGACACCCTTAAGCCAGGCACGCCGGGGGCCGCGCCGGTGCGCACGCGGCGCTGGAACGTGTCGATGGTCTGGATTGTGCCGATAGTCGCGCTGCTGGTGGGCGCCTCGCTGATCGTGCGCAACTGGATGGAGCAGGGGCCGACCATCGAAATCTCGTTCAGGACCGGCGAAGGCCTGGTCGCGCACAAGACCCAGGTCAAGTACCGCAGCGTGGTCATCGGGGAGGTCGAGGCGGTGGAGCTGGCCAACGACAAGAACAGCGTCAACGCCACGGTGAAGCTCAACAAGGAAGCGGAATCCTTCGCCACCCAGGGCGCCAAGTTCTGGGTGGTGCGCCCACGTATCGGTGCCGGTGGCGTTACCGGTGTGGACACACTGCTGTCGGGCAACTTCATTGGCGCGGATGCCGGGGAGTCGCGGGCGCCGCAGAAGCGTTTCACCGGGCTGGAGGCTCCTCCGCCCATCACCTATGGCGAGAAGGGCAAGAGCTTCGTATTGCGCGCTGAAGACCTCGGCTCGCTGGATATCGGCTCGCCGATCTATTACCGCAAGATTCCGGTGGGGCAGGTGACCTCCTATGCCTTGCGCAGCGATGGCAAGGGCGTGGACCTGGGCATTTTCGTCGAGGCGCCAAACGACGCCTTCGTCACCCAGAACTCCCGTTTCTGGAACGCCAGCGGCGTGGACGTCGATGTAGGCGCCAACGGCCTGAAGGTCAATACCGAGTCGCTCTCGGCACTGCTGGTGGGTGGGCTGGCCTTCGGCACGCCGGAGGGAAGCACCGACGTGGCGGCTGCCAACGACAACCAGGTCTTCGACCTGTACGCCGACCGCGAGGGCGCCCTGGCGCCGCCGTCGGGTATCGCCCAGTACCTGCGCCTGCGTTTCGACCAGTCGATGCGCGGGCTCAGCGTGGGCGCGCCAGTCGAGTTCATGGGCGTCGAGTTCGGCAAGGTCACGGGCATCCAGCTGGACTACGACGAGAAGCAGCAAAGCTTCCCGGTGCTGGTCGATGCGGTGATCTACCCGCAGCGACTGGGCCCGGTGCACCAGAAGATGGTCCGGGCGTTCAACAGCACGACCGGGGATGAGGCCGGGGTCACCCGTGTGATCAGCAGCTTCGTCGAGCACGGTATGCGTGCCCAGGCGCGCAGCGGCAACCTGCTGACCGGCCAGCTGTACATTTCCCTGGACTTCTATCCCGATGCCAAGCCCGTGGCCTTCGATGGCACTGCCCGGCCGCTGCTGATCCCCACGGTTCCCAGCAGCCTGGAAAAACTCCAGGAGCAGTTGCAGGCAGTGGTGGAGCGTATCCGCAAGCTGCCGCTGGAGAGCATCGCCAACAATCTCGATGGCAACCTGCGCGAGCTGCAGGGCAGCCTCAAGCAGTTCAATACCCAGACCTTGCCCGCGGTGACCAGCACCCTGGCCGAGGTGCGTTCGACCCTGGCCACGGCCAACTCGGCGCTGGGCGAGAACTCGCCGCAGCGGGAGAAACTCAGCGATACCCTGAATGAGCTGGATCGCATGTCACGCTCGCTGCGCGATCTCTCCGACTACCTCGGACGTCACCCCGAATCGCTCATCCGTGGCAAACCCAAGGGTGCGGATGCGGACAACCTGCAGCCATGAGCAAGCACCGTACACAGGAGAGAAAGCCGATGCCGAAGTCATCCCTGCTGCCATTGGCGGGACTGTTCGCGCTGCTGGGGGGCTGCAGCAGCGCGCCGGTGCACTATCACACGCTGCTGCCGGCCCAGCCCGGCAGCCCCGCCAGCGGCCAGGTGCGCGTCGAGCGCGTGCTGCTGCCGCCGCAGGTGGATCGCTCGCAGATGGTGGTTCGCCAGGGCGGCAGCGGCCTGGTGATCCTTGAGACCGAGTGGTGGGGCGCGAATCTGGTCGACGAGTTCGGCAACGCCCTGCAGGACCAGCTCGGTGCGCCTGCACCCGGCGCGTCGCTGTTGCGAGTGGAGGTCCAGCGATTCGATTCGGTGCCGGGGCAGTATTCACTGCTGGAGGCTCAATGGCGCTTGCGCAAGCACGGCAGCGAGAAATCCCTGACTTGCCACAGCAGCCTGCAGAGCCCTGCGGAGAATAGCGTGGACAGCCTGGTGAGCGCGCATCAGAGCAACCTGCGCAAGCTGGCGGAGCAGGTGGCGCGGGCCAGTGCAGGGGGCGCGAGCGCCTGCCCCTGAGCGGCGGCGGGGAAGGGCAGTGCTGCCCCATCGAGAAAATTCGATACCGAAAAAGGGTACCCTTGGCAGCGCTTGCGCCCGCTTCTGGCACAGGCTGACGCGTTACAGGAGATAACACTTGATGGAGACTTCGTCCCGCCCCCGCAGCACCCTCAATCCACCGGTTTTCTACACCAGCGCCGCACTGATCTTCCTGCTCGTGCTGTACGCCGTGGTCTTCCAGGCCGAGGCCCAGACGCAGTTCGACAGCGTGCAGCGCTGGATCTTCGGCAATGCCAGCTGGTTCTACATCCTCGCCGTCGCGCTGATCCTGATCAGCGTGGTGTTCCTCGCCATCAGCCGCTACGGTGACATCAAGCTCGGCCCCGATCACAGCGAGCCGGAGTACCGCAGCAGCAGCTGGTTCGCCATGCTGTTTTCCGCCGGCATGGGCATCGGCCTGATGTTCTTCGGCGTAGCCGAGCCGATCATGCACTTCACCAGCCCGCCGGTGGGCAAGGCGGGCACCGTCGCTGCCGCCCGCGAGGCAATGAAGATCACCTTCTTCCACTGGGGCCTGCACGCTTGGGCGATCTACGCCATCGTCGGCCTGATCCTGGCGTATTTCAGCTTCCGCAAGGGCCTGCCGCTGACCCTGCGTTCGGCGCTCTATCCGCTGATCGGCGAGCGCATCTACGGGCCCATCGGCCACGCAGTGGATGTCTTCGCCATCATCGGTACCGTATTCGGCGTCGCCACTTCCCTGGGCTACGGCGTGCTGCAGATCAACAGTGGTTTCCACCACCTGTTCGGCCTGCCGGTGAATCCCACGGTGCAGATCATCCTCATCACGGTGACCTGCGGCCTGGCCACGCTTTCGGTCGCCAGCGGCCTGGACAAGGGCATCCGCATCCTTTCCGAGCTGAACCTGGCGCTGGCCGTGATCCTCATGCTCTTCGTGCTGCTGCTCGGTCCGACCGTCTTCCTGTTGCAGACCTATGTGCAGAACACCGGCGCCTACCTGTCGGACATCGTCAACAAGACCTTCAATCTCTACGCCTATCAACCGACCGACTGGATCGGCGGCTGGACGCTGCTCTACTGGGGCTGGTGGCTGTCCTGGTCGCCCTTCGTGGGTCTATTCATCGCGCGCATCTCGCGCGGCAGGACGATCCGCGAGTTCGTCTGCGGCGTGCTTTTCGTGCCGGCCGGGTTCACCCTGCTGTGGATGACGGTGTTCGGTGATTCGGCCATCCACATGATCCTCAACGAGGGGGTGCGCGACCTGGCGACAATCGTCGATCAGGACAGCTCGCTGGCGTTGTTCGCCTTCCTGGAGCACTTCCCGCTGTCGAGTGTGGTGTCGATGGTGGCGGTGCTGATGGTGGTGGTGTTCTTCGTGACATCCGCCGATTCCGGCGCACTGGTGGTGGATATGCTGGCCTCTTCCGGGCATGCCCATTCGCCACTGTGGCAACGTATCTTCTGGTCGGTGAGCATCGGTGTGGTCGCCGTGGCGCTGCTGCTGGCTAACGGGCTCAAGGCGCTGCAGACGGCGACCATCGCCAGTGCGCTACCTTTCTCGATCATCCTGCTGGCGTCGATCTGGGGCTTGTTCCGCGCGCTGCACCTGGACGCCACGCGGCGCGGCTTGCGCAACCAGGCGTTGCCCGCACCGCGCCATGCCCCCCATCACGAAGGCGGCTGGCAGCGCCGCCTGCGCAACATCGCCATGAAGCCACGCCGCGCCCACGTCACCCGCTTCATCAGCGAGGTGGTCCGCCCGGCCTGCGAGGAGGTGGCAGCAGAGCTGCGCAAGCAGGGGCAGGAGGTCTCGGTGGTGGAACTGGACGATGGCCGTGTCAGCCTCGACCTCTCGCCTTCGGGCGAGGCGCACTTCCGCTATGAGGTTCGCCCGCGGGCCTTTACCAGTCCGAGCTTCATGGTGCTCGACGACAGCGATGGCGGTGAAGCCCGCAAGTACTTCCGCGCCGAGGTGCATCTGCGCGAAGGTGGCCAGGATTACGACATCATGGGCTGGAGCCGTGACGACGTGATTGCCGACATCCTGGATCAGTACGAGCGGCATCTGCACTACCTGCATGTAGTGCGCTGAGGCCTGTGGTGGGCTCTTCCGCCATTGGCGGGGCCCGTCGAGAGCGGCTGCGGGAAAGTCTCAGTCAGTGCCGGCCGGGGCTTTCCCGTCCAGGTAGGGAGCGGCCAGCTCCAGCGCACCGCGTCCGCCCCGGCGAAGGCAGGCCAGCAGCGAAAGCCAGGGGATATCGGTCATCACCACGGCATCGCTGGTCAGTGTCTGCACCTCGCCAGCGGTGCCACCTGCGGGGCCACCGTCAGGCATGTAGACCAGCAGCCAGTCTTCCCGGCTTTCCAGGCACAGGCCGAATCGGTAGCCGCTGTCCTGGATGACCATCACGACGCGGGCGCCTTCGATGTTCTCCATGCCGGTGAATCGGGCTGTCGCGTCCTTCAGCAACTGGTAACCCGGCAGATTGCCGAGCAGCCGGTCTTCCAGCGCCCGTAGCGCGCTGGAAGCTGCTGCAGTCCTGGCCAGCAGCCCCGCCAGGAAGCAGAAGAGCAGCAACACGAAGATGGCCGCCACGGTGACGGAGGTGGCTCCCGCGACAGAAAAACCCGCGAAGATCGGCAGCACCTTCTGCAGCGGGCCACTGAGCAGATGGATGGCCTTCTCGATGAGGATGAACAGCAGTACCAGCGGAAGAATGAAGAGCAGCCCGCCGGCAATGGTGGTCTTGATGAATCTGAACATGCGCAGTCTCCTTGGCTTTGCGGCCCGACTCCATGGGATCGCCCCGGGCCCCTTGTGTCGCAAGAGCTTAGACGCGCGGTGAGGAAGCACCCGGCGGATCTGCCCGCCAGTCAGTCGAAGCAAAGAGCATTTCACGACAGGGCATATGCCAGGCGAAAGCTTGGGCGAGGGGCTCTGCCGCTCTATTCCTGGTGGCCAGATTCGGCAATTGCTGTCGCCAGCGGGCAATGCGATCGGCTGCGCTCATACCTAAGTATGAGTTTCTGAATCCCTACTTCGTCGCTTACGTCGTTCTCTCGTACTGATTAGTTTTCCCGGGCCAACACCAACCACGGGAAAGCCGCATGACAACAACAAAAGCGCGCGCCGGATTCGCCCCCAACGCACTGGCGCTAGCCGTTGCACTGGGCTGTGCCGCACAGGCCCAGGCCGTCACGTTCAATATCGGTGAAGTCGAGGGAACCTTCGACTCGTCCCTGTCCGTGGGGGCCAGCTGGGCGCTACGCGGTGGTGATCCGGACCTCATCGGCGTCAACAACGGTGGCAAGGGCCTGTCGCAGACCACCGATGACGGGCACCTGAACTTCAAGAAGGGCAAGACCTTCTCGAAGATCTTCAAGGGCATCCACGACCTCGAGCTGAAGTACGAAGACACCGGCGTGTTCCTGCGCGGCAAGTACTGGTACGACTTCGAACTCAAGGATGAAAGCCGGCCGTTCAAGGACATCGACGACAGCGGTCGCAAGGAGGGCGCGAAGTCCGCTGGCGCGCAGATGCTCGATGCCTTCGTCTACCACAACTACACCATTGCCGATCAGCCGGGCTCGGTCCGCCTGGGCAAGCAGGTGGTGAGCTGGGGGGAGAGCACCTTCATCCTCAACAGCATCAACTCGATCAACCCGATCGACGTTGCCGCCTTCCGCCGCCCAGGCGCCGAGATCAAGGAAGGCCTGATCCCGGTGAACATGTTCTACGTGTCGCAGAGCCTGACCGACAGCCTCTCGGCAGAAGCCTTCTACCAGCTGGAGTGGGACCAGACGGTCGTCGACAACTGCGGCACCTTCTTCTCCCAGGCGGACGTGGTGGCCGACGGCTGCAGCAACAACCTGCGCCTGCTGACCAACAACCTCGCCGCCGGCAATGCCATCAACGCCGCGCTGCCTGGAACCACCATGGACATCGACCAGAACGGCGAAGGCACCCTGGTGCGCCGCAGTGGCGACCGCGATGCCCGTGACGGCGGCCAGTGGGGCCTGGCGCTGCGCTACATGTTCGACCCGCTGAACACCGAGTTTGGCGCGTACTTCATGAACTACCACAGCCGTGCGCCGTTCCTCAGCGTGACCGCACCCTCGCAGAGCCTCTACAACGTGGCTGGCCGCACCGGTGCAGCGGCCCCCCTGGTGGTGGCGGGGAACTCCAGTTACTTCATGGAGTATCCGGAAGATATCCACCTGTACGGCCTGAGCTTCTCGACCACGCTGCCCACCGGAACCGCCTGGAGCGGCGAGGTCAGCTACCGGCCCAATGCGCCCGTCCAGCTGAACACGACGGACCTGCTGTTCTCCGGCGTCGGGCCACTGGCTGCCATCAACCCCGTGGCCTATGCCGCCTACGGCAATGCCTCGGTACTGCAGGCCACTCCGGGAGGCGACCTGCACGGCTATCGCCGCAAGGAAATCACCCAGTTCCAGACCACCCTGACGCACTTCTTCGATCAGGTCATGGGCGCCGAGCGCCTGACCCTGGTGGGCGAGGTGGGTGTGGTGCATGTCGGTGGGCTCGACTCGACCAGCGAGGCGCGTTACGGCCGCGACCCGGTCTACGGGCCGGGACCGCTGCCCGCCACTGGCTCGGTCAACACCTGCCGCGCGCTCAACCAGACCACCATCGCTGGCGCGGTGGGCAACAATGACTACACCAACCTGACCACCAACTGCACCGATGACGGCTACGTCACCGCCACCTCCTGGGGTTACCGCGCCCGCGCGATCTGGGACTACAACAGCGTCTTCGCCGGAGTGAACCTGCGGCCGAACATCAGCTGGTCGCACGACGTCCATGGCTACGGTCCCAACGGCCTGTTCAACGAGGGCAGCAAGGCCGTCAGCTTCGGCCTCGATGCGGACTACGCCAACACCTACACCACCAGCCTTTCCTACACCGACTTCTTTGGCGGCGACTACAACACGTCGGTCGACAGGGACTTCGTCGCGCTCAGTTTCGGCGTGAACTTCTAACCCAGGGGACCCTGCCATGCAGACTCAGAAAACACTGTTGAAATCCGGCGTTCTGGCCCTCTCGCTACTGGCCAGCAGCGTGATGGCTGCCGCCCCGGCGGCCGAAGTGGCGCAGCTGGGTGGAACCCTGACGCCCATGGGCGCCGAAAAGGCCGGCAACGCCGACGGCAGCATTCCGGCCTGGACCGGCGGCCTGCCGGTGAATGCCGGGGCGGTCGACGGCAAAGGCTTCCTGGCCGACCCGTTCGCCAGCGAGAAGCCGCTGTTCGTCATCACGGCGGCCAACGCCGAGCAGTACAAGGGCAAGCTCACCGAAGGCCAGATGGCGATGTTCAAGCGCTATCCGGACAGCTACAGGATCCCGGTATACCCGACGCACCGTACCGCAGCGCTGCCCGACGATATCTACGCCGCGATCAGGAACAGCGCCCAGCACACCGAGCTGGTCGGGGGCGGTAACGGCCTGCAGAACTTCGACAGCCACTACTACGCCTTCCCGATTCCGAAGACCGGCGTGGAGCTGGTGTGGAACCACGAAACACGTTACCGCGGCGGTAACATCCATCGCTACATCACCCGCGTGCAGCCGCAGGTGGATGGCTCCTTCTCGATGGTGCACTTCGAGGATGAAGTGTCCTATCCCGCCAAACTGCCGGATTTCGACAAGGCCAAGGGCGACAACATCCTCTTCTACTTCATCCAGCGGGTGACCGCGCCGGCGCGTCTGGCGGGCAACGTGCTGCTGGTGCACGAGACCATCGACCAGGTGAAGGAACCGCGCCAGGCGTGGCTCTACAACGCCGGTCAGCGCCGCGTTCGGCGTGCTCCGCAAGTTGCCTACGACGGCCCGGCAACCGCTGCCGACGGCCTGGCTACCTCCGACAACTACGACATGTACAACGGCTCGCCCGATCGCTACGACTGGAAGCTGGTCGGCAAGAAGGAGCTGTACATCCCCTACAACAGCTACAAGCTCGACTCGCCGTCGCTCAAGTACGACGACATCATCAAGCCGGGGCACATCAACCAGGACCTGACCCGCTACGAGCTGCACCGGGTCTGGGAAGTGGTGGGTACGCTGAAGGACGGTGAGCGGCACATCTACGCCAAGCGCCACATGTTCTTCGACGAGGACACCTGGCAGTTGGCCGAGGTCGACCACTATGACGGCCGTGGCCAGCTGTGGCGTGTCGGCGAGGGCCACGCGCAGCAGTATTACAACCAGAAAGTGCCGGGCTACACCGCCGAGACTCTCTACGATGTCATCTCCGGCCGCTACTCGGTCATGGGCCTGAAGAACGAAGAGAAGCAGAGCATAGTGTTCGGCGCCAAGGCGCTTGCCGCGGACTACACCCCGGCAGCATTGCGCCAGACGGGCGTTCGCTGACGTCATCAGTTCACCGAGCAACTCCGTGTTGGGCGGCCGAACAGCCGCCCTTTTTTATGCCTGATCGTCGGCAAGCCCAATACAGCCTCAAGGGCAAGCCGTACCATGGCGGACTTTGTATCAGCGAGTAACGCCATGCCCACGGCGAACATCTATTCAGACCCGTGCCGCGTTCCCTCGTTGCCCACCGGCTTTCTGCCGCGCCCCCGACTCAGCAAGACCTTGCTCGCTGCGCGCTGCCGGCTGCGGCTGATCTGCGCCCCGGCGGGAAGCGGCAAGAGCGTGCTGCTGCGCGAGTGCGCCCTGGCCCGTCCCGAACAGACCCAGGTGCTGTGGCTCGACCTGAAAGGCCTGGTGCTGGATGACGTGGCCTTGCTGCGCCTGCTCGCTTCGGCGCTGGAGCTCGTCGACAGCGATCCCATCTCGGTGCTCAACTGCCTGGCGCAGCGCGAAGGTGCGCTCTGGATCATGCTCGATGACCTGCCGCGAGCGGCAGACGAACGCATCGACCGTCTCCTCGAGCTCCTGCTGCGAGCGTCGGCGCCGACGGTGTCCTGGTGGATCGCCAGTCGTCGCAGGCCTGCCTGCAAGCTGGAGCGCCTGTTGCTCGACGGCGAACTGCTGGAGCTCGGCGCAGAAGACCTGGCCATGACGGCCACCGAATTGAGCGAGCTGCTGGGCAGCCTGTATGGCGAGGTGCCGGTTACCAGCGTGCAGACCCTGATGATGCAGACCGATGGCTGGTTCGCCGGCATCCGTCTGCGCCTGCATGGCCGAGACCCCGGGCAGTTGCCGGAAGCGATGCAGGGCAACGCGCTTGTGAGACGCTACCTGGAACAGGAAGTGCTGGCGGAGCTTTCGGCGGAGTTGCGGGATGCGTTGTGCAAGCTGTCCTGCCTGCAGGACTTCGACGATTCCCTGTGCGATCACGTACTGGGCGCAGGCGAAGGCAAGCAGCTGCTTCAGCAACTGCTCGACGCGGGTGTGTTCATCGAGACGCTCGATGCGGACCTGGGATTGCATCGTGTTCGTCCGGCGGTGGGTAGCATTCTGGCGACGGAAGTTGCCCAGGGCCTGAAGCGTGCGTTGTACCGCCATGCCTGCCAGTGGTCCGCCGGGCGCGAGCAGATTCGCCAGGCAATCGATTACGCGCTGCTCGCGGAGCAGCCCGAGATTGCCGCCAGCCTGTTGCAGCACTTCACCCGCGATCGACTGCTGCACGGCAGCCAGATGGCCCGAGTGCTCCGATGGCGCAACCTGCTGCCTGGCGAGCTGATCTCCAGTACGCCGCGCCTGCTGATCCTGAACTCCTGGGCGCTGCTCATCAGCGGCCGCCTCGACGAGGCGGAAGTCTGCGCAGCGCAGCTGCAACGCTTCCTGCCGCAGCCGACGGCACAGCGTCAGCGCGAGCTGCTCGCACAATGCCAGGCGCTGACCGGCAAGCTCGAATACCACCGGGGCAAGGCCGATGCACGGCACATGCGCGAAGCGCTGGAGAACCTGCCGGAATCTGCCTGGGCGCAGCACGTGATCGTGCTCACCGCGCTGATCGAAGTGGAAATCGTCGACGGGCGAATGGAGACGGCCGAGCAGTTTCACCGCGATGCCATCAAGATGGCGCGCCGCCATGGGAGCCGCATGCTCGAAGCAGTATTGCTGCTGCAGCAGGTGCAGCTGCTGGAAATGCGCGGCGAACTCGCTCAGGCGCTGCACCTGACCGAGCAGTTGCACCGGGAGTTGTGCGTTGAAGGCAAGGGTGAGGCCAACCCCCTGCGCGGCCGGACACGACTGCGCCTGGGTGCCTTGCTGGCGCGGCGCGGCGACTACGCCGTTGCCCGCGGACATTATGAAGCCGGGTTGCAGGAATGCCTGGACTGCGAAGACCCGGCGGCCTCCTGGGGCTACATCGGCCTGGCCGAGCTCGATGCGATGCAGAAGTCGCTCGGCCAGGCTCATCAGCGTCTGGCCGATGCAGAGCGCCTGCTGCAGTTCCGCAACATCACCGAGCCGCTGTACCAGAACCTCCTGCTGCTCGGTTACGCCCGGCTGTGGATTCAGGAAGGCAATGCCGGCCGCGCTCGTAGCGCACTGGAGGAGGGACTGCGGCAGTACAGCGGTGCAGAGTGCTGCAGGCCACCGTACGGCAATCCCGAACTGGTCCAGCATCTGCACGTGGCGCTGCTGCATGCACGGCAGGCGATGGGTGAAGAGGTCAGCGATGCCTTCGAGGACATGCTCAAGGCGGCCCTGCGGCAGGAGCGTCGCAGTCTTGCCATAGAGTTGTGGTTCGGCATGGCCGAAGCACTCTATGCCAAGGGGCAGCAGGGCGGCGCGCAGCGGGCGTTGCTCGATGCGATGGCGCTGTCCCGGCAGACTGGCATGCTAAGCGCCGAGTATCACTGCAGCCTGCGCAATCCCGGCCTGATTCGCTGGGGCAAGGACTCGCTCAGGCCGAAGGACCAGCAGGCCGCCGCAGTGTTGCTCAGCCCGCGTGAGCTCTCGGTGCTGAAGATGATTGCCCAGGGGTTGTCCAACCAGGACATCGCCGAGCAGCTGTTCATTTCACTGCACACCGTCAAGAGCCATGCGCAGAAGATCAACGTGAAACTGGGAGTGGCCCGGCGCACACAGGCCATTGTCCGGGCCAAGGAACTGGGGCTGGTGCGGTAGCCTCCAGCTACGCTAGCGGTAGGGCGGATCTTCGGGGTCAATTGCGGCGCTGCCGTCGAGCAGTTGTCGCCGGATCGCGCGCGGCGTGTCATCGAACCAGCGGCGACAGGCTCGGTTGAACACGCTCTGTTCGCTGTAGCCCAACAAGCCCGCGACCTGGGACATCGGCATGTGGCGCTCGGCAAGGTAGCGTTGCGCGCAGGAACGTCGAGCCTGTTCGAGCACCTGCTCGAATCCCGTGCCCAGCTCCGCCAGGCGACGTTGCAGCACCCGCTCATGCAGGCCGAGTTGCTCGGCGATCAGGCCGATCCGGCAGCGCTGGGTGGGCAGCGTCCGCAGGATCAGGTTCTCCACCTGATGTACCAGGCCGGCGGCGGCCTGGGCATCGAAGGGCCGCAGGTAGTCCAGCATCACGCGGTGCAGCTGCGGGTCCTGTTGTTCGATGCGCATGCCCAGTTGCTCATTGCTCAGGACCAGGGCGTTGCAGTCCTGGTTGAAGTAGGCCGGGCTCCTGAAGTAGCGCTTGTAGCGGGCGGGGGGCAGTGCGCCGGCTCCGCTGAGCAACACGGAGCGAGCGCTGAACTGGCTGCCGCACAGAAGCTTCAGGGTGTTGTGGCCAACCCCCAGTGCCAGCTCCTGCATCTGCCTCAGGCGCGTAGGGCCGGGCAGGCGAATCTCGATCAGCAGCCGCGGCGCCTGACGATCACTGCGGTCGAGCTGCACATCGATGCCGGGACTGTGATAGCCGATGAACCGCGAGATTTCCTCCAGCGCCTGGCCTACCGTGGCCGAATTCCGCGCGATCAGCGCCACCGGCCCGAGCACCTGGAGGTCCTGGTACTCGGCCATTCGCAGGCCCAGGTCGGGGCAGTCCAGTTCGTTGGCGGCACATTCGAGCACGGCCACCAGGGCGCGCAGCGGTACCCGTGCCTCGTCGTCTTCGAGTGCGGCGGGGGCTATCTGGAAGCGGTGCAGCAAGTGCTCGCAATTCCCGCCCAACTGAGCGATCAGTTGCGGAAAGCCGATGAACGAGGTCGTGCGGATGAGGGCGGTCACAGTCGTCGAAAGTCAAAAACAAGTCGTTGAAAGTCAATTAATGTGCGCCTCGGCGGCGAAGAATTCCAGCGGTCTGCGCCGAGACATGCTGCTCGGTGCGTATCGCCCGCGAACCGAGAAGAACAAGTATGGAATTCGACTACATCATCGTTGGTGCCGGCTCGGCCGGCTGCGTACTGGCCAATCGTCTGAGTGCCGACCCTTCGGTACGGGTGTGCCTGCTGGAGGCGGGTTCCGAAGACACCTCGCCACTGATCCACACGCCGATCGGCGTAGCCGCCATTCTGCCGACACGCCACGTCAACTGGGCGTTGCAGACGGTCCCGCAACCCGGCCTGGGCGGCCGTGTTGGCTACCAGCCGCGCGGCAAGACCCTGGGCGGCAGCAGCTCGATCAACGGCATGATCTACATTCGCGGGCATCGCAGCGATTACGACGACTGGCAGGCCCTGGGCAACGCGGGCTGGGGCTATGACGACGTGCTGCCGTACTTCCGCAAGAGCGAGGGCCATCATCTGGGGGGCTGTGACTACCACGGTGGCGATGGTGAGCTGTACGTCGGCCGGGTGCAGCCGCACGCGGTCACCAATGCCTTCCTCGATGCGGCCCAGCAGGCCGGGCACTCTCGCAATGCCGACTTCAACGGTGCCGAGCAGGAAGGGGTAGGGCACTACGACGTGACCATCCGCGAGGGCCGGCGCTGGAGCACTGCCTCGGCATTCCTCAAGCCCATCCGCGAGCTTCGCGGTAACCTCACGGTCATTACCGGAGCCCAGGCCCAGCGCATCCTGCTGCAAGGCAAGCGCGCCGTGGGCATGCAGGTGTCGGTCAAGGGTGAGCGCCTGGAAATCAGGGCACGCAGGGAAGTACTGCTGAGCGCAGGGGCCTTTGGCAGTCCGCAACTGCTGATGCTTTCAGGCATTGGTGCGGAGGCCGAACTGAAACCCCACGGTATTGCGCTGCAGCACGAGCTTCCGGGCGTGGGGAAAAACCTCCAGGACCACCCGGACTTCGTCGCCTGCTACAAGAGCCATGACACCACCCTGCTGGGCATCTCCGCCAGGGGCACGGTGCGCATGGGCAAGGCCTTCTTCGATTACACCCGCCAGCGTATCGGTCCCTTCGCGAGCAACTGTGCCGAGAGCGGTGGCTTCCTGAAAACCTCCGCGGACCTGGCCCGCCCGGATATCCAGCTGCATGCGGTGATCGGCCCGATCGACGACCACGGTCGCAAGCTGCACTGGGGACATGGCTTCAGCTGCCATGTCTGCGTGCTGCGGCCGAAAAGCATCGGCAGCGTCGGCCTGCACTCGGCCGACCCTTTCGCCGCGCCGCGCATCGACCCCAATTTCCTCGGCCATGACGACGACGTCAGCACGCTGCTGAAGGGATACCGCATGGTGCAGGACATCGTCGGCCAGGCACCGCTGGCCAGGTACGGCCTGAAGGACCTGTACAGCCAGAACCTCTCCAGCGACGAGCAACTGATCGAACTGCTGCGCAAGCGCACCGATACCGTCTACCACCCGGTTGGCACCTGCAAGATGGGCAGCGACGAGATGGCGGTCGTGGACGGGCAACTGCGTGTGCACGGTATCGAAGGCTTGCGGGTCGTCGATGCCTCGATCATGCCCACGCTGGTTGGCGGCAACACCAACGCCCCGTCGATCATGATCGCGGAGCGGGCCGCGGAGTGGATCATCGCTGCCTGAGTGCCGCCAGAGCAGCAGGACCCCCGAAGATCGTGGCGGGCCCGCCCAGCTCAATTGGGCGGCCCGTCAGCGAATGCCCAGCGCGCGATCCAGCGACCAACTGCCGGCACCGCGCCCGATCAGCCACAGCAGCAGGCCCGCCCAGACCAGGTGGGTGGGCCAGGCGTCCGGATAGACGAACACCTCGATCACCGTGGTCATCCCCAGCAGCGCCAGGGCCGAAAGGCGGGTGAACAGGCCCAGCACCAGCAGCAGCGGGAAGAGGTGCTCGGCGTAGGTCGCCAGGTGGGCGGCGATCTGCGGCGGCACCAGCGGCAGCATGTACTCGGTGCGAAACAGCTCGTAGGTGCTCGGGGTGATGGTCAGGAGCCCTTCGACCTTGGTGCGCCCGGAGAGGAAGAAGGTCGCGGCGATTCCCCAGCGCGCCACCAGGCAGAGAAAGGTGTCGCCGAGCAGGTGCTGCAGGAAGTCGGCCATGCGGTTCCAGCGTTGGCGCAGGCCGGTGCGGGGCAGGGTAGTGCGGGCGATGTCCATGATGGTCTCCTCACGCGAGGGCGATGGGACGGAAAACCCCGGCGCCCAGCAGGCGGCCGAACAGGTCGTGGAAGTCGAGATCCGGTTGCGCCTGAAGTGCCTGGGTCGATGCCTGATCCAGGTTGTCTCCGGCTGCACAGGCGTCGAGAAAGGTACAGCCGCCGACCTCAAGCGCGTGCCAGGCGACGCCATCGGAATGGCCGACCAGTAACGCGCCTTCGCCTTGCCAGGGCAGCTCTTCGGGTATCGGCAGGGCTTCGCGGTTGTAGCGCCAGATGCTGTAGATCGGCTGCTCGGCAAACCAGCGCCAGCGCACGCAGGCACGCGTCTCCAGGTGGCAGGTGGCAAGATCCGATGCGGTCATGCCGGCCAGACTGGCGAGGTCGAGGCGCGCCTCCTGAGGTGCGACGAAGGCCTCCGTCCATGACCGGTCCAGGCGCGCCACGGCGCCAAGGTAGGGCAGTTCCCGTGCGGGTTCGAATGCATCGAGGAAATCGGCAAAGCGCTCACCGTAGAGGATCAGGCGGGCATCGTCTGGCGGCGTCTCGCGGGCGTGAATGGCTGCCGCCGCGCGCATCCAGTCGGTACCGACCAGGCGCTCGATGGTCGGGAAGTTATCGCACAGCGCGTCGACGCAGCCCTTGAACACGGTGTTGCGATACACCTCGAAGGCCGCCTGTGTGATCACGCCTTGCAGCGCTGGAGCAGGGCGCCGGTAGATGGCCTCGACAAAGGCATCCTGGAAGGCGCCGAGCGAGCTCTTCATGGTTTCACCTCCGCCAGGTTGAGGATCGCCTGAGCGATCTCGCGCTCGGCCAGCAACTCTTCGAAAGCAGGCAGATGGTCGTCGCGCTCGATCAGTGTCGGCCTCGGGCCGATGCGCTGGATCAGGTGTTCGTAGAGCGCCCAGACCGGCTCGGCGACCGGCGCATCGTGGGAGTCGATCAGCAGTTCGCCGCCCTCGTCGCGGCTGTGGCCGGCCAGGTGGATTTCAAAGATGGCCGCTGCCGGGAAACGGTCGAGGTAGCGTCTCGCATCGAAGCCGAGATTGTGCGAGCTGACATGCACGTTGTTGACGTCCAGCAGCAGGCCGCAGCCGGTGCGCAGCGCGAGCTCCGTGAGGAATTCGATTTCGTCCCAGTCGTGGCCCTCCAGGCGCAGATAGTGGCTGGGGTTCTCGATGGCGATACGCCGGCCCAGGGCTTCCTGGGTGCGCTGGATGTTCTCGGTGATGCGCGCCAGGGCCGCATGGCTGCGCGGGAAGGGCAGCAGGTCCGGCAGGTACTGGCCGCGCCAGGTCGACCAGGCCAGGTGCTCGGAAATCAAGTGCGGTTGCACGCGCTCGACCAGCGCGCGCAGATGCCGAAGATGTGTCTCGTCAGGTGCAGCATCGGCCGCCAGGGACAGCGAGACTCCGTGCAGCGATAGCGGATGGCGTTCGGCGATCCGTTCCAGCCAGGCAAGGCGGGGACCGCCGACCATGTAGTTCTCCGGATGCACTTCGAACCAGAGACCCTGGGCGGAGCAGGCCAAGGCCTGGGCGTAGTGTTCGCCCTTGAGCCCCAGCCCGGCGCCCGGTTGATGGAATGCGTTCATGGTCGGCGGCCTTGGCTCAGGCCTTGCTCGGCGTCAGCGAGCCCATGCCGTGGGGCGTCTTGATCGTGGTGCAGGTGCCGGCCGGAACGTTCTTCCAGTGCATGCCGTCGTAGTCCTTCTTGGCGCTGCCCGCGCAGGTGGTGCCGGCACCGGCCTTGCAGTCGTTCTTGCCAGCCATGGCGACGCCGTAGCACTTCTCCATGGCCGCGCCATCGCTGGCCTTGGTGTTCATGTCGTCGGCCAGGGCAGTGCCGGTGATGGCGGCAAGGGCGAGGGCGGCGGTGGCAAGGGTCAGGTTTTTCATGGTGCGGTCTCCCGTTCGGTTGAGGGGCCGCGGAAGGCTTTCCGGCGGCTCGGTGAGTAGTTCGCCGGGAGAGGCGGTCCGGTTACAGCGTCGCGAAATTTTTTTGAGAATTTTTTGGCGCGGCCCTAACGTATTGAACCAAGGCCTGTTTTTTCGCAGGCGAACGGGACGCCAGCAGGCTGGGGCGAGACCGGGAAAGAATTCACCTTCGGTGTAACCAGGACGGTCGATGCAACGAACTACCAGCCAGGAAGCGTTGATCGCGCGTGAGGCGCAGCTGCAGGCACTGTTGCTGCGTGGCATGGGCGGTGACGGCAGGGCCTATCGCGAGTTCCTCAGCGCACTCGCCTCGCACTTGCGGGCCTTCCTGGGCCGGCGCCTGAGCCAGCGCCCCGGCGAGGTCGAGGACCTGCTGCAGGAAGTGCTGCTGGCGGTCCACAATGCCCGCCACACCTACCGTGCCGAGCAGCCGCTGACCGTCTGGGTGCAGGCAATCGCGCGCTACAAGCTGGCCGACCACTTCCGCGCCTTTGCGCGCCGGGAGGCGCTCCACGATCCGCTGGCGGATGACGAGGGAGAACTGTTCGCCATCGAGAATGGCGAACCCGCGCAGGCCAGCCGCGACCTCGGCAAGCTGCTGCAGCAACTGCCCGACAAACAGCGCCTGCCGATTGTCCATGTGAAGCTGGAAGGGCTGTCGGTAGAGGAAACCGCCAGCCTGACCGGGCTTTCCAGTTCCGCCGTGAAGGTCGGCATCCACCGCGGGCTCAAGGCCCTGGCGAACATCATCCGAGGGTTGCGAAGCGATGAAGACCAATGAACTGATCGACCTGTTGAGCGCAGGCGAGGGCGCAGTGGACCGTCACGCTCTGGGCAAGCGCTTCGCCATCGCGCTGCTGGCCGGTGCCCTGGGCGCACTGCTGTTGATGGCGGCAATTTTCGGTGTACGCCCCGACCTGGGCGAGGTGGCGCGCACACCGCTGTTCTGGGCCAAGGTCGCGCTGCCCGGCAGCCTTGCCCCGCTTGCCCTGTGGCTGAGCAGCCGCCTGGCACGGCCAGGCGTGGGCGGCGGGGCGGCCTGGGTGCTGCTGGCGCTGCCCGTGCTACTGGTGTGGATCGGCGGAGCGATGGAGCTGGCCGGAGTACCTGCCGACGCCCGCACTGGCCTGATTCTCGGCAAGACCTGGCGCACCTGTCCGCTGAACATCGCGCTGCTTTCGGTGCCGACTTTCATCGGCGTGTTCTGGGCACTGCGCGGTCTCGCACCGACGCGCTTGCGCATTGCCGGCGCCGCCGGCGGGCTGCTGGCGGGAGCCACGGCGACCCTGGCGTACTGCCTGCACTGCCCGGAGATGGGCATTCCATTCTGGGGTGTCTGGTACCTGCTCGGCATGCTTCTGCCGACCGCGCTGGGTGCAGTGCTCGGGCCACGGCTGTTGCGCTGGTAATTGCGCGGCAACCCGTCCGGGATAGGCATTGTGCATGCCGGACATGGATTTCTCTCGCAGCTTGCGAGCTCCTTCGGCCATTGCCTCCGTTCAGCGGCAGCTATCGAGTCAAAGAATTTTCCCCGAGGCAGGGGCCGCTTCTGCCTCCAAGACCTCCAGAAGCTGGCTACGCTTGATTCAGTTTGTTCTCAGCAGATCGGCTTTGCTTCCAAGGAGCGATGGGATGGGGCGTTGGATCGGCGCAAGGCTCAGCTTGATGCTGGTGGTGTTGGGATTGGCCTGTGCGGTTGCAGCCAGGGCCGAACCTGCGTCAGGCCCCGATGCAACCGAGGGCGTCGCCGCTGACCCCGTGGAGCTGAAGATCGCCAACCGCAGCATTGTCGTGTTCCGCGCCACCTTGCTGGGCGAGACGCCGGCAGGCCGACAGCAGCGGGCCAAGGCAGTTATCGAGGATGTACTGCAAGGGACCGACGACCTGCAGGTCAGCACTGCCCCCATCCTTCACAGCTACATGGTTCTGCTGGGCGGCCGGCGCGCCTTTATCGTTTCGCCACAGGACCTCGATTCGCCGGAAGGCTCTGTGCAGGAGGCCGCAGCAAGGGCTGCCGCGAACCTCAAGGTGGTGGTGGAGGAAACCGGCCAGGCGCGCAACCTTCGATTCCTGCTCAAGGCCCTGGGGTACTCTGCAGTTGCCACCGTCCTGTACGTGTTGCTGCTGAGGCTGGTGCATTTCCTCAGGCGCAAGGTGCGAGGCCGGCTACCACAGCTGATGCGCGAGCGGGCCCGGCAGATCAGGGTGGGGCAACTGCAGCTGTTCGACATGCAGTATCTCTACTACCTGGCGGATCGGCTGATCTGGCTGTTCTGTTGGGCAGTCGTGTTTCTGCTGAGCTACGAGTGGCTCAGCTACGTGCTGTCGCAATTCCCCTATACCCGGCCCTGGGGAGAAAGCCTCGACGTCTACCTGTTCCGGCTGCTGGATTACCTGCTCAGCGGGATCGTCAGCGCGATACCGGGCATTGCGGTCGCCGTGATGATCTTCTTCATCGCCCGGGGCATCAGCGGGTTCAGCAAAAGGCTGCTGGAGCGCCTGTCCCGGCCTGGCACGATTCGCTGGTTGACCGAAGAGACCCTGCAGCCCACCACGCGCCTGACTTCGCTCGCCATCTGGTTGTTCGCCGTCGTCATGGCGTATCCATACCTTCCCGGTTCGGGGACCGAGGCGTTCAAGGGGCTGTCGGTGCTCGTCGGCCTGATGATCTCGCTGGGGGCTTCCAGCGTGGTGGGGCAGGCTGCCTCCGGCCTGATCCTGACCTACTCGCGGACCCTGCGTGCCGGGGAGTTCGTGCGCATTGGCGACCACGAGGGCACCGTGACGGAGGTCGGTATGTTCAACACCACTATCCGCACTGGCCTTGGCGAGGTGCTGACACTGCCGAACTCGATGATCACCGGGTCGGTCACCAAGAACTACTCGCGGATAGTGCAGGGCCAGGGTTACGTCGTCGACACCGTGGTCACCATCGGCTACGACACGCCCTGGCGGCAGGTGGAAGCGATGCTCATCGAGGCTGCCCGGCGTACGGATGGCATCTTGCAGGTCCCGCCGCCTTACGTGTTCCAGACGGCCCTGTCGGATTTCTATCCCGAATACCGACTGGTTGCCCAGGCCATCCCCAGCGAGCCCCGTCCACGGGCGCAATTGCTGAGCATGCTGCATGCCCATATCCAGGACGTGTTCAACGAATATGGCGTGCAGATCATGTCGCCGCACTACCTTGGGGACCCCGATATTGAGAAGGTGGTGTCGCGCGAAAACTGGTATGCAGCGCCTGCCAAGCCCCCTGAGGCTGACTAGAAGAAACAGGGGAGGGTCGGCCCGGTGCCGACGTAACCTGAACAAACCCACCAGGGCGTGCCCAAGCCTGTGTGGCGGCCGCGAGCTGATCATTCCCGGCGGCCGCTATGTAGCCGTTATCGGCGAGAGCATCTGGCCGATCTATCGAGACTGGCTGCCGGACAGCGAAGAACTCCGCAAGCACCTGTTCCTGGGTAGTCGAGACGAGCTCGACCAGCGACAGGTGCGCCTGGCCCTGATCGCAAAGGGCGACGAGTTTTTCGCCTGTGAAGGGTATGGGGGACATCGGAAGAAACTGGATATGGAGCGATGGCCATGGGGAGAACGGCCTGAACCTGATATGTAATTTAACATAATATACATTATGCGAAGTTATCTATGCAGCGCACAGGGTCGAGTGTCACAGAATCAAAGTCCCCGGTTGGCTGTTTTGCCCCTGGTGCCTGTCTTTCCTGAAAAGAAGCTGCACCTGTTCTTTGTCGTTGATGGCGCGGCAGCACCTGCTGAGGCAAATCGCATCTCTTATCCTGTCCCGGCCTGCGGGCGGAAACCCATGGCCGCCTTGCAATCGAAAGCGGCCATGCCACGCAGATCGCTCGCTACTCGGAAGTTTTCCCCGTTGTACCGCTGACTCCCAGTTCCCGAGCGACCTGCTGCAGCCTTTCCAATGACACCGGCTTGCTGACATGCGAGTTGAAGCCGGCGGCATGGGCATCCTCCGCATCCGCGGCAGCGCCATAGCCAGTCAACGCCACAGACGGTGTCTGGGCGTGCTGTGGCAATTGGCGGGCTCTGCGCATCAGCTCGTATCCATCCATGCCAGGCATCCCGATATCCGAGAGGATCAGATCAAAGGACGAGTCTTCCAGGCATCTCAAGGCTGTCGGACCATCCTCGGCGGTCGTCACGTCCGCGCCCTCGATCGTAAGCAGTTGTTCCATGATCAGGCGGATATCCGGTGAGTCGTCCACCAGTAGCAGACGGGCTCCGGCAAAGGGGCCGGTAGACTCCTGCAAGGTGTCCACCGGCAGGTCGAACTGACGGTAAAGCGGCAGCCACACCGTAAACAGTGCGCCCTGCCCTCGCCCTGCAGACGACGCTTCGATCCGCCCTTGCTGCGCTTCAACCAGCTCGCGCACCAGTGCCAGGCCGATACCAAGGCCCGGTGTGTGACTTCGTTGCTGCTCATTGCTGGCCTGGCCGAACAGTTCGAATATGCGTGGCAGGTCTTCCACCGGGATACCTTGGCCATTGTCCCGCACCTGGATGCGCAACATGCTCTCATCCTGCTCGAGGGCGACCTGGATATGGCCGCTGGCGGGAGTGAGCTTCACCGCATTGCTCAGCAGATTCCAGAGGATCTGTTCGACACGTACCGGGTCCGCCTCGGCCACCAGCGGGTCATTGCCACGCGCGGGCATCTGCAGATCGATCAGCAGGTCCTTCTCATGAGCTTCCGCGGACAAGGCGCCAACCACTTCCTCGATCACACTCTGCAGGATGACCGGCGCCAGATTGAGCTTGAGTTTGCCGGTATTGACCCGCGACAGATCCAGCAGGTCATCGATGATGCGTGCCTGGCTGCGTACCGAGCTCTGGATGCCTTCGATGGCGCGCGAGGCCACCGCATGCGAGCGCACCGCAGACAGGCGCGCAATCAGCTCGGCATTGAGCTGGATGATATTCAGCGGATGCTTGAGTTCGTGGGACATCATCGCGAAGAACTCATCGCGCAGACGGATCTTCGCCTGGTTCTGCTGCAGGCGGTGTTCCTGCTCCGTTTCCGCGCGCTTTTTGCTGGTCACGTCACGGCCGATCTTGGCATAGCCATGTGGGCCGCCATTGGGCAGCGCAGTGGTCACGCTGCTGCAGAAGAAGGTGCTGCCGTCCTTTCGCAGGTGCCAGCGATCGGTCTCCACCCTCCCCACCTGCCGCGCCACCCGCAGTTCTTCGCGCAGCACGCCGGAACGCTGGTCATCCTCGCTATGCAGGATATCCAGGCTCTGTCCTATCACATCGGCCTCGCGGTAGCCGTAGGCGCGTTCGGCGCCCTTGTTCCAGCCGGTGATGCTGCCGCTGCGGTCCAGGGTGACAATGATGAAGTCCTGAGTGCTTTCCACCGCGAGGCGCAGGCGCTCCTCGCTTTCCCGGGCCTTGTCTTCAGCGAGGCGTCGTTCGGTGACGTCGATGAATGTCAGCACCGCACCGTCGATGATGTTGTCGGTCGTCCGGTACGGCAGCATCCGCACCAGGTAGCGCCTTTCATCCTGGCTGGAAACTTCGCGCTCGATGGTTCGCAGGGACTCGAAGCTGCTCGACGCATCGCGGGACAGGTCCGGGTAATCCAGCCGGTGGGTGATATCCAGCAACGAGCGTCCAGTGTCGGATGCGATGATGCTGAAAATCTCGGTGGCGCGCGGGGTGTAGGACTTGATGCGCATGTCGCGGCCGACGAAGACGGTGGCGATGTCGGTGGACGCGATGAGGTTCTGCAGATCGTCGTTGATCTTGCCGGTTTCCTCGACCTTGGTCTTGAGCTCCTGGTTGACCGTGATCAGTTCCTCGTTGATCGACTGCAGCTCTTCCTTGCTGGTCTCCAGTTCCTCGGTCGTCGAACGCAGCTCTTCGTTGATCGCCTGCAGTTCTTCGTTGGACGCCTTGAGCTCTTCCGTGGACGTTTCCGCCTGCTCGATGGTCGCCTGCAGCTGCTCCTTGTTGCGCTGAAGTTCACTCTCCAGCTGCGAGAGCACGCTGTCCTTGACGTTCTGCTGATGGCCGTTGGCGTCGCCACTCATGGTCTCTTCGACTTCATCGAAGATAACCAGGGCGAAGTCCGAGTCCATGTCGCGGAATGGCCGGATGACCATGTTGATGTAGGACGTGGTGCCATCGCGCTCATGCTTGACGCGCCGCGCCTCGACACTCTTCCCGGTCTGGAACGCCTGGAACAGCGCGGTGCGCAGCTCCAGGCGCAGCGACGGATGGACCAGAGACAGCAGATTGTGCGACGGCTCGCCGCCGACGTAGCGCAGGTAGCGCCCTGCCTGGTCGGACATGTGCACGATGCTCGACTCGTGGTTGACCACCACGCTGGGCGGCGCGTACTGCTCCAGCACGCGCTGGTGCAGGTCGGCAAAGGACACACGGCGACGCTCGGCCGGTCGCTCGTTGCTCGCCTGCGGCGTATCGGCAAGGGGCATCACCGGCAGTGGCGAGGTCGGCCGGCCCATGACCGCGCCGGCCTTGGCGCGGTAGATGCGGTTCTTCTTGTCCACCGGGGTGAAGAGCTCCTGACAGACGTCAGCCGATTCGGAACTGCCCAGGAACAGGTAGCCGCCCGGCGCCAGGGCGAAGTGGAACATCTGCAGGATGTCCGCCTGCACTTCGCGGTCGAGGTAGATCAGCAGGTTGCGGCAACTGATCAAGTGCAGCTTGGAAAACGGCGGGTCGCGCAGCAGGTTGTGCATGGCGAACAGCACGCGCTCGCGGATTTCCTTTTTCACCCGGTAGCGCGTCTGCTCCTTGGTCACGTACTGGCGCAGGCGCTGGGGCGTGATGTCGGGAAGGATCGCTTCAGGGTAGACCCCGCTACGGCCGATGGCGATGGCGTGCTCGTCGATGTCGGTGGCGAACACCTGGAACTGCCGGTCGATCTCCCGGTAATCCACATGCTCGGCGAGCAGGATGGCCAGCGAGTACGCCTCTTCACCGGAGGAGCACCCGGCGCTCCAGACACGCACCGGGGCATCGCTGGTTTCCGGCATGTCGAACAGGCCCGGGATGATGTCGCGCTCCAGCGCTTCGAAAGCCTCGCGATCACGGAAGAAGTTGGTGACCCCGATCAGCATGTCGGCCAGCAGGTGCCGGGTTTCTTCCGGCGCGCCCTGAAGGAAGGCGCGGTAGGCCGGCAGGTCCCCCAGGCGATTGACCTGCATGCGCCGTTCGATGCGCCGCAGCACCGTGGCGCGCTTGTAGTGCTTGAAGTCATGGCCGGTGCGGGTGCGCAGCAGACTCAGGATGTCCTTCAGAGCGGTTTCGGCGGCGCGCGACTGCTCCGGGTCCTCGATGGAGCGGAACGGCGTGGCGACGTCGGCGTCTGCGGGCAGTTGCATGTTGCGCATGCTCTGCCACAGGTCGATGAGTTTCTGCGGCATGTCGCCCACCGGCAGGACGAAGTCCACCTGGCCGGTGGCAATGGCACTGCGCGGCATCTCGTCGTACTCGGCGTCGTCCGGTGACTGGGCGATGGTCACCCCGCCCTGCTCTTTCACCCGCGACAGCCCGGCCGAACCGTCGCTGCCGTTGCCGCTCAGGACAATGCTCACCGCGTGCTCGGCGTGGGCGTCCGCCAGCGTGCGCATGAAGATATCGATGGCGATGTGGCGCGGCTGGCCGGGGTTGAGCTCGGTCACGCGCAGGTAGCCATCGTTCATGGTCAGCTGCATGGCCGGGGAAATCAGGTAGACACAGTTGCGCTCGATGGGCGTCGGCTCACTGACCTGCTGCACCTTCATCTTGGTGACTTTCTGCAGGATCTGGTGTGCGCTGCTCTCATGATTGGGCGAGAGGTGCATCACCACCACGAAGGCCATGCCGTTGTCGTTGGGCATGTTTTCGAACAGCCGCAGCAACGCACCCAGACCACCCGCCGACGCGCCGATACCAATCACCGGGAAGTTGAGGTGGCTGGGCTGCACCTTCAGCTTGAGGCCTTCGACGGCGGGGATCTCTTCACTCATGGCTCAGGGTTCCTTGGATCGTGTTCCTGCGAGTCAGGCGGCCGGATCGCCGGCAGGCCGAAGAGTAGCAGCGTTGAGCATCGAAACCGAGATTCGGCGCGCCAAATTCGAAAGCGGCTATCGACGTCTGCGCCACCTGGAACGGGCGTACCGTCGGGCTTCGTGCATTGCTGCTTGCACCAGCAGAAGACCACGGGTCGGGCAATCGGGTTCGTAATTCCTGCGCTCGCAGGAGGTGGATCGTGCATTCTGCCGCCGCCGAGCCGGGGGGCCATGCGTTCTGCATCCCTTGCATGCGCACCTTCAATCACAACTCTTTGAAAGTATTGATTTTAATATTTTGAAACAGCTGGCATGCGCGGTGCAAAGGCAGGTTCAGGCCCAGCCAAAGGAGCACCGCCCATGATTGCCAGCGCCGATACCTCCCTCACTAGCACTCTCGATCACTCCGGCGTCGCCTGGCCGGCGATCTTCGCCGGCGCGGCCGCCGCCGCGGCACTGTCGCTGATCCTCATTGTCCTGGGCTTCGGCCTCGGGTTCTCCGCAGTGTCGCCGTGGCCTGGCGATGGCGGCAGCTTCAAGCAGATGAGCATCTCCACGTTCATCTGGCTGGCGATCACCCAGGTGCTCGCTTCCGGCCTGGGCGGATACCTGGCCGGACGCCTGCGGGTGAAATGGGCCAGCCTGCACGGCGATGAAGTCTATTTCCGCGATACCGCCCATGGCTTCCTCGCCTGGGCCATCGCGACGCTGGTCACCGCCACCCTGGTGATCGGCTCGGTCAGCAGCCTGGTGGGTGGTGGCCTGCAGGCGGGCGCCACGGTGGCCGCCGGCGCGGCGGCGAGTGCCACCAGCGCTTCCTCCGGCAAGGACGACAACGACGCCGCCTACTTCATCGACACCCTGTTCCGCGACAACCGGCCGGTCGCCGTCAGCGATGACGCCGCCCATGCAGTCGCCTCCCGTATTTTCGTGCGCGGTCTGGCCGAAGGGCAATTGAGCGCAGACGACCGCACCTACCTCGCCCGAGTGATCGCCCAGCGCACCGAGATCAGCCAGGCCGAGGCCGAGCAGCGCATCGATGCCGTGTTCGCCCAGGCGCAACAGGCCAAGCAACAGGCATTGCAGGCCGCCGACACGGCCCGCAAGGTCGCTGCCGGTTCGGCGCTGTGGATGTTCGCGGCGCTGCTGTGCGGTGCGTTCTTCGCCAGCTTCATGGCCATCCACGGTGGTCGCCGCCGTGACGCAGAGCTGCTGGTGGCTCACCACCTGCACTCCACTTCCCCCGCCCACTCCATTCGCTGACAGGAGACTCACCATGCGCTCGATCCTCCTTTACTTCCTCGGCGTGCCGATCCCGATCATCATCCTGATCGCGCTGTTCTGGCATTGACCTCCCGTTACGGGGATGCGGGAGGGTAACCCCTACCCTCCCGCAGCACTTCTGCGTGACAGACTCCCGCACCACCGCTCGTGCATTGCGGCTGAACTTCTGCCCCCTACCCGGCCCCAAACCTACTCCTGTCATTCGCGATAAGGAGCAACCATGGAGTCGCTGTATGCCTGGCTGGACCTGAGCCAGCTCGGCCGCTTGCTGTTGGTAGTGGTGGCCGCCGCCGCGGGATTCCTCATCCTGCGCTTTCTGATCAGTCTGGCGCGCAAGCGCCTGGAGGGGCGTACCAGCCAATGGGCGCGTTACGCCGCGGCAATCGCCGGGCGCACCAGCAACGTGCTGGTCTTCATCTTCGCCTTGATGCTCGCGCTCAAGCTCACCACCCTGCCCGACAACTGGAGCACCGCCCTGTCGCACGCCTGGTTCGTCGTGCTCGCGCTGCAGGTCGCCTGGTGGCTGGATGTCTGCGTGCGCCTGTGGACGCACAACCTGTCCCGCTCGCGCTTCGGCGGCATCCAGAATCCGGTAATGGCAACGATTGTCTCGGTGGTGGTGCTGGTGGTGGTCTGGGCCGTGATGCTGCTGTCGATCCTGGCCAACCTGGGCGTGGACATCACCGCGCTGATCGCCAGCCTCGGTGTCGGCGGCATCGCCGTGGCACTGGCGGTGCAGACCATCCTCAGCGACATCTTCGCCTCGCTGTCGATTGGCTTCGACAAGCCCTTCGAGATCGGCGATTTCGTGGTGTTCGGTGACGTGGCCGGAACCATCGAGCACATCGGCCTGAAGACCACGCGCATCCGCAGCCTGAGCGGCGAGCAGATCGTCTGCTCGAATGCCGAACTGCTCAAGCAGACGCTGCACAACTACAAGCGCATGAACACCCGCCGCATCGTTTTCCAGTTCGGAATAAGCTACCGGACCTCGGCTGAGCAGGCCAAGGCGGTTGCCGACCTGGTCCGGGAGATCATCGACGAGATCGACGAGGCGAAATTCGATCGCGCGCATTTCCTCTCCTTCTCCGAGAGCCGCTTGCTCTACGAAGTCGTCTACATCATGCAGACGGCTGACTACAACCGTTACATGGACGTGCAGCAGCGGATCAATCTGAGCTTGCTGGCCGGCATGCAGGAGCTGGGCGTCGAGTTCGCCTTCCCGGTGCGCGAGCTACGCAATGTCTCGTCTGTTCGCGACTTGCGCGAGCGGGATCGCGGAGTATTCGATGCACAGCGCCAGGAAGGATCGCCGCGCGGCACCAGCCACTAGCGTCAGTCAGTGGGAGCCGAGCGCTCGTAACGGGCGTTGAAGGCCTGGATGAAGGCGTTGCGCAGGATACCGAGGAAAGCCTGGAAGGCACTGATGTCCTGGCGATGGATATTGCCGTTCAGATCCACACGGGTAGCGAACTGGTCCTTGCGCTGGTTCTTCAACACCGTCTCGCCACCACCGACCAGGGCTTCCCAGATCGAACGGAACAGGCCCTTGTCCTTCTCCTCCACATCCTGTTGCCAGTTGAACACGTCGACATCGCGCAGCAGCGGTTTGATGTAGCCGCTGAGGCGGCCGTTGTCCGCTTTCGCTTCGATCACCAGGGTGCCGTGGCCACGATTGAAGTCGAACTTGCCGTAGGCGGAGGCGAAGTCGTTGACCCGGCGCAGCTCCACCTCGCTGGCGCGCAAGCGCAACTGGAAGTCCTCGAAGTCGGTGAACGGGTCGAATGACGCCTCGACCTCCACCGGCGCCTGGTCGAACAGGCGCGCACGCCCCTCGAAACGGGCGACCCGCTCGCCCTTCTCGTCCGCCACGTTGGTGAGGTTGTACAGGCTTGCGTTAACCGCGCTGGCAGGCAGGTGCACCGGTGGATTGGACTGGTAGTTGTGGAAGCGAATGCGCCCATCCTCGATGCGCAGCTCGTCCAGAGTGATCGGCAACAGCTTCTCCAGCTGCGCATGCCAGTTGGTGCCGGCGCCGCTCTGGGATTCCTGGCTGCTGCCGCCATCGACGAAATTCAGCTCCGGCCGCAGGAAGATCACCCGCGCCACGATCCCGTGCTCGTACCACAGCGCATGCCAGCTCACGGCAAGGTCTATCACTGGCGCGTCCAGCAGCGGCACCGGCACCTTGCCGCTGACCTTGACGATCTTCAGCCCGTTGATGCGGTAGGCGCCACGCCACAGCGCGAGGTCCACATCGGTGATCTGGCCGTGATAATCGCCCATGCGCTCCAGTTGGCCGTTGAGGTAGTCGCGGATCACATAGGGCAACGCGATATGCGCGACCAGCAGCAACAGCAGGATCGCCAGGACGCTCGCCATGGGCACGCTGTAGCGCCTTTTCATCCCTGTCTCCAAAGGTTCTCTGGCAGTGGACTGGCCTGGTGGCGAGCGAGTTCAGGGAATTGCTGCCGCCCGGCTGCGACAACGGCGCGGCGGCGAATGATATTCAAATGCCATCATTCTGTGGTTTATTCGGGTTTTCAGGCTTTGACCCGGAGGTTGCGTGCCGCCGATTTTCAGCAAAGGCACCTACGAGCTGTTCACCCCCGGCGGGGTCGGCAAGCGTATCGGCGTGCTGCGCAACGGCCGCGTCGAGTTGCTGAGCAGCCCGGATCGCTTCCGCGTCTACGCCAACCATCTGTTCATCGAACTGGATGGCCAGGACCTTGGCGAATGCATCGGCGAGATAGACGCCAGCGGCCAGGCCCAGTGGCTGGATGGCCGCGCCCTCTTCCGCGTAATACCGGTGTCTGCCTGAGGCGCGCCGCGTCAGATCAGGAACAGACCGACCGCGAGCTACGCGGCAATGGCCTCATTTCTCGGCAATGCCACTGAGGGTGATGCCGTACCGGCGCAGCAGCTCGGTACTGGAGGCATCGCCGTGCTGGTCTCTTGCCGCTCCGTACTCACCGGTGGGCAGGTTCTGCCGCACCCAGCCCAGGAGGAACGCCGTCGCCTGCTCGATGCTCGGACGCCCGTCGTGGTTCATGTCCAGCGTGCTGGTGTTGTTGTCCTTCTGGTAGCTGATCACCCATTCAGTCATAGGTACCTCCTCGGTTCGCTGCATTGCGCCTGTGCAAGTGAGTCGCCCGGCCCGCTGGAGTTGCCCCGGTGCGACAGACGGACCGACCGCCTGCGAGTCAACTCGAACCAAACGCCGCCAGCACCTGCCTACGGAATACCGGAGGCCCTGGCGCCTTGGCATTCAGCAGCGGGAGAGCGACATGAGCAAACAGAATCTGAGCGGATGGGAACGGGCGGCCTCCATCGCCGCAGGCATTGCAGCAATCGGTCTGGGCGTGCGACGTGGCGGGCTGGCCGGCTGGTTGCGCGTGGGCGCTGGAGTGCTGGCGGCCAAGCGCGGCCTGAGCGGGCACTGCCAGGTGAAGGCGGCGTTGAACAAGCCGGTCCTGGAACCGTTGCGCTCCGAACGGGCCGCTGCGGTGTCCTCCCCTGGCGTGGCGGATTCGACGGTGTCGGAAGCGCGCATCGACCATGCCCTGGAAGAAACCTTCCCGGCGAGCGATCCGATCTCGCCCTGATCCTGTGCGGCACCCCGGCCGTCAGTCATGCAGTTCTCCTGTTCGGTCACGCAGCCTTGAGCGCTTCGCTCAGTGCCTCGTTGAACGCCTTCAAGTCACCAGGGGTGCGCGACGTGATCAGCGTCCAGCCCTTGGCCGGGCAAACCTCCACCTGGGCGTCGCACCAGTCGGCGCCGGCGTTCACCAGGTCGGTGCGGACACTGGCATAGGAAGTCAGTGATTTCTCGGAGACCACACCGGCGTCGATCAGCAGCCAGGGGCCGTGGCAGATGGCAGCGATGGGTTTGCCTGCCTCGCTGAATGCCTTGACCAGTCGCTGCGCGTCCGCGTCCTGGCGCAGGGTGTCGGCATTCACCGTGCCGCCGGGGATCACCAGCAGGTCGTAGTCACCGGCCTTGAGGCCCTTGATCCTGGCGTCGGAGTTCACCTGGATGTCCTTCTCGCTGTCGTGCACCCAGGTCTGCGCCGAACCGCCCTTCACGCTGGCATGGATGACGGTGGCGCCCTGCGCTTTCAAGGCACGCATCGGCTCGAGCAGTTCATCGCGTTCGATGCCGGCATTGGCGGTGATGATCAGGACGTTCCTGCCTTGCAGATTATCAGTCATGGATAGACCTCCTCTGGAGCAGGACGCCGCTGGGGCGCCCTGCTCGCGGATGGTTTGCGGTTGTGACGGATCAATGCGCCCGCGCCACCGAGCGCAGGAGATTGGCACTGAGCTTGTCGGCATTGCAGCTGGCGACGTTGGCCAGGGAGACGATGCCCACCAGACGCTTCTCGCGGTTGACCACGGCCAGGCGGCGCTTCTCGATCTGCGCCATGTTCTTCGCCACATGGTCGACGGATTCGTCATCGAAGCAGTAGCAGACGTCCTCGCTCATCACTTCGCTCACCGGCGTGCTCAGGTTCAGCCCGTCGGCCAGGCCGCGCACAACCAGGTCACGGTCGGTGAGGATGCCGCTAAGGTGGTCGTTGTCGTTGACCAGCAAGGCGCCGACGTCCACCTGCCGCATCAGCAGTGCAGCCTCCTGCAGCGTGGTGTCCGGGGAAATGGTGCGCACCTCGCGGCTCATGATCTCGCGTACGGCCATGGAGCTGCGTTCGGTCGAGCGGTCACTTCGGGCTTGGTCTCTCATGACATGTCCTCCTGTGTCGTGGCTGTCGTTCGGTGGAAAGACAGTCGCCGCGATCGTTCGATGTTTCCGTCGCACCGGTCATTCAGGAGTGCTTGTTTCATTGGCAGTCTTCGGCGCCAATCTGCGCGCCGTCGACCTCGTGGATCAGCCCCGGCTGCAGCTCTTAGGACTCGCGCTGAGTCCGCGTGGCGCCGTGGAACACCATCGCCGCGAGGCATGACTGGATCTCAATCCCCCGGATTGCGCTCCTGCTGTTCTTCCTGGTTGGCCACTTTCTGTGGCGAACCTTCCGTGGCGTTGTTCTCCTCGCCCATTTCCTCGTAGGTCTTGCGCAGCTTCTGCAGTTCTTCGCTGCCCATGTCGTCCAGCCCCATGAGCACGCGGTGGGCGTGATGGGTGGTGCGCAGGAGTTCGTCGATCTTGATGTGCAGCGCGTCGGTGTCGCGGTTCTGGGTGCTCTGGATGAGGAACACCATGAGGAAGGTGATGATGGTGGTCGAGGTGTTGATCACCAGTTGCCAGGTGTCGTTGAAATGGAAGAACGGCCCGCTGAGCGCCCACCCCACCAGCAGCACGCAGGCCAGGGCGAAGGTCAGCGGGCGACCGGCCCATTGCGACAGGGCCTGGGCGAAGCGCGAGAAGCTGGCGCCGGCCTTTTTCTCGTCGGGGGAATCATTCGCCGCGTTCGACATGGACATTGCGCTCAGGGACGGTGATGGTGACTTCGCGCGGCGGCGTCGGCTTCTCCAGGACCTTGTGCTTCCGACCGCCGGGTTTGCCGGCGGAAGCAGTCCGAGGGACGGTCATGGCGTGCTCTCCGCAATAGGGGTACCTGTCCGGTAGAGGGGGCGCCCGCGCCACGAGTTCAGAAAAACCATGGCCGGGAGCCGCGATCGGCTGAAGGCGAGTTCACGGGCATGGCCCGCTCCTGCAGGTCGCCCCACGGGATGCAAGCGCCTGCAACGCACACCCGGCTCAATACGCGTCAGGCGTCGTGCCCTTCTTCTGGGTGTTGTCGTGGTTCTTGCTCTTCTGCTTGTCCCTGCTTTCCTGGGACTGCACCTGGCTGTTGTCGTCGGTGCGGCCTTCGTCCTTCTGCTTCTGCTGCGAAGCCGGCGGCGTAGGCGCCTGGCCGGGGCTCTGGCCGTGGGGCTTTTCGTTGGTCGGCACCTGGTTGGTCGCCTCGGCGGCGTAGGCTGGAATCAGTCCGATGGACAGCCAGGCCAGCAGAACGGCGGCAAAGGGCCGGGTGAGTCTGGTTTTGTTCATGGTGCGCTCTCCTCTGGTTGGATCAATTCGGGGTTGGATCAGTTCGGGTTGGATCATTTGCGCGCCAGCAACTGCCGCGCGCTCTGGCGCAGCACGCCCCAGCGGCGCGGGTCGCCGGGCAAGGCGCCGAGCAGGTTGCGCGCCTGCTCGAAGCTGATGTGCGGCGGCAGCGGCGGTACGTCGGGGTCGGTGAGCACCTCCAGCAGCACCGGGCGGTCGGATTCGAAGGCTTCCTGCCAGGCTGCGCCCAGATGCGCGGGGTCGGTCACGCGGATGCCGCGAAAGCCCAGCAGCTCGGCATAGCGCGCATAAGGGAAGTCGATGACTTCCTGGGCAGCGGCAAACTCCGGGTCGCCGGCCAGGGCGCGCTGTTCCCAGGTGACCTGGTTGAGGTCGCCGTTGTTGAGCACCAGCACGATGAAGGTCGGGTTGTCCTTCCAGCGCTTGTGGTACTGCTGCACGGTGACCAGTTCGGCGTTTCCGTTCATCTGCATGGCGCCGTCGCCGACCATGGCGATCACCGGGCGTTCGGGGTGCGCCAGCTTGGCCGCCAGGGCGTAGGGCACTCCGCTACCCATGCTGGCCAGCTTGCCGGAGAGCGAGCCGAGCATGCCGGGGCGCGCACGCAGGTCGCGGGCATACCAGTTGGTGTGGGAGCCGCTGTCGCCCGCCAGGATCACATCGTCCGGCAATTGCGGCGAAAGCTCCCAGAACACCCGCTGCGGGTTGATCGGTTCGGCGGGCTTCATCGCCTGCTCGCGCAGCTCCTTCCAGCTGTTCTCCACCGCCTTCTCGATACGGATGCGCCAGGTACCGTGGCGCTTGGGCTTGAGCAGCGGCAACAGGCGCTGCAGGGTTTCCCCGGCGTCGCCCAGCAATACCTGGTCGATGGGGTAACGCATGCTGACGTTGCGTGCCTGCAGGTCGATCTGCACCGCCCTTGCCTGCCCCGGCCTGGGCAGGAATTCGCTGTAGGGAAAGGTGGTGCCGATCATCAACAGCGTGTCGCAGCGCTCCATCAGCTCGGCGCTGGCGCGGGTGCCGAGCAGGCCGATGGAGCCTGTCACGTAAGGCAGGTCGTCGGCGATCACCATCTTGCCCAACAGCGCCTTGGCAACACCCGCGGAAAGCGCCTCGGCCACCGCTTCGACTTCCTGGTGAGCCCCCAGCGCACCGGCACCGACCAGGATGGCGACCTTGCGCCCGGCATTGAGGATTTCCGCGGCGGCCACCAGCTCTTCCTCGCGAGCATAGGGCCGCGGTGCGATGAAGCCGACCCCCGAATAGACATGGCCATGCTTGTGTGGTGGCTTTACCGCCGGCATCTGCTGCACGTCGTTGGGGATGATCACCGTGGCGACCTGGCGCTCGCTGCAGGCGACCCGCAATGCCCGGTCGATCACGTGGAGCAACTGGCTCGGGCTGGCCACGGTCTCCACATAATTGCTCACGTCGCGGAACAGCGTATGCAGGTCCACTTCCTGCTGGTAGTCACTGCCCAGGGAAGTCACCGCCTGCTGGCCGACGATGGCCAACACCGGCTGGTGGTCCATGCGCGCATCGTAAAGGCCGTTCAGCAGGTGGATGGCGCCCGGCCCGGAGGTCGCCAGGCAGACGCCCACTTCATCGGTGAACTTGGCGTGGGCGCCGGCCATGAAGGCAGCCATTTCCTCGTGGCGCACGCGAATGTAGTCGAAGTCTTCGGCGTGCCGGCCGAAGGCTCCCATGATTCCGTTGATGCCGTCGCCGGGATAGCCGAAGACGCGTTGTACGCCCCACCGGGTGAGGCGTTCGAGCAATTGATCGGCGACCGTCTGGGACATGCTTTCCTCCGTTGGATTGGCGAGGGAATTGCGCAGCGCAGGCATTGCGCCCCTTTCTCGACCGACCGGCCCTGTCGGGACGGGTTCAGAACAAATCGTCAGCGGCGAGGCTTTACGAGGTGTCTTTCCAGCGTGGTCGCCTTCCCTACGAACGGCACGCAGAGGGTTTGAACCCATGCGCGGCAAAGTCAGTCCGGATGAATAAGCCCCTCACCATCGGACATCGCCATGACCCAGGATGGCCTGAATGCACTGTGCGCCCTGCTCCAGGATTTCGAACTGCCGCTGCACGCCGACCAGCAGCAAGCCACGCTCGGCCACGCGCTGCGCACCCTGAGCGACAGCGGCCTGGACCTGCTGCCCAGCCCGGGGAGCGGCGCCACCTTGCGCCGCTGGCAGGCTCTGTCGGCGGTAGCCGGCAGCGATCTATCGCTGCTCAAGCTGTACGAGGGGCATACCGACGCCTTGGCCATCCTTGGCGAACTGGAGGAAGAAACCCGTCCCGGCACCTGGGCGGTCTGGGCGGCCGAGCCGCCGGGCACCAGCGTGAGGATCGTTGCCCGCGAGGCCGGGTTGGTGCGCATCAGCGGCAGCAAGCCATGGTGCTCGGGCGCCTCGCTGGTGGAGCACGCGCTGGTGACGGCCAAGGATGAGCAGGATCGACCGCAGTTGATTGCCGTGACCCTCGACCAGCCGGGCGTAAGGATGGGCGATGACGATTGGCATGCCGTCGGCATGGCGGCTACCCGCAGCGCCACGGTTGATTTCCAGGGGGTACTGGCGCGCTGCGTAGGCAATCCGCAGGCCTATCTGCAGCGGCCGGGTTTCTGGCACGGCGGCGCCGGCATAGCCGCCTGCTGGTACGGCGCTGCCAGTTGCCTGGCCAGTTACCTGCGCAATGGCCGGGCCGAAGACGTGCACGCCATGGCCCATCTGGGCGCGGTGGATGCCGCGCTGGCGGGCGCCGCCGGTGCATTGCGCGAATGCGCCAGCTGGATCGACGACAACCCGGAGGCCGACTCCGAACTGCCCGCGCGCCGGGTACGTGCCCAGGTCGAAGGCGCGGTCGAGGCTGTGCAATGGCACGTCGGCCACGCCCTTGGCGCCACGCCTTTCTGCCGCGACCGGCGCTTCGCCCGGATTGCCGCCGACCTGCCGGTATTTCTCCGCCAGAGCCACGGCGAGCGCGACCTGGCGCACCTTGGACTGCAGCTGGCGAACCAGCGCCACGAACGGTGGGCGTTGTGAGTGACGCTTTCAACCTGATCGCCGGTTCGGCCGGCACGCCCACCTCAGCCTGGCGGGCCGGCGGGCAGTTGGACCGGCTGCCGCGAATCAGCAGCCGCGAGCTGTTCCCGGCGGGCCGGCGGTTGGTGGTGGTGGCGCCGCATCCCGACGACGAGGTACTGGCGTGCGGCGGCCTGTTGGCCAGTCTTGCCGGTGATCGCGAGGGGCTGCTGATCTCTGTCACTGATGGTGAAGGCAGCCACCCGGACTCGCCGCACTGGACGCCGCAGCGCCTGCGCACGACTCGGCAGGAAGAAAGCCGTCGCGCACTGGCCGAACTGGGTCTCGATCGCCTCTCATGGCAATGGCAACGCCTGCACCTGCCGGACAGTGGTGTACAAGCCGATGCCCTGGCAGAAGCGCTGACCGAATGGCTACGACCCGGCGATCGGTTGATCAGCACCTGGCGCCACGATGGTCACCGCGACCACGAGGCCACCGGGCTGGCCTGCGCCCAGGCCGCCGCGCGCTGCGGCGCCCGGCATATTGAAGCGCCAATCTGGGCCTGGCACTGGGCCTCGCCCGGCGACCCGCGCCTGCCCTGGGCCAGGGCGCACCGACTGGATATCGACAAGGCCGCGATGCAGCGCAAACGCCGGGCGATCCACGCGCACGCCAGCCAGCTCGAAGGCCCCCGGCCGATCATCGATGCGCGCCTGCTGGAGACCCTGCTGCAACCCTTCGAGGTGTATTTCCTGTGAGCGCACTGACCTCCAGCCATTTCGACGAGATGTTCCGTGACGATCCTGACCCCTGGTCATTCCGCTCATCCTGGTACGAGCGCCGCAAGCGCGGGTTGATCCTTGCCAGCTTGCCGCGCGGCCGGTTCGCCAGTGGCTACGAGCCGGCCTGCGCGAATGGCGAGACCAGCGCCGAACTCGCCGGCAGGGTCGACTCGCTGCTGTGCAGCGACTTCAGTGCCGAGGCCCTCGCCCTCGCCCGCCAGCGTCTTGCCGGGCTTGAGAACGTTCGGCTGGCCAGGCACTGCCTGCCCGCCGACTGGCCTCGGGAGCGCTTCGAGCTGATCATGCTGGGTGAACTGGGCTATTACCTGGCGCCTGACGACTGGGCCTGCATCTGCCACCGCGCGGCGGCCAGCCTGCAGCCGGGCGGCGTGCTGGTCGCCTGCCACTGGCGCCATCCCATCGACGGCTGCTCGCTCACGGGGGATGCGGTGCATGAATATCTCGCACGGGCAATGGCCGCTGCAGCCACGGTCAGCCATGTCGAGCCGGATTTTCGCCTGGAGCTGTGGTACGGCGAGGCCGCTGCATGATCGGCGTACTGGTGCCGGCACATAACGAAGCGGAACTGCTCGGCGCCTGCCTGACGTCGCTGCAGCAGGCGGCACGGCATCCGGAGCTGAACGAGGAAACGGTGTGCATCCTTGTCGTGCTGGACGCCTGCACTGACGGCAGCGAAGCCGTGGCGCACGCAGCGGGTGTCTCCGTGCTGCGAGTCGAAGAACGCAACGTTGGCCATGCCCGCCGCGCCGGGGCGGCGCGTCTGCTGGAACTGGGTGCCCGCTGGCTGGCCTGCACCGACGCGGACAGCAGCGTCGACCGCGATTGGCTGGTGCGCCAGCTGGCTTTCGGCGCAGAAGCTGTCTGCGGCACCGTCCGCGTGGAGGACTGGTCGCCCCGCGTGGAGCCGGTTCGCCTGATCTACGAGGATCATTACCAGAGCCACGAGGACCACCGGCATATCCATGGCGCCAACCTGGGCGTCTGTGCCCGCGCCTACCAGCGCGCCGGCGGCTTCCGCCCGCTGCCTGCGGACGAGGACGTGCACCTGGTCCGCGACCTGGAGCGCAGCGGCGCTCGTATCGTCTGGACGCACCAGACCTGCGTGACGACCAGCGCTCGTCGTGATTGCCGGGCGCGCCACGGTTTCGGCGAGTTCCTTGATGGACTCGCGGCACCTTCTGGATGAACGGGCGGCGCCGTGTGGCTCAGCCGACGATCAGCCGGTTGGCCCGCTCGCCGACCACCATCTCGGTGATCCAGCGCACCAGTATGTCGGTGTAGGCGGCCTGGGACGTCTCGCTGCTCAGCGCATGGTCGGCCTGGTCGATGATCCGGTGAGTCAGCGAATGTGTGCGCTGGAAGGCTGCGCGGTAACTCATGATGGTCGGGTGCGGGATATAGCTGTCGTGCTCGGACTCCACCAGCAACACATCGCCGTGAAACCCGGAACAGGCCTTCAGTGCGCGGTTGCTGGCCGCCGGGATCAGGCTGGAGCGGTAGGCCATCAGGTCGTCGCGGGGCAGGTCGCGCTTGGGCACGTCCCAGTCCTCGTCGCGGTAGATCGCCGGCACGCGCAGGGCGAGCCAGCGCACAGCGCGCAACTCGGTGAGGATCGCGGCGAGATAGCCGCCATAGCTGGTGCCGACCACCGCGATGGCGCTGGAGTCGATGCGTGGGTGCGCCGCCAGCCGATCATAGGCGGCCAGCAAGTCGCGCAGGTTGTCTTCGCGGGTGATGGAAGCCTGCAGCGCTTCGCCAGCGCCGTGGCCGGCCAGGTCGAAGGTCAGGCAGACGCAGCCAAGCCCGGCGATACCGCGAGCCCGATTGAGATCGCGTTCCTGGCTGCCGCCCCAGCCGTGCACGAAGAGTACGCCGGGTACATGAGTGCGCGGGCTGAGGAAATTACCCTGCAGGCGCAGGCTGCCGACATCGATATCGATGCGCTCGTCGCTGGAAAACTCACGGGGAAACAGCTCGTCACGGGAAGACATAAGGCGCCACCATTGCGTACTTCATGAGGAAATCGCCGTGCTCGTCCGGCCCGCGATACAGCACGCGAACGTTGTCCGGCAGGGGTTTGTCCTCGAAGATTTCGAACGTCGAGGCACGCACCACGCACAGCGCCGGATCGGCGACGAAGGCTTCCAGCGCCGCCAGTTCTGCTCCGCTGGCACCGCCGATGCGCCAGGACTGCTCCAGCACGCCCGAGCAACGCTGGCCGTGGACGTCCAGGCCCTGGGCGACGTCATAGTTGCGCCGCGAGGCGAAAAAGGCCGGCAGCAACTGATGCTCGGCGCGGTCGAACTGCATCGCCTGGTGGATTGCCAGTTTCACCGATTCCACCAGGTCCAGTGCGAGCAGGCAGGCGAAGTCGCCACGCACCACCAGCAGGTCACTACCGCCGTAAACCAGCTCACCGCGCGGATTGCGGTTGCGCTGCTGGACGCCGTGATAGCTGAGCAGAACACCATTGATCATTACCTGGCCGAAGCTGTGGGTCTGCGGCTCGTCCAGGTCGTCCTCGATCACCAGCCCTTCCTGGTAATCATCTTCCTCGTAGCAAGCCAGGGCCTCTGCCAACTGGTCCGTATCCGCCACGACCTGCTGGCCCTGCCCGCCCCGGCTGGCTGCCGGCTTCAGCCGTTGCGGGCCACGCTGCAGGCGGGCGCTGGCACAACGCACGGCGTCGTTGTGGGAGAACACGCTGTGGCCATCGAGCACCAGCGGTTTTACCCGTGCAGCGAATGCGTCGCTCCAGCCGCGCGGGGTCAGGGTCGGTCGGTCGATCAGCGGGTGGACGATGGCCTTGCCGCCCTGGAAGCCGTATTGCACATAGCCGCCGAACAGGTCCAACGGGCCATGGATGCCAAACTCCTCAGCCTGTTCGCGACCTGCCACCGTGGCATCCGGCACCCAGTAGAACTGCTGGCCGGGCTGCCGGTGCGAGGGCGGTTCGGAGCGGAAGTCCAGGCCCTGGATCTGCGCCAGCCAGGAGGCCAGCGCCTCGTGGGTCTGGCGGTCGGCAGGCTGCGCATCCGGGTCCAGCGAGCAGGCCACGACCAGGCGTGGGCGATCGGCATCGTTCATGAAGCGTCCCTCGGTCAGGCTGTATGAACAACCTGACTGACGCAGCAGTCATCGGTTCTACACAGATGACGAACTGCTGGAGCCGACCATGAATCAGCACCGCAACGACCAGGACCGCGAAGCACAGATACGCCAGAAGGCCTATGACCTCTGGGTTGCCGAAGGCAAACCCAGCGGCCAGGCCGCCCGCCATTGGCAGATGGCCGAAGAGCACCTGGGTCGCTCGTTGCCCGTCGAACGCGCTCAGGAGCTGGACTACAAGGGCAAGCGCAACCCTCGCCGCGAAGCGTAGCGGCAAGGCGTATTGCAACCGACGCAGAGGGCCATCGTGCATTCTGCTGGTCGCACATCGCCACGCTCCCTTCCGAATTGCCCATCCGATCAAGCAGTTAGCGCCACGTCGAAGACTGGTACGGACCCTGCTTGCAGCAATGCCTGTCGGCCGCAGCATTTTCGGTCGCGCCTTCTGCCCCTGCCTGATGCCCCTCCAACCGAACGGCTCCCGCGCTGACCGGGATGCCGCCACGTCGGTAGTGCGCGTCGGCAGAAATTCGAAACTTCGCCCGCTGGGGGCCGGTCCCCCGCAGGACAGGACAAACACCACGGAGAACCACGGGGCTGGCAGGAAACGCCAGTCGCCCTGACGAATCGAGGAGTCAACGATGCGTAACCAGCTGGCCGATGTGCGCCTGGAAGAAGCCACAGTCAACGTCACCCCGATCCCGTCGGCCGAAGGTACGCCGCCGCAGCGGCGCAAACGGATACTCTTCGCCACCTCCGAATTCAGCGACTTCGTCAAGGCCGGCGGCCTGGGTGACGTCTCCGCCGCCCTGCCCCGCGCGCTGCTCGCCGATCACGATATCCGGGTGCTGATCCCCGGTTATCCGCAGGTGCTCAAGGGCGCTATCGCCTGCAGGATTGTCGGACGCCTGCCAGGCCGCGCCGCGCTGCCGGCCTGTGACATCGGTGAGCTGAAGCTGGCCGACGGGCTGGTGGTCTACGCGGTGATCTGCCCCGAGCTCTATGACCGTCCCGGCACCCCCTATGTCGACCAGAACGGCCACGAATGGGCCGACAATCACATTCGCTTCGCTCGCCTGAGCCTGGCCGCCGCCGACATCGCGGCCGGCGTGAGCGCACTGGCCTGGTCGCCGGACCTGCTCCACGTCAACGACTGGCCCACCGCACTGGCACCGGCCTACATGGCCTGGCGCGGGCAGACCACACCCAGCGTGCTGACCATCCACAACCTCGGCTACCAGGGTTCCTGCCCGCTGGGCTGCTGCGCCGAGCTGGGCCTGCCGGACTCCGCCGGCTTGCCGGGCAGCATGGAGTTCTACGGCAAACTGTCGTTCCTCAAGGCCGGTATCAGTCATGCCAGCCACATCACCACGGTGAGCGAGACGTATGCCCGTGAGATCACCGGGCCGGACCTCGGCTGCGGCATGCACGGCGTGCTTGCCCAGCGTCGTGACCGCGGCCAACTGAGCGGCATCACCCATGGCATCGATGCCGGCTGGGACCCGCTGACCGATCCGCACCTGATCGAAGGTTTCGAGGCCTCGCACATTGCCGGGAAACGCCGCAATGCCGACTACGTGGAGAAGCAGTTCGGCCTGCTCCCTGGGCGCGGCCCGCTGTTTGCGGTGGTCTCGCGGCTGGTCCAGCAGAAAGGCATCGACCTGACCCTGGCGATCGCCGACGAGATGGTTGCCGCCGGTGGCCGGCTGGTGTCCATCGGCTGCGGCGAACCGGAGCTGGAGCAGGCCATGCGCGAACTCGCCGAGCGTTATCCGGGCCGGGTCGGCGTGCAGGTCGGTTTCGACGAGACCACCGCCCGACGCATCTATGCCGCCAGCGACTTCCTGCTCATGCCCTCGCGCTACGAGCCGTGCGGCCTCAGCCAGATGTACGCCCAGCGCTTTGGTTCGCTGCCCATCGCCCGGCACACCGGCGGGCTGGCCGACACCATCATCGATGGCGTCACCGGCCTGCTGTTCCGCGACGAAACCCCCGCCAGCTACTTCGACGCCGTGCGCCGCGCACTGAACATCTACCGCTACCCCGAACTGCTGCACGCCATGCGCTGCAAGGCCATGGAGTCGCCGCTGCCCTGGGACGAAGCCGTGCGTCCCTATACCTCCCTCTACCAGCGCCTGCTGCAACGGGTGCCGGCGCAGGCCGTGCGATGACCTTGCAGCACGGCGCGATGACCCTGCCCGACGGCAAGGTGCGGTTTTCGCTGTGGGCGCCGGATGCGCAGCGCGTTGAGGTGGAACTGGGCGGTGGCAAACGCCACGACCTGGAAAAGATCGACGACGGCTGGTTCAGCGCCGAGGTTCCAGCCATCGTCGGGCAGACCTACCGCTACCGCATCAACCACGACCTGCTGGTGGCGGATCCGGCTTCGCGGGACCAGGCCGGTGGTGTCGAAGGCGAAAGCCGTGTGGTCGACCCCGGCGCCTACCGCTGGCTGTACCCGAACTGGCGCGGCCGACCCTGGCACGAAGCGGTGATCTACGAAGTCCACGTCGGACTGTTCGATGGGTTCTCGGCGCTGCAGGGGCGACTGGAAGAGCTCGCCGCGCTGGGTATCACCGCCATCGAACTGATGCCGCTCAATGCCTTCCCCGGTCGGCGCAACTGGGGTTATGACGGTGTGCTGCCCTACGCGCCGTCGTGTGCCTATGGCGACCCGGACAATCTGCGCCGACTGATCGACACGGCCCACGGTCTGGGGCTGATGGTGTTCATCGACGTGGTCTACAACCACTTCGGCCCGCAGGGCAACTACCTCGGCCGCTACGCCAGCGCCTTCTTTCGCGCCGACCAGCAGACGCCCTGGGGCCCGGCCATCGACTTCCGCCATCCGGCGGTGCGCGAGTTCTTCATCGGCAACGCCGAAATGTGGGTGCGCGAGTACCGCGTGGACGGCCTGCGAATCGACGCCGTGCACGCCATCTCCGACAAGGGCTTCCTTCTTGAACTGGCCGAACGCGCCCGCCGGGCCGCCGAAGGCCGTGAGCTGCACCTGATCCTGGAGAACGAACACAACGAGGCCAGCCTGCTGCAAGGCGAGCGCGGCTTCGACGCCCAGTGGAATGACGACCTGCACCACTGCCTGCACGTCCTGCTCACTGGGGAGGACGAGGCCTACTACCTCGACTACTCGCATACCCCGATCGAACAGTTGTGCCGCTGCCTGCGCGAGGGCTTCGCCTTCCAGGGCGAGACCGACTACCGCGGCATCGCCCGCGGCGAACCCAGCGACCAGCTCAGCCCGCAGGCCTTCGTGGCCTTCCTGCAGAACCACGACCAGGTCGGCAACCGTGCGCTGGGCGAGCGCCTCACCACCCTTGCGCGCACGGACCAGTTGCGCGCGGCGAATGCGCTGGTGCTGCTCGGCCCCATGGTGCCGATGCTGTTCATGGGCGAGGAATGGGGCGAGCAGCAGCCCTTCCTGTTCTTCACCGACTACCAGGGCGAGTTGGCGCGGGCTGTCACCGAAGGCCGACGAGAAGAGTTCAGGCGCTTCAGCCGATTTTCCTCGCCGGGCGCTGCCGCCTGGATTCCCGATCCCAATGACTACCAGACCTACGTGGCCTCCCGGCCTCGTCCCGAGCAGGGTGACGACACCTGGCGAGCGCACTGCCGGCAGCTGCTGGCGCTGCGTCAGCGCTGGCTGACACCCCACCTGCCCGGCAGCCGCGCACTGGATGCGCAACCGCTGGCCGAGCGTGCACTGAGCGCGAAATGGCGGCTCGGCGACGGCAGCCTCTGGCGCATCGACCTCAACCTCGGCTCGGACGACGTCGCCATCGAACCGCCGGGCGAAGGCGCCCAGGTGCTGTTCTGCTGTGGCCAGGGTGTGGCGCACTACCGCCACGGCTGGTTGGGCGCCGCCGCGTTGGTCGCCAGCCTGGAGACGACCTGATGAGCGATGCGCAACTGGAGCGCCTGGCCAGCGAAGCGGGCCTGGCCATCGACTGGATGGATGCCGATAACCGCCCGCAGCGCCTGACCGCCGAGGTGCAACGCTCTGTGCTGGAAGCGCTTGGCTTCCCGGCGCAGAGTCCGGAGCAGATTCGCCAGAGCCTGGATGCGCTGGAGCGCCGCCAGGCAGAACTGCCACCGCTGATTACCGCCGACCAAGGGCAGCCGATTGCCGTTCCGGTGCCACCCGGGAGCCGCTACAAGCTGTTCAACGAAGACGACAGCGGCCACAGCGAAGGCCAGGTCGACGAACACGGACAATTACCCGCGATCGAGCAATCGGGCTACTACCCCCTGCACCTGGGCGAGCGGGAAATCATCCTTGCCGTGGCGCCCCCGCGTTGCCCGTCGGTGGCGCAGTATTGTGGCGGAAGGCAGCGTGTCTGGGGCCTTTCCGCGCAGCTTTACTCCCTGCGCCGCGAGCAGGACGGTGGCGCCGGCGACATCGCCGCCCTCGCCCAACTGGTGCGTACGGCAGCCGGGCAAGGCGCGGATGCCATCGCCATCAGTCCGGTGCACGCCATGTCCCCCGCCTCGAGGGAGATCTACAGCCCGTACTCGCCGTCGAGCCGGCTGCTGTTCAACGAACTCTATGCAGCGCCTGGACTTGTACTGGGTGACGAACCGGTACGCGAGGCGCTCGCCGCCGCCGAGCTGGAAGCCGAACTGGCGCGCCTGCAAGCGCTGCCGCTGATCGACTGGCTCGGCGTCGCCCACCTGCGCGACCGCCTGCTGACGCAGCTCTACGGGCAGTTCCAGCATGAGGCCGGCGAGCTGCACAAAGACTTCCTTGCCTTCCGCAATCTCGGTGGCGCCGAACTGCTGCAGCATTGCTGCTTCCAGGTCCTGCAACTGCGCCGCGCCGAAGCCGGCGACGGGCTGGACTGGCGCTTCTGGCCCGAGGATTACCGTAACGCCGGCAGCACCGAGCTGGGCCATTTCATGGTCGACGAAGAACAGGCGATCAGCCAGCAGGCGTTCGGCCAGTGGCTGATCGCCCGCGGCCTGCGGCAGGTGCAGACCGACGCGAAAGCTGCCGGCATGGGTATCGGCCTGATCGCCGACCTCGCGGTGGGTGCCGAACCGTCCGGCAGCCAGGCGTGGATGCGCCAGGATGAACTGCTTACCGGCGTCAGCGTCGGCTGCCCGCCGGACATCCTCAACCGCGCCGGGCAGAACTGGGGCATCTGCGCCTTCTCCCCGGACGGTTTGCGGCGCAATGGCTTCCGCGCCTTCATCGAGATGTTGCGGGCGAACCTGCGCTACGTCGGTGGTCTGCGTATCGATCACATCCTCGGCCTGCGCCGGCTCTGGGTAATTCCAGCCGGCGCGGAGCCACAGGACGGCGCCTACCTCGATTATCCGATCCAGGACCTGTTACGGTTGATCTGCCTGGAAGCAGAACGCGCCCAGGCAATCATCATCGGCGAGGACCTCGGCACCGTGCCACCGGGGCTGCGCGAGGCACTGGCCGAGCGCGGCATCCTGGGCATGCGCGTGCTGCTGTTCGAGCAGCAGCACGGCCGCTTCATCGCACCGGCACAGTGGCCAGACAACGCCCTGGCCACCAGCACAACTCATGACCTGCCGACCCTGGAGGGCTGGCAGAAAGGCCGCGACATCGACTGGCGCGAGCAGCTCGGCCAGCGCAGCCGCGAGACCGCCGCGGACGAGCGCAATACCCGCCAGCACGAGTCCTTCGCCCTGCGCCGGGCCCTGGGCGAGAACCAGATCCAGTCAGACCCGGTGCTGGACGGCGCCATCGAGTTCCTGGGGGCCACGCCTGCGCCGTTGGTGTTGCTGCCGCTGGAAGACGCCCTCGCCTGCATCGAGCAGCCCAACCTGCCAGGGCCCGGCGATGCGCATCCGAACTGGCGACGGCGCTTCGAGCGCAACGCCGCAGAGATGCTCGACGACCCGCAAGTGCGTGCGCGCATGGAACGCCTGCGCCGTGCGCGTGACGGAGGGCGCGAACATGGCTGAAATCCGCGCCACCCTGCGCCTGCAGTTCCACCGGGAGTTCACCCTGGATGACGCCCTGCCCTGGCTGGACTACTTCTCCCGGCTCGGCATCAGCCACCTGTATGCCTCACCTCTACTGGCTGCGCAGCCGGGCTCGATGCACGGTTACGACTCCGTGGACCCGACCCGCATCAGCGAGGAGCTGGGCGGCGAGCCAGCGCTGCGCCGGCTGGTGGCGGGCCTTCGGCAGAACGGCATGGGGCTGATCGTCGACACCGTGGCCAACCACATGCGTATCGGCGACGCCAATCCCTGGTGGCAGGACGTGCTCGAGTGGGGCCTGGACAGCCCCTATGCGCACTTCTTCGACATCCGCTGGCACAGCGACGACCCGCTGCTGGACCAGCAGGTGCTGCTGCCGTGCCTGGGCGACGACTATATCGACGAGGTGACCTCGGGGCGCATCTGCCTGGATTACGACAACGCCAGCGCGCGCTTCCTGCTGCACTACGGCGAGCAACGATTCCCGGTCTGCCCGTCCAGCTACGGGATGATCCTCTGCCATACCGAATGCCCCGAATTGCTGGCCCTGGCACCGCGCTTCGTCGAGTTGCACCACCATCCGCTGGGCCGTCATCTGGCGCAGGCGCTCTGCCGGGAAGCGGCCGCTCCGCTTGCCGACAGCGGACGGCTCACCACCCTGCTGGCGTCCTACCGCGAGGATTGGCACAGCCTGCACCGCCTGATCGAGCAGCAGCATTACCGCCTGGCCAACTGGCGGGTGGCGGCGGACGACATCAACTGGCGGCGCTTCTTCGACATCAACGAGCTGGTAGGCCTGCGCGCCGAACACCCGGACGTGTTCCAGGCCAGCCACGCCTACCTGCTGCAGCTGATGGAAGAAGGGCTGATCGACGGCCTGCGCATCGACCACGTAGACGGCCTCGCCGATCCGCGCGGCTACTGCCGACGCCTATGGCGGGCCACCCGCGGCGCACCGGTCTACGTGGAAAAGATCCTCGGCCCCGACGAAGCCCTGCCGGCGGACTGGAAGGTGCAAGGCACCACCGGCTACGACTTCATGAATCAGGTGTCGCAGCTGCTGCACGACGCCCGTGGCGAGCCGTTGTTGCGCCATCTGTGGCTGGAGGTCAGCGGCCGGCAGGACGGGTTCGCCGAGGAAGTCCGCCAGGCGCGCAAGCATGTGCTGGCCTCGCTGTTCGCCGGCGACGTCGAAGGCCTTGCACAGCAGCTCTGGCACATCGCTCGGTTCACCCTGGCCAGCCGCGACATCCCCTTGGGCTCGATCCGCCGCGCGCTGTTCCAGTTGCTCGCCGCCTTCCCCGTCTATCGCACCTATGCCGACGCGCTGGGCCGCTCCGAGCAGGACGAACACTTCTTCAGCCAGGCGCTGGAGCGGGCCCAGCAACACCTGGAACCGGGCGACCAGCGGACCCTCGGCTGGCTTGATCGCATGCTCGGCGGCGAGGCGCTGCGCAGTCAGCCGCCCGGCCCGATGCGGCAGCTGCGCAAGCTGGCACTGGACCGATTCCAGCAGCTCACACCACCGATCGCCGCCAAGTCCCTGGAGGACACCGCCTGCTACCGCTCGGCGGCAGCGCTGGGGCGCAACGATGTCGGCTTCGATCCGCAGTCCCTCGGGGGCGATACGGACGCCTTCCACCTCGCCTGCCTGAAGCGCCTGCGCAACTTCCCCCGCGCCATGCTGGCCACCGCGACCCACGACCACAAGCGCGGCGAGGACTGCCGGGCGCGCCTGGCGGTGCTCAGCGAGCGCGCCGGGTGGTTCGCCGAGCGGGCCTGGAGCTGGTGGAAACTCGCCGCGCCGCTGCGCCAGCATATCGCCCGTGGCCCCGCGCCCAGTGGCGGCGACGAACTCATCCTCTACCAGTGCCTGCTCGGCAGCTGGCCGCTGGAACTCGACACCGACGACGCGGAAGGCCTGCGCGAGTATCACCGGCGCATCGAGCAATGGCAGCGCAAGGCGATTCGCGAGGCCAAGCTGGACAGCGACTGGAGCGCGCCCAACGAAGCCTACGAACGCGTCTGCGGCGAATTTCTCGCCGGCATCCTGCTGGCGGACGACGGCGCAGCGCTGCGCCGGTCCATCGCCGAAGCAGCACGCAGCCTGATGCCGGCCGGAGCGCTCAATGGACTGACTCAGTGCGTGCTGCGCAACACCACGCCCGGGGTTCCGGATCTCTACCAGGGTTGTGAGCTCTGGGACTTCAGCCTGGTCGACCCGGACAACCGGCACATCCCGGACTTCGCCAGCCTGGAGACCACGCTGGACGGCCCGCCGGATTGGCCCGCGCTGCTGCGCGACTGGCGCACTGGCCGCATCAAGCAGGCGCTGCTCGCTTGGGCCCTCGGGCTGCGCAAGCGCTGGCCGGCACTCTTCACAGCTGGCGACTACCTGCCGCTAGAAGCACGCGGCGAGCACGCCGCACAGGTCGCCGCCTTCGTCCGCAGCCACGCCGGCCAACACCTGCTAGTCGTGGTGCCGCGCTGCGTAGCCGGGCTGCTCGGCGACTCTTCACTGCCGCAGGTGCCACCAGCGCGCTGGACGGACACGCGCCTGCACCTGCCTTCCTCGCTGGCCGCCATCCGCTGGAACGGGCTGGCTGGCCCGCTCGAACCGCACAACGGGGAACCCCGCCTGGCTGAGCTGCTCGGTGAGACCCCGGTCAACCTGCTCATATCCGGAGGTGAACGATGAAGGTCAATGAGCGAAGAGTCCGCGAACTGGCCTACCAGATCTGGGAGTCCGAGGGGCGCCCGGAAGGCCAGCATGACCGCCACTGGCGCATGGCGCGCAGCCTCGCCGAAGCCGAGGCAGGAAATGTCGATGGTACGCAGGAACCGGTGAAACCCCGCTTCGAGGGGGACAAGGAACCGGAGAAACCTGCCCTCCTCCAGGAGCCGCCGCGGCGCAAGGGACGCCTGCCCAAGGCAGACCCGGAAGTGCCGAACCAGGACGAAGGCGAAACCGTGACGCCGACACCGCCGGCGGCCGAGCGCAAGTCCCCGGCCAAGGCCAAGCCGACCAAAAGTGCGCCGACCGTGACGCCCACTGCCAAGCGCAAGCCCAAGCCCAGCCTGGCCGAGGCAGCGACTCCCGGCAACCCAACGGCGCCCAAGCCACGCACGAAGAAGCAGAGTATCTGACCCCAGGAGCCGGCCATGACACGACGAGCACAGTCCCGCGTCACCGAAGGCCGCCCCTTCCCGCTGGGGGCCACCTGGGATGGCCTGGGCGTCAACTTCGCGCTGTTCTCCGCCCACGCCACGCGGGTCGAGCTGTGCCTGTTCGATGCCCAGGGCAAGCACGAGATCGAACGCATCGAGCTGCCCGAATACAGCGACGAGATCTGGCACGGCTACCTGCCCGATGCCCATCCGGGGCAGATCTACGGCTATCGCGTGCATGGCCCCTACGAACCCGACGCGGGGCACCGCTTCAACCCCAACAAGCTGCTGATCGATCCTTATGCGCGGCAGCTGGTGGGTGAACTGAAATGGTCCGAATCGCTGTTCGGCTACACCATTGGCTCGCCGGATGCGGATCTCAGCTTCGACGAGCGCGACAGCGCGGCATTCGTCCCCAAGTGCAAGGTCATCGATCCGGCCTTCACCTGGGGCGAGCAGCAGCCGGTGCGCGTGCCGTGGGACGAGACTGTCATCTATGAAGCCCACCTGCGCGGCCTGAGCATGCGCCACCCCGCGGTGCCCGAGCGCCTGCGCGGCACCTGCGCCGGGCTGATGAACAGCGAGCTGCTGCAGCACCTGCGACAGCTGGGCATCACCAGCCTGGAACTGCTGCCGGTGCATGGCTTCCTCGACGACAAGCACCTGCTGGAAAAGGGCATGAGCAACTACTGGGGCTACAACAGCATCGCCTTCTTCGCGCCCCAGGCCCGCTACCTCGCCAGCGGCCACGTCAACGAGTTCAAGGAAATGGTCGCGCACCTGCACGCGGCCGGCATCGAGCTGATCCTCGACGTGGTCTACAACCACACCGCCGAAGGCAACGAGCTGGGCCCGACCCTGTGCATGCGCGGGATCGACAACGTCTCCTACTACCGCCTGCAGGCCGACAACCGCCGCTACTACGTCAACGACTCGGGCACCGGCAACACCCTCGACCTGAGCCACCCGTGCGTGCTGCAGATGGTCACCGACTCGCTGCGCTACTGGGCCACGGAGATGCGCGTGGACGGGTTCCGCTTCGATCTTGCATCGATCCTCGGGCGCTACGCCGACGGTTTCGACGAGCGCCACAGCTTCCTCGTCGCCTGCCGCCAGGACCCGGTGCTCAGCCACCGCAAGCTGATCGCCGAGCCCTGGGACTGCGGCCCCGGCGGCTACCAGGTGGGCGGCTTCCCGCCCGGCTGGGTGGAGTGGAACGACCGCTTCCGCGACACCGTACGCAGCTTCTGGCGTGGCGATGAAGGCCAGCTGCCGGACCTGGCGCGGCGCCTCACCGCCTCGGGGGACCTCTACGACCAGCGCGGCCGTCGGCCCTATGCCTCGGTGAATTTCATCACTGCCCACGACGGGTTCACCCTGCGCGACGTGGTCACCTACGACCACAAGCACAACCAGGCCAACGGCGAGGACAACCGCGACGGCCACGACGACAACCGCTCATGGAACCACGGCGTCGAAGGCCCTACCGACGATGAGGGCATCCGCCGCCTGCGCGTGCAGCAGATGCGCAACCTGATGGCCACGCTGCTGCTCTCCCAGGGCACGCCCATGCTGCTGGCCGGTGACGAGTTCAGCCGCACCCAGCAGGGCAACAACAACGTCTACTGCCAGGACAACGAACTGGGCTGGGTGGACTGGAACCTCGACGACGAAGGCCATGAACTGCTGGCCTTCACCCGCCGGCTGATCCGCCTGCGCCAGGCCTACCCGATCCTGCGGCGCGGGCGCTTCCTGGTGGGCGAGTACAACGAGGACCTGGGTGTGCGTGACGTCACCTGGCTCGCGCCCGAGGGCGAGGAAATGACCGAGGATCGCTGGCACGACCCGCAACGGCGCAGCCTCGGCATGCTCATGGACGGTCGCGCGCAACCCACGGGTATCCGCCGCAGCGGCGGTGACGCCACCCTCCTCCTGCTGCTGAACGCCGGGCACGAGGGTCTCGATTTCATCCTTCCGGAGACAGCCCAGGGCCGCGACTGGCAGTACCTGCTGGACAGCGCCGAACCGCAGGAGCATGAGCATAACTGGGAGTTCGGCGCTGCCTACCCGCTAAGCGCTCGCTCGCTGGCCCTGTTCACCCTGCGTCGCAGCGACGACTGACCGTCGGGCAATCCGGCTGAACGTCGCCCGCGTGGCTCAGTCGGAACCAGTAGACGCGGAGGCCCGAAGTCACCAGGCGCAGGCCCGGCGTCGGAATATCAACTCCATGGGGAGGAGGCACATGACCCAGGCCGAGGCCGGTCCGCAGAGCCTTGCCCAGGCGCAAGCCGGAACCTTGCTGCGCGTGCTCACGGTGAACACCCACAAGGGCTTCAACGCCTTCAACCGCCGCTTCATCCTTCACGAACTGCGCGACGCGGCGCGCGCCACCTCGGCGGACCTGGTGTTCCTCCAGGAAGTCCACGGCGAACACCAGTTGCACGCCGAGCGCCATGCCAACTGGCCCCAAGCGCCCCAGTACGAGTTCCTCGCCGACAGCATGTGGCCGGCCTTCGCCTATGGACGCAATGCCGTCTACCCCGAAGGCCATCACGGCAACGCCCTGCTCTCGCGCCTGCCGATTCGCTGTTGGGACAACCGCGATGTGTCGGTGGCCGGTACCGAGGAGCGCGGCCTGCTGCACGCACAGATCGACCTGCCCGGCGAAGGCACGCTGCACGCGGTCTGTGTGCATCTGGGGCTGCATGAAGCGCAGCGGCAGAAACAGCTCCAGCTGCTGTGCGCGCTGATTGGCGACCTGCCCGCCAACGACCCGGTGGTGGTCGCCGGTGATTTCAATGACTGGCGCTGCAAAGCCACCGGCGTCCTTGCCGGCTGCGGCCTGCGCCCAGCCTTCCCCGAGAGCGGCGGCGAACCGCGCAGCTTCCCCGCGCGCTGGCCGCTGCTGCGGCTGGACCGCATCTACGTGCGCCACCTCAAGGTCACCTTGAGCGAAGTGCTCAACCGCAAGCCCTGGCCGCACCTCTCCGATCACCTGCCGCTGCTCGCGGAGGTGTCGCTATGAACGAGGTATGGCGCGATGGCAACCGCGTGGAGCTGCTGATCAATGGCGAGGATTTCTTTCCCAGCGTGTTCCGCGCCATCGAGAGCGCGCGGCACGAAGTTCTGCTGGAAACCTTCATCCTGCGTGACGACAAGGTGGGGCGCGGGCTGCGCCAGGTACTGATCGACGCTGCCAATCGCGGCGTCCGCGTGGAAGTGACCGCCGACGGCTACGGTACGCCGGACCTGGACGCAGGCTTTGTCGGCGGCCTGCTGGATGCCGGTGTGCGCCTGCACCTGTTCGACCCGCAGCCCCTGCTGCTGGGCATGCGCACCAACCTGTTCCGCCGCCTGCACCGCAAGCATGTGGTGGTGGACGGTGCCGTGGCCTTCGTCGGCGGCATCAACTACTGCGCCGACCACCTGGCCGACTTCGGCACCATGGCCAAGCAGGACTACGCGGTGAGGATCGAAGGCCCCGGCGTGGAAGACATCCGTCGCGCCTGCCTGGAGTTGCTCAGCCCTGCTCCTTACCTTGAGGGCGGCGACATTCCCACCGGTGACGCCGCGCACCCTGGCGCGTCGGCGGGCCCTTGCCGGACCTGCCTGGCCATCCGTGACAACCTCTACCGCCGCACCGAGATCGAGCAGCATTACCTGCGCGCCATCCGTCAGGCGAAGGAGCGGCTGCTGATCGCCAATGCCTACTTCTTCCCCGGTTATCGCCTGCTGCGCGCCCTGCGCGATGCGGCCGGGCGCGGGGTGAAGGTGCAGCTGATCCTCCAGGGACTGCCCGACATGCCGCTGGTCCGGCTATGCAGCAAGCTGCTCTACGACACGCTGTTGCGCGACGGCGTGGAAATCTACGAGTACTGCGAGCGCCCGCTGCACGGCAAGGTCGCGGTCGTCGACCGGCACTGGGCCACAGTGGGCTCGAGCAACCTCGACCCGCTGAGCCTGTCGCTGAACCTGGAAGGCAACCTGATGATCGAGGATGAGGCCTTCGCCGGTGGCCTGCACGAGCACCTGCAGGGCCTTGCCGTCGACAGCTGCCGCCGCGTCACCCGCCAGCATGCCCGCCGCGGCTACTGGTGGCGCGCGCCGCTGGTGTTCCTGAGCTTCCACTTCCTGCGTCACTTCCCCGCCATCGCCGGGCAGTTGCCGGCACACCGGCAGATGCTCCACCCCGCCAGCATCGACGATGAGGCCGGCCATTCGCCGGTGCAGCCATGAACCACAAGCGCTTCTGGAAGCGGGCCAACCGCGCCTTCAACATCGTGCTGCTGATTGCCCTGCCGGTGCTGCTGTTCCTGCTGCTGCGCGCCACCGACTGGGACGAGGTATTCCGCCTGCTGCGCGAATACCCGCTCAGCACCCTGGCGCTGGGCATGCTGATCGCCTTTTGCAGCTACGGCATCTTCAGCAGCTTCGATGTGCTCAGCCGCTTCTACATCGGCCACCCGCTGCCGGTGCGGCGAGTGTTCACCGTGGCCTTCGTGTGCAACGCCTTCAACCTCAACCTCAGTTCCTGGGTCGGAGCCATCGCCTTGCGTTACCGCCTCTACGGGCGACTGGGGATGAGCACGGGGGACATCACGCGCATCCTCACCTTCAGCCTGATCACCAACTGGTACGGCTACCTGCTGCTGGCGGGGGCGCTGTTCGTCTCTGGTTTCCCCGACCTGCCGCAGAGCTGGTCCCTCGGCCAGAGCGGCCTGCGGGCAATCGGCGTGTTGCTCCTGCTGCTGGGCGCGGCCTACCTGCTGGCCTGTCGCTTCGCCAGCCGCCGCGCCTGGGGCTGGAAGCGCTACCGGCTGAACCTGCCGACCTGGCGCCTCGCCGCTCTGCAGGGCATCGCCGGGGCCAGCAACTGGTCGATGATGGCGCTGCTGATCTATAGCCTGCTGCCCGCCTCGGCGAGCTATCCGGAAGTGCTGGCGACCCTGATGATCAGCAGCATCGCCGGCGTTGTATTGCATGTGCCGGCGGGCCTGGGGGTCATCGAGACAGTGTTCATCACCGTGCTGCGCGATCATTTCTCCCGCGGTGAACTGGTGGCCGCGCTGATCGGTTATCGGGTGCTGTACTTCCTCATTCCGCTGCTGCTCGCCTGCCTGGTCTACCTGTGGCTGGAGCGGCATGCCAAGAAGCTGAAGCGGCGCGCGGATCGCCGGGAAGCCGCGCGGGCGTCCTGAGCGCCGACCCTGCCGGCGGATCAAGGCGTGGCCTGCCGCTACAGGTCGACGGCGTCGCCGTTGGGGCGCAGGATCAGGCAGCCCAGCGGCGGCAGGTCCAGCGCCAGGGACTGAGTCTGCCCGTGGGATTCATGGGGGTCGCTTTCCAGCGCCCCCCGGCTGCCCGCACCCGAGCCGCCAAATGCGTCGGCGTCGCTGTTGAGCAGTACCTGCCAATGGCCGGCCAGCGGCACGCCGATGCGGTAGTGCGGACGTGGTACCGGGGTGAAATTGTGCACCACCAGCAGCGGCGCGCCGTCGCCAGCCAGACGCAGCCAGGCGTAGACGCTGTTGCGCTGGTCGTCGCCGATCAGCCAGTGGAAACCCTCGGCGCGATCGTCGAAGGCGTGGAGCGCGGGCTCCTCACGCAACAGCTGGTTCAGCTCGCGAACCAGCGCCTGGGCGCCGAAGTGCTCGGCGTAGCGCAGCAGGTACCAGTCCAGCTGGCCGTCGTGGTCCCATTCACGCCACTGGCCGAACTCGCACCCCATGAACAGCAGCTTCTTGCCCGGATGGGTCCACATCATCGACAGGAACAGCCGCAGGTTGGCGAACTGTTGCCAGCGGTCGCCGGGCATCTTGCCCAGCAGCGAACCCTTGCCGTGCACCACCTCGTCGTGGGAGATGGGCAGGATGAAGTGCTCGGAGAAGGCGTAGAGCAACCCGAAAGTCAGCTTGTGGTGGTGATGGCCGCGGTTGATCGGGTCTTCGCGGATGTACGCGAGGCTGTCGTGCATCCAGCCCATGTTCCACTTGTAGGCGAAGCCCAGGCCGCCCTCTTCCGTCGGCCGGCTGACGCCCGGCCAGGCGGTGGACTCCTCGGCGATGACCAGCGCGCCCGGCGCTTCGGTGTGTACCACGCTGTTGAGGTGGCTGAGGAACTCGATGGCTTCGAGGTTCTCCCGGCCGCCGTGGCGGTTGGGAATCCACTCGCCGTCCTTGCGCGAATAATCGCGGTAGAGCATCGAGGCCACCGCATCCACCCGCAACCCGTCGATATGGTATTCACGCAGCCAGTGCAGCGCCGAGGCCAGCATGAAGCCATGCACCTCGTTGCGGCCGAGGTTGTAGATGAAGGTATCCCAGTCCTGATGGAAGCCCTCGAACGGGTGCGCGTACTCGTACAACGCGGTGCCGTCGAAGTGCGCCAGGCCATGGGCGTCGGTGGGGAAATGCGCCGGCACCCAGTCGAGGATCACGCCGATCCCGGCCTGGTGGCAGCGGTCGACGAAACGGGCGAATTCCGCCGGGCTGCCGTAGCGCGCGGTGGGCGCGAACAGCGACAGCGGCTGGTAGCCCCAGGAGCCACCAAAGGGATGCTCCATGATCGGCATCAGCTCGATATGGGTGAAACCCAGGTCGTCGATATAGGGGATCAGTCGATCCGCCAGCTCGTCCCAGGTCGGCGCGCGGTTCTCCACCCACTGCCAGGAGCCGGCGTGCAATTCGTAGATTGACAGTGGCCGGTCGAATCCCTGGCGCTCGCCACGTTGCAGCATCCATTCGTCATCCTGCCAGGCGAAGGGTGTCGGGTCCGCTACCCGCGAGCCGGTGGCCGGCGGCATCTCGGTGGCCAGCGCCATCGGGTCGGCCTTGAGCGGCAGCAGGCCGTCCTGGCCGAGCAATTCGTATTTGTAGACCTCGCCCGGCTGCAGGCGCGGGATGAACAGTTCCCAGACGCCAGCCGGGTAGCGCAGGCGCATCACATGCCGGCGACCGTCCCAGCCGTTGAAGTCGCCCACCACCGAGACCCGCCTGGCATTGGGTGCCCACACGGCGAAACGCACGCCGGGCACGCCTTCGTGCTCCATCGCCTGCGCGCCGAAGCATTTGCCGAGCTGGCGATGGTTGCCCTCGGCGAACAGGTAGAGGTCCAGTTCACTTACGGAAGGGCCGAAGGCATAGGGGTCCTCGGTGACCTGCTCATGCTCGGGCCAGTGGATGCGCAGCCGGTACGGTGTCTTCCGGGGCAGGCGCGCAACGAACAGCCCACCGGCATCCAGCGGCTCCATGGCGACGAGGAATTCGTCCTGCGGCGACAACAGTTCCACCGCCAGCGCACCGGGCAGCCATGCCCGCACCAGTTCGCCCTCTGCGTCACGGTGCGGACCGAGGAAGGAGAAGGGATCGGCGTGGTCGGCACGCTGCAGATGGTCCAGGTCGCGGGGCGGTGTCATGTACGTCCTCCAATCAGATGTCGCGCCAGTTCGAACAGCCCTTGCAGCGGAACGTCCAGCCAGTCAGGGCGATGTCCGGCTTCGTACAGCACTTCGTACGCGGCCTTCTCCAGGCTGAACAGGGCCAGCGCCGCGCCCTCGCCTTCGCGGCCATGCCATTCGTGCGGCAGGTCCACAGCGGCGGCTCGATAGGCTTCGAGGAAGGCGTCGCGGGCTTCGCGGCGATAGCGCAGCGCCAGCTCCGCGCGCGCTGCCTGGAGTTCTGCGGGCGCCTCGGTGCCCTGGGCGCTGCGCAGGGCCATGGCGGCGGCATAGTCGAAGGAACGCAGTACGCCGGTCACATCTTTCAGCGGGCTATGGCGACGACGGCGCTCGGCCAACGGGCGGTTCGGCTCGCCTTCGAAGTCGATGAGGAACGCATCGCCCTGCACCACCAGGACCTGGCCCAGGTGCAAGTCGCCGTGGACGCGGATCATCACCCCGCCCTCGGCCAACCGCGCCAGGTTGGCCACGGCCTGCAGCAGTTCGCCGCGTTTCTCCAGCAACCAGTCGACCATCACGCCGCCACGCTCCTCCAGGTGGCCACGAGAGCGTTGCAGAGCCTCCAGCGCCTGTTCGATCTGCGTGCCGATGCTGCTGTTCCAGGCGGCGCTGTCAGCGGCGCCACTGCGGTGCAGGCCGAAATCCGGCACGTCGGTGGCTTCTGCCAGCAACTGGTGCATCTCGCCCAGTCGCTGGCCAAGCTTGCCGGCGAACAGGCGCAACTCTTCCATCACGTCGAACCCAGGCTCGGCAGCTTCCACGCCCGGCAGCACGCCGTCGCGCATGGCGCGTTCCAGCTGGTTCAGTGTCCAGCTCCAGGCATCGCCCTGGTTGCTCAGGTAGCCCTGCAGCAACATCAGGGTATGCGGCTCGCCCCTGGCGTCGATACGCCGTACCTCGCCCAGCAGCGGAGCGATGTTGGCGTAGCCGCGCCGGCTCAGGTAGCCACCCATCTCCGCCTCCGGATGTACACCGGGGAATACGCGGCGCAGCAGTTTGAGCAGCAGCTTGTCGCCGATCAGCGCGGAGCTGTTGGATTGATCGACGCTGAGTACGCGGACTTCCGCCTCCTCGCCAATCTCGCCGTACTGCGGCAAGCCGGGTTGCGGCAGGAACTGCAGCTCGCCGGCAGGGCCTTGCATCGTCGCTGTCTCGCGCAGCATGCGCAGGACCAGGCGGCTGAATGCGGGCAAGGCAAAGGCGTCGGTCAGCAGCCCGACCTTGCGCCCGCGGCGTAGCCGGGCCATGGCCAGTTGCTGAGGCAGATCGTTGCCGGCGCTGCCTTTCTCCGGCACGGCAGCCAGTGGCAATTGATAGTGCTCCGCGCCCTCGGCACCGGCGACTTCCACCTCCGCCAGCATCGGCGCCGCATCGTCCTCGGTCAGTGGCATCGCATACAGCAGGTGGGCGCTGCCGGCTTCCAGGCGGCCGCCGGCGAACCAGCGGCGCTTGGGCAGGTAGCGCGGCAGCGAGTCGTTCTCCAGCAGCTCGCGTGCTGCACCGTTCATGATCTCGCCCAGGCGCTGGGCCAGCACCAGGGTTGGCAGCTCGGGCATGCGCTCCACGGGCTGCACGTGCCAGGCCGGCATCTGCTGGCTGTCGGCGAGGTAGAACCAGTAGAAACCGTAGGGCGCCAGCGTGAGCAGGTAGGTCAGCCGACCGATGGGCGGGAAGGAAGCGCCACCGAGCATCTCGACGGGCACCCGGCCGTCGAAGGCTGCCAGGTCCAGCTCCACCGCCTGGGCGGCATTGGACAGGTTGGCGACGCACAGGATGGTCTCTTCGCTTGCGCCCTCGCCCTCCGGCCGGTACTGGCGCAGGTAAGCCAGGATGCGCCGGTTCGGCGGCGAGAGCATGCTGATGCTGCCGCGGCCGAAGGCCTTCTGCTGCTTGCGCACGCCGAGCATGCGACGGGTCCAGTTGAGCAGTGAGTGCGGGTCGCGCGCCTGCGCCTCGACGTTGACACCCTGGTAGCCGTAGAGCGAATCGAGAATCGGCGGCAGCACCAGGCTGGCCGGGTCCGCACGGGAGAATCCGCCGTTGCGATCCATCGACCATTGCATCGGCGTACGCACGCCATCGCGGTCGCCCAGGTAGATGTTGTCGCCCATGCCGATCTCGTCGCCGTAGTAGAGGGTCGGGGTGCCCGGCATGGACAGCAGCAGGCTGTTGAGCAGTTCGATGCGCCGGCGGTCGCGCTCCACCAGCGGCGCCAGGCGGCGGCGAATTCCCAGGTTGATGCGCGCGCGGCGGTCGGCGGCGTAGTAGTTCCACAGGTAGTCACGCTCGTCGTCGGTGACCATCTCCAGGGTGAGCTCATCGTGGTTGCGCAGGAAAATCGCCCACTGGCAGTTGTCCGGGATCGCCGGGGTCTGGCGCAGGATGTCGCTGATCGGGAAGCGGTCTTCCTGGGCGATGGCCATGTACATGCGCGGCATCAGCGGGAAGTGGAAGGCCATGTGGCACTCGTCGCCGGGGCCACCGTCCGTCCCGCCAAAATAAGGCCGCGTGTCCTCCGGCCACTGGTTGGCCTCGGCCAGCAGCATGCGGTCCGGGTAGTGGGCGTCCAGCTCGGAGCGGATGCGCTTGAGCACCACGTGGGTCTCGGGGAGGTTCTCGTTGTTGGTGCCTTCACGCTCGATCAGGTAGGGAATCGCATCCAGGCGCAGGCCGTCCACGCCCATGTCCAGCCAGTAGCGCATCACCCCGAGCACTGCGCGCAGCACCTGCGGGTTGTCGAAGTTGAGGTCCGGCTGGTGCGAGTAGAAGCGGTGCCAGAAGTACTGCCCGGCCACCGGGTCCCAGGTCCAGTTGGACTGCTCGGAATCGATGAAGATGATCCGCGTCTGGTCGTACTTGCCGTCATCGTCGGACCACACGTACCAGTTGCGCGCCTGGGAGCCCTTCTTCGCCCGACGTGCGCGCTGGAACCAGGGGTGCTGGTCGGAGGTGTGGTTGATGACCAGCTCGGTGATCACCCGCAGCCCGCGTTCGTGGGCCGCATCGATGAAGCGGCGGGCATCGGCCAGGGTGCCGTAGTCGGGGTGCACGCCCTTGTACATGGCGATGTCGTACCCGTCGTCGCGGCGTGGCGAGGGGTAGAACGGCAGCAGCCAGAGGGTGTTCACACCCAGGTCGGCGATGTAGTCGAGTTTCTCGATCAGCCCGCGGAAGTCGCCGATGCCGTCGTTGTTGGCGTCGAAGAAGGACTTCACGTGCAACTGATAGATAACCGCGTCCTTGTACCAGAGCGGATCATCGAGAAAGGGGCGGGTCTTGCGCTTGGCCATGGGTCGCGCTCCTTTACGGGTCAGGTCTCGGGATGCAGGCGCCAGATGCCGAACGGCAGGTGCCAGGGCTCGATGCGCATCCACTGGCGCTTGCCGTGCCAGGTCCAGCGGTGGCCGTTCATCAGGTCCTCACCGCCCATGGACGCGTCATCGGGCAAGCCGAACTCCCAGAGCGGCAGCTCGAAGTCGGCTTCCTGGGCGTTGTCCGGGTCGAGGCTGACCGCGACCATGATGAAGTTGGACAGGTCCGCGGTGCGCTTGCCGAACAGCAGGATGTTGTCGTTGAACGCGCGATAGGCCTGGAAGCCGAGGTGGCTGTGCAGCGCCGGGTTCTCGCGGCGGATGCGGTTGAGCCGGGTGATCTCGCCGACGATGTTGCCGTGGGCGTGGTAGTCGCGCTGGCGCAGCTGGTACTTCTCGGAGTCGAAGTATTCCTCCTTGCCCGGCACCGGGTCCGCCTCGCACAGCTCGAAGCCCGAGTACATGCCCCACAGGCCCGACCCCATGGTCGCCAGCGCCGCCCGGATGAGAAAGCCGGAGCGCCCGGAGCGCTGCAGGAAATAGGGGTTGATGTCCGGTGTGTTGACGAAAAAGTTCGGCCGGTAGCAATCGCGCAGCGGCGATTGGTTGAGCTCGCTGAAGTATTCCTCCAGCTCCTGTTTGGTGTTGCGCCAGGTGAAGTAGGTGTAGCTCTGGCTGAAGCCCACCTTGCCCAGTCGCGCCATCATCGCCGGCCGAGTGAAGGCCTCGGCGAGGAAGATCACCTGCGGATGCTCGCGGCGCACTTCGGCGATCAGCCACTCCCAGAAGGGCAGCGGCTTGGTATGCGGGTTGTCGACGCGAAACAGGTTGACGCCCTGCTCCACCCAGCCCAGCACCACCTGCAGCAACCCCATCCACAGATCGGGTACGGCGTCCGGCGCATAGAAGTCGACGTTGACGATGTCCTCGTATTTCTTTGGCGGGTTCTCCGCGTGGCGGATGGTCCCGTCGGCGCGCCAGCTGAACCAGCCGGGATGTTCGCGCAGCCAGGGGTGGTCCGGCGAGCACTGGATGGCGAAGTCCAGGGCGACTTCCAGGCCGTGTTCGCGGGCGGCTCCCACCAGGTCGCGGAAGTCTTCCAACGTGCCGAGCTGCGGATGCACGGCGTCATGGCCGCCCTCTTCGCTGCCGATGGCGTAGGGGCTGCCGGGGTCGTCCGGACCGGCCTGCAGGCTGTTGTTACGGCCCTTGCGGTGTTGGCGGCCGATGGGATGGATCGGCGGGAAATACAGGACGTCGAAGCCCATGGCGGCGATGTCCGGCAGGCGCCGGTGAACGTCGGCGAAGCTGCCGTGCTGGCCGGGCACGCTGCTTTCCGAGCGCGGGAACAGCTCGTACCAGCTGGCGAATTCAGCCAGTGGTCGCTCCACATCCAGTTCGAAAGTCAGGCTGCGGGTCAGGTACGGCCGGTGTTCTGCGCGCTGCATCACTTCCAGGGTGCGCGGCGCCATGAGCAGGCCGAAGCGCGCCTCGCGCTCTTCGCTGCCCTGCAGTTCGCGCACGATCTGCGCCAGCTCCGCTTCACAGTCCTCCGGCGCCGTCTGCAGCACGTGCTGCAGCAGTTCGATGCCCTCGCGGAACTCCAGGTCCACCACCTGTCCAGCGGCGTACTTCTTCTCCAGCTCGTAGCGAAAACTCGCATAGCTGTCGATCCAGGCCAGCACGATGAATTCGGTGCGGCCGACCTGGGTCGGGGTGATATGCGCTTCCCAGTGGTCGTTGCCCAGCGCTTGCAGGGGCGTTTTCTGCCACGGCTGACCCTTGCTCTCGCGCCAGGCGACCTCGGCAGCCAGCTTGTCGTGGCCATCACTGAAGATGCGCGCGTGGATGCGCGATGCGCGGTGGCTGATGGCCTTGGCAGCAAAACGTCCGCTTTCCAGGCGTGGCTGCACGTCCTCGATGACGATGCGCGGCTCATTGGCGGCGGCCTCGGCCCGGCTGGCCGGATTTTCCCGTTCCATTGCGGCGCCCTCCTCGCGGCGGTGCGCGCTCCGTGGCGCGCTCGTGGTGGATTGGCGAGCTACAGGGGTTGGGAACGACGCTGCGGCGGCAAGTTCAGGCTAATTGCGCCAGTGGTTGGCTCAGGAGGTCTTGCGCTTGGGCGTGGGCTTGCGGGTTGCGCTCTTCTTCGCCGGCGCACTGGCCGTCGAGCGCCGCTTCCCGTCGCCCTTGAGGCTGCGTTTGAGCAGCTCGGTGAGGTCGATGATGTCCGCACCTTCGCCACTTTTCGCTTCCGCTTGCGGGACGCTCTCCAGTTGTCCCTTGGCGGCCTTCTGCTCCACCAGGCGGTGGATTTCCTCACTGAAGCGGTCTTCGTAGTCCGCCGGTGTCCAGTGGCCGGACATGTCCTTGACCAGCCGCTCGGCCATTTCCGTTTCGCGCTTGTCCAGCTTCACCTTGTCCAGCGCCAGGCCCAGCTCGTCCACCTCGCGCACGTCCGCCGGCCAGCGCAGGGTCATCAGCAGGATGGCTTCGCCTTCCTCGCGCAACATCGCCAGGTGTTGGCGGCTGTGCATCACCAACTGGCAGACGGCGGCCTTGCCGGTCTTCTTCAGGGTATCGCGCAGCAGCACGTAGACCTTTTCGCCGCGCTTTTCGGGCGTGAGGTAGTACGGCGAGTCGTAGAACGGCACCGGGATTTCCTCGATGTCGATGAAGCTGAGGATGTCGATGCTCTGGGTCGCCTCCGGGCGTGCGGCGCGGATTTCCTCCTCGCTGATGACCACATAGCGGCCTTTCTCCAGTTCCACACCCTTGACGATGTGTTCCCTGGGTACCTCCTTGCCGGTGATCTTGTTCACCCGCTTGTAGCCAACCGGCTCCAGGCTGCGCTCGTCGAGCCAGTCGAAATCGGTGCCGCTGGAGCGCGAGGCGCTGTTGAGCGCTACCGGGATGTGCACCAGGCCGAAGCTGATGGCGCCTTTCCAGATCACACGGGCCATGGGCAGTCCTCCTGCAGGGGCACGCCGTCGTCGAAGTGCACGCGGCCCTCGCCGTCGATGTCGCGTACCCGTGCGAGCATCCGGCGCGCCGCTGCTTCGGCTTCCGACGTGTTTCGGCTGCCGGGGGCATAGACCCACAGCACCTCCACCGCGGCGCCCTCGCGGATGACCTGGTATTCGATCAGCCCGCTATAGCGGCCGTTTTCGAACATGGCGTCGGTCCAGGCGCAGGCCTGGGCGAATTCACGGAACATCGCGGTCCTCTCTCGACTCGTGAGGGGCATGTTTATGGTTGCGCTCCAGCCAGCGCGGCAGGCAGTGCAGCACCAGCAGCGCCAGCAGCGTGCCGAGCACCGCCGTGGCCGAATGCCCGAGCCCGACGCTGATACCGATGGCCGTACTCAGCCAGAGCCCGGCGGCGGTGGTCAGGCCCTTCACTTCGGAGACCTGGCTGCCCTTGAGAATGGTGCCGGCGCAGAGGAAGCCGATCCCCGCGGCGATGCCCTGGATGACCCGGCTGACGGCATCGGCCTGCGCGCCGCCTTCCCGGATCGCCATCACGAACAGTGCCGCGCCCAGGGTCACCAGCATGTGCGTGCGCAGGCCGGCGGCCTTGCCCTGGCTCTCGCGCTCATAGCCCACCACACCACCCAGCACCACGGCGAGGCTCAGGCGCAGCGAGGCGCGGGTGATCTGCTCGACTTCGCTGAGGTCGGAGAACTCGGCCACCAGCGTCAGCCAGATTCGCTCCAGTGTGTCCATGTCCGGCTCTTGTTGAAGCCCCGATAAGAGTCCAGACCCGGACGAACGCCATTTGGTTTGCTTGATTTCGCCTACAACCGCTGACCGCCCGGCAGAAAGTCAGCAGTTCCTCCGCGGCAAGCCCCGCGTCTTCGTAGCCAGGGCTTGCCGGCTGTCGCTGTGTCGCGAGCGGTTCACTCCCCGCCGACGGGCACCTGCCAGATGTCCTGGGCGTACTCGCGAATGGTCCTGTCCGAGGAAAACCAGCCGACTCGTGCGGTATTGAGCATCGAGGCTTTCCACCAGCGCGACGGCTTTCGCCAAAGCTGCTCCACGCGCTCCTGCGCGTCCCAGTAGGCGTCGAAGTCCGGGCAGACCATGAAGCGGTCGTCATGGCGCAGGCTGTCGATCAACGCGGTATAGCGCTGTGGGTCGTCCGGCGAGAACACGCCGCTGCTGACCGCCATAAGCGCCTCCTGGAGACGCGGCGAATCGGCTATTTCGTTGTGCATGGCCAGCTCCCCCGCCCGTTTGCGAGCCTCCACCTGCTGCGCCTTGAGGCCGAAGATGAACATGTTCTCCGGGCCGATACGCTCGCACATCTCGACGTTGGCGCCATCCAGGGTGCCGATGGTCAGCGCGCCGTTGAGGGCGAACTTCATGTTGCTGGTGCCTGACGCCTCCAGGCCCGCCGTGGATATCTGCTCGGACAGGTCCGCCGCCGGAATGATGGATTCGGCCAGGCTGACGTTGTAGTTGGGGATGAACACCACCTTGAGCAGCCCGCGCACGGTGGGATCGGCATTGACCGTGCGGCTGATGTCGTTGGCCAGCTTGATGATCAGTTTGGCCAGCACATAACTGGGGGCGGCCTTGCCGGCGAATATCTTCACCCTGGGCACGCGTTCGGTGGTCGGGTCGTTGCGGATGTCCTGGTACAGCGCCACGGTGTGCAACAGGTTGAGCAATTGACGCTTGTACTCGTGGATGCGCTTGACGTGCACGTCGAACAGCGCGTCCGGGTCGACACGCAGGCCCAGGCGCTCCTCGATAAGCACGGCCAGGCGCTGTTTGGCGTTGCGCCGCTGCTGGGCGAAGCGCTGGCGCACGGCGGACTTCTCGGCGTGGGCCGCCAGGTCGCGCAAGCGGCTCTCGGGGTTGTCCAGGACGTCGTCACCGAGGGTGTCGACCAGCAGTTCGGTCAGTTCGGGGTTGGTCTGGAACAGCCAGCGGCGGAAGGTCACGCCGTTGGTCTTGTTGCTGATGCGATTCGGGTACAACCGGTGCAGGTCACGGAACACCGTCTCGCGCATCAGTTCGGTGTGCAGTGCAGAGACACCATTGACGCTGTGCGATCCAAGAAATGCCAGGTTGCCCATGCGCACGCGGCGGCCGTGGTCCTCCTCGATCAGCGAGACCGACCGCAGCAGGGCGAAGTCGTGGATGTCCTTGGCGCGCAGGGCGTCGATATGGAAGGCATTGATCAGGTAGATGATCTGCATGTGCCGGGGCAACAGGCGCTCCATCAGCCCCACCGGCCAGGATTCCAGCGCCTCGGGCAGCAGCGTGTGATTGGTGTAGGACAGGGTCGCCACGGTCAGCTCCCAGGCGTCGCTCCAGTCCAGCCCGCGCTCGTCCAGCAGCAGGCGCATCAGCTCGGCCACGGCGATGGCCGGGTGGGTGTCGTTGAGCTGGATGGCGACCCGCTCGGGCAGGCCGTACACGTCCTCGCCCTTGCCCAGGTGGCGCTGCATCAGGTCCTGCAGGGAGGCAGCGACGAAGAAGTACTCCTGGCGCAGGCGCAGCTCCTGTCCGGCCTCGGTGCTGTCCGCCGGGTAGAGCACGCGGGAGATGCTTTCCGCGCGCACGGTGTCGGCCACTGCCCCCAGGTGATCACCGGCGTTGAAGCGGTCGAGCTTAAGGGTTTCCTCGGCGCGGGCACGCCACAGGCGCAAGGTGTTCACGCTGGCAGTGCGCCAGCCCACCACCGGCATGTCATAGGCGACCGCGCGAACGCGCTCTACCGGCTCCCAACGCTGGCGCTCGACACCATTGGCGTCCGGCTCGCTGTAGACGCTGCCGCCAAAGCCGACGCTGTAGGCGGATTCGGGACGCTCGAATTCCCAGGGGTTGCCGAAGTCCAGCCAGGTTTCGGTGTGCTCCTGCTGCCAGCCATCGCCGATCACCTGCTTGAACAGCCCGTGCTCGTAGCGGATGCCGTAGCCGTGGGCGGGGATGTCCAGCGTCGCCATGCTTTCCATGAAGCACGCTGCCAGTCTGCCGAGGCCTCCATTGCCCAGTGCCGCGTCTGGCTCCAGCAGGCGGATGCGTTCCAGGTCCACGCCCAGTTCCGACAGTGCCTGGCGTGCCACCTCGAGCAGCCCGAGGTTGCTCAGGTTGTCGATCAGCAGACGGCCGATGAGGAACTCCAGGGAGAGGTAGTACACGTGCTTGCGCGCGCTGCGATCGATGGCGCGGGTGGTTTCTTCCCAGTTATCCACCTGGTACTTGCTCGTGGCCAGGGCCACCGCTTCGAACCAGTCATGGTCAAAGGCGTCGGCCGGGTCCTTGCCGACCGCATAGCGCAAGCGGGTGAGCACGGCGTGCTTGAAGATCTCGACTGCCGACTGATCGGGAATGCTGTCCAGGGCCATTGCCGTCTCCTGCTTCTGTCGGTGACTGATTGCCGATGGCGCACGAGGCGCCCCAGTGCATCTGTCCGCGAGGAAAACGCTGAGTTCAGACCTTTTCCTCCACTGGCATGGCCCGTTCATCAGAAACGCCGAACGATCGGCGACGAGCGGTTTCTCCCCACTGTGGCCCGCGCTGGCGGGCCGGGCGCTCGAAGAGCGTGCACTGACGCATCAGCCAAGGGAGAACAGCCATGCCACGGGGCGATAAAGACAAGTACACCGACAAGCAGAAGCGCAAGGCCGAACACATCGAGGAAAGCTATGAGAGCCGTGGCGTCCCCAAGGACGAGGCAGAAGCCCGAGCCTGGGCAACCGTGAACAAGCAGTCCGGCGGCGGCGAGCGCAGCGGCGGCTCGGGCCAGAACAAGAGCGCACCGGCCAAGGCCGCCGCGCGGCGCAGCTCGGCCAAGCGCGCGGTAGCCACCAAGCAAGGCGTGCCGCGGCCTGACCAACCGCTGGAATCCATGACCAAGGCCGAATTGCTCAACCGCGCCCGGACCCGGCACATCGCCGGTCGTTCGAGCATGCGCAAGCAGCAGCTGATCGAGGCCTTGCGAAGCGCGGCCTGATCTCCTGCGGCTCAGCCGTTGACCACCGTCCCGCCGTTGACGTGCAGCACCTGCCCGCTGACATAGGAGGAATCGCTGCTGGCGAGGTAGACATAGGCCGGGGCCAGTTCTTCGGGCTGTCCTGGTCTCCCCATCGGCGTGTTGGTGCCGAAGGTCGCGACTTCCTCGGCATCGAAGGTCGAAGGAATCAGCGGTGTCCAGATCGGCCCCGGCGCCACCGCGTTGACGCGGATGCCGCGCCTGACCAGGTTCATGGCCAGCGAGCGGGTGAACGAGGTGATCGCGCCCTTGGTGGATGAGTAGTCGATCAGTTTCGGGTTGCCCTTGTAGGCGGTAATCGAGGTGGTGTTGACGATGGTACCGCCCTCGCCCATCAGCGGCAGCACCGCCTTGGTCAGCTGGAACATGCCGAAGATGTTGGTGCGGAACGTCCGCTCCCACTGCTGCTGCGTAATGTCTTCCAGGCACTCCTGGGGATGCTGTTCCCCCGCATTGTTCACCAGTATGTCCAGACGTCCCCAGCGCTCCTCGACGCGGCGCGCCACTTCCGCGCAGAAGCCCGCATCGGCGACATCACCGGACATCTCCAGGCATTGCTGGCCGAGGGATTCGATGATCTGGCAGGTCTTGAGCGCGTCCTCGGATTCGTCGAGGTACAGCAACACCACATCGGCGCGCTCGCGGGCGAATGTCACCGCGACGGCACGGCCGATGCCGCTGTCGCCACCGGTCACGATGGCGACCTTGCCGGCCAGCTTGGCAGCAGCACGGTACTCGCCGGAGACGAACTCCGGCTGCGGGCGCATCTGTTCCTCCAGGCCCGGCTGCTGGTCCTGGTGTTGTGGTGGCAGGGTTTCGGTCTCGCTCATGGGGTTCTCCTTCGATGCACCAGGGCATCTCGGATGGGTTCAACCACGCGGCGGCTTTTGCTGTCCGCAATGGCAGTGCGTGTCCTGACAGTGTTTTTCGCCATCCGGATGGCCGTCGGCGCAGGCCTGGCAACAGTAGGCACGGCCTTCGCGGTACACGGTCGTGGCTCCCAGGCTGCAGGAACAGCCGGGGCAGGAGCAGCGTTGTTCATTCATGGCTTGGTTACTCCAGCAGTGATCGACTCACTGGGTAGGCCGATGCCGGGGAGCTTGGTTCAGGCTTTTTCACCAATGGTTCAGGCCGCCGACCGGCTTTTCTGAACCGTGCGCCCAGGGCTGCGTCCACTGCGGTAGTCGCAAAGCCAGAAGAAGGAGAAATTCCCATGACGACTCCCCTCGCCTCCTCTTTCCTGCGCTGGTTGTTGCTGAGCTTCGCAGTGCTCGCCGGCAGCAGCTTCGCAGAGGGCAAGGCCGATGAATCAGCTTTCATCTCCGCCGCCCTGACCAACAGCCAGCAGCAGCTCGCTCGCGCCCAGCAGGCCATCCGCTACGGTAAGACCCTGGCGGTGCGCGACCAGGCCCAGGGCGTGCTGGACGAACATTCGGCGATGCTCCGCGACCTGCAGACCCTGGCGCAGAAAAAAGGCGTGCCGGCGCAGAGCGACGCCCCGCTGAAGCCGGAAAACAGTCAGGCGCCGCTCACCGCCAGTGACCGCTTCGATCATGACTATGCGGTGGCGCAGCTGCGATCGAGCAAGGAAGCGGTGACCTCCTTCGATCGCATGAGCAAGGAAGCCGTCGACTCGGATCTGCAAGGCTTCGCCCGTCTCTGGCTGCCGATGCTTTATCACCAACGCGAGCTGGCGGACCAGCTGGTGGCGTCGCAGGCTCCCTGAGCCGCAGTCTTCAGCCTTCCAGTTGTTCGATCATCCGGCGAGTCAGGCGCTGCCTGGTGTTGGCCCAGCCTGCCCACGGATCGGCTGCCGCCAGCCGCTCGTCGATGTTGGCAACCGTCCACTGATTCGCCGCCTTGAGCGTGGCAAGCTCATCGCGACGAACCGGTACGGACACCGGCAAGCCCTCCCGCGCCCGCACCGACCAGACGCAGACCGTGCTGGCGCCCCGAGTGTTGCGCAGATAGTCGATGAAGATTTTCCCGACGCGGTTCTTCGGCCCGGAAACGGCACTGAAACGATCGGGCATCAGCTTGGCCATATGCCGGCTGATGGCATGGGCGAAGTCCTTCACCTCGTCCCAGCTGTGACGCCGCTGCAGGGGGACGAGGATGTGCATGCCCTTGCCGCCGCTGGTCTTCAGGTACGCCGAGAGTCCGAGCTCATCCAGCAGCGTCAGGGTCAGCTGCGTCGCCTCGATCATCCGCTGCCAGGGCAGTGACGGGTCCGGGTCGAGATCCAGGACGAAGCGGTCAGGCTTCTCCAGATCATCCAGGGTGGCGTTCCAGGTATGCAGTTCCAGAGCGCTCATCTGCGCAGCGCCCACCAGCCCCCTGGCCGTGGCGATCCGCAGCAGCGGCGCATGGCCCGGATCGAGTTTCGGATCGAGCGGCTGCGCGCCTGGGATTTCCGTGCGCGAGGCATGGCGCTGGAAGAACTGCTCGCCACCGACACCATCCGGTACGCGCACCAGCGACACCGGGCGGTCAGCCAGCCAGGGCAGCAGGCGCTCGGCGGCCTCTTCGTAGTAATGCGCCACGTCGATCTTGCGCAGTTGGCTGGCAGGGTCGATCACCCGGTCGGGATGGGTGATGGTCACGCCCTGCAGGGTGTTGCCCGGTGTTCCCTTCGCAGTCTTTGTGTCAGCGCCCTGTGCAGCCTGTCTAGGTTTCTCCTCGACGATGGCCTGCACCGGCTTGTCACTGCGCAGGCCCTGGAATACCGCCTGGCGCACCAACCCCTCGCGGGTCATTTCGGCAAAGGCGACTTCGCACAGCAGCGCCGGGCGTAGCCAGGTCACGCCCCTGGCGTCCGCGCCCTTGGGCGCGTCCTTCAGCGGAGAGGTCTTGCGCTGAAGAGGTTTGAGCTGTTGATGAAGGGTTGCGAGACTCGCTGCGCTGAAACCGGTTCCGACCTTGCCGGCGTAGCGCAGCGCGCCATCCTCGTCATGCAGGCCGAGCAGCAAGGCACCGAAGTGCGAGCGCGATCCTTTGGGCTCGCTGAAACCGACAATGACGAATTCCTGCCGGCGCTTGCACTTGAGCTTGATCCAGTCGTGCGAGCGCTTCTCGGAATAAGGGCTGCCGGCACGCTTGCCGATCAGGCCTTCCAGGCCGAGACGACAGGCGCTGTCGAGGATGCTGCGCGGGTCGTCGGTGAAGTCTTCCGAGTAGCGCAACGCTTCATTGTCATTGCCGCGCAGGACCTGCTGTAGCGCCTGGCGGCGGTCCTCCAGCGGCTTGCTGCGATAATCCGCGCCGTCCAGCCAGAGCAGGTCGAACAGGGTGTAGTGGATCGGCGCGGAGACATTGGCATCGAAGGCGTTCTGCAAGCGCTGGAAGTCCGGGCGCCCCTCCTCGTCCATCACCAGTATCTCGCCGTCCAGCCAGGCGGACTGTACCTCGAGCGCTGCCAGAGCCTTGCTCAGCTCCGGTAGTTTCTTCGACCAGTCGTGGCCGTTTCGCGTCATCAGGCGCACCTTGCCTCCATCGAGGCGAGCGAGGATGCGGTAGCCGTCGATCTTGATCTCGTAGCGCCAATCGCCGGGAGGCGGTGCGTCCACCAGCGTGGCGAGTTGCGGGGAAATGGCATCGGGGAGCGTGGTTTTGCGGGTTGTCGTGGTCTGCTTGGCCGACCTGGCCCGTTTGGGAGGCGTCCTCTTCGCCCCGGAAGACTCGCTGGGCAGCGATTGCCCGGTCACGACGCTCAGCGGCTCCTCGGCCAGGATGTCGAAGCGCGGATAATCCCGCGCCTGGTCGTCGCGTCCCTTGATCAGGAACCATTGCGGCTGGCGACCCGCCATACGGGTTCGCACCAGGTTCCAGCTGCCGGCGAGCTTGCTGCCTTCCAGGCGAAACTTCAGGTGGCCGCTCTGCATGCCCTCGTGGGGGTCGCCGATGGGCGTCCAGCGGCCTTCGTCCCAGACGATCACGTCGCCTGCGCCGTAGTGTCCTTCGGGGATGTGCCCTTCGAAGCGCGCGTAATCCAGCGGATGGTCTTCGACCTCGATGGCCAGGCGCTTCACGCTGGGGTCCAGGCACGGGCCCTTGGGCACCGCCCAGCTTTTCAGCACCCCATCCAGTTCCAGGCGAAAGTCATAGTGCAAGTGGCTGGCGTCGTGCTTCTGCACCACGAAGGCGTATTCCCCGGCATGGCTGCCCGGCGCTTCACCGCTGGGTTCCGGGGTGCCGCTGAAATCGCGCTTGCGGGCGTACTCCTTCAGGGTCTGATTCGGAACGGCGGCGCGGGCCATGGGTCATTGCTCCTCATCGGGGTCGGAGTCATCCCAGGGTTTGCCGTCCAAAGGGCGCACGTGGCCTTCCTCCGCCTCATCCAGGCCGATGCCTCCGCCAATCTCGCTTTCGCGGCGAATATGCAGCTGCTTGTCCACCGGTGCGCTGTCGCCCGGCTCCAGCGGCGATTCGGTACCGTCCTCGTCGATCAGGGTTTCCGGGGCCAGATCGTCCATGCTCACGCCATCTTCCACGGCGCTGTCGCCCAGGGTCTCGCCACCGGTCTGGCCCATCTCGCGGCGGCGCTGCGCAGGAAACTCGCGCTCCACCTCTTCGGGCGAACGCTCGTCGCCGATGCGTCCTTCGGGAGCCTTCTCGAAATCCAGCTCGCGCACGCTGCCCATGCGGTCTTGGGTGTCGTCGATCTCGATGTGCTGCGGGTTGGGTTCTTTCTTCGCGGAGCTCTTGGCGGAACTGGTCATGGCGCTGCCTCCAGGGCTGAATGGTCCTTTGTGCGTTCAGGCCGGTTGAGCCGGCGCATAGCGCTGGAGTTCAGGTTTTCTGCCGGGAGGATCGGCAAGGACGGCAAGCCATCCGCCCGTCAGCCACGCGCTACTGCATCGGCCGCCAACCGGTTTTCCACCAGCAGATGGTGCACCACCGCAACCAGCGCAGCCGCATCGGTTTGCCCCTTGCCACGCGCCGACTGGTAGGCCATGCGCTGCCGATCCGCGCTGTTGCCTCCCTCGATGATCCTGGCGGCATGGGTGAACAGCCGCTGGCTTTCGTCGTCCCGCCAGTCTTCCACGGCTGCCTCCGCTCGCTGGAGCCAATCCCGCGCACTGACCACCTGATCGCCTTCCACCAGAAAGTGCCCCGCGCAGCCATGCCGCCGAGCCTGCCAGAAGTTCTCCGCCAGCAAGGCTCGCTGCCAGTTCGGCTCTTCAGGTTCGTGTGCCTCCCGCGCCTGGCTGACCAGCAGACGGAACAGGCCGGCGATGCACAGCGCATCGTCGATCCGCGGACAGGCGTCGGGGATGCGCAGCTCCAGGGTCGGGTAATGCGCCGAGGGCCGCAGGAACCACCAGGCGTGACCGGGCTCGTGCATCAGGCCGTACTGCAGGAACAACGCGATGTAGCGTCGCCACTGCGACTCATCGGTGAATTGCGCGGGTGGCCCCATGCGCGGCCACTCCCCGCAGAGCGACTGGCGATAGCTGACCAGCCCTGTGTCACGCCCGCCCCAGAACGGCGATGACGCACTCAGGGCGAGCAGCAGCGGCATCCAGGGCAGTACACGGTTCATCACGCGTACACGGTCGATGCCGCGCACCTCCACATGCACATGCAGACCGCAGAGCAGGCTTTGCCGCGCCACCACGCCTGCCTCGTCGAACAAGCGCTGGTAGCGCGCGCGGAATGCAGGGGGCTGAGAGTGCGGATGGGTGAAGGGATGGGCAGCGACGCAGAGGGTTTCCAGCCCGTGGGAACGGGATATCGCGCGCAATCGGCGGCGGCGGTCGCTCAGAAACGCGGCTGCCTCGTCGAGCTGGCGCAGGACCGGGCTGACCAGTTCGTACTGGCACTGGAAGATTTCCTCCGCGACCTCCTCGCCCAGTACGCCACGGCAGGCATGAGAAAAGCCCAGTGGCACGTCGCGAGCGAGGTCCAGGCTGGCGGGATCGAGCAGGAAGAACTCCTCCTCGATGCCGAAACGGGGCAACGCGGGGCGTGCTGGCATGGCGGACCTCGCGGTATGGCAGTCATGGCTGGGACGCGCCGTCGCCAGTGGCGTTCAGTCTTTCGGCCCTTCGCCCCCTGCGCTTGGGCGTTTACTTGAAACCTTTGTTCGCCCGCTCACTCGCAAGAGAAAGCGTCCCGATTTTTCCAACGAGGAGCCCCGCATGACGCCACCCGCCTCCCGGAATGCTGTCGCCTCGTACCGCGAGCACTGCTCCATCCGCGATCTCTATCAGTCCCTGCTGCGCACCCCGCAGGACTGCCTGGAGCGTGCAGCCACGCTTCTTGATACGCAGCTGGACCTGCAGGCTGCCCACGACGACGAGCTGCCCGCCGACCCGCAACGCTGGGACAGTTGGCTGTCCAACCGCGCCGAACGCAGCGCACAGGGCTATGCCACCTACCTGAGCGAGCGCCGGGAAGGCGCACCGCGTCGGCACTTCGCCAACCGTGCCCATGCCCTGCACTTCCTCCAGGCCATCGCTCCCACCAAGCGGGTAGACGGCGCCTGGCTCTACGGTGTGCTCGACCACTGGAGCGACACGCGCCTGCTGCCGCTGGTACATACCTGCCTGGAAGAGCTGGGCCACGGTATCCCCGCGCGCAACCACGTGCTGGTGTACCAGCGCCTGCTGGACAGCCTGGGTTGCGATGCCCCGCCCGACCTGAGCGATGCGCATTACCTGCAAGGCACCCTGCAGCTGGCGCTGGGCTATCTGTCCGACGACTACCTGCCCGAAGTGCTGGGCTACAACCTGGGATACGAGCTGCCGCCGCTGCACCTGATGATCACCAGTTGCGAACTGCGCGAGTTGGGTATCGACCCGGAGTACTTCCGCCTGCACGTGACCATCGACAACGCTGCCACCGGTCACGGTCGCAAGGCATTGCAGGCGCTGGAAGCCAACCTGCCGCAGCTGGCCGATCGCGACGCTTTCCTGCGCCGCGTGCACGCCGGATACCGACTCAACGACGCGGGGCTATCCAACCAACAGCTGCTCGATGGTTTCGACCTGGGAACCGAAGTGGTCGCCATGCTTGAGCGCAAGCGGCCCTTCGCCAGGCAGATGCACGATGACCGTGCACGCATTGGCGGGCGCACGGTGAACCAGTGGATGGCCGGCCCCGGGCGCATGGGCGAATTTCTTGCTGCGTTGCAGCAACTCGGCTGGATCAGGCGCCACCAGGACCCCGCCAACAGTCGTCTCTGGGGCCTGATCTCCGGAGACAGCGCGGCCATGTTCGGTGTGTTCAATCCCTACGAGCGGCAGCTGCTGCACGACTGGATCGCCGGCGACTGGAGCGAGCCTGCGCAACGCAATCCCTGGGGCGGTAGCGAGAAAGCCAGCGCCGCCCCACCGTCGGCACGCTCGGAGTTCGCCACCGAGGAGCGCGCCCTGCTCAACGAGCTGTCCACGCTTTCGCCGCGCAGCCGCATGCATCGCCTGGTCGCGCTCATGGCCCCACACCGCCACTGGACACCAGCCGGGCTGCTGGCCACGCGCATCTACACCGACAAACTGGGGATCGAACCATGACTACATTCTTCGACTCGCGCCTGGAGACTTTGATCACCCTGGGGCAGGAGTTGCAGGCGCAAGACTACCGTTTCACCACGGTCACCCCCGCGACCCACGCGCGCGTCAACGCCCGGCCGGAAAACCAGCTGGCCGGCGATCTGCAGGGCGTGTTCGGCTGGAGCCGGCTGTTCCCCGACGCGCTAGTCAGCGAGCGCATGCTCGCCCTGCTGGAAACCGGCGGACTGCTGCAGCGCCAGGACAGTCAATGGCGCAGCGCGGTGCGCTGGTCGAGCCTGGACGACCAGCTGTTCGCCCACTCCGCCTACCCGACGCTGGAGACTGACGCGGTGTTCTTCGGCCCGGACACCTACCGTTTCGCCCACGCGCTGCACCAGTATTTCCAGAGTGATGAGGCCGGCAACGTGCGCCGCGCCGTGGATATCGGCTGCGGTGCCGGCCCCGGCGCCATCCTCATCGCCCAGGCCTTCCCGGAGGCAGAAGTCACCGCCGTGGACATCAATCCGCGCGCCCTGGACTTCACCCGTGCCAACGCCTATCTCGCCGGCATCGATGACCTGCAGATTCGCCAGAGCAACCTGCTGGAGCGCATCGAGGGGCAGTTCGACCTGATAGTCGCCAACCCGCCGTACCTGCTCGATCCGGACGAGCGCACCTACCGCCATGGTGGCGGAGCGTTTGGCGCAGGCCTGTCATTGCGCATCGTCGAAACCGCGCTGCAACGCCTGAACATCGGCGGCTCCCTGCTGCTCTATACCGGCGCCGCGGTGGTCAACGGCGAGGCGCCCCTGCGCCGACAGCTGGACGCATTACTGATCGATCGTCCGGTGAGCTGGCACTACGAGGAGATGGACCCGGATGTGTTCGGCGAGGAGCTGGACAGCTCGGCCTACCAGCAGGCCGAGCGGATTGCGGCAGTGACGCTGACGGTAAAACGGCTGGGCTGATCTTTTAGCAGGGCGGATAACGCTGCCGGCGTTATTCACCCTGCATTCTGACCTGCAGGAGCGGGACACGACCGCTCCTGCAGGGCCAACTCAAGCCGGAATCTTCGCCACCTGCGCCTCCCTCGCCCAGATGCGGTGCAGCTTCAGCGCCTTCTCGAAAGCCGCGAACACATCCGCTGCCGTGCGCCCCTGGACGATGCCCTCGTCAGGCGACAGACCGAGTTGCCCCGGTAATGCCTGCGCATCGCCGCAGAAGGCCAGCGGCTTGAGGTGCTTGTAGGCTTCCAGCAGGTAATGCAACGCACGCCCGTCACCGCCGATCTGCTGGGTCGCCTTGGCGCCGCCGGGGACGTACACCGCATCGAAGGCCACTGACGGCAAGCCATCCCAACTGGCGTCTGGAGTCAGCCATGCACCACCTTCCGCCTTCACCGGCGAAGTGCTCGGACCGATCAGCTTGCCGGCAGCTCCTGCCTTCTCGAGCGCATCTTTCAGGTCGCGCACATCACTCTCGCTGACGCCATCGGCGATCAGGATCGCCACCTTGCGCGAGCGGATATCCCCGGCCAGCAGGTTGGCCTGGCTCAGCGCCGGTGACGGCTTGGGCTGGGGCACCCTGGCTGCCTTGTGGGTGACTTTCACGCCGATCTGGCTGGCGACTATCTCCGCGAGTTCCGGGCAGATATTGGCGAGGATTTCGTTTACCTCGCGCTCACGGATCGGCATCCGTTCCACCTTGGACAGCTCGAACACATAGGCCGAAGCGACATGCCCCTGCTCCGCCTCGCTGAGGCTGTGATAGAACAGCGCCGCCTGGGTGAAGTGGTCGGCGAAGGAATCGGCACGCACCCGCACCTTGGCGCCTGTCATAGGCTCGTGGTAGCTGGTGAAACCACCCTGGCGCGCGGCTGGCGGCGTCTCCTTCGGCCAGCCGTCATCGATGGAGTTCGGCTCATAGGCAGCGCGGCCCTTGTGCAGCATGTGCTGGTGCAGGCCATCGCGCTGGTTGTTGTGAAACGGGCATAGCGGCTGGTTGATCGGGATCTGGTTGAAGTTCGGGCCGCCCAGGCGCAGCAGTTGGGTATCGGTGTAGGAAAACAGTCGGCCCTGCAGCAGCGGGTCGTTACTGAAGTCGATACCGGGCACGATATGGCCGGGGTGGAACGCGGCCTGCTCGGTCTCGGCGAAGAAGTTGTCCGGGTTGCGGTTGAGCACCATGCGCCCGAGCAGCTTCACCGGCACCCGTTCCTCGGGCACCAGCTTGGTTGGGTCGAGCAGGTCGAAGTCAAACTGGTCAGCATCGGCCTCGGGGATGACCTGCACGCCCAGTTCCCATTCGGGGTAATCGCCCCTCTCGATGTCGTCCCACAGTGTGCGGCGGTGGAAGTCCGGGTCCTTGCCGGCAAGCTTCTGCGCCTCGTCCCAGAGCAGCGAACAGACGCCGGATTTCGGCCGCCAGTGGAATTTCACCAGCGAACTGTCGCCTGCCGCATTGATCAGGCGGAAGGTGTGCACGCCAAAGCCCTGGATGTGCCGCAGCGAGATGGGAATCGCCCGGTCCGACATGGCCCACATCACCATGTGCGCCGACTCCGGAGTCAGCGAGACGAAGTCCCAGAAGGTGTCGTGGGCCGAGCCGCCGGTGGGCATCTCGTTGTGCGGTTCGGGCTTCACCGCGTGGACGAAGTCGGGGAACTTGATGGCGTCCTGGATGAAGAACACCGGCATGTTGTTGCCCACCAGATCGTAGTTTCCCTCGTCGGTGTAGAACTTCACGGCAAAGCCGCGCACGTCGCGCACGGTGTCCGCGGAGCCACGCGGGCCCTGCACGGTGGAGAAGCGCACGAATACCGGCGTCTGCTTGCCGGCCTTGCCCAGGAACGACGCCTTGGTGAGCGAACTCCAGTCCTCGTACGACTCGAAGAAACCATGAGCCGCCGCACCGCGGGCGTGGACGATGCGCTCGGGAATCCGCTCGTGGTCGAAGTGGGTGATCTTCTCCCGCAGGATGAAGTCTTCCAGCAGCGAAGGGCCGCGTTCGCCGGCGCGCAGGCTGTTCTGGTTGTCGGCGATGCGCACATCGGTGTTGGTGGTCAGCGCCTCGCCAGTCGCGTCTTCACGGTAGCGCTCCAGGGCTTCCAGTTTTTCATTGGTGTTGCCCCGATCGATAGTCTCGGTGCCCGCCAAGCGGCTCTTCTTTGCAGTGGGTTTGGCCACGGTAGAGTCCTCCTCATCAGGATTCGAATCAGCGCGCGGCATGAAAGGACAGCCGCGTCGGGATCTACCTGATGGGACAGACCTGCCTCCGAGAGTTCATATATTCGCTCGACCTGCACCGAGAGCGACCGCCTTCGTCCTCGCCTGCGGCCCCTGCAACCGCTGACCGCCCGTTCCACGCGACAAACTGCTCTTCGAGCGGCCAATCCTTCCGCTCGCGACCGTTCATCCCCAGCACTGAACGCTCCCCGGCCAGGCTCGTCATCCGGACATGCCCCTGCTCGCGGGGCCTCATCCGACCAGAGGAATCACCATGAACATGACAGGCCATCTGCGAAACGGACTACTGTGCGCCCTCTTCCTAGTCGCCGCCCCGGTGATGGCGGAACAGAAGTCCGCACAGGACCAGCATTTCGTCAGCGAAGCGTCAGCCGCCGGCATGGCGGAGATCGACGCAGCAAAACTGGCGCTGAAGAAGAGCCAGTCTGCCGATGTGAAAACCTTCGCACAGCACATCATCGACGATCACGAAAAGGCCAATGCCACGCTGAAGTCGCTCGCCGCAAAGCACCAGCTGCAACTTGCCGACAGCGCCAGCCTGACCAGCCAGGCAAAGGCCAAGGTGCTCGACGTGCGCGAGGAGTCGTTCGACGCAGCCTATGCCAACAACCAGGTCAGCGCTCACGAGGAAGCGGTGAAGGTCTTCACCGACGCAGCCAACCATGCCGCCGACGCGGACATCAAGAACTTCGCCCAGCAGACCCTGCCCGTGCTCCAGCAGCACCTGGAGATGGCCCGGGATCTGGTCAAGGCGCACCCCTCCAGTTAAGCCAGGGAGCGAATCTTCCCCCTCGCTTATCGTTCAGCGTGCAGCTGACCCCGAGGGTTCAGCTGCACCGCAGAACTGCCACCGCTTCTCGCCACGGCCCACCAAATGAGAACGACCATTTCTTAACAGCCGACAGGCGAATATCGCCGCCACTCTCGGATTGATAGATAAGAGCGGCGTTTGATGAAATTGTGCGGAGCCTCGCTGACCATCCTGCTGGCGATCGGAGCGCGGCGTTGCTGGGCGCGGAATCGACACGGGCGGCTTCGGATGACGACGGCATCGTGGTCTACGATGCCCAGCACGAGTCGCTGACCAAAGCCTGGAGCGAAGGCTTTACCCAGGACACAGGGATCAAGGTGACCTTGCGCAAAGGCGACGATATCGAGCTGGGCAACCAGACACGACCTCAGTCCCAGCCAGGTTTCGCCCCGTAGGCTCTCCTCCACGCCACCCAGTTGCCGCGAAGGAGACGCCTCGCCATGAATCCCGGTATGAGCTGAACAAGGTCCCGGAGGCCACGCTGGCCTTCCGGGTCAACAAGATCATGTCCACCACCGTGGGCGTGATGCTATGCGGCGCCCTCCTCGCCGCCATTTTCGCAGCGTGGAAGCTCGGCGTGGATGCCGTGCCGAGCTTCTGGGTCACCTACACCCTCACCCGCCTCTTCGGCGCCTCGCTTACCACATCACCCGCACGCCGACCTTGGCGCCGACCGAGTGGCTGTCGCCGAAGTCCTGCAGGCTGGTGCGGCCCAGCAGTTCGCCGAAGAGCATGGAACGGTCGTCGTCCCAGTTCAGCGATGCGCCGACACCCAGGCCGGCCCACAGCGCCTGTTCCTCACTCTTCACATGCAGGTCCGACACGTTGGCCGAAGTCCCGTTGGCGAAGTCGTAGTACAGGTTGGTGATGCCGTAGAGGTGCGAGCGGCTGGTCTTGCCGTTGCTGGCGGTCCACTGGGTTTCGCGGTCCAGGGATACGCCCAGGCGCGAGACCAGACTGTCGCCGTTGTCGTCGGAGACCTTGGCGTCGTAGTCGTCGCGGAACGAGTCGAAGCTCACCTGCGACCAGCTCAGCTGGGCCTGCGGCGTCACCGACCAGGTCTGGTTCAGCGCCACGCGATGGCCGACTTCAACGCCAACGGCCACACCGTTGCCACGGTTGCCGTTCTCCAGCTTCTTGCCCAACTGCGAAGAGCGCAGGTCGCTGTCGTACCAGCTGACAGTCGCCTGGCCGTCCACATAGGTGCCGTCGTTGCCGTACCAGGTGGCCGCGCCGCCGAAGCCGTAGCCGGTCACGTCTATGGAGCCATCGCCGTACTTCGAGGTCACGCTGGAGTTGGCGGTGCCGTAATGCAGAGTCGGGCCGACGACCAGGGTGCCGGCGTCGCTCTCATAGACCGGTGCGTCGAAGCCGGCTTCGAACTTCCACAGGTGCACGTCGTAGTTGGCGCTGCTGGTGCTGGACGATGGATCGATCTGCGAATCGGAGCCCTCTGCCCTCACCCACGCACCGCGACCGATGGCAGGCCGGCCATCTTTCGCTTCGCTTTGCAGCTCGGCGTCCGGCTGCCAGTAGCGGTTGCCGACGCGCTGCTGCAAGGTGCCAAGTTCGTTGAAGCGCTGCAGGACGCTGGAGTAGCTCTCGTACAGGGCAACTGTCGGCGCCAGCAGCGGTCCGGACGGCGGCGTCACCGGAGGAACTACGGGCGGTGTCACCGGAGGCGTTACTGGCGGAGTCACGGGTGGCTCGACAGGCGGAGTCACGGGCGGAGTCACGGGCGGAGTCACGGGAGGAGTAACCGGTGGAGTGACCGGTGGAGTGACCGGCGCATCCAGCGAGGAGCGCAGGTACCAGCCGCCGTCATTGGAGGCCGTCACGCCGTTCTGGTACAGGCGATAGGCGTAGGCGCCCGCCACGACAGCCGGCTGGCCCTGATAGGTGTAGTTGCCAGCGAGGGTGAACAGGCCGTTGGACAGGCCCTGGACGTCGATCAGCTTGATGCCTTCCACGGTCGGTGCACCCAGCCCGCCGACGTTGGTGACCCGGATGGTACCAGTGCCGGAGGTATCGCCGGTGATCACCAGGCGGCCAGTCGCCGAGCTGTCGTCGCCCAGTACGGTGTTGACGGCCACCACGCCGCCATTGCCGATGTAGTCGCCATCGATGGTCAGCACGCCGGAACCGCCGCCTGGGGTGATAGTGCCACTGTTGCTGACGTTGCCGATCACAGTGCCGCTGCCGGACAGGGTGCCCAGGGCATTCACCGTCACCGGGCTGGTGATCGAGCCGTCGATGGCCAGGGTGCCGAGGTTGACGGTGGTCGGGCCGGTGTAGGTGAAGACGTCGGTCAGGAGCGTAGTGCCGCTGCCGTTCTGCGCCACGCCACCCGCACCGGTGATCTGCCGGTTGAAGGTATAGGTGTCGCTGCGGTTGAAGGCGAAGGTGGCGCCGCTGTCGACGACTACATCGCCGGCGAGGGTGCCGCTGGTGCCGCCGTTGCCGAGCTGCAGGGTGCCCTGCTGTACGTTCCAGGGGGCAGTGACAGTACTGTCGCCGATCAGCGACCAGGTGCTGCTGCCGGTTTTCTGGAAGATATCGAAGTTCTGATACTGCGCACCGAGGCTGGATACGTCGAACTGGTCATCGAGGTTCCCGCCCAGGCGGAAGATATCGGCGGTATTGGTCGCGCTCGCGATTACATTGCCGCGAATGTCCGAGCCTGCCTGCAGCTCCAGCGTCGAAAGGCCGGCGCCGGTGGCGAACTCGACGGCGTTGGCATAACCGCTGCCCGCATTGATACGCCCGGAGTTGACGATGGTGAGGTTGCCGGTGGGCCTGAACATGTAGATCGCCGCAGCACCGTCACCGGCCTCGATCAGCCCGGAGTTGGTGATCGTGCTGGTGCCCTGTGTGAGGCGGATGCCCATGCCGCCGGTACCGCCGTTCAGAGCGGCTCCGCCGCGGATGATGCCCTGGTTGATGATACTGGTGCCGACAGACACTCCATTGAAAACCCCTGCGGCAGACACGCCGCCGTCGCTGGTCCCGCCAACGATGACGCCGCTACCGGAGTTCACCAGGTTGGAAGCGGTGCTCGCCAGCGAGACCCCCGAACCCAGGCCGGTGCTGGACGCATTGAAATTGGTCGCAGCGCCGCCGGTGATCGTGCCGTTGTTGGTGAGCGTCGCTCTGGTCGAAACGGCGAGGCCGGTATTGCCGGAGACGTTGCTGCCAATGCCCTGGCCGCCGGTCACCGTGCCGTTATTGACGAACACGCCATTGCCAACGGCGAGGCCATATCCCGGCGTGGTTGCACTCGCCGCGCCGACGTAGGTGCCTTCGAAGGTGTAGTTCGAATTGATCGGAATGGTGCTGTAGATACTGGTCAGCACGAAGCCCTGGGTATCGATGGTGATGGACTTCGTCGTGACAAGGGTCGCGCCAGTGAAGGAAAAGCTGGCGGTCAGGTTGATCGTGGAGCTGCTGTCGGCGTCGGCGTTGGCGGCGACGACCGCTGCCTGCAACTCGCTCTGGTTGGAGGCGGTATAGACCCCTGCACAGGCAACCTGGGGAGCCAGGTTCGCTGCGACGAGGGCAAGAGTGATTGCAGAAAGTTGAGGCGCACGCACGCAAGTGCGCTGCATTCCATGGCGCTTATAGGAGGACTTCATGTGATCCCGCTCGGTGTGTTTTATTTGTTACAGGGTTGAAGCGGCGGCGAGCTTAGATCACGGCTTGATCGGGAGATACGAACGGTTAACAGCGGGGGGATTTAATGTTGTCAGCAGAACTCAATATTTATCAAACACCCGTCATTACTGGGTTTCCTTCGAATTTCCGGCACGCCGGTACTGGCACGATCGTAACGCGTTACGCGGAAATCGCTCGATTTAAGGTAACGCGTTACCAGGCGTATTCTTGTAGCTTATCCTGTACAGAATCCGCGCAGACATTAGAGCCGAAGCACCGGGTGCGTGCCGGCAGCGCCTAGTCGGCCAAGTCCTCCAGCACGCTTTTCAGACGCTCCAGCGTTGTCGGCGTGCAAGCCTGCATCGGTTCGCGCACCTCGTTGGCGATCAACCCCTGGAGCGCCAGCGCACCTTTCACGGCAGCAGGATTGGGCTCGGCGAAAGCCGCCTGCATCCACGGCAACAGCCGGTAGAACGTACGTCGCGCGGAGATCAGGTCGCCCTCTTCCATCTGCCGGAACATCTTCACGTAGAGATCGGCGCGCACATGGGAAGAAGCCGAGATGGCGCCGGCGCCGCCCAGGCAGAGGTTGGTGTAGATCTGCAGGTCTTCGCCGGTGAGCACCTCAACCTGGCCGTCCGCAATCAACGCCAGGGTGGTTTCCACATCGCCCGCGCAATCCTTGATCGCCACGATGTTCGGATGGCGCACGATACGACGCAGCGTCTCGCGCTCGATGCGCGCGCCGGTGCGGTAGGGAATGTCGTAGAGCACCACCGGGACGCTGGCGGCGTCGGCCACGGTGCGGAAGAACGCCTCCAACCCGGCCTGGGGTGGGCGGATGTAGTACGGCGCCGGCACCAGCACGCCCGCCACCGGGCGGCGCTGAATGTCCTGCAGGAAGGTCAGCAGCTCGCGCTGATTGTTGCCTGCCAGCCCCATGATCACCTGCTGCGCGGGCACCCACTGCAACACGGCATCGAGCACTTCCAGCTGTTCTTCATGGCTCAGCGCGGCCGCCTCGCCCGTGGTGCCGCAGACCACAAAGCCCGCGACGCCCTGTTCCAGCAATTGCGCCACCAGCCCCTGCAGCGCCGGATAGTCCACCGCACCATCACGAAAGGGAGTGACCAGTGCCACCCAGATTCCACGAAAATTCGACATGCAAAAACTCCTGTTGGCTGACCGTCGGGTCGCCGTCAGGGAGGGATGCGGGAATCAAGCGGGAGGGAGGTTCGACCTTGCGCCTTGTGTCCTGTCAGCCCATCTGACGGGACAGCGCCCCGGTCAAATGAGCGACTGTTTCTTCGATTTCTTGGCAACGACAACGCACGCGCAGGCCCGGGCAAGGAAGCCCGAAGCGGAGAGCGAGTGGTTGCAGATGGAGAACATGGAGCTCTCTTACCCAATATCAGGTTGCGCGAAATGTCTGACGGATACTGCTGAAGGAGCGGGAGAGCTGTCAACTCCCCCGCTTCGCTTTGCGTGTCCGCAGGTAGTGCCGGTCAGTCCTTTCCGCAACGGCTCTCATCGTGCTGCAGGCTGGCCTGACTGACCTGGCTGCCCGGCGGAACGCTGCGGGTCAGCCAGACGTTGCCGCCGATGGTCGAGCCCTTGCCGATGGTTACGCGGCCGAGAATGGTGGCGCCGGCGTAGATCACCACTTCGTCCTCGACGATCGGGTGACGCGGTTCGCCCTTGTGCAGCTGGCCGGTTTCGTCGGAGGTAAAGCGCTTCGCACCCAGGGTCACGGCCTGATAGATGCGCACCTGTTTGCCGATGATCGCCGTTTCTCCGATCACCACACCGGTGCCATGGTCGATGAAGAAGCTGCTGCCGATCTGCGCGCCAGGGTGGATGTCGATGCCGGTCGCCGAGTGCGCCAGCTCCGAGATGATCCGCGCCAGCAGCGGCAGGCCGGCGTTGTACAGATGATGCGCGAGACGGTGGTGAATGATCGCCACCACGCCCGGATAGCACAGCAGTACCTCGTCAACGCTGCGTGCTGCAGGATCGCCCTGGTAAGCGGCCATCACGTCGGCATCGAGCAGCCTGCGCATCTCCGGCAGCGCGCGCGCGAAGTCGCGCACCAGCACCACGGCATGCTCATCGACCCGGCCGTCCACCACATCACCGCGCTGCCGCGCGCTGTAGCGCAGCTCCAGCCGGGCCTGTACCAGCAGCGCATTCAGCGCGGCGTCCAGGGTATGGCCGACGAAGAAGTCCTCGCTCTCTTCGCGCAGGTCGTTCGGACCAAGGCGCATGGGGAACAGCGCGCTGGCCAGGCGCTCCACCACTTCCTCGATGGACTGGCGCGAAGGCAGTTCGCGACCGCCCTGCTCCGGGTGGCGGCCCGTGCGGCTGCGCCATTCATTGCGCGCGCCACGCAGGTCCTCGACGATCTGCGCCAGTTGCCAGTTCACCGGGCCATTCTCGTTCAGTCGATTGGCGTCGTTCATCGCTTGCTGTGTTCCTTGATTCACGGGGGCTTTCAATCACGATTGCCTATCCTGATCGGTCGCGCCGCGCAGGACAAATCGCCGGAAGGCATAACCTAATGCCTTTTTCGTAGGACGAAGTGTTTCTGTAGCAACAGCGAATCAACAGTGATGTTGCTGCGGCAACACCCTTTTGCCGTCAGAGGCGCGAAAACCGCGGCCTCCCGCTCTGGCACAGGCCTTGCTGCCGTGCAATGCCCGCCATGCAGCCGCCCTCTTCTCTTTCTGCCTGACCGAACGCACCGACAACGACGGCTGCCGGGCCCGAATTCCAATGAAGACTTGCCACGCGTGCACCGACGGGGCGACGCCCCATTTCGACGATGGCAACGAGGACATCCCATGAGTCTCGATATTTTCTGGTTCCTGCCGACTTCCGGCGACACCCGCTACCTGGGCCATTCCAGCAGCGGCCGCCCGGCCACCAACGAATACATGCGGCAGATCGCCGTGGCCGCCGACCAGCTCGGCTATGACGGCCTGCTGATCCCCACCGGCAGCAGCTGCCTCGACCCGTGGGTAACGGCTGCCAGCCTGGTGCCGGTCACCCAGCGCATCAAGCTGCTGGTTGCCCTGCGCACCTCGCTGGGCAACCCCACCGCCTCGGCGCGCCAGGCCGCGACCCTGGACCAGGCCAGCGGTGGTCGCTTGCTGCTCAATGTCGTGCCCGGCGGCGACAGCACCGAACTGGAAGCTGACGGCGTATTCCTTAGCCATGATGAGCGTTACGCCGCTTCCGACGAGTTCCTGACCATCTGGCGCCGTCTGCTGTCAGGTGAAACCGTGGATTTCGCCGGCAAGCACCTGAAGGTCAACGGCGCACAGAATTTCTTCCCGACCGTGCAGAAACCCTACCCACCGCTCTACTTCGGCGGCTCCTCCCCCGCCGCACATGACCTGGCCGCCAAGCACGTGGATGCCTACCTGACCTGGGGCGAGCCGCCCGCCGCCGTGGCCGAGAAGATCGCCGACGTGCGCGAACGCGCGGCGCGCCAGGGGCGTACGGTTCGCTTCGGTGTGCGCCTGCATGTCATCGTTCGCGAGACCAACGAGAAAGCCTGGGCCGCCGCGGACGAACTGATCAGCCACCTGGATGACGCCACCATCGCCGCCGCGCAATCCAACTACGCGAAGATGGATTCGGTCGGTCAGCAGCGCATGGCTGCGCTGCATGGCGGTGATCGCAACAAGCTGGAAGTGGCGCCGAACCTCTGGGCCGGTGTCGGGCTGGTGCGCGGTGGCGCCGGCACGGCGCTGGTGGGCGATCCGCAAACCGTTGCCGAACGCTTGCTGGAGTACGCCGCGCTGGGCGTCGACAGCTTCGTGCTGTCGGGTTATCCGCATCTGGAAGAGGCTTATCGCTTCGCCGAACTGGTGTTCCCGCTGCTGCCCGGCAAGGGCCGCGTGACGGTGGACGGTGTACTTACCGGCGGCGCCTTCGACGTACGTGCCGGGCGCGAGAAAACCACGGAAGCGGCCGCCTGAAGCTCAATCCAGAGCGCTCGGCCGATGGCCGGCATTGCCCCTGAGTGATCAGGGGCTACTCTTGCCCAAGCCCATTCTGCAGGTCGGCTCTGCCAAGGAAGCAGGACGACATGCACTGGCTGATCGAGTATCGATTCAATGGCGAGGACCGCCATCTGTTCATGCGCGCGCGAACTCTCCCTCACATCAAGGCCGTCGCCTTTTCCATCTACGTCCGTGAATTTCCCGAGCAACCCCGTCCGTTGCACGCCACCGCGGAGGTCGAATTGTGGCTGGGCGCCTGCGGCATCACCATCAGCGACGTAAGCCTCGCCGCGCTCAAGTCTGAGGCACTTTCCTAGTCGCCAGCCCCCACCGCTCGAAAGGAAACGTCCTGCACGTTGTGCGCCTCCACATTGCGCCGGATGGTGTGGTAGCGCTTCTGGTAGCCGCGCAGGTCGTGGGTCGGAATATGCAGGTGTCGCGCGACATGGCTCCACGCCCGCGCCTCGCTCATGGACTCGTCTTCGGCCTCGAATTCGAACGCCCGTCCATCTCTCACAAAGCTGACGTGGTACCGCTTTGTCAGGGATTCGTCCTGCATGGCGCCTCCGGGTATCTGGCTGTATTTCAAGCACTGACCGGGCGTCGGCGTGGGCGGTTCAAAGAGAATGGCGACCAGGCCATCGGCATGCGGCTCAGTCCATCACGACCAGGGAGATCGTGCCGCCTTCGGCAGGTGCATGGTGCAGGACGAGGTCGATCCGGTGGGCGGCGTGAAGCAGGGTTTCGGCGTCGTGTTCCAGCAACAACGCGGCCGCCATCAGCGCCGTTGCCGTATCGGGAGTGGCGGCCTTGAGTGCGGCCTCACGCAGCACCTGAACCACGCAGGTCTCGTTGAAAGCCGAGGCCATCAGTACCTTTCGCAGTCGTTCCACGTCAGCCTCCTTCCTTGTCGGTGCGTGCTTGTGGGTGTGCATTGCAGGAATAGCCCGGTTTTATCTTCCCCACCCCGCCAGCCGACGATTGGCGGGGCCTGCAGCTACAGCTATTATTAGTAACGCGTTACCATGGGATCGATCAGATTTCGGTAACGCGTTACCAGACCTTCAAGAGAGCCAGCATGAAAGACGCCAAGGACAAAGCCACTCGCGACGCCTTCGAAACGCCGCGCAAGGGCCGCCCCCGCAAGGAAGGCGCCATGACCAACGCCGAGAAACAGGCCGCGTATCGCAAGCGCCGGGCGGAGTCCGGTGGCGGTGCAGTGATGCTCAACAACGAGGAAATCTGGCTGATCTGCCATGCACTGGACGGCAAGGTCTGGGAAGCGGACAGCGAGCAGCGGCAGAAGCTCATTGCCCGACTGCGCAAACGAGTCGTCTGAAAAGTCCTACATCAACCCGCAGATCAGCTCCATGCCAAGGTCTCTTACCTGTCGGTCGGTGCGCAGCTCATTGCCGTGAATGCCGATCACATTGGTTGGCGGTGTGGAGGTATAGCGGCTCTGCAGGCTGATCAGGTAACGGCCGTCTTCCTGTCGGTCGCAGGTGAAGTCGAACAGCGGATAGCTCCGGTGAAGGAGCTCGGCGACATCGTGACAGCTTGGCGGATTCATGGGGTTCTCCTGCGTTGCTGCGCCTATCCTGCGCCGCTGCGCCGGGAATGGAACCGCGGCCACTGGCCATCACCCGTTTCGCCTATTTCGTCGCCACCGCGCAAAGGTCAACGATTTGAGCGGCTTGAGCCGGGCGCTACGGCCATTTTCCGGCTTCGCCAATAAACCAGCCCGGACCGACGGCAAGACTTTACATATAACGATTTTTTGCCGCCGCCATGACGGATCGTTCTGAAAAAGAGTCGAACACCCCTGCGCGATATGTTTCGGATGAAGGGAATGCACGGCATTCGCCTATTCATTTCTCACATACATTGCCCACGGAGTAGTTCCCATGGCCGAACATAGAGGCGGTAAAGGCAACTTTGCAGAAGACCCCCAACGTGCTTCCGAAGCCGGCAGGAAAGGCGGCCAGCACAGTGGCGGCAACTTCAAGAATGATCCGGCGCGCGCATCCGACGCGGGCCGCAAGGGAGGTCAGCGCAGCCACAGCGGCCACTGATCGCCGGGCTGGCGAGGCGTTTCCACGCTCGCCAGCTCGTTGCACATCGCGCAAGTACGAAAACGGCGCCGAAGGATCGGCGCCGTTTTTCATGGAGCGTCAGGCTCCCGATCACTGGGTGCAGAGCACCTCGCTCACCTGGATATCCGAGCGCGAATCGCGCCCGACCGGGCCATGCAGTGCGCGGACGAATTTCTGTGCCTGCTCGCGACTCAGGCTTTCCTGTCGCAACACGGTGCTCATGGACTGGCCATTGCGGCTGTAGCGGATCAGGTATGCATGCATGGTGCTTCTCCTCCCCGGTGAAGGCGGCCGTTCCGCTGATCGGACGGCCTTTGTTGCGCAGGAGTCTAGTTCAGCATCCAGGGTTGCACGGGCGGGCTGAGCAACGTGCGCTGAATGGCACCTTCGAGTTCGTCGAGGTCCGCCGACTTGGGCAGCACGGGGTAAGGCGCGCCCTCCTCGCCCTTCTCTGCCCAGGGCGACAGCACCAGCACGCGCATGCGCGGGCGCAGCGGCAGGCAGGCTTCGATCAGGGCAGCGCCCGTCAGTGGCCCGGTGAGTTGCTCGTCGATCAGGAACAGGTCGATGACCGAGGACGACACCAGGTGCTCGATGGCTTCTTCCTCGCTTAAAGCACTGAGTACCGCGTGGCCCTGGCCGAGCAGGTGGTCTTCCAGGCGCTGGAGTTGCTCGGGCCTTTCCTCGAGGACCAGCACCATCTTGCTGTCGTGTGTCTGCATGTTGTGCCTCTTCCTTTTCGAGTCAGGGCTTGAGAGAGGTTCGTGCAGCAAGTTCCACGCCTGTTTGGCGCTGTCGGCCAGAGGCTCGGCGCAGAGCGGTTTGCACATCAGGTGATTGCACGGCGCCAGTAGCAGAACGCCCGAATGCACCGATTGTTCGATGCAGAATGCCCGGTCGGGGCGGGGTGAATTCGAAGTCGAGGCACCGCCTGACGGCGATTCGCGGGCATGGCCCGCTCCTACAGTCGAGGTAGCGGCAGGGGCACCCTGTAGGAGCGGGCCGCGCCCGCGACCCGTGAGCAGGGCCCACGGGGTTGAAGATCGGAGAAAGGCGCGGACTTTGTCCGGGGTTCGCGGGCATGGCCCGCTCCTACAGTCGAGGTGGCGGCTGGGGCTACCTTGTAGGAGCGGGCCGCGCCCGCGCCCCGTGAGCAGGGCTCACGGGGTTGAAGGTCGGAGGAAGGCGCGGACTTTGTCCGCGGTTCGCGGGCATGGCCCGCTCCTGCAGGGTGTTGCAGGGGCGGGCCATGCAGTGATGTTTCAGCGCCCTGCCCGCTCCTCGCCCTCCAGCAGGCGCGCGGCGTCGCTCAGGCGCATCCAGACGCCCCCCTGCCATTGCAACATCGCCAGTGAATGGCCCTGGACCTCGCGCTGGAAATGGCGCGGACCGGTACCGAACTGCTGCTGCGAATCGCGCAGCACGGGCACCACTTCGTTGCTCAACCACTGGCGCAGGTTACGGTTCTCCGGGTGGAAGAAGTACACCAGCAGCAGTGTGTAAAGGCCGCTTTCGCTGACCAGCAGTTCGTCCTCGCGCCCGCCGGCCAGTCGTTCCCGACGGTACTGGTCGGGGTCGAGCTTGCGCGGGACGTGGGCGCTCAAATGGGTATTGGTCAGGCGGGCCAGGTCGCGGGCGACGAACCACGGCTGGCGGTCGAGCATCAGCCCGCGCAAGGTGCGGTCGAAGCGCTGGAAGTTCTGGCAGTGCAGGCCGTTGTCGGCCGGGAAATCAAGGGATTTCATCTTGCGGTCACTCCATGTACAGCTGGATGAGCCGCCACCCGAAAGGGAGGCGGACCGTGCGAGGGTGGAAGCCGGTGGACATCGCCATAGACCGGTCGGGCAATAGCCCGCCTCACACGGTCCGCCATAGACAACCGAGGGCGCACCAACTGGCAAATGCCGGTTGAGCCGTCCTCACTACAGCGCTAGCGATGTCCACAGGCTTCCACACCTGGCCACGGCTGTTCCGTGGCGGAGAGAACGCTAAGCAGCAGGCTTGTAAGACCGCAATGCGGTTGGTGCGTCAGGGGTTTCCGTTCTGTGCCAGGTCAATCTGTCGGATATCAACTGGCTGAAGAAGCGCGGCTCCGACTGGTGCGGCGATTTCCTCGACGATCATCATGCCGCCCGGTGCACGCACCGCGAGGGTGACGGAATTTTCCGCGATGGCCTTCACCTCGATCTCGATGCCCTGGGTCAGCAGCAGGTGGATCAACCGCTCCCCGGCTTCGCCCTGAAGGATGTTGAGGGACAGTACGTCGCCGACCTTGCTTTCGCCCTGATGGATCTGCATGTCGAACTCCTCCGCCGCATGCCGATGAAGTGCGGTGGAGGATGGAGGGATATCGGGTGAGGTGTATGTAGGCTCGTTCTTTTCAGCCGTGGAGAAAGGTCCGTATACGCAAGATCGCCTGTCGGCGATTTCGCGGGCATGGCCTGCTCTTACAAGGGGCGTCGCTGCCGGCTTCGTCACGACGGGGCATATGCCCTCAACCGAAACGGCCTATCGCCACAAGTTGCTTGGCACGACAGGCCAGACTGTTAGGGTAAGGACACTTCCCAGACTTTCCCCTGGCCCCTTTCCGACGGGGCCTTCTTTTTGCCCTGCCGGTACACGCTGGCTCGGCGCTGGGCTGGCCTAACCTGCCGCCACCTGGGTTTTCTCCAGCAGGCGAGCCAGGCTTTTCCGGTCCACCGCTTCGCTGAACAGAAAGCCCTGCACTTCGCCACATTGCTCGTCTTCGAGGATGCGCAGCTGATCTTCGGTTTCCACGCCCTCGGCAGTGACCGCCAGGTTCAGCGCCCTGCCCAGGCCGATGATGGCCTGGACGATGGAGCGGTCGCGGCCGGTGGTGTCGAGGGTGGCAACGAAGCGCCGGTCGATCTTGATGCTGTCGAACGGGTACGCGCGCAAGTAGCCCAGGGACGAGTAGCCGGTGCCGAAGTCGTCCATGTTCAGCTTCACGCCCAGTTCCTTGAGCGCCTGCATGGTCAGCAGCGCGCACTCCACGTCGCCCAGCATGGTGTTCTCGGTGACCTCCAGTTCCAGCCGCTCGGCGGCCAGTCCCGAGTCCACCAGCGCCCGTTTTACCTGACTGACGATGTCGGCGTGGGTGAACTGGCTGGGCGAGATGTTCACCGACACCAGCATCGAACCCGGCCAACCGGCCGCCTCGCGGCAAGCCTGCGCGAGCACCCATTCGCCGATATCGATGATCAGGTCGCTCTCCTCGGCCAGCTTGATGAACTCCTCCGGCCCCACCAACCCGCGCGAGGGGTGATTCCAGCGCAGTAGTGCCTCGGCGGAGACGATGGCCAGGTCACCGATGCGGTAGCGCGGCTGGTAGTACAGCTCCAGCTGGCCCTCGCGCAGGGCCTCGCGCAGTTCGGTCTCGCTGCGCTTGCGCGCCTTCAGTTGCAGGTCCATGTGCTCGGAATAGAAGCGCCAGGCGTTACGTCCGGCGGTCTTGGCTTCGTACATCGCCACGTCCGCGCAGCGCAGCAGGTTCTGGGCGTCGCCCTGGGCATCGCCCGAGAGCACGATGCCAATGCTGGTGCCGATGTGCAGCAGGTTGCCGTTGTACTCGATGGGCTGATTGATGATGGCCACCAGGCGCCGGCAGAAAGCCTCGGCGTCATCGCGCCCCTGGGACTGGCTGTCGACGATGACGAACTCGTCGCCGCCCAGGCGCGCCACCAGGTCCTCGCCGCGGATCGAATCGCGCAGGCGCTCGGCGACTATCTGCAGCACGGCATCGCCGGCCGGGTGGCCGAGCGTGTCGTTGATGGGCTTGAAGCGATCCAGGTCGAGCATCAGCACGGCCAGTTGATCCTCGCGACCGCTGCCCAGCAGGTCATCCATGAAGCTGGCGAGCTTGGCGCGGTTGGGCAGCCCGGTCAGGGCGTCGTGCAGCGACAGGTGCTGGATACGCGCGTGGGCTTCGACCTCGTGGGTGATGTCGGCGCTGGTGCCGCGATAACCGAGCCCGCCCGCACCGGACGCCGTGAACTTGCAGATGCGCCGCAGCCCGTGGGCGTCGCGAAACCCGCAGGTCAGCGTGGTGGAGTGGCCTTCCTGGGGAATCTTCTCCAGCCAGGCGACCAGGCTCGTCGTGTCGCAGGTGATCAGGTCATCGATCCGCCGCCCGATCCAGTCATCGATGCGGTAGCCGGTCAATGTCTCGAAGCGCGCGGAAAGATAGGTCAGCCGGAAGCTCTCGTCGGTTTCCCATATCCAGTCGGAACTGGCCTCGGCAACAGCCTTGAAGCGCTGTTCACTGGTTTCCAGCGCCTGATTGGTGCTCTTCAGGCTGCGCTGATAGTGATCGACTACCCGCGCGTTGGTCAGCGAAGCGCGGATCAGCCAGACCAGGAAGATGAACACCAGCAGCACCACGGCCGCCCACACGCCGGCCATTCGATGCAGCATGTCGCTGCCGGGCGTGGGGGTGCGCCAGCTGAGTTCGAAACCGGAATCACCCAGGTCGACGGCGCTGCCGTCGCTGACCCGGACATCGTCAGCGCGCACCTGCAGCGCGATCAGGCCGAAATCCCGCGCGATCTTCTGCAGTTTTGCGGGGGTGAGCCGGTCGACGAAGATCATCAACGGGCCGTCCAGCGGCGGGTTGGCTCGTGTGGGGCGAACCAGTGCGGCGGTGGCAATGGCTGGCTGATCGCCCAGGGTCACATAACGCGTTACCACTGCGTCACGCCGCGCCGCCACCGTAGCGGCATCGCGCAGCTCGTCGAGGTTCACCGGCATCTCGCGGGTGCAGTGGCTGCGCGTCGGCTGGCCGTCGCGCATCACGTACTCCTCGCCGGCCTGGTTGAGCACACAGACCATCTCGTACTCGTTGGCGGTGTACAGCAGCGGGCCGACGTTGTCCTCGCGGTAGGCCCAGTCAGCGTTGAGCGGCGGACTGAGGTATCGGTAGGCGTCGTTCCAGAAGGCGTAGGTGCGGATCAGGGATTCCGAGGCGGCGATGCGGTTCTGCAGTGCCTTGCCGGCGTAGAACCGTGTCTGCTCCCGGGCCATCTCATCCTGCAGCGCTGCGATGTGCCCCATTACCGCCCCGCTCACCCCCAGCGCCCCGATCAGGATCAGGATGAACAGCGTCAGATGCCAGGTGACAGTGCGCTGGGCGGATATCTCGCGTGGCGCGGCAAGCCGGGTGACATGGGTATTCATCGGCGTCTCTTCTGGGAGGACTTACCACTAGGAGTGACGGGGCGTGCGGATGTTCAACCTGAGCGCCGGGCGCAGGGAGCCGGCGACCGTTCGCGCGCAATACCTGAACCTTCGATAGGGTTCTAGCTCACAGCCCACAGCAGGCCCGCCCGCGCCCAGCTCGTCCGGGCTGGGCGCGGGCGCAATCGCTTTCCGGCAGGTCGCAGGCGCCGAAAGGTCCGTCTAACCTCCAACCGGAAACGCATCCGCGAGCTGCCCATCACCCTGGACAAGCTGCTGTGACTCGCGAAAGGAGGTTCAGATGCCCAGTCCGCGCTACACCAACCGCCGCCACGCCGGAATCGCCCTGGCGATGGTCCTGCGCGACATGCCCCTGGTCGCCCCGCTGGTCCTCGCCCTGCCCCGTGGCGGCGTACCGGTTGCCAAGGAGATCGCCCGCATCCTCGGCGCCCCGCTGGACGTGTTGCTGGTGCGCAAGATCGGCGCACCGGGCAACGAGGAGTTCGTCCTCGGCGCCATCGTCGATGGCCCCGAGCCGAACTGGGTGGTGGACGAGCAGATGATCGAGCGCTTCGACCCGCCGCCGGAGTGGTTCGAGCAGCAGGTGCTGGAGCAGCTCCGCGAGCTGGAGCGCCGCCGCGTGCTCTACCGTGGAGTGAAGGCTCCGGCGCAACTGGAGGATCGCGACCTGATCGTGGTCGACGACGGCCTCGCTACCGGTAGCAGCATGCGCGCCGCGCTCAAGTGCCTGCGTGCGCAGCACCCGCACAAGGTGGTGCTGGCCGTGCCGGTCGGCCCGGCGGAAACCGTGCAGAAGCTGCGTGATGAGGTGGATGCGCTGGTGTGTCTGGATACCCCGTCGCCGTTCCGCGCGGTGGGCGACCATTACCGCGATTTCCACCCACTCAGCGACCAGGAAGTGATCGACCTGCTGGCCAAGTAACGGGCCCCGAGTAGGAGTGAGCGATCCGTGAGAAGGGCTCACGGCTTCAATGCATGCAGGAATACGCGGACTTTGTCCGCGGTTCGCGGGCATGGCCCGTTCCTACAGGTCCAATCGTCTGCCAGACCATTGCCGCGATGCTGGGCAACGTCCGCGATCCGTCAACGGGGCAGACGGTGCCCAGGTACGGCTGGCGCGCACCTCAGGCGCTTTCGCGTTCCAGTACCCGGCAACTGAGCAGGTTCAGCCGCTCCACCGCTCCCTCCAGCGGCACCACGCCAATCGACTGCAACACCCGCAGCGCGGCGATCTCGCCGATCTCGCGGGCCGGCGGTTTGATGGTGGACAGGCTGGGCAGCAGCATCGGCGCGAAGGGGTAGTCGCCAAAACCCAGCACCGCGCAATCCTCGGGAATCTTCAAGCCGGCGCGCTGACCGGCCAGCAGGCCGCCGGCGGCGAGGTTGTCGTTGGCGAAGATGATCGCCTCCGGCCGCTGCGCCCCCCGCGCCATCAGCGCTTCCATGGCCTGCCGCCCGGCTTCGAAGGGCGCGCTTTCGGTGGGCACGAACATCCACGGCTCGCCGCCCAGTTCGCGCAGGGTGTCGGCGTAGCCGTCGCGACGGTCCAGGGCGCTGAAGTCGCCGGGCGCGCTGTTCTGTACGAAGGCGATGCGCCGATAGCCCTTGCCATGCAGGTGGCGCACCGCATCGACACCGACCTGGTAATGGGAGAAGCCGACCTGGATCGGCGCGCGCTCGGGCTGGTAGTCCCAGACCTCCACCACCGGCATGTCCGCCGCCGCGATCAGTTTCTCGGTGGCAGCGCTGTGGAAGTGGCTGGTGAGCACCAGCGCCGCCGGGTTCCAGCCGAGGAAGGCACGCACGGCGCTTTCTTCCTTGTCCTCGGAGAAGTAGCTGGAGGCCAGCAGCAGTTGGTAGCCGTGGGCGGCCAGGGTGTCGCTGAAGGCCTGGATGGTGTCGGCGAAGATCGGCCCGGAAATGTTCGGCACCACCATCCCCACTACCCTGCCCCGCGCCGAAGCCAGCCCGCCAGCCACCTGGTTGGGCACGTAGCCCAACTCCTCCACCGCCGCGCCGATCCGCTCGCGCAGGTCATCCGACAGCTGCGCCGGCTGGTTGAAATAGCGCGACACGCTGATGGCGGAAACGCCCGCGCGTTCGGCAACCGCGGTCAGCGTTACGCGTCCTGCGCCGCGGCGCTTTCGGGGTGTCTGACTGGCCAAACCGGCACTCCTGCTATGGGTCCTGAACTTATATTTCAGGAATATAAACGTAATTTTTAATTATTTGACGATCTATCTGGCGATTCAGGATACTCGCCGATGTTAGCGCTAACAACACAAACTGTCCGCAACGATCCCAGCCACTCGCACGAGCGAGCGCTCATGACAGTCCCGCAGAAAAAGGCGCCCCGGCAAAGAGAACCGAGGGCGGACCAGGGCACGAAGGAGTGGCTATGCAATCGCAACAACGGGGGGCGCTCGGCCGTCCACAATTCACTGGCCGGCGCAGCGCACTGGCGCTGGGCATCGCCAGCGTGATCGGCGCTCTGGCCTGCAGCGTGCAGGCAGCCGAAACCAGCCATGGCGACAACCAGTCCGCCGATGCGGCGCCGACATTGAAAGCCGTGACTGTCACCGCCACCCGCCGCGAAGAGTCGCTGCAGAAGGTGCCGGTGGCCGTCTCGGTGATCGATGGCGAGCAACTGGAACGCGACAACCGCAACAACGTGTCGAGCATCGTCCAGCAGGTACCGACCCTGAACTTCCGCACCGGCGCCTCGAACAAGGACACCTCGCTGTTCGTCCGTGGCGTGGGCACCATCTCCACCTCCCCCGGCGTCGAGCCGAGCGTCTCGACGGTGATCGACGGCGTGGTGCTCGGCCGTCCCGGCCAGGCGACCCTGGACCTGCTCGACGTCGAGCGCATCGAAGTGCTGCGCGGCCCGCAGGGCACGCTGTTCGGCAAGAACGCGTCGGCCGGCGTGCTCAACGTGGTCACCCGCGAAGTGCCGGACGAAACCACCGGCTACATCGACTACTCGCATTTTGGCGGCGGCAACGAGAACCGCACCCGCTTCGGCATCGGCGGCACGCTGATCCCCGGCAAGCTCAAGGCCAGCGTCACCACCCTGCTGGGCAGCTACGACGGCAACGTGGACAACGTCTACAACGGCCACGAGGTGAACGGCTACAACCGCGCCGGCGCGCGCACGAAGTTCGAGATCACCCCGAACGACGACCTCAAGGTCACCCTGATCGCCGACTACATGAAGGGCAACGATGACAGCCCCAGCGGCGTCATCACCAGCACTTCCAGCGCGGCCTTCGCCAGTGCCCTGCGCCCGGTGACGGCGGACAGCGACAACCGCAAGATCAACAGCGACTACCGCACCCACGTCGACGACACCAACAAGGGCCTGTCGGCGCAACTGGACTGGAACCTGGGCGACTACACCCTGACTTCCATCAGCGCCTGGCGCGGCTGGGACAATACCCAGTGGCAGGATGGCGACCGCCTTTCCCAGGTCACCGCGAGCATCCCCAGCTCCCACGACAAGGGCGAGCTGAACTACGACCAGTATTCCCAGGAACTGCGCCTGGCCTCGCCCAAAGGCGAGTTCCTCGAATACGTCGGCGGCCTGTACTACATGCACGCCGTGGACGACGAGACCTACCGCCGCGTGGTGACCTCTACCACCGCGCAGAACACCGGCGTGGCCGACTACAGCACGCGCAGCGACACTTACGCGGTGTTCGGCGAGAGCACGCTGAACTTCACCGATGACTTCCGTGGCATCGCGGGCCTGCGCTACACCCACGATGATCTGGAATACGACCATCGCCGCCGATCCACTTCGGCCACGGCGGTGACCGGCATCCAGCCGTCCACGTCCAGCTCCGGCTCCACCGATGAAGACGGCTGGTCCGGCCGCCTGGGCCTTCAGTACGACCTCAGCGAGCAGCTCACCAGCTACCTGACCTACTCGCGCGGCTACAAGGGCCCGGCCTACAACGTGTTCTTCAACATGCAGCCGCGCGACACCGAGGCGCTCAAGCCGGAGACCTCCAACTCCTGGGAAGCGGGCCTGAAGGCCACCGCGCTGGACAACCGCCTGACCGCCAACCTCGCGGTATTCCACACCGTCTACGACAACTACCAGGCGAACTTCTACGACACCGTCGCAGGCCAGGTGGTGACCCGCCTGATCAACGCCGGCAAGGTGAAGACCGAGGGCGCCGAGCTGGACTTCAGCTACCAGGCCACCCGCCAGCTGAAGGTCTCCGGTGCCGTTGCCTACACCAAGGCGCGCATCGACAGCTTCGCCTGCCCGGCGGGCGCCGCGGCCGCCTGCAACGTCGACGGCAAACCGCTGCCTTTCTCGCCGGACTGGAAGAGCTACGTGCGCGCCGACTACAGCATCCCGCTGGACAACGGCCTGGATGTGGAGCTCGGCACCGACTACAGCTGGCAGGACAAGGTGCAGTACGACCTCAGCCAGAACCCCGACACCATCCAGGGCGCCTACGGCCTGTGGGGCGCCAGCATTGCCCTGGCCGACTACAACGACGGCTGGCGCGTCGCCCTGCTGGGCAAGAACCTCACCGACAAGTCCTATTCGCCCCTGCTGGCCACGGGCGGCAGCTACGTCTACCGCATGGTGCCGCGCGACGACGGCCGCTATTTCGGCGTCGAGTTGCGCAAGGATTTCTGATCGCCACCCAGGCTGAGCAATTCGCGGCGCCGGCTCGCCCCGGCGCCGTCGACAACAACACCCACGCCGCCTTGCGTCCCTCCCGACGGACACACAGGAAAACCGACATGACACGCACCCTTTCCCTTGGCGCCTTTCTCATGGCCACCGGTCACCACGTCTCGGCGTGGCGCCACCCGGACGTGCCGGCCAACGGCGGCCTCGACTTCCGCCTCTACAAGCGCCTGGCGCAGGTGGCCGAAGCGGCGAAATTCGACGCGCTCTTCGTTGCCGACAGCGTGGCCGCGCCCACTGGCGACATCGCCAGCCGCATGGCGCGCTCCGATCACTTCGAGCCGCTGACCCTGCTCTCGGCGCTGGCGGCGGTGACCGAGCGCATCGGCCTGGTGGGCACCGTGACCACCAGCTACAACGAGCCGTACCACGTGGCGCGCAAGTTCGCCTCGCTCGACCATCTCTCCGAAGGCCGCGCCGGCTGGAACCTGGTGACCTCCGACGCGGCCGCCGAGGCGCTGAACTTCAACCGCCAGGAACACTTCGGCCACGCCGAGCGCTATGCCCGCGCGCGGGAATTCCACGAAGTGGTCACCGGCCTGTGGGACAGCTGGGAAGACGACGCTTTCACCCGCGACAAGACCAGCGGCCAGTACTACGACCCGGCCAAGCTGCATGTGCTGAACCACGAGGGCGAAAACTTCCGCGTACAGGGCCCGCTGAACGTCGCGCGCTCGCCCCAGGGCCGCCCGGTGATCGTCCAGGCCGGCAGTTCCGAGACCGGACGCGAGCTGGCCGCGCAGACCGCCGAAGTGGTGTTCACCGCGCAGACCTCACTGGCCGCCGCCCGCGATTTCTACAACGACCTCAAGGGCCGCCTGCCGCGTTTCGGTCGTAGCGCGGATGACCTGCGCATCATGCCCGGCGTGTTCGTGGTGGTTGGCCAGAGCCAGGCCGAAGCGCAGGAAAAGTTCGAGGCCTTCCAAGAGCTTGTGGAGCCGCAGGTCGGCGTCGCGCTGCTGTCGCGCATGCTCGGCAACTTCGACCTTTCCGCCTACCCGCTGGACGGCCCGCTGCCTGAGCTACCGCTCACCGACAGCGGCCAGCGCAGCCGCCAGCTGCTGCTCACCGAACTGGCCGGGCGCGAGAACCTCACCCTTGCCCAGCTGGGCCGGCGCATCGCCGGCGGACGCGGGCACTACAGCCTGATCGGCACGCCGGCGCAGATCGCCGACGAGCTCCAGGCCTGGTTCGAAGGTGGCGCCGCCGACGGCTTCAACGTCCTGGTGCCGCACCTGCCCGGCGGGCTGGAAGACGTGGCCAACCATGTCGTCCCGGAACTGCAGCGACGCGGGCTGTTCCGCCGCGAGTACAGCGGCAGCACCCTGCGCGAGCATCTCGGGCTCAAGCGCCCGGCCAACCGCTACACCCTCTGACGATCCACGGGCCGCACTGGCTGCGGCCCGTTCCCACAGGAGTCCCCATGACCTATCTCGCCCACCCCGACCGCTACCAGCGCGTCCCTTACCGCCGTGTCGGCCGCAGCGGCCTGGTGCTGCCCGCTCTTTCCCTGGGCCTGTGGCACAACTTCGGCGACAGCGTGCCGCTGGACCGCCAGCGCGCCCTGCTGCGCACCGCCTTCGACCTGGGCATCAACCACTTCGACCTGGCCAACAACTACGGTCCGCCCTACGGCAGCGCCGAGACCAACTTCGGCCGCCTGTTGCGCGAAGACTTCGCCGCCTACCGCGACGAACTGGTGATCTCCACCAAGGCCGGCTGGGACATGTGGCCCGGCCCCTATGGCCAGGGCGGCAGCTCGCGCAAGTACCTGCTCTCCAGCCTCGACCAGAGCCTCAAGCGCCTGGGCGTGGACTACGTGGACATCTTCTACTCGCACCGCTTCGACCCGGACACGCCGCTGGAGGAAACCGCCGGTGCCCTGGCCACTGCCGTGCAGCAAGGCAAGGCGCTGTACGTGGGCATCTCATCCTATTCCGCCGGCAAGACCGCCGAACTCGCCGCGCTGCTGAAGGAATGGAAAGTACCGCTGCTGATCCACCAGCCGGCCTACAACCTGTTCAACCGCTGGGTGGAGAAAGACCTGCTGGCCACCACCGACGAGCTGGGTGCGGGCGTCATCGCCTTCACCCCGCTGGCCCAGGGGCTACTCACCGACCGCTACCTGAACGGCGTGCCGGGCGATGCGCGGGTCAACCAGCCGGGCGGCGCCTCGCTGCGCCCTGAGCACCTGTCCGAGGACAACCTGCGCCGCGCCCGCGCGCTGAACGAAATCGCCCGGCGCCGCGGCCAGAGCCTGGCGCAACTGGCGCTGGCGTGGGTGCTGCGCGATGCCCGCGTAACCTCTGCGCTGATTGGTGCGAGCCGACCGGAGCAGATCGTCGAGAACGTCGCTGCGCTGGATAACCTCGTGTTCAGCCGCGAGGAGTTGGCGGAGATCGATCATCACGCCGTGGAAGGCGGGATCAACCTCTGGGAAAAACCCTCCCACGACTGGAAGGAATAAGGCTGTGAGACTGCTCAATCGACTGCTCGCCGGATTGCTGCTGCTCGTGGCTGGCACCGCCCAGGCGCAGGACCCGGCGCAGCTGCGCATCGGCTACCAGAAGGCCTCGGTCAGCCTGGTGCTGGCGAAGGAACACGGCCTGCTGGAGAAGCGTTTCGCGCAGACTCAGGTCCAGTGGATCGAATTCCCCGCCGGGCCGCAGATGCTCGAAGCGCTCAACGTCGGCAGCCTCGATATCGGCTCCACTGGCGACATCCCGCCGATCTTCGCCCAGGCCGCCGGCGCCGACCTGCTCTACGTCGGCGTCGAGCCACCCAAGCCACAGGCTGAAACCGTGATGGTGCCCAGGGACAGCCCGATCCGCAGCGTCGCCGAGCTGAAGGGCAAGCGCGTGGCATTCCAGAAAGGCTCCAGCTCGCACAACCTGCTGCTGCGCCTGCTGCAGAAGGAAGGCCTGAGCCTGAAAGACATCCAGCCGCTGTACCTGACGCCGGCCGATGCCCGCGCCGCGTTCGAGAGCGGCCGGGTGGATGCCTGGGCGATCTGGGACCCGTGGTATTCGGCGCTGCTGCTGGACGGCCATGCGCGCTTGCTGGCGGACGGTTCGGCGGTTGGCCTGAGCGGGCCGTTCTACCTGTCCAGCCGGGAATACGCGGGCGCCAACCCGGCGTTCATTCACCAGGTACTGGAAGCCCTCAACGAGGCCGAAGCCCTGACCCGCAGCGACGAAGCCGGCAGCGTGGCGATCATGGCGCGCGTGACCGGGCTGGCGCCGGCGGTGATAGAGGAAACCTTCAGGCACCGTCCGCCCTCGCCCATTCAACCCGTGGGTGATGCGGATATTGCCGCGCAACAGCGCACCGCCGACCTGTTCCTCGCCGAGCGTATCCTGCCGCGCGCCGTGGATATTAGCGCGGCGCGCTGGAAGCCCTGACCCATGATGCCGATGCACGCGGGCACACGCGGACTTTGTCCGCGCTCGCGGGCATGGCCCGCTCCTACAGTGAGAGTCCGCCGCTGGCCGGTGTAGGAGCGAGCCATGCTCGCGACCCGTAAGCAGGGCTTACGGCGCCGACGCACACCGGAGCTGCGCGGACTCCGTCCGCGGTTCGCGGGCATGGCCAGCTCCTATATGGAAAGTCCGCCGATACCCTCAATACTCGTCGTGCCGACGCCACCAGACGCCCTGCTCGTTACGCCCCAGCGGCGCACGGTCGAGCCACTGGAACAGGCCCCAGAGCGAGTCCAGCCCACGGGCATAAGTGGAGTAGCAGTGGTAGATGCGGTCACCCTCGCGGATGAAGCTGCTCATCCCCGGCAGATCGCGGGTGAAGGTCGCCACGTCGGTGCCGCAGCAGGCGGCGGTTTCCACCACGGGCGCCGGCGCCGGACCCGCGGCGGGGCCTTCGCGGCGGAAGTTGTAGTCGACTTCCCCGCCTCGCTGCTGCGCTTCGGTGAACGACACGTTGAAGTCGTAGTTGAAGCCGCTGCCGTGGGATGACGCCCAGGGGAAGCTCCAGCCCATGCGCCGGCGGTACGCCAGCAACTTCTCCAGCGGCGCGCGGGAGACCGCCAGCAGGCTCACATCGTGGTTCGCCAGGTGGGTGGCGTAGCCATCGAAGCCATCGGCGATGTTCGAACAGGACGGGCAGCCGGCGCGGTAGTCCGGGCCGAACATGAAGTGGTAGACCAGCAACTGCGAGCGGCCGGCGAACAGGTCGGCAAGGCTCGCCGGGCCGTGCTCGGTGTCGAAGCGGTAGTCCTTGTCGACCAGCACCCAGGGCAGCGCCTGGCGCTTGCGCGCCAGTTCGTCACTGCGCCGGGTCAGGGCCTTCTCCTCGGCCAACAGGTCCAGGCGTGCGGCCAGCCATTCTTCGCGGGTAGCGGTGGGATGGGCAGTCATGACAGTTCTCCTCCGCCAGCGGCGGCTCGGTGGGCATGGCTTAGACTAGGCAGCGGGCCGTGCTCGACGGGAGTGACAAAGTTGGCAGGATTTCCATGGACTCGCTGATCACGGCGGCAGCCTGTGCCCTCGCGGCCGGCGATCCGCTGGGCGCGCTGAACCGCGTGGCGCTGCGAGAAGACGCGCCGGCGCTGGCCCTGCGCGGTATTGCCATGGCCCAGCTGGGTGATTTCCCTCGCGCACGTACCCTGCTGCGCCGCGCCGCCCGCACCTTCGGTGCCCATGAGCCGATGGCGCGCGCCCGCTGCTACGTGGCCGAGGCGGAAGTTGCGCTGGCCAGCCGCGAGCTGAACTGGTCGACGGTACCGCTGGAGCAGGCGGCGCGGGTGCTGCAGCTCCATGGCGACAGGATCAACGCTGCCCACGCCCATTACCTGCTGATCCGCCGCGCGCTGCTGATCGGCCAGCTTGATCAGGCCCATGCAGCACTTGCCGAACTGGAACCGGAATCACTACCGGCGCCGCTGCGCGCGGTGCATTGGCTGATTGCCTCCGGCATCGCTGTGCGCCGGCTGCAGGCCGGTCAAGCACGCACGACGCTTCGCAGGGCCGCCGAGGCAGCCGCCGCGTCGGGTATTCCCGCCCTGCGCGCGGAGATCGACCAGGCGGCGCGCACGCTCGCAGCGCCGGCCGTCAGGCAGATCGACAAGCAGCACACCCGCCTGCTGTCGCTGGATGAAGTGGAAAGCCTGCTGCATTCCGACGCCCTGGTGGTGGACGCCTGCCGCAACCGCATCGGCGACCTGTCGCTGAGCAGCCGCCCGGTGCTGTTTGCCCTGGCCCGTGTGCTGGCCGAAGCCTGGCCGGGCGATGTGACGCGCACCGAGCTGATCGGCCGGGTGTTCCGCACCCGTCACCCGGACGAAACCCACCGGGCACGCCTGCGCGTGGAAATCGGCCGCCTGCGGCGCCTGCTGCAGCCCGTGGCCAGCATCGAGTCGACTCCTCGTGGTTATCGGCTGGTCGCCGCCAATCCGGTGGTCCTTGCGCCTCCGCTGGAGGACGCCAACGCTGAAGTGCTGGCGCTGCTCAGTGACGGCCAGGCCTGGTCCAGCTCGGCGCTGGCCCTGGCGCTGGATACCAGCCAGCGCAGCGTGCAGCGCGCCCTCGAAACCCTGGCCGAAGCCGGCCGGGTACAGGCGCTCGGGCAAGGGCGCGCCCGTCGCTGGACGCTGCCGCCAGCGCCGGGATTCGCGACGACCTTGTTACTCCCCGCGCCCTTCGGTGTCTGAATAGGCTGAAGGCTCCCACCCACAACGTGCAGGGCTACACCATGACCACCCACTACAAGCAATCTCCGGCGCAGGTACTGCAGGAGTACGGTCCCTTCCCCGGCGTCAGCACCGTCCACGGCCTGACCTTCGACGGCCAGCGCGTCTGGTTCGCTGTCGGCGAGCGCCTGCAAAGCCTCGATCCGAAAGACGGCCACCTGGAACGTGCCATCGAAGTGCCCGCCCACGCCGGCACCGCGTTCGACGGCACGCACCTCTACCAGATCGCCGAAAGCCGCATCCAGAAGATCGACCCGGCCAGCGGCAAGGTCCTCTCGACCATTCCCGCGCCGGGCAACGGCGGCGATTCCGGCATGGCCTGGGCGGAAGGTTCGCTCTGGGTCGGCGAGTACCGCGCACGGAAGATTCATCAGATCGACCCGGAAACCGGCGAAGTCCTACGTACGATTGATTCAAATCGTTTCGTCACCGGGGTGACTTGGGTCGAGGGCCAACTCTGGCATGGCACCTGGGAACCGGAATCTACCTACAGCGAGCTACGCCGTATCGACCCGCAGTCCGGCGCTGTTCTGGAGCAGCTGGACATGCCCGAAGGCGTGCATGTTTCCGGCCTTGAGGCCGATGGCGGCGAGCGTTTCTACTGCGGCGGCGGCAACAGCGGCAAGGTCCGCGCAGTACGCCGGCCGCGCTAAGGGCATCGATCTGGGCTAGTGTGGGCACCTCACTGGAGATGGCCGCACCGGCCCGGAGACCGAGCATGGATTGGCTGGAACACCGTATTCCCCCACCCCTGGTGGCAATTATCACCGCCGTGCTGATGTGGCTGGCGGTGCGCCCGATCGAGCCGCTGGGCAACCGGCTGTGGCTGGCCCTGCTGGTGGCGCTGGCCGGGATCGCAGTCTGCCTGGCGGGCGTTGCGTCGTTTCGCCGCGCGCGCACCACGGTCAACCCGTTGAAGCCGGAGTCCGCCTCTTCGCTGGTGGTCGCCGGTATCTACCGGCATACGCGCAATCCCATGTACCTGGGCTTCGCCATCGTCCTGCTGGGCTGGCGCGTGTTCCTCGGTTCGGCGCTGGCGGTGCTCGGTGTCGCGGTCTTCGTGCTGTACATCGGGCGCTTTCAGATTCGCCCGGAAGAGCGGGCGCTGCGCGAACTGTTCGGTGCGGAGTTCGAGGCTTTCTGCAGCCGGGTGCGGCGCTGGGTCTGAGGCTGTTTCTGACAGATGCCGGGCAAATCGCCATTGCCTTCTGACGGAAAGGGGTGAGATATTTGCAAATGGTAAATATTCGCATCAAGGCCTGCTGTGTCCCCTTCGCTCTTGCTGGTGGAAGACGATTCCCGTCTTCGCCTGGACCTCGAACGTCATTTCTGTCAGCGCGGCTTTGCCGTCACTACTTGCGCGAACGGTGATCAGGGGCTGGTGGCTGTCCACCAGAACGACTTCGACCTGGTCCTGCTGGACATCATGTTGCCCGGCGTCGATGGCCTGTCCCTGCTGGATACGCTGCGCAGCGCGCGCACCACGCCGGTGATGCTGATGTCCGCCCTGGGCGCGGAACAGGATCGCATCACCGGCTTCACCCGCGGTGCCGATGACTACCTGCCCAAACCCTTCAGCCTGGCGGAACTGGATGCGCGCATCGATGCGCTGCTGCGCCGGGTCAATCTGGATCGCTCCCGCGAAGTGCCACGCCCGCAGGGCTCAGTGCAGTTCGACGATGAACTGCAGGACGTTTCCCGCAACGGTGAACACGCGGGTCTTACGCATTCCGAGTACCGCCTGCTGGTGACGCTGAACGCCCATGCCGGCGAAGCGCTGAGCAAGAGCTTCCTCTACCAGAGCGTGCTACACCGTGCCTACACGCGGCTCGACCGGGGGCTGGACGTGCATGTCTGCAACCTACGCCGCAAGCTGGCGGTCATCGGTGCGCAACAGGTGCAGATCCAGGCCGTGCGCGGCCAGGGGTACATCCTGGTAGACGCGGAACGTCACTGATGCGTCGTCACCCGCTGCTGTGGAAGATCGCCGCGCTGCAGGTCGGTTTCTGCCTGCTGCTGACCTGGCTGATCTGGACCTGGGGCCTGTCGCTGGAGCGCAGCACCTACTTCCTCGGCACCGAGGATCGCGACTATCTGGCACGCTATGCCGAGCAGGCCGAAAGGGTCTGGGAGCAGCAGGGCGCCGAGGGCGTGGAGCAATTCCGCCGAGAGCTTTCCGCTGCCGAGGACACCTGGGTTGCGGTGATCGGCGAGCACTTGCAGAGCCTGGGCACCACGCCGCTGACGGCGGAGGAATCCAGCCACCTGACCTTCATGCGCATGCTGCACTGGCCGATGAGCCGGCGCCTGCAGGACGAGCTGCCCTATGTCAGCATCGAATTCCCCCGGCATCCCGAGCGCGGCCGGCTGGTCATGCAGTTGCCCGAGCGCCTGCTGCCGGGCGGCCTGACACCCTGGACGCACCTGTTCAGCCACGGCGTAGTGCCGACCCTGCTGGCCGCCCTCCTCGGCCTGCTGATCTATCGCCACCTGGTGTTGCCGCTCAATCGCCTGCGCGCCCGCGCCGATGCCCTGCGCGCCGACGACCTGGACAGCGAGGGCCCCGGCACACCACTGGCCCATCGCCGCGATGAGCTGGGCGAACTGGCGCTGGCCTTCGATCACATGGCCGACCGCCTGCGGCACAGCCTGGCGCAGCAACGCTTGCTGCTGCGCACGCTATCCCACGAGCTGCGCACGCCGCTGGCGCGCCTGCGCATCGCCCATGACAGCGACCTGCCGGCGGACCAGCTGCGGCAACGCCTGGACCGCGAGATCCAGGACATGCAGCGCCTGCTGGAAGACACCCTCGACCTCGCCTGGATGGACACCGAGCGTCCGCAGCTCGAGCGCGAGCCGGTACTGGTGTTGTCGGTCTGGGAGGCGCTGCGCGAGGACGCCTGCTTCGAAAGCGGCTGGGAGCCCGAGCGACTGCCCTGCTCGCTGGGCACCGAGTGCGTGGTGCAGGTGCACCTGGACAGCTTCGCCCAGGCCATCGAAAACCTGCTGCGCAACGGCATCCGCCATTCCCCGCGCGGTGGCAGCGTGCGCCTGGACGGCTGGCGCGAGGGCGCGTTCTGGCACCTGTGCGTCAGCGACGACGGCCCCGGTGTGGCCGAAGCAGACCTCGAACGCATCTTCCAGCCCTACCAGCGGCTGCAGCCTTCGGAGTCCAGCGGATTCGGCCTCGGCCTGGCCATCGCCCGGCGCGGCGTCGAGCTGGCGGATGGGCGGCTCTGGGCGGAAAACGGCACAGCCCATGGCAAGTCGGGGCTTTGCCTGCACCTGCTGCTGCCCGCCGCACTCTCGCCAACGAGCAAACTGGGCCAACAAAGCGCCGCAAGTGTTTAGAAAGTTAATGCGCTTTACTAGCAAATAGCAGTCATTATCATTTGGCGATCTTTCAGTTGCCGGAGATCACCGATGTCGTCCCGTCCGATGCAGTTCCTTCCGCCCTTCCTGCTGCTGTCCAGCTGCCTGCTGTCCTTCGCCGTGCAGGCCGCCAGCGCCGATTCCGATGTCGTCGAGTTCGACAGCGAGACCATCGTCGCCACCGCCGCCGAGGAAGCCAAGCAGATGCCGGGCGTGTCGATCATCACCGCCGAGGACATCAAGAAGCGCCCGCCGGCGAGCGACCTGTCGCAGATCATCCGCACCATGCCGGGCGTGAACCTGACCGGTAACTCCACCAGCGGCCAGCGCGGCAACAACCGCCAGATCGACATCCGCGGCATGGGCCCGGAAAACACCATGATCCTGGTCGACGGCAAGCCGGTCTCCAGCCGCAACGCGGTGCGCTACGGCTGGCGCGGCGAGCGTGATTCGCGCGGCGACACCAACTGGGTGCCGGCCGACCAGGTGGAGCGCATCGAAGTCCTCCGTGGCCCGGCGGCGGCGCGCTACGGCAACGGCGCGGCGGGTGGCGTGGTGAACATCATCACCAAGCAGGCCGGCAAGGAAACCCACGGCGACGTCACCGTCTACAGCAACTTCCCGCAGCACAGTGACGAAGGCGCCACCCAGCGCATGACCTTCGGCCTCAACGGCCCGCTGACCGACACCCTGAGCTACCGCGTGTACGGCAACGTCGCCAAGACCGACTCGGACGACTGGGATATCAACGCCGGCCACGAATCCAACCGCACCGGCAACCAGGCCGGCACCCTCCCCGCCGGCCGCGAAGGCGTGCGCAACAAGGACGTCAACGGCCTGCTCAGCTGGCACCTGACGCCCGAGCAGACGCTGGACTTCGAGGCCGGCTTCAGCCGCCAGGGCAACATCTACACCGGCGATACGCAGAACACCAACAGCAACGCCAACGTGAAGTCCATGCTCGGCCACGAGACCAACCGCATGTACCGCGAGAACTACTCGATCACCCATCGCGGCGAGTGGGACTTCGGCAGCTCCATGGCCTACCTGCAGTACGAGAAGACCCGCAACAGCCGCATCAATGAAGGCCTGGCCGGCGGCACCGAGGGCATCTTCAGCAACACCGATTTCTACACCGCCACCCTGCGCGACCTGACCGCCCACGGCGAAGTGAACCTGCCGCTGCACGCCTGGCGCGACCAGACCCTGACCCTGGGCAGCGAATGGGTGCAGCAGAAGCTCGACGACCCCAGCGCCAACACCCAGACCACCAGCGAAGGCGGTTCGGTGCCGGGGTTGACCAGTAGCAACCGTGACACCACCTCGCAGGCGCAGATCTTCTCGCTGTTCGCCGAAGACAACATCGAGCTGATGCCCGGCACCATGCTCACTCCCGGCCTGCGCTGGGACCACCACAGCATCGTCGGCGACAACTTCAGCCCGTCGCTGAACCTGTCCCACGCGCTGACCGATACCGTCACCCTGAAGGCCGGCATCGCCCGCGCCTACAAGGCGCCGAACCTCTACCAGCTCAACCCCGACTACCTGCTCTACAGCCGTGGCCAGGGCTGCTACGGCCAGAGCACCAGCTGCTACCTGCAGGGCAACGAGGACCTCAAGGCGGAAACCAGCGTCAACAAGGAGCTGGGCATCGAGTTCCAGAAGGACGGCCTGATCGCCGGCCTGACCTACTTCCGCAATGACTACAAGAACAAGATCGAGTCGGGCCTGTCGCCCATCGATCAGGCCAGCGGCGGCACCGGCAGCTACGCCAACGCGGCGATCTACCAGTGGGAGAACGTGCCCAAGGCGCTGGTCGAGGGCCTGGAAGGCACCCTGACCATCCCGCTGATGGAGCAGCTGAAGTGGAGCAACAACTTCACCTACATGCTGCAATCGAAGAACAAGGAAACCGGCGACGTGCTCTCGGTAACGCCGAAGTACACCCTGAACTCCATGCTCGACTGGCAGGCCACCGACGCGCTGTCGCTGCAGGCCAGCGTTGCCTGGTACGGCAAGCAGACGCCGAAGAAGTACGACTACCACGGCGACCGCGTCACCGGCAGCGCCAACAACCAGCTCTCGCCGTACGCCATCGCCGGACTGAGCGGCACCTACGTGTTCACCAAGAACCTGAGCTTCACCGCCGGGGTGGACAACGTCTTCGACAAGCGCCTGTTCCGCGAGGGTAACGCCCAGGGCGTAAATGGCATCGAAGGTGCCGGTGCCGCCACCTACAACGAGCCGGGCCGCACGCTGTACACCAGCCTCACCGCGTCGTTCTGATTAGAGAAAAAGCCTGATGAGCATTCGCCTCCTGGCCCTGGCACTGGCGTTCGCCGTGCCGGGGCTGGCAGCGCACGCAGCGCCTGCCCCCGACCAGAAAATGGACACCCACCTGCTGCAACGCAACGACCTGGCGTACCGCTTCAGCGAGCTGAAGCTGGACTCCGCCGACGGCCAGCGTCACTACCAGCTGTGGATCGCCCGCCCGAACCATCCCGCCCCCGCTACCGGCTACCCGGTGGTGTGGATGCTCGACGGCAACGCCGCCATCGGCGCGCTGGACGAGAAACTGCTGACCGACCTGAACAGTGGCAAGGCACCGCTGCTGGTCGCCGTCGGCTACCAGACGTCCCTGCGCATTGACCGCAGTGGCCGTACCCGCGACTACACCCCGACGCGCCCGCAGCTTGCCGAGCAGAAAGACCCGCTCACCGGTGATCCCAGCGGCGGCGCCGACGCCTTCCTCGATCTGATGCGCGACCGGATGCTCCCGGCGGTAGCCGCCCAGGCGCCCATCGACCGCTCGCAACAGACGCTCTGGGGCCATTCCTACGGCGGCCTGCTGACGCTCCACGCGCTGCTCACCCGACCGCAGCAGTTCAGCTTCTACGCTCCGGCGAGCCCTTCGCTGTGGTGGGGCGACGGCGCCATCCTCAAGGAGCAGGACGGCTTCGCCCAGCGGCTGGCCGGTCGCTCTGCGCAACTGCTGCTGATGCGCGGCGGTGAAGAACCCTTCCGCCCGCGCGAGGACATCACCCCCAGCGCTCCCCGCGCCGCCCAGCAACTGGTGGAAGATGTCGCCAGGGCTCCCGGCATGCAGGCGCAGTTCCATGCCTTCGACGGCCTGAGCCATGGGCAGACGCTGGCCGCTTCGCTGAAGTACCTGTTACGGCTGCGCTTCGTGGACTGATACGCCAGGACGCACTTGTCCTGCGTACTTGCTCACGAACCCACCCAGAACGCCGAAGCCTCTTGTAGGAGCGCGCCATGCGCGCGATCGCGGGCATGGCCCGCTCCTACAGGTGTGCTCCGTCCTTAGACCGATGCGGCAATCCGCTCGCGCAACCACCGATGCGCCGGATCGCGGTGCGAGCGCTCATCCCAGAGCATCGACATCTCATAGCCCGGCACCGCCACCGGCGCTTCCACCACCCGCAACGCCGGGTTATCCCGCACCAGCCGCGCCGGCACCATGGCCACTAGGTCGCTGCTGGCCAGCGCCGAGATGACGAACAGGAAATGCGGCACCGACAGCGTCACTCGCCGGCTCAAGCCAACCTCCGCCAGCGTCTCGTCAGTCACGCCGCTGAAGCCGGCGCCGTCGGGCGACACCATCACATGCTCCAGCTGGCAGAACTGCGCCAGGCTCGGCTTGCGCTTGAGCTTCGGGTGCCCGGCGCGGCCGGCCAGCACATAGCGTTCGCTGAACAGCGTACGGCGGCGCATGCCTGGCGGGCTGCCTTCGGTGGTATGGAAGGCCAGGTCGATATCGCCCTGCTCCGCCTGCCGGGCGATGCGCGGCGGCGACAGCTCCAGCAGGGCCAGGCGGGTGCCCGGCGCGCTGCCGCGAATGGCGCTCAAGGCCGGCAGCAGGATGGTCGATTCGCCGTAGTCCGTCGCCGCGATGCGCCAAGTGTTGTCCGCCTGGGCAGGGTCGAAAGGCGCTGAGGGCGCCACCGCCTGCTCCAGCGCTTCCAGGGCGATGCGCAAGGGTTCGCGCAGGGATTCGGCCCGCGCCGTCGGGCGCATGCCGCGCGGGCCGGGCAGCAGCAACGGGTCGTCGAAGATGTCGCGCAGCTTCGCCAGGTGCACGCTCACCGAGGGCTGCGAGAAGTTCAGTCGCTGGGCCGCGCGGGTCACGTTGTGCTCGGAGAGCAGCACGTCCAGGGTCACCAGCAGGTTGAGGTCGAGCCTGCGCAGATTATTCATTCATATACCTGGGATACCGGATATTCATTTCCACTATACCTGCGGCAATCGCATCCTGCGCACACCCCCTTCTCAACGGAAGCAGCCGCCATGAATGTACTGATCGTCTACGCCCACCCCGAACCGCGCTCGCTCAACGGTTCGCTGAAGGATTTCGCCGTGCGCCGTCTGCAGGCCGCCGGCCATGAGGTACAGGTCTCGGACCTCTACGCGATGAACTGGAAAGCCACGCTGGACGCCTCCGACAGCCTCGACCGCGATCCCGAGGCGCGCTTCGATCCGTCCCAGGATTCCAAACGCGCCTACGCTGCTGGCCGGCAGAGCAGCGACATCGCCGCCGAGCAGGAAAAACTGCGCTGGGCCGACACGGTGATCCTGCAGTTCCCGCTCTGGTGGTTCACCATGCCGGCGATCCTCAAGGGCTGGTTCGAACGGGTCTATGCCTATGGCTTCGCCTATGGCGTCGGTGAGCACTCCGATGCCCGCTGGGGCGACCGCTACGGCGAAGGCAACCTGGCTGGCAAGCGCGCCATGCTAGTGGTCACCACCGGCGGCTGGGAGTCGCACTACAGCGCGCGTGGCATCAACGGACCGATCGAGGACCTGCTGTTCCCGATCCACCACGGCGTGCTGCACTACCCCGGCTTCGACGTGCTGCCGCCTTACCTGGTGTATCGCACCAGCCGGGTGGATGCGCAGCGCTACGCGCAGATCGAGCTGGAGCTGGGGGCGCGCCTGGACAACCTGCAGACCACCGCGCCCATCCCCTTCCGCCGGCAGAACGGCGGTGATTACGACATCCCTGCGCTGACTCTGCGCGAGCAGATCGAGCCGCAGGCCAGTGGATTTGCCGCGCATCTGGAGTGAGCCGCTGTTCGCGTGAAAGAACCAGCGGTAGGGCGCATAACGCGACAGCGTTATCCGCCATAACCTGTTCCAGGTTATCCACCCTACCTTTCTGCGTACCTTCAGGGCTTAACCCGCGGCTCCGCCTCAAAGGCGCGGCGCAGCAGTTCGACAAACTCCGGCGCCGGCGGAATCTCCGCGTCGCCGATGCGGCTCACCGGCACAGCCGGCGTCCAGGAGTTCATCACCACGGCGCCGGCCAGGCGCGGCAGGTCCTGCTGATCGATGCTCAGCGATGACTGGCGCGCGCCGAGCCTGTCCAACTGGCGCTGGAGGATGCCCATGGTGGTGCCGGTGAGCATCTTCGCCCGCGGCCAGATCACCGATTCACCGTCCCAGAAGGCCAGGTTCCAGATGGTCGCCTCGCTGAAGCGGCCGCGATGGTCGGTGAATACCGCATCATCGAAACCGGCGGCCACCGCTTCGCGCAGGTACCAGGTCTTGGCGATCTCGCCGACGTGCTTGATCTCCGGCAACACCCGCTCGTGCCCGGCAATGGCCAGCGACAGCGGTCCCTGTGGCCCATCCGACGGCGGTGCAGTGCGCACCAGCAGCTCGGGACGGTGTTCAGGACCCGCGACAGTGAACTCCCCGGCGGGCGAGTACACCGTCGCCGTCAGCGAAGTATCGTCCGGCGCCTGCTCCAGCGCGGCGCGCAATGCCGCGCGGATTTCCGCGTCGGCGTGGCTCTGGCCGAACAGCCGCAGCGAGGCATTGCGCAGACGCTCCAGGTGCAGGTCCAGACCGCGGATGCCACCGCCGCGAACTTGCATGGCGGTGAAATGGGCGTAGCCGGCGAAGGCCAAGGGCGCGAGGTCGTCGGCGCTGGCGGGCTGGGCGTTGCGTTGGGTGATATAGGGATGGATGGCGGCTGACATGGCTTTGGCTTCCTCTGCTCGGTGTTTCACTGCCTGGACATCTGCATGCCCAGCATCAAGTGGAATCACTATCAGCCTTTGACGAAGCCAGGAGAAACGAGTATTTCTCGACAGATCATCAAGCAGGATTTGAAGATCGATGAGCCGTCCCTTCCCCGGCATCCGTTCGCTGCGCACCTTCGAGGCCGCCGGCCGCCACCTGAACTTCACCCGCGCCGCGGAAGAAGTCGGCCTCACGCCGGCGGCGGTCAGCCACCAGATCAAGGAGCTGGAAGACCAGCTCGGCCTCGGCCTGTTCGTGCGCACCAGCCGCAGTATCCAGCTGACCCCGGCAGGCGCGCTGCTGCTGGAAGCGGCGGCAGAGTCACTCGGCCTGCTGCACCGCGCCACCGTGCGGGCGCGACGGCTGGCACGCACTTCGGAGCAATTGCGGGTCTCGCTCACCGCGCGCTTCGCCACCCACTGGCTGCTGCCGCGCCTGCCCAAGTTCCGCGCGCTGCATCCGGGGCTGAAGCTCAGCTTCGACGTCAGCGACGAGCTGCGTGACTTCGCCGTCGACGACATCGACCTGGCCATCCGCTTCGGCAGCGGGCGCTATCCCGGTCTGCTGGCCGAGCGCCTGTTCGATACGCAGATCGTCCCGGTGTGCTGCCCGAGCCTGCTGGAAGACGGCCCGCCCTTGCGCGAGCCGCGCGACCTGCAGGCCCACACGCTGTGCCATGTGGTGTGTGAAACCGAGGGCGCGCCCTGGCCCGACTGGTCGCGCTGGATGGCGGCGGCCGGCGTGGAGGACTTCGACGCCAGCGGCTGCGTCACCTTCGAGGACACCAGCCACGTGGTGCAGGCGGTGCTCGAGGGCGGCGCGGTCGGCCTGGCCGACCACGCCATGGTCGCCCGCGAGCTGGAACAGGGCCTGCTGGTGCAACCGTTCGAATTGGGCGTGCGGGTCGCCGAGGACTACGCCTACAACCTGGTCTATCCGCAGGCCAGCGCCGACGAGCCGCGCGTCAAGGCCTTCCGCGAATGGATTCTTGGGGAAATGGCGGTGTAGGCCCGCCGCGCCATTCACCCACGGAGGTATTGCCGAAGGATCTTTCCCGTCTACGCTGTGCGACGACGGAGTCAACGGACTCGGATTGCTCAGCGTACCGATAGGGAAGATTCGCCTATGACAGAAAACATCGATACTGCTGCTGCCTTTGGTGCTCCCAAGGAAACCGCCCGCGAAGGCCGGCTCGGCTACCTGCCGGTCGCCCTGTTCGGCTCGGTGATGGGGCTCGCGGGCCTGTCGTCGGCCTGGAAGCTGGCCACGCTGATCTACGGCGCACCACCGTGGGTGTCGCAAGCCATCGGCCTGCTGGCGCTGCTGGCGTTCTTCGCCGTTGGCATCGGCTACGCAATCAAGGCCGTCACCGGCCCCCATTCAGTGAAAGCGGAATTCCTCCACCCTATCGCTGGCAACCTGTTCGGCACACTGTTCATCAGCCTGTTGCTGCTGCCCATTCCCCTGGTCGACTACAGCCTGTTCCTGGCCCGCGCCTGCTGGCTGATCGGCACGGCCGGCATGCTGCCGTTCGCCTGGCTGATCATTTCCCGCTGGCTCGGTCAACGCCAGCAAGCGGCCCACGCCACACCGGCCTGGATTGTCCCGGTGGTGGGCCTGGCGGATATCCCGCTGGCAGTGCCGCTGCTGCAGTGGCCGGGCGCCGCCGACGTCGCCTTCTTTTCCCTCGCGGTGGCGCTGTTCTTTGCCGTGCCGCTGTTCACCCTGATCCTCTCGCGGTTGCTGTTCGAGGAGCCGCTTGGCGTTGGCCTGCAGCCTTCCCTGCTGATCCTGCTGGCGCCCTTTGCGGTGGGCTTCTCCGCCTATGTCAGCATCGTCGGCGAGATCGACCACTTCGCCAGCGCCCTGTACATGCTCACCCTGTTCATGCTGGCGGTGCTCGCCGGGCGCCTGCGCCATCTGGCGCGCAACTGCCCGTTCCGCCTGGCCTGGTGGTCGGTCGGTTTCCCGCTGGCCGCAGCAGCCGGTTGCGCGCTGCGCTACGCGGGTCATGCGCCCGGGCCTTTCACCAATGGCGTGGCGCTGTTCCTGCTGGCCGCCGCGACGGTCGTCATCCTCGGCATGGGCCTGCGCACGCTGATCGGCGTGGCGACAGGCCAGCTGCGCAACCTCGCCACCTGAGTCGCATGGCTTGCCATTGCCGACGAATCCTGCGAAAACGCACGCCCTCGCGGCGCTCGTGCCGCACCCGCAGCACCGGAGAACGCCATGAGCAGCGAACTGCAGATCGAAGATATCGTCGTCGGCGACGGCAAGGCCGTGGTCAAGGGCGCCCTGATCACCACCCAGTACAGGGGCACCCTGGAGGACGGCACCGTCTTCGATTCGTCCTGGGACAAGGGCCGCCCGTTCCAGTGCGTGATCGGCACCGGCCGGGTGATCAAGGGCTGGGACCAGGGCCTGATGGGCATGAAGGTCGGCGGCAAGCGCAAGCTCTTCGTGCCCGCGCACCTGGCCTACGGCGAGCGCCAGGTCGGCGCGCACATCCAGCCCAACTCCAACCTGCTGTTCGAGATCGAGCTGCTGGAAGTCCTCACCCGCGACGACTGATCGCCCGCTTCGGGCTCAGGCCGGCGCGGTTTCCACGCTGCGCCGCAGCGCCAGGATCGCCGTGGGCCCCTGGGCCTTGCGGGTGAACCAGAAGACCCGGCTCACGCCACGGGTGATCGCCACATAGGCCAGGCGCAGCTGCTCGTCCTGCTGGGCCTGGTCGTAGCTGCTGGCGAAGAAGCCGCAGGCCGCGTACAGCGCGCTGCGCAGCGGGTGTTTCTCCGGCGGCGCGCAGTCGTCGACGATGATCGCCACTTCCGCCTGCAAACCCTTGGCTCGGTGGATGGTCATACCCTTCACCGGCAGCTTGCGGTCCAGCTCGCCGAGGATGGTCTGCAACGTTTCATTGCGCCGGCTGAGCAGCAGCACGGCGGTTTTCTCCCGCGAGCCGCGCGCAGCGACGTGTTCGCACTGTTTGCGGATCTCCTCCAGCAGGAGTGGCAGGCTGTTGCGCGCGTCGAAGCGCTGCACCAGTTTCACCCCGTGGTCGCCCGCCTCTGCTGTCTTGAACGCCCGGCAGGTCTTGGCCTGCTTGTTGGCCACGCCAACCAGCACCCGCTCGCCGTCGCGGATCACCGGGTCGATGCTGCGGTAGTTGGTCTCCAGCAGCAGCACGCGGCTCTTGCGCCGGCCCTTGCTGGGGAAGTGCCGGTCGAAGTCCATGAACAACTCCGGCGAGCTGCCGCGCCAGGCGTAGATGGACTGCCAGTCATCACCGATGGCCATCAGGCTGACCGCTTCGCCGCGCTTGGCGAGGTCGCGGTGCAGCGCCTGCAGCCATTGCACGATCTGCGGCGAGACGTCCTGGAACTCATCAATCAGCAGGTGCTGGAACGGCGCAAGCGCTTCGGCCGGCAGCTTGCCGTCGCCGAGCAGGTCGGTCAGGCGCTGGAACGCCAGGTTGAAGGTCAGCAGGCCCTGCTCCTGCAAGGCCGCATCGAAGGCCGCCCAGAACAGCTGCAGGGCCTCGACGAACTGGCGCTCGCGGGGCGGGCAGGCGAGTTTCTGCGGCTGTAACTGGTCAATGCGCAGGCCGATGCTCTCGATGAAGCCGGACTGGGCGTAGAACGCCTCGAACAGCGGCAGCGCGGTGAATTCGCCCGGCAGCTTGAAGGCATCCAGCGGCGCCTTGCCGATGCGTGGCGGCTTGCCGTCTTCGCCCGCTTCCGGCGGTGGCGGCAGCTCCAGCAACTGGTGCACCAGCGTGCGGAACGCCGGCTGCTCGGCGTAGCACTGCTGGTAGACCTGTTTGAGCAGGCGCTGCTGCGCCGGGCGCAGGCGGCCGGCGAGCAAGGGGTTGTCCAGTTCGCTGGCGGGGTCGCGTTCGTCCAGTTGCTCGAACCAGCGCGGGTTCTTCAGCGCGACTTTCGCCAGGGTCCCCATGGCCGAGTGGAAGGTGCGCACACACTGCCGCGCCTGCGCCGCATCGAACGGATGTCCCCAGTAGCCAAGCACCTTCACCAGTTGCTCGCGCAGCTGTGCGCAGGAAGCGTTGGTGAAGGAAATCACCGTCACCTTCTCGGCATCTACCCCCAGGTGGCAGAGCATGTAGACCACCCGCAGCACCAGGGTGGTGGACTTGCCGGACCCGGCGCCGGCGAAGATGCGCGTCAGCGGCTCGGGCGCGAGGATCATCGCCCACTGTTCGTCCGAGGGCAGGCTGACTATCCCGTGGGCAGCCGCCTGGGCCACGCGCTGGCGCATGTCGAGGGCGCGCTGCTCATCCGCTGCGCTGGCGGTGCCGTAGATACCGGCAACGGTCGGCGTGCGCTGGCGCTTGGGCGCAGGCGCGTCGCCATCCTTCCGGGCCTTGGCGCCGCGCTTGGCGGGTGCCTTGCCCGCTGCTTTCGCCTTGCCCGCTGCTTTCGCCTTGCCCTTTGCCTTGCCGCGCGCGCCGGCTTTGGGCTGCGCCGCCTCGCGCTCGGCGCGCAGGTATTCGGTGGTACGGGGGAAATAACGCGCAAGGGCTTCGGCAACCAGCCGCTTGTAGCGTTCGATAGCAGACTCCATGGGTCCTACCAGATCAGTTACAGCGTTGAATCATAAGCGGTTTGCGACAGTGACAGGCAATCAATCCGACGGTTCCGCAGCGCCATGGAAAATTGATAACCATTAGCAATTGGATTAGAGTCGGGCTCCCGCTTTTTCCGGCCACGCCGCCGCTACGGATGACCCCATGTTCGAACTGGAAAATGTCAGTTTCAGCGTCCCCGGTCGCACGCTTCTGCAACCGCTGAGCCTGCAGCTGGCCGACGGCAACATGATCGGCCTGATCGGTCACAACGGTTCGGGCAAGTCCACCCTGCTCAAGCTGCTGGCTCGCCAGCAACAGGCCAGCGGCGGCAGCATCCGCCTCGATGGCAAGCCACTGCAGGACTGGGGTAACCGCGATTTCGCGCGCCAGGTGGCGTACCTGCCGCAGCAGTTGCCGCAGACCGACGGCCTGACCGTGCGCGAACTGGTCGCCTTCGGCCGCTATCCGTGGCACGGCGCGCTGGGTCGCGTCACCGGCGAGGACCGCAAGCAGATCGACCGCGCGCTGGACCTCACCGATACCCTGGCCTTTGCCGATCGCCCGGTGGACCTGCTCTCCGGCGGCGAACGCCAGCGCGTCTGGCTGGCCATGCTGCTGGCGCAGAACAGCCGCTACCTGCTGCTGGACGAGCCGACTTCGGCGCTGGACATCGCCCACCAGGTCGAGGTGCTGTCCCGCGTCCACGAACTCAGCCGCGAGCTGGGCCTGGGCGTGCTGGTGGTGCTGCATGACATCAACATGGCGGCGCGCTACTGCGACCACCTGATCGCCCTGCACGGCGGCCGCCTGCTGGCCCAGGGCACCCCGGCGGAACTGATGCACGGGGAGACGCTGGAAGACATCTACGGGATTCCCATGGGTGTGCTGAGCAATCCGGTGGATGGGTCGCCGATCAGCTACCTGCGCTGAGCCCCTATAGGGGCAAACCGCCGCCCTCCGCGGCGAGCACATTTGCAGGATGGGTGGAGCTTGCGATACCCCATGCTGCTGCGGGTGCGCGAAACTCGATGGGTATCGCTGCGCTCCACACCATCCTACGTTCACGCTCAGCTTTGACTGGCGGATAACGCTGACGCGTTATCCGCCCTACAGGTCGCTCGCTTCCGGCGGCGGCTCGTCGATCAGCGGGCAATTGTCGCAGTGCCCGATGCTGCCCAGCCGGTAGCGGATGCAGCAGGTGCGCCGCTGTCGCCACAGGCCGTTGACCCGCTGCTCGCAGGACACCTCGACATACTGGATCGGCTTGAACAGCGGGTTGCGCGTGCCGTCCGGGCGGCGCTCGGTCTCCAGCAGTTCGCGGCCGTCGCCGAGCATCGGGGCCAGGGGCGGCAGCCTGGCCATCTCGCCGAGGAACCATTCGAGGTAGTTGCCGGCATTGCTCCAGAGCACCTTCGGCGACAGGCGCGCCTCGGCGGCGAGAACCTGGATGAAAGGCTGCAGGTGTCCTTCCAGCAGATGGGCAAAGCGCTGGAACGGATCATCCGGCGGCGCGGCGAAAGGCCCGCCCTCGCCCGGCAACTTGAACGCCTCGGGAACGCCCTGGGCATCCAGCACCACGTCCACTTCATCGAACGCCAGCGGCAGTGTGCGACCGAGCACCAACGCGGCAGCCACCACTGGTGGAATGAGGCGCACTAGGTACCACTTGGACCACTGCGAAGCCAGCGCGCGTCGGTCGCCATCGGCATGGGGCGGGTCGAAGCGACGCAGCACGCTGTCGAGCATCTCCCGTTCCAGCAAGGCACGCGCCGGGATCGATGGCCGAGGATCGTCGCGAGTCACCAGCACCTCGCGGTAGCTGGCGAACTCACCGAAATACAGGGGAGCGAGGGCTGCGATCACCGGCAGCCCTCAGGCACGCAGCGAACCGCTGTCAGCACAGGCCGCAACGCTCGAAGAAGGTTTCCCGGCTCTGCACCATCAGCGCGGCGCGCTTGTGCGGGAAGTTGAATTCCTTCTCGCGCCAGAAGCCCAGGCGCTGCATGTGGCCGATCATCTTCGCGTTGTCGGCGCGCGGCTCGGCGACGATGCGCTGGGTGCGCGGGTCATCCAGCAGCAGGTAGTGCACCAGCGCAGTCATCCAGCTTTCCACCTTGTGCGGGCCACGGTGGCTTTCCTCGCCCACCAGCATATGGATGCCGCGGTCGTAGTCGCCCACGTCGTAGAACGGCGCGATGCGGTCTTCCTTGGCCCAGTAGGCTTCGTAGTAGGCGAACGGCTCGTCGTCGATGCAGCCGATGAGGGTGGTGGTGTGCGGGTCGGCGGCGGCTTTTTCCAGGTAGGCGCGGTGCTGCTCCAGGGTGCCGCCCTCCTGCCAGAACTCCAGCACGCGCGGGCTGTTCTGCCAGCGATTGAAGCGTTCCAGGTCCAGTTCGATGTCGAGGGTGCGCAGGGAAATCCACTGGCCCAGCTTGGCGTCGAAGCGGCGATAGACCTCACCCTGCGGCTTGGGTGCGCGCAGCGGATGGCGGCGTCCGCCGCTCATGCGATAGACCTGCGGATAGTTGGCGCTGGCCAAGCCCCTGTGCCAGGCGGCGGGCAGTTGCCAGAACGCGGAACGCTCGATCTGCAGGCGCCCGCCAACGTCGTCGAGGCTCACCAGGCCTTGCTCGAGAGCTTCGACCGGGACATTGGCGGCAGCGAATTGCACGCGATCGCTCTGTGCATCGCCAGCGAAGGTCCAGTAGGCCAGCATCCACAGCGCCTCCGTGGTTGGCGCTGAACTCAGCTGCCAGCACTCACCTTCGCGTTGCGCGCTCAACAACGGCTGGCCGTCCAGCAGCAGGGTCAGGCCATGGGTTCCGAGATCGGCGGAGAGCTTGCGGCCATCGGGCAGCGGCAGGGAAAAACTGGGCGTCATGGTGGGTTCCCTTTCGTGAATGCAACGACCCCGCTCGTATGACGAGCAGGGTCGGCAGAAATTTACTCGACCCGGACATCGATTCCGGGCCTTGCGGGTCAGGCGCTTTCCGCAGTCAGCGGGCGCGTCGGCTTTTGCGCGGTCTCGTGCGGCGGCAGGTGCTCGAACATCGACGCGGCGATTTCCTGCGCGCGCATCGGCAGCACCGACAGCAGCGTATCGCTCAGGCCGTGGCTGTCCTGGGTGAAGCCCTGCAGGTAGATGCCGGCATGCAGGCGCTTGTCAGCCAGCACGCGGTAGTCGCGGCCCACTTCGAAGTCACCCAGGTACTCCTGCAGCGGCGCAAGCAGTTCGCGGTGCGACTTGCGCTCGTAGCCGGTGGCGAGGATCACCGCATCGTAGCGATGGGTTTCCACCGCCCCGGTGGCGCTGTCGCGCAGGGTCAGCTCGATACCGTCGGCGTCAGCCTTGGCCGCCTCGACATTGCGGCGGCAGAGGAAGGCATGGCGATCCACGCCGGCCACTTTCTGCCGGTAGAAGATGCCGTAGATGCGCTCGATCAGGTCCAGGTCCACCACCGAATAGTTGGTGTTGTGGAATTCCTGGATCAGCTTCTCGCGCTCGGCCTTGGGCTCGTTGAACACCAGGTCGGTGTAGCGCGGGGCGAAGATTTCGTTGACGAAGGGGCTGTCGTCGGCCGGCTTGAGCACCGCCGCGCGCAGGACCATGTCGACCTTCACCGAGGGGAAGCTGTCGTTCAGGTCGATGAAGGCTTCGGCCGCGCTCTGGCCGCCGCCGATCACCGCGATGCGCATCGGCTCGTTCTGGTTGCAGCGCTGCCTGGCCATGCATTCCAGGTAACGGGCGTGGTGGAACACGCGCGGGTCGTCACGCAGGTGACTGAAGGCCGACGGGAAGCGCGGCGTGCCCCCGGTGCTCACCACCACGCTGCGGGCCAGGCGGAAGCGTTCGTGGCCACGGGCGTCGGTGGACAGCACCTTGACCAGCTCGATGCCGTCCGGGCCCTGCACCGGCTCGACACGGCTGACAGTCTCGCCGCAGACGCGCTGCTCGGCGAACTGCTCGCTGACCCAGCGCAGGTAGTCGTTGTACTCCATGCGGCACGGATAGAAGGTGCCCAGGTTGGTGAAGTCGATCAGCCGGCCCATCGCATGCAGGTAGTTGACGAAGCTGTACGGGCTGGTGGGATTGCGCAGGGTCACCAGGTCCTTGAGGAAGGAGATCTGCAGCTCGCTCTGCGCCACCAGGGTGTTACCGTGCCAGCGGTAGTCGGCCTGCTTGTCGAGGAACAGCGCGTGGTAATGGCGACCCTCGCGTCGCGCCTGCTCCTGCAGGGCGATCGCCAGCGCCAGGTTGGAGGGGCCGAAACCGATGCCGAGCACGTCGTAGGTCGGGGTGATCATCTGGGTCATGGTGCCAATGTCCTGTATCGCGATGGCCGTGGGGCATGACCACGCAGGAGTCGGCGGCTTACTGCTCTGCCTGGAGCGCTCCGCCAGCCGGCGGTTGGCGCTCGCTCCTGCGTGTCGCCCATGATTTGCGCTGTCGATAGCGCGTTATCTGGAGAGACGAGACAGGCCTGGGGAAATTTAGAATGATTCTCACTAAGTCATGAAAATTTCAGAATGACGAGCTGCGATCGAGGGCGGAATCTTTCCCGGAAAACCCGCGCGGGCCGCGTGGGACTAAATCCAGGCGAGATCGGCACGTCTGTCCTTTGTAGGAGTGGGCCAGGCGCGCGATCGCGGGCATGGCCCGCTCCGGCAGGGTGTGTGACCAGCCTCAGTCCTGACCATCCCAGGCCTTGAGGCGCAGCCGGCAATGCTTCATCGCGTTGACGATGTGTTTCTCCACCATGTCGCGGGAGATGCCCAGGGCTTGCGCGATCTCGACATGGCTGCAGCCCTCGACCTTGCGCAGCACGAAGGCGCGGCGACAAGCCTCGGGCAATTCGCCGAGGGCGCGCTGGAGCAATTGCAGTTGCTGCTGCTGGCTGGCTGCTTCCTGCGGGCAGCGCTCGTCGAGACAACCTTCGCGATCGAGGGTTTCCAGCTCTTCGGTGCGGCGCACGCGGCCGCGCCGGTGCAGGTCGATGCTGAGGTTGACCGCCGTGCGATAGAGAAATGCGCGGGGTTGTTCGATATGCTCGTCACCCTTGCGGTCGAGCAGGCGCAGGAAGGCTTCCTGTGTCACATCGGCGGCCGCCTGGCGGTCGCCAAGGCTGCGATTGAGGTACAGGACCAGTTCCTTGTAATACCGGATGAACGCGCTTTCCACCCCGTCGGGCATCCTATGAAAAACAGTCGAGGCTGTAGGCGCCTGCTGACAGTCCGAGTCAGGCTTATTTATAATCACTCGCATCAACGCGAAAAGAAAGTGTGATATCGGCCGCAAACGGCCTTACCGAGATTCCCGATGACCAGCTCCCCCTCCCCGTTCGACGATGACCGCATCAGCGCCGAAGCTGCGCACTGGTGCGCGCGTCTGCACGACGAAGAGTGCAGCGATGCCGAGCGCGCCGAGTTTGCGCAATGGCTCGCGCTCGACTCGCGGCACGAGGTCGAATACCAGGCAATGCTGGACATCTGGCAGCTCTCGGAGCTGCTGCCGCCGACTTCGCAGGTCGCACCCGCCCCGATAGCACCTACCCCCTTGAACGGCCGCCGTCCCCGCAGCAGCGCTCGCCGCCCGCGCAGCGGCAAGCGCATCGCCGCCGTGGCCGCTGGCTTGCTGGTGGCCATCGGCGCCGTGTGGTCGGCAGGCTGGTCAGCCGGCTGGCTGCCTTCGAAGGTCGGCTATTACGCCGCACAACCTGGCGCACGCGACGTGGAGCTCGCGGACGGCTCGAAAGTCGAGCTCAACAGCAACTCGCAGCTGTTCTTCGCCGACTTCCGCGACCGCCGCAGCGCCTGGCTGAAAAGCGGTGGCGAGGCGTATTTCCGCGTTACACACGACACCTTGCAGCCCTTCTCGGTCTATACCGACAACGGCAGCGTGCGGGTCACCGGCACGCGCTTCAACGTCTGGACCGACCCGAACCAGATGCTGGTCACCCTGCTCGAAGGCTCGGTGGTGGTCAGCCCGCCCGACAGCGTCGACGGCAACAGCGCCCAGCTCACGCCGGGCATGCAGGCGCGCTACAGCCAGGGCAGCCAGCGCATCGAACTCGCCCAGGTCGCGCCCGCCGGCGCCATTGCCTGGATCGAAGGCAAGCTGGTGATCGATGACCTGACGCTGCAGTCGGCCATCCCGCTGATCAATCGCTACCTCAAGCAGCCTGTGTTCCTCGACGATGCCACCGTTGCTGCCATGCGCATCGGCGGCATCTACCGCACCGACGACCTGCAGGCGCTGGTGGATTCGCTGCCCAAGGTGCTGCCGCTGGAGCTGCGCAAGGACAACCAGGGGCGCACCGTTCTCGCCAGCCGTTACGCGCAGCTTTAGGCCCAACCATTGTAGGAGCGCGCGATGCGCGCGATCGCGGGCATGGCCCGCTCCTACAGGGTCTCCATCACGGCGCTACACGGCGGACGGTTCCGCCACGATCTCCTGCGTCTTCTTAATTGCGACAAATTCGCAAATTCTCTTCAGTTTTCTTCCGGCTCATTCGTCTTGATAGGAACGATTCGGATTTGCCGATGATTTCCTGATTCGCGCGCCGTCTCGCCCCGTTGTGCGGCCTGCCCACTGGCAGGCCGGGTCCAGGAAAAGACGATGCAAACACCCGCTCCAAGCGCCTTCCCCGAGATGCTCAAACTGCTGCGGCCGCACTGGCTGCCGCTGACCGCAGCGACCCTGCTGGGGATTCTCGGTGGCTCTGCTATCACCGCGCTGCTCGCCACCATCAACTACAGCCTGCATTCGCCAGGCGGCATGCCGGCCGGCCTGCTGCTGGGGTTCGCCGGCCTTTGCGCCATCGCCCTGATAGGTTCGATCATTTCCGACATGGGCACCAACTATGTCGGCCAGCATGTGATCGCGAGGCTGCGCAAGGACCTGGGCAGCAAGATCATTTCCGCGCCCATCGAGCAGATCGAGCGCTACCGCAGCCACCGCCTGATCCCGGTGCTGACCCACGACATCGACACCATCAGCGATTTCGCCTTCGCCTTCGCGCCGCTGGCGGTCGCCCTGACTACCACGCTTGGCTGCCTGGGTTACCTGGCCTGGTTGTCGCCGCCGATGTTCCTCGCTACCGCCATCGCCATCGTCGTCGGCAGCGCCGTGCAGTACGTCGCGCGGGCCAAGGGCATCAAGGGCTTCTTCGAGGCACGGGACAAGGAAGACGAACTGCAGAAGCACTACCGCGCCATCGCCGAGGGCGCCAAGGAGCTGCGCATCAGCCGTCCGCGCCGCTTCCAGCACTACAGCGAACGCCTGCAGGGTACCGCCGACGAAATCTGTGACATCCAGCTGCGCTCGATCAACCTGTTCAACGTCGCCAAGGGCTTCGGCTCGACGCTGTTCTTCATCGTCATCGGCGTGGCGCTGGCCTACCAGTCGCTGTGGCCGAGCACCGACCAGGCCACCCTGTCCGGTTTCATCCTGGTGCTGCTGTACATGAAGGGGCCGCTGGAAGGTCTGATCGGCCAGCTGCCGGTGGTGACCCGCGCCCAGGTCGCGTTCCGCCGCATTGCCGAGCTGTCGGTGCGCTTCTCCTCGCCGGAGCCGAACCTGCTGCTGGCCGATGACGGTCGCAAGCCGCTGGACTTCCAGTCCATCGAGCTGCGCGACCTGGCCTACCACTACCCCACCGACGACGGCTCCCGTGGTTTCGGCGTCGGCCCGCTGAACCTCAAGGTCAGCCGTGGCGAAATCCTTTTCATTGCTGGCGAGAACGGCTGTGGCAAGACGACCATGATCAAGCTGCTGCTCGGCCTCTATGCCCCTCGTGGCGGCGAGCTACTGCTCAATGACGAACCGGTGACCGACACCGGCCGCGACGACTACCGCCAGCTGTTCACCACCATCTTCGCCGACTACTTCCTCTTCGAAGACCTGCTCAAGGGCAGCCAGGACATTCCGGCAGAAGCCGGCCGCTACCTGGAGCGCCTGGAAATCGCCCACAAGGTCAGCCTGCAGGGCCAGGAATTTTCGACGACCGATCTGTCCACCGGCCAGCGCAAGCGCCTGGCACTGGTGCAGGCCTGGCTGGAGAAACGCCCGGTGCTGGTGTTCGACGAGTGGGCAGCGGACCAGGACCCGGAATTCCGCCGGATTTTCTACACCGAGCTGCTGCCCGAGCTGCGTGCCCAGGGCAAGACCCTGATCGTGATCTCCCACGACGACCGCTATTTCGACGTCGCGGATCGCCTGCTGCGCATGAGCGCCGGGCAGATCGTGGAGATCGAGGAGCACCGCGCTACAGCGCCACCAGGCGGTTCCGGCATGGCCATGCACTGACGGCCCGGCGGCCTGGACGGCCGCCCTTTCCTGCCGCCGTCACTCAGCAAAAAAAAAGATCGAAAGGATTTTTCCGGTTTTTTCCAGCCGGCGCGTCACATAAAGCTGAATCATTCTTATTAGAAATTGCATTACAAGATCATGCCTTCAAGGTTAAAGGAGCTAAACAAGTGAGTCGCAACCGCTACGCGCTGCAATCCCAGCACAAGGTGAAGCCTCTGGCCCGCCTGGTCCGCGCCACCGCCCTGGGGATGGTATTGGCGGCTTCCGCCGTCGAGGCCGCCCCGGTCCGTATCGACATCCCGGCCCAGTCCCTGGCTTCCGCGCTCACCAGCCTGGGCGCGCAGTCGAACCTGCAGATCGTCTTCAACCAGAGCCAGGTGCAGAACCTGCGCGCCCCCGGCGTGCGCGGCGAGATGGAGCCGGCCCAGGCGCTGGAACGCCTGCTGCAGGGCACCGGCATCAAGTACCAGGTCGAAGGCAGCCGCGTGACCCTGCTGGGCGCCGACTCCGCCAGCGGCGACACCCTGAACATGTCCGCCCAGGTCATCACCGGTACCGTCGAAGGTGAAGACAGCTACGTGCCGCGCACCTCCAACAGCGGCAGCAAGACCGACACCCCGCTGCTGGAAATCCCCCAGTCGATCTCGGTGATCACCCGCAAGCAGATGGACGCCCAGGGCGCGCAGACCGTGACCGAAGCACTGCGCTACGTGCCCGGCGTCAAGGTGGAAGCCTATGGCCTGGACCCGAAAGGCTTCGACTGGATGTACATCCGCGGCTTCAACGCCCAGGCCACCAGCGACTACCTCAACGGCCTGCGCCAGCAGAACAACAGCTACGCCTTCTTTCGCAGCGAGCCCTATGCCTTCGAGCGCATCGACGTGGTCCGTGGCCCGTCCTCCAGCCTGTTCGGCATGGGTGACGCCGGCGGTATCGTCAACCGTGTGAGCAAGAAGCCCACTGCCAACCACATCAACGAAGTCGAGCTGACTGGCGGCAACCATGACCGCAAGCAGGGCCAGTTCGACCTCGGCGGCGCGCTGGACGACCAGAACCAGTTCCTCTACCGCGTGGTGGGCCTGGCCCGCGACGCCAACACCCAGGCCGAGTACGACGACGGCCACGAGGTCAAGGACGACCGCTACTACATCGCCCCGTCCTTCACCTGGGCGCCGGACGAAGACACCAGCCTGACCGTGCTCACCGACTTCCTGCGTGACCGCAACTCCGGCTCGATCTTCGACTACAGCGTCAACGGCCACCCCACCGGCACCCTGCTCGGCGACCACAACTACAACCACTTCGACCAGGACCAGTACACCCTGGGCTACGAGTTTCGCCATCGCTTCAACGACACCTGGGAATTCCGCCAGAACGCGCGCTACGGCCAGGTCGACCTGATCTTCAACAACCTGCTGCCGCAACTGCAGGTGGGGCGGAACATCATCCGCACCGCGGATCGCTTCGATCAGCACATGGACACCTTCAACCTGGACAACCAGCTGCAGGCCAACTTCGACACCGGCTCTATCAAGCACACGCTGCTGATGGGCACGGACTACAGCTGGCAGGACGCCAATGTCGCGCGCTGGCGCACCCTCGGCCCGTCGCTGAACCTGGATAACCCGGTGTACGGCCAGAGTGTTCCGCGTCCGAACAAGGGCAACAGCATCCAGTCCATCGACTACGACCAGAACATCGAGCAGATCGGCGCCTACCTGCAGGACCAGGTCAAGTTCGACGACCACTGGATTCTCACCGCCGGCGGCCGCTACGACTACGTGCGCAATGACCTGGACAACCACGTCGGCGCCCACAGCATGCAGAAGGACAACGCCTTCACCGGTCGTGTCGGCCTGACCTACCTGACCGACTTCGGTCTGGCGCCCTACGTCAGCTACTCCGAGTCCTTCGTGCCCAACACCGGCATCAGCTCCGACGGCAGCGCCTTCAAGGCCAGCGAAGCGCACCAGTACGAAGCGGGCGTGAAGTTCCAGCCGGACGAAACCCTGCTGATCACCCTGGCCGCCTACGAGCTGACCAAGGAAAACATCCTCACCAACCAGCTGAACGCCAACGGCGTGCCGACCGGCTTCAGCGAGGCCACCGGCGAGCAGCGCTCGCGCGGCATCGAGGCCGAGCTGAAGGCCAAGCTGGACCAGAACTGGGACCTGCTGGCCTCGTACACCTACACCAAGGCCAAGATCACCAAGAGCAACGACGCCAACGAAGGCAACCGCCCGGCCAACGTGCCCGAGCACATGGCCAACGGCTGGCTGAATTACACCTTCCACGAAGGTGCGGTCGACGGTCTCTCCATCGGCGGCGGCGTGCGCTATACCGGCTCGCTCTACGGCAACAACGCCAACACCTACCACGTCGACAACTACACCCTGTTCGACGCCGGCGTGAGCTACCCGCTGAACAAGAACGTGACCCTCTCGGTGAACGCCCAGAACCTGCTGGACGAGGAGTATGCCGCGACCTGCGACAGCCCGATCTCCTGCTACCCAGGCCTGCGCCGCACCGTCATGACCAGCGTGAAGTACAGCTGGTAAGGCACTGGCGGAGGCGGCCGCGCGCTGCTTCCGCCTGCTGTTTCCGGGCTCCCTGTTCGCAGGGGGCCCTTTGTTGTTTCAAGCGTTTGTTGTTTCAAGAGCCTGTTTCACGCGAGGAGTAGTGCATGTCCCTCACCCGTCGCCACCTGCTGCAGGGCCTCGCCATCGGCGGGCTGGCCTGCGCTTCCGGCCTGCCGGTGTTCGCTGGCGAGCGCCTGACGCGGATCATCGCGCTCAACTGGGTGGCCGCCGAGACGCTGCTGACTCTGGGCGTACCGCCCCTGGCGATCTCCGACGACCGCTACTACCGGGTGCGCATGCCGACTCAGCCGCTGCCCGAGAGCGTGCGTGACGTGGGTCCCTACTGGGAACCGAACCTCGAACTGATCCAGCAGCTGCAACCGCAATTGATCCTCAGCGACCCGATGACCCCGACCCTGGAGCGCCGCCTCAACGGCATCGCGCCGACCGAACGCGTGGCCATCTACCCGGCCGCTGACGGCGCCTGGCGCGCCACCACCGGGTTCATGAACGACCTGGCGCGGCGCCTCGGCGTCGAACAGGTCGCCGCCGATTACATCGCCGCGGGCGAGCAGCACCTGGCCGAGCTGCGGGCGAAACTGGCGAGCCGCTCACTGCCGCCGGTGTGCGTGGCCGTGCTCAACCAGGATGGTCGCCACGCGGCTGTCTATGGCAGGAGCAGCATGGTGCAGGACGTGCTCGACCGCCTGGGCGTCGAGAATGCCTGGCAAGGGCCCGTCGGCCCGGTGGGGCTGGCGATGGTCAGCATCGAGCGTCTGGCCGAGCGCCCGGACGCACACCTGGTCTACGTCGACATCCCCACCACCTCGGCACGCCTGCAAAGCCTGCGGCAGCCCAACGACCTGTGGGCCAACCTCCCCGCCGTGCGCCAGGGCCACACCCTGACGCTGCAGCGCTTCTACCCCTACGCCGGCGCCGCTTCGGTGCTCGACCTCGCCGAACGCATCGCCGCCTACCTGGACAGCGCCACGGAGGTCGCCCATGTCTGAATCGACTCTCGGCCTCGCCGCCCCGCGCAGCGGTCTGCCGCTTGGCCCGGCGATCTGCACGCTGGTGCTGGCGACCCTCGCTGGCCTGCTGGTGTTCCATGGCCTGCAAGGCGCCCTGCCCCGCGACCTCTGGTGGCAGGCACTGTGGTCGCCGGACCTGGACGACGTGCGCCAGGTGCTGCTGCACTTCAGCTTCTTCCCGCGCCTGGCGGTGAGCCTGATGGCCGGCGCCGCGCTGGCCCTGGCCGGCACGCTGTTCCAGCAGATCCTGCGCAACCCGCTGGCGGAACCGGTGACCCTCGGCGTCTCCGCCGGCGCCAACCTTGCCCTGTCGGCGGCCACCATCTTCGCCCCGACCCTGCTGGTGCACGGCCTGGAAGCCGTCACCCTGACCGGCGCGGCACTGGCGGCCTGCCTGCTGTTTGCCTTCGCCTGGGGCCGCACCCTGTCGCCGCTGCGCTTCATCCTCGCCGGCATGGTCATCAGCCTGTACTGCGTGTCGCTCAACGCGCTGCTGGTGCTGTTCAACCACGATTATCTGATCGACCTGCTGCTCTGGCAGGCCGGTTCGCTGAACCAGAGTGGCTGGGACGGCGCCCTCTACCTCGCCCCGCGCCTGGCAGTGGCCATGGTCATCGCGCTGCTGATGGTGCGCCCGCTGGCCGTGCTGGGGCTGGAGGATGAAGGTGCCGCCGCGGTGGGCGTGAACCTGTTGCGTACCCGCGTAATGGGCTTGGCCGTGGCTGTAGCGCTGAGTGCGTTCGTCACCAGCGCCGTGGGCATGCTGGCTTTCGTCGGCCTTGCCGCACCGGCCATTGCGCGGTTGTGCGGTGCGCGCACGCTCAAGCAACGCTTGGTCTGGGCGCCACTGCTGGGGGCCGCGCTGCTCTGCGTGGTCGACCAGATCGCCCGCGAACTGTCGCGCTTCGCCGGGGAAATTCCCGCGGGCATCCTCACCGGCATCTTCAGCGTGCCGCTGCTGCTGTGGCTGCTCAGCCGCCAGCGCAGCGGTGGTATCGTGCCGCGCCCGGCGCCGGCCAAGCCACAGCGCGAGCACCCGTGGCGGCTGATCATCGGCGCGGCGGTCCTGCTCGGCCTGCTGACCTTGCCGGCCATCTACTTCGCAGTGGATGCCAACGGCTGGCACTGGGGCGATGCCGGCCTGAGCGACGCCATCGCGCAATGGCGCCTGCCGCGCGTGCTCGGTTCACTGGCAGCCGGCGCCATGCTCGCCGTCGCCGGCCTGCTGGTGCAGCGCCTGACCGGCAATCCCATGGCCAGCCCGGAAGTGCTGGGCGCCACTTCCGGTTCGGCGATTGCCGTGCTGGTGCTGTTCCTGGTGATACCGCAGCCGCAGGCCTACATGGTCCCGGCAGCCAGCATCGGCGCACTGCTCACCCTCGGCCTGCTGCTGTGGTTCGCCTGGCGCAAGACCTTCAATGCCGAGCGCCTGCTGCTCACCGGCGTGTGCCTGACGACCCTGCTGCACTCGCTGAGCACCCTGCTGCTGGCCAGCGGCGACCCGCGCATGACGGCGATGATGAGCTGGATGACCGGCTCGACCTATCAGGTGGACGTGATGTCGGCGAGCACCGGGCTGGTGGTCGGCACACTGATGATTGGCGTCAGCCTGTTGCTGGCTCGCCCGCTGGACCTGCTGACGCTGGGCAACGGCACGGCGACTGCCCTGGGACTGAGGCTGCGCCTGAGCCACCTGATGATTCTGCTGACGGCCGCGGTGCTTACCGCCACCGCGACCATCATCGTCGGCCCGCTGAGCTTTGTCGGTCTGATCGGTCCGCACATCGCCCGCCACCTCGGCGTGCGCCGCGCGGCACCGCAAGTGCTGCTGAGCGCGGTAGCCGGAGCGCTGATCATGGTGGTGGCGGACTGGCTGGGGCGGAACATCGCCTATCCGTGGCCGGTGTCGGCAGGATTGCTGGCGGCGTTCATCGGTTGCCCGTACTTCCTCTGGCTGATGCATAGGGAGCGGCGGGGCTGAACTGAACGCTTCCTAATACAGCGGACGTTGTCCGCGGGTCGCGGGCATGGCCCGCTCCTACAGTGTTGGCACAGCGTTGATCTGTAGACAGCCCAACTGCGGAGCTACAGAGCGCTCAACGTAGGATGGTGTGGAGCGCAGCGATACCCATCAATCCGTGCGCTGACAGCCATGGGTATCGCTCCACCCTACGTCGGGGTTACCGGCAAAGTCGGAGCGTTGGCGGGAATCAGGCTTCCTGCAAGGCGCGGGGACGGTTGCTGCGATCCTCGGCATCGGCAGAAACCGCCTGCTGCAACTGGAAGTCGAACTCGATCTCGGCGAAGCGCCCTTCCACGCCGCGCGCCTTGGCGGCAGCCGCGTCCTCGACAAAACGCACCTCGCCGATCAGTCCGTCACGGGTGGCATAGGCGAAGTCGTCCCACAGGTACTGGTCGCCCGCGAGGTTGATCTGCGTGGTCAGGTGGCGATGCCCCGGTGCGGAGATGAAGAAGTGGATGTGCGCCGGGCGCTGGCCGTGGCGGCCAAGCTGATCGAGGAGCTCCTGGGTCGGGCCGTCCGGCGGGCAGCCGTAGCCGCTGGGCACGATGCTGCGGGCCTTGTAGCGGCCTTCGGCGTCGGTGACGATGCGCCGGCGCAGGTTGAACTCGGACTGGGTGCTGTCGAAGTACGAGTAGGTGCCCTGGGTGTTGGCGTGCCAGAGGTCGACCACGGCGCCGGCCAGCGGCTTGCCCTGCGGGTCGAACACGCGGCCGGAAAGGAACATCACGGTCCCCGCGTCCTTGCCGTCGTCCATCCGCGCTTCGCCTTCAGACAGCGGCGCGCCGGCCACATACAGCGGGCCTTCGATGGTGCGCGGGGTACCGCCGCTGAGGCCGGCAGCTTCATCCTGGGCGTCCAGCAGCAGGTCGAGGTAGTGCTCGACGCCGAGGCCGGCGACCACCAGGCCGGCTTCCTGGCGGGAGCCAAGACGGTTGAGGTAGTCCACCGCTTTCCAGAATTCGTCGGGGGTGACGTTCATGTCTTCGATGAGCCTGGCGGAGTCCTGCAGCACTCGAAGGATCAACTGCTTCACGCGCGGGTTGCCGGCGTCATTGAGCGCGCCGCTGGCTTCCTGGAAGAACTTCTGGATGTCGGCAGTCTGGGAAATCTTCAGGGTCACGGTGATTACCTCGTTCTTGTTGTTAGATAAGGATCAACTGGCGCAGCGCACGGCCTCGCGGTCAACGCGGTGGAACACGCGGTTGAAGTACACCAGGCTGTCCTGGCGCTCGCGCACCGCGACCTTTTCCAGCTCGACGAACATCACGGTGTGCGAGCCGACTTCCTTGCAGTCGCTGATCCGCCCTTCCAGGCTGACCAGCGCCTGGCGCAGCACCGGCAGGCCGGCATAGCCGTCGTCCCAGAGGTCCCAGGTGAAGCGCTCTTCCATGGACACCTTGGTCATCCCCGCGAAGTGCTTGGCCAGCTCTTCCTGCTCGCCGCACAGCACGTTGACGCACAGGTGGCCGTTGCTGCGGAACACATCGTGGGTAGCGCTGCCGCGATTGACGCAGACCAGCACGGTGGGCGGCGAGTCGGTGACCGAGCAGACCGCGCTGGCGGTGATGCCGCAGCGGCCTTCCGGGCCATTGGTGGTGATGATGTTCACCGCCGCCGGCAGCTGCGCCATGGCGTTGCGGAAGTCGATCTGGGTCTGGCTGAGGGTGTTGGCCATTTCTTCGCTCCTGTTTGCCGGAGTGGCATGTGCTGGAGTGGCCGGCACGCCCGGCCTTTCTTGTATGGGGCCAGCGTAGGGCAGCGCGGCGGCGCGCCATATTCAGACGATCACCACGCTTGGGGGGGCGGGCCGCTAGTCATCTAGGTGGTTTCTTTATCGTCAGCACCGGCGACTATGGGTATGCTCCGGGTCATGCCATTCCGACGACCGCGGCAAAAGCCCGGCGTACGCGGCCTACGTGCAGCTTCACAACGATAAGAAAGAAAGTGGCAACGCCTGATGGAAGCTAGAAAACCCGTGGTCTACATCGTCGACGACGACAAGGACCTGCGCACCTCCCTCGCCTGGCTGCTCGAATCGGTCAGCATCGAATCGCTTTGCTTTGGCGGCGCCGAGGAGTTCCTGCGCGAATACGACCCCAGACTCCCCGCCTGCCTGGTGCTAGACGTGCGCATGCCCGAGACCAGCGGCTTCCAGCTGCAGGAGATGCTCAACGACAAGGGCATCAACCTGCCGACCATCTTCGTCACCGCCCACGGCGATATCCCGATGTCGGTGAAGGCGATGAAGAACGGCGCGCTGGATTTCGTCGAGAAGCCCTACAACCCGCAGCAGATGCTGGACCGCATCCAGGCGGCGCTGAAAAGCGCAGTGCAGGTGCACGCGGGCCAGGAGCAGAAGCAGAACCTGCAGCACAAGCTGGACCTGCTCACCGGGCGGGAGCGGGAAATCCTGATGATGGTGGTGGACGGCAAGGCCAGCAAGGTCATCGCCCGCGAGCTAAACATCAGCGTCAAGACGGTCGATGTGCACCGCACCAAGATCAAGGAAAAGATGGGCGTGAGCAGCATCGCCATGCTGGTGCGCGAGGTGCTCAACGTGCCGCTGGAAGAATCGCGCCCCTGAGCGGGGCGCGTTCCGTTTCGATCAATCAGTCGATCAGTCGACGCGCTCGCCGCACAGATCGAGGGCGAACAGCCGCTCCACTTCCGTAGCCGGCAGGCCGCAACCCAGCAGGCTGAACAGCTTGCCGAGCGCCGCTTCGCGGGTCATGCCGCCACCGGACACCAACCCGGCATCACGCAGGCGACTGCCAGCGGCATACACGTCGAATGCCACATACCCCTGCGGGCACTGGCTGATCGCCGCCAGCACCACGCCGCGGGCGTGGGCTTCGCGCAGCGCAGCCAGCAGGTCTTCGTTGTCCGAAGGGCCGGTGCCGCTGCCGAAACACTCCAGCAGCAGTGCCTGAACGCCACTGCCCAGCAGCGCACGCAGGTGCTCGGCGCGCAGGCCTGGGAACAGCGGCAACACCGCGAGATTCACCGGCTGGCGCGGCTGGCGATAGCTCAGTTCGCCGGGCAGCGACTCTGCATGCGCACCCTTGCGCTCGCGCGGCAGCACGGCGAAAGCATCGAAGGCGTCGCTGCGCAGCTTGGTGACGCGGGCGCCATGCATCAGCTCGCCGTTGAAATACAGCCATACACCCGGCTCGACGCCGGTTTCCAGCGCCTTCAGTGCGCCCAGCAGGTTGCCCGGTGCATCGCTGCCCGGCGCGCCCATGGGCTGCATGGAGCCAGTCAGGATCACCGGAACATCCAGCCCCAGCAGCAGGAACGACAATGCCGCGGCGCTGTAGGCCAGGGTGTCGGTGCCGTGCAGCACGAGAACGCCGTCATGGCCGCCCTGCTCCACCGCGTTGACGATGGCGTCGCGCATGGCCAGCCAGTTGGCCTGGGTCATGTTGGCGCTGTCGAGCAGCGGTTGCAGCTCCGCGAAGGACCAGTCGAGGCGAATCTCGGTGTGGCCTTGCAGCTGTTCGCGCATGCGAGCTTCGAATCCGCCAGCCGGCGCCAGGCCTTCGGCGGTCTGCAGCATGCCGATGGTGCCGCCGGTATAGAGGACGAAGAGGTTCTTCACTCGACGCATGCCAGTGCTCTTGTAGGAAAGTTCACAGGATAAACCGCGAGGCCGGGAGAAGTCCCGGCCCCGCGTGTCAGACCTTGGTCCGAGGGGGATCAGCCCTGGGCCGGCAGGCTGCCGTGGGCCGGAGCGGTCGAGTTGATCTTGTGGGCATCGCGCCAGGCATCGTGGTCGATGTCCAGGTCGGCGAACTTGCTGGCGTCGAACACCGGGCGCTCGATGCCGGCGGCGCGCTGCTCGTCGTAGTCGCGCATCACGCGCAGGCCGGTCTTGATCAGCATCGCCAGGGCCACCAGGTTGACGAAGGCCAGGCAGGTCATGGTGATGTCGGCGAAGGCGAACACGGTGCCCAGGTTCTGCATCGAGCCCCAGAGGATCAGGCCCAGCACCAGTACACGGAAGGCGATCAGCGCCGAACGGCTGCGGCCGACGATGAACTGCAGGGCGTTTTCGCCGAGGTAGTAGTTGTAGGTGATGCAGGTGAACACGAACAGCGACAGCGCGACGCTGACGAAGATACGGCCCCAGTCACCGACCACGGCGGCCAGCGAGTTCTGGGTCAGGGTGATGCCGTCGCCTTCGAAGCCCGGGGTGTAGAAGCCCGAGAGGAGGATCAGCAGCGCGGTACAGGTGCAGATGACGAAGGTATCGAGGAACACGCTGAACGCCTGGACCACGCCCTGAGAGGCCGGGTGACGCACGGCGGCGACGGCGGCCACGTTCGGCGCACTGCCCAGGCCCGCTTCGTTGGCGAACACGCCACGCTTGACGCCCATCACGATGGCCGCACCCAGCAGGCCGGCGAACGCCGGTTCCAGGCCGAAGGCACTCTTGACGATGGTGGTCAGCATGCCCGGCACCAGTTCGATCTGGGTGACGATCACGTACAGGGTCACAGCGATGTAGGCCAGGGTCTTGACCGGCACCAGCAGGTCGGAGACCGCAGCGATGCGCTGGATGCCGCCGAAGAACACCACGGCCAGCAGCACGGCCAGGGCGATGCCCGAGTACAGCACCGGGATGTCGAAGGCGTTCTGCAGCGAGTGGGTCACGGTGAAGGCCTGCAGGCCGTTGAAGGCGAAGCCGTAGGTAACCAGCAGCAGGACCGCGAAGGTCATGGCCATCCAGCGCAGCTTCAGGCCGTGCTGGATGTAGTAGGCCGGGCCGCCGCGATACAGGCCGTTGCCGTCGCTGCGCTTGTAGACCTGGGCCAGGGTGCACTCGAAGAAGCTGCTGGACATGCCCACCAGCGCGGTGACCCACATCCAGAACACGGCGCCGGGGCCACCCAGGGTCACGGCGATACCGACACCGGCGATGTTACCGGCGCCCACGCGACCGGCGAGGCTCAGCATCAGGGCCTGGAACGAGCTCAGTTGCCCGGACTGGCCGCGGATCGACTCCTTGAACACGCCGAACATATGGCCGAAGTGGCGGAACTGGACGAAGCGGGAGCGGATGGTGAAGTACGCACCGAGTCCTACGATGAGGACGATGAGGACTTTCCCGGAGAGGAAATCGTTGATCGCGTCGAGCATGTGCTGGGGCCTCGATTGTTATTGTGGGAGCACGGGCCTGGGGCTGGCCCGCTCACTGGGGGCGCATGGTTGCGCCCGAAGCCTCCCGAAACAATTTCGCGGCTTGCTACGAATTGATGCTACCTGACGCTATAATTGCGCCAGTCGCATCACCTGGACCTGGCACGAATGTCCGAAAACCTCGGCCCCAACCTCAAGCTGCTTTGCGCTCACTACCGCTCTATCTCGGAGGTTTGCCGCAAGCTCGCAATCAACCGCGCGCAGTTCAACAAGTACCTCGGCGGGCAGAGCCAGCCCACTCCTTTCAACCTCAAGAGAATTGGAGATTTCTTCGGCGTCGAGGATTACGAGCTGCAATTGCCGCCGGAGCAGTTCGCCCGCCTGATCGGTGCGCGCGGCACTTCACCGGCCAACGTGCAGCGCGACGACCCGCTGCTGGAGATGCTCCGCCCGCTACGCGACCACGCGGGCAACCTGTCGCGCTACTGCGGCTATTACTTCGAGTATTCCAACTGCATGTCGGTGCCCGGCTCGATCCTGCTGTCACTGGTGCACCTGTACGAGCAGGATGGCAACTTCCTCTTCGAGCGCCAGGAGCGCCAGGAGCGTTCCAGCAGCACCGACGTGCAGGCCGAGGACTGGGTGCGCTGCCGCTACCTGGGCGCGGCCTTCCAGCTGCAGGACCGGCTGTTCCTGATGGACTACGAGTCGCTCACCGTCAACGAGATGAGCCAGACCATCCTCATTCCCAGCTTCAAGAGCCGCATCACTCGCCTCAACGGCCTGAAGACCGGCGTCTCCAGCGGCGACCGCCGCACTCCGGCGTGCACCCGCGTGGTCTGGGAATACCTGGGCCCGGAGATCAACCGCATCAGCGCCTATCGCCAGGTAAAGCTGTACCAGCCGGACGATCCGCGCATCGACGATGACGTACGCCAGCGCCTGCAGGTCGGGCCGATTCGCCACGGCCTGTTCGAAATCGAATGATGAGTCCCGTGTAGGAGCGGCCCATGCCCGCGATCGCGGAAAAAGTCCGGATCTACCGCTTGCGACTCTGCAACCACGCCGCCGCCAGCCCGCTGCCGCAGATCACTGCGATACCCAGCAACGCCGACGGCTCCGGCGTATGGCCGAAGATCACCAGGCCCAGCAGCCCGGCGAAGACAATCTGGCAATAGCTGAACGGTGCCAGCAGCGCCGGCGCGGCATGCTTGAAGGCCTGGGTCAGGAACAGGTGCGCAGTCATCCCGCAGGTGCCCAGGGCCAGCATCATCAGGCCATGCACCAAACCCGGCCATTGCCAGAAGAACGGCACCAGCGCGCTGACGATCAGGGTGTTGCACAGTCCGGCGAAGAAGTTGCTGGTGGTCGGACTGTCCACCTGGCTGAGCTTGCGCGTCAGCAACTGGTAGAAGCTGAAGCACAGCGCCGAGCCGAACGGCAGCAGCACCGCCGGGGTGAACAGGTCGCCACCGGGGTGGACGATGATCAGCACGCCGATGAAGCCGACTATCACCGCCGACCATTGCCCGAAAGTCACCCGCTCGCCCAGCAGCGGCACCGACAACGCCGTCACCAGCAACGGCGCGAGGAAGTTCACCGAGGTCGCCTCGGCCAGCGGGATGTACTGCAAGCCGGTGGTGAACAGGAAGCTGGTACCCAGCAGGCACAGCGCGCGGGCCGTCTGCAGGAACGGGTGGCGGGTGCGCAGCACGGCGAGGCCGGCGCGCGGCAGGAAGATGCCCGCCATCAGCAGCGTGTGCACCACATAGCGCGCCCACACCACCATGACGATGGGATAGATGCTCGCCAGGTACTTGGACAGCGCGTCGTGGCTGGAGAACAGGAAGGTCGCCAGGACGATGAGCAGGATGCCCTTGAAGGGCTGGTGGACGCCGGACAACGGCGATTGGCTGGTACTCATCGACTCACGGAATCACTGGGCAGAAAGGTTGGCGTACGCGACTCGACAGCCTAGCAAGTTGCACCGGGGAAAGAACCCACCCCACGCCGGCGCGCGGACCTCGCGGGTCCGCTGCAAGGCCGGGCGATGACAGTCCCGCGCGGCGTTATTCCGGCCATGCTACGCGGAATCTCCCTACACAAATGTTCCATTTGGTTAATTCGTGTTCGAACAGCGAACAGATACGCCTCGGGCGAATTGCGGCGAGCCGCCGCGGACCACCACTATGGCCCCAGCCGCCGCCCCGATGCGGCGCCAACAACTATAAGAAAGGTCCGTTCACATGCTCACGCTCTCCCTGGCACGCCTGCGCGCGTGTATCGCCTCCGCTCATTGTCTGCACCCTCACCCTCGCATTTCCGTCGCGCCTGGCTGATCGACTGATCCGCGCTCGCTGACCGCCTTGAACCTCCATCCGCCGCTCCCGACAGATCCGCGCGGAGGACTCCGTTCGCCCCGAACAACGACAAGAATGCCGAGGGAACACCCATGCTCCGCCACCTGCCCCACCTCGCCATCAGCGCCTGCCTGCTACCCGCCCTGCCCGTCCTGGCCCATGCCGAGGACGGCGGTTTTCTCGAAGACGCCAAGACCAGCCTGCTGCTGCGCAACTTCTACATGAACCGCAACTACGTCGGTGATGCCCGGCAGGACAAGGCAGAGGAATGGACCCAGAGCTTCATCCTCGACGCCCGCTCCGGCTACACCCAGGGCACCGTCGGATTCGGCCTGGACGTGCTCGGGCTGTACAGCCTGAAGCTCGACGGCGGCAAGGGCACGGCCGGCACCCAGCTTTTGCCGACCCACGACGACGGCCGCCCCGCCGACGACTTCGGGCGCCTGGCGGTCGCCGGCAAGGCCAAGGTATCGAAGACCGAATTCAAGGCCGGTGAATGGATGGTGGTGCTGCCGATCCTGCGCTCGGACGACGGGCGCTCGCTGCCGCAGACCTTCCAGGGCGCGCAGGTCACCTCGAAGGAAATCGACGGCCTGGCCCTCTATGGCGGCCAGTTCCGCCAGAACAGCCCGCGCAATGACGCGAGCATGGAAGACCTGTCGCTGTTCAACCGCCCAGCTTTCACCTCCGACCGCTTCAACTTTGCCGGCGGCGAATACCGCTTCAACGGCGACCGCACGCTGATCGGCCTGTGGAATGCCCAGCTGAAGGACATCTACCAGCAGCAGTACCTGCAACTGCAGCACAGCCAGCCACTGGGCGACTGGGTGCTCGGTGCGAATATCGGCTACTTCTGGGGCAAGGAGGACGGCAGCGCCCGTGCCGGCGACCTGGACAACCGCACCTTCTCCGGGCTGTTCTCGGCCAGGTACGGTGCGAGCACTTTCTATCTCGGCCTGCAGAAGGTCATGGGCGAGGACGAGTGGTTCCGCGTCAACGGCACCAGCGGCGGCACCCTGGCCAACGACAGCTTCAACGCCAGCTACGAGAGCGCGAAGGAGCGTTCCTGGCAGTTGCGCCATGACTATGACTTTGCCGCTTTCGGCGTTCCCGGCCTGACCCTGATGAACCGCTACATCCAGGGCCGCAACGTACACAACGCCAGCACCGACGACGGCAGTGAATGGGGTCGCGAGAGCGAGCTGGCGTACACCGTGCAGAGCGGCACCTTCAGGACGCTGAACATCAAGTGGCGCAACTCCACCATGCGCCGCGACTGGGGCAGCACCAACAGCTTCGACGAGAACCGGCTGATCATCAGTTATCCGCTGTCGCTGCTGTAGCTACCCATCAATCACCAACCGTAGGGCGCATAACCTGGAACAGGTTATGCGCCGAGCCATTCACGGCGGATAACGCTGACGCGTTATTCGCCCTACGAAACGGTGAGCCCCGCCGATACTCCCGGCGCCAAAGTTGAATCGGGCACTCGCGAACAGACGTCGGCCCTGCAGGAGCATCCATCGCCCATGAAAAAGCCCCGGCATACCGGGGCTTTTTCCGTTCGGTTGGCGGCTTATTGGCCTGCCGGCTTATCCGCGTCTTCCGCCTCGATCTCCTCCAGGGCCAGCTCCAGCCCCCAGCTGGAAGCCTCCACCGGCTGCGCCGCTACCGGAGCGGCAACCGGCGCCGGTGCTGGCGCAACGGGTTTGGCCGCCGCAGGCGTGGCAGCGCTGCTGACGCTGCCCGGGTTGTCCTTGTAGAGCTTGAGCTTCAGACGCAGGTTGTTCGCCGAGTCGGCGTTCTTCACCGCTTCTTCCTCGGTAATCGCCCCTTCCACCGCGAGGTCGAACAACGCCTGGTCGAAGGTCTGCATGCCCAGCGCACGGGACTTGTCCATGATCTCCTTGATCGAGCTGAAATCACCGCGCTTGATGATGTCGCTGATGGTCGCCGTGCCCAGCAGCACCTCCACCGCCGCGCGACGCTTGCCGTCCTGGGTGCGCACCAGGCGCTGGGAGACGAAGGCCTTGAGGTTGTTGCCCAGGTCGTTGAGCAGCTGCGGCCGGCGCTCTTCGGGGAAGAAGTTGATGATGCGGTCCAGCGCCTGGTTGGCGTTGTTCGCGTGCAGGGTGGAGATTGCCAGGTGGCCGGTGTCGGCGAAGGCCAGGGCGTGCTCCATGGTCTCGCGGTCGCGGATCTCGCCGATCAGGATCACGTCCGGCGCCTGGCGCAGGGTGTTCTTCAGCGCGGCATGGAAGCTGCGGGTGTCCACGCCCACCTCACGCTGGTTGATGATCGACTTGCGGTGCCGGTGCACGTACTCGATGGGGTCTTCGATGGTGATGATGTGGCCGCCGCTGTTACGGTTGCGGTGGTCGATCAACGCCGCCAGGGAGGTGGACTTGCCCGAGCCGGTGCCGCCGACGAAGAGCACCAGGCCACGCTTCTCCATCACCACCTTGAGCAGCACTTCGGGCAGGTTCAGGTCAGCGAACAGCGGGATATCCAGCTTGATGTTCCGCGCCACGATGGACACTTCGTTGCGCTGCTTGAACAGGTTGATACGGAAGCGTCCGACGCCGGCGACGGAAATCGCCAAGTTCATCTCCAGCTCACGGTCGAACTCCGCGCGCTGCTCCTCGTCCATCAGCCCGTAGCCGATGCGGGCGACGTCGCCGGCCTTCATCGGTTCGTTGGTCAGGGGCTTGAGCACCCCATTGAACTTGGCGCAAGGCGGAGCACCGGTGGAGAGGTAAAGATCCGAACCATCCTGGGTGGCCAGGATCTTGAGCATCGCTTGGATATCCATTGAACTGCATCCGTACGCAAGGTGGCGGCGGACGCCGTCTGTAAGCAGCGTCCTATAAATAAGAATTGGCTTATTGACTCTATGGAGCGCTCCTACGCCAGACAATGCAACCCATCGCGAAATGCGACCTGTGTCACTGCTGCCGTACAATGCCGCCCAGACGCTTTCATTCAAGGACCCAACTAATGCCCGTCGCCATGGCCCGCCACATCCTGGTCAAGACCTCCGCCGAAGCCGAGCAGATCAAGCAGCGCCTGGCCAAGGGCGAGGACTTTGCCGCCCTGGCGCGCAAGCATTCCACCTGCGCTTCCGGCAAGCGCGGTGGCGACCTGGGCGAGGTTCGCCCCGGACAGATGGTCCGCAGCATCGACCAGGTGATCTTCAGGAAGCCGGTCGGCGTGGTTCATGGGCCGGTCAAAAGCCAGTTCGGCTACCATCTGGTCGAAGTCTATTTCCGTGACTGAGCAAGGCCGTGACTGATCGAAGCCGCGCCTGACCGAAGGAACGCACGCCCATGCCCCCGCAACAGATCGCCCGCTTCTGCCTGGAACTACCCGGCGCCCGCGAAGACATCAAGTGGGGCAGCAACCGGGTATTCTCGGTGGCCGGCAACAAGATGTTCGCCATCCTCGACTTTCTCGACAGCGGCCACGGCGCTCTGGCCTTCAAGGTCGGCCCGGAGCTGTTCCTGGGCTACGTCGACCGTCCCGGCATTCGCCCGGCGCCCTATCTGGCGCGAGCCTTCTGGATTTCCATGCAACGCCCCTACCCCATGGGCGACGCCGAATTGCGCGAAGCGCTGATCCGCTCGCACCAGCTGGTGGTCGCCCGCCTGCCCAAGCGCCAACGCCTGGGCCTCGTGCTGGAGACTTCCTGATGCGCACGCTCGACTGGGAAGGCATCTGGCACGCGCCGACGGCCAGCTGGGAATCGCTGCAACTGGGCGAGCTGCGCGCCGAGAGCCAGTTGCGTGCCATCGATGAAGCGGGCGGGCCGTCCTATCAGCTCGATTACCAGCTGGATTGGGACGACCAATGGCGTTTGCGGGAAGCGCTTTTCAGCGTGGAAAGCGCACACGGCACGCATCAGTTGCACCTGCTGACCGATGGCGAAGGCCACTGGCAGAACGCTGAGGGCGTGTCACTGAAAGACCTGGATGGCTGCGTGGACATCGACATCTGGCCGTCGCCCTTCACCAATACCTTCCCCATCCGCCGCCTGCACCTGGCCGACGGCGAGCGCCGCGAGCTGGCGGTGGTCTACCTGGAGGCTCCGAAGCTCAAGCCGGCACGGATGCGCCAGGGCTATACACGGGTCGATTCCCATCACTATCTGTACGAGAACCTCGAAGGCACCGATTTCAGGGCGCTGTTGAGCGTGGATGACGATGGCCTGGTGATCGATTACCCCACCCTGTTCCGCCGAGTCTGACCCCATTGTTTCCTGTAGGAGAGCGCCATGCGCGCGATCGCGGGCATGACCCGCTCCTCCAATAAGTCGGCAACTGAAGGTGCCTGCGCAGGGCGCATAACCTGGATCAGGCCAAACAACGGCGGATAACGCTGACGCACTATTCGCCCTACGGACGGAGGATATTTCAGGTAGTTCGTTAGCTAGCTTTCCTACACGCCACACCCGGTCCATCATGTAGGACCACTCGCCGTACCGAACCGCAGCAGATGTCCGCCGATTCCCGCTCGTCCTCGTCCACCACCCTGCAAGTGGTGTCCGTCGTCCTTTTCACCTTCATCGCCTACCTGACCATCGGCATTCCGCTGGCCGTGCTGCCCGGCTACGTGCACAGCGACCTGGGCTTCGGCTCGGTGATGGCCGGCCTGGTCATCAGCATCCAGTACCTGGCCACCCTCCTCACCCGCCCGTACGCCGGCAAAGTCATCGACACCCTCGGCCCCAAGCGCGCCGTGCTCTACGGCATGGTCGGCTGCGCCGGCAGCGGTGCGCTGATGCTCGGCTCCTGGGCGATGCAGGGCCTGCCATTGCTCAGTCTCGGCCTGCTGATGGTCGCGCGCCTGGTGCTGGGCACCTCGGAAAGTCTGGTCGGCAGCGCCTCGATCGCCTGGGGCATCGACCGCGTGGGCGCGGCGAACACGGCAAAAGTCATTTCCTGGAACGGCATCGCCAGCTATGGCGCCCTGGCCATCGGCGCGCCGCTGGGCGTGCTGATGGTCGGCCAGCTCGGGCTGGCCAGCCTGGGCGGCAGCGTGGTCCTGCTGGCCGCGCTCGGCTTCGCCCTGGCCTGGCCCAAGCGTGCCGCCGCTCTGGTGCATGGCGAGCGGATGCCTTTCCACCACGTGCTCGGCCGGGTATTGCCCCACGGCATGGGCCTGGCACTGGGCGGCATCGGCTTCGGCACCATCGCCACCTTCATCACGCTCTATTACGCCAGCCTCGGCTGGAAAGATGCGGTCTACTGCCTGACCGCCTTCGGCGGCTGCTTCATCGGCGCACGACTGCTGTTCGCCAATGCCATCAATCGTCACGGTGGCTTCCGTGTCGCTATCGCCTGCCTGTCGGTGGAAAGCCTCGGCCTGCTCCTGCTGTGGAGCGCCCCGACGCCCTGGATGGCACTCGCCGGCGCAGCGCTGACGGGCTTCGGTTTCTCCCTGGTGTTCCCCGCGCTGGGCGTGGAAGCCGTGGGCCTGGTGCCCGCTTCAAGCCGGGGTGCCGCACTGGGCGCCTATTCGCTGTTCATCGATGTGTCCCTGGGTATTACCGGGCCACTGATGGGTGCCGTCGCCAACGGCTTCGGCTTCGGCTCGATCTTCCTCTGCGCCGCACTCGCAGCATTCAGCGGACTGATCCTCAGCCTCTGGCTGTTCCAGCGCTCGTTTGCTCGCTGAGCCAGTCACGCGGCAATCTGCCGCGACTTCGCCCATCCCCCGCGAGCCGCCGCGATTCGGCGGCCAAAACCGCTGATCAGGTAATCATGACGAGAGCATGACAGAGGCTGGACGAAAAAGTTCGAACCTCTGCTATCATCCCGCGGCGCCGGGGCGACCACGCCCCGAATACAACCAAAAGAATATGCCAGCACAGGACTCCACCTACCCCGATCACGCACTTCGGGGCGGAGAGCTTTTTTCTTTCTGTTCGCTGGCGCTGCACCATTAAGGAAATCATGATGCTGAACCACCGGATCAGTCTGCTCGCACTGGGGATCCTCGCGTCGACCGCCGCCATGGCCGAAGACCAGTCCACCGCCAAGGGCTTCACCGAAGACAGCCACCTGGACCTGTTCTTCCGCAACGCCTACATGAACCGCGACTACAAGCACGGTCGTGACGACAAGGCCGAGTGGGGCCAGGCCGCCACCGCGACCTTCACCTCCGGCTTCACCCAGGGCACCGTAGGCTTCGGCGTTGACGCGTTCGGCATGTACGCCCTGCGTCTGGACGGTGGCCAGGGCAAGAGCGGCGCTGCCGGCATCGACTTCTTCAAGCAGGGCGACAGCGGCGAAGCTGCCAACGACCTGGCCCGCGCCGGTGGCGCAGTGAAGGCTCGCTTCTCCAACACCGTGATCAAGTACGGTGACCAGATGCCGGCCCTGCCGATCCTCAGCTACGACAACTCCCGCCTGCTGCCGGAAAGCTTCACCGGCACCCTGATCACCTCCAAGGAGATCGAAGGCCTGGAGCTGAACGTCGGCCGCTTCACCTCGGAAACCCGCAAGAGCGCCGAAGGGCGTGACAGCGGCGGCCTGAAGCGCATCGACGTGTTCGGCGGCAGCTACAAGTTCACCGACAACTTCAGCGGCTCGCTGTACGGCTACGAAAGCGAAGACGTCGCTCGCAAGCAGTACATGAACCTGAACTACGTCATCCCGGTGGCCGACAAGCAGTCCCTGACCCTGGACTTCAACGGCTACCGCACCCGTGTGAACGAAGACTTCGCTTCCGACAACGGCATCGACGGCACCAAGAACACCATCTGGAGCCTGTCGGCCGCCTACAACATCGGCGTCCACACCTTCATGATCGCGCACCAGCGCAACAACGGTGATTCCGGCTACAACTACGGCTGGTACCAGAACCAGGGCGGCCTGGGCGACGGCGGCACCACCATCTGGCTGGCCAACTCCTACTGGTCGGACTTCAACGGTGAAGACGAGCGTTCCTGGCAGGGCAGCTACAGCCTGGACTTCTCCGAGTACGGCGTACCGGGCCTGAGCTACACCGTGGCCTACGTCTACGGCGACAACATCAAGACCGCCGAGACCAGCAACGGCAAAGAGCGCGAAATCTTCAACCAGCTGAAGTACGTCGTACCGAGCGGCCCGGCCAAGGACCTGTCGGTCAAGCTGCGCGGTTCCTGGCTGCGCGTGTCCAACGACGCCCGCTCCTACAACGACGACGGCAACGAAGTGCGCGTCTTCGTCGAGTACCCGGTCAACATCTTCTGATGATCTGATCTGGCTCGAAGGAAAACGCCCCTTGGCATCGCTGCCACGGGGCGTTTTTCATTCTGGCGCCTTTCTTTCCAGGCAGGCGGTTCACTCCAGAGAGCGGCGTCTGTGCAGCCAGGGCATCGGCGGCAGCGCCATGCGCAGGATGTGGAAGCACAGCAGGAGGATCAGCGCGCCGGCCACGAAGGAGCCCAGGCGCTGGGCCGGCTCGAGCGTGTCATTGAGCACGTTGAGGAACAGCATCGCACTGCCGCCCAGCATGCAGGCCAGCAGGAACACCGAGAGGATGTAGATCTTCAGCGTCAGCAGTCGCCAATGCCAGCGCATGCGGCGGCGGACGGGGACTTCATCGGGGGGAAGTTGCGGCATGATCCATTGCCTCCTGACAGGTTTCTGACGGACTCACGCAACTGCAGCATGCGACGTCGAGATATTGGCAGGATGCTAGCCATCATCGTGCAGAATGCCAAGTCGCACAGCGCGCGACCGTCGGGTCGCAGGCTGTGCGCCGATGAATGGCTGCTTAGCGCACCACACTATTGATGTCGTGGCGATTGAGCGAAGTCCGCATTTCTTCGTACCACTCCGGGATCACGTCCTTCAGGCGCTCCTTGGCGTCCTCCAGCTTGAACGGCTGGGTGTAGCGCTTCTTGCGGTAGGAGTAGATGTAGTAGGTGCCGTCGCGGTAGAGGATGCGGTCGAAGGTGTAGAAGCCGATGTGCGTGCCGTTGCAGCGTGCGGTCAGCACCATGTCGCCCTCTTCGTAGGGCAGCACGCCTTCGGCGCACTCATAGGTGAAGAACTCGCGTACGTCGTCCCAGTCCACGCCATCGCTGCTGGCATGCAGGAAGGCTTCGGCCTTCTCCTCGGAGTCGTCGGAATGGTCGCTGTACCAGATGAACAGCGGGATGCTCTGGTTGGTCTCGTCGCCCAGCCAGCTCTCGCCGTCCAGGTATTGCGCACTGCGCGCGAGGCTGGCCTGCACGCGGCGGTGGCTCTGGCGGTATTCCTCCAGCTGCTCGTCGAAAGCCGGCGAATCCTCACCCAGCACCACGCCTTCCATGCCCTTGATCTCGGCCACGCGCGCCAGGTACTCGGCGTAGAGCGCCGCGTCCTGGATCACGGTGCAGGTGTCACGGGTGAGGCTCAGGCCGACTTCGGTGAAGTTGGCGCTACCCAGCACGACCACGTCCGGCTCGATCAGGATCAGTTTCCAGTGCACGCTGTTCTGCGCGCGGAAGTCGACGTGCAGGGTGACGTTGGCGCCGGCATCGCGGACGCAGTAGTCGATGAAGTCCGGCGAACTGAACGAGTTGATGGTGCCCACTAGCAGATCGAGGCTATTGCCCTTCTCCACCAGGGTTTCGATCAGTGACTCGGTTTCACTGGCGGAGGCCGAGACCACGGTAATCAGCTTGCCGCTGACCTGCTCCAGGTAATGCCTGAGCGAATGTTGAGCGTTTAGGATTTTCATACAGCCCCCACCAGAATTCTGAACACCGAATTCTGATGCAGGACCATGGAGGGTTTCAACTGTCTGATCTCGCCATACGCCCGCATCACGGGCGCTGCAGCGGCAAAGCATGCAGCGCAGGCCCGGCTGTGGCATAATGAGCGGCTTTGCCAGGCGCCTGTCGGCCTTCTTCGACAGCGCATGCCTTCCCTGCCCGCCCGCGCCGTCCGCGCCCGGCGCGCACCATGTCCAGCCAAGGGTCAGTCAGTTGATTTCCACCGCCAATATCACCATGCAGTTTGGCGCCAAGCCGCTGTTCGAAAACGTTTCCGTCAAGTTCGGCAACGGCAACCGCTACGGCCTGATCGGCGCCAACGGTTGTGGCAAGTCCACCTTCATGAAGATCCTCGGCGGTGAGCTGGAGCCTTCGGGCGGCCAGGTAATGCTGGAAAACGGCGTACGCCTGGGCAAGCTGCGCCAGGACCAGTTCGCCTATGAAGACTTCAGCGTGATCGACACCGTGATCATGGGCCACGAGGAACTGTGGAAGGTCAAGGCCGAGCGCGATCGCATCTACTCCCTGCCGGAGATAAGCGAAGAAGACGGCATGGCCGTGGCCGAACTGGAAGTCCAGTTCGCCGAGTTCGACGGCTACACCGCCGAATCCCGCGCCGGCGAGCTGCTGCTGGGCCTGGGCATTCCGCTGGACCAGCACTTCGGCCCGATGAGCGCCGTCGCTCCGGGCTGGAAGCTGCGCGTGCTGCTGGCACAGGCGCTGTTCTCCGATCCGGACCTGCTGCTGCTCGACGAACCGACCAACCACCTGGACATCAACACCATCCGCTGGCTGGAAAACATCATCACGGCGCGTAACAGCACCATGATCATCATTTCCCACGACCGTCACTTCCTCAACAGCGTCTGCACCCACATGGCGGACCTGGACTACGGCGAGCTGCGCCTGTTCCCGGGCAACTACGACGAGTACATGACCGCGGCCGAACAGGCCCGCGAGCGCCTGCTGTCGGACAACGCCAAGAAAAAAGCCCAGATCGCCGAGCTGCAGACCTTCGTCAGCCGCTTCTCGGCCAACGCCTCCAAGGCCAAGCAGGCCACCAGCCGTGCGCGCCAGATCGACAAGATCCAGCTGGAAGAGGTCAAGCCGTCCAGCCGCGTCAGCCCGTTCATCCGCTTCGAGCAGCACAAGAAGCTGCACCGCCAGGCGGTGACCCTGGAAAAGGTCAGCCAGGGCTTCGACGGCGGCTCGCTGTTCAAGAACCTGAGCATGCAGGTGGAAGCTGGCGAGCGCATCGCGATCATCGGCCCGAACGGCATCGGCAAGACCACCCTGCTGCGCACCCTGGTCGGCGAGATGGCGCCCACCGCCGGTGAAGTGAAGTGGACCGACAGCGCGGACGTGGGCTACTTCGCCCAGGACCACGCCGAGGACTTCGAGGACGACTACAACCTGTTCGACTGGATGGCCCAGTGGACCCAGGGCGGCGAGCAACTGGTACGCGGCACCCTCGGCCGCATGCTGTTCTCCAACGACGACATCAAGAAATCGGTGAAGGTGATTTCCGGTGGTGAACAGGGCCGCATGCTGTTCGGCAAGCTGATCCTCAAGCGCCCCAACGTGCTGGTGATGGACGAGCCGACCAACCACCTGGACATGGAGTCCATCGAGTCGCTCAACCTGGCGCTGGAAAACTATCCGGGCACCCTGATCTTCGTCAGCCATGACCGCGAGTTCGTGTCCTCCCTGGCCACCCGCATCATCGAGCTGTCGGAAAACGGCGTGACCGACTTCAGCGGCACCTACGATGACTACCTGCGCAGCCAGGGCGTGATCGTCTGATCACTGCCTTGATGCAATGAAAAAGCCCCGCCAAGCGCGGGGCTTTTTCTTGGGTGTTTCTCGGCAGGCACGGACGTTGTCCGCGGTTCGCGGGCATGGCGCGTGATCAGCGCCCCGACGTCTGCATCGTCGCACTGCCCAGGCTGACGTCGAAGAACTCCGCCGCCGAGGCCGCCAGGTCACGGTGGATGGCCTTGCGATCCAGGTGCTGGGTGTCGGTGCACAGGTCCGGGGTAGCTTCCACCTCTTCCTCCGAACAGGGCGACATGAAGACGAAGTGCCCTGCCCCATCCAGCACCCGCAGATCCGCCTGCTGCGGCAGTTTGCGAGCCAGCGCGCCGGCATTCTTCTTCCAGTCGAGGATCTGGTCATCGTTGCCGGTGTAGAGCAGCACCGGCACCTGCACATCCTCCAGCTCGTGGACGCCATACATCAGGCTCAGCGGCGCGAGCAGGAGCAAGGCGCCGATGCGCGGATCGGCCATGGGCACCAGGTCGTTGCGATCGGCACGCACCTCGCCCTTCTCGCTGCAGGCGTCGGCGTCGTCCGGGCGCTCCTGGCAGTACTTGATCAGCCGCTCCAGGCGCGGCTGGGCGCCGGCCAGGATCAGCGCCGTTTCACCGCCCGCGGAATAGCCGATCACCCCGACCTTGCGCGGATCGGCAATGGCCGCGACCTTGGGGTCGAGCAGCGCGGCACTGAGGGTTTCCGACACCTGCAGCGGCCGCCCGTAGAGGTTGCTCTTGGCGCCCAGGCGGCTGTGGTCATGCAGGTTGTCGCCGGGGTGCAGCAAGGTCACCACCACGAAGCCCTTGCGCACCAGCGCCGCGATCAGGTCGCGGTGGGCCAGCGGCGTGCCGTAGTTGCCGTGGGACATCACCAGCAGCGGGAAGCGGCCGTTGGCGGTCTGCCCCTCGTAGGCGACGTCGAGGATGAAATTGCCCAGGTGCAGGGGCTGTTCGGGCGCGCGCGTGGGGTAGAAGGCGATGGCCTTCATCGGCTGCTGGTCCAGCGGGTCGCTCACCTGCAGGCGGTGAAAACCCACGTTCCAGCCCTGTGCCGCCCAACTCGCGGTACTGAAGGTAACGAGCAGCAGGAACCAGAACACGCGCCTCGCCATGGTGCAGTTCGCTCCGATTTGTCTCCGGATCAGGCGCCACGAGGCTTGCTGGTGAGTACAGAGGCCGTCGGACGCCGCCTGGAGGGAACCTCTGCATAGTACGCGCCAGTGGGACTCGCTCCGTGCCCGCAGACAGGCGGTACCGACCGGGCACAAAAAAGCCCCGCATCGGCGGGGCTTTTTCTTCTGCTGGCAGCGATCAGGCGGCGGCGAACTGGCTGGCGATGCTCGCCTGGGCGCCTGCGATGGCGTTGCGGCGCGGTTCGTCACCGTAGGCAAGGCCCTCAGCACGAACGACCTCGATGTCGGTAATGCCGAGGAAGTTCAGCACCAGTTCCAGGTAGCTCTCGTGGGCGATACCAGTCGGTTGGCCGGCGTGGATGCCGCCCGCAGTGGAGACGATGATCACTTTCTTGCCGCCTGCCAGGCCTTCCGGGCCGTTCTCGGTGTAGCGGAAGGTCTTGCCGGCGACGGCGATACGGTCGATCCAGGCCTTCAGCTGGCTGGGGATGGAGAAGTTGTACATCGGTGCACCGATGACGATGGCGTCGGCGCCGAGGAATTCCTCGATGCTCTGCTCGCCCAGCGCGGCTTCATGCTTCTGGGCAGCGTCGCGCAGTTCGGCCGGGGTGCCGGCGGCAACCAGGCTGGCGGAGGACAGGTGGCTGATGGCGTCGGCGGCCAGGTCACGGTAGGTGACTTCGACGCCCGGCTCAGCGGCGGCCCAGGCAGCAACCAGTTCGGCGCTCAGTTGGCGGGAAGTGGAGTTGTCGCCGAGGATGCTCGAGTCGATGTGCAGCAGTTTCATGTGTGTTCTCCAGGAAAGGTGCCAAGTGGGTTGGCGGAGGAATTCGTCGTTGAAGGCAAGACTACGCATGTGGCCAATCTTCGATAAGTCGGCAAAAATGCAATGATTCGTCTCACCAGCAGGACAATCCCATGCAGGACCTCAATGACCTCTTCTACTTCGCCAAGGTGGTGGAAGCCGGCGGCTTCGCGGCCGCTGGGCGCCTGCTGGGTCTGCCGAAGTCGCGCCTGTCGCGGCGTGTAGCCGAACTGGAAGCGCGCCTGGATGTGCGTCTGCTGCAGCGCACGACCCGCAAACTCGCGCTGACCGACCTGGGCGAACGCTATTACCGGCACTGTCAGGCGATGCTGGTGGAAGCCGAGATGGCGGATGAAGTAGCGGCGCAATTGAGCGCGGAGCCGCGCGGGCGAGTGCGCCTGTCGTGCCCGGTGGCGCTGGCGGAGACCTCGCTGAACGAGATGCTGCCCGGTTTTCTCGCAGCGTATCCGCAGGTGAACCTGGAGCTGATGCTGACCAACCGTCGCGTCGACCTGCTCAATGAAAGCATCGACGTCGCACTGCGCGTGCGGGCACCGGGGGATGAGGACCTGTCGCTGATCTCGCGGCGCCTGCGCCTGGCGAAGACTGCGCTGGTGGCCGCACCGTCACTGCTCAAGGGCGTCAAGCTGCGTGCGCCGGAGGACCTGGCCGCCCTGCCCGTTCTTGGCGCCATCGACAACGATCGCCGCGTGCACATGAAGCTGACCGGCCCACAAGGCGAGGTGAAGGAGGTGGCCCTGGAGGCGCGTCTGGCGGTGGAAGACTTCAACCTGCGCAAGAATGTGGCGCTGGCGGGACTGGGCGTGACGCTCCTGCCGCTGCACTACTGCACCGAGGAGCTGGAGGATGGCCGGCTGGTGCGCGTGCTCCCCGCCTGGAGCGAGCCGGAGGCCTACCTGCAGGCGGTATACCCGCACCGGCGCGGCATCCTTCCGGCGGTGCGGGCGCTGCTCGACTATCTGCAGGAAGGCTTCTCGAAGGACGACTGGCCGGTCTGACGCCGGGCCAGTCCCTGAATGGGATCGCCGATTACGCGGGGTTGACGCCCAGACCCATGAGTGCGCCGATCCAGTTCAGCAGCCGGCCGCCACTGAGCCAGTCGATCCAGAACAGCTGGTGCAGCACGACGATGGCCCAGAACACCAGCTGGAAGGACAGCTTGCGGGTCTTGTGGCGAAACACCTGCTGGGCAAGGAAAGCACCCGGCCAGCCGCCGAGCAGCTCCAGCAGGTGCAGGCTCTGTTCGGGAGTACGCCAGTCGTTGCGCTCGGCGCTGCGCTTGTCACGCCAGTAAGCGAAAAAGGCCAGGATGCTGAAGACCGGATAGAGCAGCAGGAACCAGACGAAGTAGGCCTCCTTCAGCCAGAGCACCGAGCCGATGACGGGCAACGCGAGCAGCACGCCGAGGACTGCCAGCGCCTTGCCCAGAGAGCGCTTTGGCGCACTGGGGAAGGCGACTTCACGGCCACTGCGAGCGCGCTCGCGGGTGGCTGTCGCGGCGGGCTTGCGGCGAATCGCCGGGGTATCGATGGCCAGCCCGGCAAGGCGGGCATGATCGGCGCGGGGACGGCCGTCCTTGCCGGTGCCTTCGACGTAACGGACCTGATCACCCGCTTCCGGGCGGCGGTCGCCACGGAAGTCGGAGATGTGCAGGAAGACTTCCTTGCCGCCGGCCTGGGGGCGGATGAAGCCGAAGCCCTTGTCATCGTCCCAGCGGCTGATGGTGCCGTTCTTTTCCACGTTCACTCACTATCGGATCAGGGTTTGACGCTGCTCCAGTCGATCAGGGCGAACTGCCAGGTCGCCAGGATCAGCAGGCCGAACACGATACGGTACCAGGCGAAGGCCGCATAGCTGTGGTTGGCGATGAACTTGAGCAGGCCGCGCACGGCGATCATCGCGAAAATGAAGGAAGTGACGAAGCCGATGGCGAAGACCGGCAGGTCCGAGGGCTGGAAGATGTCACGGTACTTGTAGCCGGAGTAGACCGCGGCCCCCACCATGGTCGGCATGGCCAGGAAGAAGGAGAACTCGGTAGCTGCCTTGCGCGACAGGCCGAACAGCAGGCCGCCGATGATGGTGGCGCCGGAGCGCGAGGTGCCCGGAATCAGCGCCAGGCACTGGCAGCAGCCGACCTTCAGGGCTTCCTTCCAGGTCATGTCGTCGACGGTCTCGGCGTGGACCACGTGCTGGCGTTTCTCCGCCCAGAGCATGATCACACCGCCCACCACCAGGGCCACGGCCACGGTGATCGGGTTGAACAGGTAGTGGTGGATGTAGTCGGCGAAGGCCACGCCCAGGATCACCGCCGGGAAGAAGGCGATCAGCAGGTTGATGGTGAAGCGCTGCGCCTTGCGCTGGGTGGGCAGGCCGCAGACGATCTCGAGGATCTTGCGGCGGAACTCCCAGACCACCGCCAGGATGGCGGCCAGCTGGATGATGATGTTGAAGGCTTCGGCACGCTCACCGCCAAATCCGATGAGGTCCGCCACGATGATCTGGTGGCCGGTACTGGAGATCGGCAGGAACTCGGTAAGCCCCTCGACCACGCCAAGAATGAAGGCCTGAAAGGCGCTCCACAGATCCATACTACTGTCCCCCGCGAGGCACGCTGGCTCGCACGTTTCTAATGGTTTTATCCCGCTGCCTGCTCCTGGCGCGTGAGCGCCGCAGCGGCGTCGGCATGCTAATGCATTGCCCGCAGATCGCTACGAAATTCACAAAAATTTCTCTTGCGCAGCGCGAGCAGAGGAAGCGTTGGCACTTCAGCAAGAATGAGCTGCCTTTCGTCGCCAGGAAGATGCAGACAACCGCAATCCGGACGGGTTCGCGCCATCATGCAAAATGCCTAATTCATTGAAAAGCCTGCTGTACTCAAGTACCAGAAAGTCTACAAACGACCCAATTCTGTTAACGACGCGAAACACTCGACACGCCGCAAACGCTGACGGGCCCTGCCTCGGGCCTTCCCACCCAAAGTTGTGTATCAGCCGCGCAACAGAATCCGCCTCTCCCGTGATACGGGCCGCGTGCTAGGGCCCGCGCGCGGCTTTCGTACGAACGTCCTGTATCAGCGCCGAGACATCCGCTCCGTGATGGCTCACATGGCCTTACGCCATGTCATTGATTCTCAATAGCTGATTAAAAGCGGCACGGCCCCTGCTCCACCTTGGTACCGCTGGTTAGGGCTCAGCGCACCAAGAAGGAACCGCCATCATGGGGACCATCGACTCACGGATAGTCGGCATTCTCGTCACGCTCGCTTGCGGCGCGGCCAGCGTCCCGTTGTGTCCGCTCGCACAAGCCGGCGACGGCACCATCGTCCTGCAGCGCCAGGTGCAACCGCGCGTTGCCACCCGGCCGACCGACATTCCCGACCCGAACCCGATCACCGTCAACCCGAACATCTCCGACCAGATCGTGCGCCAGACCGGCAATGCCGAACTGAGCGACAGCGATTTTGCCGGCGTCACCAGCGGCTCCAGTCTGCAGCGGCACATCCTGCCCGGCGGCCAACTGGTGGGCATGGACAACGGCGCCAACCAGACCCTCAACGGCAATGGCCTGGGGGCTGGCGCGGCTGGCGGCGGCGCCGGCATCTCCAACTCGGTGAACCGCACCGTCCAGCAGGGGCTCTCGCCCCTGCGCATGCTGACGGGGGACCGCTGAGATGAACGCCCGCCTGCTCGCTCTTCCACTCCTGCTCTGCAGCTTCACGGCCCTGGCCGCTGATCCTTCGACGGTCAACAACGCCAGCATCGACAGCGCCGTGCGCAACTACCGCGGCGTCGCCAGCGTGAACCAGGCCGCCGGTGACTCCCAGCAACAGGCCAACGGCCGCGCCATCGCCATCGGCAGCAATGCCCAGGCCACCACCCAGTTCCGCCAGGCGGTCAACGCCAGCGTCGACCTCAACCAGGCCGCGTCCGCCAGCATCACCGGCAACGCCTTCACCAACGGCAACGGCGCACTGGGCGTGAACCAGGCTGCCGGGGCTGCCAACCAGCAAGTGAACGCCATGCGGATCAGCGTCAGCGCCATTCCGCAGAGCGTCGATGACAGCGTGCTTTCCCAGCAGAACGTCGCGCTGCCAGTGAACTCAGGCTCGAAGGACTCCACCACGGGTAGCCGGCAGGTCGTCACCAGCGACCAGGCCTTTGCCGGCAGCCGAGGTGTCGTCCAGATGAGCCAGAGCGCCGGGGTCGGCAATCGCATTGCCAACACCCTGAGCATCCGGGTCGCGGATTGACCCAAGCCAACTCCAATAACACTAAACACGCCAAACAAAGCAAAGGAGATACACCATGAAACCAAGAATGGCTCTGAAGCCTCTGGTTTTCGCTGTTGCAGCGGTCATGGCTGTAGCAGTGCAAGCAGATAATCGCGACAACGACCGGGGTCGTGGCCATCACGACAACCATGGCCATCATCACCAGCAACCCAAGCCTCCGTACGATCCCTACAAGGACCCGCGGATCGATGCAGGCGCCAGCGCCACGGTGGAAGACACCCAGGAGAGCAGCGACAACACCGTGGTGAACATGGGCACCAAGAACAACGCGACAGTCGACGGATCGTTGGGGAACGCATCCGGCAACGTGGGCGTCAACGTCGCCGCTGGCGACATGAACCAACAGGCCAACGCTGCCGCCCTGGCGACTGCCGATGAGAAGTTCATCTTCGGTACCGCCTATGCGTCAACTGAAGTGACCCAGAACAACACGGACAACCAGGCCTGGAACTTCTCCACCACCAACAAGGCGTCGCTGAACAACTCCGGCAGCAACTCCTCGGGGAACATCGGCATCAACATCGCCTCGGGCAACTACAACCAGCAGAAAAACGACATGGCAGCCGCCGTGTCCGGTGGTCGTAGTGCCGACTCCTACAGTGGCGCCACCCAGACCTCCAGTGGCAACACCGTGGGCAACGTGGCCTTCCTGACTTACGAGAAGGAAACCTTGCGCTCCACCTTCAGTGCCCATGGCACCTACAAGGGCGCAGGCGCAGGCTACGTGGTCGACGAGTCGGGCCGTGGCGGTCATGACGACAGCCGTCACAGCGGTGGCAGCAAAACCGACAAGGATCCGCTGTTCTTCGTCGAAGCTGGCACTGTTGACCTGAGAGGCCAGGCGACCTATCAGGTGCTGATCCCCACCGGCTGGAAAGACCCGGTGCGCAACGATGCCTCCATCAACAACTCGCTCAACAACGTCTCGGGCAACCTGGGCGCGAACGTTGCGGCTGGCGTAGGCAACCAGCAGAGCAACTCGCTGTCCATCGCCGCAGGCTGCAAATCCTGCCTGTAAGCGAACTGGCGTAGCACCTGGAGGCTCCGGCGACGGAGCCTCCTTCTCCTAAGGCCACCCCAAGGCGTCACGATCATGCGTACGTCCGCCCTGCTTTTGCTCGCCCTCTTCAGCCTCACGACGCAGGCCGCTCAACTCCCCTTCGCCATCCTTCCCGGCGGGTCGATGGCCTACAAGCACGTCGAGAGCATCCGCGAGCGCAAGTTCAGCAACTTGGTCCAGCAGAAGACCGACTTCAGCTGCGGCGCCGCCGCGCTGGCGACGATCCTCCGCCAGGCCTATGCGCTGGACGTGGACGAGGAATTCGTGATCAAGGGGATGCTCGTCCGGGCCGACCCGGACCTGGTGCGCACGCAGGGTTTTTCGATGCTCGACATGAAGACGTATCTCGAAGGCATCGGCATGCGCGCACGCGGGTACCGAATCCCGCCGGCGTCTCTGGAGAAGCTGACGATCCCGGTGATAGTGCTGATGGATATCCGTGGCTACAAACACTTCGTCGTGATGCAGCGTGCCTATAAAGGCTACGTCTATATCGGCGACCCGGTGCTGGGCCACAAGCGCTTCACCCAGGAAGATTTTCTCAAAGGCTGGAACGGCATCATCTTCGCCGTCATCGGTCCGGGCTACGAACAGGCCAACGCCCTGATGAACCCGCCCGACCCACTGACGGCCAGGGACCGAATCAATGCGTTCAGCCCGGTCAAGGATGCAGAGCTCATGGAATTCGGTTTCATCCAGAGCGACTTCCTCTGAGACCGCACAAGAATGGAAGGCAGGAATCCTTCCGGGGAGAACCCTAATGAAAGTGATCCCGCTGCTTGCCGCCACCTGCATAGTGGCCTGCCTGCCGGTCCAGGCGGAAAGTGTCTTCAAGCCGATCGAACTGAAGGATCATGAACTGGCCCAGCTGCGCGGCAAATACGTGATGCCGGGCCGGGTCATCAGCTTCGGCATCGTCATGAGCAGTACCTGGAAGAACGCCGTGGGCGACAACATCGGCGCCAAGGTCAGCATGCAGATCCAGGAGTCGACCATCAAGCCGCAGTTCTACGTCACCACCATCGACGAGAAAGGCAGCGGCGCGGCACCGGCCGCAGGCACCGGTACCGTCACTGGCGGCGCCGGACTCAACCAGACCCAGGGCGTCACCCAGAGCGTTCGCGCCGCGGGTGATTACAACACCGCTTCCAACAACGTCAGCATCGACGTGAAGGAAGCCAACCAGGCCCCGCCTGTAGCAGCCCCGCAGGGAACGCCACTGGACGCCACCCCTGTCACCGCCAGCAATGCGGCCGGCACCGTCAGCGTGTCACCGAGCAACGGCGGCGTGCAGATGGCGATCAACGCCAACGGCCAGGGCGTCGCCATGCAGCAACTCGCCGCCGGCGGCCTGCTCCAGGCCGCGCAGATGGTGGGTGGAAATAATGCCGTCAACAACCTGGCACAGCTCAGTGTGGTACTCAAAAACAACCTTCCGTCGTCTGGAGCGCTGGACTGCAATCTCGACCAACTCAAAGGGCTTCGCACCATGGGTATGTGATCTACGCTCCAGTGCGACTGTGAGGTCCAACCTATAAGAAGGACAGCGCGCCATGCACCGATCGCTAACGCTAGGAACTGCAATCTGTGTATCCGCATTACTCCCCTCGACCTTCGCCGCCGCCGCGACGGAAGCCGAGGTGGAGACGTTGAAGCAGGAGCTCCTCGAACTCAAGCAGCGCTACGAGGCCCAGCAGAAGGCTCTGATGGTGCTGGAGCAGCGGGTCAGGCAGGTCGAGGAGGCTCCGGCCACCCCCGCCCAGCCCAAGCGCCTGGTCACCTCCACCGGCAAGCCGACACCGCCCGGAACCGGCAACACCGTTGCCTCCAGCGGCAGTTCCTACGGCGAGTCGCTCAAGGACGACGCCAGTCCGCCCAAGAGCGTGGAGAACCTCTACGACGAAGCCAGCGGCTTCTTCGGCAACGGCGCGTTCAGCTTCGAGACGGGCATCACCTACACCCACTACGACGCCAAGCAGCTGATCCTCAACGGTTTCCTGGCGCTGGATACAATCTTCCTGGGCAACATCGGCGTGGACAACATCAACGCCGACAACTGGACCCTGGACCTCACCGGCCGCTACAACTGGAACAACCGCTGGCAGTTCGACATAAACGCCCCCGTGGTTTACCGCGAGAGCACCTTCGAATCGTCCGGCGCCGGCAACTCCACGGCGCAGTCCACTGACGAGAAGGTCACCCGCGACCCGACCCTGGGTGACGTCAACGTCGGCATCGCCTACAAGTTCATGGACGAAACCGAATCGCGCCCCGACGCGGTGGTCAGCCTGAGGATCAAGGCCCCCACCGGCAAGGAACCCTACGGCATCAAGCTCAAGCGCGCCTCGGACAACGACAACCTCAACGTGCCCGAGTCCCTGCCTACCGGCAACGGTGTCTGGTCGGTCACCCCCGGCATTTCGCTGGTCAAGACCGTCGACCCGGCCGTGCTGTTCGGCAGCTTCTCCTACACCTACAACTTCGAAGAGTCCTTCGATGACATCAGCCCCACCCAGGGCGTGAAGCAGAAGGGCAAGGTCGACCTCGGCGACTGGTTCCAGATCGGTGCGGGCGTTGCCTTCGCCCTCAACGAGAAGACCAGCATGTCGTTCTCCTTCTCCGACCTGATCGCCCAGAAGAGCAAGATCAAGGCCGACGGCGGCGACTGGACCACCGTCACCGGCAGCGACGCCAACGCGGCGTACTTCAACTGGGGCCTGACCTACGCGTGGAGCCCCAACCTGACCATCGTGCCGAACCTGTCCATCGGCATCTCGCCGGATGCGCCGGATTTCAGCTTCAGCGTGAAATTCCCGTATTACTTCTGACGGCTCGGCTGTCCAACCGCAAAGGCCCCTGTTCGGGGCCTTTGTCATTCCTGCCACCGCAGGCGTTGACCGCGCCTGCCTTCTGATGCCCGCGATCCGCCGGCGGGGCCGGCGCTTCTTTTGCTCCGCCGTTGCAGACCCCGTGGCTTGGGCTTGATCGATGGGTATCGCTGCGCTCCACGCCATCCTACGTTGGCGCGCCATTGTGATATCGGTGTGAGCGGAAATGCCTACAGATGCCGGCACGAAGCCAACCTGAAGGAGCGCCCCTCGGAGCTCCTTCAGTACTACGGCCACCCCGCCCTAGCGCAACTGATGCTTGTGCAACAAGCGATAGAAAGTCGGCCGCGAGATGCCCAGCATCCGCGCCGCCACGCTGAGGTTGTCACCGTGCCGGGCCAGCGCATCGCACATGGCCTGACGCTCGGCGCCAAGCTTGTACTCCTCCAGGGTCACCAGCGGCAGATGCGCCGAGCGCCCCTTCTCCCGCTCCAGGCCAAGGTCGCGGGCCTCGATCTGTCGCCCTTCGGCCAGCACCAGGCCGCGCCGCACCCGGTTGGCCAGTTCGCGCACGTTACCCGGCCAGCTGTGCTCGGCCATCGCCGCCAGCGCATCGTCCGAGAAGCGCCGCGGACGGCGGCCGGTCTCGACGCTGTAAAGGTGGGCGAAATGATTGGCCAGTAGCGCCAGGTCACCATTGCGCTCGCGCAGCGGCGAAGTGGACACCTGCAGGACATTGAGCCGGTAGTAGAGATCCTCGCGGAACAACCCGGCGCGGATCGCCTGTTCCAGGTCGACATGAGTCGCCGCCAGCACCCGCACATCGACATCGATCGGCTGGCTGCCGCCGACACGCTCGATCTGCTTCTCCTGCAGCACCCGCAGCAGGTTGGCCTGCAACTCCAGTGGCAGGTCGCCCACCTCGTCGAGGAACAGCGTGCCGCCGTTGGCCTGTTCGAAGCGCCCGATCTTGCGCTGGTGCGCCCCGGTGAACGCGCCCTTCTCGTGGCCGAACAGCTCGGACTGGATCAGCGCCTCGGGCATCGCACCGCAGTTGATCGCCACGAACGGCCGGACTGCCCGCCGCGACTGGCGGTGCAACGTGCGCGCTACCAGCTCCTTGCCGGTGCCGCTCTCGCCGCGGATCAGCACGGGAGACTCGGTCGGCGCGAACTTCGCCAGCAGCTTGCGCAACTCGCGCACATCGCGGCTCTCACCCAGCAGCTCGTGCTCGTGCTCGTCGCTATGTACGCTGCCGCGCCCGCGCAGACGGGCCATGCCGAAGGCGCGGCCGAGGGTGACCTGCACCCGCGCCACATCGAAGGGCAAGGTATGGAAATCGAAGAACCACTCACTGACGAAATCGCCGACTTCATTGAGCGGCAAAGTGTCCGGGCTGAGCACGGCTATCCACTCCGTGCCGCTGCGGCTGATGAGTTCCTTGACGGACTCCCGGCGTTCGAGATGCCGGGGTTGAAGGCGCAGCAGGCCGACGTCACAACCGCGATTGCCGGCATTATCCAGCTCGCAGCTGTCTACTTCCCACCCTGCTGCCCGGAGTCCGGGTAAAAGCCTGCGGCAGTCGTCGCACGGATCGACCACCAGCAGGCGACGAAGATTCGTGGCTGCCTCGAGCATGCTCCCTTCCTTGGCGCCATTATTTTGAAAAACTTTAAAAAACAGTCGGTTGGCGCTCCAATTTGTAACGCTAGCAATATCTTGACGCAGCCCATTGACCGTTTTCCTATAAGGTCAATGCCGAATCGATCTCACCACCCGCGACCGCGCCGCTTGACTTCCAGCCGCCGCACGAACTCCTCGAGCACCAGCTTGTAGAGATCGTCCCCCAGGTAGACGTCCTCTACCCCACAGTCGATGTTCGGGTTGTCGTTCACCTCGATGACCACCACCCGGTCCCCCGCCTGCTTCAAATCCACGCCGTAGAGCCCGTCGCCGATCAGGTTGGCGGTTTTCACCGCCAGTTCCACGACCTTGCGCGGCGCCTCATGGACCGCCATCGTGCGGAAATCACCGCTCACTTCCTGGGCGTCCGGGCTGTGGTCGTAGATCTGCCAGTGCCCCTTGGACATGAAGTACTGGCAGGCGAATATGGGTTTCTGGTTCAAGACGCCGATCCGCCAGTCATATTCGGTATAGAAAAACTCCTGGGCGAGCAGCAGCACCGAGCGCTCGAACAGTTCCGCACTGGCCTTGAGCAGCTCCTCCTGGTTGGCCACCTTGATCACGCCGCGGGAGAAGCTGCCGTCGGGAATCTTCAGCACCAGCGGGAAGCCCAGGCGTTCGCCGACCTTCTCCAGTTCCTGCGGGTTGTCCTTGTAGAGGATTTCGGTGGCCGGCATGCCCAGCTTGTGGCTGCGCAACAGGTCGGCGAGGTAGACCTTGTTGGTGCAGCGCAGGATCGACACCGGATCGTCCATCACCACCATGCCCTCGCTCTCGGCCTTCTTGGCGAAGCGGTAGGTGTGGTCGCTGACGCTGGTGGTCTCGCGGATCAGCAGGGCGTCGTACTCCGCCAGGCGCGAGTAGTCCTTCTTTTCGATCAGTTCGACGTCGATGCCCAGGCTGCGGCCGATGCGGATGAAGTTCTTCAGCGCCTTGCGGTCAGACGGGGGGAAGGCTTCTACCGGATCATGCAGGATCGCCAGGTCGTAGCGGTACTGCTTGCGCGAACGCGGCTTGCGCCAGATCTGCCGGCTGAAGCCGTCCAGCGCGTTGGCGAACTGTTCCTCCTGGTCCTCGCGCAGCTTGTGGATGTTCCCCGGCTTCACGCCCTCGATATGCCAGCCCCGGTTCTTGCGGAACTCCACCAGCAGCATCGGGCACGGCAGCGCCTCGAACAGCTGGCGCGCCAGGTCCTGCAGCGGCTCGATGTCGGTGCGACCGAAGTACAGCGTCAGGGTGAAGCCATCGGTGCTGCCGTAGGGGTGGTCGGCCAGCGCCTTGTCGAGGGTCTTCTCCAGGTCTTCCAGCGCCAGGCTGTAGAGCGATTTCTTCGCCAGCTCGCTGATGCTGCGCACCGACGGGATCACCTTGTGCCCGCGCGCTTCGGCCAGCAGCGAGCAGTAATAGCCGTGGCCCAGGTACTTGTAGTTGCGGCACAGGTTGATTACCTGCACGCGCTTGCCGTTGTCGTCGTCGATGGGCATCTCCAGGTACTCCTGGGCGCTGACCACGTCTTCGCTGGGATAGTAGGAGGCCCAGTCTTCCTTGCGTTCCACGATGATGAACAGCTTGCTCACGACACCTCCGAAGCTGGCTGGCGCGCTTGCCGCGCCCTGCCCCTGGGTCAATACTGGTTGAGCTTCGACCGCACGACGCAACGCCCGTTCGCAGCCAGCACCGAACAAGGTGCGCCCTCACCGATTAACGAATGCTTACCCTATGAAACTCCAGTTCCGCGCCGCTTCAGCCGACGACCTGCAAGCCCTGGTCGAGATGGAAAACCGCTGTTTCGAACACGACCGCCTGTCCCGCCGCAACTTCCAGTGGATGATCACCCGCGCCCACGCCAGCCTGACCGTCGCCGAATCCGAAGGCCAGTTGCTGGGCTACGCGCTGGTGCTGTTCCACCAGGGCACCTCGCTGGCGCGCCTGTATTCCATTGCCGTGGACGAACGCGCCCGCGGCATCGGCCTGGGCCAGAAGCTGCTGGACCGCGCCGAGGCCGAGGCGCTGGAGAACGACTGCGCCTACCTGCGCCTGGAAGTGCGCCCCGACAACCGTGGCGCCATCGCCCTCTACGAGCGCAACGGCTACCGCCCGTTCGCCACGGTGCGCGACTACTACGAAGACCATAGCGAAGCCCTGCGCTTCGAGAAGCGCATCCGCCACATCAACGAGCGCACCCACCGCCACGTGCCTTACTACCGGCAGACCACCGAGTTCACCTGCGGCCCCTCGGCGCTGCTGATGGCCATGGGCGCACTGGAGCCCAAGCGCCGCCTGGAGCGCCGCGAGGAGCTGCGCCTGTGGCGCGAGGCGACCACCATCTACATGACCGCCGGCCACGGCGGCTGCAGCCCGCAAGGGCTGGCGCTGGCGGCGCTGCGCCGGGGCTTCCGCGTGCGCCTGTTGCTGTCGGAAGACGGCCCGCTGTTCCTCGATGGCGTGCGCAGCGAAGAAAAACGCGAGGTAATGCGCCTGGTCCATGAGGACTTCAGCGCCGAGCTGGCGCAATGCGATGTCGAGCAATTGCTGGTCAACCAGCTGGATATCGAGGGCGCGCTGGAAGCCGGCGGCCAGCCGCTGGTGCTGATCAGCAGCTACCGGCTGACCCGCTCCAAGGCGCCGCACTGGGTGGTGGTCACCGATTGTGACGAGGACTTCATCTACCTGCACGACCCCGATGTCGACCACAGCCAGCACCGCGAACCGCTGGACTGCCAGCACATCCCGGTGAGCCACGCGGAGTTCGAGCAGATGAGCCGCTTCGGCCGCAGCAAGCTGCGCGCGGCGGTGATCCTCTACAAGCGCTGAAGGCGGAGACCTAGGGCGCGCCGCGACAGGTCGTGATGCAACCCACCGGGGCCATGGGCGCACGCAGTTCCGCCGCCGGCAGGTAGCCGTTGCGGGTGTAGAGGAAGTCGAAGCCGAACAGGCTGAGCATCAGCAGGATCGGCAGGACGAGAGTGACGGCGATACGCATGGCGACGCTCCTCTTCTGGTTCTTGTAGCGCCATCCTAGGACGCGGGCGCGGCGCGCAACCTACTACCTTGGTACTGCCCCAACCGGTACTTTCTGCATATTTTCTGCACCCCTGACGCTTCCTATGCTGGCCGCACAAGAACCAGAAAGGAGTCGTCCCATGCGCCAGTTCGTCCTGCACGGCGTGGCCTATCTGCTGGCTGTTGCGTGCGCCGCTGCCTTCGGTCTCGACGCCCGCGCCGAAGAAGCTCCCGCGCTGGAAGTCCGCATCGGCTACCTGGGCTACACACCCGACCCCGGCCCGCTGCTGTCCAACGTCATCCCGGAACCTACCGACGCAGGCCTGCGCGGCGCGGAGCTGGCAATCACCGACAGCAACAGCACCGGGCGCTTCCTCAAGCACCGCTACAGCCTGCAAGCGGCCAGCACCGACACCCCGGAAAAACTGCTCACCGAGGCCAAGCGTCTGCACGACGCCGGCTTGCGCCTGTTCGTGGTCAACGCTCCCGCCGACACCCTGCGCCAACTGGCCGCCGCGCTGCCGGACAGCCTGCTGTTCAACGCCGGCGCCGCCGATGACGAGCTGCGCGCCAGCCAGTGCGCGGTGAACGTGCTGCACACCCTGCCCAGCCGGTTGATGCTGACCGATGCCCTCACCCAGTTCCTGGTGCTGCGCAAGTGGACGCGCTGGCTGCTGATCGTCGGCCAACGCCCGGAAGACGCCTTGTACGCCACCGCCCTGCGCCGTTCGGCCAAGCGCTTCGGCGCGAAGATCGTCGAGGAAAAGCCCTTCACCTTCGACAACGACCAGCGTCGCAGCGCCCAGGCCGACATGGCCCTGTTCACTCAGTCCAGCGAGGACTACGACGCCGTGCTGGTGGCCGACGAGCACGGCGACTTCGGCGAATACGTGCCCTACAACACCTGGCTGCCGCGCCCGGTGGCAGGTACCCAGGGGCTGGTCGCCACCGGCTGGCACAAGACCGTGGAAACCTACGGCGCCGCGCAGTTGCAGAAGCGGTTCGAGGAACATGCCGGACGCTGGATGAACGATCGCGACTTCGCCGCCTGGATCGCCGTGCGCAGCATCGCCAGCGCCGTGACGCGGCTGCGGGACGCCGACCCGATGGCGATCCGCAAGCTGTCGCTGTCCCCCGACCTGCCGCTGGACGGCTTCAAGGGCTACAAGCTCGGCTTCCGCCCCTGGGACGGCCAGCTGCGCCAGCCCATCCCGCTGGTGCAGCCGCGCGCGCTGGTCAGCACCTCGCCGCAGGAAGGCTTCCTGCACCCCGCCAGCGAACTCGACAGCCTCGGCCTCGATGCACCGGAAAGCCAGTGCCGCCTCGCCGAAGTCAATCCATAAGAAGAACTCCATGAGGACCCTGCCCATGCCCCGCCTGCTTGCCCTCTCCTGCCTGAGCTTCGCCCTCGGACTGGTGCCGCCGGCCTTCGCCGCCACCGCCTACGTGTCCAACGAGAAGGACAACAACCTGAGCGTCATCGACCTGGACAGCATGAGCGTCACCGGCACCATCGACACCGGCAAGCGCCCACGCGGGTTGGCGCTGTCCCACGACAACAAGCTGCTGTACATCTGCGCGAGCGACTCGGACACCGTGCAGGTGCTCGATCTCGCCACCCGCAAGATCATCAGGCAGCTGCCCTCGGGCGCCGACCCCGAGCAGTTCGCCCTGCACCCCAATGACCGCTGGCTGTACGTCTCCAACGAGGACGATGCACTGGTCACGGTGGTCGACACCCAGACCGCCCAGGTGCTCGGGCAGATCGACGTCGGCGTCGAGCCCGAGGGCATGGCGGTGAGCCCGGACGGCCAGTGGGCGGTCAACACCAGCGAAACCACCAACATGCTGCACTGGATCGACACTTCGACCCAGAAGCTGGTGGACAGCACCCTGGTGGACCAGCGCCCGCGCCACGCCGAGTTCACCCACGACGGCTCGCAGGTCTGGGTCTCGGCGGAAATCGGTGGCACCGTCAGCGTGGTCGACACCGCCAGCCGCAAGATTCTCAAGACCCTGCGCTTCGCCATCCAGGGAGTACACCCCGACAAGGTGCAGCCGGTAGGCGTGCAACTGACCAGCGACGGCAAGCTGGCCTTCGTCGCCCTCGGCCCGGCCAACCATGTGGCGGTAGTGGATGCGAAGACTTTCGAGGTACTCGACTACCTGCTGGTGGGCCGCCGTGTCTGGCACCTCGCGTTCACCCCGGACGAGAAGACCCTGCTCGCCACCAATGGTGTCAGCGGCGACGTGTCGGTGATCGATGTCGCCTCGCGCAAGGTCACCAAATCGATCAAGGTCGGCCGCTACCCGTGGGGCGTGGTGGTGACGCCATGAACGCAGCCAGTATGAGTGCACCTGCCACGAATGCGCTGGCGGTCCGCGATCTCGGCTTCTCCTACGGTCCGCGCCTTGTCCTCGACGGCCTGGAGTTCGAGCTGCCCGCCGGGCGCTTCACCGCCCTGCTCGGCCCCAACGGCGCCGGCAAGTCCACCCTGGTCGCCCTGCTCACCCGCCTCTACGACCTGCAGCAGGGCGAGATCGACGTGCTCGGCTGCAGCCTGCGCCGCCAGCCGCGCCTGGCCCTGCGGGAGCTGGGCGTGGTGTTCCAGCAGAGCACCCTGGACCTGGACCTGAGCGTGGAGCAGAACCTGCGCTACCACGCAGCCCTGCACGGCCTGCCACGCAGCGTGGCGAACGAGCGGATCGACGCCGAACTGGCCCGCCAGCAGTTGCAGGAGCGCCGCCGCGACAAGGTCCGGGCGCTCAATGGCGGGCACCGCCGCCGGGTGGAGATCGCCCGCGCCCTGCTGCATCGCCCGCGCCTGCTGCTGCTCGACGAAGCCAGCGTCGGCCTCGACCCGGCAGCACGCCAGGCGCTCAACAACCATGTGCGCCGGCTGTGCCGCGAGGACGGTCTGGCGGTGCTCTGGACCACCCACCTGCTGGATGAAGTGCGTGACGAGGATGCGCTGTTGGTGCTCGACCGCGGGCGCCTGGTCGCCCGTGGCGAGGCGCGGGACATCTGCGCACCGGACGCCGGCAACCTGGAGCGCACCTTCGACCGCCTGACCCGCCTGGAGGCCTGCGCATGAGCGCCCTGGAAAACCCGCGCTTCGGCCCCGCCGCCTACTGGCAGTGCCTGTGCGGCATCGTCATGCGCGAATGGCTGCGCTTCGTCCTGCAGCGCTCGCGCTTCCTCAGCGCGCTGGTGCGGCCGCTGCTCTGGCTGCTGGTGTTCGCCGCCGGTTTCCGCGCCGCGCTGGGCATCTCGATCATCGAGCCGTACGACACCTACGTCACCTACGAGACCTACATAGTGCCGGGGCTGTGCTGCATGATCCTGCTGTTCAACGGCATGCAGGGCTCGCTGTCGATGGTCTACGACCGCGAGATGGGCAGCATGCGCGTGCTGCTGACCAGCCCGCTGCCGCGCGCCTTCCTGCTCGCAAGCAAGCTGCTGGCCACCGCGCTGGTGTCATTGCTGCAGGTCTATGCCTTCCTGCTGATCGCCTGGCTGTATGGCGTACAGCCGCCGCCCATGGGGCTGGTGGCGGCGCTACCGGCGTTGCTGCTGGCAGCCCTGCTGCTGGGCGCGCTGGGCTTGCTGCTGTCCAACGGCATCCGCCAGCTGGAGAACTTCGCCGGGGTGATGAATTTCGTCATCTTCCCGCTGTTCTTCCTCTCCTCCGCGCTCTACCCGCTGTGGAAGATGCGCGAGGCCAGCCAGTGGCTGTACTGGCTGTGCGCGCTGAACCCGTTCAGCCACGCGGTGGAGCTGGTGCGCTTTGCCCTCTACGAGCGCTTCAACCTGCTGGCGGCAGGCGTCTGCCTGGGGCTGACGCTGCTCTTCGCCGGGCTTGCTGTGCTGACCTTCAACCCGCAGCACGCTGCCCTGCGCAAGGGGTGAAACCTACTACTTTGGTACCGGTTCGCCCCTCCGGACGTCGAATTTCCAAAGCTGCAGCGCCGGCATCTAATGGCCAGTACAAGAAGAACGGACAGAGATACCGCCATGCCTCGCCTTGCTCCTGCCCTGCCCGGCCACATGAGCGGCTGCCTCGCCGCGTGCCTGCTCAGCCTGACCCTCGCGCTGCCGACCGCGCAGGCCGAGGACGCGCCGCTGTTTTCCGCCGACGGCTACCGACAGGCCCAGTACCGCAGCCCGACTCCGCCCTCCGCCGACCACGCCACCACCCTCGACACCCCTGCCCTGCAGGCGCTGCTCAAGCGCGAGCCGCAGACCCGGCTGGTGGACGTCTACCGCCGTACCTTCCTCAACGGCCAGTTCGTCGATGACGAAAAGCACCGCAACCTGCCCGGCAGCCTGTGGCTGGCCAACGTCGGCACCGGCACCCTGGAACCGCAGTGGCAAGCCTACCTGGAGCAGAATCTCGCCCGCCTCACCGACGGCGATGCCAGGCGCCCGCTGGTGTTCTACTGCCGTTCCGACTGCTGGATGAGCTGGAATGCCATCCGCCGCGCACATGCGCTGGGCTATGCCAGCCTCTACTGGTACCGTGATGGAATCGATGCCTGGGAACAGGCAGGACTGCCCCTGCAGGATGCGCAACCGCAACCCCTGAAGTAACTTTCGATCACCGCCCATAACGACAACAACGAGGTGCAGGCCATGTACAAGATCCTGATCGCCGACGATCACCCGCTGTTCCGCGAAGCCATCCACAACGTCATCGCCGACGGCTTCCCCGGCAGCGAAGTAATGGAAACCGCCGACCTCGACAGCGCCCTGGGCCTGACCCAGGAACACGACGATCTCGACCTGATCCTGCTCGACCTGAACATGCCCGGCATGCATGGCCTCAACGGCCTCATGAGCCTGCGCAACGAGGCACCGACCATCCCGGTGGTGATCGTCTCCGCCGAGCAGGACAAGCAGGTCGTGCTGCAGGCCATCACCTACGGCGCCGTGGGCTTCATCACCAAGTCTTCGCCGCGCGTGCAGATGACCGAGGCCATCGAGCAGATTCTCAACGGCAACGTCTACCTGCCGTCGGACATCATCCGCACGCAGAAATCCTCGCCGCGCCGCAGTGGCCAGGAAGACCACAGCATCCCGCCGGAACTGCTGCAGGCGCTGACCCGCAAGCAACTGCTGGTGCTGGAGCGGATGACCAAGGGCGAATCCAACAAGCAGATCGCCTACAACCTGGAGATCGCCGAAACCACGGTGAAGGCCCACGTCTCCGCCATCCTGCGCAAGCTGAAGGTACACAACCGCGTGCAGGCCATCCTCTGCGCGGGCGATATCGACTTCGCCGCCTACCTGCGTCGCTGAAACGAGGCGCCGCTGAGTCATAACGTGCCGTTGCGACCGCTACCGGGAACCACTCGATGCCCTCCACCCGCACCCTGAGCCTCACCGGCCTGGCGATGATCGCCTTCGCCGGCAACTCCATCCTCTGCCGCCTGGCCCTCAAGGCCACCAGCATCGACGCGGTGAGCTTCACCGGCATCCGCATCTTCTCGGGCGCGCTGATGCTCGCTCTGCTGCTGAAACTCCGCCATCGCGCCGCCAGCGACGGCGGCAACTGGCGCGCGGCGGCGGCGCTGTTCGTCTACGCCGCGGCTTTCTCCTACGCCTATGTGCAACTGGATGCCGGCACCGGCGCGCTGCTGCTGTTCGGCGCGGTGCAGGTGACCATGATCCTGGTCGGCCTGCTGCGTGGTGAAAGCCTGCGCGGGCAGGCGCTGGCGGGTTTCCTGCTGGCCCTGGGCGGCCTGCTGGCCCAGTTGCTGCCCAGCGCCAGCGCGCCGCCGCTGGCGGGTGCGCTGCTGATGTTGCTGTCCGGCGTGGCCTGGGGGCTGTACTCGCTGCTCGGGCGCAAGGGCAGCGATCCGCTGGCGACCACGACGGGCAACTTCGTGCGCGCCATTAGCTTTGCGGCGGTGCTGGCGGTGTTCTTCCACGCCGATCTGCGGGTGGACACGCTGGGCGTCGTTTACGCCGTGCTGTCCGGCGCGGTGGCCTCGGGGATCGGCTATGCCATCTGGTACAGCGCGCTGCCGGGCCTGTCGGCCATCCAGGGCGCTTCGGTGCAACTGAGCGTGCCGATTCTCGCGGCACTCTCCGGCGCCGCGCTGCTGGGCGAGGCGATCAGCCTGCGGCTGGCGCTGGTGTCGCTGGCGGTGCTGGGCGGGATCGCCCTGATCCTGCTGGCCAAGGTACGCGCCCCCGTCGCCCAGCGCGCCTGATCCGCAGGGCGTACAACCGTTCGCGGTTGTACGCTGCTTCATCTCTGCTCGCCGCGCGCCCAGCTTGATACCGGAACACGATGAAACCACGGCCAAACGGCGGATAACGTCGAACGTTCTCCACCCTACGGAGGCATCCGGGAGCGCACCAGTAGGATGGCGTGGAGCGCAGCGATACCCATCGATCCGGCGCGGTTGCAGCATGGGTATCGCCTGGGCTCCACCCATCCTGCGCAGAGTTCATCCTGAACGCGGGGTGATGGGCTCGATGCGAAACAACCCGCGAGGCCTGTTCAGTGGGAGCTATCGATCAGATGGCACAGCGCCGTCTTCAGCTTCATCGGCCGTACCGGCTTGTGCATCAGCGTGTGCCCCAGCTCGCGGACCTGCTGTTTCAACTCGTTGCTGTAGTTGGCGGTGATCATCAGCGCCGGTAGCGGCGTGCCGCGGCGTGCGTTGATCGAGGCCACCGCGTCGACCCCGTTCAACCCATCGTCGAGGTGGTAATCGACGATCAGCAGGTCCGACTCGGCGTGGAAGTTGTCCACCTGCCGCGCCAGGTCCTCCTCCGACAGCGCCGTCACCACCCGGCAGCCCCAGGTTTCCAGCAGCGTGCGCATGCCGGCGCAGATCGAGGCATCGTTATCCAGCACCCACACGCGGGAGCCGCGCAGGCGCTCCACCAGGTCGTCGGCGGTGCGCTCGGGTTCCGGCGCGCTACGGGCCACACGGCGCGCCAGCGGGATTTCGATGGCGAAGCGCGAGCCCTTGCCCGGCACCGACTCCACCTGGATACGATGGCCAAGCATGCGCGCGATCTTCTCGACGATGGCCAGACCCAGACCCAGCCCGCGGTCCTGGTGGAAACGCTGCACATCGCCGCGCTTGAACTCCTGGAATATCTCGCCGAGCTTGTCTGCAGCGATGCCCACGCCGGTGTCCCATACCTCGATCCACAAGCTGTGCCGGCGCCGCCGGCAGCCCAGCAGCACGCGACCCGCAGGCGTGTAGCGGATGGCATTGGTCAGCAGGTTGCGCAGGATTCGCGCCAGCAGCTGGATATCGCTGCGCACCTGCGCGCCACAGGGTACGAAGTCCAGCGCCAGGCCTTCGCTGGCGGCCACCTGGCGGTACTCGGCGGCGAGATTGCCGAGCAGTTCGCTGACATCGAACGAGGCGATATCCGGCTTGATCACCCCGGCATCCAGCTTGGAGATGTCCACCAGGGTGCCGAGCAGCGTCTCCACGTCCTCCAGCGACTGGCTGATGTTGCGCACCAGCACTTCGCCGCTGCGCTCCTGCAGCGCACTGGTGAACAGCCGCGCGGCGTTCAGCGGTTGCAGCAGGTCGTGGCTGACGGCGGCGAGGAACTTGGTCTTCGACAGGTTCGCTTGCTCCGCCTCACGCTTGGCTTCTCGCAGGCGTCCTTCGACCTGGCTGCGCTCGTCGATCTCGCGCTTGAGCTGGTCATTCAGGCTGGTCAGCTCAGCCGTGCGTTCGCGTACCCGCTGCTCGAGGTTCTGGTAGGCCTGGTGCAGCGCTTCGGCGGTACGACGGCGCTCGGTGATGTCGCGGATCAGCACGAACAGGCCAGTCACGGTGCCGTCGGCCTGGCGGTTGGGCACGTAGGAGCGCTGCATGTAGCGCTCCTGCCCGGCGAGGTTGGTCTCGGCGATCTCGAAGGTGACGCTCTCGCCCGACAGCGCGCGCTCGAAGTACGGTTCCAGGCGCTGGCAGTGCTCGGCGCTGTGTACCTCGCGCAGGTTGCGCCCGAGCATCGAGCCGCTGGGCCAGCGGTACCATTCCTCGTAGACCTTGTTGGTGAAGTCGTAATCCAGATCGGCGGTGAGGTAGGCGATCAGCGCCGGGACCTGGTCGGTGATCAGGCGAATCCAGCGTTCGCTTTCACGCAGCGCCTCGGCGTGGCGGTAGCGCTCGGTGATATCGGTGAAGGTGTTGACGAAGCCCCCGGTGGGCAGCGCATGGGTGCGGATTTCCAGCATGCGTCCGTCGAACAGGCGCTGCTCGATCACCCCTTCCACCTCGCCCTTGCGCGGCCGGCTGCGCGGCGTCAGCAGCGGCAGCTCGCTGTCCGCCATGACCTCGGCGAAGGGCCGGTGCGCCTCGATCGGCGCCAGCCCGCAAAGCTCCAGGAAGCGCCGGTTCCACAACTCCAGTGCGCCATCGGCGCCGACCATGGCCACGCCCTGGGACAGGTTGTCGACGGCGCGTTGCAGCAAGTGCGACTTCTGCGCCACCGCCTGCTCGCGGCGGGCCATCTCGTTCTGCTTGATCTCGGTGATATCGCTGTAGAGCACCACCAGCCCGCCGTCGCGGGTCGGTCGCTCGGTGACCCGCACCCAGCGGTCGTTGCGCAGGCGATAAAGGGTGTGCTCGTCATCGCTGCTGCGTTGCTCCTCGACGATCAGCCCGCTGCTCTGCGCCAGCCGGCGCACCTCGGCGAGCCGCGTTCCCGCGCCAACGCGGGCGCGGGTCTGCGCCCAGAAGGCCCGGAACCTTTCGTTGTAGAGGACGATGCGCTGCTGCGGGTCGAACAGCACGAAAGCATCGGAGATGCTCTCGATGGCATCGAGCAGGTACTGGTGCGCAGTCTCGGCGCGCAGGCGGGCGTCGCTGAGCAGCTGGTTGCTGGACTTCAGCTCGACCATCGCCTCGCTCAGCGCATCGGTGCGCTCTCGCACCTGCTCGGCCAGCACGACCGAGTGCTGGAAGGCGCCATAGGCATTGTCGCCGCGCGAGGTGGCCGATTCGACGCGCTCGATCAGTGCCGCATTGATCCGCTGCAGCTTGTGGTTGTCGCGCTCCAGCTCGGCGATGCGCGCGCGCAGCTCAGCGTCCGGCGTTGCCCCGAGGACGGCCAATGGCGACACCGGTGAAGGTCTGGTTGATATGCATGCCATTGAATTGTTCCCCGTAGGTGTTGAAGCCGATCACCTGCTGGCTGCGCAGAAACTCGGCGGTGGGCTCGGTATCGCCGGCCACCTCCAGCTCGAGCCTGCGCAGGAAACAGTCGCAGCCGATGGTCAGCAGCGGCGGGCCGAGGCGCTCATGCAGACGCTGGAACTGCGCCTGCAGCCCGGGCAGCAGCGGGCCGGTGCTCATGGCGGTGAGGACGATGCCGTTCTCCACCGCGCAGTAGAAGGTCAGGCTGAGGTCGTCGTTGACCTGCTGGATCGATCGCACGTAGTACTGCTCGCGTACCCGCACCGCCAGCGGATGCGCCGGGAACAGCGAGAAATCCAGCTGCTCCAGCGGCACCCCGACCAGCCGGGCGAATTCCAGCGCGGCCGGCTCGGCGTTGAGCTCCAGCACGCGGCGGCTGTCGCTGTCGGCGCGGGTGACCACCAGTTTCTCTTCGCTGGGCAGCACGTGGTGGGTGGTGAACACCTCGAAGTCCAGCCAGGTGTTGAACAGCACCACCACCGCCGCGCCGGTGTGGAACTGGCCCTGGTAATAGACGTGGGTGTGGGTCAGGTGGTTGTCGTCGCCGGCCGAGCCGCCGAAATGCGGAATGGCGCCCAGCGCAGCACTGAGCGCGGCTAGCACCACTTCCTCACGGCTGGACAGGCCGTCGAGCAGGGTCAGGGCGAAGCTGTGGTCCTTGATCGGCGCCAGCCCGGCGCTGCGGCAGTCCGCCACCAGCGACTCGACCATCTGCTGCGCGTCGATCAGGCTGAAGCGCTCCATCTCGTCCACCAGCGCGCAGGAGATGGCGAAGCTGCGCAAATCGAAGCCCACGGCGGTGACGCAGCCACGGCCATAGCCCTGCGGGGTGATCTCCCCGGCGGTGGTGCAGCCGGCCAGGTCGATGCCGCCGAAGTACTGCTCCAGCGCGGCGGCCAGCGCCGGCAGGTCGTATTCGGCGGAACAGAAGAACAGCACGAAGCCGAGGTTGGGGTGGATCAGTTGGCGCGCCAGGTCCTGGGCAACCGCCTCGACGTCGCGGGCACTGGACATGCCGCGAACGACTCCTTGTGTTTCGTGCATGGCGTACGCCCAGTCAGGATATCGACGTTGGCATTCTACGAAGCAGCCGGAGCGCGCCCCATGCTACTTGGGTCGTGGCGGGGCTATCCGAAAGTAGCGGGATATTTGTAGGAGCGGGCCATGCCCGCGACCGCACCCGTGGGGCGCCCCTACAGGTTGATGCCGTCAGTTCGTAGGGCGTCAGGCAGTCGGCCAGAACAGCAGCGTCAACAGCAGCATTCCGGCATAGAAGCCCGTCTCCAGCGTCTCCGTCCACGGCTGAATCCTGCGCAGCGCGCCATAGACGTGCACCACCAGCATTAACCCCGCCACCGCCGCCAGAACCTCGAAGGTAGTCACCAGCGCCTCCCCGGTCAGCGCGGCACGCAGCATCAGCCCTTCGACGATAAGAATGAACGCCCCCAGGCAACGCCCGAAATACACCGCCAGATCGGTGTGCTCCGGTAACTGCCACTGCATCACCCGCGCCCACAACAGCGGCACCAGGAAGATGGGCAAGGCGAACACCAGGGTCGTGGCGACGGACAGAACCAGCAAGTAACTCTGCGCGTGCGCGCTCCACATTCCGATCATCACGAACCTTCCTTGAGAGCAAGAAAAAAGGCGGGCGACACGCAGTGCCGACCCGCCGAAATGGAGCCAAAGGAGTTGGGGGATTACCAGTTGAGGACGGCGCCCACCGCGAAGGTGTCGGTGTCTTCGCTGACGGTGGAGCCCTTGCGGCCGTCGATCTCGTAGACGTTGTACTCGGCCACCAGCTTCAGGTTGTCGTTGATGGTGCGGAAGTAGGCGATGCCCTGGGTGGAGTAATCCGCCGCGCTGCCCAGGCCGTTGCCGTCGTCGCGGGTCTCGCCGGTGGACAGCGCCACACGGTTCTTGCCCCAGCTGTAGGAGCCCTGCAACAGCACGCCGCGGCTGTCCACTTCACGCAGCGCGGCCTCACCCGCGTTGTTGGTGAAGAACGGGTTGATGCCCTTGGCGGTAAAGCCCGACCCCGTGAGCGAGAAGCCGCCCATCTTCGCCTGGATGCCATAGCCCAGGCCCTTCGAGGTCACGCTGTCGACTTCGTCATTGGTATTCTTCGAGGTCTGGTAGGCGCCGTTGACCCAGCTGTAGATCTTCGCCCCGCCGACGTCGAACTGATAGCTGATCTCGCTCTCGTAGCGCGGATTGTCCTGGTAGGCCTTGTCGTCGAGGCCGTCGCTGGCGTCCTTGTCGATCTGGTTGGTGTCGATCGGGTCCATGATGCCCACCGCGATGTGCAGGCCTTCCACCAGGTTGTTGTTGCGGTAGGTGATCTGCGAGGTCGGGAACGGGTACGGGTAGCCGGTGCCGATGTTGCCGAAGGACACGCCCTTGCCATCCACCAGGCCGAGGGTATCGCTGGCGTTGCCGAAGCCGGCGAGCAGTTCGTCGAGGAAGATGTTGGAACGCGAGAACAGGCCGAAGTCCTTGCCGATCAGCACCTCGCCCCAGTCGCCGGCGACATTGCCGTAGAACTGGCGGACATCGATGGCAGTGTCGGTGCCGTCCTGCTCGCTGTCGTTGATGGTCACCCAGAACGAGGAGCGCCCGGTGAGGGTCAGGCCGTCGATCTTCTTGCCGAAGTTGAAGCCGATGTAGTTGGGCAGGAAGCCCATCTTCACCCGCGACTGGCGGCGGTCGTAGGTTTCGCCGTTGCGGTCGACGTCGCTGTTCACATAGAAGGCGTTGAAGTAGCCGTCGGTGGAAAAGGTCGTGTCGTCCTTGTCGTACAGCATGATGTCGGCGCTGGCCCCGCTCGACACTGAAGACAGGGCCAGGGTGGACAATGCCAGCGGCAGCAGCTGGCGGCGGACGGCGATCTTGTTCTTGTTCATGGCGCTCTCCGGGTGGGGGATCGACTGCGGCTCAGTCGTGTCGGAGGCGATTATCGAAACGCGCGCGGCCTTGCCATACGCTGCTTTGGCGCCGGTTCCACGGGCCTTGCAGGCGTCTTGCGGGAGCACTGCGCAAGGCTCTGCGACCACCGCTACCTCGGGCGCGCGGCGATGGTCGCGGGTAGTCGCGACCGCCGGCCAGCTACCTTGGACCAGCCCACCGGACGTAAGGCAAAAGTCGGGCGCGGCACCGCCTTGCGGACGGCACCCCGGATCGAAAGCAGGAGGATCAGGCGTGGCTGAGCAGCAGCCAGTGACCGCCCTGGGCGGAGCTGAGCGCTGAATGCGCGGCGCGCAGCTCGGTGGCGCAGAGGTTGCCGAGCGCCTGGACCATGGCCTCGCGGTGCGACGGCCCGACACCGGCCAACTGGTCGCTCCAGTCCTGCTGCAGGCGCTCGCTGAAGTCGCCCGGCGCGCGCGCCAGTTCGGCGGCCAGCGGAGCACGCAGGCTGTCGACACGCTGCGGATCGATCCGCAGCAGGGCTTCGCCCTGGCGGTAGAGGAAGCTGTCGACCTCGGCCTGCAGCTCCACCGCCGACAGCAGCGGCGACTGCACGGCAAAGAGGATGCCGCGGCGCATGCCCACCTGGCGGAAACCGCAGTACAGCGCATAGGCCAGTTGCCGCTCGCCGCGCAGCCAGTGGAAGAAGGCTGGCTCCAGCACCCGGGCCAGCAAGCGCCACGCGGCTTCGTCCGCCGCCGAGCGCGACGCCAGCGGGCAGAACAGCAACAGCGCCGCCTCGCCCGGCAGCTCCAGCACCTGGCGATGCCGACCGGCCGGGCCGCTGCGCGGCGGCAGTGCGCTGGTGGTCGAGTAGCCGGCCAGGGTGTCCGGCAGCTCGATGCCGCGGGTCAGGTCATCCCAATGGGCGGCGGACCAGTCCGGCGAAGCTTCGCTGTCTCCGGCCAGGGTCTGTGGCAGCAGATCGAGCAACTGGCGGATCGGCATTTCCCCTTCGCGGCGACGGCGTTCGGCAGCGTGCAGGCGCGCGCCCTGCCCCAGCACAGCCGCAGCGGGATGCTGAAGCGCGTGGATCGCGCACTCTGCCAGCTCGGCAAGGTGGTTCTTCGCCCCCGACAGCATCAGTGTCCAGTCACTTTCCATGGCCTCCAGGCGCAGGCTGGCGCCCTCGTGCCGCGCTGCGCCAGCCAGCGGACGCAGCGCCTGCCGAGCGCAAAGGAATGCCGGCCGGCTTGGCGGCTGCGGGAAGCGCCAGCGCAGGTATAGGGCGGCGGGCTCCGCTTGCGCGGCCGCTTGCGGCGGCGAGAAGGACCACGGCTCGCCCCGCAGCGGTTCGATAGTGCGCTGCGGACTGCGGGCGATATCGAGGGTAAAGCCGGCCGAGGTCAGCGACTCGCCGATCACCGACTCGCAGGTCAGCAGGCGGGTCATGCGCGATGTCACCAGCTGGCCGAGCCAAGCCGATGGATTGGCGCTCCCCGCGCGGCGTTGCAGCTGTTCCAGGGCGCCGGCGGGCTCATCGACAGGAGCAGCAGCGAGGATATCCGCCGGCAATTTACGCAGCGCCTCCAGCCAGGAAAGGAAGGCTGATTCGACGAGATCGGCGGTGGCGGCGTCGGCCAGTTCGAAATCGAAACGCAGCAACGCCTGGCCGCCGGCGAAACGACTCAGGCGCGCACGGGCGCTGTCGGCCAGTCCGTTCTGCCCCAGGCAGGCCAGCAGCGATCCGGTCGCCTCGTCGGCCAGCCAGCCCTGCAACTGCTCCAGCAACGCACCACCCTCACCCGCCACGCTCTCCAGGGCAAACGTCAGCACCAGTCGTGGCGCACCGGGCAGGCGCAGCTTCAGCTCCTGACCGACCAGCGGCAGGAGGGATTCGGCACTGGCGGATTCGACCAGCGCGCCGGACGGGAACACAGCGGCTTCGCGCTCGACCAATGCCGCCAGTTCTTCCAGCGGTTGCGGGCCCTGCAGCCAGAGTTCCAGCGCCCCGCCCACCTGACAGGAGCGAATGAAGTCACGCAGCGCCTTCTGGAACTCGGAGTTTTCCACCTTGAGGCTGTCGCGGCGACCGGCCACGAAGCGCCCCAACGGGTGCTGCGGCGCCACCGCCAACGCCAGGGCGGCGTCGATCAGGGTATCGGGATCGCGGCCGCGGGCGAGAAATTCAGCTTCCAGCACTTCGCGTTCGGCGACCTGCACGGCTTCGTCCAGCAGCGGCCGCGCCAGCATGTCCACCAGCCGCGCCAACCCGTCCCCCAGATCGGCGGCCGGTACCTCGAAGAAGTAGTCCGTCTGCCGGGCCCGGGTGCTGGCATTGAGCCGCCCGCCACGGGCCTGCACCCAGGGCATCAGGCGCTCGCCCTCGACGAAGCGCTCGCCACAGAGAAACAGCAGGTGCTCGATGAAGTGCGCGAGGCCGGGGAAGGCTTCCGGCTCGTCGTGGCTGCCACGGGCGATCCGCAACAGCGCGGCGGCGCGGCTGGCGCCGGGAGCCTGGATGACGGTGGCGCGCAGGCCGTTGGCGAGGGTCAGGGTCTTGGCGGGAAGGCTGTTCATCGGCATCCGGTCCGGTTGATGGCCGTCACCATCGCCGAAGGCGCGGCAAAGGGAAATACGGCTTTGGCAGCAAACGCTTGCCGGCATTGGCCCACGCCATCAGGCGGGCTACCATTCCCGACTCCACTCGACCTTCGCCATTCTCTTGAAAGGAATACGCTCGCCATGAGCACCGCCCTGCTGATCATCGACGTCCAGTCCGACCTGTGTACCGGCGACTGCGCCTGTTTCGACATCGACAATGTGCTGCAGCGCATCAATGGCCTGAGTCGCGCGGCGCGTGAAGCCGGCGTGCCGGTGGTGCTGGTGCAGCACGAGGACGATGACCTGCAGTATGGCAGCGCCGGCTGGCAGCTGGAATCGCGACTGCTCACCGCCCCTGCGGACCTCCAGGTGCGCAAGACCACCCCGGACTCCTTCCTGCGCACCGAGCTCGCCGAGCTGCTGCAAGCGCGCGGCATCGATCACCTGGTGATCTGCGGCCTGCAGAGCGACTACTGCGTCGACACCACCACCCGCCGTGCCCTGGCCCAGGGCTACGCGGTGACGTTGGTGGGCGATGCCCACTCTACTGTCGACAATGCCGTGCTCAGCGCCACGCAGATCACTGCACACCACAACGCGGTGCTGGGCAGCATCAGCAGCTTCGGCAAGCGCGCACGGGTCCTCCCTGCCGCCGACGTGCAGTTCTGAGGCACATGAGGAGATCGCCATGAACTTCGACTGGAACGACATCCCGATCCTCCTCGCCCTCGCCCGTCACGGCAGCATGAGCGCCGCCGGGCGCGCACTGGGCGTCGACCCCTCGACCATGAGCCGGCGCCTGGTGGCGGCGGAAAGCGCACTGCAGACCCGCCTGTTCATCCGCGACAACGCGGGCTACAAGGCCACTGATGCCGGCACGGCCTTCCTCGGCTATGCCGAACGCATCCTCGGTGACGTGCAGAGCATGCTGCTGGAAACGCGCAACGAAGCCAGCGCCATCAGCGGTTCGGTGCGCATCACCGCGGTGGACTTCCTGTTCAGCCACTGGCTGGTGCAGCACATGCCGCAACTGGCGCGCACCTACCCCAACCTGCAACTGCAACTGATCCCGGCGAACCGCGCACTCTCCTTCACCCGCCGCGAGGCCGACTTCGCCCTGCGCCTGGCGCGCCCGGCCGAGGACGCCGCGCTGGTGATGCGCAAGGTCGCCGACATCGGTTTCGCCATCTACGCCGCTACGCCCTTCGCCCAGGTGCCGCCTGAACAATGGCCGCAGCAGCCCTGGCTGGGCTACGGCGAAGACCTCGATGACACCCCGGAGATGTGCTGGCTGCGGCGCTTCGTCCCGGATGCCAACTTCGCCCTGCGCGCGAGCAGCGTGACCACGCTGATCCACGCCTGCGAAAGCGGCCTGGGCATGGCGTTGCTGCCGTGCTTCCTCGGCGAGCGCGAAGGCCTGGTGCGCCTCTCCGGCGCGGTGGTCGTGCGGGAAATCTGGCTGCTCGCTCACCGCGACGCCGGCCGCATCGGTCGCTTCCAGGCGGTCAGCGACTGGCTGCGCGAAGTGTTCGACCAGGACGCCGCGCAGCTCAGCGGCGAGCACCTGGACGTGCGTGCGCTCGGCGCCGTGGAAGTCAGCCGGGGCTGATCGCTTCCCGAAGAAAAAAGCCCGGATGTCTCGCGACATCCGGGCTTTTTGCCCTCGGGGCCGAATGCGTGGTTACGGCTGGACCGGCGGCAGGTACTGCAGGGTGGTGCCCAGTGCCCAGAGCAGGAACAGCACCAGGGGCACGTGGACGAGCAGCTGGACGAAGCTGAAGCCGATCAGGTCGCGGGCTTTCAGGCCCAGCACGCCGAGCAGCGGCAGCATGTAGAACGGGTTGATCAGGTTCGGCAGCGCTTCGGCGGCGTTGTAGATCTGCACCGCCCAGCCCAGGTGGTACTGCAGCTCGTTGGCTACCTGCATCACATAGGGCGCCTCGATGATCCACTTGCCACCGCCGGACGGGATGAAGAAGCCCAGCACCGCCGAGTACACGCCCATCAGCAGCGCATAGGTGTCGTGGGAAGCGATCTGCACGAAGAAGGTGGAGATGTGGTGGGCGATGGTGGAGCCGTCGCCGCCCTTCACAGTGGTCAGGATCGCCGCGATGGAGCCGTACAGCGGGAACTGGATCAGTACCCCGGTAGTGGTCGGCACCGCGCGGGCCACGGCATCGAGGAAGTTGCGCGGACGCCAGTGCAGCAGCGCGCCAACCATGAGGAACAGCAGGTTGTAGGTGTTCAGCCCGGAGATCGCGGTGATCGCCGGCTTCGTGCTGAATTCATGGACCAGCCAGCCGGCGGCCAGGGCTACCAGCATCAGGATCAGCAGCGGGCTGTGCTCCAGCCATTCGCCCGGCCGGGTCGCCTTCGGCGCACTCGGCGGAGTGAAGCTGACGTCCACGCCGCAGGCCTTGGCGTCACGGGCGCTGGCCGCGCCGGGTGCGGTCATGTAGGCGATGACCAGCGACACCAGCACCAGGGCCAGCAGCATCACGCCGGACTGCCAGAGGAAGATGGTCTCGGTGAACGGAATGACGCCGGTGATCGCCAGGATCGACGGCGGCAGGCTCGCCGGGTTGGCCTGCAGCTGCGCGGCGGAGGACGACAGACCCAGCGCCCACACGGCGCCCAGGCCCAGGTAGGCGGCAGCGCCGGCGGCGCGGTAGTCCATCTTCAGGTCTTCGCGACGCGCCAGGGCGCGCACCAGCAGGCCGCCGAACACCAGGGACAGGCCCCAGTTGAGCAGCGAAGCGACCATGGAAATGACCGCGACCCAGGCGACTGCCGAGCGGCCGTTCTTCGGCACGCGGGCGAACAGGTCGATGAGTTTGGACGCCGGGCCGGAGCTGGCGACCACGTAGCCGCCGATCACCACGAAGGCCATCTGCATGGTGAAGGGGATCAGGCTCCAGAAGCCGTCACCAAAGGCCTTGGCGGTTTCGGTGGCCGGTGCGCCGATGGCCAGTGCGGCCACGCTGACGATCAGCACCGCGAGCGCAGCGAAGACCCAGGAGTCGGGGAACCAGCGCTCGGCCCAGTTGGAACAGGCCATGGCGAAGCGCGCCGAGCGGCTGTCCTGAACGGCTGTGCCGGGGGTTTGGGCGTGGGAATTCATAATGGTCTACCTCGTTGTTCTTGTAATGGCACATCGTCGAACGGGGCTTGTGGCAATACCCGTCCTGGAATGAAAAACCGCCCGGCCTGCGTGGGGCCGAGCGGTGACGCAAGGGTTTGCCGGCGCCGGGGGACGCCGAAAACCGCGGCAGGATGTTCGTCTGTCGGTGTGCCCACCCACCATCCTGCCTACCGGTACGACATGGATACATGCCGCCCGGCGCTCGCCAATCAATCGTTGGTCGGATGACCTCAGTCGCGCACGAGTGCCATGGCGACGCCCTGACCACCGCCGATGCACAGGGTCGCCAGACCCTTCTTCGCGTCGCGGCGGAGCATTTCGTGGAGCAGCGTCACCAGCACACGGGCGCCCGAGGCGCCGATCGGGTGGCCAAGGGCGACGGCGCCGCCATTGACGTTGACCTTCTCGGCGTTCCAGCCCAGCTCCTTGCCGACCGACAGGGCCTGCGCGGCGAAGGCTTCGTTGGCCTCGATCAGCTCGACGTCGTCGAGGCTCCAGCCGGCCTTTTCCAGGCAACTGCGGGTCGCGGTTACCGGGGCGATGCCCATGATCGACGGGTCGACGCCGCTGCTCGCATAGGCTTGGATGCGCGCCAGAACCGGGAGGTTCAGACTGCGTGCGCGCTCGGCGCTCATCAGCAGGACGGCGGCGGCGCCATCGTTGAGGGTGGAGGCGTTGCCGGCGGTGACGGTACCGTCCTTCTTGAAGGCGGGCTTGAGCTTGCCCAGGGATTCGGCGGTAGTGCCGGCGCGCGGTTGCTCATCGGTGTCGAAGGACAGCGGCTCGCCCTTGCGCTGGGGAATCAGCACCGGGGTGATCTCGTCCTTGAAGTGGCCGGCCTCGATGGCCGAGGCGGCTTTGAGCTGGGACTGCGCGGCAAAGGCGTCCTGCGCCTCGCGGCTGATACCGAACTTTTCGGCCAGGTTCTCGGCGGTGATGCCCATGTGGTAGTCGTTGAAGGCGTCGATCAGGCCGTCGCGCAGCAGGGTGTCCTGCAGCTCGGCGTGGCCCATGCGCAGGCCGGTACGGGCCTTGGGCAGCACGTAGGGCGCGAGGCTCATGCTTTCCTGGCCGCCGGCGATGATGGCGTCGGCGTCGCCGCAACGGATCGCCTGGACGCCGAGGAACAGCGCCTTCAGGCCCGAGCCACAAAGTTTGTTGATGGTCATCGAGGGCACTTCAACCGGCAGGCCGGCGCCTATGGCGGCCTGCCGCGCGGGGTTCTGCCCGGCGCCGGCGGTGAGCACCTGGCCGAGGATGACTTCGTCGATCTGGTCAGGCTTCACGCCGCTGCGTTCGAGCAGCGAGCGGATGACCAGGCTGCCCAGTTCATGGGCGGGAATGTTCGCCAGGCTGCCCTGGAAAGCGCCGATGGCGGTGCGGGTGGCGGCGACAATAACTACGTCTTGCATCTGGGAACTCCGAAGCTGGCTTTACCTGTAGGAGCAGGCCATGCACGCGAATCGCGGGCATGGCCCGCTCCTACACAGGGGATCAGAAGGTCATTTCCTTCACATCGTCCGGCACGATGAGGCGGCCGGCGGTCTTCTCGGCGATCTCTTCGACAGTCACTCCCGGCGCGGTCTCGCGCAGGATGAAGGCACCGTTCTCGATTTCCAGGTAGGCCAGGTCGGTCAGTACCTTGCGGATGCAGCCGGCGCCGGTCAGCGGCAGCGAGCAGCGCTCCAGCAGCTTGGACTCGCCGTCCTTGGAGGCGTGGGTCATGGTCACGATGATGTTGTCCGCGCCGGCCACCAGGTCCATGGCGCCGCCCATGCCCTTCACCAGCTTGCCGGGGATCATCCAGGAGGCGATGTTGCCCTGCACGTCCACCTCGAAGGCACCGAGCACGGTGAGGTCGACGTGACCGCCACGGATCATCGCGAAGGATTCGGCGGAGGAGAAAATCGACGCGCCCTTCACGGCGGTCACGGTCTGCTTGCCGGCGTTGATCATGTCGGCGTCGACCGTGTCTTCGGTGGGGAACGCGCCCATGCCGAGCAGGCCGTTCTCCGATTGCAGCATCACTTCCATGCCCTCGGGCACGTAGTTGGCGACCAGGGTGGGGATGCCGATGCCCAGGTTCACGTAGAAGCCGTCCTGCAGCTCGCGCGCCACGCGCTGAGCCATCTGTTCGCGGGTCAATGCCATCTTCTTGTCTCTCTTGTCCGGTGGGCTCAGGAACGAACGGTGCGCTTCTCGATGCGCTTCTCGAAGGTGCCTTGGATGATGCGGTCGACGTAGATGCCGGGGGTGTGGATCTGGGTCGGGTCCAGTTCACCCGGCTCGACGATCTCCTCCACCTCGACGACCGTGATGCGGCCTGCGGTGGCGACTACCGGATTGAAGTTCTGCGCGGTGTGGCGGTAGATGACGTTGCCATAGTGGTCGGCCTTCCAGCCCTTGACGATGGCGAAGTCGCCGGTAATGGCGCGCTCCATCACGTAGTGGCGGCCGTCGAACTCGCGCACTTCCTTGCCGTCGGCGACCGGGGTGCCGTAGCCGGTGGCGGTGAAGAAGGCCGGGATGCCGGCGCCGCCAGCACGGAGTTTTTCCGCCAGGGTGCCCTGCGGGGTCAGTTCGACCTCCAGCTCACCGGACAGCAGCTGCTGCTCGAACAGCGCGTTCTCGCCAACGTAGGACGCGATCATCTTGCGGATCTGGCGGTCCTCCAGCAGCACGCCGAGGCCGAAGCCGTCGATGCCGCAGTTGTTGGAGACCACGGTCAGACCCTTCACGCCCAGCTTGCGGATGTGCGCGATGAGGTTTTCCGGGATGCCGCAGATGCCGAATCCGCCCGCCAGTACCGTCATGTCGTCGGTGAGCCCGGCGAGGGCTTCCTCGTAACTGCCTACACGCTTGTCGAGTCCTGCCATGTTGCTGCTGCCTCTTGTATTTGGAATGTCCGACTCAGTGGTCAGAGAGCGTCTGCAGCTTCACCGGCGGCGACTGATTTGTTAAGTTTGTTTTTCCAATCAATTAATCCGATTTGCTTATCAATATGACCGTCAAGCAACTGCGCGCCTTCCTCGCCGTCGCCCAGAGCCTGAGCTTCGCCCAGGCCTGCGAGCGCCTGCACCTGTCGCAACCGGCGCTGAGCCTGGCGATCAAGAGCCTGGAAGAGTCCCTGGGCGGCCAGTTGCTAGTGCGCACCACCCGCAGCGTGGCGCTCACACCGGAGGGCGAAACGCTGCTGCCCCTGGCCCGCCGGCTGCTGGCGGACTGGGACAACGCCGAGGAAGTGATGCACCAGCACTTCACCCTGCAACTGGGCAGGGTGTCCATCGCCGCCATGCCCTCCTTCGCCGGCAACCTGCTACCCGCCGTGCTGCGCACCTTTCGCGACCGCCACCCAAAGGTGAACGTGGCGGTACACGACGTGATCAACGAGCAGGTGCTGGAAATGGTGCGCAACCACCGGGTGGAACTGGGCATCGCCCTGGAGCCGGACAGCCTCGACGGGCTGACTTTCACGCCCTTCTACACCGACCGATTCGTCGCCGTGCTGCCCGCAGACTCAGCGCTGGCGAACGAATCCCGGATCACCTGGGAGCAGTTGCTGGCAGACCATTTCATTACCCTGCAACGCCCGTCGGCCGTACGCCTGCTGCTCGAAGAGCAGTTGCAGGGGCGACTGCCGGTGGCGTTCGAAAGCCACCAGTTGGTCACGGTGGGCCGGATGGTGGCCGAAGGGCTGGGCGTCAGCGCCGTGCCGCGCCTGTGCCGGCAGCAGATGGAAGAGCTGGGCGCGCGTTGCGTGGCGCTCGACGAACCGCGTATCGAGCGCCGGGTGGGGCTGTTCTGCCTGGCGGAGCACAAGCTTTCCAGTGCCGCGCAGGCGCTGGGCGATGTGCTGGTGAACGGGACGGATTGGGCGGGGATGGAGCGGGAGTGAGCGGACTCCGCGCGCACCTTGCAGGAGCGCGCCATGCGCGCGATCGCGGGCATGGCCCGCTCCTACAGTTCGACTCCCAGGCTGATCGACTTCAAACCTCTCCACCCATCCGCAAACTCACCTCCCGCGCCAACTCCAGCAGGGTCCGCGCCGCGTCGCCGTGAGCTTCGGCGGCAAAGCACGCCTGCGAACCCACCACGGTAATCACCCCGGCCAGTTCGCGGCCGGTCTTGAACAGCGGCACCGACAGCGCATTCACCCCCGGCATCAAAAGACCATGGATCGCATGCAGGCCTTCGCTGCGAATGCCTTCCAGCACCGCCAAATCAGCGCCCTCCTCCAGCCCATCCTTGTAGGCCGCGAACACCAGCCCGGTGGACGATCCGTGCAGCGGCAGCACCGAGCCGACCTGGGTCACCAGCGTGACCATGCCCTGGGCCGGCTCCACCTGCACCACGGTGGGCCCGTGGCTGCCCCAGATGGCGAGGAAGCAGGTCTGCCCCAACACATCGCGCAACTCGGCCAGCACCGGGCTCGCAACCTTCACCACGTCCAGCCGGCGGATCGCCGCCAGCCCGACGTACAACGCCTCGCGTCCCAGGCCGTAATGGTTGGTCAGCGGGTCCTGCTCGGCGAAGCCGCTGGCGATCAACGCCTGCAGGTAGCGATGGACCTTGGCTGCCGGCATGTCCAGGTACTCGCCCAGGTGCTTGAGCGAGGTGCTCGGCGCAAGGTCCGCCAGGGCCTTGAGAATCTGCGTGCCCACCTCGGCGGATTGCACCTTGGCGCCCTTCGTCGGGACGGAGTCTTCTGCGTCGTTCATGGTCTTCAACTTAAAGGAACCCCCAGACGGACTTGACGGCCCGCCGCCACGAAATTACGTTAATCGTAATCCAATTACGATAAAAAGAGTGAAACCACCATGACCGCCTCTCCTGCCTACCAATCCGGGTTCGGCAACGAATTCGCCAGCGAGGCCCTGCCGGGCGCCCTGCCCGTGGGCATGAACTCGCCGCAGCAGGTGCCGCTGGGGCTCTACGCCGAGCAGTTCTCCGGCACCGCCTTCACCGTCCCGCGCAGCGAGGCCCGGCGTACCTGGATGTACCGCATCCGGCCGTCCGCCGCGCACCCCCGCTTCGAGCGCCTGGAGCGGCAGATCACCGGCACCGCCCTCGGCCCCATCACCCCCAACCGCCTGCGCTGGAACAGCTTCGCGACGCCCGAGGAGCCTACCGACTTCGTCGACGGGCTGCTATGCATGGCCGCCAACGCCGAAGCCGAGGCCTGCAGCGGCGTCAGCCTGTACGCCTATCGCGCCAACATCTCGATGCGCCGGGTGTTCTTCAACGCCGATGGCGAGCTGCTGATCGTGCCCCAGGCCGGCCGCCTGCGCCTGGTCACCGAGCTGGGCGTGCTGGAGCTGGAGCCGCTGGAGATCGCCGTGATCCCCCGCGGCATGCGTCTGCGCGTCGAACTGCTGGAAGCCGGGGCCGCCGGCTATGTAGCGGAAAACCACGGCGCCGCGCTGCGCCTGCCCGACCTCGGCCCCATCGGCAGCAATGGCCTGGCCAACGCCCGCGACTTCCTTGCCCCGGTGGCGCACTACGAGGACGTGGAAGGCCCGGTGCAACTGGTGCAGAAGTTCCTCGGCGAACTCTGGGCCACCCAGCTCGACCACTCGCCGCTGGACGTGGTCGCCTGGCACGGCAACAACGTGCCGTACAAGTACGACCTGCGCCGTTTCAACACCATCGGCTCGATCAGCTACGACCACCCGGACCCGTCCATCTTCACCGTGCTGACCTCGCCCAGCGACACCCACGGCATGGCCAACATGGACTTCGTGATCTTCCCGCCGCGCTGGATGGTCGCCGAAAGCACCTTCCGTCCGCCGTGGTTCCACCGCAACCTGATGAACGAATTCATGGGCCTGATCCAGGGCGTGTACGACGCCAAGGCCGACGGTTTCGTCCCCGGCGGCGCCTCGCTGCACAACTGCATGAGCGCCCACGGCCCGGACAACGCCACCACCGTGCAGGCAATTGCCGCCGACCTCAAACCCCACAAGATCGACAAGACCATGGCCTTCATGTTCGAGACCGGCCGCGTGCTGCGCCCCAGCCGCTTCGCCCTCGACTGCCCGCAGCTGCAGCGTGACTACGACAGCTGCTGGAGCGGCATGCAGAAGACCTTCGACCCGTCCCAGGAGCAGTAACATGAGCGCCGCCCACAACGCACAAAGCTGGATCGAATCGGCCAACGGCCACCCGGACTTCCCCCTGCAGAACCTACCGCTGGGCGTGTTCAGCCCGCCGGGCGACTCGCCCCGTGGCGGCGTCGCCATTGGCGACTACATCTTCGACCTGAAGACCGCCTGCGAGGCCGGCCTGTTCCATGGCGCCGCGCACCAGGCCGCGCTGGTGGCCAGCGGCGACAGCCTGAACGCCTTCTTCGCCGCAGGCCCCACGGCGCGCCGCACCCTGCGCGACGCTCTGATCCACCTGCTCAGCGAAGGCAGCGGCGAACAGAAGCGCATGGAGCACCTGGGCGCCGCGCTGCTCAAGCCGCAGGCTGCGTGCCGCATGCACCTGCCGGCCAAGGTGGGCGACTACACCGACTTCTACGTCGGCATCCATCACGCGCAGAACGTCGGCAAGCTGTTCCGCCCGGACAACCCGCTGCTGCCCAACTACAAGTACGTGCCCATCGGCTACCACGGCCGTGCCTCGACCATCGTGCCGTCCGGCACCGAGGTGCGTCGCCCCAATGGCCAGACCCTGCCCGCCGGCCTCGACGTGCCGGTGTTCGGCCCCTGCGCGCGGATGGACCTGGAACTGGAACTGGGCATCTGGATCGGCCAGGGCAATGACCAGGGCAAGGCCATCCCGATCAACGCCGCGTCCGGCCACATCGCCGGCTTCTGCCTGCTCAACGACTGGTCCGCGCGTGACGTGCAGGCCTGGGAATACCAGCCGCTGGGGCCGTTCCTGTCGAAAAGCTTCGCCACCACGGTGTCGCCCTGGGTGGTCACCGCCGAGGCGCTGGAACCGTTCCGCGTCGCCCAGCCGGCCCGCCCGGAAGGCGACCCGCAGCCGCTGCCGTACCTTTACGACGAAGGCGACCAGCAGCGCGGCGCACTGGATATAGAGCTGGAAGTCCTGCTGCACACCGCGCGCATGCGCCGCGAACACCAGGCCCCGGAGCGCATCGCCCTGAGCAACACGCTGAACATGTACTGGACCGTCGCGCAGATGGTGGCGCACCACAGCGTCAACGGCTGCCGTCTGCAGGCCGGCGACCTGTTCGGCTCCGGCACCCTCTCCGGGGAAACCCCGGACAGCTTCGGCAGCCTGCTGGAAATGACCTTTGGTGGAAAGCAGCCGGTAATGCTGGCCAACGGTGAGGAACGGCGTTTCCTCGAGGACGGCGACGAGATCATCCTGCGCGCCCGCTGCCGCCGCGAGGGCCATGCCTCCATCGGCTTCGGCGAATGCCGTGGGCGGATCCTGCCGGCCCACTAAGGCCGTCGCTCACTCCGTAGGGCGCATAACGCCCCAGCGTTATCCGCCGCGCAGCTGGCGGATAACCTGTTCCAGGTTATGCGCCCTACCCTCCATGCCACTCCGAGTAGGATGGCGTGGAGCGCAGCGATACCCATCAATGCCCTGCGCCATCAGCATGGGTATTGCTGCGTTCCACCCATCCTACCGATCAACACGCCGCTCTCCGCTGTGGCTGGGCGGTTCGCGAGCAAGGTCGCTCCTACAGGTTTCCCCCTCCAAATCCTGCACAAAAAAAACGGGCCCGAAGGCCCGCTGCTAAACGAGGGTGTTGCTCTCACTATCAATCAGTGCGCGATGCACACCGACTTGATCTCGGTATAGGCCTCGACCACGGCGCGGCCGAACTCGCGGCCCATGCCCGACTGCTTGACGCCGCCGAAGGGCATGCTCGGGTCGAGCAGCACGTGGGCGTTGACCCACACAGTGCCGGACTCGATGCGCGGGACCATGTTCATCGCCTTCGAAAGGTCGTTGGTCCACAGGCTCGCGCCCAGGCCGTATTCGCTGTCGTTGGCCATCGCGATGGCCTGTTCGTCCTCGTCGAACGGCAGGACCGCCAGCACCGGGCCGAACACTTCGTCGCGGGCCACGGCCATCTGCATGGTCACGTCGGCCAGCACGGTGGGCTGCACGTAGAAACCACTTCCACCAACCTGCTCGCCACCACAGACGATGCGCGCGCCCTGCTCGCCGGCACGGGCGATGTGGTCGAGTACGCTGCGCTGCTGCTTGGCAGAAACCAGCGGGTTGATCTGCGCAGTCGGGTCCATGCCCTCGCCCAGGCTCATGCCGGCGACCGCGGCGGCCAGCTTCTCGACGAACTCGTCGTAACGCGAGCGGTGCACGTAGAAACGCGACGCCGCGGCGCAGACCTGGCCGTTGTTCAGCAGGCCGCCCAGCAGCGCGCCTTGCACGGCGTTGTCAATGTTGGCGTCGGCGAGGACGATCATCGGGTTCTTGCCGCCCAGTTCCAGGGCGAAGCGGGTCATGTTCTGCACGGCGGCCAGGCCGACGCTGCGACCCACTGCGGTGGAACCGGTGAAGGAGACCTTGTTGACCAGCTTGTGGCTGGCCAGGCCGCCACCGATGCGCGGGCCGTCGCCGGTCACCAGGTTGAACACGCCAGCCGGCACACCGGCCTGGAAGGCCAGTTCGGCCAGGCGCAGAGCGGTCAGCGGGGTTTCCGAGGCGGGCTTGATCACCACGCTGTTGCCGGTGGCCAGCGCCGGGATCAGCTTCCACACGGCGATCATCAGCGGGAAGTTCCACGGCACGATGCCGGCGACCACGCCCAGCGGCTCGCGGCGGGTGTAGGCGGTGAACTTGGCGCCGGGCGGCAGCGGGATGGAGACGTTCAGCGACTGCCCTTCGATCTTGGTCGCCCAGCCGGCCATGTAGCGCATGAATTCGACGGTGGCGCCGACATCCAGCATGCGCGAGATGTTGATCGACTTGCCCTGGCTGAGGGTTTCCAGCTGGGCCAGTTCCTCGCCATTGGCTTCCACCAGGTCGGCGAAGCGCAGCAGGATGCGCTCGCGGTCGGCCGGGCGCAGGTCGGCCCAGACGCGGGATTTGTAGGCCGCCTGGGCGGATTTCACGGCGCGGTCAAGCAGGTCGGTATCGATGTCGGCGACGCTGGAGATCGCCTCGCCGGTGGCCGGGTTCAGCACGTCGGTGCGGGCGCCCTCGGGCACCACCCAGGCGCCGTCGATGAAGCAGCCATGCTTGCGTGCCAGGAAGGCAGTGACCTGAGGCAGGGTCTGTGTGACGTTCATGGTCTCTCCTGATTGATCAGTGCTGCTGGCTCAGCCAGCAGGTGAGCGCCCGCCGCTCGGCCGCGTCGGCCAGGCCTGCGAAGGGCATGTAGGTTCCGGGCACGGCGGCCTGGGGCTGGCTGACGAAGGCATCGAGGTTGTCGCGCGACCAGGCCGCACCCTTGCCTTTCATCGCCTGGGAATAGCTGAAGCCGGCGAGCGAACCGGCCATGCGGCCGACCACGCCATGCAGGTTGGGACCCATCATGCCGGGGCCGTCGGCCTTGGCGGTGTGGCAGATCGAGCAGTCGCGGGCGAAGACGGTTTCGCCCTGCTGGGCGTCGCTGGCCGGGCAGTCACCGGCGAACGCCAGGACCGGTTGCAGCAGCGCGCCGGCCAGCAGCAGGCCGAGGGCGCGGAATCGGAGCTTGTTGCGGGACATCGGGAAATCACCTTCGAGTACAGCTTGCGGCCGGATGGCGCGCGTCATCGAAGGTGATTGTTGCCAGCGGCGTCGGGGAGGGTCTTTTCCTCTGTGCCAGACGTGTTGGCGGGAGTGCCAAGGTGGCGCTCAGGTGACGAGGGTCATGGGGCGAAACCGGCTAGCGTATGAGCCGGCGGCAGGCAGCATGGGTATCGCTGCGCTCCACCCATCCTACAAGGGGCAGTCGGGGGACGGTGGTGCAAGCGGGCGTTTACGTAGGATGGCGTGGAGCGCAGCGATACCCATCAATAGGCGGCACAAGGCCGCCGGGTATCGCCGTCCACCACCCGAGTCAATTCGCGTAACGCTTGCGGTACTCGCCCGGCGACACCCCGAAGCGGCCCTTGAAGGCCGTGGAGAAGTAGCTCGAATCGGAGAAGCCCCAGGCGTAACCGAGCGCCGACAGCTTCTGCTCGAACTGGGCGTTGCGCAGAGTCTCGGCGCAGAAGTCCAGGCGGCGGTTCTTGATGTACTGCGCCACCACCAGGCCCTTCTTGGCGAACATGCGGTACAGGCCGCGCACCGAGATACCCACTTCACGGGCGATCAGCTCGGGGCAGAGCTCTTCGGCGCCGATGTGCTGGTCGATGAAGGCCGTGGCCTTGCGGAACATGCGTTCGTGGTTGTCCTGCTCGGCGTCCTGGCTGGCCAGCGCAGGGCGCAGCAGCGTCACCAGGGCGTCCAAAGTCGCCTCGCTTTCCAGCATGCCGAGGCTTTCCTGCTGGCTGGTCTCGACGATCAGGCGGTTGGCGAGCACGGCGATCGGCGAGCTGGCCGGGATCTTCGACGCGCAGGTCACTTCGGACATGCGCAGGCCACGCTCGATCACCTGGCGCGGCAGGATCAGCGAGAGCTGCCGGGATTCCTCCAGGTAGGTCATGTCGCTGGGCCGGCTGGCGTCGATCAGGCTGATGTCGCCGCGCGACAGTTCCACGCGGTTGTCGCCCTGCTCCAGGCGCGAGCGCCCTTCGAGCTGGAACACCGCGTAATAGTGCCCGCCGGCGCTGGTGCCGACTTCCTTGCTGGTCCGGTACAGGTGCACCTGGGCCATGTCGACCACGGAAAGCTTGATCGCACCGCCCTGGTATTCGCGCAACCGTCCATGGAACTGGGGGCCGAGGGTGCGCGCATCGAAACGACCGCACGCCCGGTTGACCTGTCCCAGCCACGCCTCGAAAGCGTCATCCCTCAATGTCGATGAAGAATTCATGACCTGCAAAGCCTCACACGCATTGTTTGTTGTTATTCAGCGACGGCCTCCAGGGCCTGTCGTCATCGTTCGCGGCCGCCTTCTATAAGGAAGGTCGCACCGCGCTGTCCCCGCCCGGCAACCGAAGCGTTGCAAAGCGAGAGGCATTTTTCACGCCAACTCCTGTCAGTTCAATCCGCCGAAGCGCTTGTAGAAGCTCTCGCCGACGTCCGGTAGCGGACCGTCGGCGGTCTCCAGGTTGCGGTTCAGCCAGTCCTCGGCCTTGGCGTGGATCAGTCGGTAGATATTGCGGCACAGCTGCCGCGCCGCGCGCCCTTCCCAATCCCCCGGCAGCAGTTCGTCGGGCAGTTGTGGGTCACGCAGGAGCAGCCGGCGGTATTCGTGGATCAACAGGGTGCGTGCCAGGAAGCAGTCTTCCGGGCGCAGCTGGTCCTGCTCGCGCAGCGCTTGCCAGAGCGGGCGGAACAGCTGGATGAATTCGCTGTAGTGCTCACCGAGTTCGTCGATCTTCCAGCTCTCGCGCACCTGCATGCGCATGGCGCGGGACGCCAGCACGTCCTGGGCACGGGTCTCGAAGACGATGCAGTCATCGGCCACGTCGAGGTCCTGCAGGGTCGCCATGACGTCGCTGCGGTCGGCCCGCGGACAGGCCATGACGGTCGGCGAGAGCGCGCCGAAGCCTTGCCATTCCAGCTCCTCGCGGACCTGCTTGCGCTTGTCGGCGGCGATCTGCGAGAGCATCACCAGGGTCCAGGAACCGTCCCAGGCCGGCAGGCTGGAGCTGTAGACGCGCTTGAAGGCCTTCTCGAAGCGCCGCCGGCCGGTGCCGGTCAGGCTGTAGTAGCTGCGCCGGCCGACCTTCTCGGCGGTCAGCCAGTCTTCCTTGGTCAGGCGGAAGATCGAGGTGCGGATCAGCCGCTCGTTGATGCCGAACGGCTCCAGCAGATTGATCAGGCTGCCCAGCCAGACGGTGCCGCCATGGGGTTCGATGGCATCGCCATAGAGGGTGATGATCAGCGAGCTGGCGCGGATCGGCGTCTGCTCCTGGAAGCGATTGATCAGCTGATTCAGCGGTGCTAGAGCGGTCATGGCACGTTGCGCAGTCAAAGGAGCGGCGACTATACCTGCCCGTCGCACCGCCTGGCCATTGGAGCGAACCCCAGTACTCATGCGCCCTTCCCTGCCCCTGCCCCTGCCTCGGCCTTGGGCCGGAAACCGGAATCACCCAGGCGCGGACGCGCTTCTTCTATTTCCGCCAGCGGCTGGCATTCCACCAGGTTTTCGATGCAGCGCCTGGCCAGCGCCTGGTATTCCTCGGTGCCGCGGCGCTTCCAGGCGATCTCTTCGTCGCTCAGGCTGCGCTTGACGCTGGCCGGCGCGCCCATCACCAGGCTTTGCGGCGGGCAATCGAACTTGGCCTTGACGAAGGCGGCGGCTGAAACGATGGAGCGTGCACCGATCTGCGCGTAATCCATCACCACGGCATTCATCCCCACCAGGGCATCCTCGCCGATACGGCAGCCGTGCAACACCGCGCCATGACCGATGTGGCCGTTGCGCTCAACGACGGTGTCGCTGTCCGGGAACCCGTGCATGACGCAGGTGTCCTGAAGGTTCGCGCCTTCTTCGAGGACGATCCGTCCGAAGTCGCCGCGCAGCGCCGCCAATGGGCCGACATAACAGCCGGGACCGACGATGACGTCGCCGATCAGCACGGCGGTGGGATGGACATAAGCGGTCGGATGAACGACCGGGCGCACGCCTTCGAGGCTGTAGCAGGGCATCGGGTTCTCCTGCGGCGCTGCCAGCGTTCGGCATCACCGCACAAAGCGATCTGTTCTTTTGAAAATCTTGTATCACATCAACGCAAGCACCTCCAATCTAAATCTGACGTATCACTTCCCATTGATATCGCAAGGACGGCAAAAAGGCCCACAAAACCAGCAATTCCGCTGCACTGAAGAGCGTTTTCAGCCTCTTCAACTACCTATCCGGTGGCATCGACAGAAATACTTTAGACACGCGATTCAACTTTTGTAGTTGTTTTTCCGTATCGCTTTAGGCCTATACTGCGGAAAGGCCGGAGACGGGCAACGCCTGCCTCCCATAATTCCAATACAGCCGGCCACGAAGCCGTGCGTGCAGCCTGAGGACGATGTCATGCCTCGCACCCTTGACGTTCAGATGCCTGAAGCGGGCGTTCGCCTGATCACCCTGCAGCGCCCCGAAGCGCTCAATGCCCTGAACACCGAACTGCTCGGCGAACTGGCCGCCGAACTCGACGCCGCCGAGCAGGACAGCGAAACCCGCGCCGTAGTCCTGACCGGCAGCCGCAAGGCCTTTGCCGCCGGCGCCGATATCAAGGAAATGGCCGAGCGCGACCTGGTCGGCATCCTCAATGACCCGCGCGTCGGCTACTGGCAGCGCATCGCCGCCTTCTCCAAACCGCTGATCGCCGCCGTCAACGGCTTCGCCCTGGGCGGCGGCTGCGAACTGGCGATGCACGCCGACATCCTCGTGGCCGGCGAAGACGCGCGCTTCGGCCAGCCGGAAATCAACCTCGGCATCATGCCCGGCGCCGGCGGCACCCAACGTCTGCTGCGCGCCGTGGGCAAGCCTCTGGCGATGCAGATGGTGCTCACCGGTGAAGCCATCGACGCCCGCCACGCCCAGCGTGCCGGCCTGGTCAGCGAAGTCACCCAACCCGAATTCACCGTCGAGCGCGCCCTGCAGATCGCCCGCAGCATCGCCGCCAAGGCTCCGCTGGCCGTGCGCCTGGCCAAGGAAGCGCTGCTCAAGGCGCAGGACACGGACCTCGCCAGCGGCCTGCGCTTCGAACGCCACGCCTTCACCCTGCTGGCCGGCACCGCCGACCGGGCCGAGGGCATCCGCGCCTTCCAGGAAAAACGCAAGCCCACCTACCAGGGCTGCTGAATCTCCCCCTTTTACCGGCCATAGCCTGCCCATTGCTGGAGCGATTCCGCCCATGAACTTCGAGCACATCCTGTTTTCCATCGAGGACGGCGTCGCCCTCCTCAGCCTGAACCGCCCGGAGCAACTCAACAGCTTCAACGCCGCCATGCATGGCGAAGTGCGTGAGGCGCTCAAGCAGGTCCGGCAGAACCCGGAAGCCCGCGTCCTGCTGCTGACCGGCGAAGGCCGCGGCTTCTGCGCAGGGCAGGACCTGTCCGACCGCAACGTCGCTCCCGGCGCGGAAGTGCCGGACCTCGGCCAGTCCATCGAACAATTCTACAACCCGCTGATCCGCACCCTGCGCGACCTGCCGCTGCCAGTGATCTGCGCGGTCAACGGCGTGGCCGCCGGTGCCGGCGCGAACATCCCGCTGGCCTGCGACCTGGTGCTGGCGGCGCGCTCGGCCAGCTTCATCCAGGCCTTCTGCAAGATCGGCCTGATTCCCGATTCCGGCGGCACCTGGACGTTGCCGCGCCTGGTCGGCATGGCCCGCGCGAAGGCGCTCGCGCTGCTGGGCAATCGCCTCTCCGCCGAGCAGGCCGAGCAATGGGGCCTGATCTACCAGGTGGTGGATGACGCCAGCCTGCGCGAGGAAGCCCTCAAGCTCGCGCGCCACCTGGCGACCCAGCCGACCTACGGCCTGGCGCTGATCAAGCGCAGCCTCAACGCCAGCCTGAACAACAGTTTCGACGAGCAACTGGAACTGGAGCGCGACCTGCAGCGCCTGGCCGGCCGCAGCGAAGACTACCGCGAGGGCGTTTCCGCCTTCATGGAAAAACGCACCCCCAGCTTCAAGGGTCGCTGATCGATGAGCGCACTTTCGAAAGACGCAAAAGTCGCAGTGATCGGTGCCGGCGCCATGGGCGCGGGCATCGCCCAGGTCGCCGCGCAGGCCGGCCACCCGGTGAAGCTCTACGACAACCGCCCAGGCGCCGCCGCCCAGGCCATCGACGGCATCGACCGCCAGCTCGGCCGCCTGGTGGAGAAAGGCAAAGTGACCGCCGAGGAACGCGCCGCCATCGTCGCCCGCCTGCAACCGGCGGAAGCCATCGAGGCGCTGGCCGACTCGAAGCTGGTGATCGAGGCCATCGTCGAGAACCTGGAGGTCAAGCGCGGCCTGTTCCAGCAGCTCGAAGCGCTGTGCGCCGAAGACTGCATCCTCGCCAGCAACACCTCGTCGCTGTCCATCACCAGTCTTGCCGCCGGCCTCAAGCGCCCGCAGCAGGTCGTCGGCATGCACTTCTTCAACCCGGCGCCGCTGATGGCGCTGGTGGAAGTCGTCTCCGGCCTCGCCACCGACCCGACGCTGGCCGACAGCCTGTATGCCACCTCGCTGGCCTGGGGCAAGAAGCCGGTCCACACCAAATCCACACCGGGCTTCATCGTCAATCGCGTGGCGCGCCCCTTCTATGCCGAAAGCCTGCGCCTGCTGCAGGAGGGCGCCGCCGACTGCGCCACGCTGGATGCGCTGATGCGTGACGCCGGCGGCTTCCGCATGGGCGCCTTCGAGCTGACCGACCTGATCGGCCATGACGTCAACTACGCCGTCACCTGCTCGGTGTTCGCCGCCTACTACGGTGATTTCCGCTTCCAGCCCTCGCTGATCCAGAAGGAACTGGTGGACGCTGGCCGCCTCGGCCGCAAGAGCGGCCGGGGCTTCTACGACTACGCCGAAGGCGCCGAGCGCACGCAGCCGACGAGCCTGAGCAGCTACGCCAGCGTCACCGCTTGTGCACTGGAAGGTGATCTGGGCGTCGCCCAACCGCTGGTGCAGCGCCTGAACGACGCCGGTATCGAGATCACCCAACGCGCCGGTAGCGGCCTGCTTCGGGTCGGTGACGCGGTGATCGCCCTGTCCGACGGCCGCCTCGCCAGCCAGCGCGCCAGGGAAGACGGCCTGCGCAACCTGGTACTGATCGACCTCGCCCTGGACTACAGCAAGGCTTCGCGCCTGGGCCTTTCCGCCTCGACGGACACCACGCCCGCAGCGCTGGATCAGGTCGTCGCCCTGCTCGCCAAGGCCGGCATCGCCGCCAGCCGCCTGAGCGACACGCCCGGCCTCGCCGTGCTGCGCACCGTCGCCATGCTCGCCAACGAAGGCGCCGATGCGGTGCTGCAAGGCGTGGGCAGCGCTGGCGACATCGATCTCGCCATGCGTGCCGGGGTGAACTACCCACAGGGCCCGCTGGCCTGGGCCGGGCAGATCGGCATTGGCAACGTGCTGCGCGTGCTGAACAACCTGCAGGCCGCCTACGGCGAGGACCGCTATCGCCCGTCCCTGCTGCTACGCCGCCTGCATGCCGAAGGAAGGAATTTCCATGACTGACGCCACCCAACTGGCCCGCGACTGCGCCGAGGCCATGTACGAGCGCGACCAGGCCACACGCCGCATGGGCATCCAGCTGCTGGATGCCGGCCCGGGCAGCGCGAAGCTGTCGATGCGGGTGCGCGAGGACATGATCCAGGGCCACGGCACCTGCCACGGCGGCTACCTGTTCGCCCTCGCCGACTCGGCCTTCGCCTTCGCCTGCAACAGCTACAACGACGCCACCGTCGCCATCGGCTGCAGCATCGATTACGTGGCGCCGGCCCGCGAAGGCGACGAGCTGATCGCCCGCGCCTTCGAGCAGAGCCGTAGCGGCCGCACCGGCAACTATGACGTGCGCATCGAGAATTCCCAGGGCCAGCTGATCGCCCTGTTCCACGGCAAATCCTACAAAGTGCGCGGCGCCGTGCTGGCGCAGGAGACCTCCGAATGAGCGATATGACCGACGCCCTGATCATCGACGCCGTGCGCACGCCCATCGGACGCTACGCCGGCGCCCTGTCCGGCGTGCGCGCCGACGACCTCGCGGCGATCCCGATGAAGGCCCTGATGCAGCGCCACCCGGAGCTGGACTGGAGCGCCATCGACGACGTGATCTTCGGCTGCGCCAACCAGGCCGGCGAAGACAACCGCAACGTCGCCCACATGGCCTCTCTACTGGCCGGCCTGCCGGTGAGCGTGCCCGGCACCACGCTGAACCGCCTGTGCGGCTCGGGGCTGGATGCGGTGGGCAGCGCCGCGCGCGCCCTGCGCTGCAATGAAGCCGGCCTGATGCTGGCCGGCGGCGTGGAATCCATGTCCCGCGCCCCCTTCGTGATGGGCAAGTCCGAGCAGGCCTTCGGCCGCAGCGCGGAAATCTTCGACACCACCATCGGCTGGCGCTTCGTCAACAAATTGATGAAGCAGCAATTCGGCATCGACTCCATGCCGGAAACGGCAGAGAACGTCGCCGAGCAGTTCAACATCAGCCGCGCCGACCAGGATGCCTTCGCCCTGCGCAGCCAGCACAAGGCCGCCGCCGCCCAGGTCAACGGTCGCCTGGCGAAGGAAATCGTCCCGGTGGAAATCCCGCAGCGCAAAGGCCCGGCCAAGGTAGTCGAGCAGGATGAACATCCGCGCGGCGACACCACCCTGGAGCAGTTGGCCAAGCTCGGCACGCCATTCCGCGAAAACGGCAGCGTCACCGCTGGCAACGCCTCGGGCGTCAACGACGGCGCCTGCGCCCTGCTGATGGCAACCCCGGCCGCCGCCGCACGCCACGGCCTGAAGGCCCGCGCCCGCGTGGTGGCCATGGCCACCGCCGGTGTCGAGCCGCGGATCATGGGCATCGGCCCGGTGCCAGCGACCCGCAAGGTGCTGGAACTGGCCGGCCTGTCGCTGAACGACATGGACGTGATCGAGCTGAACGAAGCCTTCGCCGCCCAGGGCCTCGCCGTGCTGCGCGAGCTGGGCCTGGCGGACGACGACGCACGGGTGAACCCCAACGGCGGCGCCATCGCCCTCGGCCATCCGCTGGGCATGAGCGGCGCGCGCCTGGTCACCACCGCCCTGCATGAGCTGGAGGAACGTGGTGGCCGCTACGCGCTGTGCACCATGTGCATCGGCGTCGGCCAGGGCATCGCCCTGATCATCGAACGAATCTGATCCATCGGCAGGATCGAACCCCGCACCGTCAGTCGCCTCCGTGCAGCGACTGGCAGGCAGAGCAAAGCCTCTGGCAGGGGTTCGAATCCTTCCGCGAACGGGGGCGCTATGCTGCTCCCATGACACTCGCAGCCCCACCGGGGCTGGCGTACAAGAACAAATCGAGTGAACCCATGAACATGTACCATGATGCCGAACGTGCCCTGCTTGACCCGATGGAAACCGCCAGTGTCGACGAGCTGCGCCAGCACCAGCTAGAGCGCCTGCGCTGGAGCCTCAAGCATGCCCACGACAACGTCCCGCTGTACCAGAAGCGCTTCGCCGAAGCCGGTGTACACCCGGACGATCTGACCTCCCTCGACGATCTCGCCAGGTTCCCCTTCACCGGCAAGAACGACCTGCGCGACAACTACCCCTACGGCATGTTCGCCGTGCCGCAGAACGAGATCGTGCGCCTGCACGCCTCCAGCGGCACCACCGGCAAACCCACCGTGGTCGGCTACACGCAGAACGACATCGACACCTGGGCCAACGTGGTCGCCCGCTCCATCCGCGCTGCCGGCGGCCGCAAGGGGGACAAGGTGCATGTGTCCTACGGCTACGGCCTGTTCACCGGCGGCCTGGGCGCGCACTACGGCGCCGAACGCCTGGGCTGCACCGTGATCCCGATGTCCGGCGGCCAGACCGAGAAGCAGGTCCAGCTGATCCGCGACTTCCAGCCGGACATCATCATGGTCACCCCGTCCTACATGCTCAATATCGCCGACGAGATCGAGCGCCAGGGCGTCGACCCGCACAGCCTCAAGCTGCGCCTGGGCATCTTCGGTGCCGAACCCTGGACCGCCGAACTGCGCCGCGCCGTCGAGGAACGCATGGGCATCACCGCCCTGGACATCTACGGCCTCTCGGAAATCATGGGCCCGGGCGTGGCCATGGAGTGCGCCGAGACCAAGGACGGCCCGACCGTCTGGGAAGACCACTTCTACCCCGAGATCATCGACCCGGCGACCGGCGCCGTGCTGCCCGACGGCGAATACGGCGAGCTGGTGTTCACCTCGCTGTCCAAGGAAGCGCTGCCGATGATCCGCTATCGCACCCGCGACCTGACCCGCCTGCTGCCGGGCACCGCGCGGCCGATGCGACGCATCGACAAGATCACCGGGCGCAGCGACGACATGCTGATCATCCGTGGCGTCAACGTCTTCCCGACCCAGGTCGAGGAGCAGGTGCTGAAGATCAAGCAGCTCGCCGAGTGCTACGAGATCCACCTGCACCGCAACGGCAACCTCGACTGCATCGATATCCACGTCGAGTTGCGCCACGACCTGCAGGGCCTGTCGGCAGACGAGCAGAAAGCCATCGGCAGCGAGCTGGGCAAGCAGATCAAGACCCACATCGGCGTCAGCGCCCGCGTACTGGTGCAGCCTTCCCACAGCCTGAAGCGCTCGGAAGGCAAGGCCTGCCACGTGTACGACAACCGGCCGAAAATCTGAGAACTGAAAGGAACAGGCCCCGGCATTCAGGGCCTGTTCTTGCTTGCAATCAGAAACGCGGCCCCACGGCCTCGCACTCCACCAGACGCTCCACCAGACCCACCAGGTTCTGTACCGAACGCCTTTCGACATCTTGCGCAGCGCTGTCGCCACTGCCCAGGCTTATCCCGACGTCCGCCCCTCGCTCCAGAGTGCGACGGAACAAGGTGCCACCCTCGTGCGCCTCAAAGGTATAGGTGATCTTCAGCGAGGACCCCTTGAGCTGGATGCTCGCTCTGCATGGACGTTCATAGTCCGCCACCTGCCATTCGATCTCCCGCGCCCCGTCGCTGGTACGCACAAACTCATAGAAAACGTCACCAGGCTGGAACGGCCTCTCCGTGACGCCCGACACCGCGCGGGTCGCCAGATGCCAGCGCGGCCAGAAACGCACCTGCGTCACTAGGTCAAACACCTGTTCCACGCGCCCCTTGATCACTACTTCGTTGTTGCTCTGCATCGTTACTGCTCCTGAGTCGCTAGACCTCACCCGCCCGGCATCAACCGCAAGTGTTAGCTCTATCGGCCGAATTGCGGGCAAGCACCGGCCAATTCTTTGTTCCACACCTAGACGAAGCAATCAAAGAAGCAGTCTTCAGATGAGCCTGGCAGCAAGCTCGGACAGAGACCTCAGCGCAACAACGCAATCCAAAGGGATTGACCGGGTCACTTGACCGATTCCGCAGATGACCATCTGTCGCTCTCCTCTACGCAATGTCGATCCTGACGCTGACCTTTCGACTATCCCTCAGAGGCAGGCGGTATCCGGCCGTCCGCCCACCCGCAGGAGATGAACGATGAACTATGTCGATGGCTTCCTCGTACCGGTGCCCACCGCCAGCAAAGGGCGTTACATAGAGGTGGCGCGCAAGGCCGCTGCAATGTTCAAGGAGTACGGCGCGCTGGGCGTCGTGGAGTGCTGGGGCAACGACGTTCCCGAAGGCAAAGTGACCTCCTTCCCCATGGCGGTGAAGCTCAAGGAAGACGAAACCGTGGTGTTCTCCTGGATCACCTGGCCGAGCAAGGAGGTGCGTGACACGGGCATGAAGAAGTTCATGGAAGACCCGCGCATGAAGACCGAATTCAGCGAGATGCCCTTCGACGGCCAGCGCATGATCTTCGGCGGCTTCGACGTCATCGTCCAGGCCTGACCCGCCGCGCCCCGCTCCTGCAGACGCCCCCTGTAGGAGCGGGCACGCCCGCGATCCGCCGGCAAGGCCGGCGCCAGACCGTAACGCAGCCCCTATATCCCCACCCTAACACCGCACTTATTCACGCAATAAACACAATTTACGTATCATTTCGTCGCCTTAAAACCCCATCACCGGCGTATCCTCGCACCGCGATGGAACACCGCAATCTCCCGAATATTACCCGCACAATCATCACATTTATCAGATTTAACCCTGGTAGATGCGTCTTTTCACGCCTGCAGAAACCCCTCAGAACCGGCCAAAGCGATACTCAAACAAATTACGACACATCATTTAGTGTTAGACATTCATTTCTGTATCATTTAAAAATACAGCCATGGCCAAGGCCACCCTACGAACAAGACAAAAGGCTGGAGACACAGCATGTACGCACAACTGGTTGAGACCGGCGTGAAGCGCATCAAGGCGCTGGAGGAGATGTCCCCCGAGGAACGCGCCTTCCAGGAAAAGATCGATGCCGAGGTAAAGATCGAGGCGAAGAACTGGATGCCCGACGCCTACCGCCAGACGCTGATCCGACAGATTTCCCAGCACGCCCACTCCGAGATCGTCGGCATGCTGCCCGAGGGCAACTGGGTGACCCGCGCGCCAACCTTGAAGCGCAAGCTGCAACTGATGGCGAAGATCCAGGACGAAGCCGGCCACGGCCTCTACCTCTACAGCGCCATGGAAACCCTGGGCGCCGACCGTGATACCGAGATCGCCAAGCTTCACAGCGGCAAGGCGAAGTACTCCAGCATCTTCAACTACCCGACGCTGAACTGGGCCGACATGGGCGCAGTGGGCTGGCTGGTGGACGGCGCCGCCATCGTCAACCAGGTGGTGCTGCAGCGCACCTCCTACGGCCCCTACTCGCGCGCCATGATCCGCATCTGCAAGGAAGAGAGCTTCCACCAGCGCCAGGGCTACGAAATCCTCCTGACCATGATGCGCCACGGCAACCAGGCGCAGAAGGACATGGTCCAGGACGCCATAAACCGCCTCTGGTGGCCGGCCCTGATGATGTTCGGCCCGAGCGACGCCGACTCCCCCAACAGCGCCCAGTCCATGGCCTGGAAGATCAAGCGGCAGAGCAACGACGAGCTGCGCCAGCGCTTCGTCGACCAGACCGTGCCGCAGCTGGAACTGCTCGGCTGCACTGCCCCGGACCCGGACCTGAAATGGAACGAGGAGCGCGGCCACTACGACTTCGGCGACATCCAGTGGGAAGAATTCTACGAAGTGCTCAAGGGCAACGGCCCGTGCAACACCGAGCGCGTCGCCACCCGCCGCAAGGCCATCGAAGACGGCGCCTGGGTCCGCGAAGCCGCGGTCGCCTACGCCCGCAAACAACAACAGAAGAAAGACGCAGCCTAATTCCGCCTCTGAGCTAGCGAGCTAGAGCAGAACTAGGCGGAAACAGGCGCGGGCGCGGAGTTTAGGTTTGTAAATGAGCAAGCCCGGAACTGTTTCCAACGACGTTATGCCGACGCGCAGCAGCTCATGCCTGATGAGCAGGAGAACGCCATGAGTGAGTGGACCCTTTTTGAAGTTTTTGTACGCAGCAAGCACGGCCTGAACCACAAGCACGTTGGCAGCGTCCACGCCGCCGACGCCGCCATGGCCATCGAGAACGCCCGCGAGCTCTACACCCGCCGCAACGAAGGCGTCAGCCTGTGGGTCGTGCCCTCCGCGCTGATCACTGCCTCCTCCCCCGACGAGAAGGACCCGCTGTTCGACCCGTCGCAGGACAAGGTGTACCGCCACGCCAGCTTCTACGAGCTGCCGCCCGAAGTCGGCCACATGTGAGATCGCGTGCATGAATCCGCATAACGACAAGATCGAATACCTGCTGCGCCTCGCCGACAGCGCCCTGATCCAGGGCCAGCGCCTGTGCGAATGGTGCGGCCACGCCCCGGCGCTGGAAGAAGAACTGGCGCTGATGAACGTCGGCCTCGACCTCGTGGGCCAGGCGCGCAACTGGTACGAGTACGCCGTGGAGCTACTGGACGACGGCCGCGACGCCGACGCCCTGGCCTTCCGCCGCGACGAGCGCGCCTTCCGCAACCTGCTGCTGGTGGAGCAGCCCAACGGCGACTTCGCCGTGACCATCACCAAGCAGCTCCTCTATGACGCCTGGCACTTCCACGTGCTGCACGCCCTGAGCGCCTCCAGCGACGAGCGCATCGCCGCCATCGCCGCCAAGGGTCTGAAGGAAGTCACCTACCACCTGCGCCGCTCCGGCGAGTGGATGCAGCGTTTGGGCGACGGCACCGAGCAGAGCCATACGCGCATGCTCGCGGCGATCCCGCAGGTGTGGCGCTTCACCGTCGAACTCTGCAATGCCGACGAAATCGAGCAGCGCCTGTTCGCCGAAGGCGTAGCGCCGAACCCGGAAGAACTCGCCGCCGCGTGGAAGGCCAAGGTCGCCGACATCTTCGCCGCCGCCACCCTGCCGCTGCCGGAACCTGCGGTGAACTTCTACCTCAGCGGTCGTCGCGGTGTGCACACCGAGCACCTTGGCATCCTCCTGGCCGAGATGCAGTTCCTCCAGCGGGCCTACCCCGATGCGACCTGGTGAGCTGATTACCAGCGACCGCGGCGCGCGCGCAGGCTCCGCTGACGACCTCTGCCATGCCTGGAACGTGCTCGGCGCGGTGATGGACCCGGAAGTGCCGGTGGTCAGCGTGGTCGAGCTGGGCATTGTGCGCGGGCTCGACTGGCAGGACGGGCATCTGCACGTAGTGGTCACCCCGACCTACTCCGGCTGCCCGGCCACCGAGGTCATCGAGCAGGACATCCAGCACGCCCTGGAACACGCCGGCTTCGCCGCGCCTCAACTGGAGCGCCGGCTGAACCCGGCCTGGACCACCGACTGGATCAGCGACAGCGGCCGCGAAGCGCTGCGCGCCTACGGCATCGCCCCGCCGGCCGGCAGCACCAGCAAGCGCAGCCTGCTCGGGGAAAGCCCGGAAGTCTGCTGCCCGCAGTGCGGCAGCGCGCACACCGAGCTGCTCAGCGAGTTCGGTTCGACCGCCTGCAAGGCGCTGTACCGCTGCGTCGACTGCCGCGAACCGTTCGACTACTTCAAGTGCATCTGAGCGGCGCCGCCGCCGGAGAAGAACAATGAGCAAGTTCCACAGCCTGAAAATCAAGGAAGTGCGCGCGGAAACCCGCGACGCCGTGTCCATCGCCTTCGACGTCCCGGCGGACCTGGCCGACAGCTTCCGCTTCGAGCACGGCCAGCACCTGGTCATGCGCACCCAGCTCGACGGCGAGGAAGTGCGCCGCTCCTATTCCATCTGCAGCGGCGTCAATGACGGCGAACTGCGCGTGGCGATCAAGCGCGTGCCGGGCGGGCGTTTCTCCGCCTATGCCAACGAAGCGCTGAAGGTCGGCGCCAGCCTGGAAGTCATGCCGCCGGCCGGCCATTTCAACGTCCAGCTCGACCCGGCGCGCCGCGGCAACTACCTGGCGGTCGCCGCCGGCAGCGGCATCACGCCGATCTTGTCGATCGTCAAGACCACCCTGGAAACCGAGCCGAACAGCCGCGTCACCCTGCTCTACGGCAACCGCTCCAGCAACGCCGCGATGTTCCGCGAGCAGCTCGAAGACCTGAAGAACCGCTACCTGCAGCGCCTCAACCTGATCTTCGTGTTCAGCCGCGAACAACAGGACGTGGACCTCTACAACGGCCGCATCGACGCCGACAAGTGCGGCCAGCTGTTCAGCCGCTGGCTCGACGTGAAGAGCCTGGACGCCGCCTTCATCTGCGGCCCGCAGGCGATGACCGAGACCGTGCGCGACCAGCTCAAGGGCAACGGCATGCCGGCCGAGCGCATTCACTTCGAGCTGTTCGCCGCCGCCGGCAGCGAGAGCAAGCGCGAGGCCCGCCAGGCTGCCGCCGCGATCGACAGCGCGAAGAGCCAGATCACCGTGATCAGCGATGGCCGTGAGCTGTCCTTCGAGCTGGCCCGCAACAGCGTCAGCGTGCTCGATGCCGGCAACGAACACGGCGCCGAGCTGCCCTACTCCTGCAAGGCCGGCGTGTGCTCGATCTGCAAGTGCAAGGTGGTATCCGGCGAGGTGGAGATGGACAGCAACTTTGCCCTGGAGGACTACGAAGTGGCGGCCGGCTACGTGCTGAGCTGCCAGGCGTACCCGATCAGCGACAGCGTGGTGCTGGATTTCGACCAGCTCTGAGTCGTAGCTGCGGACTCAACCAGTAGGAGCGCCCCATGGGCGCGCTCCTACAGGGAGCGCCGTGCTCCAAATGCTCCAGCGCCATCGGCCACAAGGCTCCTGGCGAACCTTATCCGGCGGCCCAGTCCCGCCACTTCACAAGCACCGCCGTCGCCCACCCGGCGCGGCGGTCACCGGCAGCAGCCGGCACCCTTGCGTAGCGATCCGGAGGAAGACAACCATGGCCCAAGAGCCAATCCTGCAAAGTTTCATCGGCGGCCGCTGGGTCGGCCAGCATGGCGCCCAGGCGCTGCGTAGCGCGCTCAACGGCCAGACCGTCGCGCGCACCCACGAAGAGACGCTGGACTTCGGGCAAGCCGTCGCCCACGCCCGCGAGCAGGGCCTGAAAGAACTGATGTCCATGGACTTCCAGCAGCGCGCCCAGCGCCTGAAGGCCCTGGCGCTGTACCTGACCGAGCGCAAGGAACAGCTCTACGAGATTTCCCGCCACAGCGGCGCCACCCGCGCCGACAGCTGGATCGACATCGAAGGCGGCGCCGGCACCCTGTTCGCCTACGCGGGCGTCGGCGGTCGCGAGCTGCCCTCGGGCAACGTCGTCCATGAAGGCCCGGCGATCCCGCTGGGCAAGACCGGCAAGTTCGCCGGCAGCCACATCCTGGTGCCGCGCGGCGGCATCGCCGTGCACATCAACGCCTTCAACTTCCCCATCTGGGGGATGCTGGAAAAGTTCGCGCCGAGCTTCCTCGCCGGCATGCCGTGCATCGTCAAGCCGGCCACCGCCACCAGCTACATCACCGAGGCCGCCGTGCGCGTGATGCATGAGTCCGGCCTGCTGCCGGCCGGCAGCCTGCAGCTGATCATCGGCGGCACCGGCGACCTACTGGACCGCTTGCAGGGCCAGGACGTGGTGACTTTCACCGGCTCCGCCGACACCGCCGCCAAGCTGCGCGTGAACCCCAACCTGATCCGCAATTCGGTGCCGTTCAATGCAGAGGCCGACTCGCTGAACTGCGCCATCCTCGCCCCGGACGTCACCCCGGACGACGAAGAGTTCGACCTCTTCGTCAAGGAAGTGGCCCGCGAGATGACCGCCAAGGCCGGGCAGAAATGCACCGCCATCCGCCGCGCCATCGTTCCCGCCAGGCACATCGACGCCGTTGCCGAGCGCCTGCGTGAGCGCCTGGCCAAGGTCGTGGTCGGTGACCCGTCGGTGGAAGGCGTGAAGATGGGCGCCCTGGCCTCCCACGCCCAGCAGTCCGACGTTGCCGAGCGCGTCGAAGCACTGCTGAAGTCCAGCGAGCTGGTCTTCGGCGCAAAAGATGGCTTCGCCCCGCGCGGCGACGGCGTCAGCGAAGGCGCATTCTTCGCCCCGACCCTGCTGCGCAGCCGTGACCCGCACGCCGAAGGCGGCGCCCACGACATCGAGGCCTTCGGCCCGGTGAGCACCCTGATGGCCTACGACGACATCGACGAAGCCATCGCCCTTGCCGCCCGCGGCAAGGGCAGCCTGGTGGCGAGCCTGATCACCCGTGATCCGCAGGTAGCGGCGAAAGTCGTTCCGGCCATGGGCGCACTGCACGGCCGCCTGCACATCCTCGACCGCGAGTCCGCCGCCGAATCCACCGGGCACGGCTCGCCGCTGCCGGTGCTCAAGCACGGCGGCCCGGGTCGTGCCGGTGGCGGTGAAGAACTGGGCGGCCTGCGCGCGGTGAAGCACTACTTGCAGCGCACTGCCGTTCAGGGCTCGCCGACCATGCTGATGGCCGTCACCGGCGAATACGTGCGTGGCGCCAAGGTCTACGAGACCGAAGTGCACCCGTTCCGCCGCTACTTCGACGATCTGAAGATCGGCGAGTCGCTGCTGACCCACCGCCGCACCGTCACCGAGGCCGACCTGGTCAACTTCGGCTGCCTGTCCGGCGACCACTTCTACATGCACTTCGACGAACTGGCAGCGAAGGATTCGCAGTTCGGCAAGCGCATCGCCCACGGCTACTTCGTGCTCTCGGCGGCGGCCGGCCTGTTCGTCTCCCCCGGCGTCGGTCCGGTGCTGGCCAACTACGGCCTGGACACCCTGCGCTTCATCAACCCGGTGGGCATCGGCGACACCATCCAGGCCCGCCTGACCTGCAAGCGCAAGATCGACCAGGGCAAGAAGAGCCCCAAGGGCGAGCCGCAGGGCGTGGTGGCCTGGGACGTGGAAGTCACCAACCAGCTCGGCGAACTGGTGGCCAGCTACGACATCCTCACCCTGGTGCTCAAGCGCGCGTGATGCGCTGAGCGTAGAGACTCCGGTGTCATCTTCGACCGGCCTTCGGGCCGGTTTTTTCATGCCTGTGAAAAATGAAATCCGGAAGCGGCCTGCGTGCAGTCCGAATCGCGAGCAAGGGCGCAGGGCGGATAACGCTGGCGCGTCATGCGCCCGACAGACCAACGATCCGCGCGGACGTCTTTGCGCATTTCTGATATCGCCCCACCCCGCGCCCTTCGTACCTTCTCCCTGCCCGCCGCAGCTGACGGCGGGCGCGTGCACCAACCCATAAAACAACAAGAAGGGCCGCTCCATGATTCCACGCATCCACCGCTCGGCACCCGCCGAACACCTCCCTTGCCCGCAACGCTCCGGCGCCCGCGGCTGACTGCCGTTCACTCCTCATTACTTACAGGCAAGGGACAACCACCATGCTCAAACAAGGCGTACTCCGCTGGCCCCAGATCGCCGGGCTCGGCATTTCACTGGTCATCGCCGGGCAGTTCTCCGGCTGGAACTACGGCCTCGCCAGCAGCGGCTGGGCCAACATGCTCGTCGCCACCCTGCTGATGGCCGTGCTCTGCGGCGGCCTGGCGCTGTGCGTGTGCGAACTCTCCACCGCGCGGCCCCATGCCGGCGGCGTGTTCGCCTACGCGCAGCTGGCCTTCGGGCCTTTCGTCGGCTACCTGGTTGGCGCGGCCTGTGCGCTGGCGCTGACCATCGGCACCGGCGCGGCCGCCAACTTCCTCGCCGCCTACATGGAGTCGGTGTTCGGCTTCGGCGGCTGGCCGGTGCGCATCGGCCTGTTCGCGGTAATCATCGGCATTCACATCGTCGGCGTCGGCGAGGCCCTCGGGCTGACCCTGCTGGCCGGCGCCGTGGCGGCCATCGCGCTGCTGGCCTTTGGTGGCGCCATGCTGCCCCACGTACACTGGGAAAACCTGCTGGCCACTACCGGCAGCCCGCTGCCCAACGCCGCCAGCGCGCTGCCGGGCGTGAGCGTCGCTGGCGTTTTCGCCTGCGTGCCCTTCGCCATCTGGATGTTCATCTGCCTGGAGCAGGTCGCCTCCGCCGCCGAGGAAGCCGCCGAGCCGGGCCGCAGCATGCCGCGCGGGATCATCGCCGCCGTCGCTACCCTGCTGCTGACCGCCCTGACCGTGGTGATCAGCGCGCCGGGCGCAGCCGGTGTGGAAGTGGTCGGCAATGCGGGCGACCCGCTGTACGCCGCCATGACCCACGGCGGGCTCTACGGCGAGCGTGACTGGCTGCCGCTGCTGGTCGGTTCCGGTGCCGTGTGCGGCCTGCTGGCGACCTTCTTCTCGGTGGTGTTCTCCGCCTCCCGCCAGCTGTTCGCCCTGGCCCGTGACGGTTTCTTCCCCGCCGCCCTGGCCCGCACCAACCGCCGTGGCTCGCCTTACGTCGCCCTGCTGGTGCTGACCGTGATCGGCCTGCCGCTGACCCTGGTGCCGCCGGAAAAACTCCTGCTGTGCATCGTCCTGCTGCTGGGCAGCTGCCACCTGGTGCTGTTCGCCGCCTACCTGCGCCTGCACCGCACCCAGCCCGGCCTGGTGCGCCCGTTCCGCCTGCGCGGCGGCCCGCTCGTGGCCAGCGTCGGCATGCTGCTGACGCTGGTGGTGATCGCCGCCTGCTTCCAGCTCGAAGTGGCGATGCTCAGCGCCCTGGCCCTGGTGGTCGCCGCCCTCATCCTCAACTACCTGCTGCGCGCCGCATCCCGCGCCGGCAAGCCCCTGGAGAATGCCGATAATGTCTGAACCCACCCTGCTGCAACGCCGCCACCAGGTCATGGGCGATGCCTCGCCGCTGTTCTACGACGAGCCGCTGGAGCTGGTGAAAGGCGACGGCGTCTGGCTCATCGACGCCGCCGGCAAGCGCTACCTGGACTGCTACAACAACGTGCCCTGCGTCGGCCATTGCCACCCCAGGGTGGTGGCGGCCATGGCCGAACAGGCGGCGACGCTGAACATCCACACCCGTTACCTCAACGAGCGCGTGGTGCGCTACGCCGAGAGCCTCACCGCGACCTTCGCAGAGCCCCTCGACAGCCTGATGTTCACCTGCACCGGCAGCGAGGCCAACGAGCTGGCCCTGCGCATCGCGCGCTTCGCCACCGGCAACAAGGGCGTGATCGTCAGCGACTACAACTACCACGGCAACACCACCAGCCTGGCGGCAGTGACCACCGCGCTGCCCAGCTCCGAGCCGTTCTCCGCCCACGCGCGGGCCGTGCCGATCCCCTGCCTCTACCATGCCGACGGCACGCCCGAGCAAATCGCCGAGCGTTACGTGGCCAAGGTCGCCGAAGCCATCACCGAGCTGCAGGCAGCCGGCGTAGGCCTGGCGGCCATGCTGATCGACACCCTGTTCGCCAACGAAGGCATCCCGCGCCTGCCGGCCGGCTACCTGGAGCGCGTGGCGAAGCTGGTGCGCGATGCCGGCGGCCTGCTGATCACCGACGAGGTGCAATCGGGCTTCGCCCGCACTGGCGACCACATGTGGGGCCACCAGTCGCACCCGCTGGTGCCAGACATCGTCACCCTCGGCAAACCCATGGGCAACGGCTTCCCCCTGGCGGGCGTGGTAACCACCCGCGAGCGCGTGGAGACCTTCGGCCGCAGCAACATGTACTTCAACACCTTCGGCGGCTCGCCGGTGGCCGCGGCCGTCGGCCAGGCTGTGCTGGACGTGATCACCGAGCAGGACCTGCAAGGCAACGCCCGGCGCCAGGGTGCCAAGCTCAGCGCCGAGCTGCACCGCCTCGCCGAGCGCCACTCGGTCATCGGCGACGTCCGCGGCCAGGGCCTGTTCTTCGCCGTGGAGCTGGTGCGCGACCGCGCCAGCCGCGAGCCGGCCGGGCTCGAAGCGCGGCGCATCGTCAACCGCATGCGCCAGCGTGGCGTGCTGATCAGCAAGATCGGCGGCGACGACAACATCCTCAAGATTCGCCCGCCACTGGTGTTCGAGGCCGAGCACGGCGAGCTGTTCATCGACACCCTGGACCAGGTCCTGAGCGAACTCTGAGGAGCCACCATGAACGACTTTTCCAAGGCTGGTTTCGCAGAGCTTGATCACGACCAGCAGATCGCCTGCCTGCGCGACCTGGCGCTGGACGCGCTACGCCACTGGGACGGCGATTTTGTCGGCCTGGAACTGCTCAAGTACCGCGAGAACGCAGTGTTCTGCGCCACCCGCAGCGACGGCACGCGCAGCGCCCTGCGCGTGCACCGCGGCGGCTACCACAGCGAAGCGGCGCTGCGCTCGGAGCTGACCTGGATGGAGCAGCTGGCCGCCGGCGGTATCGGCGTGCCCAGCATCATCCGCACCCGCAGCGGCGAGCACCTGGCCGAGGTGCGCAGCACCGCGCTGGAAGAATCGCGCTTCGTCGACATGCTCGGCTGGCTGTCCGGCAGCACCCTGGGCTCCGCCGAGCAGGGCCTGAGCGCAGATGGCGATATCGACGCGCTGTTCCACCAGGCCGGCGCGGTGGCCGCGCGCATCCACCTGAATTCGGCGCAGTGGCGTCAGCCCAACGAGTTCACCCGGCATGCCTGGGATGAAGAAGGCCTGGTGGGCGCCAACCCGTTCTGGGGGCATTTCTGGGAGCTGGACCTGCTCAGCACCGAGCAGCGCGAACTGCTCCAGCGGGCACGCCAGGAAGCCCGCCTGGACCTGCGCCGCTACGGCCGCAGCCTGGGCAACTTCGGCATGATCCACGCGGACCTGGTGCCGGAGAACCTGCTGCTCGAAGGCGGCGAACTGCAGCTGATCGACTTCGACGATGCCGGCTTCGGCTGGCACATGTTCGAGCTGGCCACCGCGCTGTACTTCTGCCTGGACGACCCCCGCCTGGCGCAGATCCAGGCGGCGCTGCTGGCCGGCTACGACTCGGTCAAGCCACTGTCCGAAGACGACCGCGCCGCGCTGCCGCTGTTCCTCGCCCTGCGCGGCACCACCTACCTGGGCTGGGTGCATACCCGACGCAACAGCGCAACCGCCCGGGAACTGGCGCCCATGCTGATCGAGCGTGCCTGTACACTGGCCGCCGCCTACCTCGCCGGCCGCTGAAACTGGCAGAGCGCCGCAACACCCTGGCGCGCAGGCACAAGCCTGCGCGCCAGCACTGACCGATACTCGGCGCACAACCGAGGTGCCCCGCAATGACCGGCATCGCCCGCCACCAGGCAACCGACTCTGATGAACTGGCCTGCGCCCTCGCCGGCTGGAGCCAGGACTACACCCAGCTCGGCCACGGCCGCCTGCAGGCGGAGCTGCTGCATGTGCAACTGCCCGACGCCTCGCTGATCTACGAACACTCCAACCTGCACCTGCACGAGAACATGGCGCCGCCCACCGGCCACCTGGTGATCGGCATCCCGCTGCGCGCCAGTGCCGATTCGCGCTTCAACGGCCAGGCCCTGCACGACGACACCCTGCTGGTGCTCGAAGGCGGCCGCGAGCTGGAAATCTGCGCCGCCGGGGAAATCCACATGCTCGGCCTTACCTTCAGCCAGCCGCAGCTGGAACGTCTGCTAGGCGCCGAGGAACGTGAGCTGTTCGAGCGCGCGCTGCAGCAGCGGCGCCTGGAGCTTTCCCCTACCGGCGCCGGCGACCTGCGCCGCAGCCTGTGCGACGCCCTCGCCGCCTTCGAAGGCGAGCCGTGGCGGGTGGACGACCCGCAACAGGCCGGGCATGCCGTGGCCCTGGTGCTCAGCCACGTACTGCAGGCGCTGGAGGAAATCCTCCCCGGCAATGACCGCGAAGGCGCGCCGCGCTCACTGCAGCAGCATCGCCGCCTGGTGCTGGCGGCCATCGAACGCATGCAGGCCGACCTCTCCGAACCGCTGTCGCTGCTGGAACTGAGCCAGAGCCTGAACACCAGCCAGCGCACCCTGCAGTACTGCTTCCGGCAGATCTGCCAGAGCACGCCGCAGCAGTTCTTCCTCAGCCTGCGCCTGGCCGAGGCGCGCCGCCGGCTCAAGCAGGAGCCGCAGCAGAGCATCACCCACCTGGCGCTGGACCTGGGATTTGCCAGTTCCAGCCATTTCTCGGCTCTCTACAAACGCCTTTACGCCGAGCAACCGTCGGTAATTTCCCGCGCACGCTGAAGTCCGAGCCGCGTGTAGGAGCGGGCCATGCCCGCGATCGCGCGCATGGCGCGCTCCTACAGGGGACCGCGCGAGCCCAAAAAAGCCCAGCGTCCATCTGGCAACCACACCCAATCACTTGGCAGACAGGAGCAACGGCACAGGGCCAGCCCTTACTTAGCATCGGCAGAAGTCACATCCCCTCAATCGACAATAACGAAACGGATGCCTTCACCATGACCCACGCCGCCGTGCTGCGCCCCACCCTGCTCGCCCTGCTCATCGCCGGGGCCAGTTCCGCCAGCGCCTACGAGCTGTACGCGACCGACGACACGCACCTGAACGCCGATCTCTCGGCGACCTTCGGGCTGTTCCACAGCCAGGAACGCTACAACATGACCGGCACCCTGGACGAGGGCTCGTCGTCCTGGCAGGAAGGCTTCATCAAGTACGGCCTGAGCGGCGACCAGAAGCTGGGCGGCGCGGGCACCGCCTACGGCGCCTTCAACCTGCTCAGCTCCGGCACCTGGGGCGACGGCGACGCCGCGGGCTTCAGCGACGGTTCCGAGCGCACCACCAAGATCGAGGACGCCTATGCCGGCTGGCGCTCGGCCGGGCTGTTCCCGGTGCTGGGCGAGGATGGCATCGACCTGTCCTTCGGTCGCCAGAACATCGTGGTCGGCGATGGCTTCCTGATCGACGGCGACGCCCTGAACATGGGCAAGGGCCTGGCCGACGGCGAATACAACCGTGGCGGCGGCTACTACCTGGCGGCGCGCCGCGACTTCGACGAAACCGCCGTGCTGCGCATAGGCGGCAAGGAAGGCTGGCGCGGCGACCTGATGCGCCTGAAGTCGGACAACCGCGCCCAGGCCAACTCCGAGCTGTATGTCGCCACCCTCGAACACGTCGCCCCGGAAGCCACCTTCGGCCTGACCTACATCGACGTCACCGACGTGGACGAGCGCTACGCCTCGCCCATCCAGCTCGACCGCAAGGACATGAAGACCTACAGCCTGCGCGGCACCGGCAATGCCGGCGTGGAGAACCTGTTCCTCTCCGGTGAATACGCCTGGCAGGACAAGCGCGACGCCCAGTACACCGACGACACCGCCAACGCCTGGTACCTGGAAGCCGGCTGGACCTTCTCCGACGTCGCCTGGAAACCCTACGTCAGCTACCGCTTCAGCCGCTTCTCCGAAGGCTACGACACCCTCTTCTACGGCTTCAGCCGTGGCTTCGGCACCTGGTTCCAGGGCGAGGTGGCGGGCAACTACTCCGGCCCGTTCAACAACAACACGCGCGTACACAACGTTGGCGCCAGGGTCACCCCGCTGGAGAATCTCTCCATCGGCGCGCAGTACTTCGACTTCCACACCCTGGACACCGACCTGGGCAACACCGACGGTCGCGAACTGGACCTCTACGCCGAGTGGGCGATCAACGAGCACCTGGTGATCATCCCGCTGGTGGGCCTGTACCAGCCGAAGAAGAGCGCAGCCGAAGGCGGCACCCAGATCGGCAACGACAACAGCAACCTCTACAGCCAGTTGCTGTTCTCCACCACGTTCTGATCCAGGGATTCGAAGCATAAGGAAAGCCCGCCATGCCCAGCCTCCTGACGTCCATCCAGGGCCGTATCACCTGGCTGGCGGGCCTCTGCCTGATCCTCGTCGCCAGCGTCCTGATCGGCCTTTCGCTGTACCAGGCGCGGCAGGACAGCCGTACCATCCAGCACGACAGCGGCGAACTGTTCGCCGTTGCCGCGCGGCACAACCTGGAAACCCAGGGCCAGGTGCAAGCCCTGCTGATCCGCGAGCGCCTGCAGAACAACCTGCTGCTCGGTGAAGGCTTGCTGCGCACCGTGCAGAGCCTGCGCGCGCAACAGCACCAGGGCGGCCTCGACCCCGCCGCGCTGCGCACCGCCCTCAATCATTCGATGGCCGATACCCTCGGCGCACACCCGGAGCTGCTCGGCCTGTTCCTGGTGTTCCAGCCCGATGCGCTGGACGCCGCCGACAGCCAGTTCGCCGCCCGCGAAGACCTGGGCAGCAACGAGACCGGCCGTTTCGCCCTCTACCTGCTGCAGAACGGCGGGCAAACCCAGCGGGTGATCGGCACCGAGCAGGTTCTTGGCGATACCACGCCCGGCCCCAGCGGCCAGCCCTACAACGCCTTCTTCACCTGCTCCACCGGGCACGCCCGCCCCTGCGTGCTCGACCCGTATTTCGACGATGCCTCCGGCCAGCGCCGGCTGGTCACCAGCGTCACCCTGCCACTGCTGGAGAACGGCAAGGCCATCGCCGCCGTGGGCTTCGACATCGATCTGGCGGCGCTGCAGCAAAGCAGCGCGGAAGGCGGCCGCAGCCTGTTCGACGGCCAGGGCCGCATCCGCATCCTCAGCCCCAACGGCCTGATCGCAGGCGACAGTGGCGACGCCTCGAAGCTGGGGCAGAAGTTCGCAGACAAAACCGTGCTCGCCGAGATTGTGGCCGGGCGCTCGCAGTCGTTTGATGACGGTGCATCCATCAGCGTGCTGCACAGCCTCGCGCCGGTGCCGGACGCCGCGCCCTGGGGCATCCTGCTCAGCGTGCCGCGCGCGGTGATGCTCGCCCCGGCGGAACGCCTCAAGGGCACGCTGGATGACCTGCGCTGGAAAAGCACCGCGCTGGAAACCGGCGTAGGCATCGCCGCCGGGCTGCTCGGCATGCTGCTGGTGGCGCTCACCGCGCTCGGCATCAGCCGGCCGATCCTGCGCCTGGCACGGATGCTGGAAGATATCGCCGACGGAGAAGGCGACCTCACCCGCCGCCTCGATTACCCGCGCCGCGACGAACTGGGCCGGCTGGCCACCGCCTTCAACCGCTTCCTCGACAAGTTGCAGCCGAGCATCGCCGCCGTGCAGTCGGCGTCCCGCGAGGCGCACTCCACCGCCGACCGCTCGGCGCAGATCGCCCGGCAGACCAGCGACGGCATGCAGCAACAGTTCCGCGAGATCGACATGGTCGCCACGGCACTCCAGGAAATGTCCGCCACCGCCCAGGATTCCGCCCGCAGCGCCGCCCGCGCCGCCGAAGCCGCGCGCACCGCGGAGCAGGCCTGCGACGATGGCTTCCGCACTCTGGACGCCACCAACAGCGGTATCGACCTGCTGGCCGCCGGGATGAACCAGGCGATGGCCGAGTTGCAGCAGCTGGCGGCGAGCAACGAGCAGATCGGCTCGATCCTCGAAGTCATCTGCGGCATCGCCGCGCAGACCAACCTGCTCGCCCTCAACGCCGCCATCGAAGCGGCGCGCGCGGGCGACGCCGGGCGCGGTTTTGCCGTGGTCGCGGACGAAGTACGCGGGCTGGCCCGGCGCACCCAGGAATCGGTGGAAGAGATTCGCGAAGTGATCGAGAACCTGCAGGCGCGCGGCCAGTCAGTGACCAGCGCGATGCAGGGCAGCTTTGCCCAGGCGCAGGGCAACGTCGATCAGGCGCGCCAGGCCATCGACGCCCTGCGCCGGATCGGCGCAGCGGTGAACCTGATCAGCGAAATGAATCTGCAGATCGCCAGCGCGGCGGAGGAACAGAGCAGCGTCGCCGAGGAGATCAACCGCAACATCGCCGGCATCCGCGACGTCACCCAGACCATTTCCGATCACGCGCAGCAGGCCGCCAGCGCCAGTCGCTCACTGAACGACCTGGCCAGCCGGCAGCAGGGACTGGTGGAGCAGTTCCGCGCCTGAGTCAGACCTTGCTGCACATCGGGGTCTGGCGCAGGTACTTGACGGTGTGCTGCTCGCCCTTGGAGTCCAGGTAGACCATGGTGGCCTGGCTGACTTCGCAGCGTTCGTTGGGTTGCGAGATGCTCAGTACCTTGGCCACGTCGAGCGGCATGCCGTAGTGGTACACGGCAGCATCGTCGGCGAAAGCGCTGAAGGACAGCAGCAAGGCGGGGATGGCGAAGAGTGCGCTAAGGGTGGATTTCATGGCAGGAACCTCAGGGATCACGCGGGTCGCGTCGATCGTGGCCCACAGCCATAAATCTAGCCGAGCGGGCGCTCGGGACACAGCGCGACGTCGACAATGAATTTCTGCAGATTGCGCAACAATGACGACTCCCGAGCCGACTTGCCGTGTGATTGTCACGCTTGCTGTTGGCTGATTGGCAGCATTCGAACCCTCGAAGCGTTTGCGGCCAGCGCGTTCTCCCGCAAGAATGAACGCCATCGATCGGATCGGGAGGCGCCATGAAGCGCGTGGCCATGCTGCTGTTCCCCGGCGTGCAGGCGCTGGATGTTTCCGGCCCGCTGGACGTGTTCGCCGAGGCCAATGCCTTCGTCCCTGCCGGCCAGGGCTACCAGGTGCTGACCCTCGCCGCTCCGCCCTTCCCTTTGCGCGCTTCCAACGGCCAACTGCTGGGTGCCGACTTCAGTCTCGATCAAGGTCACGGCGCCGCCGACATCCTTCTGGTGCCAGGCGGGCCGCAATTGCCGGAAGAATCGCCCGCGCCCGAGCTGCTCGACTGGCTGCGTGCGGCCTGCGCCCTGGCGCCGCGCTACGGCTCGATCTGCACCGGCGCATTTCTGCTCGGCCATGCCGGGCTGCTCGACGGCAAGCACGTGACGACCCACTGGAGCGATGCGCGGCGGCTGGCCGCGCTGTTCCCGCTGGCGTTGGTCGAGCCCGATCGGATTCACGTGCGCGACGGCGCGCTGGTGACCTCGGCGGGCGTGACTGCCGGTATCGACCTGGCACTGGCCCTGGTCGCCGAGGACCATGGCGCGGCGGTAGCGCTGTCGGTGGCCAAGCGGCTGCTGGTGGTGGCGCAGCGTCAGGGCGGGCAGTCGCAATTCAGCCCCTTCCTGCAGGCGCCGGCCGATGAAGGCTCGCCGGTGGCGCGCATCCAGCGCTACGTGCAGGAAAACCTCGACCAGCCGCTGGGTGTGCCGCAACTGGCCGCCGAAGTGGCGATGAGCCCGCGCAGCTTCGCCCGCGTGTTCGTCCGCGAGGCAGGCGTGACGCCGGCCGAGTTCGTCCAGCGCGCCCGCATCGACGCCGCTCGTGGATTGCTGGAAGGCAGCGATCTGGCGCTGAAAGTGATCGCCTGGCGCTGCGGCTTCGGCAGCGCGGCGCGCATGCGCCTGGTGTTCGCCCAGCGCCTGGGCGTCACGCCAACGCAGTATCGCGAGCAGTTCCGCCGCGAGGGTTGATCCTCCACGCCAAAGTGTCCGGCGTGCCTCGTCGTAGGATGGCGTGGAGCCCAGCAATACCCATCAATTCGACGCACGATCAGCATGGGTATCGCTGCGCTCCACCCATCCTACCCATGCGCTCACTGATAGCTCCTGCGCGGGCTCAGATCGGCGGCGCCGAGCGCAACATCACCGACTTTAGCGCGAAGGCCGACTTGATCCCCGCCACGCCGGGAATCTGCGTCAGCGTATTGGTGAGGAACAGCTGGTACGCCGACAGGTCCTTAACCACCACCCGCAGCATGTAGTCGGCGTCGCCGGTCATCTGGAAGCAGCTCATCACCTGCGGCGCCTGGACGATGCGTTCTTCGAACCGGGCGAGGTAGTCGCCGGTCTGTTTTTCCAGGGACACCGAGACGAACACGCTCATGCCGCCGGACAGGCGCTCCTCGTCGAGGCGCGCGAAATAACCCTGGATGTACTGCTCTTCCTCCAGGCGGCGCACCCGGCGCAGGGTCGGGGTCAGCGAGAGGCCGATGTTCTGCGCCAGATCGCGCCAGGACAGGCGGCCATCGTCGGCCAGGGCGCGGAGGATTTTCAGGTCGGTGCGGTCAAGATCAGCCATTTTCCCTCGTACTACGGAGCGTTGTTTTTATAGTTCAAACACACTAATCCCGAAGCTTATAGCTAGTCAATTTGGAGCAAAAAACCAACCGGTCACACCTATACTGAAACCACAACTACAACAACCGAGGACCTCACCATGAGTGATGTCACCCCCCGCCACGCGACCCCGCGCGGCACCCGCACCGTAGCCCTACCCGGCCGGGTGCGCCCGCCAGGCATGGCCTCTTCCGTCTGCTGATCCACACCCACGATCACAACTGGAGACCGACCATGACCGACTACGCTCCGCTCCGCCTGCACGTCCCCGAGCCCACCGGACGCCCGGGCTGCAAGACCGACTTCTCCTACCTGCACCTGTCGCCCGCCGGCGAGGTGCGCAAGCCCGACATCGACGTGGAACCCGCGCAGACCACCGACCTGGCCTTCAGCCTGGTGCGCGTGCTCGACGAGAGCGGCAACGCCGTCGGCCCCTGGGCTCCGGACCTGAGCCACGAGCAACTGCTGCGCGGCATGCGCCTGATGCTCAAGACGCGCATCTTCGACGCGCGCATGCTCACCGCCCAGCGCCAGAAGAAGATGTCCTTCTACATGCAGTGCCTGGGTGAAGAGGCTATCGCCACCGCCCATACCATGGCCCTGCGCGAAGGTGACATGACCTTCCCGACCTACCGTCAGCAAGGCATCCTGATCACCCGCGACTACCCGCTCAAGGACATGATCTGCCAGCTGCTCTCCAACGAGCAGGACCCGCTCAAGGGCCGCCAGCTGCCGATCATGTACTCCAGCCGGGAGAAGGGTTTCTTCTCCATCTCCGGCAACCTCGCCACCCAGTTCATCCAGGCCGTCGGCTGGGGCATGGCCTCGGCGATCAAGGGCGACACCAAGATCTCGTCCGCCTGGATCGGTGACGGCGCCACCGCCGAATCCGACTTCCACACCGCCCTCACCTTCGCCCACGTCTACCGCGCGCCGGTGATCCTCAACGTGGTCAACAACCAGTGGGCGATTTCCACCTTCCAGGCCATCGCCGGCGGTGAAGGCACCACCTTCGCCAACCGTGGCGTGGGCTGCGGCATCGCCTCGCTGCGGGTGGATGGCAACGACTTCCTCGCCGTCTACGCCGCCTCGCAATGGGCCGCCGAGCGCGCCCGCCGTGGCCATGGCCCGAGCCTGATCGAGTGGGTCACTTATCGCGCGGGCCCGCACTCCACGTCGGACGATCCATCCAAGTACCGCCCCGCCGACGACTGGACCAACTTCCCGCTGGGCGATCCCATCGCCCGCCTCAAGCAGCACCTGATCGGCCTCGGCATCTGGTCCGAGGAACAGCAGGAAGCGCTGAAGAAGGAACTGGAAGCCGAAGTGATCGCCGCGCAGAAGGAAGCCGAACGCCACGGCTCGCTGGTGGACGGCCATGTGTTCAGCGCCGCCAACCTGTTCGACGACGTCTACAAGGACCTGCCGGAACACCTGCGCCGGCAGCGCCAGGAGCTCGGGGTATGAATGCCATGAACCAGCAACACGAGAACGCCCAGGCGGTCACCAGCATGACCATGATCCAGGCGCTGCGCTCGGCCATGGACGTGATGCTCGAACGCGACGACAACGTCGTGGTGTTCGGCCAGGACGTCGGCTACTTCGGCGGCGTGTTCCGTTGCACCGAAGGCCTGCAGAAGAAGTACGGCACCTCGCGGGTGTTCGACGCGCCGATCTCCGAGAGCGGCATCATCGGCGCCGCGGTCGGCATGGGCGCCTACGGCCTGCGCCCGGTGGTGGAAATCCAGTTCGCCGACTATGTCTACCCGGCCACCGACCAGTTGGTCTCGGAAGCCGCGCGCATCCGCTACCGCTCGGTCAACGACTTCACCGTCCCCATGGTCGTGCGCATGCCCTGCGGCGGCGGCATCTACGGCGGGCAGACCCACAGCCAGAGCCCGGAGGCGATGTTCACCCAGGTCTGCGGCCTGCGCACTGTCATGCCGTCCAACCCGTACGACGCCAAGGGCCTGCTGATCGCCTGCATCGAGAACGACGACCCGGTGATCTTCCTCGAACCCAAGCGCCTGTATAACGGCCCGTTCGACGGCCACCACGACCGCCCGGTGACGCCCTGGTCCAAGCACCCGGCCAGCCAGGTGCCGGAGGGTTACTACAGCGTGCCGCTGGACAAGGCGGCCATCGCCCGCCCCGGCTCCGAACTGACCGTGCTGACCTACGGCACCACCGTCTACGTGGCCCAGACCGCCGCCGAGGAAACCGGCATCGATGCCGAGATCATCGACCTGCGCAGCCTCTGGCCGCTGGACCTGGACACCATCGTCGAGTCGGTGAAGAAGACCGGCCGCTGCGTCATCGTCCACGAGGCCACCCGCACCTGTGGCTACGGCGCCGAGTTGATGTCGCTGGTCCAGGAAAACTGCTTCCACCACCTCGAAGCCCCCATTGCGCGCGTGACCGGCTGGGACACTCCCTACCCGCACGCCCAGGAATGGGACTACTTCCCGGGGCCCGCGCGCGTCGGCGCGGCCTTCAAGCGCGCCATGGAGGTCTGAATGGGCACTCACGTCATCAAGATGCCGGACATCGGCGAAGGTATCGCCGAGGTCGAGCTGGTGGAGTGGCATGTCCAGGTCGGCGACGAGGTCCATGAGGACCAGCTGCTGGCGGAAGTCATGACCGACAAGGCCACCGTGGAAATCCCCTCGCCGGTGGCCGGCAAGATCATCGCCCTGGGCGGCGTGCCCGGCCAGGTGATGGCTGTGGGCGGCGAGCTGATCCGCCTGGAAGTGGAAGGCCACGGCAACCACCGTGAAGCCGCACAACCCAAGGCCCACGAAGAAGCGCCGGCCAAGCCGGAAGCCAAGCCGGCTCCCGCGGCCGAGGCACCCAAGCCGGCACCGCGCGTCGAGAGCAAGCCTGTCGCCCCGGCTGCGCGCCCTGCTCCATCGCCGGCCCCGCGCCGCGCACCGGGCGAGAAGCCGCTGGCCTCGCCGGCAGTGCGCCAGCGTGCCCGCGATCTGGGCGTGGAGCTGCAGTTCGTCCAGGGCAGCGGCCCGGCCGGGCGCATCCTGCGCGAAGACCTGGAGCACTTCCTGGAGCACGGCGGCGCGACCATCGCCTCCGGCTATGCCGCGCGCCACGACGAACACCAGATCCCGGTGATCGGCCTGCGCCGCAAGATCGCGCAGAAGATGGCCGAGGCCAAACGGCGCATCCCGCACTTCAGCTATGTCGAGGAAATCGACGTCACTGACCTCGAAGCGCTGCGCGTGCACCTCAATGCCAAGCACGCGGCGGCACGCGGCAAACTGACCCTGCTGCCGTTCATTGCCCGCGCCATGGTCGTCGCTCTGCGCGACTTCCCGCAACTCAACGCGCGCTATGACGACGAAGCCGACGTGATCACCCGCTACGGCGCGGTGCATCTGGGCGTCGCGACCCAGAGCGACAACGGGCTGATGGTGCCGGTGCTGCGCAACTCCGAATCCCGCGACCTGTGGGGCAATGCCGCGGAAGTGGCACGCCTGGCCGAAGCCGCGCGCCATGGCAAGGCCAGCCGCGAGGAGCTCTCCGGCTCGACCATCACCCTGAGCAGCCTCGGCGCACTGGGCGGCATCGTCAGCACGCCGGTGATCAACTACCCGGAAGTGGCCATCGTCGGCGTCAACCGCATGGTCGAGCGGCCCATGGTGGTCAACGGTCAGGTGGTCGTGCGCAAGATGATGAACCTGTCCTCGTCCTTCGATCACCGGGTGGTCGACGGCATGGACGCGGCGGCCTTCATCCAGGCCGTACGCGCCCTGCTCGAACATCCCGCCACCCTGTTCATCGATTGACGGAAGCCGCTGACATGAAACAGAACCAGACTCTCGAAACCACCCTGCTGGTGATCGGTGGCGGCCCCGGCGGCTACGTCGCGGCGATCCGCGCCGGCCAGCTGGGCATCCGCACCGTGCTGGTGGAAGGCGCCGCCCTGGGCGGCACTTGCCTGAACATCGGCTGCATCCCGTCCAAGGCGCTGATCCACGCCGCCGAGGAGTACCTCAAGGCCCGCGAGTTCGCCGGCAAGTCGCCGCTGGGCATCAGCGTGCAGGCGCCGAGCATCGATATCCAGCGCACCGTGGAATGGAAGGACGGCATCGTCGACCGCCTGACCACCGGCGTCGCCGCGCTGCTGAAGAAGCACGGCGTCACCGTGGTCAGCGGCTGGGCGAAGATCGTCGACGGCAAGACCGTCGAGGTCGACCTTGCCGAAGGCGGCACCCAGCACATCCACACCGAGCACCTGCTGCTGGCGGCCGGTTCGAAATCCGTGGAACTGCCCTTCCTGCCGGTGGGTGGCAATGTCATCTCCTCCACCGAAGCACTGGCGCCGAAGACACTGCCCAAGCGCCTGGCGGTGGTGGGCGGCGGCTACATCGGCCTGGAACTGGGCATCGCGTACCGCAAGCTCGGCGTGGAAGTCACGGTGGTGGAAGCGCAGCCGCGCATCCTGCCAACCTATGACGAGGAACTGACCAGGCCGGTGACCCATTCCCTGCGCAAGCTGGGCATCGAGCTGTACCTGGGCCACAGCGTGATGGGCCTGGAGCCGGACGGCAAAGGCCTGCGCGTGCAGGACGGCGCCGGTTCCCAGCGGGTGATCGAGACCGACCAGGTGCTGGTCGCCGTCGGCCGCCACCCCAACACCGCCGGCTGGAACCTCGACACCCTGCGCCTGGACATGAACGGCCGCGCCGTGCAGATCGACGAGCAGTGCCGCACCTCCATGCGCGATGTCTGGGCCATCGGCGACATCGCCGGCGAGCCCATGCTGGCGCACCGCGCCATGGCCCAGGGCGAAATGGTCGCGGAAATCATCGCCGGCAAGCGCCGCGCCTTCACCCCCACGGCGATCCCGGCGGTGTGCTTCACCGACCCGGAAGTGGTGGTGGTCGGGCTGTCGCCGGAACAGGCCCAGGCCGCCGGCTATGAGGTGTTGACCGCAAGCTTCCCGTTCGCCGCCAACGGCCGCGCCATGACCCTGGAGTCCAGCGACGGCTTCGTCCGGGTGGTGGCACGCAAGGACAACCACCTGATCCTCGGCTGGCAGGCCGTGGGCAAGGCGGTCTCGGAGCTGTCCACGGCCTTCGTGCAGTCGCTGGAAATGGCCGCCTGCCTGGAAGACATCGCCGGCACCATCCACGCCCACCCGACCCTCGGCGAAGCGGTGCAGGAAGCAGCGCTGCGCGCGCTGGGGCATGCCTTGCACGTCTGAAGCCGCCGCTCTCCAATTCTCCAGGCTTCCCCCTCCGACCCGCCGATTGGCGGGTCTTTTTTTGCCGGGAGGGCTTTTCTTTCGTAGGGCGCATAACCCGGAACGGCATATCCGCCGTTGACCAGGCGGCGGATAACGCTGCGCGTTATGCGCCCTACGTCGAACGCTCATGCAGGAACGGGCCATGCCCGCGAACGGCGGACAACGTCCGCCCCTACGCTCCGTGGTCGATCACCGCACGGATTGTCGTTCTGCTTCCGCCGCCACTCATGCGCATCTCACGAGAGATCGACGCCATTGAGGCCAATTAAACGGCTTCAACCCGTCAGATCGCTACAAAACCCACCACTCTATCGCCACATTGACCAAATTAACTATTTGGTACATTTTTCTCCTACAGGCCATTCCCCACTCGGCCATACAAAAACAACGGAGCCACCCTCATGCCCCATACCCTGCTCGTGCTCAACGGGCCGAACCTGAACCTGCTCGGCACCCGCGAGCCCGCCACCTACGGCCACGAGACCCTCGACGACATCGCTGCCCTCTGCCAGCGCACCGGCGCCGAGCACGGCCTGGAAATCGAGTTCCGCCAGACCAACCACGAAGGCCAGCTGATCGACTGGATCCACCAGGCGCGCGGCCGCTGCTCCGGCATCCTGATCAACCCCGCCGCCTGGACACACACCTCGGTAGCCATCCGCGATGCGCTCGCCGCCGTGGAGCTGCCGGTGGTCGAAGTGCACCTGTCCAACGTGCACAAGCGCGAGGAGTTCCGCCATCACTCGTTCGTCTCCGCCATCGCCGTGGGCGTCATCGCTGGCCTGGGCAGCGACGGCTACCGCGCCGGCATTCAGCACTTCGCCAAGTTGCTGAAGGGGTGAGCGCCATGACCGAATACCGCACCGTGCTGGCCGGCCTGATCGGCGCCGGCATCCAGGCGTCGCGCACACCCGCCCTGCACGAGCGCGAGGGCGACGCGCAGGGACTGCGCTACCTCTACCGGCTGATCGACCTGGACGCCCTCGGCGTCGATGCCGGCGCCCTGCCCGACCTGCTCGCCGCCGCCGAGCGCATGGGCTACACCGGGCTAAACATCACCTTCCCCTGCAAGCAGGCAGTGATCCCGCTGCTGCACGAGCTGTCCGACGAGGCGCGCGGCATCGGCGCGGTGAATACCGTGGTGCTCCGCGATGGCAGGCGCATCGGTCACAACACCGATTGCCTGGGCTTTGCCGAAGGTTTCCGGCGCAACCTCAGCGACGCACCGCGCGAACGCGTGGTGCAACTGGGCGCTGGCGGCGCAGGCGCTGCAGTGGCCCATGCACTGCTCAGCGAAGGCGTGCAGCAACTGACGATCTTCGAAGTGGATTCGGCCCGCGCCCAGGCGCTGGTGGACAATCTCAACGCCCATTTCGGCGGCCAGCGCGCGCGGGTCGGTCACGACCTGGCCGGCGCCGTCAGCGAGGCGGACGGGCTGGTCAACACCACGCCGGTGGGCATGGCCAAGCTGCCCGGCGCGCCGCTGCCGCTGGAGCTGCTGCACGCGGGCCTGTGGGTGGCGGAGATCATCTACTTCCCGCTGGAGACCGCGCTGCTCCGGCATGCCCGCAGCCTTGGCTGCCGCACGCTGGATGGCGGCAACATGGCGGTGTTCCAGGCAGTGAAGGCGTTCGAGTTGTTCAGTGGCGTCGAAGCGGACAGCGAGCGGATGCTGGCGCATTTCAGCGCGATGTAATCGGGCCATGGCGCGGTACCCGCGATGGGTATCGCTTCGCTCCACGCCATCCTACGCAGGTGTACGCCGGCAATAATGGGCAGTGCCCCAACCTGTAGGAGCGGGCCATGCCCGCGATCCGCCGGCAGGGGCGGCGCTGGAATGGCACAAAGTTAGCGGGTGAATCGCCACGCGCCGGATGCAGTCGCGGGCATGGCCCGCTCCTACAGTTTCAGCCCTGCCTAGGGCCGCACGTAGCGCAACACCGCCTCGATGATCATGTCCTTGTGCCGCGCCTTGATCGCCGGGTCTTCCAGCTCGACCTGGAACAGCGACCCCACCGTATGGCGGTTGGACACCCGATAGAAACAGAACCCACTGATCAGCATGTGCACGTCGATGGCCTGCAGGCCGGCGCGGAATGCACCACTGGCCGCGCCGCGCTGGAGGATGTCCTCGATGGTGCGCAGGATGTTGCTGTTCATCGAGCGGATCGCCTCGGAGCCGGAGGCGAACTGGCCGTAGTGGATGTTCTCGATGCTGACGATACGCACGAAATCGACGTTGCGGTCATGGTGGTCGAAGGTGAAATCGACCAGCCGGCGCATGGCCTCCAGCGGTTCCAGCTCGGCCAGGTGCAGCGACTGCTCGGTACCGCGGATGTCACCGTAGAGCTTCTCCAGCACCGCCTGGTAGAGCTGCTCCTTGCTGCCGAAGTAGTAATAGATCATCCGCTTCGAGGTGTTCATGCGCTCGGCGATGGCATCCACCCGCGCGCCGGAGAGCCCCTGCTGGACGAACTCGACGATGGCCGCCTGGAGGATGTCCTCGCGGGTCTTCTCCGGGTTGTTCTTGCGACCCCGGCGGGCGGTTTCGGCGGGAATCGGCTGGGTGGCGCTGTCGGTCATGGCTCTGCATCGTCAGGCAGGCGCCAGGGGCGCCTGCTGTGGTGAAGGGGTGCGCGGATTATGCGCGCCCCCGCACCCTTCAGGCAAAGCGCGGCGGCTCAGACCTTGGGGCGGCGCGTGGTGCCGTTGCGCGCCTGGGCCATGGCCGCCAGGCGCACGGCGACGTTGGCCGCGCCATAGCCGGCATAGCCGCCGCGACGCTGGATGATCTCGAAGAAGAAGCGCTCCTCGAAGGGTTCGGTATACACGTGGAACAGCTCGCCGCCGCTGGCGTCGCGGTCGTAGAGGACGTTGAAGTAGGCCAGCTCGCTGAGGAACTCGTCGTCGAAGTCGAAGCGCGCGGCAAGATCATCGTAGTAGTTGAGCGGGATTTCCAGCAGAGGTACTCCGGCGTCCTTCGCCCGCGCCACCTCGGCGAAGATGTCTTCGCAGGCGAAGGCGATGTGATGGACGCCGGAGCCGCGATAACTGGACAGCGCATGGGAGATCGCCGTGTTGCGGTTCTCCGAGATGTTCAGCGGCAACCGCACACTGCCGTTGGCGCTGCGCAGGGCGCGGCTCTTGACCAGGCCGTAGGGATCGGGCAGCACCACTTCGTCGTCGGCCTCGAAGTCGAACAGGCCCTTGTAGAACAACACCCAGCTGTCCAGCCCGTCCGCCGGCAACGCCATGGCCATATGATCGATACGCTGCAGCTTGCCGCTGGGCTGGGCGTCAGGATCGAGGCGGAAGTCGATGTCATAGATGGTCTGTCCGGCTGCACGTTCTTCGACCAGATAGATCAGGCTGCCGTCCGGTGCGCGCACGGCGGGAATCTCGCGCTCATTGGGCCCGACCAGCCCGCGATACGGCTGACCCTTGTAGTCCTGTGCACGCTCCAGTGCACTGGCGGCGTCACGCACGCGCAAGGCGGTGGCACACAGCGACGGGCCGTGGGCCTCGAAGAAGCTGTGCCCGAAGGAATAGGGCTCGGCATTGAGCACGATATTGATATCGCCCTGGCGCAGCAGGCTCACCGCCTTGGAGCGGTGCTCGCCTGCGCGGGCGAAACCCAGGCGCTCAAGCCAGTTGCCCAGGCGCGCGCCGAGGGCTTCGTCGACGGCGAACTCGAGGAACTCCACGCCATCCAGTTGGCTGGCCGGCGGCGGCGCGAACAGGCAGTCGAGCTGCTCCTTCGGCGTACCCTCGCTCTCCAGTCGCGCGCGGGTCTTCTCTTCGAGATAGAGCAGCGAGCGCAGTCCGTCCGCAGCATTGGCGCGCGGCGGCGCGGCGCGGAAGCCGTCGTTGAAGATTTCCAGCGACAGCGGGCCGCGATAACCACTCTTGAGGATCGGCGCGAGGAAGCCCGCCAGGTCGAACTCGCCCTGGCCGGGGAAGTTGCGGAAGTGCCGGCTCCACTCCAGCACGTCCATGGCCAGGACCGGCGCGTCGGCCATCTGCACGAAGAAGATCTTCTCCCCCGGAATCTGCGCGATGCCCGCCGGGTCACCCTTCAGCGAGAGGGTGTGGAAGCTGTCGAGGATCACGCCCAGCGCTGGGTGATCGACCTCGCGCACCATGTCCCAGACCTGCTGCCAGGTGTTCACATGGCGGCCCCAGGCCAGGGCTTCGTAGCCCACGCGCAGGCCACGGGCGCCGGCCCGCTCGGCGGCCAGGCCGAGGTCTTCGAGGAGGAATTCGCGCTCGCCCAGGGAGTCGGCGGCAACGTTGCTGCACATCAGCACCAGATCGGTGCCCAGTTCCTGCATCAGGTCGAACTTGCGCTCCAGGCGGTCGAGGTTGCGCGGCAGCCTGTCGCGGCGGCAGCCCTCGAAGTCGCGGAACGGCTGGAACAGGGTGATCGCCAGCCCCAGATCGGCGCAGACCCGGCGCACGTCGCGCGGGCTGCCGCCGTAATACAGGAGATCGTTCTCGAAGATCTCCACGCCATCAAAACCGGCGGCGGCGATGGCTTCGAGTTTGTCTGGCAGGGTTCCGCTCAAGGAAACGGTGGCGATCGAACGTTGCATTTCTTTGACTCCTGCCGGATGTGCTGAGGGGCTTGTTGGAATCGGTCTCCGGCTGAGTCTGATTATTCTGGCGGTCCGGGTTGCCGGCAATTTAAAGTGTACTAACTGGTTAGTTTTGTGTTCGATTACCGAACCAAAGGCCGTTTATCGAATTGACGCTGTTCCGGCCGCTGCTCAAGATTTAGCCACGTCGACGCAATCCGGCTGCTCCCCCGGCACTGCCTTAACCCGGGAACGCATTCCAGCCGCTGCGAGATGGCCTGCGTGTCATCCATAACAATTTCAAGAACGGGTAAATGCTCATGTACATCCCCCACCCTCGCCTCGCCGCCTCCATCCCCCATCCGCAAACCGTCCTGGCCCGCCTGATGCCAGGCCTGTGCTGTCTGCTCGGGCGCCACCGCGCGCATTGATTTTCGCCAGCCACCGCACGTCTTTCCTGATGCCCACGCCGATCAACGGTGGAGCACGCGGGACGCCTGCGGCACGACAATAATTCCCGAGGCTGCGCGTCAGCCCGATTACGGATGGCCCCGATCATGATCCATACGCAATCCGCTCCCCTTGCTGCGGTCGCCCCGCACGGTTCCTCCTTCTTCGGCAAGGTGCGTGGCGCCATGGCCGTCGGCAAGGTGCGCTGGGGCATGCTCGCCCTGGTGTTCTTCGCCACCACCCTGAACTACATCGACCGCGCCGCGCTGGGCGTGATGCAGCCGGTGCTCGCCGAGAAAATGGCCTGGACGGCCATGGACTACGCCAACATCAACTTCTGGTTCCAGGTCGGCTACGCCATCGGCTTCGTGCTGCAGGGCCGGCTGATCGACCGCATCGGCGTGAAACGCGCGTTCTTCTTCGCCGTGCTGCTGTGGAGCTTCGCCACCGGCGCCCACGGCCTGGCCAGCTCGGCGGCCGGCTTCATGGTCTGCCGCTTCATCCTCGGCCTGACCGAGGCGGCCAATTACCCCGCCTGCGTGAAGACCACGCGCCTGTGGTTCCCCGCCGGCGAGCGGGCCATGGCCACCGGCATCTTCAACGCCGGCACCAATGTCGGCGCCATGGTCACCCCCGCGCTGCTGCCGCTGATCCTCGCGGCCTGGGGCTGGCAGGCGGCGTTCCTGTGCATGAGCGCACTGGGCTTCGTCTGGGTGGTGCTGTGGAGCCTGAAGTACTTCAACCCCGAAGAACACCCGACGGTGAAGCAGAGCGAGCTGGACTACATCCAGGAAGCCGACGAGCCGCCAGCCGAGCGCGTGCCCTTCTCCGCCATCCTGCGCATGCGTGGCACCTGGGCCTTTGCCCTGGCCTACTCGCTGACCGCGCCGGTGTTCTGGTTCTACCTCTACTGGCTGCCGCCGTTCCTCAACCAGCAGTACGGCCTGGGCATCAGCGTCACCCAGATGGGCATCCCGCTGATGCTGATCTGGCTGACCGCTGACTTCGGCAGCATCGGTGGCGGCATCCTCTCGTCCTGGCTGATCGGTCGTGGCATGAACTCCATCCATGCGCGCCTGCTGTCGATGTTCATCTGCGCCTGCGCCATCATCGGCGTGATCTTCGCCGCCAAGGCCAGCGGCCTGTGGGTCGCGGTGGCCGCCATCGCCCTGGGCGTCGGCGCGCACCAGGCCTGGACGGCGAACATCTGGAGCCTGGTGATGGACTACACGCCCAAGCACCTGATGAGCACGGTATTCGGCTTTGGCGGCATGTTCGCGGCGATTGGCGGCATGTTCATGACCCAGATCGTCGGCTACATCCTCACCGCGACCCACAACAACTACGCGATCCTCTTCACCATCATCCCGACCATGTACTTCCTGGCCCTGGCCTGGATGTTCTTCATGGCCCCGCGCAAGGTGCCCGGCGCTGCGACCTGACCCTACAGGTCGAGGCTGCGACGAAGAACCCCGCCAATCGGCGGGGTTCTTCGTTATCGGCTCACTGCTTCAGCGGTGTCAGCACCGGGGCCTTCTCGTCCAGCAGCATCCACACCAGCAGCTTGGCCGGCTTCTCGTTGCTGGCGTTGCGCGAGACCAGGTGCGGCGTGTTCGGCGCCTCGTACCAGGACTGGCCAGCCTGGTAGGTCACCGGTTTCTGCCCCTCCAGCTGGGAGATCACCGCGCCTTCGAGCACGTAGGCGAACACCGAGCCGCTGTGCACATGGGCCCCGGAAGACTGACCGGGCGCATAGGAGACCGTAATCATCAGCCCCTTCTTGCCCGCCGCGTCGGGGAGCTTGTGCTCCTGCTGGACTTCGATCTTTTCCTGGGTGGCGTCGTGGGCGAAGAGCGGCAGGCCCAGGGCCAGGCCGAGGCCGGCAAGGAGGCATTTCAGGGAAGTGGTGGCAGGCATGGCGGCATTCTCGGCAGCGGGAAGATGAGTCCACGCTACGCCCGCCGCTGGCGAGGGCCAACAGCCAATTTGGGAGAAGATCGGGGTGCCATTGGTGGTTCAGTACCACAACGGGTTCGCGGGCATGGCCCGCTCCTGCAACAGCACGCGCGCCCTGCAGGATCGGGCCATGCCCGCGATCTGACCGCGCACCGGCCACAAAAAAGCCCCGCACGCAGGCAGGGCTTTCGCGGCGCAGCAGCAGAGTCAGCCCAGCAGCGCACTCAGGTCGAGCAGCCCATCCTTGCGCGGCGGGCACCAGTAGTAGCCGCCGGTGAGCGGCCGGCTGAAGCGGTACAGCGCGTCGGTGATACCGTCTTCCAGCCCGCTCATGCGCCGCAGTTGCACTTCGAAGGCATCCAGGGTGCAGCCGAAGGCCAGGAACATCAGCCCGGCGTCCTGACCCTGGGTCCAGGGCATGGAGCGGCGCACGATGAAAGCTTCCGGCTCGAAGCTCTCCTGGGCGGTGCGCTTGACGTGGGCGGACTCCGGCGCGTCGTCCAGTTCCTCGTTGTCGCTCAGGCGGCGACCCATGATGTCGTCGCGCTCGTGCTGCGGCAGTGCGGCGAAGTCCTGAAGCTGGTGGCGCCATTGCTGGATCGCGGCGAAGCTGCCGCCGGCGAGGCCCGCAGCGCCTTCAACGATGGCGGCGGCGATGGCATCGTCGTCCTGCGGATTTTCGGTGCCGTCCTCGTAGCCTGTCAGGTCGTGGCCGCTGCCATGGCGGAAGGCCTCGGTCAGGCTGCCCAGCTCCAGCGCCGGCGCCAGCAGGGACTGGACTTCCTGGGTGCGCAGAAGCAGTTCGCCACGCTCTTCACCACGTAGCCAGACCCACAGGGCATGCGGGGTTGACGGGTTGTCGACGCCCACGCCGGAGATCGCCGGAAATTCGCGCAGCCCGTCGATGCGGCGGCCCAGCGCACGCACCAGCGACTCGCCGAAGCCGACCACCGCGCGCTCGCCATCGGCAAACTGCATCAAGCGATCCAGCGCGGCGGGCAGATCCTGCAGCGACTTCAGATCGAAGAACAGGTGGCGGGCGTGGGCGGGAACCGGGGTGGCGAGAATGCCGGGCTGGTAAAGGCTCATGACAGCGTCCTTGAACGAAAGAGCGGCGATTCTAATCGCGCCGCGCGCGAATCCAAACCGCTCTGTATCAAGGACTTGGCGATCAGTTCGCGGATGTGCCCTGCTTGCGCTTGCGCCGATGCCGCCCGTAGCGCCACAACGCGAGGCCGCCGAACACCAGCAGCACCGCGACGAACACCGGCAGGCGATAAGGCCGCAGGTTGCCCAGCCATTGCTCCAGCAGTTCCCCGGCCCAATACCCGGCGCTGGCGAACAGCAGCGCCCAGCACAAGGCGCCGAGCAGGTTGATCAGCAGGAAACGCAGCCATCCTACCCGGCTGGCGCCGATCAACAGCGGCCCGGCAAGGCGCATGCCGTAGAGAAAGCGCACCGCGAAGATCGACAGGTGCGGATAACGCTCGATCAACCCGGTGACCCGTTCGACGGCCAGCCCGCGCCGCTGCAGCCAGGGCACGGCGCGGTCACCTGCGCGGCGACCGCCCCAGAACAGCAACTGATCGCCCAGGGTGCCGGCCAGCGTCGCCCACAACACCACCGGCGTGAAGCCAAGCAGCCCCTGGTGCGCAGCGATGCCCGCGAGCAAAAGCATCGATTCCCCCTCCAGCAGGCAACCGAGGAAAAGCACCGGATAGCCGTAGCTGGAAAGCAGTTGGGCGAGGTCGAGATGCTCGAACATGAAGGTCCTTTGAATACGTGCCGTGCCAAGAGCCTAGCGGCTTGGCGAATGTTCTGCTTATCGAACATCGGATGTAAAAAATAAACGACTAACTGGTCAGTCAGGATCGTTAGCACCCAATCAAATCAATCCTTTAACTACGCCATTCGTCTTGAGATGTAATTTTTTTCGCTCATGAGCAATTCAAGTGTTTGACATATTTGACGGATTTGGCAGACTGCGGCCCGTTGTCGCAACTGGTTACGTTTTTCCGGCTCCCACTGCCTGGTGCACCGGATGACCTCGGCCGCGCAACCCAACAAAAACAACTTTGTCAGTCGTGGCCCACCTGCCCGAGCTTCGTCTCGGCAGTACGGTTCCCGGCGAGCCAACGGAACGAACAAATGCTGATCTGGTTTGTAGCGGTGTATCTGGTGATCACCGTAGCTGTCGGTTTCTACGCCACCACCCGCGTGCACAACTCCTCGGACTATGCCGCCGCTGGCCGGAGCATGTCCTTCCCCCTCGTCGTGACCATGGTGTTCGCCACCTGGTTCGGCTCCGAAGCCGTGCTGGGCATTCCCGCCACCTTCCTCGAAGAAGGCTTCGCCGGGATCATCGAAGACCCCTTCGGCTCCTTCGGCTGCCTGATGCTGGTCGGCGTCGTCTTCGCCCGCCCGCTGTACCGCCTGAACCTGCTCACCATCGGTGACTTCTTCCGCAAGCGCTTCGGCCAGCACGTGGAAATCTTCACCAGCCTGGTAATCATCATTTCCTACATGGGCTGGGTCGCCGCGCAGATCACCGCGCTGGGCGTGGTCTTCAGCGTGCTCTCCGACGGTGGCCTGACCACCACCCAGGGCATGATCATCGGCACCATCATCGTCCTGCTGCACACCCTGTTCGGCGGCATGTGGTCGGTGGCGCTGACCGACTTCCTGCAGATGATCATCATCGTCTGCGGCCTGTTCTACCTGGTGTGGCTCATCGGTGACATGGCCGGCGGCCCGGTCAACGTGATCAGCCACGCCGCCAGCGAAGGCAAGTTCACCTTCCTGCACGGCACCTCGGCCAAGGACATCGTCGCCTTCCTCGGCGCCGCGGTAACCATGATGTTCGGCTCCATCCCGCAGCAGGACGTGTATGCCCGCGTGATGTCGGCCAAGACCGAGAAGATCGCCCAGCGCGCCACCATGACCGGCGCCTGCTGCTACCTGGTCTTCTGCATGCTGCCGATCTTCCTGATCTATGCCGCCTCGATGATCGAGCCGGAGATGGTCAAGCATTGGCTGGCCGAAGACTCCCAGCAGATCCTGCCGCACCTGATCCTCGAGCGTACCCCGCTGTTCGCCCAGATCATGTTCTTCGGCGCCCTGCTCTCGGCCATCATGTCCTCCGCCTCGGGCGCCCTGCTGGCCCCGTCGGTGACCTTGACCGAGAACATCGTCAAGCACTTCCTGCCCAACATGAACGACCGCCAGGCCCTGCTGGCCATGCGTTGCAGCGTACTGGCGATGACCGTCGCCACCTGCCTGTTCGCCCTGCTGTCCAACGCCAGCATCTACGAGATGGTCGGCAACGCCTACAAGGTGACCCTGGTCGCCGCCGTGGTGCCGCTGTTCTTCGGCCTGTTCTGGAAGCGCGCCACCACCCAGGGCGCCCTGACCGCCATCGCCTGCGGCCTGATCGGCTGGGTGTCGCTGGAACTGGGTTACCAGGAAGGCGACTTCTGGCCGCCGCAACTGGTGGGCCTGATCTGCAGCGCCATCGGCATGATCATCGGCTCCCTGGCTCCGCAGTTCAGCCAGCACCGTGGCGAGAGCGTGTCGGACATGGCCGCCGCCGCTGCCGCCAACTGATCGCGCTATAGACAAAGAAGAAGCCCCGCCCTGTGCGGGGCTTTTTTGTGGGCGCGACAGACACACTCCACGAGCAGGCCATCGCGCGCTGGTCGGCGAACTCCCGCCGCCGGCGATGTGACGGACGCCCCAAGCCTGCCTATCCTGAACCTCGCCCCGTCGAGGATCGGCGGGTAGGCTGCACGTCCCTCACCCGCACCGGCGCTTACATGGATCAGACTTCGACATCGCAATCACGCAGTACCCGGCGGGCCAGCCCATGAAGCGCTGGAGCCGCAAACCGCTGACGTTGCGGATGCTGATACTGGTCTTCGTGCTGCTCGCCACGCTGGCCACCCTCGGCAACAGCCTGGTGGTCGCCTACAACGTGCAGCGCAGCGCGCTGATCCACTCGACGCTGGAGGCCAATCGCGCCTACGCAGCCAAGGTGGCGTCGAGCATTCACGAGTTCCTCGGCTCCGCGCGGCGCAACCTGGCCTACAGCTCCGGGATACTCGCCAACCACTTCGACGAACCGCCGGTACTGCACGCCGAGGCGATGCGCCTGCAGGCCCAGGACGCCTTCTTCAACTCCATCATCATCGTCGACGCCAGTGGCAAGGTCCTGCAGGCCTATCCCGACTCGCTGCAGATCGTCGGCACCACGCTGCGCTCGGAGGCCGTAAAGGAAGCGCTGCGCCTGAAGCAGCCGAAGATCAGCCAGGCCTACGAGTCCATCGCCGGCAACCTCGTGGTACTGATCTCGCAGCCGATCACCAGCCCGAGCGGCGAGTACCTGGGCCTGGTCGGTGGCTCGGTGTACATCCTCAAGCCCAGCGTGCTGCATAGCATCATCGGCAGCCACTTCCAGCAGGAAGGCACCTTCGCCTTCGTTGCCGACGCCAACCACCGGCTGCTGCACCACCCCGTCCGCGAGCGCGTCGGCGAGGTGGTGAATCACAGCAGCACCATCGAGGCCGCCCTGCGCGGCGAGAGCGGTTCCATGGAGGTACTCAACTACCAGGGCGTGCCCATGCTCGCCGGTTACGCCCAGGTGCCGGAAGCCAACTGGGCAGTGGTAGCCCAGCAGCCGCGCGACCTCAGCCTGTCGCCGCTGAACCTGCTGATGAAGGACATGCTGCTGGGACTGATCCCGGCGAGCCTGCTCGGCGTGCTGGCGATCTGGGTCGGCACCCTGCTGATCACCCGGCCGCTGCGCCAGCTGGCGCTGAGCGCCGAGCAGTTGTCGAACCCGGAAACGCCCCGCGAACTACAGGGCATCAAGACCTGGTACCGCGAAGCGGCGGCGATCCGCAAGGCGCTGCTCACCGGTGTCGGTCTGATGCAGCAGAAGCTTGGCCAGCTGAGCCAGGAGGCGCAAAGCGACGCCCTCACCGGCCTGGCCAACCGCCGCGCGCTGGGTGTAGCGCTGGATGCGCTGGAGCAATCCGGGGTGGCCTACTCGGTACTCGCGGTGGATATCGACCACTTCAAGCGGGTCAACGACACCTGGGGCCACGATGCCGGCGACGAAGCCCTGCGGCGGATCGCGGCGGTGCTGCGCGACTCGTCCCGCGCCGGCGACCTGGCCTGCCGCGCCGGTGGCGAGGAATTCGTCCTGCTGCTGCCGCAGACGTCCCTGGAAACCGCCACCGGCATTGCCGAACGCATCCGCGAGACTGTGGCACTCACGCAGATACCGCAGGTGGGGCTGGTCACGCTGTCCATCGGCGTCGCCGACCTGGGCGCACTGGCCGTGACCCCGGAAGCGGTGCTCAAGCTCGCCGACCAGCGCTTGTACAGCGCCAAGCAGAGCGGCCGCAACCGCGTCGTCAGCAGCGACGACACCTAGGCCAGTGTCGACAGGCGTGATGCCAGTGCGCGCGCCAGTCCGGCAATCCGCCCGCCATCGCCCAGGCCGGGGCGATATAGATGGACGCCCGGGCGCCCTGCCCCAGCGCCAGCGCCAGCGCCAGCAGCCCTGAGGCCAGGCGGCTGGTGCGGCGTTCGAGGTCGGCGAAGGTGATACGTTGGCGGGAGTCGACCACGGCTTCGCGGTCAGGCCAGTAAAGCGCGCTACGGCGCAGGATTTTACCCAGGTCCACTTGCTGTTCTCGTTGTCAGGGGAAACGCACGAGAGGCCAAGGGCCGCGTGCCGCGCCCGGCCAATACCTCAGGTCGATGCCGGCCATGCCGGAATGCGATGGCTGCCCGCTGCACGCGCCGTACCTGCAGCGGCTCAGCCGGCGGACCGTTCGTCCCTGGCACCGAACACCGGGCGCCCGGTACAGGTCATCCGCATAGGCGACGCGAAAGACGCCGCCCACTGCCAGTGCTCATGCCGAGCCACACACGCTTGACCACTCACGCTCACCCGATCTGGGAGGTGCAAACGATGGGCTGGAATGATCATCAGGATGTCGAACGCTCGGAAGGCCTTCGCCGGCTGCTCGAAGATGGCGCGCTGGAAGCCGACAGCCGCCAGGAAATCCTCGCCCGCTACATCCTCAACCACGGGTTTGCCGCACTGTCGGAAACCCAGCAGCAGGAGTTCCAGGAGCAGTTACTGCCACTGCTCGACCGCCGTGACCGCAGCGAGGGGCTGATGCCCCAGGGCGACCTCGATCCGGCCATCGACGATCCCGAGCTGGCCAGTTCGCAGATCAACGATCCGGGTAATGAAGACCCCGGTTCGCTGATCGAAATCGAGGTTGCCGAGGGCCTGCACTCTGCCAACCGGTCCAGGCGGCACTGAAAACCCTTTCAAGGCTTAGGAGAACGCCATGACCTTTCCCCTGACCCATTTCTTCGTGCACCCCGAGAAGGCCTGGCACGAACTGCGCGACAGCACCGACCAGCACCCGGCGGCCTACCTGCCGTTCTGGCTGCTGCTGCCGCTGATCCCGGCGGTGTGCCTGTTCATCGGCACCACCCAGGTGGGCTGGCGCCTGCCGGGCAACAGCGAAACCCAGTTCCTCAGCGCCGCCAGTGGCGCGCTGCTCGGCTTCTGGTGCTACGTCGGCCTGGTGGCCGGGATAGTGATCATCGCCTACCTCACGCGCTGGGTGCTGTTCCGCACCGAGGTGCGGCCCAACATCAACCACAGCATGGGCTTCTCCACCGCCGTCGCCCTGCCGCTGATGCTCGCGGGTATCGCCGCGCTGCTGCCCTCGCGCTGGCTGCTGATCCTCGCCGCCGGGGCCGCCACGGCCTATTCCGGCTGGCTGCTGTTCATCGGCCTGCCGATCTACATGCGTCTGACCCAGCGCAGTGCCGCGTTCTATGCGGGTTGCATCCTCGGCCTTGGCTTCCTGGCGCTGCTGACCACGGCGTTCGGCTTCCTGGAAATGTGGGGCCAGACAATGACGGGGGCTGGGGAATATCTGCAGGAGTAAGCGCCGAGATCCGTGGCCTGCAGCAACCTTCCCGTCGCGCGATCGCGGCAATGGAAGACTGCTGCGCAACGGGAAAGTCTGCGTGGCCGTTCATTGTTCCGGCTGAGGCACCGGTTCCTCCGGGGGCTGCTGCATCGGCAGCTCCTCGGGAAAGTCCTCGGGAATCTGGCTCTCGCGGTCCGGCGGGGCTTCCTGTGGGTCCGGTCGCTGTGCCTGGGGATGAACGTACATGGCGAGTCCTCCGGGACATGGGCAGTCTCCATTGGGCGCGCCCCGGCCGCTGAGGTTCGGTTTATCTACCCGACGTGCTTCACCTGCAGCAGCAAGGCGAGCAACTGGTCGCGGTCGAAGGGTTTGGGCAGACGCACCACCGAGTCGGCCAGAGTATCCAGCCGTCCCGCGTAACCGGTGGTCAGCACACAGGTCAATGCAGGGTAGGACTGGCGCACCTGCTGGATCAGCCGCATGCCGTCCATGTCCGGCATGGCGAAATCGGTGATCATCAGGTCGAAGTCCGACTGCTCCAGCCATTGCAGCGCCGCCCGCGCCGAATCGGTTCGCGCGACCTGGCAACCGAGGTCCGCCAGCAGCGCGCTGGTGCCGGCCAGCACCAGCGCGTCATCGTCCACCACCAGCACCCGCAGGTCCAGCGGCTCCAGGGGTTCGCCCACCGCATCGGGCGGCAGTTCGGCGCTTTCTGCTACCAGCTCTGCCTTTGTCTTCACCGCCGGCAACCAGATTTCCGCGGTGGTGCCCTGCCCTGGCGTGCTGCGCAACAGCAGCGCGCCGCCCTGCTGCTGGGCCAGCCCATGGACGATGGACAATCCCAGCCCCGTGCCCTTGCCGGTCGGCTTGGTGGTGAAGAATGGCTCGGCGGCGCGGCGCAGGGTGTCCTCGTCCATGCCCAGCCCCGAGTCGGTCATGGCCAGGCACACGTATTCCCCCGGCGCCAGCTTGCCGCTCTGGCGCGGCCCGACCTGGGCATTGCGTGCCGAGAAGGTGATGCTGCCGCCGCCAGGCATGGCGTCGCGGGCGTTGGTGGCGAGGTTGATGATCGCCAGCTCCAGCTGGTTCTGGTCGCTCATCACGCAGTCCAGCTGAAGCGGAAAGCGCGTCTCCAGGCTGATGGTCGGGCCCAGGGAGCTGACCAGCAGCTCGCTCATGTCCTGCAGCAGTGCCGGCAGCTGGATCGGTTGCGGGAACAGCCGCTGCTTGCGCGCAAAGGCCAGCATCCGCTGGGTCAGCTGGGCGCCGCGGCGGGTCGCCTCCAGCGCGTTGCGCCAGATGTTCTGGACCTTCTCGTTGTCCCTGGGCAGTTGTCGTTCGAGCAACTGCAGCCCGCCAAGGATCACTGTCAGCAGGTTATTGAAGTCGTGGGCGACGCCGCCGGTCAGCTGGCCGAGTGACTCCATCTTCTGCGACTGGATCAGTTCGTCGCGGGCGCGCTCCAGCTCTTCCTGGACGCGGCGCTTGTCGGTGATGTCGCGGGTGATCTTGGCGAAACCCAGCAGCTTGCCGGCGTCGTCGAATACCGGGTCGATGACGATATTGGCCCAGAACCGCGAGCCGTCCTTGCGCATCTGCAGGCGTTCTTCCTCGTAGCGCCCCTCGGCCAGCGCGGTGCTCAGGCTGGTCTCGGGAACGCCTCCCTGGCGATCCTCGTCGCAGTAGAAACACTCGAAACGACGACCGATGATTTCTTCGGGATGGTAGCCCTTGATCCGCTCCGCGCCGGAGTTCCAGCTGGTGACATTGCCCTCGGGGTCAAGCATGTACAGCGCGTAGTCGGTGACGCCATTGACCAGCAGGCGGAAATGCTGCTCGCTGCGGCGCAGGGCCTGTTCGGTCTCGTGCTGCTCGGTGCGGTCGCGGGTGATCTTGGCGAAGCCCAGCAGCTCCCCGGAAACATCGCGGATGGCGTCGATCACCACGTGGGCCCAGAACGAACTGCCATCGCGGTGCAGGCGCCAGCCCTCACTCTCGAAGCGCCCGACCCGCGCCGCCTCGCCCAGTGCCAGCTCCGGCAGCCCGGCTTCGCGGTCGGCGGGGGTATAGAATCGCGAGAAGTGCTCGCCGAGTATCTCATCGGCGGCGTAGCCCTTCAGGCGTTGCGCCCCGGAGCTCCAGCTGCTGACGCGGCCATCGGGGTCGAGCATGTAGATGGCGTAGTCGGTCACCGCCTCGACCAGCAGGCGGTAGCGCGCATCTTCGACGAGCTGGGCGGTGCTGGCGGTCGTATCGGGCATCAAGTCTGCTCTCTTGGCTCATTGGAGCAAAGCATAGGCGCAGCCACCTCACTTCGGGCGCCGCCAGACGGCACTCAGTCCAGCGGCAGGAAGACGCTGAACTCCGCACCGAACCCCGGCTCGCTGCGCAACTCGATGCGGCCGCCGTGGGCCTGGACGATCTGCTCGGAGATGAACAGCCCCAAACCCAGGCCGGCGACACGGGCCGCGCCGGCGCCACGTTCGAATTGCTGGAAGATGCGCCGCTGCTCGTCGGCGCTGATGCCGTCGCCATGGTCGCGCACGCAGAGTTGCGCGCGGCCATCCGCCACCGCGACGGTCACTTCCACCGGCTGGCCGGGCCCATAGCGCAGGGCGTTGCTGACCAGGTTGCTGATCACCTGCTCCAGGCGGTAGGCGTCCCACACGCCTTCCACCACTTCAGGCGTCTCCAGGCTCAGTTCGCAACCGGCCGCCTGCGCTTGCACCGCGAAGTTGCCCAGCACGCGGCGGGCGATATCGGCGAGGTTCGCCGGCTCCGGGCGGATCGACAGCTTGCCGGTGCGGATACGCGAGACGTCGAGCATGTCTTCGATCAGCCGGTTCAAGCCGGTGAGCTGGCGCTCGTCGCGCTCGAAGAGCACGCCCAGGCGGTCCTGCGCGAAGTGCTCCAGCTTGCCCTTGGACAGGTAAAGACGGCGCAACTGGGTATCCAGCATCAGGCCGTTGAGCGGCGTGCGCAGCTCGTGGGAGACGATGGACATGAAGTCGTCGCGCATTTTCACCGCCCGCTGCAGCTCCACCTGGGTCTCGCGCAGCTCGGCGAGCAGCGCGTCCTGCTCGCTGCGCGCCTGCTCCAGTGCTTCCAGCTGTCGTGCCAGCACCTTGCGCTGGCGATACAGATCGACGAAGACGTTCACCTTGCTGCGCACCGCGTGGTTGTCCAGCGGCTTGTAGAGGAAGTCCACCGCGCCGCTCTCGTAGCCCTTGAACGCGTAGTTCTGCTCGCGTCCGGCGGCGGTGACGAAGACGATGGGGATGCTCTTGGTGCGTTCGGTGCCGCGCATCAGCTCGGCCAGGGCGAAACCGTCCATGCCGGGCATCTGCACATCGAGCAGCGCCAGGGCGAATTCGTGCTCCAGCAGCAGCGACAGCGCCTCATCCGCCGAGGAGGCCTTGAACACCTCGCGCCCCTCGCCCTTGATCAACGCCTCCAGCGCCAGCAGGTTCTCCGGCAGGTCGTCGACGATCAGCAGTTTGCTTCCCTGGTTACGCAGCATGTCGGGTGCCCATTCGGGTCAGTAGCGCGTGAATTTCACGCAGCCGAAGTATGTGGTCCGGGGCGTGCAGTGCAATAGCCGCCTCCGGCATGGTGGACACGGCGGCTTCGGCCGGGTCCTGGACAATGCTCAGCCCGCCCTCGCGGCGGATACGCGCCAGCCCTTCGGCGCCGTCCTGGTTGGCTCCGGTCAGCAGGATGCCGGCGAGATTCTCCCGGTAAGCGTCCGCCGCCGAGTCGAAAAGGATGTCGATGGACGGCCGGGAGAAATTCCGCGGTGCCTCGCGACTCAACGCAAAACTGCGCTCCCGCTCGATGGACAGGTGATACCCGGCAGCGGCGAAGTACAGCGTGCCCGCCTCCACCGGCGCCTTGTCGCGAGCCTCCTCCACGGGGATCGCCAGGCGCCGGGCGAACAGGTCGACCAACTGGCTCTCGTGGTTTTCCGGCAGGTGCAGCACTGCCACCATGGGCAGGGCGAAGTCCGCCGGCAACCCGTCGAACAGCTGGAACAGCGCGTCCACGCCGCCCGCCGAGGCGCCGATGACAACGGCTTCGACCTTGCGCTGCGCGTTCATCGCTTGCGGAACACCCGTTCACGGCGATTCACCACCTCGAATTCCCCGGCGAAGTCGGTGAAGTCCAGGCTTTCCTTGCTGCCCAGGCCGAGGAAGCCCCGGTGGCACAGCGACTCATGGAACAGGCCGATAGCGCGGTTCTGCAACTGGCGGTTGAAGTAGATGAGCACGTTGCGGCAGGAGACCAGGTGCGTCTCGGAGAACACGCTGTCAGTAGCCAGGCTGTGATCGGCGAAGGTCACGTTGGCGCGCAGCATCTTGTCGAACAGCGCCCCGTCGTAGGCCGCCGTGTAGTAGTCCGAGAGCGAGCCCTTGCCGCCAGCGGCGCGGTAGTTCTCGCTGGCCTGGGCCAGGTCGTCCACCGCGTAGATGCCGCGCCGCGCCTGCTCCAGCGAGCGAGGGTTGATGTCGGTGGCGTAGATCAGCGTGCGCTCGAGCAGGCCTTCCTCGTGCAGCAGGATGGCCAGCGAATGCACCTCTTCGCCGGTGCTGCAGCCGGCCACCCACAGGCGCAGCGACGGATAGGTGCGCAGCACCGGCACCACTTCCTGGCGCAGCGCGAGGAAGTAGCTGGGGTCGCGAAAGAGCTCGCTCACCGAGATGGTCAGGTACTGCAGCAGCTCATGGAAGGCGTGCGGGTCGTGCAGGATGCGCTCTTGCAGGGCCGAGATGCTGCGGCACTCGAACAGCTTGGTAGCGTGCAGCACACGGCGCTTGAGCGAGGTACCGGAGTAGTCGCGGAAGTCGTAGCTGTACTTCAGGTAGATCGCCTCGATCAGGAGGCGCAGCTCGATGTCCTGGCTGCGATCAGGCATGTCAGATGCGCTCCAGCTTGGGTAGCCATACCCGGATCAGGGAGAACAGGCGGTCGAGGTCGATGGGCTTGGCCAGGTAGTCGTTGGCGCCAGCGCGCAGGCACAGCTCGTGATCGTCCTTCATCGCCTTGGCGGTCACCGCGAGGATCGGCAGTTTCTTGAAGCGCGCATCCTGGCGGATCAGGCGGGTCGCCTCGTAGCCGTCCATCTCCGGCATCATCACGTCCATCAGCACCAGGTCGATGTCGCCGACCTCGGCGAGCTTCTCGATGGCCTCGCGGCCGTTGCGCGCCACTTCCACGCGGGCGCCCTTGTGCTCCAGGGCGCTGGTGAGGGCGAAGATGTTGCGCACGTCGTCGTCCACCAGCAGGATGCGCCGCTCCTCGAAGGCCCGGTCGCGGTTGCGCGAGGTGCGCAGCATGCGCTGGCGTTCACTGGAGAGCTGCGACTCGACCTTGTGCAGGAACAGCGTCACCTCGTCCAGCAGGCGCTCCGGCGAGCGCGCGCCCTTGATGATGATCGAGCGCGAATACTTGAGCAGCTCGGCTTCCTCGTCACGGGTCAGGTTGCGCCCGGTGTAGACGATCACCGGCGGGAACGAGCAGATGTCCTCCTCGCCCATGCGCCGCAGCAGCTCGTTGCCCTGCATGTCCGGCAGCTTGAGGTCGATGATCATGCAGTCGTAGATGTTGCGCCGCAGCAGCTCCAGGGCCTGTTCGCCCTGCTCCACCGCGGTGATCTCGATGTCGTCGTCGCCGATCAGCCGCGAGACGCTGTCGCGCTGCAGCGGGTCGTCCTCGACCAGCAGGATGCGCTTGACCTCCTGGGTCAGCTTGGCCTCCAGCTTGCCGAAGACCTCGCGCAGTTGCTCGCGGGTGGTGGGCTTGAGCGCGTAACCGATGGCGCCCAGGTGCAGGGCCGCTTCGCTGCGGTCCTCCACGGAGACCACATGTACCGGCACATGGCGGGTGCGCGGGTTGGCTTTCAGGCGTTGCAGCACGGCGAGGCCGGATTCGTCGGGCAGGTGCATGTCCAGCAGGATGGCGTCCGGGCCGTGCTCGTCGGCCAGGCGCAGGCCTTCCTCGGCGCCCATGGCCACCAGGCAGCGATAGCCCAGCTCGCGGGCCAGGTCATAGAGGATACGAGCGAACTTCGGCTCGTCTTCCACCACCAGCACGCAGCGCTGGCCGACGCTGACCTGTTCGCGGTCGTCGGCGAATGCTGCGGCGGCCGGCGCACGCACCACCGGCGGCGCAATGGCGGTCGGGGCAACCGCGACAATCGGCGCAGGCGCGCTGACTACCTCGTCCTCGGCCGGCGCCTGGTAATTCAGCGGCAACAGCAGGCTGAACACGCTGCCCTTGCCCGGCTCGCTGCTGACGATGATGCTGCCGCCCAGCAGGTGCGCCAGGTCGCGGGAAATCGACAGGCCAAGGCCGGTGCCGCCGTAGCGGCGATTGGTGGCGCCATCGGCCTGCTGGAAGGCTTCGAAGATGCGCGCGAGCTGGTCCTCGGCGATACCGATGCCGCTGTCACGCACATCGAAGCGCAGCCCCTCCGGCGCGGCGCTCACGCGCAGGGCAACTTCACCGCTGTCGGTGAACTTGAAGGCGTTGGACAGCAGGTTCTTGAGGATCTGCTCGACCCGCTGGCGGTCACTGAACAGCAGCGCCGGAGCGTCCTCCGCGACTTCGGCAATGAAGCGCAGGCCCTTGTTGTCGGCCTGCGGGCGGAACAGCCCTTCCAGCGCTTCCACCAGGCGACGCACGCTGGCGTTCTCCGGGCGCACTTCCAGCTTGCCGGCTTCGACCTTGGAGATATCGAGGATGTCGTTGATCAGGTTGAGCAGGTCGTTGCCGGCGCCGTAGATCGACTCGGCGAACTTCACCTGTTCATCGTCCAGGTTGCCCTGCTCGTTGTCGGCCAGCAGGCGCGCGAGGATCAGCGAGCTGTTGAGCGGCGTGCGCAGCTCGTGGGACATGTTGGCGAGGAACTCGGACTTGTAGCGGCTGGCGCGCTGCAACTCGTCGGCGCGGCCCTGCAGGTCCAGGCGGGCCTGGTTCAGCTCGGTGTTCTTGCCGTCGAGATCATCGCGCTGGGCGGCCAGCTCCTGGGCCTGCTCGGCGAGGCGCTCGTTGGTCTGCTCCAGTTCCGCCTGCTGGGCCTCGAGGTGCGCCTGGGACTCCTTGAGCACCCGCGACTGTTCTTCCAGCTCCTCGTTGGCGGTCTTCAGCTCTTCCTGCTGCACCTGCAGCTCCTCATTGAGCTGCTGGGTCTCCGCCAGCAGGTCCTGCTGGCGCTGGCGATGCTGCGCCGAGGCGATGGCGCTGCCGAGCGTTTCGGCGACGTTCTGCAGGAAGGCCTGGTCGCGCTCTTCCAGCTGGCGCAGGAAGCCCAGCTCCAGCACGCCGACCACACCGCCGTCATTGAGCAGCGGGAGCAGCGCCACGCTCACCGGCTGGCCGTTGCCCAGCGCGGAATTCACCTTCAGGTAGTCCGGCGGCAGGCCGTCGACCACCCGCAGCTTGCGCTGGCGGGCAGCCTGGGCGATCAGGCTTTCATCCGGGGCGAAATAATCCTCGCCCAGCACGCTGGTGGCGAAGCCGAAGGTGCCGGACAGGCGCAGACCGCCGCGATCATCGCGCACATAGAGCGCTCCCACCGGGGAGGCGACGAACTCGCCGAGGAAGTCCATCAGGCTGCGCCCCAGGGACGGCAACGACTGCTGACCGATCAACTGCTCGCCCAGGCGGCTCTGGCCATCACGCAACCAGGCCTGGCGCGCCAGCGTTTCGTTGTGCAGTACCTGGCGACGCAGGGATTCGGCATAGGACTCGGACAGGCTGACCAACTGCCGGCGACCGAAGTACGCCAGCAGCGTGCCGACCACGATGCTGAATACCAGGTAGAGGATGACCACGCCGGTGGAGAGGCTGGAAGCGAACTGGTTGCGGTCGTGGCGCAGTTGCTGCTCGGTGTTGATCAGCGAGGCGTACTGCGAGCGGATCGCATCCATCATGCTCTTGCCGCGCCCGGCCTTTATGGCGTCGGAGGTGTCCTGGCCCTGGCGGCGCTGCTCGATCATCTGCTGGGCGAAGCTCATCCACTCGTCCTGCATCGAGGTCAGGCGGCCCACGCGCTCGACCTGCGGCGGGTTGTCCGCCACCAGCTCCGAGAGGCTCTTCAGGCCGGAATTGATGCGCGGCCGCGCCTGCTCCAGGGGTTCCAGGAAGCCCGGATCGCCAGTGATCAGGAAGCCGCGCAGCCCGCTTTCCTGGTCCACGCTCAGGCGCTGCATCTCGTTGGCGCTGGAGATCACCCGGTCGGTGTGCTCGACCCAGCCCAGCACGTCGAGCATGTAGAGGATCAGGCCGATGAACAGCACCGCGCCCAGCAGGCAGATGCCCAGTGGCAGCGCCATGTTGCGCGCGAGTATGCGGCGGAAGGCGCTTTCGTCGGCGATGGCTTTCTGGTTCATCTGCGGGTTCCCTGATGGCCTATCTTCCCTGGATGCATCCCGCCGGCATGGCGGAGATTGCGACAGATGCCAGGTAAGTATTTGAAGTTATTGTAAGAACGTTCTTAAAACTGGAGAAATAATAACGCTAAGCGTTGTAGGCTACATACCAGCTGGCGAATTGACAGCCACTCCTGCGGGACGTTCGAACTTTTTACGGAATAAGCCTGGAGAAAAGTGGAATTATCTCCCGGTGCGCCTTTCCAACGTCCGACAAGGAACAGAAGATCAATCGGTCGCAGGGTTTGCTCGATGCCAAGCTCCCCGGGGGAAACCCCTATTTCACCAGTGCAGGGCCAGGGCGACTTCCTCAACAGCAGTAGCGCCATGGCACCGCTGATCCGCCAGTACGACTGGGCGACCACGCCGCTCGGCCCGATGGACCAATGGCCGGCCACGCTCAAGGGCATCCTCGAAGTCGGCCTGAACTCGCGCCTGCCGGTGTGCATCTACTGGGGTCCGGAGTTCATCCTGCTGTACAACGACGCCTGGAGCGCAATCCCCGGCGACAAGCATCCCGCCTGCCTGGGCCAGCCCGCGCACGTCGCCTGGTCGGACATCTGGTCGATCCTCGACCCCATGTACAACGACATCCTGCAGACCGGCGTGGCCGCCCACGAGGAAGACCGCCTGCTGCCCATGGTGCGTTTCGGCTACGTCGAGGAAGCCTACTTCACCTATAACGTCAGCCCGATCTTCGGCCAGGACGGCAAGCCTATCGGCCTGTTCAATACCGCCGTGGAGACCACCGGCAACGTCATCGAGCAACGCCGCCAGCGCCTGCTGACGCGCTTGGCGGAGCGCCTCGGGCAGGCCGACGACAGCGCACAGATCTGCGCCCTGGCTTTCGCCCTGCTTGCCGAAGCCAGCCACGATGTGCCTTTCTGCCTGCTCTACCATGCCGGCACCCTGCTCGGCGCCTGCGGCACCGACACCAACGATCACTTCGCCCCCGCGCAACTGGCGTTGGACGACGACCCTCTGCACCTGTTCGGCGGTATCAAGGAAGCCCACCAGTCCCCCCTGGGCAGCCAGCACATGCGCGCCTTCGCACCCTGGCCGGAAGTGCTCGACAGCACCTACGCCACCCCGCTGGATGGCCACACCGACAGCCTGGCGGTATTCGGCATCAGCCCGCGTCGGCGCCTGGACGAGAACTACGCGACCTTCTTCAACGAACTGGCCGCCCTGCTCGGCCATGCCCTGTCCGCCGCCAGCCAGCGTACGGAAGAGCGCAGGCTGAAGGTCGCCGTACAGGAAGAAGCCCGCCAGCGCACCCGCGAGCGCGACCGCGTGTGGACAGTGAGCCAGGACCTGCTCTGCGTGCTCGATCACCAGGGCGTGCTGCTCAACGTCAACCCGGCCTGGGGCAGCCTGCTGGGCTGGAGCGAGGAGCAGCTCACCGGCCGCAACAGCGAAGAGCTGGTGCACCCGGACGACCTCGCGCCGAGCATCGACATCCGTACCACCCTCGCCCGTGGCGAGCGCCTGCAGCACTTCGAGAACCGCCTGCGCCACGCCGATGGCAGCTATCGCTGGATTTCCTGGCACGCCACCGAGGAAAACGGCGTCATCTATGGTTGCGGCCGCGACATCACCGAACAGAAGCGTGGCGCGCTACTGCTGGAGCAGGCGCAGACCGCCCTGCTCAACGCCCAGCGCATGGAGGCTGTCGGCCAGCTCACCGGTGGCATCGCCCATGACTTCAACAACCTGCTGGCGAGCATTCGCTTCAGCCTCGACCTGATCACCCGCCGCGCGCCAGCCAACACCCAGCCGGAGCTCAGCCACATCCTCCATGCCGCCACCCAGGCCACCGAGCGCGCCGCCGAGCTGACCCACAACCTGCTGGCTTTTGCCCGTCGTCAGGCGCTGGCCATGCACCCGGTGAACCTCGGCCAGCAACTGCGCAACTGGCACGACGAACTGGTCGAACGCGCCGGCCCGGACGTCACACTGGCGCTCACCCTGGATGACACGCAGAGCGTCCTGACCGATCGCGACCAGTTGCACAAGGCCATGCTCCACCTGGTGGAGAACGCCCGCGACGCCATGCCCGGCGGTGGCAGCCTGGAGATCAGCCTGCGGCGCCAGGAGATCGTCAGCGGCGAGCATGACCTGCCGGCCGGCGACTACCTCGCCCTCTCCCTGCAGGACAGCGGCCAGGGCATGAGCCAGGCGACCCTGACCCACGTCTTCGACCCCTTCTTCACCACCAAGGGCATCGGCCCCAACAGCGGGCTGGGCCTGTCGATGGTCTACGGCTTCATCAAACAATCCGGCGGGCACATCCGCCTGCGCAGCGAGCCCGGCCAGGGCACCTGCGTCACACTCTATTTCCCGAGAGGCACCTCAGTGGTCAGCATTCCCGACGCCCCTATGCCCCCCAATGAACCGGCCAACGAGCAGCTGTGCGTCCTGGTCGTCGAGGACAACGACCTGGTGCGCATGCTCACCGTGGAAGTGCTGGAGGAGATTGGCTACCAGGTGCTGCAGGCCGAGGACGCCGAAGAGGCGCTGTCGATCCTGCAGGGAGATACCACCATCCACCTGCTGCTCACCGATGTCGGCCTGCCGGGCATGAACGGCGAGGAACTGGCCGTGGCCGCGCGCGAGGCGCGGCCGGAGCTGCCGATCCTGTTCGCCACCGGCTACGCCGAGATCGTGCATATCGATGGCAGCGAACTGGCCACGCGCATGTCGATGATCGCCAAGCCCTTCTCCATCGACGCTCTCCGTGACAAGGTCAACGGCATGCTCCGGCGCAAGGACGGCTGAAGGGCTTCAATGAGTTAGCAGCACGCTCAGTGTCGCGCGCAGCTTGCCCGGCTTCACCGGCTTGTTCAGCAGCGGCATCCCCAGCCGCTGCAACGCACGACGGCAATCATCGCTGCGGTCGGCGGTGATCATCAGCGCCGGCAGCTCGCAGCGGAAATACTCGCGCAGCCCACGCACCGCCTCGCAGCCGGTGCGGCCATGGTCGAGGTGGTAGTCGGCCAGGATCACCTCCGGCGCCTTGCCATCCAGCGCCTGCAGCGCTTCCTCGTAGCTGGTCGCTACCAGTACCTCGCAGCCCCACTGTCCGAGCAGCGCCGCCATGCTGGCGAGGATCGCCTCTTCGTTGTCGATCACCAGCAGGCGCCGGCCCGGCAGCGGGTCGCCGGTCACCGGGCGCGGGCCGCTCTCCACCAGCCCCGGTTGCGGCAGATCGCGCACCAGCGGCACTTCGAGGGAGAACACCGACCCACGCCCCGGCACCGAGCGCACCTGCACCCGGCAACCGAGGATACCGGCGATGCGGTCGACGATCGCCAGGCCCAGCCCGACACCGCGGCGGTTGGCCGTGCGCCCGGCGTCGAGCTGGTTGAATTCAAGGAAGATGGCTTGCAGCTGGTCCGCCGGAATCCCCCGTCCGGTGTCCCAGACTTCCAGCCTGACGCTATCCCCGCGCCGGCGCGCGGCGAGCATCACGCTGCCGCGCTCGGTGTAGCGGCAGGCGTTGCTGAGGAAGTTGCGCAGGATGCGCGACAGCAGACGATGATCGGTGCGCACCGCCAGCGCGGGAATCCGTGAGCGCAGGCGCAGCCCGGCGGCGCGCGCCACTTCGTCGAACTCCGAGACCAGCGGGCCGAGCAGTTCGTCCAGCGGATAGACATCCAGGTCCGGGCGGATAGCGCTCTGGTCCAGGCGGGCGATTTCCAGCAGGTCGGTGAGCAGGTCCTCGGCGCCTTCCAGCGCCTGGTGCGTGCGCTCCACCAGCACCTGTTCGGCGTTCGGCAGCTTGCGCTCGCGCAGGGTGGAAACCAGCAGGCGCGCGGCATTCAGCGGTTGCAGCAGGTCGTGACTGGCGGCGGCCAGGTACTTGTCCTTGCTGTTGTTGGCGGCCTCGGCGGCGTCGCGAGCCTCGCGCAGTTGCTGGTTCAGCCCCTCCAGCTCACGGGTGCGCTCGGCGACGCGTTGCTCCAGCTCCTCGTTCAGGCTCTGCAGGCGCTGCTGGGCCTGGACGCGCTCGGTGATGTCGGCGACGAAGCCTTCCACCAGGCCTTCCTCATCCGGCTTGATCAAGAGGTTCATCAGGACGATCACATGGCTGCCATCGCGGCGGCGCAGGCGCGTCTCGTAGCCGAACAGGCCGTCGCGCTCGCGCAGCAGCGCACGGATGCGGCGCATCTCCGCCTCGCCGCCGACGAACAGCTGGCTGGCCATGTCCTGCAGGTTGAACAGCACCTGCTGCGGGTCGTCGTAGCCGAGCATCCGCGCCAGCGCCGGGTTGGCGGCGCGCAGGCCCTGGCTCAGGCTGGCCTGGAAGATACCGTGGACGGCGTGCTCGAAGAGCCATTTGTAGCGGTTGCGCTCGGCTTCCAGCTCGTCCAGCCGCGCCACCAGCTCGGGGTAGTGGCTCTTGCGCGCGGAATGGCTGCCCAGGCCGAGCAACCCGGCCAGGGCCTGTTGCTGCTGCTCGTCAGAGGGCCTCGCCATACACCACCTCGACATCGCGCTGGCTGGACTCGCGAGGGTTGGTGAGGATGCACGGGTCCTGCATCGCGTGGCGCGAGAGGAAGGGAATGTCGGAACTGCCCACGCCATGCAGGCCCAGGCTTTCGTGGAAGCCCACGGCGTTCTTCAGGGCGATCAGGTGTTCCACCAGGCGCTGGCGGATCTGCGCATGGTTCATGCCACGGCAGTCGATGCCGAAGGTCTCGGCAATCACCTTGAAGCGCTCGGGCGCGGCACTGTAGTTGAAGGCCACCACGTGCTCCACCAGCACGGCATTGCACAGCCCGTGCGGCAGGTCGAGGTAGCCGCCCAGGCTGTGGGACATGGCGTGCACCGCGCCGAGGATCGCGTTGGAGAACGCCAGCCCCGCCTGCATGCTGCCCAGCATGATCTTCTCGCGCAGGGCGATGTCCGCCGGGTTGGCGATCATCTGCACCAGGTTGCCGTTGATCAGCCGCATGGCCTCCAGCGCGTGGGGGTCGGTGAGCGGGCCGTGGCCGGTCGAAACGAATGCCTCGATGGCGTGCACCAGCGCATCGATACCGGTGCAGGCGGAGAGGAACGGGTCCATGGTCAGGGTGGTTTCCGGGTCGATCAGCGACACATCGGGCACCACCGCCTTGCTGACGATGGAGAACTTCATCCGCTCGTCCTGGTTGGAGATGATCACGAACTGCGAGACGTCGGCGGAGGTACCGGCGGTAGTGGGGATCAGGATCAGCGGCGGGCTGGGCACGCGCAGGGTGTCCACGCCCTCGAACTCGAGGATGTTGCGGTCGTGGGCGGCGACGATGCCGATGCCCTTGGCGCAGTCCATCGGGCTGCCGCCGCCGACCGCGACAATCACGTTGCAGCCTTCGCTGCGGTAGACCTCGGCGCCACGCATGACTTCTTCCACGCGCGGGTTGGGCGACACCTGGGTGTAACGGCAGAAGGGAATGTCCTGGGCGGCCAGGCTGGCCTCGATATCGGCGACCCAGCCGGCGGCGACTACACCGGGGTCCGACACGACCAGCACCTTGCGGGCGCCGAAGGTTTTCACGTAATTGGCGACATTGTGCCGGCATCCGGCACCGAAAATGATCTCTGGCGAGACGAACTTGCGCAGCTGGCTGAGCTCGTGGGACATCGGGGGCTCTGTCATTATTGTTATGGGATATTTCCGGCAGCCTACTGCATCCGTCAGGTATTGCAATGCGACCTTGGCAGACGGTTCTGACAGTCGGTTCTGACGGATATCAGCCCGCCAGCAGCGCCTGATAGAAACGCCATTCGGCCTCCAGCGCGTGGGCCAGGTTGGCGGCCTGACGGAAGCCATGGCGCTCCCCGGCATAGTGGTGTACCTCCACCGGTACGCCGCGCTGGCGCAGGCTTTCGACCATGGCGTCGGTCTGCGCCGGCACCACCACCGCATCCAGCTCGCCCTGGAAGAAGATCATCGGCGCGTGGATGTGTTCGGCCTGCAGCACCGGCGTGCGCTCGCGGTAGCGCTCGGCGTCCTGATGCGGGTCGCCGATCAGCCAGTCCAGGTAGTCCGCCTCGAACTTGTGGGTGACCCGCGCCAGCGCCTGCGGATCGCTGACGCCATAGAGGCTGGCGCCGCCGCGCAAGCCCGGCAGCCGTGCCAGCGCCATCAGCGCGCTGTAGCCGCCGGCACTGGCGCCCCGCACGAACACCCGCTGGCGGTCGATGCGCCCGGCCTTGGCAAGCCCTTCCCCAGAGAGAAAATCCAGCGCCGCGCCGATGTCCTCCACTTCCACCTGCCCCCAGCCCAAATGCAGGCGCTCGCGGTAGGCGCGGCCATAGCCGCTGCTGCCGCGATAGTTGATATCGGCGACGGCAAAGCCCCGCCGCGTCCAGAACTGGATGCGCCCGTCGAACACCGGGTAGCTGGCCGAGGTCGGTCCGCCATGCAGGAACACCACCAGCGGCGGAGCCCCGTCCGTGGCGTAGGGCGGATAGAAGAATCCATGGCCGCATTCGTCCTCGCCCACCGGGTAGTGGAAGGCTTCGCCACGGGACAGCTCGGCCTCCGGCAACGGCCTCTCGCCACCGGCCAGCACCTGGGTGGAACCGTCCACCCGGCGGATCGCCAGCAGCGTCGGCAGGCGGTCCGGCGCAGCGGCGATGCAATAGAAGTGGCGCTCGTCCGCCGCCAGCGAACGGAAGCGGCTGTACTCCGGTGCCAGCCGGCGCTCACCGCCATGCCCGTCATACAGCACCAGCACGCCGCGCCCCTCTTCGTAGCGCGTTGCCAGCAGCTCGCCACGCGGCAGCGGCAGGAAGGTACGCCCGCCAAGTTGCCAGGGCGCGCTGGCGTGGTCGGCGGCGACGCCGGACAAGGCGCCGAGCACTTCGTGGTACGGCTGCCAGTAGCCGGCGCAGTCGCTGAGCCAGTGTAACCGGCCGTCTTCGGCAAAGCGCGGCTGCTGGATGGATTCATGGCGGGCCTGCCCGGCCAGGCAGCGTTCTTCCCCGGCAAAGGATTCGCACAGCCGGGTGCGCGTCCAGGGCTGGTGCGGGCGGTCCCACTCCACCCAGACGATGCGCTCGGCCCTGCTGTCAGCCACCGGGGAAGAATAGAAATCCGCGCCCGACGCGATCACCCGGCGCCGTCCATCGGCATCTAGGCGGACGATGCGATGGTTCACCCCGCCGCTGCCGTTCTCCTCTTCCACCGCCAGCAGCGCATTCCACGCCGGCACGTAGTGCAGGTCGCCGTAGCGGCAGTCGTCGCGGTGGGTAATCGGCCGGGGCGCACCACCCAGGCGCAGCCAGTACACCTGCTGGTCGCCCTCTTCCACCCAGGCCACGCCGTCGGCGGTGGCGCAGCAGGAACCGCCGCCGTATTCGTAGACACGGCTGCGCACCGAAGCGCCGGGCGGTGTCAGCTCGACGCTCTGCCCTTCACGACGGAGGAACAGCCGGCAGCGCGCGCTGGTGGGGTCGAACGCGGCCCACAGCAATCCGCCATGGGCCACGTGCAGCTCGGCGAAATCCCCGGCGGCGGCCACCGCGCGTTCGGCGCTCCAGTCGCTGCTCTGCATCCTCAGGCCTTGCAGATCAGTTGCGAGGCCCGCTCGTTGCGCAGGGTCAGCGCGCTGAGCGGCGCGGCCGCGGTTTCCGCCTCGCGACGGGCGTCAAGGATGATGCCGTGGTGGGCCGACTTGGCACACACCGGGTCAGTTGCCTCGGCATCGCCGGTGAGCATGAAGGCCTGGCAGCGGCAGCCACCGAAGTCGCGTTCCTTCTCGTCGCAGGAGCGGCACGGCTCCGGCATCCACGAATCGCCACGGAAGCGGTTGAAGCCGAACGACTCATACCAGATGTGCTGCAGGCTGTGCTCGCGCACGTTGGGGAACTTGACCGGCAGTTGCCGCGCACTGTGGCACGGCAGCGCGGTGCCGTCCGGGGTGACGTCGAGGAACACGCTGCCCCAGCCGCCCATGCAGGCCTTGGGGCGCTCCTCGTAGTAATCGGGCACCACGAAGATCAGCTTGCACGGGTTGCCTTCGGCAGCCAGGCGCTCGCGGTACTGTGCGGTGATGCGTTCGGCGCGCTGCAGCTGCTCGCGGGTCGGCAGCAGGCCGGCGCGGTTCAGCTCCGCCCAGCCGTAGAACTGGCAGGTGGCAAGCTCGACGAAGTCGGCCTCCAGCTCGATGCACAGCTCGATGATGCGGTCGATGCTGTCGATGTTGTGCCGGTGGGTGACGAAGTTCAGCACCATCGGGTAGCCGTGGGCCTTCACCGCGCGGGCCATGGCGAGCTTCTGGGCGAAGGCCTTGCGCGAGCCGGCGAGCAGGTTGTTCACCTCCTCGTCGGCGGCCTGGAAGCTGATCTGGATATGGTCGAGACCTGCGTCGGCGAACTCCTTCAGGCGCTTCTCGTTGAGGCCGATGCCGGAGGTGATCAGGTTGGTGTAGAAACCCAGCCCGCGCGCCGCGGCGATCAGTTCGGCGAGGTCCTGGCGCACCAGCGGCTCGCCACCGGAGAAGCCCAGCTGCGCCGCGCCCATCTCGCGGGCCTGGCGGAACACTTCGATCCATTGCTGGGTGGAAAGCTCCTCGCCGCCCCTGGCGAAGTCCAGCGGGTTGGAGCAATACGGGCACTGCAGCGGGCAGCGGTAGGTCAGCTCGGCCAGCAGCCAGAGCGGCGGGCCTACCGGCGCCTCAGCGCAGCTCGATCCAGAATTGCGCATGGGCCACCTCGAGGAATGCCAGGATGTCTTCGTCGATGCCCGGCACACCGGGGAAATCGGCACGCAGGCCATCGATGATGCCGGCGACGTCGGCTTGCCCGTCGACCCGGCCGAGAATCGCCCCGGCGCTGTCGTTGAGCTTCACCATCCCTTCGGGATAGAGCAGCACGTGGCAGCCCTGCGCCGGTTCGAATTGCAGGCGGAAGCCCCGGCGCAGTGCCGGTACGCTGTCCAGCGAAGGCAGACTCATCACAGCAACCCCCTGTGCCATACGCGCTCGCTCGTCACCGTGTGGTACGGCGGGCGCTCCAGTTCATAGGCCATGCTCATCGCGTCAAGCATGCTCCAGAGCACGTCGAGCTTGAATTGCAGGATTTCCAGCATGCGCTCCTGGGCCTCGCGGGTGCGGTAGTGCTCCAGGGTGATGCGCAGGCCGTGCTCGACATCGCGGCGCGCCTGGGACAGGCGCTTGCGGAAGTAGTCGTAGCCGGCGGCGTCGATCCACGGGTAGTGCTGCGGCCAGCTGTCCAGGCGCGACTGGTGGATCTGCGGGGCGAACAGCTCGGTGAGCGAACTACTGGCGGCTTCCTGCCAGCTGGCGCGACGGGCGAAGTTGACGTAGGCGTCCACGGCGAAGCGCACGCCGGGCAGCACCAGCTCCTGGGACAGCACCTGTTCGCGGTCCAGCCCGACCGATTCGGCCAGGCGCAGCCAGGCTTCGATGCCGCCCTCCTCGCCGGGTGCGCCGTCATGGTCGAGGATGCGCTGCAGCCATTCGCGGCGTACGTCGCGGTCCGGGCAGTTGGCGAGGATCGCCGCATCCTTGAGCGGGATGTTCACCTGGTAGTAGAAGCGGTTGGCCACCCAGCCCTGGATCTGCTCGCGGCTGGCGCGGCCTTCGTACATGGCCACGTGGTACGGGTGGAAGATGTGGTAGCAGGCGCCCTTGGCGCGCAGTGCCTGCTCGAATTCGGCGGGGCTCATGGCTTCGCGGGTCATCGCGACGCTCCTTCTGGGAAAAGCGCCATTAAAGGAAAATCCCCATGCCATCGAACGCCACCTCGATACCGCGCGCGTCCAGTTCGGCGCGTTCGGGCGAGGCAATGTCGAGGATGGGATTGGTGTTGTTGATGTGGATGAGCACCTTGCGCGGGCCGTCGATGCCGTCGAGCACCTCGATCATGCCGCCGGGACCGCTCTGCGCCAGGTGGCCCATCTCGCTGCCGAGCTTGTCGCCGACCTCGCAGGCGCGCATTTCGTCGTCGCGCCAGAGCGTGCCGTCCACCAGCAGGCAGTCGGCGCGGCGCATCCAGGCCAGCAGCTCGTCGTCCACCTGGCCCAGGCCCGGTGCGTAGAACAGCTTGCCGCCGGTGGACAGGTCCTCGATGAACAGGCCGATGTTGTCGCCCGGATGCGGGTTGCCCCGGTGCGGCGAATACGGCGGCGCACTGCTGCGCAGGGCGATGGCGGTGAGGCGCAGGCCCGGGCAGGCCGGGATGCTGAAGGGCTCGGCATCCAGCGCGATGAGCCGGTGCTTCAGCCCGCCATTCCAGTGCGACAGCATGGGGAACAGCGGGAAGCCGGTGGACAGGTCCTGGTGGACCATTTCCGTGCACCAGACCTCGTGTGGGCAGCCTTCACGCAGGCTCAGCAGGCCGGTGGTGTGGTCGATCTGGCTGTCCAGCAGGACGATGGCGGCAATCGCCGAATCCCGCAGCCGCCGCGCCGGCTGCAGCGCCGGGAAGGACGCCAGCTGGGCGCGGATGTCGGGTGAGGCGTTGCAGAGAATCCAGTTCGCGCCGTCGTCGGACAGCGCGATGGACGATTGGGTGCGTGGCTGCGCGATCACGCTGCCGTCGCGGACGCCGCGACAGTTGCGGCAATTGCAGTTCCACTGGGGAAAGCCGCCACCGGCGGCCGACCCGAGAATTCGGATGTGCATGACAGTGCCCCGTGGGCAGGGGCCCCGGCGGACCGGGGCCGAGTGGATCAGCGGTTGGCGAAGTACAGGGTCACTTCGAAGCCAAGGCGCAGGTCGGTGAAGCTAGGCTTGGTCCACATGGGTCTGTCCTCTTTCTTGTTGGAAGGCGCCGGCAAGCCCGGCAAGTCGAGTTAAACACCAGGGTCAGGCACTCCGAATGATACTTTCGAAGGAGATTCCCCCCTGATTTGGTAGCGGGCCCGCGACAGCTGTCGCACCCCGCCGCTACAACTGTCCCATCGCTGCGACAGCCGTTGCCCCGTTGCGCCCGCACCTTTTGGCGGCGAGCGCTCTGGCGCAGGGCTCGGCGCCCCGCGCGGCGTATTTCGGCACAGGCCTTGCTCGGGCTCTCGTCGCCCGTGACCCACCGGTCTAGACTAGCCAATCCTCGGAACGGTCCTACACGGAGCCGGTCCCATACAAAAACAATGCGCCGCAGTCCGACTGACGGCCGCCGGGAGTGACCATGCACCCGCAATCCCTGGAAAACTGCCCGAACGACCTTGCCGCCTTCATCGCCGATCACTTCGGCGAGCGTGACATCCAGCCCGAGGGCGCCATCGCGCGCTCCTGGTACCGCAGCGTGATGGAGCACCATCTCGACCCGCGCGCGCGGGCGGAAAAACACATCCTCACCGCCGGGGAAATCCGCGAGCACCAGGGCCTGCACCAGGACTACCTGGCGATTGCCAGCCAGGGCGTCACCGGCCTTGCCCGGCGCGTGCTGCCGGCCGGTTTCGCGGTGCTGCTCAGCGACGAGCGCGGCATCACCCTCGATGCGCGCCTGCCCAGCGAGCGCGACCGCTACACCCAGGCCGGGCTGATCGTCGGCGCGCGCTGGGACGAATCCATCGCCGGCACCAACGGCATCGGCACCGCGCTGGCCGCTGGCGAGGCGCTGACCATCCACCGCCAGGAGCACTTCCTGGTGAGCAACTTCCGCCTGAGCTGCTCGGTGGCGCCGATCTTCGACGCCCAGCACCGCCTGCGCGGCTGCCTGAACGCCACCTGCCTGTACAACGACGGGCCCAAGGACGCGCAGTACCTGACCCTGCAACTGGTGATCCTGTACGCCCGGCTGATCGAGAACGCCAGCTTCCGCCAGCGCTACCGCGACCGTCTGACCCTGTCGGTGAAGGCCCGCGACGAGGTGTCGGACCTGGCCAACGAACAGCTGATCGCCCTCGACGACCAGGGCCGGGTGATCGGCGGCAACCACGCCGCCTTCACCGCCTGCCGTGGCGAGCTGCTGGGCAGCCGCATCGAGCAACTGCTGGAGGCGGACGTCGACCAGTTGCTCGACCTGAGCAAGGGCGGCGCGCGGGGCATCCGCCTGCGCACCCTGGCCGATCACGCGCTGGTCGATGTCGGCCTGCGCACGCCGGCCAGCCTGCCACGCCGCAGTGCGCCAGCCGCTGCTGCCGCGAAAAGCCCGGAGCATCCCGACCTCACCCGCCTCGCCGGCGCCGACCCACGCCTGCAGGACGGCGTGCGCAAGCTGCGCAAGGTGCTCGACAAGGGCATTTCCATCCTGGTGACCGGCGAGACCGGCACCGGCAAGGAAGCCTTCGCCCGCGCCATCCACCAGGCCAGCGCGCGCCATGCCGGGCCCTTCGTTGCGCTGAACTGCGCGGCGATCCCGGAAAGCCTGATCGAGAGCGAACTCTTCGGCTACCGCGGCGGCAGCTTTACCGGCGCCAGCAAGAAAGGCATGAAGGGCAAACTGGAACTGGCCAACGGCGGCACGCTGTTCCTCGACGAGATCGGCGACATGCCGGCGCACCTGCAGACGCGCCTGCTGCGCGTGCTGGCCGAGCGCGAAATCCTCCCGCTGGGCGCCGAAGCGCCGGTGGCGCTGGACGTGCAGGTGGTCTCCGCGACCCACCAGAACCTCGCCGAGATGATCCGCGCCAAGGGCTTCCGCGAGGACCTGTTCTACCGCCTTGCCGGCATGACCCTGCAACTGCCGGCGCTGCGCGAGCGCACTGACCGCGAAGCGCTGATCGACAGCCTGCTGGCGGGCCTGGGCGGCACCCTGCACCTCGATGGCGCGGTGCGTGAGCGGCTGCGCGGCCATCCGTGGCCGGGCAACATCCGCCAGTTGCTGAACTGCTTGCGCTACGCCGCCGCCCTCGCCGAGGACGGCCGCATAGACCTGGACTGCCTGCCGATGGAGTTGCATCAAGCTGCACCTGCCGTCACTGCCGAAGCGTTGCCGACAGCCACCACGACCGCCCTCGCCGCCCGCCTGGACGACGACGAAGCCCGCCACCTGCTGGCGGTGCTGCGTGAGCAGCAGTGGAACATCAGTGCGGTGGCGCAGCAGTTCGGCATTGCCCGGTCGACCCTGTATCGGAAGATGAAGAAGCACGGCATCGTGCAGCCCAACGCGCTGTATTGATCCTTTCCCTTTTCCCTGCGTCCGCGATTCACTCGCTTCGGGCGCAGGGAAAAAGGAGCGAGCCTCACCTGGCAAGGAAGGCCCGCCCAAGCAAAACGGTGATGGGGTTACGGGTACTGCGTTCGCTTTCCCTGGGAGCTCCGTGCGCGCCCTGACACCCTCTCCCCCGCCCTGGCTGCGCGCCCCGCTCCGAAGGGAGAGGGAGTATTCGAGTGAAGCGTGGCGACGGTGCTTTCCTGACACCTTGGTATCAGGTGGAAGCCGTCGCTGCACCTCACGCCGATCCAGTCCCCTCTCCCTTCAGGGAGAGGGTTAGGGAGAGGGTCCAAGCCCAGGCACGGACTAGCCCGGCTCACTCCTGCGCATAAACCACATGCGTATGCGTGTACTCGTACAACCCATGCTTGCCATCCGCGCCGCCGATGCCGGACTTGCGGGTACCGGCGTGGAAGCCCTGCATCGCCTCGAAGTTCTCGCGGTTGATGTAGGTTTCGCCGAAGTCCAGCTCACGGCTGGCCTTGAGCGCGGCGCTGAGGTTGCGGGTGTAGATCGACGAGGTCAGGCCGTAGTCGCTGTCGTTGGCCAGGGCGATGGCCTCGTCGAGGTCGTCCACCACCTGGATCGGCAGCACCGGGCCGAAGATTTCCTTGCGCATGATCTCCATGTCGCCCTTGCAGCCGGCGAGCACTGTGGGCTGGTAGTGGAAGCCCTTGCCGAGGTCGGCCACGGCGCCGCCGGTGATGATCTGGGCGCCCTGCCCGGTCGCCGTGCGGACCATCTGCGCGACCTTGTCCAGGCCGATGCGGTTGACCAGCGGGCCCATGTCGAGGTCCGCCTGCACGTTCGGGTCGCCGAAGCGGGTGGCGGCCATGGCGGCGGCGATCTTCTCGATGAACTGGTCGGCCACCTGGCGCTGCACGTAGACGCGCTCGGCGCAGTTGCACACCTGCCCGGTATTGATCACCCGCGAGGCCTTGATGGCGTTCACCGCCAGCTCCAGGTCGGCGTCGGCGAGGACGATGGCCGGCGCCTTGCCGCCCAGCTCCAGGTTCAGCTTGGTGATGTTCGGCGCGGCCGCCGCCATGATCCGTGAGCCGGTGGCGACGCTGCCGGTGAAGCTGATCAGGTCCACCCCGGCGTGGCTGGTCAGCGCACTGCCGGCGCTGGCCCCGGTGCCGCCGACGACGTTGAAGACGCCGGTGGGCAGGTCGGTCTCCGCGACCAGACGGGCGAACTCGAAGCAGTTGATCGGGGTTTCTTCGCTGGGTTTGACCACGATGGTATTGCCGGTCAGCAGCGCCGGCGCCATCTTCCGGGCGATGAGGAAGAACGGGAAGTTCCACGGCAGGATGCCCGCCACCACGCCCAGCGGCTTGCGCAGCAGGAAGATGTGCTCGCCGGCGCGGTCGCTGGTCAGCACTTCGCCTTCCAGGCGGCGCGCCCACTCGGCCATGTAGTCGAGGTAGTCGGCGGTGAAGTTCACTTCCACTTCCGCCAGCGCCGGCACCTTGCCCTGCTCGGCGGTGATGATCTTCGCCAGGCGCGGGGCATTGGCACGGACCTTCTCGGCGATCTTGCGCAGGTAGCCGGCGCGCTCGATGGCCGGCCTGGCCGCCCAGCCCTTCTGCGCCGCGCGGGCGGCGCCGATGGCGCTGTCCACCTGGGCCGCGCTGGCCTCGGGGATGCGCGCCAGCAGCTCGCCGTTGGCCGGGTTGTGTACCTCGATCAACGGCTCGCCGGCGACGAAGCGGTTGTCGATGTAGTGCTGGTAGGTTGTCACGTCAGTCATGGGTTGCTCTCCGGTTTGACGGTCACTTGGCGGCGGTCTTCTGCGCGCCGGCCAGTTGTTCCTTGAGGTCGTAGGCGCGCTTGATCAGGTACTGGTGCACGGCCTCGGCCTGCTGCAGGTCGAGGTGGCCCTGGAACGAGGGCATGCCGTCGGGGATGCGGCCGCCGTAGATGATGCCGAGGAAGCGCTGGTGGTTTTCCGCGCTGAGGGTGCGCAGGTCGGGCACCACGCCGCCGCTGATGGCGTTGATGCCGTGGCACTGCGAGCAGCTGCCGTTGAACAGCTCGCGGCCCTGGTCGATCTGCGCGGTGGTGCCGGTCAGCGCCGGCGGCTCGGGCTTGCGGTCGGCCCACTTGTAGTTGATGTCCGGCAGCTTCGCGGTGCCGCCCAGCTTGTAAGTCAGCACCTGGGCGTTGGGCTTGACCCCGGCGCGCAGCGACAGGGCGCCGGCGAAGGTGGAGAAGGCGCCGCCCCAGCCGGCCATGAAGGTCACGTACTGCTCGCCATCCACCTCATAGGTGATCGGCGCGGCCATCACGCCGGTGTTGGCCGGGGATTCCCAGAGCTTCTTGCCGGTCTCGGCGGCGTAGGCCACCACGCGGCCGTCGGCGGTGCCTTCGAACACCAGGTTGCCGGCGGTGCTCAGGGTGCCGCCGTTGAAGATGGTGCTGTAGGGAACTTCCCAGCGTTTTTCCTGCTTCACCGGGTCCCAGGCGATCAGCTTGCCGGTCCAGGTGTCGGCGATCTTGCGCAGGCCTTCGGGGTCCTCGGGCATCATTCCGGTGTTGACGTCGAGCTGGTAGATGCTCTTGAACTTGGAGCGCGGTGGCGCGCCTTCGACGTCCTGGTACATCGCCGACATGATGTGCGCGGGGATGTACACCAGCCCCGTGTTGGGGTTGTAAGACATCGGCTGCCAGTCGTGGGCGCCCCAGAAGGCCGGCTGGATCAGGCGCGCCTTCTTCTCCGGGTCCTTCCAGTAGTCGGAGACCTTCTCGTTGCGGATCGGCCGGCCGGTCTTCATGTCGATGCCGGTGGCCCAGTTGATCGGGATGAAGTTCTTCGCCGAGAGCAGCTCGCCGGTCGCACGGTCGATGACGTAGAAGAAGCCGTTCTTCGGCGCCTGCATCAGCACCTTGCGCTGTTTGCCGTCGATCTCCAGGTCCACCAGCATGATGTGCTGGGTCGCGGTGTAGTCCCAGGCGTCGCCGGGTGTGGTCTGGTAGTGCCAGACGTACTCGCCGTTGTCGGGGTTGATCGCGACGATGGACGAGAGGAACAGGTTGTCACCCTTGCCTTCGCTGCGGATGCGCGGGTTCCACGAGGAGCCGTTGCCGACGCCGATGTACAGCAGGTTCAGCTCGGGGTCGTAGGACATCGAGTCCCACACGGTGCCGCCACCGCCCTGCTTGTGGTAGTTGTCGCCGAACCAGGTCTTGGCGGCGATCTCCATGCCCTTGCCCTTGGGCATTTCCTTGGGGTCACCGGGCACGGTGAAGAAGCGCCAGTCCTGCTTGCCGGTCTCGGCGTCGTAGGCGGTGATGTAGCCGCGCACGCCGAACTCGGCGCCGCCGTTGCCGATGATGACCTTGCCCTTCACGATGCGCGGCGCGCCGGTGATGGTGATGCTGCGCGTCGGGTCGCTGCGGGTATCGACGCTCCACACGCGCTTGCCGGTCTTGGCGTCGATGGCCTCCAGACGGCCATCGAGCACGCCGACGTAGACCTTGCCCTTCCACACCGCCACGCCACGGTTCACCGCGTCGCAGCAGGCTTCGCCGGCGCGGCTGCGGTCGGACTGCGGGTCGTACTTCCACAGCTGCTCGCCGGTGCGGGCGTCCAGCGCGTAGACGATGGAGAACGGCCCGGTGGTGTACATCACGCCATCGACCACGATCGGCGTGGCTTCCACGCCACGGTCGATGTCCAGCTTGTGGCTCCAGGCCAGGCCCAGGTTGCCGACATTGCTCTGGTCGATCTTCTTCAGCGGGCTGAAGCGCTGCTCGTCGTAGGTACGGCCGGTGGACATCCAGTTGCCCGGCTCGCTGTTGGCGGCGGCGATGCGCTTGCCATCGACGTTGGCCGGGACTTCAGCAGCCTGGAGATTGGGGGACAGACCGGCCATCAGCAGCGAAGCGGTCAGCAGGGAATGACGCAGGGTGGGTTGCAGGCGAACGGAAGGCACGTGCAGGCCAATCGATCTCATGGAGGTTCTCCGATTCTTGTTGGTGCCGCAGATCGTTCGCCGCGGCTTGGAAGGCTCAGAGCAACCGCTGTGCCAGGGTTGCAGGAGTACGCTGAAGGCCCCGTGCTTCCTGGCCTCTGGCATTCCTCACGGGATGTGATGCGGCTGTTGCGGGCGCTACAGGTGTTGCGCGGGACAGCGGCAGGTGTTGCGCGAACGGGACGTTGCGAACGCACTTGTAGGATGGGTGGAGCGCAGCGATACCCATGCTGCCGGCTCACGAAAGACGATGGGTATCGCTGCGCTCTACGCCATCCTACGCAGAGTTGGCCGGCGAGTTTGGCGCGGGTGGATGCAGCGGACCTTGCTCGCGAACCGGAACCACTTGGGAAAAAGAAAACGCGGCAGAAGCCGCGTTCGACGAAGGCCGTCGCCCATGGAAGTGGGCACGGAAGCGGACGGCCGCCCGAACGGGCGCGTCGACACAAGGGATACCCGGTGGAGTGCCGGGCGGTACACCAGAGAAGGGAGCCGGCGAACCTGATGGGGTAAGGTCCGCCGGCTTGCAGCAACGCCTTAGAAGAAGCCCAGCGGGTTGATGTCGTAGCTCACCAGCAGGTTCTTGGTCTGCTGGTAGTGGTCGAGCATCATCTTGTGGGTCTCGCGTCCGACGCCGGACTTCTTGTAGCCGCCGAACGCGGCGTGCGCCGGGTACAGGTGGTAGCAGTTGGTCCACACGCGGCCGGACTGGATGCCCCGCCCCATGCGCCAGGCACGGTTGATGTCGCGGGTCCAGACACCAGCGCCGAGGCCGAACTCGGTGTCGTTGGCGATCGCCAGGGCTTCGGCTTCGTCCTTGAAGGTGGTCACGCCCACCACCGGGCCGAAGATTTCCTCCTGGAACACACGCATGCCGTTGTGCCCTTTGAGCAGGGTTGGCTGGATGTAGTAACCGCTGGCCAGGTCGCCCTCCAGGCGCTCGCTGGAACCGCCGGTGAGCAGCTCGGCGCCCTCGCCCTGGGCGATGTCGAGGTAGGAGAGGATCTTCTCGTACTGCTGTTGCGAGGCCTGGGCGCCGACCATGGTGTCGGTGTCCAGCGGATTGCCGCGCTTGATCGCCTTGATCTTCTTCATCACCTCGACCATGAACGGCTCGAAGATCGACTCCTGCACCAGCGCCCGCGACGGGCAGGTGCACACTTCGCCCTGGTTGAAGAAGGCCAGCACCAGGCCCTCGGCGGCCTTCTCGATGAAGGCCGGTTCGGCCTGCATGATGTCTTCGAAGAAGATGTTCGGGCTCTTGCCGCCCAGCTCCACGGTGGACGGGATGATGTTCTCCGCCGCGCAATGGAGGATATGCGAACCGACCGGGGTGGAGCCGGTGAAGGCGATCTTGGCGATGCGCTTGCTGGTGGCCAGCGCCTGGCCCGCTTCCTTGCCGAAGCCCTGGACGATGTTCAGCACGCCCGGCGGCAGCAGGTCGCCGATGATCTCGGCCAGCAGCATGATCGACAGCGGCGTCTGCTCCGCCGGCTTGAGCACCACGCAGTTGCCGGCGGCCAGTGCCGGGGCGAGTTTCCACGCGGCCATCAGCAGCGGGAAGTTCCACGGGATGATCTGTCCGACCACGCCCAGGGGTTCGTGGATGTGGTAGGCGACGGTGTTCTCGTTGATCTCCGCGGCGCCGCCCTCCTGGGCACGGATGCAGCCGGCGTAGTAGCGGAAGTGATCGGCGGCCAGCGGCACGTCGGCGTTGAGGGTCTCGCGCACGGCCTTGCCGTTGTCCCAGGTCTCGGCGACGGCGAGCTGCTCCAGGTTCTGTTCGATACGGTCGGCGATCTTCAGCAGGATCAGCGCACGGTCCTGCACCGAGGTACGGCCCCAGCTGCCGGCCACGGCGTGGGCAGCGTCGAGGGCACGTTCGATGTCTTCGGCGGTGGAGCGCGGAAACTCGGCGATGACTTCGCCGTTCACCGGCGAGGTGTTGCTGAAGTACTGGCCCAGCACCGGCGCGACGAACTCGCCGCCGATGTAGTTGCCGTAGCGCGGCTTGAGGGTGACGACGGCGCCTGGGGTTCCGGGTGCGGCGTAGATCATGGGGTGCTCTCCTGTCGGTTCCCGGCCTCCATCGGCCAGGTCATGGAGCGATCTTAGGCAGCGCCCTTCCCCGCCCGGAATGCACCCATGGGAGTGGTGGGTTACTCATTTGGTAGTAGAGCGGTGGGTATGGCTGTTTGCAGGAGCAGGCCCTGGCCGTGGGGCACTGCCGGGCAATTTCGGCCAACTACCGAGCCGCCTGAAACGCCGGCCTTGCCGGCGGATCGCGGGCATGGCTAGCTGCTACAGGTTGAGTTTCGCGCCAGCGCAAAAGCAAAGGGCCGGCTCAATGGCCGGCCCTTTGCATAGATCAAACGAACCTCACTTCTTCGCCACCAGATCCTTGGGCAGCTTGAAGGTCCAGATCATCCCGCCCTGGTCCAGGTCCTTGATGCGCTTGGCCACCTCGCCACCCCACAGCGGCACCGCGCCGCCCCAGCCGGAAAGCACGGTCACATACTGCTCGCCGTCCATCTCCCAGGTGATAGGCGAAGCGATCACGCCCGAGCCGGTGTTGAACTGGTAGAGCTTCTTGCCGGTCTTGGCGTCGAAGGCCATCAGGTAGCCCTCGGGGTTGCCGGTGAACACCAGGTTGCCGTGGGTCGCCAGCACGCCGCCCCACAGCGGCGCGTAGTTCTCGTAGCGCCAGACCTGCTTGCCGGTCTTCGGATCGATGGCGCGCAGCACGCCGATGTACTTCTCGTTCAGCGGCTTGATGGTGAAGCCCGCGCCGAGGTACGCCGCGCCTTTCTTGTAGGCGATGTTCTCGTTCCACATGTCCATGCCCCACTCGTTGGACGGGACGTAGAACAGACCGGTGTCCTGGCTGTAGGCCATGGGCATCCAGTTCTTGCCACCCAGGAAGGACGGCGCGACGAACACCGAAGTGCCCTTCTCACCACCCTCGCTCGGAGCACCCGGACGGTGGGCGTCGTCGTAGATCGGCCGGCCGTTCTCATCCAGGCCCTTGGCCCAGGTCACCTTGTCGACGAAGGGGAAGCCACGGATGAACTTGCCGTTGGTGCGGTCGAGAACGTAGAAGAAGCCGTTGCGGTCAGCGGTGGCCGCGGCCTGCACGGTCTTGCCGCCGTCCTTGTAGTCGAAGGACACCAGCTCGTTGACGCCGTCGAAGTCCCAACCGTCGTGCGGGGTGGTCTGGAAGTGCCACTTGATCGAGCCGTCTTCCGGGTTCAGCGCCAGGCGCGAGGAAGAGAACAGGTTGTCGCCCGGACGCAGGTGCGAGTTCCACGGCGACGGGTTGCCGGTGCCGATGAACAGCGAGTCGGTGCTCGGGTCATAGTAGCCGCCCAGCCACGGCGCGGCGCCGCCGGTCTTCCACAGGTCGCCCGGCCAGGTCTTGCCCGCCTCGCCGCCGGAGATGCCGTTCTCCACCGCCTTGCCGTCCTTGTAGACGTAGCCCATGTGGCCTTCCACGGTCGGACGGCTCCACAGCAGCTCGCCGTTGGTGGGGTTGTAGGCCTCGATCTTGCCGACCACGCCGAACTCGCCACCGGCCACGCCGGTGATCAGCTTGCCCTTGGCGATCAGCGGCGCGGCGGAGATGGAGTAGCCGGCCTTGTAGTCCGCCACGGTCTTCTTCCACACCACCTTGCCGGTGTCCTTGTTCAGCGCGACCAGCTTGGCGTCGAGGGTGCCGAAGATCACCAGGTCGCCGTACAGGGCCACGCCACGGTTGATCACGTCGCAGCAGGGCATAATGCCGTCGGGCAGGCGCGCGTCGTACTGCCAGAGCTTGCGACCGGTGCGCGCGTCGGCGGCGAACACCCGCGAGTAGGAGGCGGTGACGTACATCACGCCGTCCTTGATCAGCGGTTGTGCCTGCTGGCCGCGCTGCTTCTCACCACCGAAGGACAGCGCCCAGACCGGCCGCAGTTCTTTCACGTTATCGCTGTTCAGGGTATTGAGCGGGCTGAAGCGCTGGCCCTGCTGGTTGATCCCGTTGACCACGACCTGGTCGGTACGCTTGGCGGAATCGCTGATGTCCTGGTCGGTCACCCCGGCGTGGGCGCCCAGGGAGGCCAGGCTGATGGCGGTGAACAGCACGGTGCGGGCGAAAGGTTGAAGCTGTCTCATGGCGGTGCGCCTCTGCGATTGTTGTTGTACCCGGGGAATTTCCCCGGTCTGTCGCAGATTCTTGGTTTGGTGGGCCGCACCAACAATTGAACGCAGTGCCGAATTTCCTAGTTCCTTGGTAGCAATACCGGGCCGCGAAGGCGCGGAAATAGCGGCGTGCGTAGGATCGGACTTTGTCCACGATGGCATCCGGCGCGATGCGGACCTTTCGCGTAAGGAGTCCGCTCCTACGTTTCCGGAAAGCTGGGCAGTTCCTGTAGGAACGGGCGGCCCCGCAGCGGAGTTGTCAGCGAGCGTATGGGTACGAAAGCGCGGTCACTGCTCGTCGACGCGCGGTAGCGCCTTCTGCTCGTAACGCGGGTAGAGGTGGCTGACGCTGCGGATCAGCTCGTAGCGCGTCAGGCTGACACCGGCGAAGCGCTCGGGGATGGGCGTGCGCAGGAGGTCGTTCATGTCGGCGCCTTGGGCGATGCCGTCGCGCATCACGCCATCGAGCCAGCCGAGGTAGTCGCGCATCTGCGCAAAGGGTGCCGCATCGGTGGCGATGGGGCCGTGACCGGGAACGATGAGCTTCCAGGGCAGTTCCTGCAGCGTGTCGATATCGCCCAGCCACACATCCAGCCCCGGACTGTTCGGCGTGGTCAGCGCGCGCTGGTAGAAAACGATATCGCCGGCGAACAGCACGCCGGTGGTCTCGTCGAGTATCGCCAGGTCCGCGCCGGTATGCCCGCGCAGGCCGACCAGCCGAAACCGGTGACTGCCCATCTGCACGATACCCGGCTCCACCGCCTCGGAGGGCAGCACCACCTCCGTGCCGCGCATCCAGTCGCCGACCAGGCGGTACATGTTCTCCGCCATGGCGTTGCCCTGCTCTTTCAGCAGCTTGCCGGTGCCGGCCAGCGCACCGATGGGTACATCGATGAAGGCCTGGTTGCCCAGCACGTGGTCGGGGTGGTGATGGGTGAGCAGCACGCGCCTCACCGGCTTGCCGGTGGTTTGCTGGATCAGCGCACGCAGGGCTTCGCCGTAGCGTTTCGACGGGCCGGTATCGATCACCAGTACGCCGTCGCCAGTGTCGATGAAGGCGACGTTGACAATGGCACCACCGTTGTCCTTGGCGAAGTTGTCGGTACTGCCTTCCACCAGCCAGGTGCCTTCGGCGATCCGCCGGGGTTCGAGGTGGTACTGCAGGTCGGCGAGTGCCGGCAGGCACAGGCAGGCCAGGGCGATCAGGAGGAAACGCATGGGCACCTCGTCAGCACAGGGCGGCGGCAACTCGGTGCGGCGTCAGCGCAGAGCGGCCTGGAATTCGTTGCCGTTGTTGTCGTGCAGCCAGAGCTGCGTGTGCGGATGGCCGCGCACCTCGAAGGTGAAGGTGGGGTTCTCGCTCACCGCCGGGAACAGGTCCAGGCGGGCGAAGATTTCCCCGTCCGGCCCACGCAGCTCGGCGTGATCCAGGTAGAACTCGGGAATGCCGCCGACCAGCCCGTTGTCCATCGGGTGCGAGACCGACAGGCGCACCCGGCTGTATTCGCCCCTGGCGAAGGACTCACCGTGCACCTGGCCGAGGCGGTCTTCCCAGCACGCCTGCGCACGCACCACGCTGGGCGCGGTGCAGCCGCCACCGGCGGCATCGATCCAGGCCGAGCCGACATGCCAGACGCCCTTCTCGTCCCGCAGCGCGGCGCGGATCGGCGTGGCCTGCTCGATGCGGATGCGCACCGCCAGCAACGGTTCCAGATGCTCGCCCGGATAGAGCGTCAGCACATGGGGAATCGGGTTCAGCTCGGCCCACAGCAGCAGCCGGTCGAAGCGCCCCGGCAAGGCGCGGGCGTCCACTTCCACCGGGACCTGGCGGGCGTCCTCGGCGAACGGCGGCACGCCCAGTTTCACCCGCTCATCGAAGACGTAGGGTTCGCCATCGAGCAGACGCTTGTGGTGGTACTCCCACATCACCGAGGGCATCGGGTCGCCCTCCACCGCCGCCGCCAGCAGCGGCAGCGCGCAGATCCCGAGCAGCAGTTCGCGCCTGTGCATCATCTCTCCCTCACTGCACGTCCTGGTAGAGCCCCGGCAGTTCGTAACGCACGCCGTAGGCCGCGTAGAGCTTTTCCATCTCGCCGCTGCGCACCAGCTCCTCCAGCTCGCCGTCCAGGGCGTTGGAGAGCTGGCGGTTGCTTTCATGCACGGCCATGCCGATGTCCCACTCGGGCTGACCGAGGTTGGGATAGGTGTTTTCGGCGTTCTTCAGGTGCACGTCGGCGGCCTGCGCGCGCATCCAGTCCAGCTCGCCACGCAGAGCCATGACTGCATCCACCTTGCCTGCGCGCATGCCGTCGAAGGCCGCCTGGGTGCTGGGAAAGTGCACGGTCATGCGGCTGAGCTGGCCGCCCAGCACCGAGGTCAGGTAGAAGGACGGCACGCTGTCCAGCTCGACGCCGATGGGGTGCTCGCGGAACGCGGCGATGGTATCCACCGCGGGCAGCCGGCGGTCGTCGCTGACCACCTGCCAGCGCTCGCGCTGGTAAGGGCCGAACATCACCACCTGTTCGTTGGCGAACTCGCCGACATCGTTGCGCCGGTTGGCGTACTGGCGGTCGTAGGGCACACGCAACATCACGTCGGCGACCACGCCGGGGCGCAGGTAGTGGCCCTTCCAGATGAAGTTGCGCAGGTCGTCATCCAGGCGCTCGCCAGGCGTGACCCAGAGGAACTCCGCGCGCAGGCCCAGGCCGCTGGCCAGGTGTTTTGCCAGGTCGATGTCGACCCCGCGCGGCTGCCCGCCCTGCATGAAGCTGTAGGGCGGGAAGTTCTCGTACACGGCCACCCGCAGCACGCCGCTGGTGACCATGTCCTCGTAGGGGCGAACCCCGGCCTGCGCCTGCCCCAGCAGCAGGCACAGGGCCAGGCTCAGGAGTGCGTCGATCAGCAGAGTGGGCAGGCGCATGGCGGTCACTCTTCCACGTGCACGCTGTCCAGGTAGGTGCGGATCGCCCAGAGGCCTTCCTGGCTGATGTAGTCGGCCATCTTCGGCATGTACACGGCGCCGTCGCGCACCGCGCCGTTGATCACCCGCTCCTTGAACCACTCATCCCCTTCGGCGCCGACGTCGAGCATGCGCAGGTCGGGGGCGATGCCGCCGGACTTGGCCTCCAGGCCGTGGCAGCGCGCACAGTTCTGGTTGTAGGCCGAGGCGCCGATCTCCACCGCCTTGGCGTGGTTGGCGTAGGGCTCGCGGTAGGGGTTGGTGTCGCGCCATTCCTTGCCCAGCGGTTCCAGCCCCGAGGTATCCACTGCCTGGGGCGTCACATTGCCGTGGGACAGGGCCAGACCCGAAACACCCAGGCCGGCCACTAACAGCAGGCCACACAGCACGTTCTTGTTGTTCATCACTTCATCCTCTCATCGAGATGCTTGGCAAGGCACGGCGCCCGGAACGACGCCTGTGATGAGATGGTAAGAACGCGCGGCCGGCGGCCGAATCCTGCTTTGGATGCTCCCGCCTACTCCCTTGGTACTAGAACGGCGGTCGGCCATGACCGTTGAATGGCCGCCATTGGTCTGCCGCTATTGCCGGGAATTGGCTATTCGAAGGTAGCGGCGCGAGGGGTAACTTAGCCCCATTCCCGCACTAGCGCGGGCCCTACTGGAGATCGCCATGAGCGCACGAATCGAATGGCCCAAGGCCGCCCCTGACGCCTACAAGGCCATGCTCGGCCTGGAGCAGGCCCTGGCCAAGTCCGGGCTGGAGACCTCGCTGCTGGAGCTGGTGCGCCTGCGTGCCTCGCAGATCAACGGCTGCGCCTACTGCGTGAACATGCACGCCAATGACGCGCGCAAGGCCGGCGAGACCGAGGCACGGCTGCAGACCCTGAGCGTCTGGGAGGAAACCCGCTTCTTCACCGAACGCGAGCGCGCCGCGCTGGCCTGGGTGGAAAGCCTCACCCGCCTGCCGGAAAAACACGCCCCGCAGGACCAGTTCGACGCCCTGCGCGAGCAGTTCAGCGAAGCCGAGATCGTCAACCTGACCCTGGCGATTGCCACCATCAATGCGTGGAACCGCTTTGGCGTGGGGATGGCGATGGTGCCCTGAGCAGAGCGATCTGCTCCCGTAGGATGGGTGGAGCGCAGCGATACCCATGCTGTCGGCACGCCAGTTTGATGGGTATCGCTGCCGCTCCACGCCACCCTACGAACGACATCTATGGTTCACGTAGGGCGCATAACCCGGAACGGGTTATCCGCCCTGCGCCGGTTTCAGCCTTCGACCAGCTCCACCTTCTCCGGCTCGCGCTTCATCAGAACGCGGCCATTGCGGATCGAGTACAGCGCCTTGGTCTGCTGGCGCACCGCCTCATAGTCACTCTCCACCCCCAGCACCAGCAGGTTGGCCGGACGGCCGGCGGCGATGCCGTAGCGAGCACCCAGGTTCAGCGCACGGGCGCTGTTGTCGGTGACCAGGTCCAGCGCGCGCTGCAGGTCGTCGAAGCCCATCATGTGGCAGATGTGCAGGCCGGCATCCAGCACGCGCAGGATGTTGCCGTTGCCCAGCGGGTACCACGGGTCCTTGATCGAATCCTGGCCGAAGCAGACGTTCATGCCGGCGCGGTCGATCTCGGCCACGCGGGTCACGCCGCGGCGTTTCGGGAAGGTGTCGAAGCGGCCCTGCAGGTGGATGCTCTCGGTCGGGCAGGAGACAAAGTTGATGCCCGAACGCTTGAGCAGGCGGAACAGCTTGGAGCAGTACGCATTGTCGTAGGAGCCCATCGCCGTGGTGTGGCTGGCGGTGACGCGACCGCCCATGCCGCGCACGCGGGCTTCTTCGGCGAGCACTTCGAGGAAGCGCGAGTTCGGGTCGTCGGTCTCGTCGCAGTGCACGTCCACCAGGCAGCCGGTGCGTTCGGCCAGGTCCATCAGGAACTTGATCGAGCTGACGCCCTGCTCGCGGGTGTTCTCGAAGTGCGGGATGCCGCCGACCACGTCCGCGCCCAGGCGGATCGCCTCTTCCATCAGCTCGCGACCGCCCTCGTAGGACTCGATGCCCTCCTGCGGGAAGGCGACGATCTGCAGGTCCACCAGGTGCCGCGCTTCTTCACGCACTTCCACCATGGCCTTGAGCGCCGCCAGGGTCGGATCGGTGACGTCGACGTGGGTGCGCACGTGCTGGATGCCGTGGGCGGCCAGCATGCGGATGGTGGTGTGGGCACGGGACTTGGTGTCCTCGTGGGTAATGGTTTCCTTGCGCTGGGCCCAGCGCTCGATGCCCTCGAACAGCGTGCCGCTCATGTTCCATTCCGGCTCGCCGGCGGTCAGGGTGGCGTCGAGGTGGATGTGCGGCTCCACCAGCGGGGCGATGGCCAGGTTGCCACGGGCGTCGATGTCGTCGCCGCTGGCGGCTACGCTGCCGGCTTGCTGCACGACCTCGGCGATGACGTCGCCTTCGCAGCGGATGGTGAACAGGCCGGTCTGCTTGCGCAGCGAGGCGTTGATGATCTTCATGGGCTCGTAGGTCCTCTTCAGGCTATTCGTGGCGCGGCGCATTGGACATGCGCCAGATGAGCAGCGCCACGGAGGTATTCAGGCGGAACTGCGCGTCGTCCAGGGACTGGCCGCTCAGGGCCTCGATGCGCGCTATCCGCTGGTTCAGGGTGTTGCGGTGGATGCCCAGGCGCTGTGCCGCCCTGAGCGCATTGCCGCCCTCCTGGACGAGCGCGTCGAGCGTCTCGATCAGCAGTTGCGGCTGTTTGCGGCCCGCGTCATTGAGCGGGCCGAGGGTGTCCTTCATGAACTGCTCGACCACCGCACGATCGGGGATCGCCCGCAGCAGCCGCAGCACGCCCAGCTCACGGTAGTCGCAGAAGCCGGCGGGCGCCTGCATGCCTTCGGCGACGTCCAGCGCCTGGCGGGCTTCGAGCAGCGCGCGGGGAAACTCGGCGCAGGACTCGGCGCGGGCGGACAAACCGAGATAAGCACGCAACGGCGTGAGTTCCTGCTGCAAGCCGGCGGCCAGGGCGTGCAGTTCGGCGCGCTCGGCACTCCCGGAATCATCCAGCAGCAGGACGAACAGGTCACCCTGGATCACCACCGGCAGGCGCTCGGGGCGCTCCTGCTGCCAGTTCTCCAGGTGGTCGAGCAGGCGCTGGCGGGTCAGTTGCAGCGCGCGCTCGGCCTCCTCCGGCTCCTGCTGCTGGAACAGCGTGTCGACGCCGGACAGCCGCAACGCCACCAGACGTCGCGGCGTTTCCAACGGCAACTCAAGGTGCTGGGCGCGGCGGCGGACGATCTCCAGGCTCGGGTAATCGCCGCTGAGCAACTGGCCTAGGATGTCGCGGCGCGAGGTCTTCACCTGGGTCATCTGCACCAGCGCCGTGCCGATCAGGTGGGTGACAATGACCATCTTCAGCGCGTAGGGCTGCTCGATCAGCGGCAGCCCTTGAGTCTCGGCCAGATGAACCACAGACAGAGGGATGCGCTGGATGAACTCGTCGCCGGTGAGGATGACGATGCCGGCGATGCCGCTGGCGACGCCTTCGCGCACCAGCTGCAGCAGGTTGGCCTCGTCACGGCTGTGGTTGATGCCGGTGACGAACACCAGCTCGCCGCCCATCACCCAGTCAGCGATGCCGACGTTCTCCGCCACGTAGGACCAGCGCACGCTGCGATGCACATTGCGCGCGCCGGCCCGCAGCGCGAGGCTTTCCAGCCCCGGCAGACGGAGGATTTCCTCGACGCTCAGGCTCAAGCGCGCGGCTCGGTCACCGGCGCACGGGCGCGGGTGACTTCGGTGAGGACGATGTAGCAGATGGCCGAAGCGGCAATACCCACCAGCGGCGCGATCCAGGGCGAGGCATAGGCCAGGCCTGCACCGACCGCGTAGGACACCAGGCCGGTGACGTTGAACGCCGGGATGTGGCTACCCACCAGCGCCGGGTATTCACCCCGGTTGCGGTACCAGTAGTCGGCCATGATCACGCCACCCAGCGGCGGGATGATCGAGCCCAGCAGCACCAGGAACGGGATCAGCCATTCGTACATGCCGCCGATGGCGAGGATGATGCCGATGCCGGCGGCCAGCAGGGTCATGGTGCGGCGACGCTCGCTGCGCACCAGGTGGCAGGCGGCGGCGGATACGTTGTAGATGGTCGGGCCCTGGATGGTCCACAGGTTCAGGCAGAGCATGATCACCGCAGCGAAGGACAGGCCCTGCAGCACCATCACTTCGACGATGTCGGCGTTCTGGTAGACGATGGCGCACCAGGCGCCGGCGACGATCATCAGGCCGTTGCCGATGAGGAACGCGACCACGCTGGCGATCACCGCGATGCGCCCGCTGCGGGCCATGCGGGTCCAGTTGGTGGCCTGGGTCGCGCCGCTGGCGAAGGTGCCGAAGACCATGGTCACGGCGGCGGAGAAGGTCAGGGTCTGGCTCGGCTCCTTCGCCAGCAGGCCGCTCCAGCCACCGGCGTGGTTGGTCGCGATGACCATCGATGCCACCAGCAGAATGAACATCAGCGGCACCGACACGCGGGACATGATGTCCAGGCCCTTGAAGCCGATGATCGCGGTGATCGAGAACAGCAGGCCGAAGATCACCATCAGCGGGATGTTCAGCCACTCCGGCAGGGACAGCATCTTCACCAGCACGATGGCCACGGTGGCGGTGCCCCAGGCGTACCAGCCCAGTTCGGCGAAGCCGAGGAGGAAATCGGACAGCTTGCTACCGCGCTCGCCGAAGCAGAAGCGCCCCATCAGCACGGTGTTCAGACCGCTGCGCGAGGCGATCAGGCCCAGGGCGGCGGCGTAGACGGCGAGCAGCACGTTGCCGATGAAGGCGACCCAGAGCATGTCGACGAAGTCGAAGGCCATGCCGATCTTGCCGCCGGCGAACATGGTGCCGGTGAAGAAGGTGAAGCTGAACAGGACCATGGCGATGGGCAGCAGGCCTTTGCGCCCTTCCCTGGGCGTGGCGCTCAGGGGGAACTCACTGGGGGAACTCATCGAGGGGGATCTCCGCGAGGATTGGTTGAGGACTCCCGGCACAACGCAAATAGCGGGCCGGAAAAGCCAATCAGGAACGACGCGGAAATTTTGAGCATGTCGAACATTGTGAACTGTTCACAATGCACACTTCCGGTGGGTGTTACGGCGTTTCAAGATAGCTCAAATGTGCATTGTGCGGATTTTCGGGGCACGATGCAGCTTTTTCGCACCAAAACCTGACGAAGCCTTGATCCATGTCTGTGCCGTTCGGCGGATTTCCCGCCTCCAAACGCAACGGCAGTCTGCACTTTCTCCCTGCGACACCCTGTCACCCCCAGACAAGGAAATGGCACGGACAACAAGTCCGCTGCAAACCGACGCAGGCAGACTCTCCTCAATGTTCCGTCCGCTGTCCGCCCCTGGCAGACGGCCCGATAACAACCGATAGCCCGCCAACAAGAAAAAGGGAGTACCCGCCAATGAGCGTCGCCAGGTTCCTCGCTCCATCGGTCCTCGCGCTGAGCACGTGCCTCGCGATGGGCGCAGCGCACGCCGAGCTGCCGACCGAGAGCATCGGTGAGACAGTCTTGCCGTTCCCGCCCTCGCCGCACCGCGCCTACATCGTCGACGTGGAGTTCGAGAACTTCATCGCCGGCCGCGTCACCGTGGTCGACCCCGAGCAGAAGAAGATGCTCGGCATGGTCAGCACCGGCTTCGTCGCTCCGTCCACCCTGAGCCACGATGCGAAGACCCTGTACTCCGCCGACACCTTCTACTCCCGCGGCACCCGCGGCGTGCGCACCGACGTGCTGACCGCCTGGGACACCTCGAACCTGCGTCCGAAGTGGGAAGTGGAAATCCCGGCCAAGCGCGCCTCGATCCTGACCCAGAAGTACGCCCTGGGCGCGAGCTCCGACGATCGCTTCGTCTACATCTACAACTTCACCCCGTCCACCTCGGTCACCGTGGTCGACACCCAGGAGAAGAAGGTCGCCAGCGAAATCGCCATCAGCGGCTGCGTCCTCAACTACCCGGTAGGCAAGCGCGCCTTCGCCTCGCTGTGCGGTGACGGCCAACTGCAGATCACCAAAATCGGTGACGACGGCAAGGAAACCGGCCGCAGCCAGACTCCGTTCTTCGACCCGAACAAGGAGAAGCTCAACGAACGCGGCCTGGCCGTGGGCGAGACCTACTTCTTCGTGACCACCGACGGCATGGTCAAGCCGGTGGACGTCTCCGGCGACAAGCCGAAGATGCTGCCGAGCTGGTCGCTGACCACCGACGAGGAACGCAAGAAAGGCTGGGGCACCGGCGGCTGGCAGCTGATGGCCGTAGCGCCCAAGCTCAACCGCATGTACGTGCTGATGCATGAAGAGCACAGCGCCGGCAAATGGGAAGACCCGAGCCCGTTCATCTGGGTCTACGACCTGAAGACGCAGAAGAAGATCGGCACCCTGGAAGCGCCCAAGCCGGTGTGGAGCCTGCATGCCACCACGGACGACAAGCCGCTGCTGCTGGGCACCGACATCGAAGGCGGCCTGCAGATCTTCGACCTGAAGACCGGCAAGTACAACGGCGCCATGGACAAGATCGCCAAGACGCCGATCCTGGTCCTGAGCCACTAAAACCACCCCGAGAGGTACGGATATGTTTTCCGATCCGATCCTGATCATCGCCAGTGCGGTGGCCGTTGCGGTGCTGCTCGCCAGCGCCGCCAGCCACAAGCTGCGCGCGCCGATGCGCTTCGCCCGCCAGGTCGAAGACTACGGCCTGCTGCCGGCCTCGCTGGTCGGCCCGGTGGCCCGCGTGCTGCCGGTGGTCGAAGGCATCGTCGCCTTCGCCCTGCTGGTGCCGGCGAGCCGCCACGGCGCGGCCCTGGCCGCCACGGCGCTGATCCTGTTCTATGCCGGCGCCATCGGCATCAACCTCTGGCGCGGGCGCCGCGACATCGACTGCGGCTGCTCCGGCCCCGGCCAGATGCAACCGCTGCGCCCGGTGCTGCTGCTGCGCAACGCGATCATCGCCGCGCTCGCCCTGATCGCCTCCTGCGCTCCGCAGGCTCGCGAGATGGGCGTGTTCGACGCCTTCGTGATCCTCGCCGCCGGCGCTGTCGCCCTGCTCCTGTATGCCGCGGCCGATGGCCTGCTGGCCAATCATCCCCGCCTGCTCAAACTCATCGGAAGGTGAACAAATGGAAGGTCTGATCGTTTCCAACATTCTTCTCTGGGTGCTGCTCATCGCCCTCGCCTTCACCGTCATGGCGCTGGTGCGCCAGATCGGCGTCCTCCACGGCCGCATCGCGCCGGCCGGCGCGCTGATGGTCGACAAGGGCGTGGCGGTCAACGAGCCCGCGCCGAAAGTCACCGCCGCCGACCGCCATGGTCGCCCGGTCAACTTCGGCTATGAAGGCGAGCGCGGCCAGCTGCTGTTCTTCCTCTCGCCGACCTGCCCGATCTGCAAATCGCTGCTGCCGGCGATCAAATCCATCGCCAAGGACAAGGCCGGCGAGCTGGAAGTGATCTACGTCAGCGACGGCGACATGGCCGCCCAGCAGGCGCTGATCGCCGAGCACGGCCTGGAGAAATCCGCCTACGTGGTCGGTCCGGAAGTGGGCATGACCTACCAGATCGGCAAGCTGCCCTACGCCGCGCTGATCGACAGCAAGGGCATCCTGCGCGCCAAGGGCCTGGTGAACTCCCGCGAGCACCTGGACAGCCTGTTCGAGGTCGAGCACCTGGGCAGCGCCACCCTGCAGCAGTACATGAATGGCCACAGCCACAACGGCGTGCACACCCACGACGCCAGCCACGGCCACAGCCACTGATCACGGAGAGAACAAGAATGAAATTCCTCGACAACCTGTTCGAGCGCTCCTCCCGCCAGGTGGCCAACGTCACTTCGCGGCGCAAGCTGCTGGGCCGCTTCGGCTCGCTGCTGGTGGCCGGCGCCGCCCTGCCGATCATCCTGCCGATCGACCGCACCTCCAAGGCCCTCGCCGCCGAGGCGCCCAAGGCTGGCGATCCGGGTGACCCGAACAGCTGCGACTACTGGCGCTACTGCTCCATCGACGGTTTCCTCTGCACCTGCTGCGGCGGCACCACCACCTCCTGCCCGCCCGGCACCGATGCCTCGCAAGTGACCTGGATCGGCACCTGCCGCAACCCGGCAGACGGCAAGGACTACATCATTTCCTACAACGACTGCTGCGGTAAGCACAGCTGCTCCCAGTGCGCCTGTACCCGCAATGAGAGCGAAGAACCGCTGTACCGTCCGTTCAACAACAACGACGTCAACTGGTGCCTGGGCGCGGAATCGCGCATCTACAACTGCACCGTCACCATCATCCGCGGCGTCGCGGTCTGAAGTCGGGAGAAAAGCCCATGCGCAGTCTCGTTGTCGGCGCCCTGCTCTGTAGCCTGGTCGCCCCCATTGCCCAGGCCCGTGCGATCCCCGATCCGCACCAGCGGCCGGCGCCCGGCAACGAGGAGGTGCAGAAGCCGATCTCCCAGCAGAGCTACAGCCCGGCCACCAACTACCAGCTGCAATGCGCCGGCTGCCATCTCACCGAAGGCAGCGGCAGCAAGGCCAACGACACGCCGCGCCTGCACGGCTTCGTCGGCAACTTCCTGAAGGTGGACGGTGGGCGGCAATTCCTCGTGCGCGTGCCGGGCATGTCCCAGTCCGCGCTGAACGACGCGCAACTGGCCGACCTGCTCAACTGGTTGCTGCGCAAGGAGGGCATGGCCGGCAACAGCATGCCCGCCGAGTTCAAGCCCTACACCGCCGAGGAAGTCAAAGCCACGCGCTACCAGGCCCTGCTCAACCTGCCGGGCACCCGCGCCGGGTTGATCCAGGAAATGCGCAAGCAGGGCATCACCATCACCGATGGGATGAGCGACGCGTACTGAGTGATTGCTCCGGTGGCTCGCTCGCCGGAAAACAGCTTTGCCTCCGCACTACGCCCGCTGCTCCAGCGGGCTTTTTTTATGCGCAAAGGGTTTGCAGTCTGCGCACTGGAACGATGGGTATCGCTGCGCTCCACACCATCCTACAACGGGGCCCCGGCCACTCGGTGCAACCTGCAGGAGCGCGCCCTACGATCCTTGCGGCGTGCGTCAGCTGCTCTCGCGCACCATCAACTCGAACCCCAGGTCCATCACCGGGGCACTCACCGGTTTGTCGTTGATCAGGTCGAGCAGGCGCTCGGCCGCGTGGCTGCCGATGGCCTTGCGCGGGGTGCGGATGCTGGAGAGGCGCGGGACCATGAACTCGGAGCTGGGCAGGTCGTTGAAGCCCAGCACCGCCACCTGTTCGGGGATGCGAATGCCGTGGCGCATGGCTTCCAGCAAAGCGCCGTGGGCGAGGTCGTCGTTACCGAAGAAGATGCCTTCCACCTGCGGATGGCTGGCCAGCAGTTGGCGGAACAGCTCGCCGCCGAGGCCGACCGAGGACGGGCGCGGCGTGAGGACTTCCAGCGCCGGGTCATAGCAACCGGCTTGCTGCAATGCGCGGCGGTAACCCTCGCCACGCAGCAGGGTGCGCTGGTCCAGTTGCGCGCCGATGTACGCCAGGCGCTTGCGCCCGCTCTTGAGCAGGTGTCTGGCTGCCGCCTCCCCCGCGCGAATCTGCGAGAAGCCCACGCAATGCAGCCCCGCGCCGGGGTCCAGGTCCATCATGTAGACCGCCGGCACGCCGCTGGCCTCGATCATCCGCCGGGCGCTCTCGGTACGGTCGAAGCCGGTCAGCAGCAGGCCGCGCGGCTGGTACGCGAGATAGTTGCGCAGCAGGTTCTCTTCTTCGTCGCGGGAGTAGTGGTAGTTGCCGATTAGCACTTCCAGCCCGCGCGGGTGCATCACGGCATGGATAGCTTCGAGGGTTTCGATGAACAGCTGGTTCGCCAGCGAAGGCACCAGCACCACGATGTTGTGGCTCTGCTTGGAAGCCAGCGCGCGGGCGGCCGGGTTAGCCACATAGCCCAGGTCGGCGGCGGCCTGGCGGACCTTTTCCGCCAGCCCCTCGGCCACCGTGCTCACGCCGCGCAGGGCGCGCGAGGCGGTGATCGGGCTGACGCCAGCACTGCGTGCCACGTCGTTGAGGGTGGGTTTGCCGGTGGTGCGAGAGCTTCTGTCGTTTTTCTTATCGTTCTTCTGAGCGGTCATCGGGCGGCTTGCCAAACAAAAATCGAGGCACTAAGGTAGCGCTGTCTCGCAGCCAGGGCAATTGCCTGAGGCCGGCTCCCGCCGCCCCTCGCCCGCCGGTGAAACATACTCACCGAGAGCACCGGGACACACCGACTAGAATGACAAGAATACGGAGGCAGCCGATGCTTTTCGTTACGCCCACCAAAGATAGCGCTGTCTCAACACTGAGGCCCTGCATGCTCCCCGCCATCGATGCCGTGCTCATCATGGGTGTCGCCGGATGCGGCAAGTCCAGCGTCAGCGAGGCCCTGTGCCTGCGCAGCGGCGCGTTCGCCATTGAAGGCGACTCCTTCCACCCCGAAGCTAACATCCAGAAGATGAGCGCCGGCATCCCGCTGACCGACGAGGACCGCGCCGGCTGGCTCGACACCCTCGCCGCCCAGCTGCAGAAAGCCATCGCCGCCGGCCAGCGCCCCGTGCTCACCTGCTCCGCGCTCAAGCTCATCTACCGCGAACGCCTGCGCCGCGCCGTGCCCGGCCTGGGCGTGGTGTTCCTGGAACTCACCCCGGAAACCGCCGCCCAGCGCGTCGCCACCCGCCCCGGCCACTTCATGCCGGCGAGCCTGATCGACAGCCAGTTCGCCGCCCTCGAAGTGCCGACCAGCGAGCCGCTGACCCTAAGCCTGGACGCCACCCGCCCGCTCGACGAACTGGCGGAAGCCGCACACCTCTGGTGGCGACAGCACTCCAACGACTGACGCAATAGCGCCTGCCATCGAAAGATAGCGCTATCTCGATTAATCCAAGAAAGAAGAGCCGCTCCGGCACAAAGACAAAAACAGGAGAGACCCATGCTCGGCATGTCCCACAACACCTATCTGCTGCTGGACGCGGTGGTCACCATCATCGGCCTGATCCTGCTGATCACCCGCTTCAAGATTCACCCCTTCGTCGCCCTGATCATCGCCGCCGGCTTCCTCGGCCTCACCTCCGGCATGCCCGTGGCGACCATCGTCAAATCCTTCCAGGACGGTTTCGGCGGCGTGCTCGGCTTCGTCGGCATCATCCTTGCCCTGGGCACCATGCTCGGCAAGATGATGGCCGAGTCCGGCGGCGCGGATCAGATCGCCCGTACCCTGATCCGCGCCTTCGGCAAGGAACGCGTGCACTGGGCCATGATGCTCGCCGCCTTCCTGGTCGGCATCCCGCTGTTCTTCGAGATCGGCTTCATCCTGCTGGTGCCGCTGGTGTTCATCGTCGCCCGGCGCAGCGGCGTCTCGCTGATCAAGATCGGCATCCCGCTGCTCGCCGGCCTCTCCGCCGTACACGGCCTGGTGCCGCCGCACCCGGGCCCGCTGCTGGCCATCGGCGTGTTCGGTGCGGACATCGGCAAGACCATCTTCTACGGCCTGCTGGTCGCCCTGCCCACCGCCGCCATCGCCGGTCCGATCTTCGGCAAGTTCATCGCCCAGTACATTCCCGGCCAACCCAATGAAGAGCTGGTGGCGCAGATCGCCCACGAGCCGGACACCAGCAACCTGCCCAGCTTCGGCGTCACCCTGCTGACCGTGCTGCTGCCGGTGTTCCTGATGCTGCTCAAGACCTTCGCCGACGTCATGCTCGCCGACGGCCACGTGATCCGCGCCTGGCTGGACATGATCGGCCACCCGATCACCGCCCTGCTGCTGGCCCTGCTGCTGTCGCTGTATACCTTCGGCCACGCCCGCGGCTTCGATTCGAAGAAGATACTCAAGCTGCTCGACCAGAGCCTCGCGCCCACCGCCGCCATCGTGATGATCATCGGCGCCGGCGGCGGCTTCAAACAGATGCTGGTGGCCAGCGGCGTGGGCGACGTGATCGGCCACATGGCGGTGCAGGCGCAGATTTCGCCCATCCTCCTGGCCTGGCTGGTGGCCGCGGTAATCCGCATCGCCACCGGCTCCGCCACCGTCGCCACCATCACCGGCGCGGGCATCGTGGTGCCGGTCATCGACCTGATCCCCGGCGTCAACCGCGAGCTGCTGGTCCTCGCCACCGGCGCCGGCTCGCTGATCCTGTCCCACGTCAACGACGCTGGTTTCTGGCTGGTGAAGCAGTACTTCAACATGAGCGTGATGGAGACCTTCAAGACCTGGACGGCGATGGAAACCATCCTCTCGGTGGTCGGCCTGCTGTTCATCCTGCTGCTGTCGATGTTCGTCTGATGCATTAGCCGATGGGTATCGCTGCGCTCCACCCATCCTACGAACTGCCCTGCCTGGGAGCCCCCGTAGGATGGCGTGGAGCGCAGCGATACCCATCACGCCCAGCGCCCCATAACCCGGCGAGCATCACCAACCGCCCGCCCCGGATTCCTGCAACGAGGTATCGCCCGTGACTTCCTCCGCAACTCCGAAAGCCCCCACCCAGCCCGCCTGGCCCCGTGATTTCGACATCCGCGCCCGCTACGCCGAGCAGCAGGAACTCCTGCAGCCCGCTCCGGCAAAGCAGCCAAACCCGGCACACCCGTAGGGCGCATAACCCGGAACGGGTTATCCGCCGCCCCACCCGTACACCGTAAAGCCGGCGGATAACCGCAAGCGGTTATCCGCCCTACGCACCTGAGTTCCGGAGGAGCGAGCCATGCCCGCGATCGCGCGCGCAGCGCGCTCCTACACCGGTCATCGCACCATTTGCTGAATCGATTAATCTGAAGACAGCTACGATCTAAAACAGACCAGTCGCCCACCTTCCCCCGAGGGATGAGTCATGCCCGACAACAACAAGCTCGACCATCTGTTCCCCCGCCTCACCGACATCCCCGACGCCTGGCGCCCCGACGCGCCCGTCGAGCAGCGCGAGTACCTGGTCAACGGCGAACTGCGCTGCTGGGACGGTCCGCTCGCCCCGGTGCGCAGCCCGATCTTCCTCGCCACCGACCAGGGCGATGAACAGGTCATCCTCGGCAGCACGCCGCTGCTGGATGCCGACGCCGCCCTCGCCGCGCTGGACGCCGCCGTGGCTGCCTACGACAACGGCCAGGGCCAATGGCCGAACCTGCGCGTAGCCGAGCGCATCGCCCACGTCGAGCGCTTCCTCGACCGCATGCGCGAGCAGCGCACCGCCGTGGTCAAGCTGCTGATGTGGGAGATCGGCAAGAACCTCAAGGACTCGGAGAAGGAGTTCGACCGCACCTGCGACTACATCGTCGACACCATCCAGGCGCTCAAGGAACTGGACCGCCGCTCCAGCCGCTTCGAGCTGGAACAGGGCACGCTGGGGCAGATTCGCCGCGTGCCGCTGGGCGTCGCGCTGTGCATGGGCCCGTACAACTACCCGCTGAACGAGACCTTCACCACCCTGATCCCGGCGCTGATCATGGGCAACACGGTGGTCTTCAAGCCCGCCAAGTTCGGTGTGCTGCTGATCCGCCCGCTGCTCGAAGCCTTCCGCGACAGCTTCCCGCCGGGCGTCATCAACGTCATCTACGGGCGCGGCCGCGAGACCGTCAGCGCGCTGATGGCCAGCGGCAAGGTCGACGTCTTCGCCTTCATCGGCACCCACTCCGGCGCCGCCGACCTGAAGAAGCTCCACCCGCGCCCGCACCGCCTGCGCGCCGCCCTCGGGCTGGACGCCAAGAACCCCGGCATCGTCCTGCCCAGCGTCGACCTCGACAACGCGGTCAGCGAAGCCATCACCGGCGCCCTCTCGTTCAATGGCCAGCGTTGCACCGCGCTGAAGATCCTCTTCGTCCACGAAGACGTGCTGGACAGCTTCCTCGCCAGGTTCAGCGCCAAGCTTGCCGAACTCAAACCCGGCATGCCCTGGGAATCCGGCGTGGCGCTCACCCCGCTGCCCGAGCCGGGCAAGGTCGACTACCTCAACGGCCTGCTTGAAGATGCGCTGGCCAAGGGCGCCAGGGTCATCAACCCCGGCGGCGGCGAGAGCCGCGAAAGCTTCTTCTACCCCGCGTTGCTCAGCCCGGTGCGCGCCGACATGCGGCTGTACAACGAGGAGCAGTTCGGCCCGCTGGTGCCGGTGGTGCCCTACCGCGAGCTGGACGAGGTGATCGACTACGTCCTGCAGTCCGACTACGGCCAGCAGCTCAGCCTGTTCGGCGACGACCCCGAGCAGATCGGCCCGCTGGTGGACGCCTTCGTCAACCAGGTCGGCCGCATCAACATCAACGCCCAGTGCCAGCGCGGCCCGGACAGCTACCCCTTCAACGGCCGCAAGAACTCCGCAGAAGGCACCCTCTCGGTCCACGACGCCCTGCGCACCTTCTCCATCCGCACCCTGGTGGCCACGCGCTTCACCGACGCCAACAAGGCGCTGATCAGCCAGATCATCCGCGACCGCGATTCGAGCTTCCTGACTACTGATTACATCTTCTAGAAAGAGCCCCTCACCCTAACCCTCTCCCGCAAGCGGGAGAGGGGACCGTTCGGCGCGAGGAGAGTCCACATCATCAGCCGGCACGATTGCTCCCTCCCCCTTCGGAGCAGGGCGCGCAGCCAGGGCTGGGGAGAGGGTCCTACAGGATAAAACCAAACTGCCAGCCGGCACAGACTGCCCCCTCTCCCTCTGGGAGAGGGCTGGGGTGAGGGAAAGCCCAGGCACCGGACCTCCACAAAAACCACCACCCCCGCTTTCAGAAATCCCTTTCGCAATATCCCGACACCCTCCCATCGCCAATTGAAACAACCCGGTAAGGAGACCCCACTACGCTTGCCATAAGTCAAAGGGGTCACCCTTCAAGACTCGATAGTCTGCGCGCCTCTCGACGAGCTTGATATCCGTCGTCTGAACCGATAGTGGCAACGACCGATATCGCAATGGACGAAGCGTTTGCCACCCAATCCACGGATTCCCAGCGAACAAGGGAGCACCAACATGAGTGGCTACAACGCAGTTCTGGCACGTAACACCGACAAGGCCCCGCAAAACCTCGGCCCCTATGCCCAAACCGTCGCCTTCTCCCACTACAACAACCTTTCCGCCCAGCTGCCGGTCGACCCGAGCAGCGGCAAGCTGGTGGCCGGTGGCGCAAAGGAACAGGCCGAACAGTGCTACAGGAACCTCAAGGCCGTCGTCGAAAGCATCGGCCACAACCTGAATGACACTGTCCGCATCTCCATCTTCCTGACCAACATCGCCGACGCCGAAGCCGTCGCCAAGGTGCACGCGGCCTTCTTCCCCAACTACCTGCCGACCCTCACCACCGTCGGCGTGGCCGCCCTGCCGCTGGGCGCCCAGGTACAGGTCGAAGCGCTCATCACCTGCGGCGAAGGCACCATCCCCAGCGCCCCGCAGGCCGGCGACCTGATCAAGGTCGAACGCAACACCGAGAGCGCGCCGCTGAGCCCGCTGTCCACCCAGACCGTCGCCTTCTCCCACTACAACAACCTCAGCGCCCAGCTGCCCATCGACCCGCGTACCGGGAAGCTGGTGGCCGGCGGCGTCGAGGAGCAGACCCGGCAGTGCCTGCGCAACATCAAGACCATCCTCGAAAGCATCGACGTGCCCTTCGACGACATCGTGCGCATCACCGTCTTCGTCAAGAACCTCGCCGACATGCAGGCCGTGAACCAGGTCTACACCACCTTCTTCCCCGACTCGGCTATCGCCCGCGCCGTCGGCTACTTGCCGGCACGCACCGTGGTGCAGGCGCAAGCCTTGCCGATGGATGCCCTGGTGCAGGTCGAGGCCGTGGTCTCCCACGGCGACGGCACACCCCCGCAGGCCGTCGAAGACCGCCACGGCATCGTCATCAAGGCCCACAACACCGACGCCGCGCCGAAGTGCCCCTTCTCCACCCAGACCGTCGCCTTCTCCCACTACAACCACATCTCCGCCCAGCTGCCGCTGGACGTGAAGACCGGTGAACTGGTGGCCGGCGGCATCAAGGAACAGGCCGGCCAGTGCTTCAAGCACCTCAAGGCCATTGTCGAAAGCATCGACCACGCCCTGGCCGATGTGGTGAAGGTCAACCTCTACCTGAAAAACATCGACGACATCGCCGCCGTCGATGAGGTGTACGCCAGCTACTTCCCCGGCGGCGTCCCCGCCCGCCGGACAGTCGCCGTAGGCGCATTGCCCAAGGGCGCGCTGATCCAGATCGACGCCGTGGTCGCCAACGCCGAAGGCACCCCGCCGGCCGCTTGATTGGCAAACGCCAATCAAGCCCTATCCGGCTGACACCACTGAATGACTCACACCTGACGGTCCCCTCTCCCGCTTGCGGGAGAGGGTTAGGGTGAGGGGCTCTTACTCTTGTGTAGGAGCGGCGGGGGCGCCTAGCCCATGCCCGCGACCAGCGCCGAAAGGCGCTCTCCTACATCTGTACGCCCTACTCCCTCCGCCACCATCTCCCGCGCCGCTCCTCGCGCATCAACCGCGGCACCTCCCCCATCGGCACCCAGTACTCTCCCTGCCAATCCAGCACCGCCACAGGCCGCCCCTCACCTTTCGCCTGCAGCCGCTTCGGCTGCCCCATAGGCACCAGCCCCTGATCCCTGAGCGTCGGCAGCACATGGCCGGTGATCCACATCCGCAACTGCCGATGCTCCGGATCGCGAAATCGCTGCAGCACATGGAAAGCGCCGTAGTCACTGACCAGCAACACGTCCTCCTCGCCGCTGCCCGTCACCAGGCGCGCCTCGCGAAAGAGGTCCTCATCCAATCGAAGAACATAAGCATCGACCCGCTCGCGGATCAGATACCCCAGCTCGCGGGCGACCAACCAGGGCTGGTTGTCGATCAACACGCCGCGCAGGGAACGGTTGTAGCGGTGGAAAACGGTGGGAACGTAGATGTCGTCCATGGAGTTGAGACCTTTGTGGTTAGTCCAGAAAGGCCACTCCTCCGTCGCCAAACGGTAGGGGTGGCAGAACCGCGCAAGGTTGGCGAACCGGAACCACAGGACCGGCAGACCCGAAGGCCTCCCTGCGCGGCCTGCCATAGCAAGACACTGCGGACGTAGAAATACGTCGCAGCGCTATGGGCGCAGTCGCGCTGTGGATTTACCGGGTCGCCAAACCCGCTCCCCTGTCGCTTTCACAGGGGCGTCGGGAGGTTATGGGGAAGAGTTACAGCGGTCAAGCCGCAGGAGTTGGTACATACAGTTCAGCGCCGTTATCCGATGTCAGCTTCCGATCCATAGCCGTATTTCGTGTGAATGCCGAAAGCTGGAGACAAGCGCGCGTCTCAGGACGCCTGGAGGCGTCCTAATTTCCTGCGTTTTCTTCTAGTCAGCACCGTCACTCGCCAGCACGGAAAGCGGTTCGATCTCCCACTCGATACCCTCCAGCTTGGCCAATGTTGCCAAGGTGCGAGCTTGAAGTACCTCCAGTCGATCCGTGCTGAGGCGCCCCTTCACCAGAACGTCAACACTGAACATACTCTCGGTAAAACGTACGGTGAGACCATCCATGACCAAGTAGTACTCACCGCACTCTTCACCGTCAGCGGGGGGCTCACAACCGTCAATTCGATAGAGCCGGGCAAGCTCGGCAAAGTTGGGGGCGTCTTCGAACTTCCAATCGTCCGAGATGCCGCAACTTGGGTTCTCGTGAGCCCAAAGAGCCCGGCGCAGCTCCCATAGGCGATTGAATTTCCGATCAGCGCGGTGCATCGACCATTGTTGCCAGTCAAGAGAAGTCAGCCGGGTCCAGTGACCTGAACTGATATTCAGAGACCAACTATCAATGTTCTCAATCATTGAGCATCTTTCGCCAAGCCAGCAGGAACCACCGGTGACCACAACAGAATCGCCATCCTCGGAAAGCTCGGCAGCATGACCGTGCAGCCAGCCGGGAGATTGGCCGTCAGTCGTCATGCGCTCAATGCACCAGGTATCTAACGACAGGCGATAAACTGGGGTGACGCCCGCAACACGGTCGGAGGGATAGCCAAGACAACCGATAATCAGAAGAGAGTTTCCGACCATGGTCGCAGTGTGAAAATCGGTGGCGGCGAACTGATCCCTAGAATAGCCGCGTATATGGATGCTGCCGTCCGGATCAATGACGATCACATCGTTATAGATATAAAAATCAGGATCGTAGTGGTCTTCGTGCTCGCCGCCGATATACACGATGCGCCCGTCAGACAGGGTGGTCTGAGACATCCCGAAACGGTCGAAGCACCACATTGGCCCTGACTCATATGATGAAGGCCCGTTAAATCTCTCATTGGCGATAAAGGCCGAAAGATGTGTTCGTACTAGCCAATGCCACGTTTGATTGTCCAGCGACGCCGGACCTGATAGCACCTCGCGCGGGGAGCGCCAAGCAAGAAATTCGTCTCTGCCGAGTGTTGCCGGAGGTTGCGTTTCAACCTCATACGCTTCCCTCTTGGCGCGCCTGTAATCTTCCTGATCAGACATATTTTCTGCACTCTCCGTAGTTGATTGCGATCGTACCCTCGAACGTATTCGGCTGTCTGAATTTGAGTTAGCCCGGCAACACAGCCTTCGAAGTCTGTTTGCATTGATGACCACTAGCGTCCGCTTCTGGCCAATTGCAGCCTCCAGCGAGAGGGGGCTACCGCCCCATAGCGGCCCCTGCCGTCCAAATGCGCTCAAGAGAATCGACTAAGCGCACATACGGCCCTAAAAGCGCCGCCCCTTCCTGGGCTTAGCGATGAGTTGCCAATCATCTTCATAGACTACGGCGCCAGGGTCCGCAGTCCGAAGCACTTCAACGTGAAAACCATGGAGTTCCAGAACGCCTTTTAGCCGCCACATATGTTGAATAGCCTCACTGGCAGCGGGCTTGAACCATGAAATGGCGCGACGATGCTCTTCTGACTTAAGAACACCCGGAACGAACAAATGCTCGTTGAACCAAGCCAAGCAGTTTCGTAGCTCGGAGTGTTCGCCAACAGTGAGGTCGCCGTTATCTCGAAGCTCATGGGCACAAACCAGGATTCCGGTTGTATGGCCTGAGTCAGGGTCCATTGCCAACGTGGTAAATCGAATGAGCATCCGTACTTGATCCTCGCTGGAACGACCGTTATTGGCCGATATCGCCCCCTGGCGAGCGGCCTCGCCCCGACAATTCATGGGCGGCAACCGAACGCATCTGCATCCCTTGGCACTGCCAAGTGACCGTAACTATTTATTGCGCAGCGTGCTCATCGAACGGGGGGCGATTCCCCGCCCCGAACCTCCGCCCCTGCCCTGAAATGGCCGCCAGCCCCGGCGGGCAGCCGCTGCTAACTCACCTGAAACGCACCGCAGAAACCCGGAGATAGACCAGTCGAGCCGGCGAGCCAGAGCGTTTGCCACCGCGCTGTCATAAAACATTCACAGGACCCGATCACAGTATGGCAGCCCGATATCAAAAGGATTGCCCTCGATGAAAAGCTTTGTGAAATCTGCTGCGATCGCCGTTACGCTGTCCATGTGTGCCTCTTCCGTCGTCTTTGCCGACGAAAGCGTCCGCCTGACCGGCTCCGGCGCCAGCTTCCCCGCTCCGATCTACCTGACCTGGTTCAAGGACTTCAGCAAGAAAACCGCTGGCGTCACCGTGGATTACCAGTCCAAGGGCAGCGGTGCGGGCGTACAGGATTTCCTCAACAAGACTGTGGACTTCGCGGCCAGTGACTCGGCCATGAAGGACGAGGACATCGCCAAGGTTGCCGAAGGCGTGCAACTGCTGCCGATGACCGCCGGCGAAATCGTCCTGGCGTACAACCTGCCGGGCAGCCCCAAGGGCCTGAAACTGCCGCGCGACGTGTACTCCAACATCTTCCTGGGCAAGATCACTCAGTGGAACGACCCGCAGATCGTCGCGGCCAACCCTGAGCTGAAGCTGCCGGCCCTGCCGATCACCGTTGTCGTGCGTGCGGATTCCAGTGGCACCACCGCTGTGTTCACCAAGCACATGTCGACCATCAACCCGGAGTTCAAGACTGCCCTGGGTGAAGGCAACACCGTCAACTGGCCGGCCAGCGACAAATTCATCAAGTCGCCGAAGAACGATGGCGTGACCGCTACCGTTCGCCAGACCCCGGGCGCCATCGGCTACATCGAGTACGGCTTCGCCAAGCTGGCCAAGGTCGACTTCGCCGAGCTGCAGAACAAGGCCGGTCAGTACGTCGTGCCGAACGCGGAAAGCGGTGCCGCGGCGCTGGCTGCCGTGAAGTTCCCGGAGAACCTGGTGGCCTGGCTGCCCGATCCGGACGGTGCCCAGTCCTACCCGATCACTTCCTACACCTGGATGATCTTTCGCAAGCACAACGAGAACCCGGCCAAGGCCAAGGCCATGCGTGAAATGGTCGAGTACGGCCTGACCGAAGGGCAGAAGATCGCTGATTCGATGGGCTACATCCCGCTGCCGCAAGCAGTCGTCGATCAGGTTCGCAAAGCTTCCGCCAACATCCAGTAACGCCTGCGAGTCTTCATCCGGCGGGGGCTGTCGGCCACGCCGGATGAGATTTCCACCTGTTCCGGAACTCTCCCATGACCCAACCTTTTGTCGTACCGGTAAATCCGGACTCTGCCTGCCAACCGCCATCCGCGAAGGATTTCCTGGTTGACCGGACCTTCCGTGCCATTGCACGCCTGGGTGTGGTCCTGATTCTGGTGCTGGTCGTTGCCCTCGTGTTCGAAGTCGGTCGCAAGGCCTTTCCGGGCATGGAGAAACATGGCCTGGACGTTCTCCTGGGTTCGGTCTGGGACGTCAACCAGGGCAAGTACGGCATTCTGCCGGCCATCTGGGGCACGCTCTACAGCGCACTGATCGCTCTGCTGATCGCAGGCCTGTTCGGCGTCAGCATGGCGATCTTCCTGACCCAGGATTTCCTCCCCGCCAGGCTTGCGGCGGTGTTCCGTACCATCGTCGAACTGCTCGCCGCGATCCCCAGCGTCGTTTACGGCCTGTGGGGGATCTACGTGGTGATCCCGGCCATTCGCCCGCTGACGGCGTGGTTGAACAGCGAACTCGGCTGGATACCCTTTTTCGGCACATCGTTGAGCGGGCCAGGCTTGCTGCCCGCCTCTCTGGTGCTCGCCATCATGATTCTGCCCACCATTGCGGCGGTCTCGCAGGACGCTCTCGCCAGCGTGCCGATGAAGACCAAGCAGGCCGCCTACGGCATGGGCACCACCCATTGGGAAGCGATCCTCAAGGTGATGGTGCCCTCCGCGGCCACCGGCATCTTCGGCTCCCTGGTCCTGGGCCTGGGCCGCGCACTGGGTGAAACCATGGCCCTGGCCATGCTGGTCGGCAATGCGAACACCATTTCCCTGTCGCTGTTCGCACCGGCCAACACGCTGGCCGCCTTGCTGGCGCTGAACTTCCCCGAAGCCGGGCCGAACGAGGTTGAAGTGCTGATGTATGCCGCACTGGTGCTGATGTTCATCACGCTGATCGTGAACGTGCTCGGCTCCATGATCATGCTTTACGCCCAGCGGGGGACCAAGTAATGACCAGCCTCACTCCCACCGTTTCTGCCCTGCCGAGCCTGCAGCGCAAGCTTGAGGGCCGCGCCCTGCGCAGCCTGGTGCTGACCACGCTGGTCTGGCTGGGCGCGCTGCTGGCCAGCGTGCCGCTGATCTCCGTGCTCTACATGCTGATCACCCGTGGTGGTGCGCGCCTGAGCCTGGAGGTATTCACCGAACTTCCACCGACCGGCTTCGAGACGGGCGGCGGCTTCGGCAACGCGCTGGCCGGCACCTTCGTCATGGTCGGTATCGCCGCCGCCATTGCCGTTCCGGTTGGCATCATGGCAGCCGTCTTCCTGGCTGAACTGGGGCCGGACAGCAAACTGGCGAGCGCCGCGCGCTTTGCCGCCAAGACGCTCACCGGCCTCCCCTCCATCCTGGCCGGCGTCTTCGCCTACGCCCTGGTGGTGATGACCACCGGCACCTACTCGGCACCGGCGGGTGGCGTGGCACTGGCCGTGCTGATGCTGCCGATCGTCGTGCTCACGGCCGAAGAGTCGATGAAGATGGTGCCCAAGATCATGAAGGATGCTGCCTACGGCATGGGCTGCACCCGCGCACAGGTCATCTGGAAGATCGTACTGCCCACCGGCCTGCCGGCGATCCTCACCGGCGTCATGCTGGCCGTGGCGCGCGCCGCTGGCGAGACCGCGCCGTTGCTGTTCACCGCGCTGTTCAGCAACTACTGGATCTACCACGACGGCAGCCTGGCCGTGATGAACCCCACGGCCTCGCTTTCCGTGCTGATCTACAACTTCTCCGGCATGCCCTTCGACAACCAGCTCGAGCTCGCGTGGGCCGCATCGCTGGTGCTGGTGATGATCGTGCTGATCGTGAACGTCATCAGCCGCATTTTTGGCAAGCCCAAGTTTTGAGATACGGAGCATCCGAATCGTGAACACAGCTACTGCACAGAAAGTTGCCCCGGTTGGCGCCGAGACCCAGGTGGTCATGGACTGCAAACTGGACAAGATTTTCTACGGCAATTTCATGGCGGTACGTGACAGCCACGTGCCGATCGAAAAGAACAAGATCACCGGTTTCATCGGCCCTTCCGGCTGCGGCAAGAGCACCGTGCTACGCAGCCTGAACCGGATGAACGATCTGGTGCGCGGCTTCCGCTTCGAGGGCCATGTGCATTTCCTCGGGCAGGACGTCTACGGCAAGGGCGTGGACCCTGTCGTGGTGCGCCGCTACATCGGCATGGTGTTCCAGCAGCCGAACCCGTTTTCGATGAGCATCTTCGACAACGTCGCGTTTGGCCTGCGCCTCAATCGCTACAAGGGCGACATCGGCGACCGGGTCAAGCATGCCCTGCAGGGCGCCGCGCTGTGGGATGAAGTGAAGGACAAGCTGAAGGTGAGCGGCCTGTCGCTCTCCGGTGGCCAGCAGCAACGCCTGTGCATCGCTCGCGCCATCGCCACCGAGCCGGAAGTCCTGTTGCTGGACGAGCCGTGCTCGGCACTCGACCCGATCGCTACCCGCCGTGTCGAGGAGCTGATGGTCGAGCTGAAGAAGGACTACACCATCGCGCTGGTCACCCACAACATGCAGCAGGCCATCCGTGTCGCTGACACGACGGCGTTCTTCTCGGTGGACATTTCCCAGGGCACCCGCACGGGCTACCTGGTCGAAATGGGCGCGACGAAGCAGATCTTCGAAAGCCCGCGGGAAAAAATGACCGAGGACTACATCAGCGGCAAGTTCAGCTGAGTCGAACCTGCATCGTATGAAGCCACACACCTCTTTGTCAGGGTTGCCCATGCCTGCCACGCGCCGTCTTGATCTGCGAGCGATTGAACGTGCGCTGCGTGAGGTGCAAGGCCGTTTCGGCGAGCTCAGCCAGTGCTTTACCGAGCCGCGTGATCCGTTCACCGATGAAGTGCTGCACAACGTGCTGGAAGGTTACGCCTTGATCGACGACTACGTCGCACGGGGCGTCGACCTGTTCGATCTGCAGCAGGTGAACCTGATGCTGGAGATCAACGCCACCGTGCTTTGCGGCCGCGACCCTGCCCGTCGGCTGGAATTCGCGCCGCACCTGGCGGCCACCGAGGCGCACTTCTTCAACAACGTCGAAGGCGGCATCAAGGACCTGTACAACTGGTACTGCGCGTATCACAGCGAATCGGTGTGGAAGCGCGCTGCCGGTGTCTATGTGCGGATTCTGAGCAAACCGCAATTGTTCATCGAAGGTAACCATCGCAGCGGCTCGCTGATCGTCAGCTATCTGCTGATACGCGCCGGGCTGCCGCCGTTCGTGCTGACCCTGGACAACGCCAAGGGTTACTACAACCCGTCATCGGTCATCCGCAACTCCGCCAAGCATGGCGTAAAGGCGCTATTCGAATTGCCCAAGATCAAGAAAAAGTACGCCGCCTTCCTCGAAGATCATTCACCGGATCCGGACCGTTTTTTCCTTGGCGAGAAGCACGCCTCCGCCTGTCAGGGAGGTGCCTGATGAGTACGCAACCCATGCTCGCCACCTGCCTGGCCATCAAGGATCAGCTGTGGGACGCCATGAAGGGTTCCCTTGCGCCTTACCGCTTCGGACGCCCGCGCATACGGATTTCGTTCGATATCGATGACACCCTGGCCTGCCTCCCCCACCACAGCGACGTCGAACCCAGCAGGCTCCCGGTGTTCATTCATCGCTGGCTTGGCGAACCGCTGCGTATCGGCACCCGCTCCCTGACCCGGGAACTGCGCCGCCAGGGCTGCAGCATCTGGGTCTACACGTCCTCCGGCCGCACACCCTCCTATATCAGGCGCTGGCTGCTGCTGTACGGCATCCACGTCGATGGCGTGGTCAACAGCGTTCGGCACAACCAGGCGCTGACCGAGCGCGGGCTGGCGAACGCCCCCTCGAAACTTCCGCCGGCATTCGATATCGACCTGCATGTCGATGATTCCGAAGGCGTGAAGAGCGAAGGCCATGACCACGGCTTCCGCGTCGTTGTCGTGCGTCCGGACGATGATCGCTGGGCGCAGCGAGTCCTGGATTCAGTGGCTGAACTCCAGGAAACGCTGGATCGACAGCAGCAGCCATTGGCGACAGCAGCCTGAGCCGTCAACCACGCGGCTCGTTGCTGACTGGCAAACGTCTTCACCCTGCCCTTCGCGCGGAACCTGCAGCTTCGCGGATGTCGCTCCTTTGCCGACTCCCTCAAGGTTGCGCCCCGGCTTAATGCACCGTGCGGGCGTCACCCCACTTCATCGATGCCCCGCTTCAGGCCAATCCAGTCGCCTCCGCACATCAGGCTGCTGACGACCCCCTGTCGAATTGCCCCGCCCCGGCACCGCTGGACTTTGACAGCGTGATCCCCCAGGTTCCATGCTGAGCGAACGCGTGACTTCCCATGAGTCGCCAGCGCCTCAGCGCCGTGGGTGATCACTCGAAGTACAAGCCTGTTCACCTGACTCCCGGCGCCAGCGCCCATGCCTGACCTCTCGCACCTCCACCGCCACTTCACCGAGTGGGTGATCAACCCCATCACCCATCAGGTCGCCGGCCTGTTCGACCTCAGCGGCCGCGTCGGCGTGGTGTTCCTGCTGTGCTCCTACGCCATCGCCTACGCATTGTTCCGCTTCCGCCGGCAGCGCGGGCTGACGCAGGCGGCGTCGTTCTGGCAGTTCATTGGTGGTAGCCGGGTGAACCTGCATCGCTCGGCGCTGCTGGATTACCGCTACTACCTGGTGCGCGGCATCCTCAATGTGGCGTTGCTGGTGCCCATCGTCGGGCTGGTCGATCCCTACATCCTGCGTTCGGGCGACTACATCGCCTTCTTCACCAATCTCTGGGGCGCGCGGCCGCAGGTGGGGACGAACCTCGGCCTGTCGCTTCTCTACGGGCTGGGGGTGTTCCTGGTCAGCGACTTCAAGAACTACTGGGTACACCGCGCCTTCCATTCACGCTGGCTGTGGGCGTTCCACAAGGTGCATCACTCGGCGGCGGTGCTGACGCCGATCACCGCGAGCCGCGTGCACTTCGTGGAGAAGCTGGCGGCGCAGCTGGCCGGCGCCTTCGCCCTAGGCGCCTATGCCGGCGCCTTCTGGTACCTCTGCGGCGGAGAGATCAGCGCCTACACGCTGTTCGGCGTGACCTACATGATCCTGCTGTTCAACGTGCTGGCGACCAACCTGCGCCACAGCCACGTGTGGCTGTCGTTCGGGCCGGTAATCGAGCATGTGCTGAACAGTCCCGCCCAGCACCAGATCCACCACAGCGACGCGCCCCGCCACTTCAACAAGAACTTCGGCATCAACCTGTCGCTGTGGGACTGGATGTTCGGCACGCTCTACGTCACCCAGCGCGCGCCGGAGCCGATCCAGTTCGGCGCCGGGGAGCAGGATGACGAGAAGTATTCTTCGCTGTGGAGCCTGGTCGTTATGCCGTTTGTGGAGACGGTGTGGAAGATTCGGATGATAAGGCGTGTGCAAGGAGCTTCGCCCATCACATCGAAGACACCTTCCTCCTGATCAGGCCCACTCCCTACTCTGCTCCTACACCCCGTTCAACGTCTCCCCGTCAAATCTCCTCTGCCAGCTCTGGCAATCGCATACAGCCCTCTCGGCTGTTTCCGACACCCTGCCCACAGTTCTCCTTGATAGCGTCCGGTATCCATTTGGCTTCCTACCGATGAGGAAGCCTACGCCCGTCGATTCAGGAGAACGACATGACTCAATTCGCAGCTCCGCACAGCCTCCAACTCCGCAAAACATCCGGGGACGCCCCCGTGGATGGCGAGGCCAGGTTATGAGACGCCCGCAAATTTTCGGTCGCGGCCAAGCGCTGAACGGTGACTGGACGACCACTGGCGCAAGCCTGATCAGCACGATTCCTTCCAATGCCACAACAGATCGCCGAGGAATGGTACGTAGGGGCGATCCGACAACCGTATGTCCAAAATGCGGAAAGACAGGTGTCGTTGTGGAGGGGGAATCTCGCTTCAACTTGCTTGGGAAGCCGATTGCACTAGATGGGCACTTGGTGAGCTGTAGTTGTCCGATTGGGAGCAATCGGATTATTGCGCCGTTGGGGGAGCTTTCATCCAGCAGTCACGGATCAACGCCAAAAGCCGAGAAAAATTCACTCTCAATATCCCCTTCCTCTGAGAGTCAAACATTCACCCAGCAGTTCCTAATTACCGATGAAGCGTCGGGCGCACCACTTACCAACACAAAATATAAAATAATCACAAAATCCGGGATAGAAGTATCCGGAATAACTGGAATTGACGGAAAAACACAGATAATACACACGAGCCAAAAGGAGGAAATAACCATCCATATCTACGAAAATCACAGACCAATCGATCATAACTGGGACGTTTAAATGAGCACATCAGGAAGAACCTTAAGAACTCACACGACCACGACATCTCGCGGGCAAACTACATCACCCACAGTTATCCCCGTAGACACCTCCTCCAGGCTCAAAGAAATCAGGAAGCTAGTCAACGACAACAATAAATCCGAGATAGATACAGATACGATAATTTGCCAGATATATATGGAGTCTCGGTTCAATCCAAGAGCTGCTGCCGATTCAAGCACGGCCAAAGGGCTAATGCAATTACTACGAGCCCCCATTCGCGAGCTTTATCGACTTCGAGAGCTTGAAAAACCAAGATCGCAAAGAAGAGCAGAATCTGAAATATACATTGAAGCAGACCGCTACCATGCTGGCGAGGCGCTTTGGGACGAAGCTAAAAACATACAAACAGGAACTGAGTACCTTCAAATACTTATCAACCAACAACGGCAACGAAACGCATCAACCCCAATCGAAGAAGCATACAAAAAATATCGTGGACTGAGCAATGGAATATACTACAGAAAAATAAAATCCGCAGCACAACTACTAAAGTCGAGACCGAATGACATGAAGATATTGCAGGACATGGTAAATTGAGAAATATATTTCTATTAGCAGCAATGACCCTCCCTTTCAGCGCAGAGGGAGATGATTTAGAGAAAATCACTTGCCGCTTGGGAAATCCTCCTTCATACGATATAACCATAACTGAAAGTCTGCCGATAGAAAGTACAAAGCTATATAGCATCAAGCTCCCCAACAGCATTGACTCACCAATCTACTCAGGTAAAGAAAATACGCCAGAAGATGCCATACAACTCTCTAGAGGCTCAGATGTAACAGCTAGCTGCCTCGGCCACCCAGAAAAGATACTATTTATCTCCGGAGAGTTTTCATCCAACTTCATCCAAGGGATAATTTTTCGTTATGACTCGAAACTTAGGTCACTACAAAGACTCGACACATATGAAAGATCGCCCGCATCTAAAATTTACCTAGGGGAAAAATATTTCTCAGTAGTAGTCCCAAGCGACTTTCGGGAGACATCCAAGAGATATCTAATTTATAAATACTCTACACATAAAGAAAACAGGGAAACACCATCACCTTCAAACAAGCTTCCCAACAAGAAAAATCGCCAAATTGTTAACCTCCCAAGACCTCCTGAAGCCGTAACCAGCCCGAACACAAACAGCAGGAAGAATTGACCCCTCAGAACCGCAGCCTTTCAGCCACCCAATCATGTATCCGCGCAGCACTGGGAGACAGCAATCAGCATGCCGCTCGATCTTTATAAGCACAGACCAATGAGACCCAGCCTTCTAGTTATATTTATTTATATTTCTGGCTGCATTCCATACCCAACATAAAAGACACTACAGCCTTACGCCGAGGCTCATGTGCTTGACCAAGATGGGGAGCCGATCTCAGGAGCGAAGGTCAGTCTCATTAGCAGAGCTTACCCTTATCGCTTTGAAAAATTCAGAACCATCTCGATCACTAACAATGGGGTCGCGAGATTTTTCAAGATCAAAGATTTTCGCATCGAAGCAATCGGACTGCATGGTGCAGAGTTTTACTTCTGGAACTGGTGCATTGAGGCAAGCGGATACAAAACATACTCAACTTATTATGGTGATGCCGATAATTTTGATCCAAGCCCCGTATTCAAACTTGAGCCTGGCGCTTCGAGTTCGTGCGAACCTGAACCCTCTTGATAAGCCTCTTCCATCCGGCGTGAAACCTTCTTCAGATTTTTCTAAACACCTTAATATCAATATGTGAGCGGAGCAGGCGCAATAAGATGGCACCTGCCCCAACGCTCAGTTTTCTCCCTCAATTCTCATTCCCACACCCCTGCCCCCAAACCGGATACCGCAGCGTATGCCGCTGCCCGGTGCTGTCCTCGTAGGTCATCTCCACCTCGCGAATTCCGCAGAAATCCAGGTCCGGCTGTTGCACCACGCGCTTGATGTCGAGTTTCTGGCCGTAGTGGTAGTCCTGCACCGGAGGAACGTCCTGCGCGGCGACGGCCGCGCAGGAGGTGAATAGGCAGGCGGCAGCGAACAAGCGCTTCATGGCCGGTCCCCGCTGGAGCTGCGCGGCATGGGTGCGCCGGTCATGCTCGAGAGGACTTCGTCGCGGCGGATGAGCCCGTGGAACAGCGCGGCGGCGAGGTGCAGGAGGATGGTCGCGAGCAAGGCGTAGGCGATGAAGGTGTGGGCGCTGCGCAGGAGGGTGTGCAGTTGCACCGAGGGCGAGACCAGTGCGGGCAGTTCGAGGCCGCCCCAGAGCACCACGGGGTAGCCGCCGGCGGATTGCATGGTCCAGCCCACCAGCGGCTGCGCCAGCAGCAGGCCGTAAAGCGCCAGGTGCGAGAGGTGCGCGGCGCTGCGTTGCCAGCCGGGCATATCGCTGGGCAGTGCGGGGATGCGCTGGGTCAGGCGCACAACGATGCGCAGCAGTACGAGTACCAGCAGCGCCGCGCCCAGGGGTTTGTGGATGGCAACCAGCGCGGCATGGCGCGGTGAGACGCTGGCGACCATGCCCAGGCCGATCAGCAGCATGGCAAGCACCAGCATGGCCATCAGCCAGTGCAGCACACGCAGGGAGAGCGGGAAGTAAGTCGGTTTCATCAGTGGGTCTCCTGGGCCTGCTCGCGGGTACGACGGTTGAAGGATTCCGAGTAGGCGGCCGAGCGGGCGCTGAGCAGTGGGTCGTCGGAGGCGCGGATGCCGTCGGGGAGGATCAGCGGGTCGTAATTGACGTCGCGGCAGTCGCCGCCGATTTCTGGTTGCAGGCGCTCGATCACCAGTTCGCCGGCGTCCACGGTGCGCCGGCTATCGGGCCAGGCCTGGGTGGGGTCGACGGTGCTGTCGCCGGGTTCGCCGAGGGTGAACTGCAGGCGCCAGCGCAGCGGGCCGGCAGCGATGCGCTGGGCCAGTTCGGCGGCGAGGAAGTCGGCGTCGCCGCGCTTGTCGGCGGACAGCGGCTCGACCGGCGCTTCGGGCTGCACGGACCAGCGCACCGGCTGCTCCTTGCCTTCCTTGTTCACCAGATAGAACGCGTTGAGGCTGTAGTAAGCGCTGTTGGCGTAGCTGGAGGACGGCGTGGAGGACTTGGCCCACTTGAGGAAGGCCTGGGTCTCGGGGTGCGACTTGAAGAAGGCGCCGGCCTTTTCCGGGTCGGGTTTGCCGGTGCCCGGCTGTGGCGCGGTGGCCTGTTGCAGGGCGTAGAAGCTGGCAACGTCACGCACGACGAAGACCGGCATGGCGTTCATACCGGTGCGCCATTCCTGGCCGTCGGCCGGCTGGAAGCGCAGGGCCAGGCTGCGGATCGGCGCGGCGCCGTCGCTGGCCTTGGGGTTGCCGCCGGGGATGGCGAGGCGCCCTACCACCGGTACGCGGCCGACGGAGAACAGGCTGGCGCGGGACAGGCCGACAGCGCCGCCATTGCTGTCGAAATGGCCGATCACGCACAGGCCCTTGGCGTGGTTGCGCCGGTAGCCGGGGTAGACGCCGGCGTTGTGCTCCAGGGTGTTGATCACGCTGGCCGGGGTGAGCCGCTGCGGGTCGAGCCAGCCGGCGACGTAGGCGAAGACTGCGGCCACGCCGAGCACCACGGCGCCGATGGCGGCCAGGCGCAGGGGCACGTTGGGTGCGGTGGGCGGTGTTTCTGTCATTTCCAGCTCCTCAGGCTTAGGCTGAATGCGTTGAGCCGGTACGACGCACCGTGCGACGGGTTATTCCCGCCGATGGCGAATAAATTATTTTTTCCCGCGAAGGGAATAGATCGCCGCAGTATTCGTCTTTCTCGCTCGAACCCACCCACTCCTGGCGCCCCGATGCACTCACTGGACGACCATTCACTGCGCGAACTGCTGCCTCGGCTGCGGCGCTTCGCGCTGTCGCTGACCCGCAGCGCGAGCAGCGCCGACGACCTGGTCCAGGCGACCCTGGAGAAGGCGCTGTCGGCCTGGACCGGCCGCCGCGACGACGGCGACCTGCGCGCCTGGCTGTTCTCGATCCTCTACCGGCACTTCATCGACGGGCAGCGCCGGGCGAAACGCTATGCGCGCCTGCTCAGTCTGTTCGGTGCGGACAGCGCGGTGAGCGCATCGCCCGAGGACATCGTCAGCGCCCGCTCGACGCTGGAGGCCTTCGAGCGCCTGCCCGCCGAGCAGCGTGCGTTGCTGACGCTGGTCAGCGTCGAGGGCCTGAGCTACCGCGAGGTGGCCGAGGCACTGGATATTCCCATGGGCACCGTCATGTCCCGCCTGTCGCGCGCCCGCACGGCGCTGCGCGCGTTGAGCGAAGGACAGACGGCGACTCCTTCTTTGCGGGTACTGAAATGAACGAACGCATCCCCGACGGCACTCCCCAGGAACAGGATCTGCACGCCTACATCGACGATCAGCTGGAGCCGGCGCGCCGCCAATGGGTGGAAGCCTGGCTGGCCGCCCACCCGGGCGACGCCCGTCGCGTGGAAGGCTGGCGGCAGGACGCCCAGCAACTGCGCGCGGCCTTTGCCGGGCAGGCCCGTGGTGCGCTGCCCGAGCAGCTCGATCCGGCGCGTATTCGCCGGCAGATCCAGCAGCGGCGGCGCTCGCGCCTGGCCACGGCGGCGGCCCTGCTGGTGGCGCTGGGCGTCGGTGGCATGGGCGGCTGGCAGATGCGCGGCGACGCGATGATGCGCGGCATGGTGCCGATGCAGGACGCGGTGCAGGCTTACCGCTTGTTTGCCGATGCCAACCAGAACGGCCTGGACTTGCGTGATGGCGGCGACCTGCGCGGCTGGCTGGCTCGCTACCTGAAAGACGCCCCGCCACCGCCGGCGCTGGAGCAGGTTGGCCTGAAGACGGTTGGCGCCCGCTTGCTCGCGACCGAACAGGGCGCGGCGGCGCTGGTGATCTACGAGGATGGTCAGGGGCGGCGGTTGACCTTCTTCATCCGCCCGCCGGGCCCGCGCCACGAGATGTTGCCGCAGGGGCAGCGCACGGATGGCGACCTGCTGGCGCGCTACTGGAGCCAGGGCGGCTACAACTATGCGCTGGTGAGCCGCAGCGATGACCCGCAGGCGCAGGCCGTGGGGCAGTTGGTGGGGTTCTGAGCGCGGGCATCAGGGTAAGCGCATGGTCAGCCTGCAGGAGCTGGCCAAGCCTGCGACAGACCCCGCGCCGGAACAACACGGACTCAGTCCGCTGGCACGCACGTAGGATGGGTGGAGCGCAGCGATACCCATGCTGATGGTGCGCCGATCGATGGGTATCGCTGCGCTCCACGCCATCCTACAAAGAGTCCGTCGGTGGAAATGCCGCAGCGGTTAGCGCGGACGGTGTCCGCGGTTCGCGGGCATGGGCTGGGCGCCCCCGCCCATCCTACAAGTGAAGCGTGGAGCCAATCTGTAGGAGCTGGCCATGCCTGCGACAGAGCCCGCGCCGGAACAACGCGGACGCAGTCCACTGGAGCAAACGTAGGATGGGTGGAGCGAAGCGATACCCATGCTGTCGGTGCGCGGATCGATGGGTATCGCTGCGCTCCACGCCATCCTACAAAGAGTCAGTCGGTGGAAATGCAGCGGCGATTAGCGCGGACGTTGTCCGCAGGTCGCGGCATGGCCCGCTCCTCCAAGGAGCGGGCCATTGGTGGGGTCAGAAGGCGAAGCACGAGCAGCCGAATGCGCCCCAGAAGCCCTGAAAATCACTCACCGGCACGCTCGACTGGCGGGCGCGTTCGTGGCTGTGGCCATGCACGCCGCAGGAACCGACGCACTGGTGCACGGCATTCTGCAGCGGCGCCTGCGGGCGCCAGTGGCCGGGGACCTTGGCTACCGGCGACCAGTCCGGCAGTACCGGAATGGCGCTCGGCGCCTGGCGTTCGAAGTCGCCGCTGCCGAACACCACGCGGCCGTCCACCACGGTCAGCACTGACTCGATGGCCTTGATCTCTTCCTCCGGCACGTTGAAGTAGTCCGCCGAGAGCACCGCCAGGTCGGCCATCTGTCCGACCTTGAGCATTCCCTTTTTGCCCTGCTCGTTGGAGAACCACGCACTGCCATGGGTGTACAGCTCCAGCGCTGTGCTGCGAGGCAGTCCTTCCGGGTACAGCTCCATGCCGCCCACGGTCTTGCCGCTGACCATCCAGTACAGCGAGGTCCAGGGGTTGTAGCTGGAGACACGGGTGGCGTCGGTACCGGCGCCAACGGGCACGCCTTCGGCCAGCATGCGCTTGATCGGCGGCGTGGCTTCGGCGGCCTGTTTGCCATAGCGGTCGACGAAGTATTCACCCTGGAACGCCATGCGGTCCTGGATGGCGATGCCGCCGCCCAGCGCCCTCACCCGCTCGATGTTCTTCGGCGAGATGGTTTCACAGTGGTCGAAGAACCAGTGCAGGCCGTTGAACGGGATGTCCCGATTGACCTTCTCGAACACGTCGAGCATCCGCGAGATGGATTCGTCGTAGGTGGCGTGCAGGCGGAACGGCCAGCGCTGCTCGACGAGGTGGCGCACCACCGGCTCCAGTTCGGCTTCCATGGTGCCGGGCAGGTCGGGGCGCGGTTTGAGGAAGTCCTCGAAGTCGGCGGCGGAGAACACCAGCATCTCGCCGGCGCCGTTGTGCCGCAGGAAGTCGCTGCCCTGCCCGTACTGGACGCTGCTGGTCCAGTTCTTGAAGTCGGCCAGTTCTTCCTTGGGTTTCTGGGTGAACAGGTTGTAGGCAATGCGCACGGTGAGCTGGTTGTCTTTCTCCAGCTGTTCGATCACCTGGTAGTCGTCCGGGTAGTTCTGGAAGCCGCCGCCGGCGTCGATGGCGCTGGTGACACCCAGGCGGTTCAGCTCGCGCATGAACTGGCGGGTGGAGTTGACCTGGTAGTCGAACGGCAGCTTCGGCCCCTTGGCCAGGGTCGCATAGAGGATCATCGCGTTGGGCCGCGCCACCAGCATGCCGGTGGGCTCGCCCTTGCTGTCGCGGACGATCTCGCCGCCGGGCGGGTTCGGCGTGTCTTTCGTGTAGCCGACGACGCGCAGTGCGGCACGGTTGAGCAGCGCGCGGTCGTATAGGTGCAGGACGAACACGGGGGTGTCCGGCGCCGCCTGGTTCAGCTCCTCGATGGTCGGCATGCGCCTCTCGGCGAACTGGAATTCGTTCCAGCCGCCTACCACTCGCACCCATTGCGGCGACGGCGTGCGCAGGGCCTGCTCCTTGAGCAGGCGCAGGGCGTCGGCCAGGGACGGCACGCCTTCCCAGCGCAGTTCGAGGTTGTAGTTCAGCCCGCCACGGATCAGGTGCAGGTGCGAGTCGTTGAGGCCGGGGATCGCGGTGCGCCCCTTGAGGTCGATGACGCGGGTGGCGCCGGCGCGGAAGGCCATGGCCTCGGCTTCCGTGCCCACGGCGATGAACTTGCCGTCGGCGATGGCCACGGCGGTGGCCTCGGGTTTCTCGCGGTCGACGGTGTGGAAGCGGCCGTTGGTCAGGATCAGGTCGGCGTACATGGCGATGTTCCTCTTTCGATCAGCGGGCATTGAGCCAGGCGGAGAACAGGCGCGTGGCCCGTGGCATGAAAACGTAGACCACCAGCAGGACGATGGTCGCGACGATGAGCATGTTGGCCGGGACGAAGCCGCCCAGCAGCGGGACCTGGGCGAACAGCGGGCGCCAGAGCTGCGGCACCAGCATCACCAGCGGCAGGATCACCAGGTAGGAGATCGCCGCCTGCTTCCAGCGCGGTGGCTGCTTGTGGGGGGTGTCCGGGGTGGTGAACCAGAATTCGTGGGCGGTGTGCAGTTCCTTCTGCTCGACGTCGATCAGGTGCGGGTTGGCGCGGTCGATCAGCTCGTGGCGCTGCGGCGAGTCGAGCCAGGCCTGCAGTTCATTGGCGCTGGCGAAGCGCAGGACCGAGGTGAAATGGTCGCCCTGGCGCATCACGTCCACGCCCAGGTGGCCGGGGAACTCGCTGGCGGCACGGGTCAGTTCGCGCAGGATGGCTTCATAGGCGGCGACGCTGTCGGGGCGGGCGCGGTGGCGGATGATCAGGGTGACGGATTCTTGCGGCGTGGGCTGGCTCAAGGGGGTTCCCTCCGGAGAAGTGGCCTCCCCCGCCCGGCGGCGAGGGAGGAAAGCGGCTGGTTGGATAAGCGGCTTACTGCAGGTGAACCTTCAGCTCTTCACCGGCCTGGCGCATGGCGGCCTGTACCGCGGGCACCTTGCTCACCACGTTGAGCAGACCGTAGTCGTGGATCATTCCGTTGTAGCGCACGGAAGTGACAGCCACACCGGCGGCGTCGAGTTTGCGACCGTAGGCTTCACCTTCGTCACGCAGCACGTCGGATTCGGCGGTCTGGATCAGGGTCGGCGGCAGGCCCTTGAGCTGGTCGGTGGTGGCGCGCAGGGGCGATGCGTAGATCTCGGCGCGCTGTTTCGGGTCGGTGGTGTAGCTGTCCCAGAACCACTGCATCATCGGCTTGGTGAGGAAGTGTCCCTGGGCGAACTGGTTGTACGAGCCGGTCTCGAAGCTGGCGTCGGTCACCGGCCACAGCAGCGCCTGGAAGCGCAGCTTGGGCGTGCCCTTGTCCTTGGCCATCAGCGCGACTACCGCTGCCATGTTGCCGCCGACACTGTTGCCGGCCACAGCCAGGCGCTTGCCGTCGACGTTGATCTCCTTGCCGTGTTCGGCGACCCATTGGGTCGCGGCGTAGGCCTGGTTGATCGCGACCGGGTAATGCGCCTCGGGGGACGGGGTGTAATCGACGTAGACAGCAACCGCGCCGGAGTTCACCACCAGGTCGTGGATCAGGCGGGCGTGGGTCGGGTAGTCACCCAGCACCCAGCCACCGCCGTGGAAGAACATGAACACCGGCAGAGTGCCCTTCACGCCGGCCGGGCGGACGATGGTCAGCTTCACCGGGCCGACGTCGGTCTGCACGGTCTTCTCGCTGACCTGGGTGCCGGAGAGATCGACCTTCACCGAAGCCTGGGCGCCAGTCAGCACCGCGCGGGCATCTTTCGGCGAGAGGGTTTCCAGGGGCTGGCCCTTGCCGGCTTCCAGGGCTTCGAGGAAGGCCTGGGTGTTGTGTTCGACGGTGGGATTGCCGGCGGCGAAGACGTTGCCGATAGCCAGGGTGAGGGAGGCGGCGAGCAGGGATTTCTTGGCGTTCATGATTCGGTTCCTTGAAAGTGGGGAGAGGTGTTCCGAGAGGACGAACGAATCTTGATCCATGCCCGCAAAGCGCGGAATAGACAGGGTTGCAGGGTCACTTTGCAGTTCTGCAAGGGCATCTCAAGGGCCTTGCAGAATTGCCGGAGCTGGCGGTGCGACCCGTAGGAACTGGCCATGCCTGCCCGCGCCGAAACAACGCGGACATAGTCCGCTGGCACGCACGTAGGATGGGTGGAGCGCAGCGATACCCATGCTGCCGGTGCACGGGGCGATGGGTATCGCTGCGCTCCACGCCATCCTACAAAGGGTTAGCCGATGGGATCGGAGCGGCGGTTGGCGCGGACGTTGTCCGCGGTTCGCGGGCATGGCCCGCTCCTGCAGGGGCAGCCGGGACGACCGGGGGTTACGCCGCCCGGCACGCCACGGGTGCCGGCGCGGCGTTTGGCCGGTACAATGCGCGATTGCCCGTGTCATACCTGACAAGCACGCCTGATAAAGAAGAAATCATGTCCTTGCCCAAACACCATCTGGAACTGCTCAGCCCTGCCCGCGATGTGCATATCGCCCGCGAGGCCATCCTGCATGGCGCCGACGCCGTCTACATCGGTGGCCCGAGCTTCGGCGCGCGGCACAATGCCTGCAACGAGGTGAGCGATATCGCCCAGCTGGTGGAGTTCGCCCACCGCTACCACGCGCGGGTGTTCACCACGATCAACACCATCCTCCACGACAACGAGCTGGAGCCGGCGCGCGCGCTGATCCACCAGCTCTACGACGCCGGCGTCGATGCGCTGATCGTGCAGGACCTGGGCATCATGGAGCTGGACATCCCGCCGATCGAGCTGCACGCCAGCACCCAGACCGACATCCGCACCCTGGAGCGGGCGAAGTTCCTCGATCAGGCCGGCTTCTCCCAGCTGGTGCTGGCCCGTGAGCTGAACCTCAAGGAAATCCGCGCCATCGCCGACGAGACCGATGCCGCCATCGAGTTCTTCATCCACGGCGCGCTGTGCGTGGCCTTCTCCGGTCAGTGCAACATCTCCCACGCCCAGACCGGCCGCAGCGCCAACCGCGGCGACTGCTCCCAGGCGTGCCGCCTGCCCTACACCCTGAAGGATGACCAGGGCCGCGTGGTGGCCTTCGAGAAGCACCTGCTGTCGATGAAGGACAACAACCAGAGCGCCAACCTCAGCGCCCTGGTGGACGCCGGCGTGCGCTCCTTCAAGATCGAAGGGCGCTACAAGGACATGGGCTACGTGAAGAACATCACCGCCTATTACCGCCAGCGCCTTGACGGCATTCTCGCCGAGCGCCCGGACCTGGCCCGCGCCTCCAGCGGCCGCACCGATCACTTCTTCGTGCCGGACCCGGACAAGACCTTCCACCGCGGCAGCACCGACTACTTCGTCAGCGACCGCAAGATCGACATCGGCGCCTTCGACTCGCCGACCTTCACCGGCCTGCCGGTGGGCACCGTGGAGAAAGTCGGCAAGCGCGACCTGCTGGTGGTGACCAAGGACCCGCTGTCCAACGGCGACGGCCTCAACGTGCTGGTCAAGCGCGAAGTGGTCGGTTTCCGCGCCAACATCGCCGAGCCGAAAGGTGAATTCGAAGAGGACGGCGAGAAGCGCTACCGCTACCGCGTCGAGCCCAACGAGATGCCCGAGGGACTCTACCGCCTGCGCCCGAACCACCCGCTGTCACGCAACCTCGACCACAACTGGCAGCAGGCGCTGCAGAAGACCTCCGCCGAGCGTCGCGTCGGCCTGTCGTGGGTCGCAAAACTGCGCGAAGAGCGCCTGGAACTGACCGCTACCAGCGAGGAAGGCGTCAGCGCCAGCGTCGCCCTGGACGGCCCGTTCGGCGCCGCCAACAAGCCGGAACAGGCGCTGGACCAGTTGCACGACCTGCTCGGCCAACTGGGCACCACCCAGTACCACGCCGACCAGATCGAGCTGGACGCCCCGCAGGCGTTCTTCATCCCCAACTCCCAGCTCAAGTCGCTGCGCCGCGAAGCCATCGAAGCGCTCACCGAAGCCCGCGTGCAGGCCCACCCGCGCGGTGGCCGCAAGGCCGAAACCAGCCCGCCGCCGGTGTACCCGGAGTCGCACCTGTCGTTCCTGTACAACGTCTACAACGAGAAGGCCCGCGAGTTTTACCACCGCCACGGCGTACAGCTGATCGACGCGGCCTACGAGGCCCACGAAGAGACAGGCGAAGTGCCGGTGATGATTACCAAGCACTGCCTGCGCTTCTCCTTCAACCTGTGCCCGAAACAGGCCAAGGGCGTCACCGGCGTGCGCACCAAGGTGCAGCCGATGCAGCTGATCCACGGCGACGAAGTGCTGACCCTGAAGTTCGACTGCAAGCCGTGCGAGATGCACGTGATCGGCAAGATCAAGGGCCACATACTCGGCCTGCCGCAACCGGGCAGCGAAGGCGTGAGCAACATCGTCGGGCAGATCAGCCCGGAAGACCTGCTCAAAACCATTCGCAAGCCGGCGCACTGAGGCTGACCTGGACGTGTAGGAGCGAGCTTGCTCGCGAACAGCCCAGCATCTGAGGTGCCGGGAAATTCGTTCGCGAGCAAGAGCCAGGCGTCCCCCTCGCCCCTACAAAGAGCAATCTCCCTGCGCAATTCCCCGATCCCCCGCTATGATCGGGACATGACCGCCACTCCCCCGCTCCGCCAGCAATGCCCGCCCGGCGCCTGCAACTGCGACCGGGAACGCCTGCTGGAACAGCCCGACGCCGACCTGCGCATCCTGCTGCTCACCCGGCACGAGGAGCAGCGCCTGCTGGAGCGGCTGGAGAACCTCAAGGACCTGTCCGACCTGCAGCGCATGCAGCACAAGCTCTACGAGCAGCTCGGCATCCGCCTGCACATCGCCCCCGGCTTCAACGAAGTGCGCACCATGCGCGGCATCGAATTCGACTTCGACGAGCAGCCCGGTCTCTGTCGCAAGACCCGCCAGGCCATACCCGCCGCGATCCGCCGGGGCCTGGAGAGGAACCCGGAGATCGCCTGGCGCCTGCTCGACGCCCACGACCTGCTCGGCGGGCTCTGATCAGAAGCCGCCGTCCAGCGGGTATTCCACGGCAACCCTCAGCTGATCGGTATTGAGCTCCGCCTGCGCAGCATTGGCGCGGTGGCTGTTGTGCATCAGCACCAGCCGCAGCCCCTTGGCCGGGCCTTCCGGCACGCGGTATTGCAGCATCAGGTCGCGTTCCCAGTGCTTGCCGCCCTCGCCGTAGCCCAGGTACGCGTAGCCGCCACGCGGGTTGACGTGGCTGCCATCGATGTCCGTGCCACGCACGTAGGCCGCCGCCATCGACAACCCCGGCGCGCCGAAGCAAGCCAGGTCCAGGTCATAGCGCAACTGCCAGGAGCGTTCGTTGGGCGCATTGAAGTCCGATAGCTGCACCGCATTGGTGAGGAAGATCGCCCCACGCGTCACGTAGTCGAACGGCGTGTCGCCCTCGACCTGCTGGTAACCGACACTGAGCCGGTGTGCGCCGAAACCGTAGCCGCCGAGCAGGCTCCAGGTGGTGTTGTCGATACGCCCGGAGAGCGCCTGACCGGTGTCTCGGGTGCGGTAGAGGTTGAGGTTCAGCGACAGGTCCTGCCCCGCGCCCAGTGGTTGGCTGAAGGTGCCGCCCAGGTAGTCCTGGCGCCAGCTGTCCTCGTAGCGCGAGGTGAAGAGGCTCAGGCTTGCCGACTTGGCTGGCGCGTAGGTGAAGCCCGCGAGGTCGAAGGCATCGCCCTGGCGGGCGTTGGAGTAGTTCACCACGAAGCCGCGATCATGGCTGGAGGCGTTGCGATCGGTGCTTTCGGTGAAGTGCCCGGCCACCAGCCGCAGCCCGGAGAACTCCTCGCTGGAGAGGAAGAAGCCGGTGGCCGTTTCCGGCAGCAGGCGACTGTCGGACGAGCTGAACACCGGCGTCTTCACCCGCTGCTCGCCCCACCAAAGGGTGGTCGAAGACATCCGCGCCTTCAACGCCGCGCCGCCGCGGGCGAAGCTGTCCTTGGGGTGGCCTTCGTTATCCAGGCCCACCAGCCGTGCCTTGCCGGCACGCCCACCGCCGCTGTCCAGCAGCACGCCCTGGTAGAGGTGGGCGTCCAACCCCAATCCGACGCTGCCCTGGGTGAAGCCTGACTGCAGGCTGCCCATCAGCCCGTAGGCCCACTCCTCCGCATAGCCATTGCGCTCGCTGCGCGGCTTGTACGCATTGCGCGCGCCACTGTTGCGGTCGCCGTGGCGGTACTCGCGCTGGTCGAACACCGTGCGGTTGAGCAGGCTCCAGCGGCTGTCCTCGACGAAACCGCCGGACTCCTCCTGCGCCGCGCCGAACGCCGGCGCGGACAGCGCCAGCAGCACAGCGGAACTGCGCAGCCTCACAGGTACTTCAGCCAGGCAATATCGCGACGACGGGCCTTGAGCCCGGCGAACCAGTGCACCGGCGGGTACAGGGCGACGATCAGCACCAGCGCACCAACCCAGACCGCCCACACCGAATCGAAGCCGAAGTACTGCCCGTGGTTCAGCCCCCAGATTGCCGCGGCGGCCAGGTACAGCAGCTTCAGCACATAGAGGTGCAGCAGGTAGAAGAACATCGGCGCCGCGCCGAACACCGCCAGCCAGCGCGCCAGTGCGCCCTGCCCTCGGCGCTCGAAGAACACCAGCAGGAGCAGGCCGATGCCCAGGGTCAGCGCCAGGAACAGCAGCGACGGTGGGTACTTGGTGATGTTGAAGAAGCTCATCAGCAGTTGCAGGTCGGTATCGCCATCGCCCCAGGGCTTCTCGCCATAACCGTTGTTCAGGCGCAGGGCGATGAATCCGCCCAGCGCGATGGCCGCCGCCAGCAGCAGGTTGCGGGTGCGCCGGGCAGCATCGGCGGAACGACCGAACCAGGGGCCGGCGGCATACCCGAGGGCAATCACCCCGATCCACGGCAGCAACGGATAGGACGTGCGCAAGCGCAGCGCATCGCCCACCTCGATCCAGCCGCGGTCATGCAGCACCGCCCAGGGCACGTGTGCCCAGTGGCCGGGCGCGAAGTGCAGCCCATCGAGCAGGTTGTGCCCGGCCACCAGCGCCACTCCCAGCACCACCAGCGCGGCGCGCGGCAGCCAGATCAGCGCGGAAAGCGCCAGCATGCTCAGGCCGATGGCCCAGATCACCTGCAGGTAGATGACCTGCGGCGGAAACTGGAAGGTCCAGGCGAAGTTCACCAGGGTGATTTCCAGCAGCACCAGGAACAGCCCGCGCTTGAACAGGAAGGCCGAGACCGCCGCGCGGCCCTCGTGTTTCTCGCCATAGAGGAAAGCGGAAAGCCCGGTGAGGAAGACGAACACCGGCGCGCACAGGTGCGCCAGGGTGCGGCTGAAGAACAGCGCGGGGTCGGTCTGGGTCACGTCCATCGGGTCGCTCACCTGCAGGTGCAGGTAGAACGTCTCTCGGACGTGGTCCAGCAGCATGAAGAGGATCACCAGCCCGCGCAGGGCGTCGATGGAGTGGAGTCGCGTGGCGGTTTTGGCAATAGAAGGTATTGCGGGGCTCAGTGCGGAGGTCATGGGCGAGATCGATTGCGAGTTAATTGTAATATTATTACATTCCACGCAGCCGATCCGCCAACCCTTCGAAACATGCGGACATGTCTGGAACGGGCCTCAACGGCACGGACTCAGCCCAGCGCGCCCTTCATCGCCGCGGAAAGCTCGCCACTGCCGAGCTGCTCCAGCCGCTCGGCGGCACCCAGGCGATCGCGCACTTCCTTGTTCTGGCTGAGCTTCGACTTGCCGATGATCTCGCCGATCTCCACCTCGATGCCGACGATGTTCGCCAGCATGCCGCTGATGAATTCCGGGGTGGAGTCGCTCATCTTCCAGGGCTTCTCCTCGCTCGCTTCGTGGGTGCGCGTCAGGCGCCCGACCACACCGCGCACGAAGCGCTCCTCGTCCATGACCTTGAGGCGACCACGAACGTGCACCACCTGGTAGTTCCAGGTCGGCACCTGGCGGTGCGCCTCGTGCTTGCTCGGGTACCAGTTGGGCGAGACGTAGGCATGCTCGCCACGGAAGATCACCAGCACCTCCTCGCCGTCGGCCTCCTGCCAGACCGGGTTGTTGCGGGCGACGTGGGCGCGCAGCAGCGGCTTCTCGCCGGTGAGCTCCAGCTCGAACGGCAGGTGGTTGGCGTCCAGCAGGCCGTCATGGCCGGTGACCAGGATGCCCAGGGGATAGTCGCGGATCAGCCGGTGCAGCTCGTCCGGGCGGGTTTCCTCGAAATGCGCAGGTACGTACATGTCAGGCCTCGACAGCAGATGATGGCGGTCATCATGCCGCCGCATTGGCTCCCTATAAAGATCCATTAGCGACCCCGATGACAGAGCCAATCCGCGGGAACCGACGTTTTGGTACAGCCTGTGCATCGCCCCGCTGGACGGCGATGGTGCCGCACCCTACTCTAGCCCTTGGCCAGCATTCGCCCTGGATGGCAGACACAGGCTCCCACTCTCGATGACCGCACCCGAGTTCCCCGCCGTTCCTCCCCGGCAGCAATACCAGGGGAGAATTCCACCGCGCCTGCAGGATGCCTACAAGGCGTATGTGATCCAGCATTACCGGCGCTTCCTGCTGGCGATCAACTTCATCGCCATGGCCGCCTACGACTCCTACGTACTGGCCGACGCGCTGCTCATCCCCGACATGGCCAGGGAATCGCTGTTCCTGCGCACAGGCCTCAGCCTGATCGGCCTGATCAACATCTTCCTGGTGTTCCGCTTCAGCCGCAGCGTGCTGGTGATGGACCTGCTGATGCCGGTGCACGACATCATCTCCACCATCGCCTGGTTCGAACTGCTCAAGCGCAGCGCCTCGCCGGACGTGCCGTTCTTCCTCTATGCCTCGGTGGTGTTCGTGCTGCTGGGCAATCTCGGCGTGCGCTACTCCTTCAAGGGCATCGCGCTGGTCTCGGCGATCATCACGGCGATCATTCTCTACAACGTCTGGCTGATCCACGACGGCGCCGCCAAGCCGCTGCTGATCTTCACCCTGGTCTACCTGCCTATCGCGCTGTTCAGCCTGTTCATCAGCTGGACCAACATCAAGGGCGTGCGCCAGGCCTTCCTCGCCGACCTCGAAGAAAAACGCCAGCGCACCGAGCTGGCAGCACTCAACCTGCGCCTGCAGGAGCTGGCCGCCACCGACGGCCTCACCGGCGTGGGCAACCGCCGCTCGCTGGACCTGCAGCTCAACGAGAGCTGGCACGGCATGCGTGCCCACGGGCGGCCCTTCGCCCTGCTGATGGCCGACATCGACTACTTCAAGCCCTACAACGACCACTACGGCCACCAGGCCGGCGACCGCTGCCTGTGCCAGGTGGCCGAAAGCCTGGTGGGCACCCTGCGCGGCGGGCGCGCCAACGTCTATCGTTATGGCGGCGAGGAGTTCGCCATCCTGCTGGAGGCGACCAGCGCCGAGGACCTGCGCTGCGTCGCTGAACGGCTGCGCGAACAGGTGGCGAGCCTGGGCATCGAGCACTTCTACCGGCCCGACAGCCTGCGCCACCTGACCATCAGCCTCGGCGCAGCCATGGCCAACGAAAGCGGGCTGCAGGAGCCACGCGAGTTGCTCGCCCGCTGCGACCAGCACCTGTACGTCGCCAAGCAGAAAGGTCACAACCGTGTGCAACTCAGCGGTATGCAGGGCGTCTGACGAACGACACGTAACCCGGTGAGCGCGGCCGGCGTCTCCCTGCACTCGCTGCGGACGATGCCCGCCAAGCACGGCAACCGCCACAGGGACCGACCCAACGAGGCCAGAGTGAAACGCGACATCCGTCTTGCCATCCTCCTGCTGTCGATCATCAGCCTTGCCGTGGCCGCCGCCACGGCGTGGGAGCTGTGGTCGGCGCGCGAGCGCACGCTGGCGGAAACCACCACGCACAACCTCAACCTCACCCAGGCGCTGGATACCTACGTCGAAGGCATCGTCACCCAGAGTTCCATGCTGCTGCTCGGCCTGGCCGAACGCCTGGAGCACGAGGGACGCGGCGCGCCCCAGCTGCAACGGCTGAACGACCTGGTGCGGAGCCAGCAACACCTGCTCGCACAGCTCAACGGCGTCGGCATCTACGATGCCCAGGGCAACTGGCTGATGACTTCCAACGGCCCCTTCCCGCCCGGTGCCAACAGCGCCGACCGCGGTTACTTCATCCACCACCGCGACAATCCCTCGCTGGACGCCTATATCGGCGAACCGATCCACAGCCGCGCCACCGGCGTCTGGGTAATCACGGTCAGCCGCCGCTACAACGACGCCCAGGGCAACTTCGCCGGAGTGATAGTCGCCACCCTCGGCGTGCAGGACTTCCTCCGTCTGTTCGGCAAGATCGACATCGGCAAGACCGGCGCCATCGGCGTGGCCACCAGCAACGGCCAGGTGCTGGTGCGCTACCCCTTCCGCGAAAGCGACATGGGCCGCGTGCTGTCGCGCTCGCCGATCTTCACCCAGTATCTGGAGAGCGCCACGGTCGGCAGCGCGACCTTCGCCTCCTCGCTGGACGGCATCGAGCGCATCTACGCCTTCCGCAAGAACGAGCGCTACCCGCTGGTGACCTCGGTCGCCCTCGGCAAGGACGAAGCCCTCGCCGCCTGGGCCGCCGACGCCCTGCGCACGGTGGCCATCGCCTTCGGCCTGCTGATGGTCATCGTGGTCATCGGCAGCCTGCTGATCCTCGCCATCCAACGCCGCATCGGCACCGAGCGCCTGCTGCGCGACGCCCGCGAGGACCTGCTCAAGGCCAACCGGCAGCTGGAAGTGCTCGCCTCGCGGGACCCGCTCACCGGCCTGGAGAACCGCCGCAGCTTCGACGAGCACCTGCTCGCCGAACTGCGCCGCGCCCACCGCGAACGTTCGCCACTGGGGCTGCTGCTGATCGACGTGGATCATTTCAAACGCTTCAACGACACCTATGGCCATCCGGCCGGCGACGACTGCCTGCGGCGCATCGGCCGCGTCCTCGCCGACAGCGTGCGGCGTCCCGCCGATCTGGCCGCGCGCTACGGCGGCGAGGAACTCGCGGTGATCCTGCCCAACACCGGTCCTGACGGCGCCCTGGCCGTGGCCCAGCAATTCATGCAGCGCCTGCAGGGGGCCAACCTCACCCACGCCGGCAGCCCCCTGGGCCGCATCACCGCGAGCATCGGCATCGCCACCCTGCCGAGCGGCAGCGACAGCACCCCACAGGCCCTCATCGAAGCCGCCGACCGCGCGCTGTACCGCGCCAAGGCCGCCGGGCGCAATCGCCTGGAAAGCGCGCCCACGCCCCAGGAAGCCCCGCAATGATCCTCGATTCCGCGCTCATCGATGCACTGCGCAAGGCCCGTCACGTCGTGGTGTTCACCGGTGCTGGTGTTTCCGCCGAGAGCGGCATCCCCACCTTCCGCGATCGCCTTACCGGGCTGTGGGAGCGTTTCGACGCGGCCTCCCTGGCCACCGCCGAAGCCTTCCGCGCGGACCCGACGCTGGTCTGGGGCTGGTACGAATGGCGCCGCAGCGTCGTCCACCGTGCCCAGCCCAACCCGGCGCACCTGGCCATCGCCGCGCTGGCGAGCAAGGTGCCCAGGCTCACGCTGATCACCCAGAACGTCGACGACCTCCACGAGCGCGCCGGCAGCCAGGACGTCACCCATCTGCACGGCCAGCTGGAACTCCCGCGCTGCTTCCAGTGCCAGCGCGAGCCGGTTGCGCCGCTGCCGGTACCGGACGAACCCGAGGCCGGCCGCCGCGTGCAACCGCCGGCCTGTGCCCATTGCGGCGGCCCGCTGCGCCCCGGCGTGGTGTGGTTCGGCGAAAGCCTGCCGCTGGACGCCATCACCCACGCCTTCCAGGCTGCCGAACAGTGCGACCTGCTGATCTCCGTCGGGACCTCCGGCGTGGTCTACCCCGCAGCGGAGATTCCCGAGATCGCCTGGCGCCTGCGCGCGAGCGTCCTGCACGTCAACCCCGCCCCCGGCCCGTTGCACGGCGAGCGTGATTTCGCCCTCGCCAGTGCAGCGGGCGTCGCCTTGCCGGCCCTGTTGAACGCGGCATTCGGCTGACGCCGCGCCGACAGGATGCTCTGCCCATCCCATGAAGCTGGTAGCGCTCGATTGATTCATGCGCGTTCAATTAATGGACGCCACACCCGGAACTTCCTTCGGCGCAGTTAATTATCTGCAGCGTTATAAAGAACAACAAAAGCAGTCTTTCAAACCATAAAGTTCCCAGGACTTTTCCTGCGGCTCCTACAACACGCCTTTCATATCAACCAACAACTTCACAACTTCAGTCCGCCCCACTTCCCCCGCCACTGCCCCAGCGCGACGCTGCTCCAGGCGTTCGCTGCGTTCATTCGCTGCGACTGCATCCACGGCACGCTCCTGCATTTCAACGACATCGGTCCTCGAGCCCCGGCCATGAACCCCTGGCCGTCCGCCTGTTCGATCACCACGGCCGATGCGTACTGGAGAAATACTTCATGAATCGTCGACATACACTGAAGTCCGGACTCATCCTGATTGGCAGCGCTACGCTCGCCACCCTGCTGCGCCCCGCCGGCGCCGCCAGCCAGATCCTCACAGGCAGCCGGCGCTGGACCGCCGCCGATACCGCGCCGCCCTTGCCGGTCGACCCGCGTCTGCGGGTGTTCTTCAACGAGCACGAGGCTGCCCAGATCAAGGCCATCTTCGACCGGCTGATCCCCGCCGACGAGCTGTCCATCAGCGCTTCCGAAGCGGGCTGCGTCACCTTCATCGACCACCAACTGGCCGGCGACTATGGCAAGGGGACGGCGCGCTACGCGTCGTCCCCCTTTTTGCCGGGCAGCGCGCAACAGGGCGAGCAGGGTCCGCTGACGCCGGCCGACCGCTACCGGACCGGGCTGGCTGAAGTCGAGAAGGACTGCCGGGCCCGCTTCGAGAAGTCCTTCTCGCAACTCTCCACCGATGACCAGGACCGCTACCTGGAAGACCTGGAAGCCGGGCGCATCGCCTTCTCGCTGCAGCCCTCCGACACCTTCTTCGCCCTGCTGCTGGCCAACGTCCGCGAAGGTTTCCTCGCCGACCCCGTGTACGGCGGCAATCGCGACATGGCGGGCTGGAAGATGATCGGTTTTCCCGGCGCCCGCTACGACTACCGCGACGTCGCAGCCCTGAAGGGGCAGCCACTGGATATCCAGCCCGTCAGCCTCATCGGGCGCATCTGAGTCCGCGTTCCGCGAAAGGAGCCACCGTCATGCATTACACCCGTGAAAAGGCCGATGTGGTCATCGTCGGATTGGGCTGGTCCGGTTCACTCATGGCCGAGGAGCTGACCCGCGCCGGGCTGAATGTGGTCGCCATCGACCGCGGGGCCTGGGAGCAGGCCCATCGCAACTACCCGCCGAACATCACAGCGGACGAACTGCGCTACGGCGTGCGCCGCGAGGCGCTCCGGCCGCCGGGCGTGGAAACCCTGACCTTCCGCAATGCCCCCTCGGAGACCGCCCTGCCGGGGCGCGACTGGAACAGCTGGCAAATGGGCAACAGCGTCGGTGGCGCCGGCAAGCACTGGGCGGCCAACGCCTGGCGCTTCTCGCCGGCAGACTTCCAGATGGCCACGCGGGTGCGCGAGCGCTACGCCGGCATGCCCCTGGCCGATGGCCTGATCCTGCAGGACTGGGGCGTCAGCTACGACGACCTGGAGCCGCATTACGACCGCTTCGAGAAGATCGCCGGCATTTCCGGCAAGGCCGGCGTGCTGGACGGGCACGCCGTTGCCGGCGGCAACCCGTTCGAAGGCTCGCGCAGCAGCGAATACCCGACTCCGCCACTGGAACGCTCGCACTGGAACGAACTGTTCCACACGGCCACCCAGCGCATGGGCTACCACCCCTTCCCCATCCCCGCCGGCACCCTCGGAGCGCCCTACACCAACCCGCTGGGGATCAACCTCGCGCCCTACACCTACTGCGGCTACTGCGGCTTCTACGACTGCGGCAACTGGTCCAAGTCCTCGCCGAACGCCTGCGTGATACCGGCGCTGATGGACCGCCACAACTTCACCCTGCTCACCGAATGCACGGTGCTCAGGGTGGAAAAGCTCCGGGCTGACCACCGCGTTTCCGGCGTCACCTTCCTCGACTCGGCTGGTGGCGTCGGCTTCCAGCCGGCGGACATCGTGGTGATCGCGGCCTACCAGCTGGACAACGTGCGCCTGCTGTTGCTCTCCGGGATCGGCCAGCCCTACGACCCGGCGAATCGCAGCGGCACCCTGGGCCGTGCCTACAGCTACCAGACCATGTCGTACGGGTTCCTGTACTTCGACGACGAGTACATGAACCCCTTCATCTCCACCGGCGCGCTGTCCACCCAGATCGATGATTTCAACGGCGACAACTTCGACCACACGGGCCTGGGTTTCATCGGCGGCGCCGGCATCCAGGCACTGTCCGACCAGGGCACGCCGATCGGCATGGCCGACCGTATCCCTCCCGGCACGCGGCAATGGGGCAGCGAGTGGAAGAAGGCCTTCCGTCACAGCTACCAGAACTACGCGAAGATCCAGGGCCAGGGCACGTCCTACTCCCACGCCGACAGCTACCTCTCGCTGGACCCGACCTACCGCGACGCCAATGGCCTACCGCTGCTGCGCATGACCTTCGACTACAACGAGAACGACCGGCGCATGGCCGAGTTCATCCGCCTGAAGATCGAGGACATCTGCCGCGAACTCGGTGCCCGCAGCTGGGAAACCGTCGCCTTCCCCGCCCAGCACAATTCACCTTTCCGCGCCTACGACAGCTCACACACCATCGGTGGAGCGGTGATGGGAAGCGACCCCGGCACCTCGGTGCTCAACCCGTTCCAGCAGCACTGGGACGCCCACAACCTGTTCGTCCTGGGTGCTTCGTCGTTCCCCAACAACGCCGGCTACAACCCCACCGGCACCCTGTGCGCCCTGGCCTTGTGGACCGCCAGGGCCATCGTCGGCGACTACCTGCGGCAACCCCGCCCACTGGTGAGCTGAGGGACATCCCATGAAAACAACCACGAAACGTGCGCTGTCCATCCTCGCGGTGACTGCACTGCTCGTCGGGCTGGGCTATGCCGGCGCAGTGGCCTACGACCTGCAGCAACGCTACCCGCAGACCCGCGGAAGCCTCGCCGCCTCCGCCCTGAAAACACAGCTGGAGCGCGGCCGCTACATCGCCGATCTGGCGGACTGCGTCGCCTGCCACAGCGCACCGGGCGGCCAACCCTTCGCTGGCGGCTATCGTCTGGAAACTCCCTTCGGCCCACTGCTGTCCTCCAACATCACCTCCGACCCGCAGACCGGCATCGGCGGCTGGACCCAGGAGCAGTTCGACCGCGCGGTCCGCCACGGCAAAGGCAGCCACGGCTATCTCTACCCGGCGATGCCCTACACCGCGTATGGCCGCCTGACCGACCAGGACCTGGCGGACCTGTGGCAGTACATCAGGACCTTGCCGCCGGTCAGCAACGCAGTGGTCGAGAACCAGCTGCCGTTCCCCTTCGACCAGCGCTGGCTGCTCGCCGGCTGGAACCTGCTGTTCTTCCGCGCGACGCCCTTCGAGCCCGATCCGCGCCGGAGCGACGCGTTCAATCGCGGTGACTACCTGGTCAACGGCCCCGGCCACTGCACGGTCTGCCACACCGCGGTGAACTTCCTCGGCGGCGACAGCGAGGACTCCCTGCAAGGCGCCGTACTCGCCGGCTGGCACGCCCCGGACCTGACAGGCAACCTGCATACCGGGCTTGGCCACTGGACCACCGATGACATCGTCCTGTACCTGAAGACCGGCACCAACCAGCTCAGCGTGGCCTCCGGCCCGATGACCGAGGCCATCGAGAATTCGACCCAGTACCTGACCGAGGAAGACCTCGCCGCCATCGCCGAATACCTCAAGACCCTTCCCGCCAGCGTCAAGCCTCGGGCCGAGCAGTTGTCCTCCGTTGCACCCGCCATGGTTTCGGGCAAGCGGATCTACGACAGCCAGTGCAGCGCCTGCCACGTCAGCGACGGTTCCGGTGTGCGGCAGATGATCCCCACGCTCGCCGGCAACCCGGTGGTCAACGCGCGCGATCCGGCTTCGCTGCTGCGCATGCTGCTCAACGGCAGCGATGGCCCGCGCACCGCTGGCAACCCCACCGGAGCGGGGATGCCGGCGTTCGACTGGCGACTGGCCGACGATCAGGTCGCTGCCGTGCTGACCTACATCCGCAATACCTGGGGCAACGCCGCGCCCGGAGTCGACGCCCGGCAGGCGGAGCAATCCCGCCAGGAAACCGGTGCGCGTCCCTGGGCCGGCGGCTGATTCACACTGCCGGCATCTGCAACGTCACGCAGTGGATGCCACCGCCCCCAGCAGCAATCGGGTCGATGTTCAGCTGCACGATCTCGCGGTCCGGGTACAGCTCGCTGAGCAAGGCATGGCAATGCTCGTCCGCCGCCGCATCGCCGAACTTCGGCGCAATCACCCCGCCGTTCACCGGCAGGTAGTTGATGTAGCCGGCAGCGAAGTCCGGGTTGTCGCGGTTGTAGGCGTTCGGCTTGGGGTTCATCGGCGGTGGCAGGCTGTGCAGTTCAAGCTTGCGACCATCGGCGTCGGTGGCGTTCTTCAGTATCTCCAGGTGCCGGCGGGTAACCTCGTAGTCGTAGGAACGCTTGTCGTTGTCCAGGTTGACCACCACCACGCCCGGCTCGACGAAACGCGCATAGAAGTCCACGTGCGCATCGGTGATGTCCTTGCCGCGAATGCCCGGCAGCCAGATCACCTTGCGCAGCCCCAGCATGCGCTTGAGCTCCGCTTCGATACGCGGACGCGTCCAGCCCGGGTTGCGGTTGTCGTTGAGCCAGCAGCTCTCGGTGAAGATGGCCGTGCCGTGGCCGTCCACCTCGATGCCGCCGCCCTCCCCGCACAGTTCGCTGACGAGGGCTTTGGCCTCCACGTCCTCGGCCAGCGCTGCCGACACTTCACGGTCGCGCTCGGCGTGCTGCTTGCCGCCCCAGCCGTTGAAATTGAAGTCGGCCAGCGCCAGGCCGCCCGGCGCATCATTGACCAGGAAGCAGCCGCCGTAGTCGCGCACCCAGATGTCATCCACCGGCACCGGCAGGAAGTCGATGTTCTGGCCAGCGCACGCGCGCTTGGCCTCGGCCTGCTGCTCCGGCCGGCAGAGCACCGTCACCGGCTGGAACTCGGCGATGGCGCGAGCCAGCCGCGCCACCGTGGCATTGACGTCCGGAGCGATGTCTTCCCAGACGTCAGGGCTCGCCGCGTAAGCAACGAACACCCGCTCCTGCTTGCGGTGCTCGTCGGGCATGTACCAGGGCTTCGCCGCCAGGGCGACGCGGCCCAGGCCAAGCCCGAGGCCCGTCGCCAGCGTCATGCCGGCGCCGAGCAGGTTCCTGCGTGTCATCATCTTCGCCTCCTCAACCACCGGTGCCGGTCTTGAAACTGGTCCAGGTGCGCATCCGCGAACGCATGTCGCGCTGCGGGATGTCCTTGCCGGGGAACAGTCGCGCGTAGGCCTTCTCATCAAGATAGATGTCCGGGTTGTCGCGCATGCTCGCCTCGACCATCGGCCGCGCCTTGGCGTTGGACGTCGGGTAGCCGGTGGCGTTGCTGATCGCCGCCATCACGTCCGGGCGCATCAGGTAGTTGATCAGCGCGTAGGCGTACTCGGGGTGCGGCGCGTCGGTGGGGATGGCCATGGTGTCCATCCACACCGAAGTGCCTTCGCGCGGTACGCGGTACTCGAAGCGTTCGGGCTTCTTCGCATCAATGGCGGCGCGTTGCGACTGGATCACGTCGCCGCTGTAGCCCAGCGACAGGCACAGGTCGCCATTCACCAGCTGGGTCACCGGCTGCGACTGGAACTTGCGGATGTACGGGCGGATGCCGTTGAGCACCGCTAGCGCATCGCTCAGGTCCTGCGGCTTGCCGCTGCGCGGGTCGCGGCCGAGGTAGTTGAGCACCACGGCGAGCACCTCATCCGGCGAATCGATCATCGAGATGCCGCAGTCGGCGAAGTGCTTGGCCAGCTCCGGCTTGAACATCAGGTCGAGGCTGTTCACCGGTGCGCCAGGCATGCGCTGCTCGATCTTCGCCTGGTTGTAGGTCAGGCCGATGCTGCCCCAGGTGTAGGGCACCACGGCATGCCGCGAGTACGGGTACTTGGTCTGCAGGCTCTGCAGGCCCGGCTCGATATCGCCCAGGTGTTCCAGCTTGCTGTCGTCGAGCTTCTGCAAGGCGCCGGCGCGCATCAGGCGCTCGGCCACGGTATCGCCGGGGAAGATCAGGTCGTAGCCGCTGTGCCCGGCCATCATCTTGGCCTCCAGCGTCTCGCTGCTGTCCATCACGTCGTAGATGACGCGGATGCCGGTTTCCTGGGTGAAGTTCGCCAGCGTGTCGGGGGCGAAGTAATCCGCCCAGTTGAACAGGCGCAGGACCTTCTCTTCGGCCGAGGCCGGTTGCAGGGTGCACGCCAGGGACAACCCCAGCGCGCCGATCAGCAGTTGCTTGTTCATGGTCAGACTCCTTGCCAGCGCGGGTGCAGGTGGCGGCCGTCGAGGCCGAGCAGCGGGCCGTACATTTCCGGGCGGCGGTCGCGGTACACGCCCCAGGTCAGGCGCTCCTCGCGGGCCAGGCCGAGGTCCAGCTCGCGTACCAGCACGGCGGCCTCGTTGCGCCCGGCCTCGGCCAGCAGCGCGCCCTTGTGGTCGGTGATGAAGGACGAGCCGTAGAAGCGCATGCGCAGCGCGTCATCGCTGGGCGCCACTTCCTCGCCGATGCGGTTGGCCGCCAGCACCGGCAGCAGGTTGGCGGCAGCGTGGCCGCGCTGGGCGGTCTGCCAGTGGTCGCGGGAATCCAGCTGTTCGGCGCCCGGTTCGGAGCCGATGGCGGTGGGGAACAGCAGCATCTCCGCGCCTTGCAGCGCCAGGCAGCGGGCGGTCTCGGGGAACCACTGGTCCCAGCAGATGCCCACGCCGATACGGCCGACGGCGGTGTCCCAGACGCGGAAACCGGTGTCGCCGGGGCTGAAGTACTCCTTCTCCTGGTAGCCGATGGCGTTGGGGATGTGCGTCTTGCGGTACACGCCGAGCAGGCTGCCATCGGCGTCGGCCACGGTCAGCGAGTTGAAGTAGGCGTTGCCGGCGCGCTCGAACCAGCTGATCGGCAGCACCACGTTGAGCTCCGCCGCCAGGTTGGCGAAGCGCTGTAGCAGCGGGCTGTCGTCATAAGGCTGGGCCAGGGCGAGGTGGGCGTGGTCCTGCTCGATGCAGAAGTACGGCGTGGCGAACAGCTCGGGCAGGAGGATCAGCTTCGCCCCCGCCGCTGCAGCCGCGCGCACGTGGCGCTCGGCTTCGGCGAGGTTGCGCGGCAGGTCCCAGCTGCAGGAAAACTGCAGGACAGCGACAGTCAGCTTGCCCATCACAGGCCTCCCAGCGGCCAGGCCGGCTGCTGCTGGGTGATGCAGTGCACGCCGCCACCGCCATGGGCCAGGTTGTTGATGCGCACCGGCACCACTTCGCGGCCGGGGAAGGCGCGGGCCAGCACGGCGGCGGCTTCGTCGTCGGCGGCGATGCCATAGGCCGGCATGATCACCGCGCCATTGGCGAGGTAGAAGTTGGTGTAGGACGCGCAGAAGACTTCCGCCTCCGGGTCCACCGCTGCGCTGGCTTCGAACAGCTCGATCAGTTCGAACGAACGGCCCTTGGCGTCGGTGGCCAGCTCCAGTGCACGACGGTTTTCGCGCGCCACTTCGGCGTAGGTGCTGGAAGCATCGTGAGTCGCATCCACCAGCAGCACACCGGGGCGAGCGAAGGCGCACACGCCATCGACGTGGCCGTCGGTCATGTCACCGGTGACGTACTGCGGGTCGCCCGGCAGCCAGATGGTCTTGGTCACGCCCAGCAGGCGGCTGAAGATTTCCTCCATCTCGCGCTTGCTGACGCCGGGGTTGCGGTTGGGGTTGAGCAGCACCGACTCGGTGGTGATCAGCGTGCCCTCGCCATCCACGTGGATCGCCCCGCCTTCGTTGGCCAGCGGCGTACCGAAGCAATCGAGCCCGAGGTGGTTGAGGATGCGGCGGCCCAGGCCTTCGTCCAGGGTGTGTTCGGACTTGCCGCCCCAGGCGTTGAAGCGCCAGCTCACACCGGCCACGCCGTGCTGCGGATGACAGACGAAGGTCGGCCCGGAGTCGCGGCACCAGCTGTCGTCGATGGGCAGCGGCACCAGCTCGACATTGGCCCCGCACAGCTCGGCGGCGCGGGCCATGGCGGACGGGTCCACCACCAGTTTCACCGGCTCGAAGCGAGCGATGGCGTTGGCGACGCGGGCAAAGTCTTCCTGCACCTGCTCCAGGGTCACGTGCCAGCCGCCCTCCCAGAGCGGACGGTTATGCGGGAATGCCATCCAGGTCGCCGCGTGGTTGACCCATTCGGCAGGCATGCGCCAGCCGTTCTGCCTATCGTCGTTGCGATGCATACTCAAGCCTTTGGTAAGTAATTTTTATCGGAAGGAAAAGGTTCAGCGGCGCCTGACAACCATGCTAGGCCTGTAAAAATGTCAGAACAAACGATAGATTTTGCGCAAATCTGATTAGGCAGACTTATCGATCATGCTCAAACACTGGCCACCCCTGAATGCCCTGCGCGGCTTCGAAGCCGCCGCGCGCCTGGGCAGCTTCCACAAGGCCGCCGAGGAACTGCACCTCACCCAGTCGGCCATCAGCCAGCAGATCCGCAGCCTGGAAAGCTTCGTCGAACAGCCGCTGTTCTATCGCTCCGGGCGCAAGGTGGCGCTGACCGACGCTGGCGCCGACCTGCTCAGCACCACGCAATCCATGCTCCAGCAACTGGCCGTAGGCATCCGCCGCCTGGACCAGTACCGCAAGCCCAACCAACTGGTGGTCAACACCACCCCGGCCTTCGCCCGCCACTGGCTGGTGCCGCGCCTGGGCGACTTCCACGCGCGCCACCCGCAGATCGACCTCTGGCTGCTGACCACCGACGAAACCCCGGACATGGCCACCCAGACCATCGACATCGCCGTACGCGACGACCTCACCGCCCAGGCCGAATGCCGCTTCCGCGTGCTGCTGGAAGATCGCCTCTACCCGGCCTGCCATCCCTCATTGCTGCAAGAGCCGCAAGCGGCGCGCACCACCCTGCACGGCGAACGGGAAATGGACTGGGCGCACTGGCAGCTGCAAGGTGGCGCCGACGTCGGCCAGCGCAGCGAGGGCCTGAACTTCTCCGATCCCGGCCTGCTGCTGGATGCCGCCAGTCAGGGGCTGGGCGTTGCCCTGGTGAGCCGGCTGCTGGCCGGCGATGCCCGTAGCAATGGCCTGCTGGCCCCGCTCAGCGAGCAGACCGTGCGCGGGCCGAACTGGTCGCTGCTGGTACACCAGCAGAGCGAGCGCAATGCCCAGGCGATGGGCTTCTGCGAGTGGCTATCCGCCGCGCTGGGCGTCTCCCTGTAGGGCGCATAACGCCTACGAAATTGTAGGAGCGGGCCATGCCCGCGATCCGCTGGCAGGGCCGGCGTATGGCTGGGTTCGCGAGAATGAAACGGGCATCCGCTCGCAATTGCAAAGCATCCTGCCAGCCGATACCACCCTATCCCCACTCAAACCCCTCAGACAGCACCCTTCCCCTTCCTCAACCGCCCCCGCTCCTTCTTCCCCTCCAGCGCACTCTCCCCCGCCGCCTTGACCAGTTTCTGGAAAGTCGGGCACTGCGCATGACTGGGCGCCGGGCACGCCGCCGCATGGCGCAGCCCCCGGCTCATCGCCCGCAGGCGTCGGATCGTGGCATCCAGCTCATCCGCCTTGGCCGCCAGCATCTGCCGGTCGATGTTCGCCCCGCCATCGCCGGCGAACATCGAGCGGATTTCCTCCAGGCTGAACCCCGCCGATTGCCCAAGCGTGATCAACGCCAGCTGGTCGAGAATCTGTGGCGCAAACTGACGCCGAGCACCGGGTTTGGCGAGCGAGACGATCAGCCCCTTTTCCTCGTAGAAACGCAGGGTCGATGCCGGCACGCCGGAACGCCTGGCCACGTCAGCGATATCCATGCAACACCTCTTGACCTCAAGTTCGCTTGAACTTGTAGGTTCACGCCAAAGGCCGCCGAGGTCAATCCAAGCGCGGCCTTTCCCTTGCGTGCAACCTGCGGAGAAAGCATGAAAACCATCGCCATCGTCTACCACAGCGCGAGCGGCCGTACCGAGCGCATCGCCCAGACCATCGCCAGCGGCGCTCGCAGTGTGCCCGGCTGCGAAGTGCATCTGCTCAAGGCGCAGGAGTTGATCGAGCAGCCGCAAGCGCTGCTCGCCTGCCACGGCCTGATCCTTGGATCACCAACCTACCTGGGCGGCGTCTCGGCGCCGCTGAAAGCCCTGATGGACGCCACCGGGCCGCTCTGGCGCCAGCAGAAGCTGCGCGGCCGCCTCGCCGCCGGCTTCACCGTGTCGGCGCTGCCGGCGGGCGACAAGCAGTCCACATTGATCTCGCTGTTCACCTTCTGCATGCAGCACGGGATGCTCTGGGCCGGCAACCCGATCCTCCCCGAGCAGCACCTGGGCGTGCCCGCCGAGGAAGCCGCCAACCGCCTCGGCTCCTGGTCCGGGCTGATGGCCCAGGCCGACAGGACCGCCGCGGACTTCTGTCCCGGCGACCTGAAGACCGCCCGGCTGTTCGGCCAGCACTTCGCCGAAACCCTCGGCCGCCTGCACCAGTCGCAGGTCGAGCACGCGCAGGAGACCCACGCATGATCCCGCACCGTTACGCGCCACTGCTGTTCGCGCTGATTCTGTCCGGCGTGATGACCCTGCTGGTCTCCGGACTCGCAACCGGGCGCGCCGTCGGCCTGGCCCCGGCCTTCGCCCAGCTCTGGCTGGATGCGTGGCTCACCAGCTGGAGCATCGGCTTCCCGCTGGTGCTGGTCGTCGCCCCACTGACACGCCGCCTCGTGGAAAGGCTGGTCCGCGCTTAGGCCCAGTAATCTCAGGGAACCTCGAACGTAGGATGGCGTGGAGCGCAGCGATACCCATCGCCTCGTACCACGCCACAGCATGCTCCATCCATCCTACAAACCAAGCTCCCTGCAGGAGCGGGCCATGCCCGCGATCGCGCGCATGGCGCGCTCCTGCACGAGGCTACCGATTACTGCCGAATCCCGTCGGTGAACCGGCAGAAGCCGTCACGCACCGCGCCCTCGGTGGTGTACATGCCACCCAGGGTGACAAAGACATAGCTTACCTTGGAGCCCGAGCCCGACTTTTCCACCACGACGTTCAACGGTGCGTTGCGGCTGCTCAGGATCACGCCCTGGTAGGCGGAGATGGTGCCGCTCTTCTCGTCGGCGTTCTGGATGGTGAAGCCTTCCTTCACCAGCGTCTTCTGCGCCCGGTCGAAGACCTTGGCCACCGGCATGTCCAACTGGACGTTGGACGTGAAGGTCTTGCCGGCGATGAAGCCCCCTTCGGTGTTGAAGTTGTCTTCGCACTGGTTGCCGGTCTTCTGGTGCGCACAGCCCTGCAACAGGGCGGCAGCGAGCAGAATCATCGTGACTCGTCGCATCATCGTTCCTTGATCTCGTGGGGCCGCCATCCCTGCGGGTCTACAGCGGCGAAGGGGTTTTATAAGCCGAGGGCGCAGGCTCTGACCAGACTTTTCCTCGTCCAGTGAGACAGCCAGCACGTAGGAAATATCCCCTCACTCGCTCAAGCACGGGCTTTCACGCCGTTCGTCCCGGAGTATCGCCGAGGTGTACTCCGGGCATGCCTGCGCAGCGCCCGGAGACTCGTGGAGCGTAGCCTCCCAATCGCTATGGAGCGGGAGGCTTCAGGAAGCACTTACCAGATCGGCAAGGTGTAGCTGACGATGAAGCGGGTCTCGTCCATGTCGTTGCCGAAGCTGCTGCGGAAGGTGCTGTTGCGCAGCTTGAAGCCGACGTTCTTCAGCGGGCCGCTCTGCACCAGGTAACCGACATCGGTGTCGCGCTCCCACTCCTTGCCGTTGCCCTGCCCGTTCAGCAGGTCGATGTTGTCGCCGCGCAGGTAACGGGTCATCAGGCTCAGGCCGGGCAGCCCGTAGGAGGCGAAATTGAAGTCGTAGCGCAGTTGCCAGGAGCGCTCGTCCTTGTTGGCGAAGTCGCCGATCTGCACGTAGTTGACCAGGTACGGGTCGGTGCCGGACAGGTAGGCGAAGCCGGTGTCGCCGGACATGCGCTGCAGGCCGAGGGCGAACGCCTGGTTGCCGAGCTTGTAGGTGAACATGGCGTTGAGCGCGCGGTTGTCGACGTTGCTGCCGCCATCGTCGGTGGAGCGCGCCCAGCGGATGTCGGACTTCAGCGACTGGCCTTCGGCGATCGGCAGCGTGTGCACGAGGCTCACGTAGTGCTGGCGATAGAGGTCTTCGAGGTTGGCGTAGTGGTAGCTGGTGCTGAGCTGGTTGCTCCAGCGGTAGGTGCCGCCAGCGAGGTTGAAGCGGTCACTGGTGAGGTGGCTGCCGGCCACGATGTTGCGCTTGTTGCCACGGGTCATCGACAGGTCTTCGTCGTTGGACGAATCACGCTGCTTCACCTCGCGCAGCTGGCCGAGCTGCAGGTCGAGGTCGTCGAGTTCCTTCGACTCCACCAGCGCGCCCTGGAAGGTCTGCGGCAGCAGGCGGGTGTCGTTGTACTGCACCACCGGCAGCTTGGGCAGCAGCGTGCCGACTTTCAGGGTACTTTTGGAGACACGCAGCTTGGCGGTCAGGCCCAGGTCGCTGTAATCATCGGCGGCGCGTTTGTCGCTGGCGGAGTACGGCAGCAGGCCGGAGCCGGAGCGATCCGGGCTGGAGTCGAGCTTCAGGCCCAGCAGGCCGAGGGCATCGACGCCGACGCCAACGGTGCCGTCGGTGTAACCCGACTCGTAGCGCAGCAGGAAGCCCTGCGCCCATTCCTCGGATTTCGACTGGGCGGCGCCGCTCTGGCGGTAGTCGCGGTTGAAGTAGAAGTTGCGAGTTTCGATGCTGGCCTTGCTGTCGGCGAGGAAATCGGCGTGGACGAACGGGGGCAGCAGCGCCAGTCCGGAGACCAGCACGGGGAGTCGACGAGTATTCATTGTTGTTGTTTCTTTCTACTTGAGGTGTTGGCAAAACGCCGGGCCGATGACGGCTGGCCCGGCCAGGGGAATGAGCGGGATCAGATAGTCCGTTCCAGCTCCGGTACGGCTTCGAACAGGTCGGCGACCAGGCCGTAGTCGGCAACCTGGAAGATCGGCGCCTCTTCATCCTTGTTGATCGCAACGATCACTTTCGAATCCTTCATGCCCGCCAGGTGCTGGATGGCGCCGGAGATACCGACGGCCACGTACAGCTGCGGAGCGACGATCTTGCCGGTCTGGCCGACCTGCATGTCGTTCGGCACAAAGCCGGCGTCAACGGCAGCGCGGGAAGCGCCGACGGCAGCGCCCAGCTTGTCAGCCAGGGAGTAGAGGATGCTGAAGTTGTCGCCATTGCCCATGCCACGGCCGCCGGAAACGACGATCCTGGCAGCGGTCAGTTCCGGACGGTCGGACTTGGCCAGTTCTTCGCCCACGAAGGCGGACTTGCCGGCATCGGTCGGGCCGGAAACGGCTTCAACAGCGGCGGAGCCACCTTCGGCAGCCACGGCGTCGAAGCCGGTGCCACGCACGGTGATGACCTTGACGGCGGCCGAGGATTGCACGGTAGCGATGGCGTTACCGGCGTAGATCGGGCGCTTGAAGGTGTCAGCGCTGACGACTTCGATGATCTCGGAGATCTGGTCGACGTCCAGCAGGGCGGCGACGCGCGGCAGGAAGTTCTTGCCGTTGGTGGTGGCGGCGGCCAGCACGTGGCTGTAGCCATTGCCCCCACTGTCTTTCACAAGAGCAGCGATCAGCGGAGCGACGTTCTCCGGCAGCTGGTGAGCGTAGGCAGCGTTGTCGGCGACCAGCACCTTGGCAACACCGGCGATCCTGGCAGCGGCTTCGGCCGCGCCAGCGACATTCTGGCCAGCGACCAGCACAGCGATGTCGCCACCAATCTTCTGCGCAGCGGCGACAGTGTTCAGCGTCGCCGAGGCCAGCGCGCCATTGGAATGTTCTGCAATAACCAGGACCGCCATCAGATCACCTTCGCTTCGTTCTTCAGTTTCTCGACCAGTTCGGCCACCGATTTCACCTTGATGCCGGCACTGCGCGCAGCGGGCGCTTCCACCTTGAGGGTTTTCACGGTGGAGGTCATGGAGATGCCCAGTACATCGGGTGGGAGGAATTCCAGCGGCTTTTTCTTCGCCTTCATGATGTTCGGCAGCGACGCGTAGCGCGGCTCGTTCAGGCGCAGGTCGGTGGTGACGATTGCCGGCAGGTTCAGGGCAACGGTCTGCAGACCGCCGTCGATTTCACGGGTGACGTTGACCTTGTCGCCGGCAACTTCGACCTTGGACGCGAAGGTGCCCTGGGCGTAGCCGGTCAGCGCAGCCAGCATCTGGCCGGTCTGGTTGTTGTCGCTGTCGATGGCCTGCTTGCCGAGGATGACCAGCTGCGGCTGCTCCTTGTCGACAAGGGCTTTCAGGGCCTTGGCGACAGCCAGCGAGCTCAGTTCGTCATTGCTCTCGACCAGCACCGCGCGGTCTGCGCCCAGTGCCAATGCGGTACGCAGTTGCTCCTGCGCGCCACTGGGGCCGACCGAGACCACCACGATCTCGCTGGCGACGCCCTTCTCTTTCAGGCGTACGGCCTCTTCCACGGCGATTTCGCAGAAGGGGTTCATGGACATCTTGACGTTGGCCAGATCGACGCCGGAGTGGTCCGCCTTGACGCGGACCTTGACGTTGTAATCGACCACGCGTTTTACCGCGACGAGCACTTTCATTCGGTTGTTTCCTTGGCTGACGCCGGTTTGCCTCGGCGCTGCTGTTGGGATGGGTTCGCGAGCAGGCCCACGCCTGCGAAGAGCAATGGGGGGAACGCCCCGCAGGAGCGAGCCTGCTCGCGAACGGACTCAACGAACGTAGGGCGCATAACCGCTTGCGGTTATCCGCCGTCATTCGGGCCAGCGGCGGATAACGCTGGCGCGTTATGCGCCCTACTCTCTTGCGAGCATTGAAGCGTCAGGGTTTGCCCAGCTGCTCGATCACACCCTCGGCCTTGAGCGCCGCCAGGCGCGCGTCATCGAGCCCCAGGCGGCGCTTGAGCACCTCGTCGGTGTGTTCGCCGAGCATCGGCGCCGGGCGCTGGTATTCCACCGGGGTGTCGGACAGTTTCAGCGGGCTGCCGACCATGCGGAACGCGGGGTTCTGCGCGTGGGGAACCTCCACCAGCATGTCCCGGGCGACCACCTGCGGCTCGTCCAGCGCGCGGCCGATATCGTTGATCACGCCGACCGGCACCTTCATCGCGTGGATGCGGCGCACCCAGTTGTCGGCGGTGTCGCCCTGGAAGTGCTCGGCCAGCTTGCCGACGATCACGTCGCGGTTGCGCACGCGGTCGGCGTTACGGGTGAAACGCGGGTCCTTCGGCAGTTCGGGCAGGCCGATGGCGTCGCACAGCGAGACGAACTGGCTGTCGTTGCCGCAGGCGATGATGAAATCCATGTCCTGCGCGCTGAACACCTGGTACGGCACGATGTTGACGTGGGCGTTGCCCTGGCGGCCCGGCGAGCGGCCGGTGGCGAGGTAGTTCTGGCTCTGGTTGCCGAGCATGGCGACCTGCACGTCGAGCAGCGCCATGTCGCAGTGCTGGCCGCGGCCGGTCTTCTCCCGCGCCAGCAGCGCAGCCTGGATGGCGACCACCGAGTAGAGGCCGGTCATCACGTCGGACACGGCGACACCGACCTTCTGCGGGCTGGCGCCGGGCACGCCGTCCTTCTCGCCGGTGATGCTCATCAGCCCGCCCATGCCCTGGATGATGAAGTCGTAGCCGGGCTCCTCGGCGCGCGGGCCGGTCTGGCCGAAGCCGGTGATGGAGCAGTAGACCAGGCGCGGATTGACCTTGGACAGGCTGTCGTAATCCAGCCCGTACTTGGCCAGCGAGCCGGCCTTGTAGTTCTCGATCAGCACGTCGCACTCGCAGGCCAGGGCGCGCACCAGCGCCTGGCCTTCTTCCGTCGCCAGGTTCAGCGCCACCGAAAGCTTGTTGCGGTTGGTCGACTGGTAGTACGCCGCCTCGGAACTGTCCGAGCCGTCGGCAGCCTTCATGTAAGGCGGGCCCCAGCCGCGAGTGTCGTCACCCACGCCGGGACGTTCGATCTTGATCACTTCCGCGCCCAGGTCGGCCAGCACCTGGCCGCACCAGGGGCCGGCCAGCACGCGGCTGAGGTCGAGTACGCGGTATCCGCTCAAAGCACCCATCTTCAATTCCTCGCAGGCGCGCTTACGCGCGCTCGATAACCATGGCGAGCCCCTGGCCCACACCGATGCACAGGCTGATAACCGCATAGCGTTGACCACTGCGCTGCAGTTGTCGCGCGACGCTCAGCGCCAGCCGCGCGCCGGAAGCGCCCAGCGGGTGGCCGACGGCGATGGCGCCGCCGTTGGGGTTGACCCGCGCATCGTCGAAGTCCACGCCCAGGCCGTGCAGGCAGCCGAGCACCTGGGAGGCGAAGGCCTCGTTGATCTCGATGATGTCCATGTCAGCCAGGGTCAGTTCGGCGCGGGCAAGCGCCTTGTTGATCGCCTCCACCGGGCCGACGCCCATGATGCGTGGCTCCACGCCGACCGCCGCTGCCGAGAGAATCCGCGCGAGCGGCTTGAGGCCGTGGCGTTCGCCCGCCGCAGCCGAGCCGATCAGCAGCGCGGCCGCGCCATCGTTGACGCCAGAGGCATTGCCGGCGGTGACCACGCCGCCTTCGGACAAGGGTTTCAGGCGCGCCAGCGCGGCTTCATCGGAAGACGGACGCGGATGTTCGTCCTGCTCGACCACGTTCGGCGGCGTCTTGCGCCCAGTGGGCACGCTGACCGGGAGGATTTCCCCGGCGAAGAAACCGGCCTCGCGGGCGGCTTCATAGTTGGCCTGGGAGCGCGCGGCGAAACGGTCGGCCTGCTCGCGGCTGATGCCGAACTCGCGGGCTACGTTGTCGCCGGTCTCCGGCATGCTGTCGTTGCCGAACCCGGCGATGATCTTCGGGTTGGGGAAGCGCGCGCCGATGGTGCTGTCGAACACCGTCAGGTCGCGGCTGTAGGCGGCCTCGGCCTTGGCCATGACGAAGGGCGCGCGGGACATGCTTTCCACGCCGCCAGCGACGAACAGCTCGCCTTCGCCACAGGTCACGGCACGCGCCGCGTCGATGACGGCCGCCAGGCCGCTGGCGCACAGGCGGTTCACCGTCTGTCCCGGTACGGTCACCGGCAGGCCGGCGAGCAGCGCGGCATGGCGGGCGATATTGCGGCTGTCTTCGCCGGCCTGGTTGGTGTTGCCGAGGATCACGTCCTCGATGGCTTCACCGGGCACGCTGGTGCGGGCCAGCAGCTCGCGGATCACCTGGGCGATCAGATCGTCCGGGCGTACCGGGGCCAGGGCGCCGCCATGGCGCCCGAAGGGGGTGCGCAGGCCGGCGTAGATAAAGGCATTGAGCATGGAGGTCTCCTTGAAAGAGGTGGACGCCGGGCGTCAGCCCAGCGCGGGGTCGGCATGGCGCAGCGACAACCCCAGCGCGGCGCGGCGGCGCAGCCAGGGGCCGGGGCGATAGCGGGCGTCGCCGGTCAGGCCGGTCATGCGTTCGAGAATGCTCAGCAGGCGCGCCGGGCCGACGCTGTCGCCCCAGGCCAGCGGGCCCTGCGGGTAACCCAGGCCACGGCGCACACCTTCGTCGAGGTCATCGACGCTGGCGATGCGCTGCTGGACGATGTCGCCAGCCAGGTTGACGATCAGCGCCAGTACGCGCTGGGCGACGAAGCCGACGCTGTCATTGATGACGGTGACGCCCACGCCGTCAGCCGCCAGCAGCGCATGGGCGGCGTCGCGCATGGCGCTGGAGGTCGCCGGGTTCTGCATCAGGCAGCGGTGGCGTTGCAGATCCAGCAGCAGGTCGATGCACAGGGTACGCGCCGGGTCGGTAGCGAAGCTCTGGCACGCCGTGGTGGCGTCAACGCCATAGGGAGCCAGCAGGCACAGCGCCTCGCTGCTTGGCTGGGCGCCCTGCTCCAGGGTCGCGCCAAGCTTCTTCAGCAGTTCGCCGAGCAGTTCGCGATCCTGGTCGTTCTCCGCACCGATCCACACCGGCGGCAGGGCGGCCACGTTCGGCACCGGTTGCGGAGCGGGCGCATCGATCATCTTGCCGTCGGCATAGCGATAGAAGCCGCGCCCGACCTTGCGCCCGACGAAACCGGCCTCGAGCATCTGCCGGGTCAGCGCCGCCGGGCGATAGCGCGGCTCCTGGTAGAACTGGTTGTAGATGGACTCGATCACCGGATGGGAAACATCCAGCGCAGTCAGGTCGAACAATTCCAGCGGGCCCATGCGGAAGCCCAGGCCCTCGCGCAGGATGCGGTCGATGTCGGCCGGTTCGGCGATGGCTTCCTTGAGCATCTGCAGCGCCTCGGTGCTGTAGGCGCGGCCGGCGTGGTTGATGATGAAGCCGGGGGTGTCCTTGGCGCGGATGCCGCGATGGCCCATGCGCGCGGCCAGCGCCACCAGGCTGTCGCCGACCTGCGGATCACTGGCCAGGCCGTCGATCACCTCGACCACTTTCATCAGCGGCACCGGGTTGAAGAAGTGGAAGCCTGCCACCCGCTGCGGATGCTGGCAGCCACGGGCGATGCTGGTGACCGACAGCGACGAGGTATTGGTCGCGAGAATGCACTCGGCACTGACCACGGCTTCCAGCTCGGCCAGCAGCGCCTGCTTGGCATCCAGGCGCTCGATGATCGCTTCGACCACCAGGTCGGAATCCGCCAGCTCGCTCAGGGAGCCGGCGACCAGCAGGCGCGCCAGGGTGGCGTCGGCCTCGGCGGTGGTGATCTTGCCCTTCTCCGCCAGTTTGGCGAGGGTCCGGCCGAGGTTGTCGCGGGCGGTTTGTGCGGCGCCGTCACGGGCGTCGAAGAGTTTCACCTGGATGCCGGCCTGGGCGGCGATCTGGGCGATGCCGCTGCCCATGACGCCGGTGCCGACGATGGCCATGCGCTCGATGCTGAAAGAAAGGGTCATGCTCATTCCCCCAGGAAACTGGCTTTGCGTTTTTCCAGGAAGGCGGCGGCGCCCTCCTTCTGGTCCTGCGAATCGAACAGCAGCTGGAAGGCCTTGCGCTCCAGGGTCAGGGCGCTCTCCAGCGGCAGGTCGGCGCCGGCGAGCATCACTTCCTTGATCTGTGCCACGGCCAGCGGCGGTAGCGCGGCAATCTCGGCGGCCAGCTCCAGCGCGCGGGGCAGCGTGCGCGCATCTTCCACCACCTCGCTGAGCATGCCGATGGCCAGGGCTTCCGGCGCCTTGATCAGGCAGCCGGTCAGGGCAATGCGCATCGCCTGGAACTTGCCCACGGCGCGGATCAGCCGTTGGGTGCCACCCGCGCCGGGCATCAGCCCGAGCTTCACTTCCGGCTGGCCGAAGCGTGCCGACTCACCGGCGACGATGATGTCGCAGTGCATCGCCAGCTCGCAGCCGCCGCCCAGGGCGAAGCCATTCACGGCGGCGATCACCGGTTTCGGGCAGCGCGAGATGGCCTCCCACAGCAGCTCGGTATGGCGGCGGTACATCTCGATGGGGCTGGCCTGGGCGAATTCGCGGATGTCCGCCCCGGCGACGAAGCATTCCTCTCCCCCGGTCAGCACCACCGCGCGAACGTCGCGATTTTCGCTCAGGGCACGGAAGTGCTCGGCCAGCTGCTGGCGCACGGCAGCATTCAAGGCGTTCTTGGCTTCCGGTCGGTCGATGCGGACGACCGCCACACCATCGGCCTGGATATCGAGATGAACCACGCTGGTATTCATTGGAGCTCTGACCTCTTAGTTGTTTCGTCTGACGAAACTACATTCCGTATTTCGATTTCATCATAGTGACACCTCATCCAGCCTGTAAACGGTGAAGATCGACACACCCTCTAAAAGCCTTTAAATACGCGGCTTTGAATATTTTTAAGGGTACGCCTGTACTAACCAGTCCAGACCCATTACAATTTCGCCTGACGAAACTGCATTTTATTTTATTGATTTTCCGTGAATAGGGGTTCTACCATGCGCCGCAACAAGACGGAGATGGACTCGGCTGCGCCGACGAAAAACGAAGGTGAGATCGGCCTGCTGGAACGGGGACTGTATGACCCCGCCACGGCACTGAGCGAAGAGGAAAACAGCGGCCAGTTCGTGACGGCCCTGGCTCGCGGCCTGGAGATCCTGCGTTGCTTCACGCCACGGGAAAACGTGCTGAGCAACCAGGACCTGGCGCGCAAGACCGACCTGCCCAAGCCGACCGTGACACGCCTGACCAACACCCTGATGCGCCTGGGTTGCCTCAAGCGCGAGGTGCATTCAGGCAAGTACCAGCTGGACGTCGGCGTGCTGGGTTTCGGCTACGCGATGCTGTCGAACCTGTCGATCCGCGCGGTGGCCCATCCGCTGATGGAGGAACTGGCCAACCACGCCCAGGCGGCGGTGGCCATGGCCGCCCGCGACCGCCTGCAGATGGTCTATGTGGACGTCGTGCAGGGCCAGGGAAACATGACGATGCGCCGGCAGATCGGCAGTTACCTGCCGCTGGCGGCGAGCTCGGTGGGCCGCGCGTGCCTCGCGGCGATGCCGGAGAACGAGCGGGAATTCCTGCTCGACCACGTTCGCCAGCGCGAACCGGAAAACTGGCCGGCCATCCGCAAGGGTCTGGACCGTGCTTTCAGGGACTTCACCGATTACGGCTACTGCCTGTCGATCGGCGAATGGCACCGCGACGTCAACTCCGTCGCCGTGCCCTTGGTACATCCGCAGTACGGGCTCCTGGCCTTCAACTGCGGCGGCCCGAGCTTCCAGCTGACACGCGAGAAGCTCGAGGACGACATCGGGCCCCGCCTGATCAACATGGTCAACAACATAGGTGCCGCCGCTCGCTGAATCTCGGGTGACGGTGCCTCGGAAGACAGGCCCGCTCGCGGGCCTTTTGAGGAGTGCACATGATCCGAGACCCAGAAACGCTGCAGATACTTCTGGATTCCATCCACCAGTTCGTCGGCGAAGTGCTGATCCCGCGGGAGAACGAGGTCGCCGAGACCGACGCGATCCCGCAGGACATCGTCCAGCAGATGCGCGAGATGGGCCTGTTCGGCCTGACCATCCCCGAAGAGTTCGGCGGCCTGGGCGTGACCATGGAAGAAGAGGTGAACATCACCTTCGAACTCGGCCGCACCTCCCCCGCCTTCCGCTCCTACATCGGCACCAACAACGGCATCGGTTCCATCGGCATCCTGATCGACGGCACGCCGGAGCAGAAAGCCCACTACCTGCCCAGGCTCGCCAGCGGCGAACTGCTTAGCGCCTTCTGCCTGACCGAGCCGGACTCGGGTTCCGATGCCGCCTCGCTGAAGACCACCGCCGTGCGCGATGGCGACTTCTACGTGCTCAACGGCACCAAGCGCTTCATCACCAACGCCCCGCATGCCGGCATCTATACCGTGATGGCCCGCACCAACCCGGCGATCAAGGGCTCCGGCGGCATCAGCGCGTTCATCGTCGAGCGCGGCACCCCAGGCATTTCCCTGGGCAAGCCGGACCACAAGATGGGCCAGAAAGGCGCGCACACCAGCGACGTGATCTTCGACAACGTGCGCATCCCCGCCAGCCAACTGATCGGCGGCGTCGAGGGCGTGGGCTTCAAGACCGCCATGAAAGTGCTCGACAAGGGCCGCCTGCACATCGCCGCGCTGAGCGTCGGCGCCGCCGAGCGCATGCTCGCCGACGCGCTGCAATATGCCCTGGAGCGCAAGCAGTTCGGCCAGCCGATCGCCGAGTTCCAGTTGATCCAGGCAATGCTGGCCGACAGCAAGGCCGAGATCTACGCCGCCCGCTGCATGGTGCTGGACGCCGCACGCAAGCGCGATGAGGGACGCAACGTCAGCACCGAGGCCTCCTGCGCGAAGATGTTCGCCACCGAGATGTGCGGCCGCGTGGCCGACCGCTGCGTACAGATCCACGGCGGCGCCGGCTACGTCAGCGAGTACGCCATCGAGCGCTTCTACCGCGACGTCCGCCTGTTCCGACTCTACGAGGGCACCACCCAGATCCAGCAGGTGATCATCGCCCGCAACATGATCCGCGAAGCCCAGTCCTGATGCACCAGTTCTGAGGCACCCGATTCGGCAGCGCGTGGCCACGCACCACGCGCCTGCCGGCAGGATTCGCACGCACGCTTACCGAGGGTCGGCCAACCGCCCCGCCAACAACTACAACAGGTAATTCGTTCATGGAAAACACTGCTTCCGCACCGGCTGCGAGCGCCGCCACCCAGAGCAAGACCTGGGTCCTGGTCTTCGCCTTCTGCTTCATCGGCCTGCTGATCGATGGCGCAGACCTGATGCTCCTCTCCTACAGCCTCACCAGCCTCAAGGCCGAGTTCGGCCTGAGCAACCTCCAGGCCGGCAGCCTGGGCAGCGTCACTCTGGCCGGCATGGCCTTCGGCGGCATCTACGGCGGCTGGGCCTGCGACCGCTTCGGCCGGGTCAAGACCGTGGTCTGGACCATCGTGCTGTTCTCGGTCGGCACCGCAGTGCTCGGGCTGACCCACAACTACTGGCAGTTCGCCGCCGCGCGCTTCGTCGCCTCGCTGGGCCTCGGCGCCCTGTACGTGGCCTGCAACACGCTGATGGCCGAATACGTGCCGACCAAATACCGCACCACCGTGCTCGGCACCCTGCAGGCCGGCTGGTCGGTCGGCTACATCGTCGCCACCCTGCTGGCCGGCTGGATCCTGCCGGACCATGGCTGGCGCTACCTGTTCTACATCGCCATCATCCCGGTGGTGCTGGCCGTGGCGATGCGCAAGCTGATCCCCGAACCCGCCGCCTGGGTCCAGGCGCAAGCAGAACGCCAGCAGCGCAAGGCCGAAGGCTCATCCGGCCGCGCAGCCACTGCACCCCGGCAGAATGCCTTCAAGCAGATCTTCGCCGACCCGAAGGCCAGCCGCATGTTCCTGTTCTGGGCACTGACCGCCGGTTTCCTGCAGTTCGGCTACTACGGTGTGAACAACTGGATGCCGTCGTACCTGGAAACCGAGATGGGCATGAACTTCAAGGCCATGACCTCGTACCTGGTGGGCACTTATGCCGCGATGATCCTGGGCAAGGTACTGGCCGGCGTCGCCGCCGACTGGTTCGGCCGCCGCACCGTGTTCTCCTTCGGCGCCCTGGGCACCGCCGTGTTCCTGCCGGTGATCGTGCTGTTCCACAGCCCCGAGAACATTCTCTGGATGCTGGTGGTATTCGGCTTCCTCTATGGCATCCCGTACGGCGTGAACGCGACCTACATGACCGAAAGCTTCGCCGCCGCTTTCCGTGGCACGGCAGTCGGCGGTGCGTACAACATCGGCCGCATCGGCGCAGCCATCGCCCCGGCGGTGATCGGCTTCCTCGCCACGCAGATGTCCATTGGCGTCGGCTTCCTGGTGATGGGTGCGGCGTACTTCATCTGCGGCGTCATCCCCGCCCTGCTGATCCGCGACAAACAGTTCGACCCGCAACAGGAATGACCTGAGCGCTCAGCGCCCAGCCACGAAAAACGCCCGGTGCAGTGCACCGGGCGTTTTTGTTTGTGCCCCCGAAAGCATCATCAAGAGTCAGCGGGCAAATCGCAGACAAAAAAAAGCCCCGCCGAAGCGGGGCTCTTTCGTCAGCGATGTCGATTAGACAGCGCGAACTTGTTCAGCTTGCGGGCCTTTCTGGCCGGCAGTCACAACGAAGCTGACCTTCTGGCCTTCGTCGAGGGACTTGTAGCCGTTGCCTTCGATCTGACGGAAGTGAACGAATACGTCCGGGCCGCTTTCCGGGGTGATGAAGCCGAAGCCCTTCTCAGCGTTGAACCACTTGACGATGCCGTTTTGACGATCGGACATGATGTTGTCTCCTAAAAGAATGCTAAAGGCCGGCCGAAAGCCGACCGGCGATGAGCTGAATGCGTAGTGAAGAGGTGCCGAGGAGATGGAGCATCTTGTAGAAGAACATCAAGTCGCGGAACTCGTTACTGGGCAGGCAGCCCATGCAGAATACAAGGTTTGGCGCTAATTCATAGCTTTTTTTCACGACCAGTGGTGATTTTGACAAATGGTCGAGCAATTACGACGCGACAGGTCAAAGACGTGTAGGCTGGCCGGGCCGGTTTGGCGCCCAACGCAAAGGTGACTTCATGACTGATTCACAGCTAATTCGCGAACGTTCGGAGCTCGATGAAAAGATTGCCGCTTTCCTCTCCCAGGGTGGCGAAATCCAGGAAATCCCCGTTGGCCAACTGGCAGTGAAGGTCGAGCGGAAGTCGCAATGGGCAAAGTCCGATGGGAAGAAACCGGCGCCCTGAGCGTTTGAATGCATGAAGAAAACCCCGCGATGGCGGGGTTTTGCGTTTCAGTGGCTGAGGTAATGGTTCGACAGCCAGTTCAGCGCCCTGCCCGGCCGCGTCAGCGCATCGATGAAGCTGGGCCCCCAGAAGCGGATGTCGTTGGCCTCCAGCACCGCATACATGTCGCGATGACGTGCCTGGCGCTCCTTGAGCGGCATGCTCAGGGCCCGCTGCATGGCGTCGGCCAGGGCATCGCGGTCGTGAGGATTGATGATCAGCGCGCCGCCCAGCTCGGCGGCGGCGCCGGCGAACTGGGAGAGGATAAGCACGCCGGGATCGTCCGGGTCCTGGGCGGCGACGAACTCCTTGGCGACCAGATTCATCCCGTCGCGCAGCGGCGTCACCAGGCCGATCCGCGCGTGGCGCATGACCATGGCGATGTCGGCGCGCTGGTGGTTGCGCGCCACATAACGCAGCGGCACCCAGGACACGGCGCCGAAGCGCCCGTTGATGTGCCCTACCCGCGCGCTCACAGCTGCGTCGATGTCGGCATATTCGGGGATGTCCTGGCGGCTGCCCGGTGATATCTGCAGGCAGGTGACGCGGTTGTGCCAGTCCGGGTTGCGCTCGAGGAAGCGCTCGTAGCCGTCCAGCCGGTTGACGATGCCCTTGGAGTAGTCGAGACGGTCCACCCCCACCATCAGCGCGCGACCGCCCAGGCTTTCGCGCAGGTCCTCGGCTGCCTGGCTCTGCGAGGCCTCTTCGGCCAGTCGGCGGAAACCGGCCGCGTCCACGCCCACCGGGAAGACGCCGACGCGAAAATGCTGGTCCTCCAGGTGATAGCGCCGGCCATCGGGAGTCGCCGCGCCAACCACGCGGGTCAGATAGCGGGCGAAGTTGCTGGCGTCGTTTTCAGTCTGGAAGCCGATCAGGTTGTACTCGGTGAGCGCGCGGATCAGTTCGTCGTGATGCGGCAGCGCGGTGATGAGGTCGGCCGGCGGCATCGGGATATGCAGGAAGAAGCCGATGCGGTTGCCATGCCCGCGCTGCCTCAGGGCCGAAGCCAGGGGGATCAGATGGTAGTCGTGGACCCAGAGGACGTCGTCCTCCTCCAGCAGCGGGCTCAGGCGCTCGGCGAAGAACTCGTTGACCCGCTGGTAGCCGCCGAACTCGGCCTCGTTGAACTCGGCCAGGTCCACCCGGTAATGCAGGATCGGCCAGAGCACGCGGTTGGCAAAGCCGTTGTAGTACTCGTCGAAGTCCTGCGGATGCAGGTCGGTGAGGATGTACTGCAGGTTGTCGCGCTGGACCATGGTCGGCGGGCCGGGCTCCTCGGCTTTCTCACCGCTCCAGCCGAACCAGATGCCCTCGCGGTTGCGCATGGCGGCGTCCACCGCCACGGCCAGCCCGCCCGGCGCCGGGCCGTTCTCGTCGGGGATCGCGACCCGGTTGGATATCACCACGAGGCGCGGCATAGACCTTCCTCCCAGCCAATGGAAAGACGCATGGCGGAATTGATCAGCCCGGCCATGGAGTAGGTCTGTGGAATGTTCCCCCAGAGTTCGCCGGTGTCCGGGTGCAGGTCCTCGGAAAGCAGTCCGTAACGATTGCGCGAGGCGATCAGCTGCTCGAACAACTCGCGCGCTTCATCGACGCGGCCGATGGCCGCCAGCGCGTCGAGGTACCAGAATTTCACCACCAGGAAGGCGGTTTCCGGCACGCCGAAATCATCCGCCGCGGCATAGCGCAGCATTTGCCCGTTGACGTTGAGCTCACGACCGATGCACTCGACCGTGGCGATGAAGCGCGGGTCATCGGCCTCGATGATGCCCAGCTCGTTCATCAGCAGCACGCTGGCATCGAGGTCGTCATGGCCGAAAGCGCCAGTGAAACATTGCTTCTTCTCGCTCCAGGCCTCGGCGAGGATGCGTTCGCGCAGGTTGGCCGCCTTGTCCATCCAGTCGCCGGCTTCCTCGCCGCGGCCCAGGCGTTTGGCGATGCGCCCGACGCGGTCGCAAGCGACCCAGCAGAGCAGCGCGGAATGGGTATGGATGCGTTGCCGGCCGCGGTATTCCCAGATGCCGGCGTCGGGTTCGAACGCCGCGTGCACGGCCTTGGCGGCCAGGTTCTCCAACAGTTGCAGCATGCCCTCGCTGCTGGGATTGGGCAGGCGCTCGTCGACAAAACTCTGCAGCACCGCCAGCGCCACCGAGCCGAACACGTCGTGCTGGTTCTGCTCAACCGCCTGATTGCCGACCCGCACCGGCGCGTGGTTGAGGAAGCCGGCAAGATCCGGCTCGATGCGCTCGGTGAGATCCTGATTGGGGATGATGCCGTACAGCGGCTTGAGCTCGGCATCACCGCTGGCCACGGTGGTGATGAAGTCGATGTACCCCTCCATGGTCCGCGTGGCGCCCAGGCGGTTGAGGGCGAGGATCACGAAGTAGGCATCGCGCAGCCAGCAATAGCGGTAGTCCCAGTTGCGCTGCGAGTCGGGCGCCTCCGGCACGGAGGTGGTGGCAGCGGCGATGATCGCCCCGGTGTCCTCGAAATTGCAGAGTTTCAGGGTAATCGCCGAGCGGATCACCACCGGCTGCCATTCGAAGCAGATGGCCAGCCCGCGCACCCAGTCGTGCCAGTGGTTCTGGGTGCGTTTGAGATAATCGCGGACCACTTCGCCGGGAGCGTTGTCGAGCGGTTCATCGAGGCCGATCACCAGGCTCACGGGATGGCGCAGGGCGAATGGCGTTTCGTGCTGGATATAGGCCAGCGGCGCGTCGGTGGTCAGGCGCAGCGGCTCATCACCTTCCAGGTAGCGGATATGGCTGGAACCGGTGGCGCCCTGGCTCGGCTTGCCGTAGCCGTGGGTCGGACGCACACGCAGGGTGATCTTCGGTACGCCCTCGATGGGCTCGATCAACCGGCACAGCTGCGCCGGGCGGTAGACATGGCCGTGCTGCAGGAAACGCGGAGCGAAATCGGTGATGCGCACCGCGCCGCCGTTGTCGTCCTGCAGCACGGTGGTGATGATCGCCGTGTTGCGTTGGTAGTCGGACGTGCTGCTGGCCTGGTTCTCCAGCACCACATCGGCAAAGCCTTTCTCATCATCGCCGGCCAGTAGCCGGGAAAAAGCCGGATCGCTATCGAAGTTCGGGTAGCACCACCAGACCAGCCGTGCCTGCGGATTGACCAGCGCGGCCACCCGGCAGTTGCCGATCAGGCCCAGTTCCAGAGCACCTTCGTGCCGGTTCGTCATCGGTTGATTCCTCCTGCTTGCATCAGAGCGGCGCGGACATCCGCCGCGTCGCTGAACACCGCGCTGGCACCGGGCAAGGCACGCCCGACCGAAAGGCCGAGGCCGCCCAGCGCCGGCATCAACGCGATGGCGGGCTCGTCGGTGACGTCGTCGCCGATATACAGCGGCAGCCGTCCCGCGAAGCCAGGCATACCCAGCAGCCGCTGGATCGCCTGGGCCTTGTCGACGCCTTCGGGGACGACTTCGTAGACCTGCTTGCCGTTGAGCAAGCGCAGCCCTGCGCCCTCCGGCGCGCGCAGCAAAGCCTGCAACTCGACATGCAGTGCTGCGGCGAGCGAGGGTGCGGAGCGGTAGTGCAGCGCGTAGCTGCTGCCCTTGTCCTCGGCCTGGATTCCGACATACCGGTTCGCCAGGGCGTTCAACTGCACTCGCACGCAGGCAGGCAGGTCTTTGCTGGTGCGGCGCAAGGGGCGGTCGCCACTTTCGCGCCAGTGCGCGCCATGGCCACCACTGGCGGCAAGACGCAAGGGTTGCAGGAGCCGGTCGAGTTCTTCGACCGGGCGGCCGCTGATCAGGGCCAGGGCACCGTCGAGTCGGCGGTGCAGGTGCGTGAGGGCATCGAGCAGCCCGGGCGGTACGACAACCGCGCCGGGAGATTCGGCGATGTCCAGAAGGGTTCCGTCGACATCCAGGAACAGTGCGGTCTGCTGAGGTCGGCTGAGCCAGAGGTTCAGCAGCGCAGTGGCTGAGGCCTCGCTATGCGGGACCATGGCGGTGTCGACAGGTCCCCTTGGTACGGGACGTGACATGAGCCATTTCTCCATGTTCAGGGCGTGCCGCAGGCCGTGGGTAGCCGTTGCGGACGTGAAAGGGAGCCCAAGGACCCTAACATGTGGGACCGCGAGGGTCGACCGCGGGTTTCACCGGAGTGCCGCGTGGCAGGCGCATGCCAGAGCTGAGCGAGCCAACCGATGGGGATTGGAGCAGAAATTTACTGCATGAAAACTCCTCAAGGGATCGACCATCAGTCTCCTTTCGGAAGGGATACATCTACCCGAAGTCAGGTCGAGCCCACAGAGTCGGATTTAACTGACAGAAGAACTGGAATCCCCTGCCTCACATGGCGGGCGTCGTTTTCGAAAATGTGCCAAGCCAATCTTCCGTGAGTAAAACTCCATGCCTCCCCTTTCCGCGCTGGTACTCCAGGCCTCCGGGCTGCACCGCTCGACCGCCGTCACCGCGCTGCACCATCTCGGCTACAGCTTCCTGTCGGAGGTATCCAGCAACGCCTTCGCGCTGGACCGCCTGCGCAGCCTGGGTGGCGTACACCTGTTGATCTGCGATGTGCGCAGCGAGCCGGTGGCGCGTCTGGAGTTTCTCCAGACTGTGGCCCGAGAAGGGCTAGCTCAAGGCGTTGTGGTCAGCGGCGAACTGGCGCCGGGTACCTGGACCGCCCTCGCCCATCTTCTGCAGGTGCAGGGTCTGAAGGTCTATTGGCTCGGCAACGAAGCCGCCACGCTGGAGCGCCTGCGCGCACTGCTGGCGGACTTCCAGCCACAGGAAGCGCGTTCCGCACTCTCTCAGCAGGGGGAGCAGAGCAAAGAAGGGACGCCCGCCGAGGTGCTGGGCAGCGGCGCCCTGCGCGCCTTCCTGCAGCCGAAAGTGACAGTTGCCACGGCACAGATCTACGGCTTCGAAGTACTGGCCCGCTGGCAGCGCGAAGACGGGCAACTGCTGGCACCCGGCGAATTCCTGCCGGTCCTGCGTCGCAATGGGCAGCTCGACAAAGGGTTGTTCGAACTGATGCGTCAGGCCATCGAGGCACTGCGGGCGCACAATCGCGCCGACCTGGAGCTTTCCTTCAATCTGGAATCCGAGCAGTTGGCGCAGACAGACTTCGCCTCCGCTGTCGAACGTGTATTCCGTCGACTGGAGATGGACCCGAAAAATGTCACCTTCGAACTGACCGAGACTTCGCCGCTGCATGCGCCGCCGCTAAGCCTGGAAAACGTACTGCGCCTGCGCCTGCTCGGTTGCGGTCTGGCGATCGATGATTTCGGCTCCGGCCACTCCACGCTGCAGCGCCTGGTCGAACTGCCGTTCACCGAACTGAAGCTGGACCGAACCTTCCTTGCCGACCTCAACAACGGCGATCCGCGCCGCCACATCGTCCTGCGCAATGCGCTGGCCCTTGGCCGCGAACTGGGTCTTATGGTGGTGGCCGAGGGTGTCGAGAACGCCAGCCAGCATCGTCAACTGCAAACCCTGGAGTGCGAATCGGCGCAAGGGCATTTGTTCGGCAAGCCCGTCAGCACCAGCGAGCTGGGTCCAGTGCTGCGGGGCGTCCCGACGCGCCTGCAGAAACCCGAGGTCCTGTCGGCCAAAGCGGACTCCGTGATTCGTCTGGCCGAGCAATAAGCACACAAAAGAAAACGGCTGTTGCGGACTTCCTGTCCGCAACAGCCGTCTGGATTGTCCTCAGCAAAGGACGCAGGAATTGTAGGCCATTGGCCATCAAGCCGTCTTCCCAGTTCTCCCGCATGGCCGGCAAATCAGCACATACGCGACAAAACACCGCAAATTCCCCAGGCAATGTCTGCCAATTCGCGGCACATTCGTCCCAATATGGTCGGATTTACGACGATTGCCCCGGCGTACCCGCCCTGCCCCGCGTGATGTCTATCACGCTGTTTCGCCCTAGCTCACCGATGAACTGTCTGGTTACCATGCCCGGCTGCGCGCTGGATGCCAGGAAGGCATAAATCCAAATGGATCGCCCCAGTGTTGCCCACCTTCAGTTTTGGCAGCCGATACATGTCCCAGACTTCCGTGCGTTCGCCCCGCCGCCCGCTGATTCGCTTTGCCCTGATCGGCACCGGCTCCATTGTCGTGGCCGCCCTTGGCTTCTTCGCCTGGCAAGGCTTCTATCCGGTGCAGGCCACCGATGGCTGGTCCGTGGAGGTGCTGCACAAGAACGTGCAGAAAGCCGCGTCGCTGGTACCGCTGCCCGATGGCGGCCTACTGGTCAGCCAGGAGTTGAAGAAGGACAAGGGCAACATCCTGCGTATCGCCGCCGACGGCGAGCGCCGGGTCATAGTCGACGGGCTGTCCAAGCCTGACGGCATGATCGCCGCCCAGGGCGGCTGGGTGTTCAGCCAGGAATCCGACGGCAAACCGGTGCAGTTGCTCAGGGACGGCAAGGTCACCGACCTGTTCATGGGCCAGTCCGTCCAGGGCCTGTGGGACGACGGTGAAAACCTCTATGCCATCGAGGACCGCCGCGACGACGGCCGCCTGCTGCGCTACCGGTGGAGCGATGGCGCACTGACCGTGCTGCGCGACAAACTGCAGGAAACCGAATCCGTCACCCGCTGCACCGACGGCAAGCTGCTCTACACCGAAAAGAAGAAAGGCGTGGTGCACCAGTTCAGCGACGACGGCAAGGACCCGGCCCTGCTCTCCGGCCTGAACCAGCCCACCTTCCTGATGTGCGACCAGCGCGGCCTGTGGATCAGCGAAGACTCCACCCACCGCGCGCGCCTGCTGCTGTGGGACGGCAAGGGTGAACCGCGCACCATCCTGTCATTCCTCAAGGCACCGCAGTCCATCGTGCCCGACGGCAAGGGCGGCTACCTGCTCGCCGAAGGTGGCCGCGACCGCGTGCTGCAGCTCACTCCGGCCAAGTGACACCCTCAGGCGGTCGGCACGACCGCCCTACTCCTGCGCCGGCATTACAAGGCCGGGCATCACCTCGACCAGCGCATCGATTGCCAGCCGCACCTTGCGCGGCAGCTGGGTGGTCTGCAGCCAGGTCGCATGAACGTCGTAGAGGAAGCCCGGCTGCCCCGGCAGCAACTCCTCCAGCGCCCCCGCCTCGATGACCTCGCGTACCAGCCAGTAGGGCAACCACGCCAGCCCCATGCCGCGCACTGCTGCGTCGGCAATGGCTGCCAGGTCGTCGAAACGCAGCCGGGAGCTCGGCGCGAACTCCGCCGGCTCCAACCCCTCACGGGGGAACAGCCACGGATTGATCCGTCCGGAGCGGTGGTAGACCAGCACCCGGTGCGCGGCCAGCTCCTCGATACTCGCCGGTCGCCCGTGCTGCTCCAGGTAAGCTGGCGCCGCACACACCACCATGCGCTGCCGGCCGATGCGCCGCGCAATGATGCCGTCCCTGGGCTGCGGTTCTCCCGTGCGGATCGCCAGGTCGATCTGCTCTTCCGCCAGGTCCGTCAGGCGGTCACTGAAGCGCAGGTCCAGCTCCAGTTGCGGATAGCGCTGCGCCAGTTCCAGCAGGACCGGCGCCACGCAGCGCCGACCAAAATGCACCGGCATCGCCACCCGCAGCCGACCACGCGGCTCAGCCACTTCGCCGGCGGCAAGGATGTCCGCCGCCTCCGCATCGGCCAGCAACATGCGACAGCGCTCGTAATAAATCCGCCCCGCCTCGGTCAGGCTCTGCCGGCGCGTGCTGCGCATCAGCAACTGGGCGCCCAGGCGCTCCTCGAGAAAGCGCACGTGCTTGCCCACCATCGGTGCAGACATTTCCAGGGCATCCGCTGCCGCCGCGAAGGAGCCGAGGTCCACCGCTCGGACAAAGACTTCCATACTGGTCAGACGATCCATTCGAAACCCCTGATTTCGACCAACTGTTTCTATACGCCATTTATCGGGCAAATCCCATGACTGATAGTCGCTTTACGTCAAATCACTTTCGTATGGGAGCATCACATGGAAAGCACCAAGACCCGCGCCGTTCGTTTCCACCAGATCGGCGGCCCGGAAGTCCTGCGCCTAGAGCCGGTGGAAGTTCGCCAGCCCGGCGCAGATGAAGTGAGTATCCGGGTCAAGGCCCTGGGGCTGAATCGCGCCGAATCGCTGCTGCGCACTGACCGCTACATCGAGAGCCCACAGTTCCCTTCCGGACTGGGACTGGAGGCCAGCGGCGTGGTCCAGGCCGTGGGCAGCGCGGTGCGCGGATTCGCTCCGGGGGATGCGGTGAGTGTCCTGCCGCCGACCTCGATGCAGGAAGACCCGACTCACGCCGAGCATCTGGTGGTTCCGCAAGCTCGCCTGGTGAAGAACCCGCCGGGACAGGGCTGGAACGACGCTGCCGCCACCTGGATGCAGTACCTGACCGCCTATGGCGCTCTGATTCAGGTCGCCGGGCTGCGCGAGGGAGACTTCGTCGTCATCACTGCCGCATCGAGCAGCGTCGGCCTCGCCGCCATCCAGATCGCCCGGCGCGTGGGCGCGGTGCCCATCGCCGTGACCCGCACCTCGGCCAAACGCGAAGCTCTCCTGCAGGCCGGCGCCGCCGAAGTCATCGCCAGCGAAGAGGAGAACCTGCGCTCGCGCCTGCTCGAGATCACCGGCAAGGCCGGCGCCCGAGTGGTGTTCGACCCGGTGGGCGGCCCGATCTTCGAAGCGCTGACCGCGGCCATGGCCGAGGGCGGCATCCTCATCGAGTACGGCGGCCTGAGCCCCGAACCCACGCCCTTCCCGCTGTTCGAGGTACTGAGCCGTTCTCTGGTCCTGCGTGGCTATCGCGTCTATGAAGTGCTGGAAAATCCGCAGCGCCTGCGCGAAGCCACGGAGTTCATTTACACAGGCCTCGCAGACGGCTCGCTGCGCCCGGTGATCGCCCGCACCTTCGCCTTCGACGAGATAGCCGAGGCCTACCGCTACCTGGAGTCCAACCAGCAGTTCGGCAAAGTCGTGGTCACCGTCTAACCATCGGATACACTGCCCCGGCGCGGCTCCCCGCCGCGCTGGACGCAGCGGAGCCGAGATGCCAAGGGAAAACTTCAACGACCTGATCGCCTTCGTCACCGTCGCGCGCGAAGGCAGCTTCACCAAGGCGGCGGCGCAGCTGGGCGTCTCCCAGTCGGCGCTGAGCCACACCATCCGCGCGCTGGAAACCCGCCTGGGCCTGCGCCTGCTCAGCCGCACCACCCGCAGCGTGTCCCCCACCGAAGCCGGCGAACGCCTGATGCAGACGCTGGCGCCGCGCTTCGAGGAGATCGAGGCGGAGCTGGCGGCCCTGAGCGACTTCCGTGACAAGCCGGTCGGCACCCTGCGCATCACCGCCGCCGAGCACGCGGCCAGCACCGTGCTCTGGCCGAAGCTGGCGAAAGTGCTGCCGGACTACCCGGACATCAAGGTCGAGGTGAGCATCGACTACGGCCTGACCGACATCGCCGCCGAACGCTTCGACGCCGGTGTGCGCCTGGGCGACCAGGTGGCCAAGGACATGATTGCCGTGCGCATCGCCCCGGACCTGCGCATGGCAGTGGTGGCCAGCCCCGCCTACCTCGCGCGCAAGGGACGGCCGCTGGACGTGCCGGCACTGGCCAGCCACGACTGCCTGAACCTGCGCCTGCCGACCTACGGCGGGCTGATGGCCTGGGAGTTCAGCAGGGACGGCCACGAAGTGAAGGCGCGGGTCGAAGGCCAGCTGACCTTCAACAGCAGCCCGCACATCCTGCGTGCCGCGCTGGATGGCTTCGGCCTGGCCTACCTGCCCGCAGACATGGTCACCGAGCACGTCGCCGCCGGGCGCCTGGAGAAAGTGCTGGAAGACTGGTGCCCGACCTTCCCCGGCTACCACCTCTACTACCCGAGCCGGCGGCAGAAATCCCGCGCCTTCACGGTGCTGGTAGACGCCCTGCGCCATCAGGACTGAAAGCCCGGCGCAAGGCGTTGCGGGTCAGGACAGCGTGGCCAGATCGATGACGAAGCGGTAGCGCACGTCGGAGCGTTCCATGCGCTCGTAGGCCTGGTTGATCTCGTCCATGCGGATCATCTCGCACTCCGGCAGGATGTTCTTCTTGCCGCAGAAATCGAGCATTTCCTGAGTCTCGGCGATGCCGCCGATGGGCGATCCGGCGATGCGCCGACGGCCGAGCAGCAGCGGGATACTGCTGATCTCGTCGATGGGGCCAACCTGCCCGACCATCACCAGCGTGCCGTCGATATCCAGCAGCGGCATGTAGGGTTTCAGATCGTGCTTCACCGGCACGGTGTCGATGATCAGGTCGAAGCTGTTGGCCGCGGCCTTCATCGCCTGCGCATCCGACGACACCAGCAGCGCATCGGCGCCCAGCTCCATGGCATCGCTGCGCTTGTCCGCCGTGCGGCTGAGCACTGTGACCGTGGCGCCCAGGCCGATGGCGAGCTTCACCGCCATGTGGCCCAGCCCGCCGAGACCGACCACGCCCACGCGGCTGCCCGGCCCTACGTTCCAGGTACGCAGCGGCGAATAGGTGGTGATGCCGGCGCACAGCAGCGGCGCCGCCTTGCTCAGGTCCAGGCCGTCCGGCACGCGCAGGACGAACTCCTCGCGCACCACCAACTGCTTGGAATAACCACCCTGGGTCGCTTCGCGGGTCACGCGATCAACGCCGTTGTAAGTCTGGGTATTGCCCTGCCGGCACAACTGCTCCTCCCCCTTGCGGCACTGATCGCACTCCTGGCAGGAGTCCACCATGCAGCCCACCGCCACGGCGTCGCCGACCTTGTAGCGCGTCACCTTCGGTCCGACGGCGGTGACCCGGCCGACGATCTCGTGGCCCGGCACCATCGGGTAACGACTGAAGCCCCAGTCGTTGCGGGCCTGGTGCAGGTCGGAATGGCAGACGCCGCAGTAGAGCACGTCCATCGCCACGTCGTTGTCGCGCAGCGAACGGCGCTCGAAGGTGAAGGGGCCGAGCGGGTCCTGCGGGTTCTGCGCGGCGTATCCAAGGGTCTTCATCGGTATTGCTCCTGACGCTTCGAGTGGATGGATTTCAACGACGGGCCGGGCGGCCTTCGACGGGATAGGCGGGATCGCTGTAGCCGGGGGTGGAGGCGTGGCCGGGCGGCACCAGGCTGTCGACGAAGGCTTCGTCCTCGGCGGTCAGCTGGAGCTCCAGCGCCGGCAGGTAGCCATCCCAGTGCTCCTCGGTGCGCGGGCCGGCGATCAGCGAGCTGACCAGCGGGTTGTTCAGCACCCAGGCCAGCGCGAACGCTGCCGGCGTAGTGCCACGGGCGATCGCATGCTCGGCGATGCGCTGGGCGATCTGCAGGGATTCGGGGCGCCATTCGGTCTGCTGGATACGCTTGTCGCCACGGCCGACGCGTGAATCCGCCGGCGGCTCGGCGCCGGGCCGGTACTTGCCGGTGAGCACGCCGCGGGCCAACGGGCTGTAGGGCACCACCCCGATGCCGTAGTGGCCGGCGACAGGCAATTGCTCGACCTCGGCGGTGCGGTCCACCAGGTTGTACAGCGGCTCGCTGCAGACCGGCCGGTCCATGCCCAGTTGGTCGGCCAGGCGCACCACTTCGGCGATGCGCCAGCCACGGAAGTTGGACAGGCCGTAGTAGCGCACCTTGCCCTGGCGGATCAGCTCGCCCACCGCACGCAGGCCCTCTTCCAGCGGCGCATCGACGTCGGTGCGATGGAAGTAGAGGATGTCCAGGTAATCGGTGCCCAGCCGGCGCAGGCTGTCTTCCACCGCCTGGTAGATCCACTTGCGCGACTGGCCGCGGTTGTTCGGCCCCTCGCCCAGGGCGTTGCCGAACTTGCTGGCGATCACCCAGTCATCGCGCCGGGCAGCCACCGCACGACCCACCACCTCTTCGGAGCGGCCCTTGTGGTAGACGTCGGCGGTGTCGATGAAATTGACGCCCTGCTCGAAGGCCTTGTCGATGATGCGCCGCGAGGTCGGCTCGTCGGTCTCGCCGCCGAACATCATCGCGCCCAGGCACAGGGGCGACACTTTCAGGGCGCTACGGCCCAGGTAACGGTATTCCATGGAATGCTCCTCAGGCGGCATCGCGCTCGGCGAACACGCGGCGGGCGACGCCCAGCGCGGTGGAAGCCGTGGGCCAGCCGGAATAGAAAGCCAGGTGGGTGATGGCTTCGATCAGTTCCTCGCGGGTCAGGCCGTTGTCCAGCGCCTTGCCCAGGTGGAAATACAGTTCATTGGCCTGGTAGCGCGCCACCAGGCTGGAGACGGTGACCAGGCTGCGGTCACGCGGCGAAAGCCCGGCGCGCTCCCAGACATCGCCGAACAGCACCTGGTCGGTGTAGTCGGCCAGCGCCGGGGCGATATCGCCGAAAGCCTTGTGGGCGGTGGAAGCTGGTTCGCTCATGGTGTTCTCCGCTTGACCCGTTGACTGGGCACCATGCTAGGCCCTGCCACGCCTGCGATTAAGCGCCGAAACGCGTTTGGACCTATGAGGCAGCCTCATGAATGCCCCGCCATAACCCATGAGCCACGCTCATAGGCGAATGCGGTTTCAACCGTCTAATCACGATGAAAGTCCTTGAGTAAAGTCCATTCCAGGCGTTTCGCCGGGCATTCCTGCCCTTCCCGCTTCAGGACTGACTTTCGATTGGAGAGACTTCGATGGACAAGCGCACACTCGGCCACAACGGCCTGCAGGTATCGACACTGGGCCTGGGCTGCATGGGTCTGAGCTACGGCTACGGGCCGGCGGTCGACCGTTACGATGGCATTCGTTTGTTACGTACCGCCTTCGACAGCGGCGTGACCTTCTTCGACACCGCCGAGGCCTACGGCCCGTTCGCCAACGAGGAGCTGCTGGGCGAAGCCCTGGCGCCAGTGCGCGACCAGGTGGTGATCGCCACCAAGTTCGGCTTCAGGGACGGTGACGTTTCCCTCGGCCTGGACAGCCGCCCGGAGAACATCCGCGCCGTGGCGGAAGCCTCGCTCAAGCGCCTGAAGACCGACCGCATCGACCTCTTCTACCAGCACCGGGTCGACCCGAACGTGCCCATGGAAGACGTCGCCGGCGCCGTCGGCGAGCTGATCCGCGAAGGCAAGGTGAAGCACTTCGGTCTTTCCGAAGCCGGCCCGCAATCCATCCGCCGCGCCCATGCGGCGCAGCCGGTGGCGGCGCTGCAAAGCGAGTACTCGCTGTGGTGGCGCGAGCCGGAGAAGGAAATCCTCCCGCTACTGGCCGAACTGGGCATCGGTTTCGTGCCCTTCAGCCCGCTGGGCAAGGGCTTCCTCACCGGCGCCATCGACGAGCGCACGCAGTTCTCGGCCAGCGATTTCCGCAATGTCGTGCCGCGCTTCTCCGAGGAGAACCGCAAGGCCAATGCCGGGCTGATCGACGTGCTCGGCCGCCTCGCCGAGAGCAAGGGCGCGACCCGCGCGCAGATCGCCATCGCCTGGCTGCTGGCCCAGCAGCCGTGGATAGTGCCGATCCCTGGCACCACCAAGCTGCATCGCCTGGAAGAAAACCTCGGTGCGGCCTCGCTGGTGCTGGACGCCACCGACCTGGCGGCCATCGAAGCGGCATTGCGCGAGATCGAGATCGTCGGTGAGCGCTACCCGGCGCACCTGCAGCAACGCGTCGACCGCTGAGGGAAAGCCCGGCGCCCACAGGTGCCGGGCGCTTGCCATCAACCCTCGAAGGTCACCGGGCGCAGTGGCGCAGTGTTGACCTTGAGTTCGAAGACGTCCGGCCGCGCATAGTGGCCGACCACGTCGAAGTCGAGGTTGCCCTGCTCCAGCAGGCCCATGTCGAGGTCGGCATAAAGCTCGGTCTCGCAATCGAACACCGGTCCGGCCAGCACCTCGCCCAGCGGGCTGACGATCATGCTGCCGCCCCGCATCACGTAGTCGTCTTCCTTGTGCGTCAGGCCGAATGCCTCGCGGTGCTGCTGCGGGTATTCGCCGAGGCGGATCGCCTGGCAGGCCGAGAGCACGAACACCCGGCCTTCCAGCGCGATGTGCTGCATCGACGCCGCCCAGGTCGGGCGATCATCCGCCGTCGGCGCGCAGTACAGCTGCACACCCTGCGCATACATGGCCTGGCGCAGCGCCGGCATGTAGTTCTCCCAGCAGATCACGCTGCCCAGCACGCCGAAGTCGGTCTGCACCGGCTCGATGGTCGAGCCGTCGCCGAAACCCCAGATCAAGCGCTCCTGCCCGGTGGGCATCAGCTTGCGGTGATAGCCGGCGATACCCCGGCCGGGCGCCAGGGTCACGGCGGTGCAGTAGAGGGTGCGGCCGTGGCGCTCGATAATGCCGACCACCGTGGTCACGCCCGTCTGCTCGACACTTTCGGCCAGCGCGGCCAGCTCCGGGCCGTCCAGCGCCACGGCGCCCTCGACGTAGCGCTGGTAGAGCTCGCGCCCGGCGGCACTGCGGTTGCCCACCACGCTGCCAAAGGCTGCGCCCTTGGGGTAGCCGCCGATGTAAGCCTCGGGGAATACCGCCAGTTTCGCGCCCTGCTCCGCCACCCGGCGCAGGATGCCGGCGGCCTTCTCGACGCTGGCCATGGGCTCGTAGGGAACGGAGGCGGCCTGGATGATTGCTACACGGGTCATGGGGACTCCTGTCTGGGGCTGACTATCTGAGAATTTTTTGGGGGCCTAGAAGCGGCTGATGTCGTTGTCGCGGGTTTCCGGCAGGGTCTTCCACAGCACCACCAGGCAGACCAGGGAGACCGCCGCCAAATAGGCCGCCGGCAGGTTCGCGTCGCCGGTCTGGCGGATCAGCGCTGCAGCGATGAAGGGACCGGGGCCGGCGAGGATCGCCAGGGCCAGGTTGTGGCCCAGGGCCGCGCCGGTGGAGCGGATCGACGCCGGGAAGACTTCCACCAGCAGCACCACGTCCATCACTGCGGTGATCGCCACCAGCACGCCCATCACCGTGAGCCCGGCGAGGATCGCCAGCGGGTTGCCGGTGTTGAGCAACAGGAAGATCGGGTAGGCCAGCACAGTCAGCGCAGCGGCCGCGCCCAGCAACAGTTTGCGCCGGCCGATGGCGTCGCTTAGGCGGCCGATCAGCGGGTTGACGATCACGTAGACCACCAGCGCGATGCTGCACAGCCACAGCGCGCTGCTGCGCGGCAGGCCGACGGTGCTGACCAGGTGGTTGTTGGCGTAGGTGATGAAGTAGTACAGCGACACGCCGAACAGCGCGGAGAAGGCGAAGGTCGTGATGAACGCCCGGCGGCGCACGGCCTTGCTCGGCGCCTGTGCCTTGAGCGCATCGCGCTGGCGCACCATTTCCTCGTAGACCGGCGTATCCCCCAGCTTGCGGCGGATGAACACGGCAATGCCGGTCATCACGATCGACGCCACGAACGGCAGGCGCCAGCCCCAGGCCGCCAGCTGCGCATCATCCAGCGCCGAGGAAATGCTCGCAGCGGCGAAGGTGCCGAACAGGAAGGCCAGCCCGGCGGTGCCGGTGATCACGCTGGCGGCGGTGGCGCGGCGGTTCGACGGCGCGCTCTCGACGATGTAGATGCCGGCGCTGGACCACTCGCCGCCAACCATCATGCCCTGGATGAAGCGCATGGCGATCAGCAGGATCGGCGCAGCGATGCCGATTGCCTCATAGGAGGGCAACAGGCCGATGATGGTGGTGCACACGCCCATGCCGAACACCGTGATGATCAGCACCGCGCGGCGGCCGAAGCGGTCACCGATGGGGCCGAGGATCAGCGCGCCGAACGGCCGCGAAAGGAAGCCCACGGCGAACACCGCCAGTGACGAGAGCAGCGAGACTCCCGGCGCGCTGGAGGGGAAGAACAGCATGCCGATCACTGCGGCGAAGTAGCCGTAGATGGCGAAGTCGAACCACTCCATGAAATTGCCGATGCCGACCGCGATGGCCCGCTTGCGGATATCCGACTGCCCGCCCCTGGTACGGATGCTGCTTGCACCCACGCTTTGCGAAATCGCGTCCACAGGATTCTCCATCCCTTGTTATGGTTGTGTGGACGCCAGACTAGGAATCCCCGCGGGCGCAGGGCAAACGATTAGGAAATATGAGCCGGATTAACGTACGTAATATCTCGCGGATCGACCTCAACCTTCTGCTCACCTTCCACTGCCTGATGACCGAGCGCAGCGCCACCCGCGCCTCGGCCGTGCTGCATGTGACCCAGGGCGCGGTGAGCGCGGCGCTGCGCCGGCTGCGCGAGCATTTCGCTGACGAACTGTTCATCCGCACCGCCTCGGGCATGCAGCCCACGCGCAAGGCGATGGAGCTGGCGCCGAAGATCGCCGAGGCGCTCACCTCGATCTCCGGCGTGCTGGGCAGCGAGCCGGAGTTCTCCGCCCACGAGTCCAGCTACGTGTTCAACATCGGTCTGTCCGACGATATCGAGGCCTGCCTCGCGCCGCGCATCGTCAACGCCGCGGCGGCGGAAGGACTGGGCGTGAGCTTCGCCTTCCACCAGAGCAACAGCTCGCTCTGGAAACAGTCCCTGCAGGACCCGGACATGGACCTGGTGATCTGCAGCGAGCCGAAGGATTTCGGCACCAGCTACTCGTCCCAGGTGCTGTTCTCCTCGTCCTACTCCTGCCTGTACCGCCCGCGCGGTCGTGCGGCGGACCTGCCCATCGGCCTGGAGGAATACTTCGCGGCGAACCATGTGCGGGTGTCCTATGACGGCCGGCGCGGCTTCATCGACGACATGTTCGAGGCCGCCGGTTATGCGCGCCGGGTCACCGCCTCCTTCACCCACTTCAGTGGCGCGCTGACGACGCTGATGAGCAGCGAAGTGATCGCCACCATCCCGACCTTCGCCGCCGAAAGCTATGCGGCGATGACCGACCTGACCGTCAGCCCGGTGCCCTTCCCGGTGCCGTCCTTCCGCTGCTTCATGCTCTGGGACATCGCCCGGCACAACAAACCGCACCACGACTGGCTGCGCCAGTTCATCGGCGAGCTGGGGCAGAAGCTGGGTTGAGGCGCTCTGCGCCGTGCCCGATGGAAAACCACCTCCCCGCCTGACGCCGATCCCGCCTTTGCAGGATGGGTGGAGCGCCATCCTGCGTAGTGTCTCGGCCGCACTGGTAGGGCGCATAACGCGCCAGCGTTATCCGCCGTAACGTAACCGGCGGATAACCCGTGCCGGGTTATGCGCCCTACGTCAGACACCGGACTCATCCTGTAGGAGCGGGCCATGCCCGCGATCGCGAGCATGGCTCGCTCCTACAGGGGAACGCGGGTGCAGGGGTTTTCGTGCGGAAATGCCCGACGGTCTCGCAATTCCTGAAAGCCAGCACGCCAATCAGGTGAAGCCGCTGCGGGGTGCAGGGGAAGGTCCCTACACTTTTCCGGCGTTGCGGTCCTACGAACTCACTGCTTAGCGTTTCGCCCTGCCACAGCGTCATCGTGGCCAGGTGTGGAAACCTGATCTTTGTTCGTAATCGCTGTATGCAGTGGCAGTCCGGCACCACCTCGGTGCCGGATTCGCTTCGCTGTCTATGGCGGGCCGTGTGAGGCGGGCTTTGGCCCGGCCGGCGTTTACGAACAAGCTGGTTTTCCACCCTTGCACGGTCCGCCTCCCTCTTCGGCAGTTTCGGGCGGCGGCTTCTTGAACGTACAAGGAGCAACAGCATGAACCTTTCGATTTCCCCGGCCGACGACGGCCTGATCCCGACCCTGTTCGTCCGCTACAACCGGCAACTGCGCGCCCTGCTGATCGAGCAGCAGGCGTGGTTCGTGGTGCGTGACCTGAGCAAGCTGATCAACCGCCCCGTCGAAGCCCATCTCATCGGCCGGCTGGACCACGACCAGTCCCGCCGCGAGCGCCTTGCCGGCAGTACCGAACCGGAACTGCTGGTCAGCGAGAGCGGCCTATACGCCCTGCTGCTCATCTACTGCCACCACCCGGAAAACCGCAGCCTGCGCCAATGGCTGACCAACGATGTAGTACCCGCCCTGCGCGACGCCTCCAACCTCGACGCCCGCCTGCCGCGCCGGCGCATGCAGCACCTGCTGGGCGAGTCGCTGCCGGTGATGGACTGGCAGGGCAACCTCTGGCTGCGCTGGCGCGACGCCGTCGGCCTGCTGGAAAACCACCTCCGCACCTGACAGCCTCAGCGGCTTTTACAGGATGGGTGGAGCGCAGCGATACCCATGCTGCCCGCGCGCTCCACGCCACCCTACGTAGTGCCTCGGCCGCACTGGTAGGGCGCATAACGCGCCAGCGTTATCCGCCGTGACGTAACCGGCGGATAACCCGTGCCGGGTTATGCGCCCTACGTCAGACACCAGATTCAACCTGTAGGAGCGCGCCATGCCCACGATCGCGCGCATGGCCCGTTCCTACAAGGTGTGCAACGGCACCGGGCGGAACAACGGCTCGCTGGCCAGCACCTTGATGCCGGCTGGCGAGCTTTCCAGCAGGCGTCGTTCGCTGTCGGCGACCTGCAGCTCCAGGTCGAAATCCTGCCCGCCCAGGCTCTCGGCGATGGCGCGCACGGCGTCACGAGCCCAGGGCAGATCGGAATCGAAATGGCCGAGCAACTGGCCGTGGCGCTGGATAGTCAGGCGGTACTTCTGCATGGCGGACTCTCGCTGAAATCGAACGGGGAATTACTTGGTATCGAATCGAAACCTTGACAGAGCCTACCGTCCTGACGGATTTTGTCCAGGTAGTTTTTGGTCGATACCATTTCCAAGCCCGAGAATCCCGACATGAGCCTGCCCGCCGTTTCCCTCGACGCCCTCCTCACCGGCCAAGCCGTGCCCTTCACCCGGCCCGGTTCGCGCAGCGCCATCGCCAAGCAACCGCGCCAGGCCATTCTGGCGGTGACCACGCTGGGGCTGGAGAGCGACGAGCAAGGCGACCTGCGCGTTCACGGCGGCATCGAAAAGGCCATCCACCACTACCCCCGCGAGCACTACGCGGACTGGGCCGCCGAGTTGGGCGCGCACCCGCTGCTGGGCCAGCCCGGCGCGTTCGGCGAGAACTTCAGCACCACCGGCTGGACCGAAGCGGACCTCTGCCTGGGCGACCGCATCCGCGCCGGCACGGCCTTGCTGGAGGTTTCCCAGGGGCGCATGCCCTGCTGGAAGCTCAACGATCGCTTCGACGTGGCGCAGATGGCCCTGCGTGTGCAGGAATCGGGACGCACCGGCTGGTACTACCGGGTGCTGGAGGAAGGCGCGGTGGCCGCCGGAGCGTCGCTCGAACTGGTCGAGCGCCCCTACTCCGACTGGTCGCTGCAACGGCTTTCCGCCGTGCTGTTCGACAAGCGCGTGAACGCAGACGTGCTGCGCGAATGCCTGGAACTGCCGCTACCACCGAACTGGCGCCGCACCCTGTCGCGGCGCCTGGAGAACGGCGCAGTGGAAGACTGGAGCCCGCGCCTGGAAGGCAGCCCGAAGACCTGACTCAGGACTCCACGGCGCGCGCCGGGACCTCAGCCGGCGTACGGTGCAGGCCGATGGCCCAGAGCACGCCAACGGTCAGCAGGACAATCGCCAGCGCCTCAACCGGGCCCGGCAACCGCTGTTCGTTGATGTAGGCATAGGCGCAGGCGAACAGCGTCTCGAAGACGATCAGCTGGCCACCGAGGCTCATCGGCAGGCGGCGCGTCGCGGCGTTCCACAGACCATTGGCGACCCACGAGCCGAAGATGGCGAGGAACAGCGAGACCCAGAGGAAGACCATCCAGCGCTCCGCGGAAATGCCGGTCGGCACCGCCTGCGGCGCAATCAGTACACCGACGCCCGCCAGCACCACGGCCATGACCCCGGTGACCACGCCGGTCAGCGTCGACCATTCGTGGCTGTTGAAGTGGCTGGCCTTCAGGTAGCGCGCGTTTGCGGTAGCGAACCAGGACCAACAGACCACCGCCGAGAAGCCACAGACGATACCGAGGATGCGCTCGCCCGGCGTGCTGCCGGCCGCCATCAGCGCCGACGGATCGAGGTTGATGCAGAGAATGCCCAGCGCCACCAGCGCCAGCGGCATCTTCATCCGCGACAACGGCAGCGAGTCCTGCTCGGAACGGCTGCGGTAGCTGATCGCCAGCGGCATGATGCCGTTGATCAGCGAGGCCGCCGCCACTCCGGCGAACTGCACCGCCGCCGACAGCAGCGCGAAGTACAAGAGGTTGCCGGCCAGGGACAGGCGGATCAGCATCGACAGGTCCTCGCGGCTGACCCGGCGCAGCAGGCCGAGGGCCACGGGCAGCGCGATCAGCAGCGAGATGGCGCCATACAGCGCGAAACGCACGGAACTGATCAGCAGCGGGTTGAATTCCGGCACCAGCGACGGCGCGAGGATCACCCCACCCCAGATTGCCCCTGCCATGCCTGCGTAGACCACCCCGCGTTTCATCTCCAACAACCTCGATACTTCAGTGAATGCCCATAAAGAGCCGCCACGGTAGCGGTTGTGGTAGGTTCTGACCAAGGATAAATCCGCACCGAGACATTCCCACAAGGAATGCCTCAGGCCTTTCACCGGAGAGCCGTCATCAGCCGTTACCTGCGCACCCTGCCACCCCTGGAAACTCTCATCACCTTCGAGGCCGTGGGCCGCTATGGCAGCTTCACCCAGGCCGCCACCGAGCTGTTCCTCACCCAGAGCGCGGTGAGCAAGCAGATGCGCGCGCTGGAAGACAGCCTCAAGGTGCCGCTGTTCGAGCGCAAACCGCGCGGCGTGACCCTGACCGCCGCCGGCGCGGAGCTGCTGACCACCGTGGACATGCTGCTGGATCGCCTGCAGCACAGCGTGCGGCGCATCCGCAACGTGCACCAGAGCAACGCCGTGTCGGTGCTGGCGACCCACGCGCTGGCGCAGTTCTGGCTGTTCCCCAAGCTGATCGAATTCAACAAGGCCCACCCCGGCATCGCCGTGCACGTGCACGCAATCAACGAGATCGACGAAGCCAGCCTGGTGGATTTCGACCTGGGCATCCTCTACGGCGCGGGCGACTGGACCACGCTGAACAGCCGCTTCGTGCTGCCCGAAGTGGTCTACCCGGTCGCCCGGCCGGACTTCGACGCATCCCGCATCACCACCCTCGACCAGCTCGCCGCCGCGCCGTTGGTGCAACTGGATACTTCGGCCTGGAGCTGCCTGGACTGGCACGACTGGTTCGGTCACTTCGGCAAGGATTACCAGCCGGCGGAGAGCGACCCGGTGTTCAACCAGCTCACCCTCGCCTACCGCGCCGTGCAGCAAGGTATGGGCATCGGCCTGGCCTGGGGGTTCATGGCGGATGATGCGGTGGCCAACGGCGAGATGCAGCGGGTGACGGACCTGGCCATGGTCACCGAGCGCGGCGAGTACCTGGTGTCCCTGCGCCACCGCCAGCTGTCACCGGCGGCGCAGTTGTTCCATGACTGGTTGCTGGCGTCACTGGGGCTGGACGAAACGCCCGCGTAACCGCTCGATCACCTGCTCGATCGACGGCCCCTGCACGGCGGGCGGCACCGGCGCCTCGCCGAATTCACGCCAGACGAACAGGGTCAGTTCGGCGCCGTCGGTCTGGGTGGAGGCATCCTCGATATGGGCGAACTGACTGAGTGAGCGATAGCGCTCATCGGCCCAGAAGGCTTCCTCGACCCAGGCGTATACCGGGATGAAATGGAAGTGGATGGGGAAGCCCGGCGAATGGCCGAAACGGCCGATATACAGCCATCTGGGGTGCAGTGTCTCTTCGAGGATGCGCTGGACCTTCGCCATCAGCACGCCCATTTCCGCCAGCGCGGCTTCCGGCAGGTCGGCCAGGGACTCCACCGGCTGCTTCGAACCGAGCATCAGGTAGCCCGGCAAGGCGGACGCCAGATGGTGGTTGAGCAGCCAGTGTTCGGTCTGGTGGATGACGTGGGTGGCAGGAATCTGCATCGACTGGCGTCCAGCGCAAAACGGGACGCCAGCCTAGCAGAGGTCCGTATCAAGCGAGTGCAACCCAGCCACGGAAAGCGAAGCCGACGTAGAAGGCTTCGATGCGGCTGAAGCCGGCCTCCCAGAGCAGCGCTTCGTCCTGCTCGGGGGTGAGGATGTTCAGGTGCGCATCCACGGCGTTGCGTGCCTGCTGCGCGTTGCCCGGCTCCATCCCGGAGCTGACGGCGAACTCGGCGTAGCGCGACAGCCAGCGAGCCCGCTCGCCGGCGCCTTGCGGTACGCAGAGATGCGCCGTGACGAAGGCTGCATCAGGCTTGAGCCGGGCATGGATTTCGCGCAGCACGCGCAGGCGTTCCGCCTCGGGCAGGAAATGCAGGGTCAGCAGGCAGGCGCCACCGTCGAACGGGCCCGGCGGAGCGTCGTCGATGTAGCCCTGCAGCAGGTCAGCGCGTCCAGCGTTCGGCCCGAGCATCTGCGCGGCCACCGCGAGCATCTCGGCGGAGGGGTCAACGCCGGTGAAGCGCCAGGCCGGCTGGGCTTCGGCGAAGGCACGCAGCTCCATGCCGCCGCCCGCGCCGAGTACCAGCAGGTGGCCGTCGTGCGGCGCCTGCTCGGCCAGCAGGATGGCCACCATGCGGTGCAGGTCGAACAGGCCGGGGACGAAGCGCGGCGGGTTCTCCGCGTAGCGCGCGGCGGCGTCGGGGTCGTGGAACGGGGCCATCAGTTCGGCGGGGGTCATGCAGAGTCCTTTCTGGTCACTCGCTGGCGAACAGCTTCTTCAGCTCCCGCTCGCTCACGGCTTTGGCCATGGCGGTGAGGAACACCTTGAACAGCAGCCCGCAGAACATCGCCGTCAGGGCGATGGTGAAGAAGGTCGCCACCAGCCAGTCGACCGGCGCCCAGCCACTGGCGATCACTACCGGACGGTAGACCAGGGTGCCGGCGATCACCACCCAGTGGCTGAAGCAGTAGAAGCACTGGAACAGGTGGCCGACCTGCGGGTGGACCTTCCAGGCCAGTGCGCGCAGGGGTGCGAAGAGTTCGGTCTGGGTGACGGTCATGGACAGCGCGGAGGCGGCGATGGCCAGGGCAAGGCAGGTCCACAGCGCGCCGGCCAGCGGCGAGTTCAAGAGATCGATCATGGGAGGTTCCTGGTGGGCTTGGTATCTTTCGTTACTTTTAAAGTAACTTGATTGAGCGCACAGGGTCAATGCCGGTCATCGACCGGCATTTCAACCAGGAATCATCAGTGGTCTTTCGGGTAAAGCGCCGTGAAGCGTTCGGCGAGATCGGCCAGGGACACGGCGCCCAGGCGTTCAAGGAGGATGGCGGTGGCCTGCTCCATGGCGTCCTGCAGCGCGTCGTTGACCACCTTTTCCACCAGGCAATCCGGGTGCACGTTATCGAAGCCCATGGCGAACAGCCGCTCGCTGCCCACCGCGCGGTAGACATCCAGCAGCGTGACCTGGGCCAGGTCGCAGTCCAGCGTCCAGCCGCCACCGTGGCCCTTCTCCGAGCGCACGTAGCCGGCCTCGCGCAGGCCGCCCATGGTCCGCCGCACCACGGCCGGGTTGGTGCCGAGCATCTGGGCGATACGCTCGGAGGTCACGGGCTGGTCGTCGCGGGCCATGTGCAGCAGCACGTGGAGCATGCGCGAGAGGCGGCTGTCGGTTCGCACGGTGGGGTCTCGAAGGTGAAGGCGCCTGCATCATCGCACCCCGCCGCGGCGCGGTTCAAACCCGCCTGCCACTGGCATTGCCACGGGAATGGGCGACAATGGCGTTCACGCGCCCTCTTCCGTCTCCCCGCGAGCCATCGACCATGAACGATCTTTCCATCCAGCTGGTGCAGACCGGCCCTGAACACCAGGACCTGATCCGCAACCTCTACCAGTACTACGCCTACGAGTCGTCGGACTGGGAAGACGAGGACGTGGAGGTCGATGGGCGCTTCTACATCCACGAGGAGCACCTGGCGCGCTACTGGAGCGAGCCGGAGTGGAGCGCCAACCTGATCCTCGCCGACGGCTTCATCGCCGGCTTCCTGCTGGTGGAAGGCAGCGAGCTGCCGGGCATCGACGCGCTGGAGCTATCGGACCTGTTCGTGCTGAAGAAGTACCGTCGCTCGGGGATAGGCCGCGCGCTGGCCAACCAGGTGCTGCTGGGCAATCCCGGCCCCTGGCTGGTGCGTTTCTATTCCCAGGACGAAGTGGCGGCGGCCTTCTGGAAAGCCGTGTTCGCCGACCTGCCGCGCCCGGTGCAGAGCATCGAGCCGGGGGACGACCCGCAGCTGGTGAGCTACCTGATCAGCCCGGCGACGCACTGAGCGAGCTGTACGCCAGGATCAGTCTTCTGTCATTTCCGATCATTGAGCGACCTGCCGGAGCGGCCGTATCGTCCTGAGTGAACAACAAGAACTCTCAGGAGGTATTCCCGTGACCGCACTGAACCTGCACCCCCAGGCCGCCGCTTCGCTGGCCAGCTGGCACCAGATGGTGGCTGCCAAGAACCTGTCCAACCTGCCGCAACTGCTGGCGCCCAACGCGGTGTTCCGCTCGCCCATGGCGCACTCGCCCTACCCCGGCGCACCGGTGGTCTCGACCATTCTCAATACCGTGCTGCAGGTGTTCGAGAACTTCACCTATCACCGCGAACTGGCCACCGGCGACGGCCTGAACGTGGTGCTGGAGTTCAGCGCCACGGTGAACGGCAAGGACCTAAAGGGTATCGACATGGTCCGCTTCGACGAGGACGGCAAGATCGTCGAGTTCGAGGTGATGGTCCGCCCGCTCAGCGGCCTGCAGGCTCTGGGCGAGGAAATGGGCCGTCGCCTGGCGCCCTACCTGGCAGCCGCCAAGGCGCAGACCGCCAAGAGCTGATTGCCCGCCACGGGGATTTCTGCTGGGATGAGCCATCACCCGCTTCAAGGAAATCCCCATGGCCTCCTACGAGGAACTCTTCTCCATCGGCGAGGGCTTCGACGCCTTCGTCGCCCACGGCCTGCCCGGCGAGATTGCCGGGGTGCGCAAGGTCCAGCAGCAGCTGGCTGAACCCGGCACCATCAGCGCCGACACCCTGCGCCGCATCCAGGCCATCGAGGGCCGCTACCGCCTGCTGATCGCCGGTGAGATGTGGTGCCCGGACTGCCAGATCAACGTCACCGTGATGGACCATCTGCAGCGCCTGCAACCGCGCGTGGAGCTGGCGGTAATCACCAAGGGTCGTGCCGAGGACGACCTGCGTGAACGCATGGAACTGGACCGTATCCTGATCCCGGTGGTGCTGGTGCTCGATGGTGATTTCCAGCCGGTGGGCCGTTTCATCGAACGACCGCTGGAAGTGGTGGCAGGTGGCGATGCGCTCAAGCCTGCGTACCGTGCAGGCGAGTACCTGGAAAGCACGCTGACGGACCTGCTGGAGCTGTTCGAGAAGGCTGAAGGCCGGGCGTAAGCGCGCCTTGTCGGCGCGTTCACGGGCATGGCCCGCTCCTACAGGTCCGTCATCTGCAGGGGCGCGGGGCGCATATCCTGGCACAGGTTATCCGCCGACACTTCGCGGCGGATAACGCTGGCGTGTTATGCGCCCTACAGGCGTTGGCCCCACAACTTCGGCACCCTGGACACTCGATCGTAGGATGGGTGGAGCCTGCGATACCCATCAACGGAGTTGCCGGTAGATCGATGGGTATCGCTTCGCTCCACGCCATCCTACGGACGCAACGAAGGCCAGCGGCCCGGCCGTGAAGGCGAAGCCATGAAAAAGCCCCGCAATGCGGGGCTTTTCCGTTCAGGCCAGGCGGATCACATCGAGTACTTCACCGTGAACATCAGGTTGCGCGGCTCGCCGTAGTTCAGGTTGCCGAAGCTGATGCCGCTGTAATAGTACTTGTCGAAGATGTTGTTGAAGTTCACCCGGGTGTCGATGTTCTCGTTGACCTTGTAGCCGAGCATGGCGTTGGTCACCGTGTAGCCGCCCTGCTGGAAGCCGGTGGTGGTGTCCTCGGTCTGGCTCTGGGTTACCAGGTTGCCGCCCACGCGCCACTGGTGCAGCTCGCCCGGCAGGGTGTAGCTGGTGGCGAGCTTGAACAGGTGGCGCGGCTTGCTCGGGTCGAACGGCTTGCCGACGTTGTCCTCGTTGCTGTCGTGCTTGTACTTGGCGTCGACGTAGGTGTAGCCCGCCATCGCCTGCCAGTTCTCGGTCAGCGCGCCGCTGACTTCCATGTCCACGCCCTGGCTGCGCACCTTGCCCGAAGCCCGCGAGCAGTAGATCGAGGTCGGCGAGCTGGGGCACGGCGAGGGACCGCTGGTGTCGTCGGTGGCGCGGTTTTCCTGATCGATCTGGAACAGCGCGATCTGGGTGTTCAGCGTGCCGCCGAAGTGCTCGCCCTTCAGGCCGATCTCGTAGTTCTTGCCGGTGATCGGGTCGAGCAGGCTGCCGCTGGAATCGAAGTTGCTCTGCGGCTTGAAGATGTCGGTGTAGCTGGCATAGACCGAATAGACGTCGTTCAGGTCGTAGACCACGCCGGCGTAACGGGTGACGTTGCGGGTGACCTTCTGGGTGCCGGTATCGTTGTGCGGGTCGGCCTCGTACCAGTCCAGCCGGCCGCCGAGGATGACCTTGAGCGGGTCGGCGACGTTCAGGCGGGTGGTGACGTAGGCGCCCTTCTGCTCCTGGTCGAGCTTCATGTTCCAGAGGCTCATGTCGATGTTCGGCTTCTGCACCGAGCTGGGGTCCCACTTCGTCGGGTCGAACGGGGTCACCGGCGAGCCGTCGTTGTAGGTCAGGTCGCCCCAGCCGCCGTGGCCGTCGAAGCGCTCTTCGCGGTAGCTGCCGCCGAACACCAGCTCGTGCTCGCGGCCGAAGGCCTGGAACGGGCCGTTGGCGAAGGCGTCGTAGCTCTGGTGGTCATCGGTGTAGGCGTACTTGCCCGGCCCCATGGTCATGGTCGGGCAGCCTTCGGTGTAGTAGCAGCTGTTGTACAGGCCGAGCATGTCGATGCGCGCCCACAGCTTGTCGGCGGCGACCTTCATCTGCCAGCCGTTGTCGAAGCGGTGCACCACGTCGCCGAACAGGTGGGTGGTGGTGGTATCCCAGTAGGACCAGTCGGCGCCGTAGTAGTCGGAGCGCTTGAGGTCCAGGTGACGACCGCCCAGCGGTGCCGGCAGGCCTACCCAGTTGTCGTTCTTGTTGTCGTTCTGGTAGGACGCGCCCAGGGTCAGGGTGGTGTCCGGGTTCAGGTCGGCCTCGGTGATGCCGTAAAGCACACCGCGCTCGCCGCTGACCACGTCCTGGAAGCTGTCGCGGGTCTCGTAGGCGGCCACCGCGCGGCCGCGCAGGGTGCCTTCGCTGTTCAGCGGGCCGGAAACGTCGACCTGGCTGCGGTAGCGGTCCCAGGTGCCGGCGCTGCCTTCCAGGCTCATGTGGAAGTCCTGGGTCGGGCGCTTGCGCACCATGTTGACGGCGGCGGCCGGGTTACCCGCGCCCTGCATCAGGCCGGTGGCGCCGCGCACCACTTCGACGCGGTCGAACATCGCCAGGTCCGCGGCGGAAATCACGTCCTGGGTGTAGGTGGAAATGCTGGTGGCCAGGCCGTCGTACATGATGTTGTCGACATCGAAGCCACGCGCGGCGTAGCTCACTCGCGCCGGCCCGTACTGCTGGACAGTCATGCCGGTGACGCCGCGGATCGCGTCGTCGAGGTCCTGCATGTTCTGGTCTTCCATCTGCTGCCGGGTGACCACGCTCACCGACTGCGGCGTCTCGCGGACGGTCATGTTCAGCTTGGTGGAAGTCTGCATCACGCCGGTGGTGTAGGAGCCGGTGCCTTCGGTGGTGCCCGGCGCCACAGGGGCAGCGCCGACGACCTCGGTGGCACCCAGGTCGACGCTGTCATTGCCCGATGCGCCGCCGCGCACGGCACCGCTGACCTGTGCGCTGTTGCCGTTGACCGTGCCCTGCAGGCCGCTGTCCGCCAGCAGACGATCGAGTGCCTCGCCCGGCTCCATGTTGCCCTTGAGTGCCGGCGCGCCAACCTTGGCGATCTGGGCACGGTCATAGGAAATCCGCATTCCGGTTGCGGACTGCAATTGCTCCAGGGAAGCGGCCAGGGGCTGCTTGGGCAGGTCGATGGCCACGGGGGCGGCGACCGCGGAGAGAGCAAGGGTGGAGAGACTGAGCAGGAGCGCGCCCGAGGCTACGTCTTTCATCTGCTGGAGGATCCTTCGGTGCGAGATTTGCGCTCTGTTGGCGCAATGACTCGGTTGGCGAATGCCGGCTGGTGGACGCCGACGGGGAGCCAAAGTGTATGCAGATGTAAATTCTTTGTAAATGCGAATACTTCGTATCTTATTTCGCGACTAGTCTTCGCATGGTTGGCGGAGGGATGCAGCCAACCTGTAGGAGAGCCCCATGCGCGTGATCGCGGGCATGCCCCGCTTACATGGCGCGCTTACGAGGACTCACCGTCGTTACGCGCCTCCAGCATGAACTCGATGAAGGCCCGCACGCGCGACGGCACATGGCGCGCGTAGGGGTAGATGAGGAGGAATGGCCGTGTGGTCTGGCCGTAGTCCTTCAGCACTTCCACCAGCTCGCCCTGCTCCAGTTCTTCCTGCACGGTGAAACGGTATGCCTGCATCAACCCGCCTCCACACTTGGCCAGGGTCGCCCTGCTCCAGTTCTTCCTGCACGGTGAAACGGTATGCCTGCATCAACCCGCCTCCACACTTGGCCAGGGTCGCCGTGGCCAGGTAATCCTCCAGCACCGTGAGGCTACCGGTCGTCTCGATCTCCACCAGCTTGCCGTGGACCCGGAAGGACCAGGGCACACGCCGCCCACTGCTGGGCAGCTCGAACTGGATGCACTCGTGCGCGGCGAGATCTTCCGGCGTCTGCGGCGTACCGGCACGCGCCAGGTACTCGGGCGTGGCGACCACCACGTTCTCCGCCTCCTCCAGGCGCCTCGCCACCAGGCTGGAGTCCGCCGGGTCGCGGCCACGGATGGCCAGGTCGTATCCCTCGTTGGCGAAGTCGATATTACGGTTGCTGACATGCACCTCGACCTGCACCTGCGGGTAGCGCCGGTGGAACTCCGGCAACCGCGGGAACAGCCGGTAATGCGCGTAGGGCGTGGGCACGCTGATGCGCAGGCGCCCCGAGGCGATGCTCTGGCCGCCGCTGACCGCGCGCTCGGCATCCACCAGTTGGGTCAGCGCCTGCCGGCATTGCTCGAAGTAGGTGCGGCCGTCATCGGTCAGGCGCATCTGCCGCGTGGTGCGGACGAACAGGCGCACACCCAGGCGCTCTTCCAGCCGCGCCACCGAACGACTCACCGCCGCGGGCGTGATACCTGCCTCGTTGGCGGCGGCGGTGAAGCTGCCGGTCTCCGCAGCCAGGCAGAACAGCTCGATGCTGCCCAGTTGCAGATCGTCGAAATGGCGGGTCATGGCGCGACTCTATTGATTACATGAGGTATCAATTCAAATGCCGTCAACCTCATTTTTCAAGTCGCGATTGCAGCCTAGATTGGCCTCCAAGACGCGGGCACCCCCGCCCCGCCCCACTCTCGGAGAGATCACCATGAGCAAGACCGTCATCGTCACCGGCGCCTCCAGCGGCCTCGGCTTCGCCATCGCCCGCGCCTACCTGGAGCGCGGCTACAACGTGGTCGGCAACGCCCGCACCCAGGCCCGCCTCGAGGAAGCCGCCGCCAGACTGGGCAACCCGCACAACTTCCTCGCCGTGGCCGGCGACATCGCCCGGCCGGACACCGCCCGGCGCCTGTTCGCCCAGGCCATCGAAGCCTTCGGCCAGGTGGACATCCTGATCAACAACGCCGGCATCTTCATCGCCAAGCCGGTAGGCGATTACACCGAGGAAGAACTCGAGGCCATCGTCGACACCAACCTCAAGGGCTTCTTCTACCCGTCGCAAGCCGCCGCCAAGCACATGGCCGCCAGGGGTTCGGGGCACATCGTGAGCATTACCGCATCCATCGCCATGCAACCCAACGTGAAGGTGCCGGCGCTGCTGCCGGTGCTGATCAAGGGCGGGCTGAACAGCGCGGTGCGCGGTCTGGCCCTGGAGCTGGCGGCGTCCCACGTGCAGGTCAACGCGGTGGCGCCGGGGATCATCGAAACCCCGCTTCACCCCCGATGACGAAGGCACCCGCGCCTTCCTGCGCGGCCTCGCCCCCAGTGGCGAGATCGGCAGCCCGCAGGATATCGTCGACGCGGTGCTCTACCTGACCGACTCGACCTTCGTCAGCGGAACCATCCTCAACGTCGACGGTGGCTCCACCACCGGCGTCTGGTAAGCCAACCCTCACAACAACAACGGAGAACCGCCATGCCCTACGTAAACATCCAGGTCACCGACGAAGGCGTGACCGCCGACGAGCGCCGCCAGCTCATCGAAGGTGTCACCGAACTGCTGGAACGGGTCCTGCGCAAACCGCCCGCGAGCACCTTCGTGGTGATCCAGGAAATCCCCACCGACAGCTGGGGCGTAGGTGGTGAGACGGTCAAGGCTCTGCGCGCCAGGGAAAAGCCCGGGACCTGACGCAGCGGGCACGCCGGGGCCCCGTCAGGGCCACCGGCGCTTGCCATGCACCAAGCTGGTGCTGATAGGATCGGGAGCCTACCTGCTCCCACTGTCAGCCGAGGCAAGGAATGCTCGCCGCGCTCAAGCGTTATCCGCTACAGGTCAACCTGCTGCTCAGCGGCACCTTTCTGCTCACCCTGGGCCGTGCCATCACCCTGCCCTACCTGGTGATCTACCTCTCGACCCAGTTCGACCTGCCCGTCAGCCGCATCGGCCTGATCATGGGCGGCGCGCTGTTCGGCGGCTCGCTGCTCAGCCTCTACGGTGGCTTCCTGATCGACCGCCTGCCCGGCTTCCGCCTGATCCTCGGCTTCGGCACCTGCTTCGTCGCCGCCTTTGCCGGCATGCTGCTGACCACTCAGCTGTGGCTGTTCTTCCTGTTCCTGCTGGGCTTCAACTTCGCCTATTCGGTCACCGACGTGGTGGTGAAGACCATCTTCGGCCGCCTGCTGCCGGCCGCCGAGCAGGGCCGTGCGTTTTCCGTCCGTTACACCCTGATCAACCTCGCCTACGCCATCGGCCCCTTCATCGGCGCCGCCCTGGCGCACTGGAGCCAGCACCTGCCCTTCGTGCTCTCGGCAAGCCTCGGCGCGCTGTTCCTGCTGGCCTTCGCGCGCTACGGCGACCGAGGCATGCGCCCGGCCGAAGGCGTGGCGCCGCCCTCGTTCATCGCGGTGATGGGGGTGCTGGCCAAGGACCACCGGCTGATGTATTTCACCATCGGCGGTGTACTCACCGCCGTGGTATTCGGCCAGTTCTCCGCCTACCTCTCGCAGTACCTGGTGGCCACCGGCACGGCGGAATACGCCTACCAGGTGATCCAGACGCTGCTCGGGGTCAACGCGGTGACGGTGATCGCCCTGCAGTACCTGCTGGGCAAGCGCATCGGCAACGAGCACCTGCAGCGCTGGCTGATCGTCGGCCTGGGCCTGTTCGTGCTCGGCATCGTCGGCTTCGGCCTGTCCCACAGCCTCGTGCACTGGGGGCTGGCGATGGTGGTGTTCACCCTGGGCGAGATCATCGTGATCCCCGCCGAGTACATGTTCATCGACCGCATCGCCCCGCCGCACCTGCGCGGCGTGTACTACGGCACGCAGAACCTGGCCAACCTCGGCGGCGCCTTCGGGCCGATCCTGGTGGGCTTCTTCCTCGCGCTGTTCGCACCGCACTGGGTGTTCGTCATGCTCGCCACCTTCATCGTCGGCGGCGGGGTGTTCTATGTGCTGGGGTCCAGGCTGAGCCAGCGCATCGCCCGCGAGGCTTGACCTCAAGTCCACTTGAACCGGGATGCTGGTTCCATCGACCCACTCGAAGGAACCTGCCATGCCGCTCTCTGCCCTGCTTCCCACGTTGATATCCGCCATCGCCATCGGTATCGGCGCCACCCTGCTGATGGACGGCTGGACCGTCCTGCGCCGGCATCTGCTTGGCGTGCCTTCGCTGGACTATGCCCTGGTTGGCCGCTGGGTCGGCCACATGCCGCGCGGGCGGTTCCGCCACACCGCCATCGGCGAGGCCGCGCCAGTGGCCGGCGAACGCCCGCTGGGCTGGTCGATCCACTACCTCACCGGGATCGTCTTCGCCCTTGCCCTGGTCGCGCTGGCCGGCAGCGACTGGCTGTGTCGGCCGAGCCTGCTGCCGGCGCTGCTCTTCGGCGTGGCCACCGTGGCAATGCCCTTCCTGCTGATGCAGCCGGCGTTGGGCCTGGGCATCGCCGCGAGCAGGACCGCTAGCCCGGCCAGGGCCCGCCTGCACAGCCTGATAACCCACGCGGTCTTCGGGCTGGGCCTCTATCTCGCGGCGCTGAGTCTGCTGCCGTTGACCTGCGCCAGCTGATCCTTCGCCAACTGGACTACCCTTGCTGCACCCCCCAGTGCAGGAAGCCCCAGGATGAGCCGCATCGCCATTGCCGACCCGCAACCCTTCATGCTCGCTGCCCTGCGCCAGCGCCTGGAGGCGGCCGGGCACGAGGTGGTCGGCGAAGTCGGCGATGGCCGCGAAGCGCTGGACGTGATCAAGCACCTGCACCCTGACCTGCTGATCCTCGAACTGGACCTGCCGCGCGTAGGCGGCGTGGAATTGCTGCGACGGCTGCACCGCGACTGGCCGCAACAGAAGACCCTGGTCTTCACCCACCTGCCCGCCGCCCACTACCAGGGACTCTGCCTGGAAGCCGGCGCGCGGGGTTTCGCGCACAAGGGCGACCGCCCCGAGGAAGTGGACGACGCCGTGCGTCTGGTGCTCGGCGGGCGCAAGGTCTTCCCCGCGCAGGCGCCGCATCCGGGTGGCGACGCACCGGGCGCGGACGAGCACATCACCCCACGCGAGCTGACGGTCCTGCACTACCTCTCGCAGGGCTATCGGGTCAAGGATATCGCCGAAGAACTGGCGATCAGCGACCGCACTGTCAGCACCTACAAGGCACGCCTGCTGGAGAAGACGCAGACCGACTCGCTGGTGGACCTGGTCGAAGCCGCCAAGGTGAAGGGCCTGCTCAGCAACAATGTGGTGGAAAGCCTGGTGCGCGCGCCGGCAGAACCGTCCAGCAAGACCCGCGATCTCGCGCGGCTGTTCGACATCCTGCCCAGCCCCATCAGCCTTTGGAGCCGCGAAGGCGAGCTACTGGCCTGCAATCGCAACTTCCTGCAGGTCTACGGCAAGAGCGAGGAACAGTTGCTGGGGTCGCGCATGTTCGAAATGGGTGTGGTCAATGAAGCCGATGGTGTTCTGGCGCGCCGCGACTTCCTCACTGGCGCGGCAGGCGACAAGCCATTCACCCAGGTGATCGCCTGCACCCTGCACGGTGAACATCGCATCATCCGCCTGATCGGTGTGCCGCTGTGCGAAGACTCCGGCGAATCCATCGGCGTGGTCTGCTCCTTCGTCGATATCACCGAACACGAACTCGAAGTACAGCACCTGCAGGAGGCCAAGGCCTATCTGGATGGCCTGCGCGCCACCCGCGCGCGATACCTGCAGTACAGCTTCGACGACCTGCTGGACGAAATCCGCCACCTGCACGCATTGCTGCAGCCATCGGTGGCGCACCGCCCGGAAGAGGAACCACTCTCCGGCGCCTTCGTCGGCCTCGGCAGAATGGAGGAGAAGCTGTTGATTTTGCGCGAACTGCTGCGCACCGAAACGGGCAGCGAGCCGATAGCGCCGCAGGTGTGCGAGCTGAACCAGCTGACCGCCAGCCTGCTGGACGACCTGCCCTTGCGGCCCGTCGCTGCGCCCCAGTTTGCCTGGGTCGATCTCGCGCGCTACCGCAACCTGCTCAAGGCGCTGCGCTTCTCACTCGAACGCTCCGCGCTGAAGGTCCGCGAGGTGCAGGCCAGCGTGGAAAACCTGGCCCACGGCGTGCTCATCTGGCGGCTGAACTTCGCGCTTGCCCCGCGGGCCGATCTGCCCGAGCGCCTGGCCAGCCTCGACCAGCGTCCGAGCCTGGAACTGGTGCGTCTGATCTGCCAGCTGTTCGAGGGCAGTTTCCAGACCGGCAGCGCGGACGAACCACCCAGCGCCGGATTGATCCAGCTCAAGCTTGTGCGCAGTAGTTCCCCGCACTAGTGCGGGCACTACACGGCTTTCAGGCGCCCCCGATGGGGGCGCCAGCGCCCTGACCCGATGCTTGCCCCATAGCCCTCTCGCTATGGAGCAGCATCATGAAAGACCTACCCTCGCACACCTCTTCCCACGGCACCTGCCCCAGCCGGCTGCACATCCTGTGCATCGCCGTGGCGCTGGCCGGCGCCGGCATCCCCTTGACCGTCATGGCCGGCGACGCCCTGCCCCAGGGCGGCAGCATCATCTCCGGCAGCGGCAGCATCAGCCAGAACGGCAACGAGATGACGGTGAACACGCAAAGCGCGCGTACCGCCATCAACTGGCAGCGCTTCAGCGTTGGCGCAGACAACCGCATCACCTTCAACCAGCCCGACGGCAAGTCCGTCACCCTCAACCGCGTCATCGGCAGCGACCCGTCGAAGATCTATGGCGCGGTGACCTCCAACGGCCAGCTGATCCTGGTGAACCCCAACGGCGTCTGGATCGGCCCGAAGGCACATATCAGCTCCAGCGCCCTGGTCGCCAGTGCCGGCTTCCTCACCGAGGAACAGGCTAAACAGTTCGCCGAGAGCGGCAAGCTGGACATCCAGCTCACCGGCAACGTGACCAACCAGGGCCGCATCACCGTGCATGACAACGGCATGGTCGCCCTGCTAGGCGCCCAGGTGAACAACGCCGGCGTAATCCAGGCGCGCAAGGGCATGGTGCAACTGGCGACCGGCCCGCAGGCGACCCTGGACTTCCACGGTGACGGCCTGCTGAACATCGCCGTGAGCGGTGAGCCCGGCGAGAAGAACAGCGTCAACCCGGACGTCACCGGCGGCGTACACAACAGCGGCGAAATCGACGTCGGCAACGGCACCGTTGCGATGAGCGCCGCCCGCGCGGCCAAGCACCTGGATTCGGTGATCAACGTCGGCGGCAACGTACTGGCCGACTCCGTCTCCACCGACGGCGGCACCGTGGTGCTGGGTAATTCGGCGAAGACCAACGTCACCGGCAGCATCAGCGCCACCGGCGTCAATGGTGGACAGATCAAGGTACTGGGCGACGAGGTGAATGTCGCCGGCTCCGCGAAGATCGACGCCAGCGGCACCCAGGGTTCTGGCGGCAAGGTGCTGGTAGGTGGCAGCTATCAAGGCAAAGGAACCGAGCAGGCGGCGAAGAACACGACCGTGGCCAAGGGCGCCCAGCTCAAGGCCGACGGCAAGACCGATGGCGGCCAGGTAGTGGTCTGGAGCGACGGCAAGACCCATTTCGCCGGCCAGGCAAGCGCCAAGGGTGGCCAGCGCGGCGGTGTGGTGGAAACCTCCGGCCAGCAGCTGACCGTCACCTCCGACGCGAACGTCTCCACCAAGGGCAGCGCGGCTGACGGCACCTGGCTGCTGGACCCGGCCACGGTCAACATCGAGGCGACCGACACCGATGGCAGCGGCCAGGGCTCGGTGGCTGCCAGCGCCATCGTCAACGGCCTGGCTCAAGGCAATGTGACGATCTATGCAACTGACACCCTGAACGTCAACGCCCCGATCATTGCCACCAACTTCGCGACCGTTAACAACGACGGGCGAACCAGCAAATCTACTCTCGCCCTGATTTCCTCAGGCAACGCAGGTACGGTCTCCGCCTATACCGGGACGGACAAGACCCGCACCAGTGGTGCAGTCAATATCCGTGCGCCGATCCTGCTCAAGGATGGCAACCTCTACATCAGCGCCACGGGGGACATCCGGCTGATCGACAACGCCGGAAGCGCCACGGGGGACGCGGCTTACAACAAGCGCGCGATCATCGATGTCGGCTCTGGCGTGGCCTGGCTGAAAACCGGCGACACCGCATCGATCTTCCAGGACAACAACACTGCTCTGATCGGCGACAAGGTAGCCCTGGACGGTGCGAGTGTGCGCATGGAAAGTGGTCTCAACTACGCCGGCACGCTGGCAGGCCAGGCCAGCAACGGTATCTTCCGCTTCACGCAGACAAATGCCACTGGCGATGAACCTATCACTACCGACACCGTCACGGCGCCCTACACCGGAGAGCAATTGACCGGGGTGAAGGCCTACACCCTATCTGTGGTTGGTTCGCAGAACATCACGTCCTATCAACACGCCAATGAAACCTATCGCAGTGTGACCCTCAGTGCTGGCGGGCAGCAGTTCGATTACATCATCTTCGAGGCCACCAGCTATACCGGGCGTGATGGGAGAACCATCAGCCCCGCAACCCTGCTCACCTATCTGGACAGCTCAGACTACCTGGTCAATGGGCTCAGCTTCAGAGACACCAACAACGTCCAATGGCAGTTCATCCCGGATGGCACGAAGGATGGCCTGACCAAGGTTCTTCGCAACGGCGTAGAAGTGAACACGCCAGTGGGATTTTCCCTGTCTGGCGTGGGTGGCGTAGCAGTCGCCGGCACCACTTCGGACTCTTCGAATAAACCTTACTGGGGCGTGCTCGGCGACTACATCCCCGGCGCCCAGCTGCAGGCGGAAATCCAGTACAACGAGCAGACCCAGTCCTCCCAGCAACTGGCGATCAAGCTGGGCTCCACCACCACCTCGGTGCTGGCGCAGATCGGCTGGTTGATGAACGACGGCAGCAACACCACCAACGATGCCCGTTACGAAAACGCCAAGGTGCAATTCCTCAGGACGCAGGACAGGACTGCACAGAACGTCCAGATCACCTCGAACAAGGCTACTGTCACCGCCACTCCGGCTGATGCCAGTCGCACCTATGGCGATGCCAACCCACCGCTCTCGCAATCCCTGACCGAGAACACCCAGGCTTCGAAAGTCAGCGGCATCGACAACTACGTTGACCGGATGCTCGGGCGTACCGGCATCACTCAGTCTGAGCCCACAACTGCGGCTACCCAGCAATCGAATGTCGGGCAGTACGACATCAAGGGTGGCCTGGCTGCCGGGTCGTTTGCGCAAAAACGATATGAACTCAACAGTGGCACTGGGAAACTGACAGTCACCCCTGCTGAATTGACTGTCACTGCTAAAGACAAAGCCAAAACGTATGGCACTGTAGATCCGACATTAGATTATGAAGTAGCCGGCGAGAAGCTTGGACAGACTGGTGCTGATATTTTAAATGGCGGAGCACTAGCCAGGGAGGCTGGCGAGGATGTGATTCCTGGTGGATACGCCATCAACCAGGGTGGGTTGGGCTTAAACAACGGGCCAGGTGGAAACTACACCCTCAAGTTCGTTGACGGGAAGCTTGAAATAGTGCCTGCCGAACTTGTCATGCAGGCCGGAAATGAATACTACGTATATAACGGAACCACTCAGTCTGTTAATGGTTATGCTTATTATGGGCTGATTCCTGGTGACGAGGCTGTTATTAAGAATGTAGTCCTGTCGGGACAGGGCAGAGACGTAGGATCATATGTCACCAGGATCAATGGTGTGACATTAGATCCTTCGAAATCTGCAAACTACACTGTTCGAATTTTGGATGGCCTGCTTACTATCACTCCTGCTCCGTTGACTCTCACGGCCGGTAGCGCGCAATACGTCTACGACGGCATGTCGCACGCCGCCCCATGGTTCACTGCTCAGGGCCTCATGAATGGCGACACGATCAGAAATGATTCGGTAAAAATCTCTGGTCAAGGAACCAACGTTGGGTCTTATGTCAATCAGATTGAAAGTTTCAATCTAGATCCTTCGATAGCGCACAACTACTCAGTCTCGTTAATGAATGGTCAAATCACCATCACGCCAGCTGAACTTCGAGTTCGTGCGCTGGACGCCGGCAAGACTTACGGTGATGCTGATCCTCTCCTTGAGTACTCTGTGTCAGGGCTTGCGCAAACTGACAGTCTGAGCAAAATTCTGAGCGGCGCTATTGCCAGGGAATCTGGTGAGAACGTGGGTGAATATGGAATAAATAAAGGCACTCTTGGAATGACGGGGGAGCTTTCGCAGAACTACATCCTTCACTTTGATGACGGCGTGTTTACTGTGTCGCCTGCGACATTGACAGTTCAGGCTAATGGGGTGACCAAGTTTTACGGTGATCTCGACCCTGAATTGACCTATCGGGTTTCAGGCTACAAAGGGAATGACACGCCTGAGACGTTGGTGAGTGGCCAGGTCGTCCGAGACGCTGGCGAGAACGCTGGAACCTATGCCATCAACCAGGGAACCGTCGGCCTCACGGGTGCCGCCGGGCAGAACTACATCCTCCAGTACACAGGCGGAGATTTCGTCATCACTCCTGTCTCCTTGCAGGTTGAGGCCAACTCGCATACCAAGGTTTATGGAGACGTTGACCCAGAACTCACCTACAAGATCAGCGGCCTGAAAAACGGCGACCAGGAAGCTGATGTGGTTAGTGGCACCCTCACCCGCCAGACCGGGGAGAATGTCGGCAACTATGGCATTGGGCAGGGCAACGTAGGCCTGACAGATGCAGCATCAGGCAACTACATCTTCACCTTCGTCGATGGCCAATTGGCAATCATCCCGGCCAAGTTGACCGTACACGCCAAGGACGATGGAAAGGTCTATGGCGATGCCGATCCGACCTTCTCTCATGTGGTCACTGGGTTTAAAGGTACTGACACAGAGTCTTCCGTACTCAACGGTGGTTCCGTGGCCCGTCAGGCTGGCGAGAACGTGGGGAGCTACGGCATCGGCCAAGGCACTCTGGATCTCAATGGCGGTGTTGGCTCGAACTACATCCTGGACTTCAAGGATGGCGTGTTCACCATCTCCCCCGCCACGCTGACCGTCACCGCAGATGGCAAAACCAAGGTCTATGGTGAGGCTGATCCGACCCTCAAATACCGTGTCGATGGCCTGAAGGGCAATGATGTCGAAGCTGATGTGATGAACAGCGGCTCCCTGGTTCGCCAGGCCGGCGAGGACGTCGGCAACTACGGCATCAACCAAGGCTCTGTAGACCTCAATGGTGGGGCCGGGAAAAACTATGTCCTGCACTACGAGGCAGGCACCTTCTCGATCACCCCGGCGACTCTGGTGGTCACTGCAGATGGCAGCACCAAGGTCTACGGCGACTTTGACCCCAAACTGACTTACTCCGTGACCGGCATGAGGAACGGAGACACCGAGGATCAGCTGGTTGCAGGCAGTGTGGTCAGAGATGCTGGCGAGAATGTCGGCAGCTACGCCATCCGCCAGGGTGACGTCGACCTCACCAGCGGCAAGGGTCAGAACTACGTACTGAGCTTCGCCAACGGCACCTTCACGGTGACCCCGGCCACCCTCGAAGTGACTGCTGACAGCCACACCAAGGTCTATGGCGATATAGACCCGACTCTCAGCTACACCGTGACCGGATTCAAGGGTTCTGACAGCGAAGCAAATCTGGGCCTGAGCGGTGACCTTTCTCGGGCTACCGGCGAGAACGTTGGCAACTACAGCATTGGCCAAGGCAACCTTTCGGTAGGTGGGGACAGCAACTACGTCCTCTCCTTCGTCAATGGCAACCTGGCCATCACCCCCGCCACGTTGACCGTCAAGGCCGATGATCAAACCAAGGTCTATGGCGATGCAGATCCTCTCCTGAGCCATGTGATTACCGGCTACAAGAACGGCGATACGGAGGCATCTGTTCTTAAAGGCGCCATAGGCCGTGAGGCCGGCGAGGATGTCCGGGCCGGCGGTTACACGATCCACCAGGGCAGCCTGGGCCTGAACAACGGTCAGGGCAGCAACTACGTCCTGGAGTTCGAGAACGGTACGTTGCACATCACTCCGGCCCAGTTGAACGTCACGGCGAACAACGACGGCAAGGTCTACGGCGAACTTGATCCGACCCTGACCTTCAAGGTCGATGGCCTGAAAGGCGCTGACAAGGAGACAGAGGCTCTGGCCGGCCAGCTAGTGCGCCAAGCCGGCGAGGATGTGAAGGAAGGCGGCTATGCCATCAACCAGGGCACCCTGAGCCTGACCGGCAAGGCTGCTCAGAACTACATCCTCACTTACGACAGCGGCACCTTCACCATCACTCCCGCGACCCTCATGGTGCGCGCCGATGACAGCACCAAGGTATATGGTGAGGTCGACCCGACGCTCAGCTACCAGGTCACTGGGTTCAAGCATAGTGATGACAAAGCCTCCGTGCTAAGCGGCAACGTCGCTCGCCAGGCCGGCGAAGATGTGAAGGCCGGTGGCTACACCATCGGGAAAGGCGACCTGACTAGCACCACCCAGAACTACATCCTCCACTACGAGGAAGGCACCTTCACCATCACCCCGGCGTCGCTGCAGATCGACTTCGACGACCATTCCAAGGTCTATGGCGAGATCGATCCGGCCCTGACCTACCGGGTGAATGGACTGAAGAACGGCGACACGAAAGAGTCGGTCATGAGCGGCCAGGCCTCGCGGGCGGCCGGCGAGAACGTCGGCAACTACGTCATCGGCCAGGGCACAGTAGGAGCCAATGGCAACTACATCCTGACCTTCAACGAGGGCAAGCTGGCGATCACTCCCGCAGAGCTGACTGTCACCGCCGACCACAAGACCAAGGTCTACGGCGACCTCGACCCGACGCTCACCTACAGCGTCAGCGGCCTGAAGCACGGCGACACCCAAGCCTCGGTCACCACCGGCAGCCTGGCGCGCATCTCCGGCGAGAACGTCACGCCCGAGGGCTACGCCATCACACAGGGCAACGTGACCCTCACCAGCGGCAACTACCGCATGGTGTTCAGGGACGGCAACCTGCAGGTCACTCCCGCCCCGCTGGTGGTCACTGCCGACAACCAGAGCAAGATGCACGGTGCGGCTGACCCGACGCTGACCTGGAGCGTCAGCGGCCTCAAGGGCCAGGACCCGGCCTCGATCGCCCAGGGCTCGCTGCTGCGTGCTCCCGGCGAGGACGCCGGCAGCTACGCCATCAGCCAGAACCAGGCCTTCAGCGCCGGCAACAACTACAGCGTCAGCTTCAGGGACGGCGCCCTGACCATCACCGGTCCGCTCGCCCCGGTACCGCCGGAGCAACCCGGCCTGCCGCCGCTGCCGATGACCGCGCAGTCCCCCGGCAACGCCCGCTGCACCGCGCTGGAGTCGCCCTCGGCGGCCTCGGCCAACTACTCGGTGTCCCCCGCCGTGGTGCGCAGCTACGCCGTCCAGCTGGTGTGCAAACCGCGCTCCTACCAGGGCAAGGCCAGCACGACGGCGGACCTCAGCGACGTACTCACCTACGCCAACAGCCTCTTCAAGGACGGCCACTTCATCGTCCCCGAGGCCAAGCGCAGCGTGATTCCCCAAGACCTCAAACCCACTAGCAGTACAATCAAGGGAGGGAAATAGCCATGAAAGGCATTCCTTCGAAACTGCACATCCTGGCGGTCGCCGTGTGCTCCGCCCTGTTGCTGGTCCAGGCCCCGGCGTTCGCCGGGCCGCGGGCCCAGCTCGACCCCGGCCGGGTGGAAATTCCCCGCCCCGACGGCGGCCGCGAAAGCTCCACGCAGATGCCCTCGACCCTGCAACTGCCGGACACCGTGGTCGTCCCCGAAACCGAAGGCCCGCCAGCCGAGATGGTGGTGAACCCCAACGACACCACGCGCTTCCAGGTCGACAAGGTGATCATCCGTGGCACCACGCTCTACGCCCCCGAGGCCTTCGCGTCGCTGACCGCAAGGCTCGAAGGCCACCGCGTCACCCTCGGCGAAGTCAACGCGGTGGTTGCGCAAATCACCCAGCGCTACCGCCAGGCCGGCTTCCTGCTGGCCCGCGCCTACCTGCCCGAACAGCGCCTGGAAAACGGCGAACTGCTGATCCAGGTCTTCGAGGGCCGGGTCAACGAAGTGAAACTGCAGGGCGACAGCAACAAGGCCGTGCAGCGCTACGCCGACAACATCCGCCAGGAAGTGCCGCCGAAAAGCGCCACACTCGAGCGCAACCTGCTGCTGATGAACGACCTGTCCGGCCAGCAGAGCCGTGCCACCCTCGCCGCCTCGCCGGTGGAGCAAGGCACCGACCTGATCGTCGAAAACCAGCTGCGCAAGTACGAAGGCTTCTTCGGCTTCGACAACCGCGACAGCCGCTACTTCGGGCCCTGGCAGGTCTACGGCGGGGTCGGCGTCAACGACCTCACCGGCCGTGGCGACCACCTGGGCATCCGAGCCGGGCGGTCGGTGGAAGGCGACAAGATGACTTTCTTCGAAGGCCAGTACGACCTGCCGGTGGGCGGCCAGGGTGATGTGGTGAGCTTCCTCGCCCAGCACAACGACGGCCATGCCGACACCTACTCCTTCCTCGACGCCAACAGCTCCGGCGATACCTTCGCGGTACGCATCACCCGTCCGTGGGTCCGCCAGCGCGACCAGACCTTCAAGACCTCGGCCGCCTTCACCTGGTACAACGGCAAGTCGGAGTACCTGGACGATCCGCACAACCCGCCGTCCAGCGACGACCGCCTCCGCGCCATCCGACTCGGCGCCAGCTACGACTTCTTCGACGGTTTCGGCGGCAAGAACCTGGTCAAGGCCGAACTGAGCAAGGGCCTGAAGATCATGGGCGCCAGCCAGGAAGACCGCGCCAACCCGTCCCGCGAGGGCGGCAGGACCGACTTCACCAAGCTGCAGGTGGACGCCCAGCGTCTGCAGGACCTTTCGAAGATCATCGACGGCATGAATCTGTACATTGCCGGTACTGCACAGACCTCGTTCGGCCAGACGCTGCTCTCGCCCGAGCAGTTCGGCGTCGGCGGCAGCGAGTTCGGCCGTGGCTACGACCCGTCGGAAATCACCGGCGACAAGGGCTTCGCGGTGAAAGCCGAGCTGCAGTACAACCGCCTCCATACCTTCCGGGATTACGCCGTACCGACCCAGTACTACGCCTTCTGGGACTTCGGCAAGGTGTGGAGCGAGGAGCCGAACTGGATCAGCAGCGAAAGCCTGTCCTCCACCGGCTTCGGCGCGCACCTGCAGGTGTTCAAGGACACCTACGTCTCGCCGGAGGTCGCCTTCCCGCTGACCCGCTCGGTCTCGGCCAAGGAACTGGACGACGACAACGGCAAGGCGCCGCGTTTCTACCTCAACTTCCTCAAACTGTTCTGAACCACGACGGGCGGCCGCCTATCCGGCCGCCTCCCCCCGGAGGTTTCCATGTCACACCAGAATCTGCGTACGCTGCGCAGCGTACGCTCCACCGCCTTCAACAACGAAGTGGCCGCCGAACTCCTGCGCGAGCTGGCGCCGCTGATCGCCAACCAGGAACTGAACCGCCGCATGCGCTGCGCGGCCCGCCAGCTGCTGCTGGACGCCGAGGCCCTGGAGGACGCTTACCAGCAGATGAACGAACGGCAGCACTGAGTCAGCTCAGATGACCAGGGGCAGGTCGAACTCCAGGCGCAACAGGCCTTCGCCCTGCTCGCCCTCCAGCTGCGACAACTCCCCATGGAACAACAGCACCATCCGCTGTACCCGCGCCCGCGCCCAGCTCGCCGGCTCGCCGGTGTCCACGAGCCTTGCCAGGCACTGCCAGGGAGACACCTCGATACGCAGGCGCAGGAGCCCTTTGAGATACCGCCAGTTGCTCAGCCGCAGGCGGATCGTTGCGTGGTCCGGGTTACGTGGCACCGCCTCGATCAAGGCTTCGAGCAGCTGGCGGTAGTAGCCCGCGTCGATCCAGACCTTCCTCAGGCTGAGCACCCCCGGCCCGAGATCCAGCCGGTAACCGGCGGCCTGCAGCTCCGCGCGCTGGGGCTGCAGGATTTCCTCGGTGAGCCGGCCCAGTTCGTGCGCCTCACTGACCCGCTCGGCCACATGGTGCTGCAGGTCGAGCAGGGCATCCAGCTGGCGCAGGCTCGCCAGCATCGACTGCAGGCCCCCGCGCGAAGCCTCCAGTTCAACGTCCGCCAACGTGACCACGTCCTCTTCGCCGGATCGCCGCACGGAGGCATCGAGCCCACCGAGCTGTTCACGGAAATCCGCCACGATCCTGGCCAGCAGGTTGGTCTTCAGATGGCTGCGATAACGGCTCTCGAACAGGCCGCTACGCAGCTCCGCCAACTGCTCGTCGCGCTCGTCCAGGGACAGCATTCCACCGAGCATTCCCAGCATCCGCCCATCCGCGGAGCGATGCGGCACGCACCAGGCGAAGTAGGTGCCGACGATGGTCGAATCATCCAGCGATATTTCCTCGGCGATCGGCTCCTCGCGCAGCACCGCCTCGCGATAGCGCTGCGCCGTGCGCTCGCGCAACGATGGTGACAGCCAGTGGGCATCCTCGAAACACCCTCCACGGACTTCCTCGAAAGTCCTGCCGACACGGTTGAGAAACGGGAGGTTGCACAGCAGCAGGCGGCTATCCATATCCCGCACGAACATGGGGTTGGGCGTAGCATCGAGCAATGCGCGCAGCAGGCCCAGCTCATGCTCGAGCTGCGGATCGGCCGGCGCCACGGTCGTCCCCTCCGCGGCCAGCAGCCCGAGGCTCTGCGCCACCTGCAGCAACTGCACGTCACTGCTGACATTGAGCTTCTGGTGCAGGCGCATCTTGTAGGTGCTGATGGTCTTGTAACTCAGACTCAGCTGGTCGGAAATCTCCTTATTGGAGAGCCCCCGGCCAAGCATTTCCAGAACCGTCAGCTCGCGGCCGGAGAGGCGTTCCAGCTCCGCCCGGCCATCGGCGTCGGTCGCCTTCGGCCCTTGCGTGGCTCCGCGCGGGAAGTAGCTGCGCCCGCGCAGCACGGCGGCCAGCGCCTTCTCCAGCTCGGCGGCCGGCTCGTCCTTGCCGACGAAGGCATCCGCGCCCGCCTGCAGTGCACGGCCGGCATAAACCTCACGCTCCTGCGCGCTGAACACCAGCAGGCGCACGCCATCCATCGCGGCGCGCAGGCGACGCAGCACATCCAGGCCGCCCAGGCGCGGAATCGCCAACTCGATGATGACCACGTCCGGGCGCCGTTCGCGGCAAAGCGTCAGCGCATCCTGGCCGTTGTCCGCCTCGCCGATCACCTGGTGCCCGGCACGACTGACCAGCGCGCGCACCCCGTCACGGAGCACCGGCTGGCCGTCGACCAGCAGGATGGTACTCATTCCCTGTCTCCCTCCTTGCTTGTCCCGCTACCAGCGTAGACCAGCCCTGAAGGCGGGAGTCACTCCTACAAGCTGATGACAGCGGCTCCGACATTCACCAACGGACGCTCCCCGGAGACTGGCGGCAATTTTTCCTTGCCTCCTGGAGGCTGCCATGAAAGCCAACCAGCCCTTCCTTTCCGGTCTCAGCCACTCCCGCCTGGCCCAAGCCATCAGCCTCGTGCTGGCCAGCGCCTTCGGCCTGCGCATCATCCGCGCCGAAGCCGAGGACAACGTCGCCGAGACCGATTCCGAAGACCTCAACCAACCCTCCGAAGCCGGCGTGCTCTTCGACCCGCCGCATCCCTCCTACCTGGACATCGCCTTGCAGGCCGCCCACGAAGCACCGCAAGCCTTCGCCGGCGTGGGCCTGCTGGGCGCCCCGCCGCCGATCAGCGTGACGCTGGCCGGCAACGCCGGCATCGTCAGCGGCGACCATGCCGATACCACCATCCGCCTGGCCGCCGCCAACACCAGCGGGATACGGACCAGCGGCAACGGCAACCTGGGTTATGCCGGCGGGCGCATCGAAAGCAGCGCCACCAGCGCGGCGGCGGCCAAGGGACAGACCGCCGTGCACGTCGCTGCCGGCGACACCCTGCGGATGACCGGCAGCAGCATCGCACTCGATCCGAAGACCACCGCCGGAGTCGCCATCACCGCCAACGAACTGACCGGAATGAAGATCGACGTCAATGGCGAAGCCCGCCTGACCGATACCGACATACTGGTCGGCGGCGGCGCCAAAGGCACCAACAACCGCGGGGTGGTGGTCGACGGGGGGCAGTTGGAGATGTCCGGTGGCTCGGTCATCACCCAGTCCTGGGGCGCGGTCGGCCTGTCACTGGAAAACGGCGCGAGCGCCAGCCTGGACGGCGTCGCCATTGCCACCAGCGGCGCGCGCAACAGCAGCACTGGTGGGGCCCACGGCATACAGGTGGGTGGCGGCAGTTCGCTGTCCGCCGAAGGAATCGACGTGACCACCAGCAACGGCTCCGCCTATGGCGTACGCGCTGACGACGGCGCCCAGGTCCGCCTCACCGATAGCAATGTAAGCACCGCCGGCGGCTATGGCCATGGCGTGCTGGCCGCTGGCAGCGCTACCCAGGTCGCCATCGACAGCAGCGAGATAGTTACCACTGGCAAAGGCTCAGTGGGTATCTGGGCGCGCGAAGGTGCCCAGGTGGAAATGCGCGGCGGCGAGATCCGCACCAGCGGCGCCGCGGTGTCTGTCGCCTCGCCGGTGGACGATGAAAATCCCTTGAGCCTGAGTCACGGGCTATTGGCGACGGGCGCCAGCACCCGCATCGAGGCCAATGACGCACTGCTGAACATAGGCGGAGGCAGCGCCAGTGCCGCCCGCGCGGAAGACGGCGCGCACATCAGTCTTGGACACAGCGAGATCAACGTCAGCGGCAATGCCACCAGCACCACGACGACGGCTGTCCTGCACGCTACAGGTGGAAGCACCATCGAAGCCGCTGACAGCAACATCCTCAGCACTGGCAGCAACGTTGGCGGTGCACGCGCAGAAGGCACCGGCAGCAGCGTCAGCCTGAGTAACGGCAGTGTCTCGGTGCACGGCACCGGCAGCGTCGTCAACCCGGCCGCCGGGGCGCGGGCCATGGGCGGCGGCGCGGTGAGCCTGACCGACATCGCGCTGGATGTGCACGGCATCAACTACGGCCATGGTGTGTCCATCGAAGGTGCCGGCTCCACCGGCAGCGTGGCAAATTCCAGCATCGCGGTCGACGGCAATCGCGCCATCGGCCTGAACGTCACCGGAGGCGGCCACGCCACCCTCGACAACAGCAGCGTCTCGGTCGACGCTCAACCCGGAGGCGCCGGGCCCTGGTCCCCCGGAGTACTGGTGGAAGGCGCCGGCTCGACGCTGAAGATGACCACCAGCGATGTGCGCACCACACAGAAAACCAGCTACGGCGTGCAGGTGCGCGAAGGCGCCGATGTTGTCGTGGAACACGGCAGCGTCACCACCTCCGGCAACTACTCCACCGCGCTGGGCGCCGGCAGCTCCTCCTCCGCAGCGCCCGGCTCGACACTGACCGTCAACGACGTGACCGTCACCACCCACGGCAACGACAACGCCATGGGCATCATCGCCGACCTGGGCGCCACCGTGACCGTCCACGGCGGATCGGTCACCACCACCGGCAGTGGCTCGCCAACCGCCGGCAACCTCACCTTCCCCCACGGCCTGGCAGCGCGCAATCCCGGTGCCTTGCTGATGGCCGACGGCACCAGTGTGCGCACCACGGGCTCGCAGGCTTACGGCGCGGCGGTGGACGACGGCGGCAGCATGATCCTCGATAACCTCAGCGTGAAGACCGAGGGCGAATACTCCGTCGGCCTCTACGCCGGCATCGGCTCGATCAAGCCCGGCGCGGTCAGCCTGACGGCGGACCACGTCAGTGTGGAAACCCTCGGCGACCATGCCACGGGGGTGCTGGTCAGCCGGCAGTACAAGGACGATAGCGCGACACTGGACCTGAGCAATACCAGCGTCGCCACCCACGGCATCCAGTCCCACGGGCTGCGTGCCGAATCCGGCGCTGCGCTGAGCGCCCTCAACAGCACCGTCGCCACCACCGGCGAACAGGCCCTCGGCGTGCTGGCCAGCAATACCGCCAGCGTGCAGCTGGACAATGTCAGCGTCGGCACCAGCGGCGCACTGGGCCACGGCGTGGTGGCCAAGAATGCCGGCAGCGTCGATGCCGAGCGCCTCGTGGTCAACGCCACCGGCGATCAGTCCGCAGCCCTCTACGCCCAGGGCACCGATGCACAACCGGGAAGGATCAGCATCGACCACGGCTCGCTGAGCAACCGCGACGGCGCCACCATCGCCACTGCCGGTGCCGCCGATATCGCCCTCAGCCATAGCCTGGCGGGCGGTAGCGGCCAGTGGCTGAGCGTCGACGAGGCGATCGCCAGCGACGGCAACAGCATCCCGGACATGGGAACCGGCCAGTGGCAAGGTGTGGGCAAGAGTGAGGCCGCTGCCGGCAATGCCCGCATCGATCTCTCGACCTCGCTGGTCAGCGGCTCGGCGAAAACTGCCACGGGCAGCCACTCCGATGTGACCCTGCGGGACAGCAGCCTGTGGCAGCTCACCGGTGATTCCAACCTGAGCAGTCTGACCAACAGCGCCAGCCTGATCGACTTCAGCGCTGACGGCGGCTACAAGAAGCTCACCAGCAACGACTACCACGGCGCCAACGGCACCCTCGCCCTGAATACCTACCTGTACAAGGACGACTCACCCTCCGACCAATTGGTGATCGACGGTGGCAAGGCCGACGGCGAGAGCAACCTGCTGATCAAGAATGCCGGCGGTCCCGGCGCCCTGACCCAGGGCAACGGCATCAAAGTGGTGGACGCGGTGAACGGCGGCACCACCGAGACGGATGCCTTCCGCCTGCTCAACCGGGTCAAGGCCGGCCCCTACGAATACACCCTGCACCGGGCCAGCCTGGACGACAGCAACGGCGAGGCCTGGTACCTGCGCTCGAACCAGGAAGCGGCGCCGGTCGATCCGGTTGACCCTGTCGATCCGGTTGATCCTGTTGGTCCGGTTGATCCTGTCGGCCCGGTTGATCCCACGACACCGGTGACACCTGTCGAGCCGGTCGCGCCGGAGCGCTCGGCACCGTCCTCCCGGCCCAACTACCGCGGCGAAACCTCGCTGTACAGCGCCCTCCCCGCCATGGCGCTGAACTACAGCCGCGCCCTGGTCGACACCCTGCACGAGCGGGTCGGCGAGGAACGCCGTAACGTCAACGATCCGTTGCCCAGCGAGGAAGTGGACAGCTACGGCCCATCCCTGGGCTGGGGCCGTCTGATTCACCAGAAAGGCTCCGACAAACTGGGCAATGGCGCGGACTACGACTATCGCATCCAGGCCTTCCAGGTCGGCGCGGACCTCTACCGCAGCGAAGACACCGACGGCAGCACCGACCAGGCCGGGCTCTCGCTGCAGGCCGGGCGGATCAAGGGCAGCGTCGACCACACCGATGGCCAGGACGCCGGCGACGACACCCTGCGCTCCTACGGCATAGGCGGCTACTGGACGCACTTCGGCCCGGAAGGCTGGTACCTGGACGGCGTCGTGCAGTTCAACCGCTTCGACCTCAAGGCGCGCGCCAACGACGCCGGTTCGCTGAAGACCCGCGGCCACGGCATCACCGCCTCGCTGGAGGCTGGCTACCCGTTCAAGCTCGACTCCGACAAGACCCTGCACGTCGAGCCGCAGGCCCAACTGATCGTCAGCAAGCTGAAACTCGATGACAGCCACGACGACGCCGCTGACGTGCGTTTCGAAGATGTGGATTCGCTGACCGGCCGCCTGGGCGTGCGCGTCGACAAGGACTGGTTCCGCGAGGACGACCGCGGCAAGCAACAGCGCACCAGCGTCTGGGTCCGTCCCAGCCTGTGGCACGAGTTCAAGGGCAAGGCCAAGACCGAGTTCTCCTCGGCGGACGGCTACATCCCCTTCGGCACCGACATGGACGGCAGCTGGGGCGAACTCAACCTGGGCGTGGACTACCAGCTCAACGACCGCACCAGCGTCACTGGCTCGCTGGGCTACCAGCGCGCCCTGGACGGCGACGGACGCAGCTACGAGGGCATCCTGGGCTTCAAGGTGAAGTTCTAAGCACCGAGAAGTCCCTGGGGGAGCCAGCGCTCCCGCAGAAGCTGAAAGATCGTAGGGCGCATAACGCGCCAGCGTTATCCGCCGACGCGGTATCGGCGGATAACCCGTTCCGGGTTATGCGCCCTACGTGCTATGCCCGCTTCTGGTCCGTAGACAGGACCGTAGGATGGGTGGAGCGCAGCGATACCCATGCTGCTGGCGCAGGGATCGATGGGTATCGCTGCGCTCCACACCATCCTACAAAACACACAACCCTGCCAGCCCGCTCCGCAACTCAGGCGTGCTGCGCGCCGGCCCGCTTGAGCAACTGCTTGCAGCGCTCGGACAGGTGCACCACCCGCAGGTGCTTGCCGGCCTTGCTGTAGCGCTCGCGCAGGGTCATCAGCGCGGCGATGGCGGAATAGTCGACGAAGCTCAGGTGCGCGCAGTCCAGGGTCACCTGCTGCGGGTCGCCGGCCGGGTCGAACTGGTTGAGGAAGGGCGTGGTGGAAGCGAAGAACAGCGTACCGTGGACGCGGTACAGCTTGCTGCCATCGGCCTCGTCATGGATGTCTGCGTACAGCTCGCGGGCATGCTTCCAGGCGAAGTCCAGCGCCGCCAGGATGATCCCGCAGAACACCGCGGTAGCCAGGTCCGTGGCCACGGTAATGGCGGTCACCGCGATGATCACCAGCACGTCGCTCACCGGCACCTTGTTCAGCACCCGCAGCGAAGCCCAGGCGAAGGTCTGCTGGGACACCACGAACATCACGCCCACCAGCGCTGCCAGCGGGATGCGCTCGATCAGCGGCGAGAGGAACAGCACGAAGAGCAGGATCATCACTCCCGCCACCACACCGGAAAGCCGGCCACGACCACCGGAGCTGAGGTTGATCACGGTCTGCCCGATCATCGCGCAGCCACCCATGCCGCCGAAGGCGCCGGAGACCATGTTGGCCGCGCCCAGGGCCACGCACTCGCGGTCCGGGAAGCCGCGGGTCTCGGTGATCTCGTCGGTGAGGTTGAGGGTCAGCAGGGTTTCCAGGATGCCCACCATGGCCATGAGGAAGGCGTAGGGCGCAATGATCCGCAGGGTTTCCAGGTTCCAAGGGATGTCCGGCAAGGCGAACTGCGGCAGGCCACCGGCGATGTGCGCCATGTCGCCCAGTGTGCGGGTCGGCAGGCCGAGCAGGTAGACCGCCAGCCCGACACCCAGGATTGCCACCAGCGCCGGCGGTACCGCACGGGTCAGCTTCGGCAGCCCATAGACCACCGCCATGGTTACGGCGACCAGACCCAGCATCACGTAGAGCGGGTTGCCGCTGAGCCAGTGTTCACCGTCCTTGAAATGCTCGAGCTGGGCCATGGCGATGACGATCGCCAGGCCGTTGACGAAGCCCAGCATCACCGGGTGCGGCACCATCCGCACCAGCTTGCCCAGGCGCAGCAGGCCGAACAGGATCATCACCACCCCGCCCAGCAGCACGGTCGCCAGCAGGTACTGCACGCCGTGTTGCACGACCAGCGCGACGATCACCACCGCCATCGAACCGGCGGCGCCGGACACCATGCCGGGGCGCCCGCCGAACAGCGCGGTGAGGGTGCAGAGGATAAAGGCGCCGTACAACCCCATCAGCGGGTTGAGGTGGGCGACCAGGGCGAAGGCGATGCACTCGGGCACCAGCGCGAAGGACGTGGTGAGTCCGGCCAGGACATCGGCACGCAGGCGGGCGGGTTTCATTTTTCTACTCGAAAGCGGGGAACACGAAGGGCCGGCAATGGTACGGAAAACCACTTCCAGCCACCACCCGCTAATCCCGCATCGAAGTGCGTCAGGCCTTGGCAGGCGCCGCTGCGCCGTTCAGGAACAGCTGCTCCAGCACAGTCGCCGAACTGGAGCTGGCCGCACGTCCGCGCCGCTCCGCATCGACCATGCCGTAGATCATCGAGAGGAAGAGTTCGGTGAACACCGCCGCGGTGACGTCGATGCGCAGCACGCCGGATTGCTGGCCGCGGAGGAAGAAGGCATCCAGCGCGTCGCTGTAGGACTGCCAGCGGCCGTCCATGCACGGATCGAGACTGTCGGGGCTGTACTGGAACATCAGGAACACCAGCACTTCGCGGTGCGTCAGGTGCTCCTGGATCAGCTTGCGCAGCGCCGTCAGCGGCTCGGCAGTTTCCAGCTCGCAATTGCTGACGACCTGGTTGAGCACCCGCTCGCCGTACCCCATGAGCATTTCCACCAGGTTGTCGCGCGTGCCGCAGAAGCGATGCAGCGTCGCCTTGCTCACCCCTGCCGACTCTGCGAGTTCCTTCAGCGTCGCCCGCGGGCGGTCGACGATGGCGGCGGCAAGCGCCTTGAGGAGTCGTTCATCATGGGCAGTCAGGGACATCAGCGGGCCTCGGGTCGGTGACCGGTCAGAGGGTCAAGGGAAAGGGTGGGATAGCTGCATTGTGCAGAAAAAGTCCCAACCTACCAAAGGAAATGACACTTTTGCTCACACTTGTTTCACATGAGTCAATATTGACTCATTTTAGCTTCGGAAAGATCATACGCAACCTCTTAGAAAGACAGACCCCGGGTGAAACATGGGCAGGTTGCGTGCAGTAGGGACAATCAGTGCGCTGGTGACAGCGCTGGCACTGGCGGGTTGCGGTCAATCCGGCGAGCCGCCGGCAGCTACCGAGGCGGCGCGCCCGGTGGATGTGGTGGCGGTAGCGACCGAGCCTCTCACCCTGACCTCGGAGTTGCCGGGTCGTATCGAGCCGATGCGCGTCGCCGAAGTGCGCGCGCGGGTGGCGGGCATCGTGGTGCAGAAGCGCTTCGAGGAAGGCGCCGACGTGAAGGCCGGTGACCTGCTGTTCCAGATCGACCCGGCGCCGTTGAAAGCCGCCGTGTCCCGCGCCGAAGGAGAACTGGCGCGGGCCCAGGCCGCGCAGCAGGAAGCCCAGGCACGGGTGAAGCGCTACGAGCCACTGGTGAAGATCGAAGCGGTCAGCCAACAGGACTTCGACACCGCCACCGCCGACCTGCGCAGCGCCCAGGCCTCGGTACGCTCGGCCCAGGCCGACCTGGAAACGGCACGGTTGAACCTGGGCTATGCCTCGGTCAAGGCGCCGATTTCAGGGCGCATCGGTCGTGCGCTGGTGACCGAAGGTGCTCTGGTCGGCCAAGGCGATGCCACGCTGATGGCGCGCATCCAGCAGCTGGACCCGATCTACGCCGACTTCACCCAGCCGGTGGCCGATGCCCTGCGCCTGCGTGAAGCGCTCAAGAGCGGCAACCTCCCCGCAGGCCAGAGCCAGGCCCTGAGCCTGCGCGTCGAAGGCACCCAGTACGAGCGCCAGGGCGAACTGCTGTTCACCGATATCTCGGTGGACCGTGGCACCGGCCAGGTTTCGCTGCGCGGCAAGTTCGACAACGCCGACGGCCTGCTGCTGCCGGGCATGTACGTGCGCGTCACCGCCCCGCAAGGCACCGACGCCAAGGCCATCCTGGTGCCGCAACGCGCCGTGCAGCGCGCCACCGATGGCACCGCCCATGTGCTGGTGATCGGCGAAGGCAGCCGCGTCGAGACCCGCCAGGTGCAGACCGGCGCCATGCAAGGCTCGCGCTGGCAGATCAGCCAGGGCCTGGCCAGCGGCGACCAGGTCATCGTCGGCGGCCTCACCGGCCTGCAGCCGGGCGCCAAGGTCGAAGCCCGTCAAGCCCAGAAGCAACAGCAGCAACAGCAGGCGTCGCGTCAGTAAGGCGAGGATCGCCGCGAGGAATTCCCATGTCACTGTTCTTCATCAAGCGCCCCAACTTCGCGTGGGTGGTGGCGCTGTTCATTTCCCTGGCCGGCCTGCTGGCCATCCCGCTGCTGCCGGTGGCCCAGTACCCCAGCGTGGCGCCGCCGCAGATCACCGTCACCGCCACCTACCCCGGCGCCTCGGCGCAGGTGCTGGTGGACTCGGTCACCAGCGTGATCGAGGAGGAGCTCAACGGCGCCAAGGGCCTGCTCTACTTCGAGTCCACCAGCAACTCCAACGGCATGGCCGAAGTGGTGGTCACCTTCCAGCCCGGCACCAACCCGGAGCTGGCCCAGGTGGACGTGCAGAACCGCCTGAAGAAGGCCGAGGCGCGCATGCCCCAGGCCGTGCTGACGCAGGGGCTGGAGGTCGAGCAGACCAGCGCCGGTTTCCTGCTGATCTACGCGCTCAACTACAAGGAAGGCTCCGCGCGCACCGATACCACCGCCCTGGGCGACTACGCCGCGCGCAACATCAACAACGAGCTGCGCCGCGTACAAGGCGTCGGCAAGCTGCAGTTCTTCTCCTCCGAAGCCGCCATGCGCGTGTGGATCGACCCGCAGAAGCTGGTCGGCTACGGGCTGTCCATCGATGACGTGGGCAACGCCATTCGCGGGCAGAACGTGCAGGTGCCGGCCGGCAGCTTCGGCGCCTCCCCCGGCAGCACCGAGCAGGAGCTGACCGCCACTCTCGCCGTGAAAGGCACCCTGGACGACCCGGCGGAGTTCGGCCGCATCGTCCTGCGCGCCAATCCGGACGGTTCCACCGTCAAGCTGGCCGATGTGGCGCGCCTGGAAGTGGGCAGCGAAAGCTACAACTTCACCGCGCGCCTGGACGGCAAGCCCACCGTGGCCGGTGCCATCCAGCTCTCCCCCGGCGCCAACGCGCTGCAGACCGCCGCGCTGGTGAAGGAGCGCCTGGCCGAGCTGTCGGTGAACTTCCCCGACGACGTCGAGTACTCGGTGCCCTACGACACCTCGCGCTTCGTCGACGTGGCCATCGAGAAGGTGATCCACACCCTGATCGAAGCCATGGTGCTGGTGTTCCTGGTGATGTTCCTGTTCCTGCAGAACGTGCGCTACACCCTGATCCCGGCCATCGTGGTGCCGGTGTGCCTGCTCGGCACGCTGACGATGATGTACCTGCTGGGCTTCTCGGTGAACATGATGACCATGTTCGGCATGGTGCTGGCGATCGGCATCCTGGTGGACGACGCCATCGTGGTGGTGGAGAACGTCGAGCGGATCATGGCCGAGGAAGGCCTCTCCCCGGCCGCCGCCACGGTCAAGGCGATGGGCCAGGTCTCCGGCGCGATCATCGGCATCACCCTGGTGCTGTCGGCGGTGTTCATGCCGCTGGCATTCATGGCTGGCTCCGTAGGCGTGATCTACCAGCAGTTCTCCCTGTCGCTGGCGGTGTCGATCCTGTTCTCCGGCTTCCTCGCCCTGACCTTCACCCCGGCGCTGTGCGCGACGCTGCTCAAGCCGATCCCCGAAGGTCACCACGAGAAGCGCGGCTTCTTCGGCGCCTTCAACCGTGGCTTCAACCGCCTGACCGAACGCTACACGCGGCTCAACACCGCGCTGGTGAAACGTGCCGGGCGCTACATGCTGATCTACGCCGGCATCGTCGCCCTGCTCGGCTACAGCTACCTGCGCCTGCCGGAATCCTTCGTGCCGGTGGAAGACCAGGGCTACATGATCGTCGACATCCAGCTGCCGCCGGGCGCCACCCGTGCGCGCGCCGACGTCACCGGCCAGGAGCTGGAGCAGTTCCTCAAGTCCCGCGAGGCCGTGGCCTCGTCCTTCCTGGTGATGGGCTTCAGCTTCTCCGGCATGGGCGAGAACGCCGCGCTGGCCTTCCCGACCTTGAAGGACTGGTCCGTGCGTGACAAATCGCAGTCCGCGGAGGCGGAAACCGCGGCGATCAACGAACGCTTCGCCGGCATCAGCGACGGCGCGATCATGGCCGTGACCCCGCCGCCGATCGACGGTCTGGGCAACTCCGGCGGCTTCTCGCTGCGCCTGCAGGACCGCGCCGGCCTCGGCCGCGAAGCGCTGCTGGCGGCCCGCGACCAATTGCTCGGCGAAGCCAACGGCAACCCGAAGATCCTCTACGCCATGATGGAAGGCCTCGCCGAAGCTCCCCAGCTGCGCCTGGAGATCGACCGCGAGAAGGCACGCACCCTGGGCGTCAGCTTCGAGTCCATCAGCAGCGCGCTGTCCACCGCGTTCGGCTCCTCGGTAATCAACGACTTCGCCAACGCGGGTCGCCAGCAGCGCGTGGTGGTGCAGGCCGAACAAGGCGACCGGATGACCCCGGAAGCCGTGCTCAAGCTCTACGTGCCCAACAGCGCCGGCGAGCTGGTGCCGCTGTCCGCCTTCGTCAGCACCCGCTGGGAAGAAGGCCCGGTGCAGCTGGCGCGCTATAACGGCTACCCGTCGATCCGCATCTCCGGCGACGCCGCCCCGGGCGTGAGCACCGGCGAAGCCATGGCGGAAATGCAGCGTCTGGTCAGTGAGCTGCCGGCCGGCATCGGCTACGAGTGGACCGGCCTCTCCTACCAGGAGAAGGTCGCCAGCGGCCAGGCCACCCAACTGTTCGCCCTGGCGATCCTGGTGGTGTTCCTGCTGCTGGTGGCGCTCTACGAGAGCTGGGCGATCCCGCTATCGGTGATGCTCATCGTGCCCATCGGCGCCCTCGGCGCGGTGCTGGCGGTGACGGTCACCGGGCTGCCCAACGACGTGTACTTCAAGGTCGGCCTGATCACCATCATTGGTCTTGCGGCGAAGAACGCGATCCTCATCGTCGAGTTCGCCAAGGAACTCTGGGAACAGGGCCACAGCCTGCGCGACGCCGCGATCCAGGCCGCGCGCCTGCGCTTCCGCCCGATCATCATGACCTCCATGGCCTTCATCCTCGGCGTGGTGCCGCTGGTGGTCGCCAGCGGAGCCGGCGCCGCCAGCCAGCGCGCCATCGGCACCGGGGTGATCGGCGGGATGCTCAGCGCCACGCTGCTGGGGGTGATCTTCGTGCCCATCTGCTTCGTCTGGCTGCTATCGCTGCTGCGTCGCCAGCCCAAACCTGCGCATCAACCCTCGGAGGCCGCGCAATGACCACCCTGCGCACACCCGCCTTTACCGTCAGCAGCCTGCTGCTGGCGATGGTCCTGGCCGGATGCTCCATGGCGCCCACCTACGAGCGCCCCGAAGCACCGGTGGCACAGAGCTGGAGCGGCCCCGCCGCCCAGCCCGGTGCCGCGGCCAGCAACCTCGACTGGCAGAGCTTCATCGTCGACAGCGAACTGCGCGAACTGGTGAACGTCGCCCTGGACAACAACCGCTCGCTGCGCCAGACCCTTCTGGACATCGAACAGGCCCGCGCGCAGTACCGCATCCAGCGCGCCGACCGCGTGCCCGGCCTGAACGGCGCCGCCAACGGCAACCGCCAGCGGCTGCCGGCTGACCTGTCCAACAGCGGTAGCTCGGCGGTGAGCAGCAGCTACCAGGTCGGCCTCGCGCTGCCCGAATACGAGCTGGACCTGTTCGGCCGGGTGAAGAGCCTGACCGACGCCGCGCTGGAGCAGTACCTCTCCACCGAGGAAGCCGCCCGCAGTGCGCGCATCGCGCTGATCGCCGAGGTCAGCCAGGCCTATCTCACCTACGACGGTGCCCAGCGCCGCCTGCAGCTGACCGAGCAGACCCTGGCAAGCCGCGAGGATTCACTGAGCCTGATCAGCCAGCGGCGCACCGCAGGCGCGGCCACGGCGCTGGACTATCAGGAAGCGCTCGGGCTGGTCGAACAGTCCCGCGCCGAGCTGGAAAGCAATGCGCGGCAGAAGCAGCAGGCGCTCAATGCCCTGGTGCTGCTGCTCGGCACATCCGACGCGGCCAAGCGTATCCCGCAGGTGCCGCAGGACAAGCCCATGCTGATCCAGGACATCGCGCCCGGCACTCCGTCGGAGCTGATCGAGCGGCGCCCGGACATCCTCGCCGCCGAGCATGTGCTCAAGGCGCGCAACGCCGACATCGGCGCGGCCCGCGCGGCGTTCTTCCCGCGCATCAGCCTGACCGGCAGCTTCGGCACCTCCAGCGCGGAGATGTCCGGGCTGTTCGACGGCGGCTCGCGTTCGTGGAGCTTCGTGCCGACCCTGTCGCTGCCGATCTTCGATGCCGGCCGCAACAGCGCCAACCTCGACCTGGCCAAGGTGCGCAAGGACTCCGCCGTGGCCGCCTACGAAGGCACCACCCAGACGGCGTTCCGCGAAGTCGCCGACGCCCTCGCAGCGACCGACACCCTGCGCCGCGAGGAAGCCGCACGGCGGGCTCTGGCCAACACCACCAACGAAACCCTGAAACTGGCCAAGGCGCGTTACGAAGGCGGCGTCGACAGCCACCTGCGCTACCTCGACGCGCAGCGCAGCAACTTCGTCAACGAGTCGGCCTACATCGAGACCAGCACCCAACGGCAGATCGCCCTGGTGGACCTGTTCCGCGCCCTCGGCGGCGGCTGGGGCAAGGACGAACTCGCTGCCCACCGCTGATCGGCCTGCAGCTGTAGCAGCCCATGGACCTGACCACTCGGGTCCATGGGTTGCCCGTCAGGCCAGCAGCGACTCCAGCACCCGATGCAGATGCAGAACACCGACCCTGCCCAGCTCTGCCCGATCGGTGATCGGCCGATCGTCGCGCAGGAACCCGAGACGCCCCTCTGCAACGGCGTCAGCAATGACATCGAGCAATTCATCCTGGGTATGACATCCGTCCAGCAGCGGCAGCAGCAACGCCGAGAATGCATCCAGCGTGACCGATTCGTGCCAGGGGTTGAACGTGACGCTTCCTTCGATACAGCCCGACAGCTGTGCGTAGGCAATGACTTCCGGGTCGACCCGTGGCATCCCTGCCGCCCCCGGCCCGCCGACCACGGCTGAGAGCCGGAAACGCCCAAAGTCGGACACCACAATGTGTTCGAACAGGTCCAATAACTGCGCGTCGGCGTTGGGCGGCAGACTCCCCAGCTGTTGCTCGACGTACGCCAGTAGAGCCGGCAGATTCTGCGTCCGAGGCCAAAGCTCGTTGAGGCGGTAAGCAGCGACTTTCATCGCTGCGCCACGCAGGCCGACGCGACGGCCGTCAGCCACCCGGAAAGACTGTTCGCTGTCGTCCAGCTGAACCGCCCCTTCGCACTCGAAGCGCGCCGTGACGTGCAGCTTCGCCAACCGCTCGGGGGCCAACCGGTAGCGAATTGCGTCCGCCTGCTCCGCGTGGACCAGCAGTGTCTGGCGGGAACTGCGATTGGTCAGGATGTCGAAGTACTGCTCAAGGGCAACCTGACTGTTCCCGCACTCGCTGAGCAGCGCCTGCTGAACGCCCTCGGGAAAATGGTTGATGAACATCCCGGCGGCGCGGGTATCGGCCAGATAGGCCAGGCCGTGCTGCTCGAAGCGCTGTACAAAGTCAGTCAGGTAAAACGGAGTATTGCTGGGCTCGAGGAAGGTGGACAAACGCGCAGGATCTCCGCGCAGCGACTCGCACTCCTCCACCGCACCTTTGAGCGCACTCCCCCCCAGATGCGCCCAGCGCTTCAGGAAGTCGAACATGCCCTGCGCCTCGGCCAGTTCCTGCACACCCGGTACGCGACCACTCAGGCGCAACAGCATGGCATCGCGCACCATTTCACGGGATTTCCACCCCGGATAGGTATTGAAGTTGACGTAGGCGATCCCGTTGGCGGCGAGGTTTTCCTTGCAGATACGCGCTACAGCGCGACGATCCTGGGAAGACAGATGGCTGTAGTGGTCGTGGCAGATGATGTAGTCGAACTGGCCCAGCTCCCCGGTGATCTCCCCCAAGTCGGCAGCGTGTAGCCGCACGTTGTTGAGGCCCAGCTGCCGCACCGCTTGCAGGCCCGACTCGACGGCGTCATCCGATCGGTCGATTCCCAGCACCTTTGCGCGGCGATTTCGGGTCGCAAAAGGCAGCAGGTTGGCGCCACTCCCGCAGCCCAGCTCCAGTACCCGTGCGGTTCCCACGCTCGGCGGCTCCAGGCCGAACAGCCAGGCCAGCACGGCCAGATGCTCGGGAGCGGTATGCGGATGGCAATTCGAAGATGGCTGCAGGGAACTGGCGTAGGAAGACGGCTGCGATGCGGCGGATACGGACACGGAAGAATGGCCTATTGAGTCGGAATTCGAGCTTGCCGAGCGCATCGACAAGACTGCCGCGCATTCTGCCGCTCTGCCCGCCGCGAAGCCGCCGCCCAAAGTCGATTAAGGATATTTCTGACAGGACATTCGTCCACACCCAGGCTTTCCGTACTGAGGCTTCTGATTCGTCCGCCCGCAAACGCGCAGAGCCGTTGCGTCATCCGGTTTATACCGCGGCGGGGCTCCAGGCGATCAATTGTCCGGCACAGCCATGTCAGAGGGTGTCAGCAACGCCGCCGCCTGAGCGTCGAAATAAGCCACCTGCAATGCTCGAATCAGGCCATGCAGGCGACCGTCGCCATAGATCATCACGCCGTCCTGACGAAGCCGCAGCTGCCCCCTTTCCAGCACGAAATCGGCGCCATCGGAGGAGCTGAAAACAAGCGTCTCCTTGTCCAGGCGAATCTGTTGAAGCACTGTTCCAGGCGCCTGAAAGCGGGCGCGGATACGTGTCAGATAGGTTGGCGCCAGGCGGCTGAAAAGCTGCTGCACCTGCTCGCGAACTTCCAGGGGCGTCAGCCCGGGTCGCCGCTGCATTTCGCTGGCGATCAATGCAAAGACATCGGCATTGGCGCGGGCAACGGCGAGCCGTACTGACAGCAGCATCGTCACGCTGTCCTGGCTCGCCGTCGCCTCCGGCCGGTTGGCTTTCCCATCGGCGGCGTGGCTGGTACCTGCGCTCGCCTCCATAAATGGCTGCAGATCGGCCGTACTGAACACGGTGCCCGCCAGGTAGGCGGCACAAAGGGTGGCCTGCCCCGCCCGGTCACCGTTTTTCAGCAGCACCAGAGCCGGGTTGCGATCCTGCCCTGGCGCGGCGTCCAGCCTTCGATCGGCCAGGAACTGGTTGACCTGATCCTGTGACAGGTCGCCGCGCGCCAGGCCGCAGATCTGGTTCATCAACTCCGCCGTAAGGCCATTGTCCAGCCGAGGCGCCAGCTCGAGCACAGCGCCCTGCACCAACGGCAAGGCAGGCAGACTCAACCAGTTGCGATGAACGGCAGCGCTTCCAGAGGGTTGAGCTGGGTGCGGCTCCCCGCAGCCAGACAAGGCCAGGGAGCTCAAGGCAACAGCAAGGACGCAGTATCGAAGGATCATGGCAGGCAGGAGCTGGAGAAGAGAAAAAGAGAGGGGTGCCAGAAGTAAGGAAGGCGCAACAGCTGGCCGCTGCTGCGCCTCAGCCTCAGTTCGCCTGAACCGCCACGCTCGTGCGACGGTTAGGCGCCAGGCAGGCAATGACCTCGGGTGTCGATGCTCCCGGACAATTGACCAGCGGTTGAGCAGGCCCTCTCCCCTCGGCGCTGATCAGCGCTCCGGAGATACCGTGTTGCATCAGGTAGGAGCGCACCGCATTGGCCCGCGCCTGGGACAGACGGATATTGTTCTGCACGCTACCGATGCGGTCGGTGTAGCCGACGATTTCCACTGAAGTGACTTCGGCGCTCTTCAGGCCTTCGGCCAGCTCATCCAGCTTCGCCTTGCCTTCCGGACGCAGCACTGCGCTACCGAAGGCAAACGAGGCATCTGCCTCCAGATTGAGTGTCCGCGCCCTGGGTTGAGGCGCCGGCGAGGGTGCCGGCACCGGCGCCGGGGCCGCCTGCTGGCAATCTGCCGGGAGAAAGTAGAAGGACTGCGCAATGTGGTCCTTGTCGTAGAGCACCTTGTACTGGCAGACCTTGTCAGGTTGGCCTTCGGCCTGACGGAACTTGAAGATGTAGTCCCACTCACGCACGCCGAACATGCCCTCAGAGAACTGAGGGTGGCCCAGCAGGTCCTGGACCTGATGCTTGGTCATGCCCGGACGCATCTTGCCCAGGTTTTCCAGGTTGACGTAACTGCCTTCGGGAAGGCTGGCATCGTCCATCGCCGGGAACACCGGCTGCTGCGTATGCCCTGCCGAGTCGACGTCGCTGACGGTTCCGCAGGCGGCCAGCGCAGTCAGCGCGGATGCCGCGAGGGCCAGCTTCAGGCCGCCCAGTTTGAATTGCTCGAACATCTGATAAACCTCGAAAAAACCGCGAATGGCCCGGCTGAGCCGGGCCTCGACCTCAGGAAGGGATCACCACTGGTAACCAACGCCAACCGACACGCCGAACTCGCCCTGGGAGTCCGTGTTGCCGGAAAGTTTGGTTACCCATTTGCCGTTGTCGGAGATGCGCGAAACACCAATTGCCAGGGCGTTCTGCCCGCGGTAGTTGCCCATGCCCACCGACGCCATGCTTGCACCCGGCACGTACGGCTGTGGCAGTGTCGCGGCCGCCAGCGCTCCCGCGATGCCAGCACTCAAGGTGTCGTCCTGCTTCTTCAAGTCATGCTTGGGGTCGCTATAGACGCTGTTGATGTTGTTGTTGATGTCCCCGGTAGCCTTGTTGAGCTGAGCCAGGTTGACCGCATCCGTATCGGCGGTGCCGGCGGCCAGGTTGGTGATCTGCCGTTCCGAGCCGGCGCTGCCCACCGAGACCGAGTTGGAGCGATCGGCGATCGAGTCATTACCCAGCGCGACCGAGTTGCTGGCGGTCGCCTTGGCGCGGGTACCGATGGCTGCGGAGTTGGCCCCGGAAGCCTCGGCGCCAGCACCACCAGCCACGGCGTCCTTTCCGGTGACTTTCGGCTTGGGCAGGTTACTGGTGTTGTTCACCTGGAACATGCCGTCCTTGCCGTTGGCGATGTTGGTGATATCAGCGTTGGTACTGTTCACCACCCCCTTGAGCTGGGCCACGTTGACTGCGTCGCTGTCCTCGCTGCCGGCAGCAACGCCAGTCACCTGGCGATAGATACCGGAGCTTGCGTCACCGACGCTGACTGCGCCCCTGTTGCTGGTGGTCGCGGCAATCGCCTGCGTCTGCTCATCGGTAGCGCCATCAGGAACATACCCGGTCGCGCCCGCTTCACGAGCTGCCACCGAGTCGCTGCCCAGGGCGACCGCACCATCGGAGGTAGCACTGGCATTGACACCCGCTGCCACCGAGTTCTTGCCCTGCGCGCCATCATTGGCGTAGTTGCCACCCTGCTCGCCACCGTCGTTGACGCTGTAGTAGTGCGTCTCGGCATTGGCCATCGCGATATTCAGCTGGTCGACGTTGACCGCGTCGCCGCCGTCGACCCCCGCAGCGAGGTTGGTAATGCGCGTACCGCCGGAGCGTCCGGACTTGTTGTAAGTCGTACCACCCAGGGCAACGGCGTTGTAGTCGACGCTGCCGTCCTCGTTGATCACATACTTGACCGCGCCCTTGTCCAGCGTGCCGAGGCTGCCGTCGATATTCTCGATGGCCTGGTTGGTCGCAAACAGTTGCGAACCGTTGACGGCATCAGTGCTGGTTTCACTCAGACGGCCAGCAGCAACGTTGGTGATGGTGCGCTCATTGCCGACACTGCCCACGCTGACCGTGCTGGTCGGCGCGGTGCCGGCGAAGCTGTAACTTGTGCCTCGGATTGTCGTACCAGTGGTGGCGACAGCCTCGTCCGTGATCGAACCCGCGCCCAATGCCACGCTGCTGTCATGGCTGGAAACGGCGCCCATGCCAATGGCCACGGAGTCCTGCCCGGAAGCCACGGAATCTGTGCCGGTGGAATTGGCGTGGAAGTACTTGGTGCCTGTCTCGTAGATGTTGGTGACGCGGCCGTCCAGACCACCGATGTCCGTGGTGTTCTGGGTAACCTGGGCGTTGGTCTCATTGAGCTGAGACATGTTGACCGCGTCGCTGTCGTCCACGCCGCGAGCGACGTTGGTGATGCGTGTCCCACCAGTCCTGGTGGTGCTGTTGTAGGTGTCGCCCCCCAGGGTCACGCTGTCGTAGTTGATGCTGCCGTCGGGATTGACGTCGTACTTGACTGCACCGGCCGATGCTTCGCTCGCCGCGAGCTTCAACTGGGCTACGTTGACCGCATCGGTATCCTCTGCGCCAGCCGCCACGCCGGTGATGCGACGATCACCGATGTTCACCTCACCCTTGGCAGTTCCACCCGCCAGATAAGCCTCGTGCTCCAGCGTACTGCCGTCCGCAACGGAACCCGCCCCCAGCGCCACACTACCGTCGTGACTGGACACGGCGCCCATGCCTATGGCCACGGAATCCTGGCCGGAAGCCACAGAATCCGTACCGGTGGAATTGGCGTGGAAGTACTTGGTGCCCGTCTCGTAGATGTTGGTGACACGGCCGTCCAGACCACCGATGTCCGTGGTGTTCTGGGTAACCTGGGTGTTGGTCTCATTGAGCTGAGACATGTTCACCGCATCGCTATCACCCACGCCGCGAGCGACGTTGGTGATGCGTGTCCCACCGGTCCTGGTGGTGCTGTTGTAGGTGTCACCACCCAGGGTCACGCTGTTGTAGTTGATGCTGCCGTCGGGGTTGACGTCGTACTTCACCGAACCCGCATCGAGGTTGTCGATGGCGGAGTTGGTGGCGAACAGCTGAGAACCGTTGACCGCATCGGTGCTGGTTTCGCTCAGGCGGCCAGCCGCAACGTTGGTGATGGTGCGCTCATTGCCAACACTGCCCACGCTGACCGTGCTGGTCGGCGCGGCTCCGGCGAAGGTGTAATCCGTGCCGGCAACGGTGGTGCCAGTGGTGGCTACGGCAGCATCGGTTACCGAACCCGAGCCCAGCGCAACTGCGCCGTCCTGTGCGGCTTTGGCGCCCACGCCAGCGGCCAGTGCGTTCACACCGGTGGCGCCGTCGTTGTTGTAGTTGTCGCCCAGTACGCCGTTGTCATTGACGCTGTAGTAATGGGTCTTCGCGCCGTCGACGGTATCGTTCAGCTGGTCGACGTTGACCGCATCGCCACCGTCCACACCCGCAGCGAGATTCTTGATTCGCGTGCCGCCGGTCCTGGCGGTCGTGTTGTAGGTATCACCACCCAGGGCGATGGTGTTGTAGTTGATGGAGCCGTCTGGGTTGACGTCGTACTTCACCGAACCCGCATCGAGGTTGTCGATGGCGGAGTTGGTGGCGAACAGCTGAGAACCGTTGACCGCATCCGTGCTGGTTTCGCTCAGGCGGCCCGCCGCAACGTTGGTGATGGTGCGCTCATTGCCAACACTGCCCACGCTGACCGTGCTGGTCGGCGCGGTTCCGGCGAAGGTGTAATCCGTGCCGGCAACGGTGGTGCCAGTGGTGGCTACGGCAGCATCGGTTACCGAACCCGAGCCCAGGGCAACTGCGCCTTCCTGCGCGGCCTTGGCGCCCACGCCAGCGGCCAGTGCGTTGACACCAGTGGCGCCGTCGTTGTCGTAGTTGCCACCTTGCTCGCCGTTGTCATTGACACTGTAGTAGTGCGTTTTGGCGGAGCGGTTGATCGTGTCGTTCAACTGGTCGACGTTGACCGCGTCGGTACCGTCGACGCCCTGGGCAAGGTTCCTGATCTGCTCGCCGCCGGCATCGATCCCGGCAGTGGTCACGCTAGGACCATTGGCAATGGTCAGGCCCGCCCCATCCAGCGTCGTCGTTCCGCCGGCTGTCAGGCTGGTGAAGGCCGGGTTGTCGGCCAGCAGCAGATTGAGCTGCCCATTGGCATCGACCTCGGTCTTCAGGTTTGCGCCACTGTACGTGCCAGCCGTGGTGGCTGCACCTTGCACAGTCAGGGTGTCGCCCAGTTGCTTGGCCGTGCTGCCGGTGTTACCGGCGAAGGTGATCGGCGTAGCGATCACGTCATCGATCGACTCGGTGACCGCGAAGAGCTGGGAGCCGTTGATGGCGTCCGTGCTGGTCCGGCTGATTCGCCCCGCCGCAACGTTCGTCAGCGTACGTTCGTTGCCAACGTTGCCGATGCTGACGGTGCTGGTCGGTGCCACACCGGCGAAATCATAGGTAGTGTCGCCGATCTGGATGTTCTTCGTGGCAACCGTCGCACTGGTGGTGGAGCTGACGCCCAGGGCCACCGAGCGCGCGTGTTGCGCCGAGGCGCCGTTACCAATGGCCACCGCATCGATAGCCGTTGCCTTGGCCTTCGGGCCCACTGCCACGGCATTATCCATGGTCGCGGAGGCAGAGTTACCCAGAGCGGTGCTGAGTTTGCCCGCGGCATTGGTGCGCTCACCGATCGCTACGCCACCCTTGTCGGCGAAGGACTCGTTACCGACAGCCGTCGAAGCCTCGCTGGGGTCCGTCAGGCTGTTGGTCGCATGGGCCATGCGGCCGATAGCGACGTTGCCGGTAAACGCGCTGGGCGGATTGACCTCATCGGCCAGCGCCTGATAACCGATGGCAACGCTGCCGCTGGTCAGTGCCTGGGCTTCGTTGCCGACTGCCACCGAACCGGGGCCGAGGATGGATTGGGATACCGAGTCCTTGCCGATGGCGATACTGGCGTCGTTGGCGAGCGTCTGGGCATTCGTGCCCATGGCAATGGAGTCGTTGGGAGTCGCGCTGGCGCCGTCACCCTGGGCAATGGCCCCTACTCCGGCCGCCGATGCATTGGTGCCGATTGCCATGCTGCGAATCGCGGTGGTCTTCGAACCCGACCCAAGTGCCAGGCTGTCGATGGCGCCAGCGCTGGTGCTGTAGCCCAGCGCCGTGGCTCGCGCACCGGAAGCTTTCGCACTGACGCCGACGGCCATCGAGTTGGTCCCGCTCGCGCCGTCGTTGGTGTAGTTCGCGCCCTGGACATTGCCGTCGTTGACACTGGCGTAATGCGCCTCCGTGCTGCCCGCGGAGTTCATCAGAGCCGCACCCAGCGATCCGGCTTTCGGGCTGGTGGCTTCTGCGGCCGACGCCGGAGCAAGCGCGTAGCTGGTGCTGCCTATCGCGGCAGCAGGAGTCTCCGCTACAGCCCTGAAGGCGCCCAGGGCCGTGGAATATGCCAGGGCTGCGGACGACTCCGCATCACGGGAAGCGGATGCAGAACTGCTGATGGACTTCGAGGCATCAGCGAAATTCACGCTTTGCGCTTCTTCGGCCCAAGCGACCTGCGAGGCCCCGATGGCCAACGCCAGCGAAGTCGCCGCCAGGCCTGCTCCACGGGCTTTCTGGCGCCGCGAGCCACGCTTGCCCTTGCCCTTGCCCTTGGCCGTGGCGAATTCACAAGCGACCACCCAGGCATTGAGGGCGGCATTCCAAACCAGACGATACACCTTGTTCATCATTACTCCAGAAGAAGCAAAACCGCGATGGCGCTCGGCGTTGCGGATGCCTGCTGGTTCGGCAGGTAGCGGCTACGCACGACGCGATGCTCGGGAGTCACTCGCCCCTGAAATTGCCTGATCGCCGAAGCGGCAACTTCCCGGCGGGTGATCCGCAACGCCATTTCGATTCAGGAAAAACGCACCGACACCCCTGGCGGAACTTGCGTTGGGATGCAGCGATTTACAGGACGTGGGGCGAACTCATCCGGGCCGGCGACAGCACTCGCCCCAACGGCCAGATCCGCCGCGGGCGAGCCGGAAAGTCCGGATACAGAAGAGGTGCATGGATAATTAACGGCGACTTCGATTTGGCCGAGGCAGGAGCGCCCTACAGCGAGGAGTCCAGCGTGGCGAAGAGCGAGGCGGACGCGCCAATTGCAGCTGGCGGCCATGGAAAGGCTGCACGCCTGCTCGCTCAAACTTCTAGAAATCACTTTAGGTTCTGCCTTTAATCACATGAATTATCGCCAGATAATCCTGATGGAAGGCATGCTAGAGAGATGGGGGAAATTGGAATATGAACCCAATACTGATTGGGTCGTAGGAATTTACCGAGGCCCTGGTCGAGCGCCTTCAGGCATGCGCCCATTTGGACAAATGGTGCGCAGCCCGCTTCGACAACGGCTTCCCTGCAGATGCTCTGGTGCTGACTCCAGAAAGCAAAATCCCGGCAGTAGCCGGGATTTTCATGATGCAGGACAGGGAGCTAACACTCCGATCGGGAAAGCCGAAACGCCATCTACAGCCCTCCTCTTCACGGCTGCTTCGCTGCCAACAGCTTACTGACACCTGCTGGGAAGTAAGCCGCTCTCAACCGATAGACAGAACCCAGTAAATGTCCATTGCCATACCAGATCACTCCGTTCTGACTGAGCAACAGTCCATTCTCGACGGAGTAATCGAATCGCGCGCCGACGTTGTTGCTGAAGACGAAGCGCCGGGCATCCATTTGCTGGACCTGGTAGCCGGCGTTGCTCGGCGGCATCTGCTGTGCGATTCGCTCCAGATAAATCGGTGCCAGGCGGATGAACAGATCCCGAGCCTTGTCGCGATACTCCTGAATAGTGAGGCCCGGAGTGCGCTGCAACTGTTCCGCAATCAGGGCAAAGATGTCCGCGTTGGCTCGTGCCTGGGCAATTCGCAGCGGCAGTAGCTGGGCAACGCGGCCGGCATCGACATCTTTCGCTGGAGCCGTGGCCTTGCTCGCTTCTTTCTCTCTGCCCTTTTCCTTGCCAACCTCGGCGACCGTCGTGCCTTGCTCTTGCAGATCACTCGCCTGGCTCGCCGGCTTGATGACGTCGCGCATATCGATCGGGCGCAATACTTCGGTGGCCTGATACGCGGCGCAAGCGATGGTCTGCGCCGCCACATTGCCGTTGACCAGCAAAGCCACCGCATCGTTGCTGGTCAACGGCAAACGGGTGGGCTCGATGTTCAGTTTTCTGAGCTGTTCGTTGATCTGGCCCTGTGTGGCCTTTCCGGTAGCCAGCGCGCAGATCTGCTGACTCAGCACGCCATCGCGCTGCCCACCGAAGGTCGGCGCCAGGGGCAGGATCGCATCCTGGATGATCGGCAACGTCGGAACGCTGAGCCAGTTGGCGGGGTCGGCAGTTGTCTTGCCCGACTGGTCACAACCCACCAGCATGGTGCCAATGAACAGAGAGGCAATGACTTCCTTGAACTTCATGTAAACGCCTTTGCGCCAAATTGAACGGGTGTCGGATTCTGCTGACGAGCAACTGCCGGCAAAAGCGCAATTCTAGAGTGCGCCCCAGGTCATGCGGACGCTCGCAGACTGAGAAAGGCATGGGAAACTTCCCATCCAACTACCCAGGAGAGTGGCACCCACGGCGAGTCCAGGCGGTCCGGCGACTGGATTGCGACATATCAGCCCGCCGTACTCTCCGGCCCGGTAGACTGGCCACACCTTCATCCTCACCGGGGGCACGATGCCCCTTTCCACGGGCGCTGGCGCAAGGCCGGCGCGGAGTAACAAAGGCATGTCCTTCGAAATCGTCCTCGACCTCTTCGCGGCGCTCTGCTTTGGCGCCCTGATAGGCATGGAGCGCCAGTGGCGCCAGCGCTTCACCGGCGTCGCCACCCACGGTCTGGTCGCGCTCGGCGCAGCCACCTTCGCCACCTTGCCCTTCCTCATGAACGCGGAAGACCAGGTGGTGCGCATGTCAGCCCAGGTGGTCACCGGCATCGGCTTCCTCGGCGCCGGCGTGATCATGCGCGACGGCCTCAGCGTGCGCGGCCTGAGCACCGCCGCCACCGTCTGGTGCACCGGCGCGGTGGGTGTGCTGGCAGGCGCCGGATTCCTCGCGGCAGCACTGGTCGCCACCCTGCTGATCGTGCTGTGCAACCTCACCCTGCCCTCGGTGACCCGCTGGATCCAGCGTCACGCCCCTATCGAGCCGAGCAGCGAGCGCTACTACACGGTCCAGGCCGTCACCGAAGCCCACCAGGAAGCGCTGGTACGCTCCACCCTGCTGCGCCGTCTGAGCGCCAACGGCCTGGCCCTGCAGAGCCTGGAAAGCCACGCGCGCAAGACCGGCGGGGACGTGGAAGTGGCCGCCCTGGTGCTGGCCCCGAGCGACAAGGACAGCCTGCTGGAGTCGCTGGTCGGCGAACTGGCCCTGGCCCCCTACGTTTCGGCAGCCAGTTGGTCGGTCAGCGACGGGCCGCAGTAGACATCGCACACTAAGAAAGGGAGCCCATGGGCTCCCTTTTTTCCGTGTTCGTGCGAAGGCCGAAGCCCCCAAGCCCTCAGCAGGAACGCCCTACGAGCGCGATCACGCACCTGCTCCGCTTCTGCAGGCTACCTGTCGGCAGGGTCGGCGCATGACGGACAGCCATGGCGCAGCGGCTGCTCAGCCGCCGAATACCGGGCGGAAGAAGCTCCGCTCGTAGCTGAGGATGCAACGGGTTTCTTCCGCGTAGCGGAACGCTGCCTGGCACTCGGGATCGTCCATGGACTGCTGCCGGTAGCGTTCGTAGTCGGCCAGGCTGGGGAAGGTGAACATCGCCAGGGCAATGTTGCTGGCACCCTCGGAGGGCAGGAAGTAACCGTGGTGCTGACCGCCGAAGCGCTCCACCAGCGGCATCCACAACCGGCCGTAGTGTTCGAATTCCTTGAGCTTGTAGGGGTCCAGCACATAGCGCAGGTAACAGGTGACCATCTCGCCAATTCTCTTCCGGTGAAAGGGACGGCCACTTTAGCGGGCAAACCCCTGCATCGATACAGGGATTCAACCTTGCGGGAGCGCTCCGCAGGACCCGTGTGGCGCACCGGCGGGCTGCTCCGTGCTGCGCTCGTGGCGGGACCTTGTCCGCGCCCCGAAGGCCCGGCGTCAGGCGAAGACGAAGTACTTGCGCACCGTCTCCACCACTTCCCAGGTGCCCTTCATGCCCGGCTCGATGACGAACACGTCGCCGGCACGCAGGTGCACCGGCTGCTCGCCCTCGGGGGTGATGACGCAGTAGCCGTCGAGGAAATGGCAGTACTCCCACTTCTCGTAGTTCACCTCGAACTTGCCGGGGGTGCAGATCCAGGTGCCCATGATCTTGCTGCCGTCAGCCGACAGGTAGGCATTGAGGTTGACGGTGTGCGGGTCGCCGCCAATGCGCTTCCACTTGGTAGCGTCCAGCACGGGCGTCGGGCAGGTGTCGCGCAGTACGGTGATGAAATCGGACATGACAGCTCCAGTCGTTGCGGTGAAGGTCCGCCACCCTAGCCACGATCCGCCACCAGGAGTTGCCTGGATTCGACATCGGTATGTCTGCCAGCGCTGCCCGCCCTCCGCTGACCCGCCCCTGACAGATTTGTCATCCGCCGCTCATCTCGCCGTTATCCGCGCTCCCACACGATGCCCGTGGCCCTCGCCACGCCTGGGCAAAAACAACAACAGCAGGCGGTCACCGACCATTCCTGCCCTTGGGAGCAAATCATGTACCGACGCAAATTCCCGCTGGCGGCTTCGCTGCTGGCACTGGGGGTCGCTTCGCCGACCGTCTTCGCCGAGGCCGAAAGCAAAGAGACAGCCGAAGGCTTCCTCGAAGGCGCCAGCCTGGAAATCCTCAACCGCAACCTCTACTTCAACCGCGACGCCCGCCACGGCCAGTCAGTGCCACCGCGCGGCAACGGCTACTCGGAAGTCTGGGCCCAGGGGATCATCGGCAAGTTCGAATCCGGTTTCACCCAGGGCACGGTCGGCGTGGGCGTCGACGCCTTCGCCATGATCGGCTTCCAGCTCGACACCGGTGACGGGCGCAACGGCGCCGGCAGCTCGGTGGACGTGCTGCCCACCGACAACGACGGGCGCACCGAGAGCGACTACGCCAAGGCCGGCGGCGCGGCAAAGGTGCGCCTGTGGGACACCGTGCTGAAGGCCGGCGACGTATTCCCGGAGACCCCCGTGGTGCACTACGGCGATTCGCGCCTGCTGCCCGAATCCTTCCGTGGTTTTACCCTGCAGAACACCAGCCTCGAAGGCCTGACGCTGCAAGGCGGCCGCCTGCACGCCATGAGCCAGCCGCAGTCGCGGCAGATGGACGACGGTTTCGCCACCTTCTACGCCGGCCCGGTGGATTCCGCCTGGCTCGCCTACGGCGGCGGCGACTACGCCATCAACGACAACGCCAGCATCAGCCTCTACAGCAGCCGCCTGAAGGACGCCTGGAACCAGTACTACTTCGGTACTGCGCTGAACTTCCCGCTCAGCGAGGCCGTGGAGCTGTTCGGCGGCTTCAACTACTACAAATCGCAGGACGAAGGCCGCGAGCTGCTCGGCGAGTTCAACACCAACATCTGGAGCGCCAGCGCCGGCGTGCACTTCGGCGCCCACCGCATCGCCGTCAGCCACCAGCGCAACAACGGCAACAACGACTTCGACTACCTGCGCCAGGCCGACTCGATCTACCTGGACAACTCCATCCAGTACAGCGACTTCAACTCACCGAAGGAGCGCTCGTGGATGGTCCGCTACGACCTCGACATGGCCACCTACGGCGTACCGGGCCTGAGCTTCATGACCCGCTATGCCCGCGGCACCGACGCCGATTACTCCAACGCCAACGCCGTGTACATGCGCACGGATGACAACGGCGACCCGCTCACCGATCAGAAGCGCTGGGAGCGCGACGTCGAGGCCAAGTACGTGTTCCAGGAAGGCCAGCTCAAGGACCTGTCCCTGCGCGTACGCCAGGCGACAACCCGCGCCACCGCCTTCGAGTCGGACCTGGACGAAGTGCGACTGATCGTCGAATACCCGCTGGCGATTCTGTGACGGTCTGCGCCTGATGGGAGGATGACGGAATTGTCAGCTGCGCCTCAGCCTCCCGTTAGGCGCGCCTGCGTATAACGGAAGCCATCACCGCCCCCCAAGGCTACTGGTGATGATTTCCCCGCAGCACTGCTCCTCTCCCTGGCGCTCCACGTGCCCTTTGGGGGGAGAGGAACTCTCGGCGCCCGAATGGGCGCCTTTTTTTGCCTTGAAGAAACTTCCCTGTGGGGGCGGCTCATGCCTGTGGTTTGCACGGCACCTATCTGTTGGCTCCCGAGTTACCCATGACGACGGAGCTGACCTGCAGAAGCGCGCCATGCGCGTGATCGCGGGCATGGCCCGCTCCTACAAGGAATCGTCGGCGTTGGGCGGTTTGCGAGCAAGGACTAGGCGTCCCCCTCGGTCCTACCCAGAGCATCTCTACATCACTCGAGGCTGGACCGTAGGGCGCATAACTCGCCAGCGTTATCCGCCGTCGTGGTATCGGCGGATAACCCGTTCCGGGTTATCCGCCCTGCATACTGACCTGCAGGAGCGTCCCATGGACGCGATCGCGTGCATGGCCCGCGTCCAGAGAGCGAGCAAGACGTCAGGCGCCCTGCCCCTCCTCATCCCGCCGATGCATCCAGCGATACAACGCCGGCAGCACCAGCAGCGTCAGCGTGGTCGAAGACAGGATGCCACCGATCACTACCGTCGCCAGCGGCCGCTGCACTTCCGCGCCGGTGCCAGTCGCCAGGGCCATGGGCACGAAGCCCAGGGACGCCACCAGCGCCGTCATCAGCACCGGACGCAGACGCGTCAGAGCACCCTCGCGGATCGCCGCGTCGAGGCCGCGCCCTTCCTCCCGCAGGCTGCGGATGAAGGAGATCATCACCAGACCGTTGAGCACCGCCACCCCCGACAGCGCGATGAAGCCCACGCCGGCGGAGATCGATAGAGGAATGTCGCGCAGCCACAGCGCGACTACGCCGCCAGTAAGAGCGAAGGGAATCCCGGTGAACACCACCAGCCCGTCACGGACGTTGTTGAACATCATCAGCAACAGGGTGAACACCAGCAGCAGCGCCACCGGCACCACGATCTGCAGGCGCTGCGCCGCCGACTGCAGCTGCTCGAACTGGCCGCCCCAGGTGGTCCAGTAACCGGCCTGCAGCTTCACCTGCTGCCCGATGCTGGCGCTGGCCTCGGAGACGAACGAACCGATATCCCGCCCGCGCACGTTGGCGCTGACCACGACAAGGCGCTTGCCGTTCTCGCGGCTGACCTGGTTCGGCCCCTGCACCAGTTCCAGGCGCGCCACTTCGCCCAGGGTGATGAAGCCGATGCGCGAGTCCGTGGCGTTGGCCGGGGCCGGCACCGGGATGAGCATGCGCGACAGCGCGTCGATATCGCTGCGCAGGTTTTCCGGCAGGCGCACGATCAGGTCGAAGCGGCGGTCGCCATCGAACAGCGTGCCCGCCTCACGGCCACCGATGGCCACGGCGACGTTGTCCTGGATGTCGCCGACATTCAGCCCGTAGCGCGCCGCACGCTGGCGGTCGATGTTGACGGTAAGCACCGGCAGGCCGCTGGTCTGCTCGACCTTCACCTCGGACGAGCCCTGCACCTGGCGCAGCACGCCGGCGATCTGTTCGGCGGTCTGGTTCAGCACCGCCATGTCATCGCCGAACACCTTCACCGCCACATCGCTGCGCACCCCGGAAATCAGTTCGTTGAAACGCAGCTGGATCGGCTGCGACAGCTCGTAGGCGCTGCCCGGCACGCCGTTGGCGGCTTCCTGGATCTCCGCCTCCAGCTGCGCGCGGCTCTTCTTCGGGTCGGGCCACTGGTCCTTGGGCTTGAGCATCACGTAGGCGTCGGAGATGTTCGGCGGCATCGGATCGGAGGCGATCTCCGCGGTGCCGGTGCGGCTGAACATGCGCTGCACCTCGGGCACCTTGTCGAGCACCTGGCGCTCGAGCTTTTCCTGCATGGCCACCGATTGCGACAGGCTGGTGCCTGGCGTGCGCAGCGATTGCAGGGCGAAGTCGCCCTCGCCCAGGCTGGGCACGAACTCGCTGCCCATGCCCCTGGCAATCACGCCCGAGAGCACCACCAGCACGGCGGCCACGGCGAACACCAGCGCACGACGCGCCATCACCCAGTCCAGCACCGGTTCGTAGGCGCGGCGCGCACCGCGCATCAGCAGGTTCTCCTCTTCCTTGACCTTGCCGGTGATGAACAGCGCGATGGCCGCCGGCACAAAGGTCACCGAGAGGATCATCGCGCCCAGCAGCGCCAGCACCACGGTGAAGGCCATGGGGTGGAACATTTTCCCCTCGACACCGGTGAGGGCGAAGATCGGCAGGTACACCACCATGATGATCAACTGGCCGTAGATCAGCGCCCGGCGCGCCTCCTTCGAGGCGGCGAAGACCTCATGCAGGCGCTCGCTGCGGGTCAGCATGCGGCCGTGGTGCTGCTGCGCGTGGGCCAGGCGGCGGATGGCGTTCTCGACTATCACCACGGCGCCGTCGACGATGATGCCGAAGTCCAGCGCGCCGAGGCTCATCAGGTTGGCGCTGATGCGGTTGCTGAACATGCCGGTGAAGGTGAACAACATGGCCAGCGGGATCACCATGGCGGTGATCAGCGCCGCACGGATGTTGCCGAGGAACAGGAAGAGCACGGCAATCACCAGGATCGCGCCCTCGGTAAGGTTGCGCTTGACCGTGGCGATGGCCTTGTCGACCAGTTGCGTGCGGTCGTAGACCGTCACCGCCTTGACCCCGGCCGGCAGCGTGCGGTTGATCTCCTCCAGCTTCGCCGCGGAGGCCTTGGCGACGGTGCGGCTGTTCTCGCCGATCAGCATGAACACCGTGCCGAGCACCACTTCGCGGCCATCCTCGGTGGCGGCGCCGGTCCGCAGCTCGCGGCCGAGATCGACCTCGGCAATGTTGCGCAGGCGTATGGGCGTGCCGTCGACATTGGCCACCACGATATTGGCGATGTCTTCCAGGCTGCCCACCTGCCCCGGTGCGCGCACCAGCAACTGCTCGCCGTTGCGCTCGATGTAGCCGGCGCCGACGTTGGCGTTGTTGCGCTCCAGCGCGGCGATCACATCCGCCAGGGTCAACCGGTAGGCCGCCAGCCGGCGGGTGTCGGGGGCAACCTGGAACTGCTTGGCGAAGCCGCCGATGGTGTTCACCTCGGCGACGCCCGGCACGTTGCGCAGCTGCGGCTTGATCACCCAGTCCTGGATCACCCGCAGGTCGGTCGGCGTGTACTCGCTGCCGTCCTCCTTGCGCGCGCCCGGCTCGGCCTCGATGGTCCACAGGAAGATTTCCCCGAGGCCGGTGGAGATCGGCCCCATGGCCGACTCGACGCCCTCGGGCAGTTGCTCGCGCGCCTGCTGCAGGCGTTCGTTGACCAACTGGCGGGCGAAGAACAGGTCGGTGCCGTCCTTGAAGATCACCGTCACCTGCGACAACCCCGAGCGCGAGATCGAGCGCGTCTGCTGCAAGCCCGGCAGGCCCGCCATGGCGGTCTCCACCGGGTAGGTGACGCGCTGCTCGGTCTCTAGCGGGGTGAAGCCCGGCGCCGAGGTGTTGACCTGCACCTGCACGTTGGTGATGTCCGGCACCGCGTCGATGGGCAGCTTCTGGTAGCTGGCGATACCCAGGCCGGCCATGCCGAGGACGGCGAGCAGCACGAGATAGCGCTGCTCGATGGCGAAACGAATGATGCGTTCGAACATGTTCTCGCCCCGTCAGTGCGCGTGGGACGCCGAGCTCTTGCCCAGCTCCGACTTGAGAATGAAGCTGCCTTCGGTCGCCACCTGGTCGCCGGCGACAAGCCCGGCCAGCACCTCGACGAGACCTGCGCTGCGGACGCCGAGATCGACCGGCCGCGGGTCGAAGCCCTCGGCACTGCGCACGAACACGCTGGGCTTGCCTTCCACCTCCTGGATCGCCTGCTCCGGCACCGCGACCGGCACCTGACGCGCATTGCTGCTCACCCGCACATTGACGAACAGGCCAGGGCGCCAGGCGCCATCGGGATTGGCCAGGGTGACGCGGGCCACCGCGCTGCGGGTCTGCTCACCGAGCAGGTTGCCGACATAGCTGACGCGGCCGTCGACCTGCATGCCGAGGTCCGCCGCCTCCACCCGCGCCGGCTTGCCCACCTGCACCCGCGCCAGGTCCTGCGGCGCCACGCTGAAGCTGGCCCAGACCCGCGACAGGTCGGACAGCGTGAAAGCCGCGGTGGTCTCGCTGACCACCTCGCCGGGCACCAGGTGCTTCTCCACCACCACGCCGTCGAAGGGCGCGCGCAGCTCATAGCGATTGCCCCCGGCGCTGACCGACACGCCGCTCAGTGCATTGGTTTTCTGCTGTGCGTTGGCCAGCGCGATGCGCGCCTCTTCCAGGTCCTGGCGGGCCTGCAGGTAGTCCTGCTCGGCGGAAATCTTCTCCTGCCACAACTCCCGTTCGCGTTCGAAGGTCTTGCTCGCCAGGCTCGCCCGGCGCTGGGCGGCGGCCAGCTCGCTGCGCAATTCGGAGACCTGCTGGCTGGCGATCACCGCCAGCAGTTGGCCCTTCTTCACGCTCTGCCCGAGGTCCACCGCCACCGATTCCACTACGCCGGGCGTGCGCGGCACGACGTGGGCGGTGCGGTCCTGGTCGAAGCCGATCTCGCCGGGCAGGCTGAACGCCTCGTCCAGCGCCTTCGGCCCGGCCGTGGCGAGCTGGATACCGGCGGCCTCGATCTGTGCGGGGCTCAGGTGCAGGCCCTCCTCCTCGGCTTCGCTGGAGGCGTTGACCGGTGGCGCAGCGTGATGTTCAGCATCAGCATGGCTGGGCGCTTCGGCATGGCGCGTCGGCGCGGCGTTGCCGTGGTGCTCGCCGTCCGCATGGGTCGCGTCGTCGAGGTGGCTGCCACCGGCCTGTTCGCTGCCCATCCAGGCGTAGGCGCTGACGCCCAGCGCGGAGGCCAGCAGAACGGCGGCGGCGAGAGGGGTTTTCTTGATCATGGAAGCTCCGGGAAATTTCCGCCGGCGCCGCGCCGTAGCGCAGGCACCGCAGGGTGATGGAGGGTGCTGAAGAGGTCGTGGACGCACCAGTGCACGGGCAGGCTCACGGTCGGCGCGGCGGCAGACGGTGTCAGGCTCACGAGCAGCAGACCGAACCAGGCGCAGCGGCGCCTAGCGGGCCGCGCCGACATCGCCGTAGACCCTTTCGATCCGTCCCCAGGCATCGCTGACCTGGGCCAGCGCACGCAGGTACTGGTCGCGGGCGGTGATCAGGGTGCGCTGGGCATCGAGCACTTCGAGGAAGCCGAACTTGCCCATCTCGAAGCCGCGCGTGGCGCTCTCCACGGCGGTCTGGGCGCTGGGCAGGATGGTCTGGCGGAAGGCATTCACCTCGCCCTGGGCGGTGCTCCACTGCTGCAGCGCCTGCTGGGTTTCCTGGCGCAGGCGCAGTTCGGTGGCGTTGCGCAGGTCACGGGCCTGATCGGCGCGGCGGGATTCGGCGAGGATGTTGCCCTGGTTGCGGTCGAACAGCGGCAGCGGCAGGCTGAAGCCGATCACCGCGATGCGGTCGCGGTTGCCGGCGTCGATGGCCTCCTGGGTGCCGACGCTGACGTCGAGGTCGGGAATTCGCTGGGTCTTCGCCAGCCGCACAGCGGCCTCGCCCTGATCGATGCGGGTCTGCGCCAGACGCATTTCCGCGCTGTCGCCCAGGCGGTCGAGCAGCTGATTGCTGCTGGGCAGGCCGGGCAAGGGGTCGACGCTGTCGCTGCGCACGCCGCTGAAATCCGGCAGTGCCAAGCCCATCAGCGCGGCCAGTGCCTGGTTGGCGTCGGCTCGTTCGCGGCGGGCGCGGGACTGTTCCAGGCGTACTTCGGCGAGTTGCACCTGCGCGCGGTTGGCCTCCAGCGGTGGTGCCTTGCCAGCACGCACGCGCCCCTCGGCCGCAGTCACACCACGCTGCGCCAGTTCCACCGACTGCTGTGCCAGGCGCTCCCGCTCCTGGGCGCGCAAGGACGTGTAGAAAGCCGCGATCACTTCGCCACGCAGCTGGTTGCGCCGCGCCTGCAGGCTCAGTGCGGCAACATCCTGGCCGCGCTCGGCCAGCTCCACCCGCGCGCCGCGCTTGCCGCCCAGCTCCAGCGGCTGGCTGATACCGATCGTGGTGGTGCGATTGCGCGAATCCGTGCCTTCCTGGTCCCAGGACAGCGTCGGGTTGCGCAGCAGGCCGGCCTGTTCGCGCAATCCCTGGGCGATGCCGATTTCCCGGCCGCTGGCGGCCAGCTCGGGGTTGCCGCTGGCGGCGGCCTGCAGGGCATCCTCGATGCCGATCTCGCGGGCCTGCGCCCCGCTTGGCAACTGCCAGAGCAGCAACGCCAGCAGCATTGCCGACACGGCAAATCCAGTACGTCTTGAAAACACGGCGAACCTCGCACGGTGGAGTCAACTTCGACGGCATCCCGTCATTTCCACCGGCGAATCTAGAAGTGCCTCTCTAGCGACAAGGTGACTGGATAATTACAAACATGTAATTGGCCATCTGCCGACTTCCCGTTGTATGTATTTAAAAAGGCCCCGCGCCTCTTCCAGGTAACTTCAGGAAACAATTCGCGGCACTCCGGACAAACTGAAGCCCTTCTGAAATCCCTTACAGACCAGCGACCTACAGAACTTTCAGTACTCCGCCCCCAGCCAGAAATGCGACATCGCCAGGGTTGACCCTGAAGTCGCTACAGCTTCTAGACTGCGCGCCTTTCTCGTTGGCGGCATGAACTTCCCTACGCCTGCGGCACCACTCTTCACGTAATTACCGGGTAACTATCCATGAAAATCCTGCTCATCGAGGACGACCACAAGACGGCCGATTATCTGCAACAGGGACTGAGTGAAAGCGGCTATGTCGTCGACCGCGCCGACAACGGCGTCGACGGCCTGCACCTGGCCCGGCAGTGCGCCTACGACCTGGTCATTCTCGATGTGAACCTGCCGCAGATGGACGGTTGGGATGTGCTCGCCAGCCTGCGCCAGCACAGCGACATCCGCGTGATGATGCTCACCGCCCGCGGCCGTCTCACCGAGCGGGTGAAAGGCTTCGACCTGGGCGCCGACGACTACCTGCTCAAACCCTTCGAATTCCCCGAACTGCTGGCCCGCGTACGCTCGCTGATGCGCCGCAGCGAACGCATCGACCAGCCGCAAGTGCTGCAGATCGGCGGGCTGGAGCTGGACCCCGGCCGCCATCGCGCCTACCGCGACGGCCAGCGCATCGACCTGACCAGCAAGGAGTTCGCCCTGCTGCACCTGCTGATGAGCCGCAGCGGCGAAGTGCTCTCGCGCACGCAGATCATCTCGCTGGTCTGGGACATGAACTTCGACTGCGACACCAACGTGGTGGAAGTCACCATCCGCCGCCTGCGCGCGAAGGTCGACGATCCCTTTGCCGACAAGCTGATCCACACTCTGCGCGGGGTCGGCTACGTGCTGGAGTCCCGCGCATGAAGGCGGCCAGCCTGTCGCTGCGTATCGGCCTGTGGGTCGGCGTGCTGGGGTCGGTGCTGATGGCCCTGCTGCTCACCCTCGCCTACCTCGCCCTCGACCATCAGCTGGACCAGCGCGCCCACCGCGAGCTGGAGGACAAGCTCGGACAACTGCGCCACGCGCTGGAGGCCGACCCCGGCCTCGCCGCCCTGCCCCTGCGCGGCCATGCCCTGCAGGACCAGTTGATGGGCCACGACAACCTCAGCGCCGCGCTGCTCGATGAGCAACGCGGACGGCCGGCGCAATTCAGCAGCGGGCCGAATACCGACCTGCCGAAACTCGACGAGTTCGCCGGCAACGGCCGCGCCTTCGGCTGGACCACGGCGGACGGTCGCCGCCTGCTCACCGAACGCAGCCTTGTCCGTCTGCGCGACGGAAACAGCCTGCGGGTGTTCCTGACCCTGGATCGACGCGACGACGACGCCCTGCTTGGCGCCTTCCTGCGTTCGGCCTGGCTGGCGGTGCCGCCGTTGCTGCTGCTGATCGCCCTTGGCGCGCGCCTGGTGGCCAAGCGCGGCCTGCTACCGTTGCGCCAGTTCGGCCAGGTGGCCTCGCTGGTCACCACCCAGGACCTCAGCCACCGCATTCCGCTGCAGGACCTGCCACGTGAGCTGGGCAAGGCGGCGCGGGCACTGAACCTGATGCTGCACCGGCTGGATGGCGGCGTGCAGCAGCTCACGCAGTTCTCCGACGACATCGCCCACGAGCTGCGCTCACCCATCGGCAACCTGCTGGGCAAGGCTCAGGTGACGCTGTCGCGGCCACGGGAAAAGGAAGAGTACGAGGCGGTGCTGGCGGCGAGTACCGAGGAACTGGAACGGGTCGGGCGGATCGTCAGCGACATGTTGTTCCTCGCCCAGGTCAGTCATCCGCGCGCGCTGCTGCCGCAGGAGCCGGTGCAGCTGGAGGAAGAAGCGGCGAAGGTCGCCGAGCTGTTCGATTTCAGTGCCGAGGAGAAGTCGCTCTCCATCGTCATCGAAGGTCACGGGCGGGTGGTGGGTGACCGGCTGATGATCCAGCGCGCCATGTCCAACCTGCTGTCCAACGCCATCCGCCACACGCCCGAGGGCGAACGCATCAGCGTGCAGGTGCGGGACGATGGCGAAGCCGTGACGCTGCAGGTGCAGAACCCCGGCGCGGGCATAGCCGCCGAACACCTGCCGCACCTGTTCGAGCGCTTCTATCGGGTCGACAAGGGCCGTTCGCGGGCACAGGGCGGCACCGGCCTGGGGCTGGCCATCGTGCGCTCGATCATGGAGCTGCACCTGGGCTCGGCCAGCGCGCAGAGCTCGGAGGAAGGGCCGACGCGCTTCCTCCTGAGATTCCCCGCTTCACCTGACTGAGTCAGCGGGTGGCGCGGCAGGCAACGCGCTCGGTGCGGTACTCGATGGCCTGTTCGTCACCGAAGGAGTCCTTGTAGCGCAGCTGCACCGGCACCACGCCGCAGTCGCTGCTCATCGGCGTCACCGCCACGACTTCGGCGATGTCCAGGTTCATCCCGTAGGTGTACTGCTTGGCCTCGGCGATCTGCGTCGGCGACGGCGCACCCTGGCGGGCCTGCATGACCTGCTGGCGGGCCTGCTCCATGCGCGCGAAGGTGATGTCGCCGCCACCGTCGGCCAGGGCCAGGGAGGAAACGCCCAGCAGGGCGGCGGTCAGGAAGATGCGGGAGAGTTTCATGGCAGTCACCTCGTGGTGGTTGAAAGTGACTCCACCTTAAGAGGCCGCCGCTAACGGGAAGCTGAGGCAAGGATGACGATTCGGTTATCCGGCGCACGGGCCACTGCGGCAAAGCAGGCAATTTCCCACCACTCATCCGTGCATTTTTCCAACGGTGAACTCTCGGCGTCCGACAACTGTCTGTGTGCTGTCGGCCCCCCGGGTGGGTTTCCTGGCCATTGGCCACCCGGTCAGTTCTCAATAAGTTGCCCGGCCGACGTTTTCGCTCCCGCAAGGCGGGTTTCGTTCCAAGTCATGTGAAGATTGCCCATGTCCCTATCGCGTCGCTTCCCCGCACGAGTTTCTCCCCTCCAGACCCGCGCCCTCGGTGCCTGCCTGTTCGCCAGCCTGCTGGCCGCCGGCGCTCCGGCCCAGGCCGAGGAGCCCGCCAGCAACGCGCGCTGGGTGAACGACAGTCTGAGTACCTACGTGCGCAGCGGCCCTACCGACGGCTACCGCATCGTCGGCACCCTGACCTCCGGGCAGAAGGTCCAGCTGGTCAGCACCTCCGGCGACTACAGCCAGGTGCGCAGCGACAGCGGCAGCACCGTGTGGATCGCCAGCAAGGACCTGCAGGAGAAGCCCGGCCAGGCAGAACGCCTGCCCTCGCTGGAACAGAAGGTCACCGAGCTGACCACCCAGTTGCAGACCATCGACGACTCCTGGAAGAACCGTGTGCAGGGCATGCAGGAAACCCTGGACGCGCGCAAGAAGCTCATCGATGAGCTGCAGGCCGCGCGCAGCGCGCTGGACGCCGAGCTGAACCAGGCGCGCTCGCAGCTGCGCGATACCCAGGCGCAACTGGGCGACGAGAACAAGCAGGTGCTGATGCGCTACATGGCTTATGGCGGCAGCATCGCCGGCGCCGGCCTGCTCGCCGGGCTGATCCTGCCGACCATGCTGCGCGTGCGCCGCAAACGTAGCACCGAGTGGGTCTGACGCTTCAGTCGATGCGCAATTCGTATTGCCGGTAACCCAGGGCGTCGCTGCCCTGCGGTTCGAATCCGGCGCGTTCGTACAGACGCCGCGCCGGGTTGTCGGGGCGCACGCTGAGCTTCAGCCGCAGGTAGCCCTCCTGCCGGGCATCGGCGATGTAACGTTGCAACAGCGCTGCACCAACGCCCTTTCCCCGCCAAGCCTCGCTGACGCCCAGGGTGCAGAGCTCCGCGCTGCCCGCTTCGGGCAACCAGAGGCTGTAGCCGACGCTCTCGCCATCGAACTCGGCGATGGTCAGCCGCTCGAAGTGCTCCAGCCAGCGCGCCAGGTGGCGGTCGAAGTCTTCTCGCCAGCGCTCCTCATGGGCAGGCTCCCACTGGCGGATATAGGCCTCTTCGCCACGCTGGACGAAGGGGACATCGGTGATGCGGGCGGGGCGGAGCGAGAAGCTCATTGCAGTTTCCATGGCAGGAACAAGCAGTACGACCTGACCATCGCATCCGTCAGGTCCCGGTGGCAACTGGCAGAATCGACCGAATCTCATCTCGGCGCACTCAGCATACCTTCCAGGCGTGATTTGACGTCCGCTCGCTCCTCCATCAAGCGCTGCAGGTCCACGCTGTATTGCAGATTCACGACGTCAATTTCAGCCAGCGCATCCTGCTGCAGATTATCCAGGCGCGCGCCCCGCTCCTTTAATAATGCTGCAATGCGGCCATCGAGGCTGCTGAGTCTCTTGCGCAGGAACGTCACCTTGTGGAATTTCCAACGCCCCATTGCTGCGACGCGAACAGACTGGTTGGCGGCCTCCTGCTGCGTGAGCTCTTCGTCGGTCGGCTGGGGAGAAATAGCGGGTTTGACGAGGATTGCATCGGCGGAGCAGGGATGTTGGGAAAAAGTCGTTCGACCTTCGACAGTGCACTTGTAGATCTCGGCTTGCGCGGTATTGAAACCCAGCGCGGCCAGAAGGACCACGACGAATGGGAAGCGCATGATGCAATGCTCCTGACCACTCCATTGGTATGCCTGTAAACAGGACCCTTGGGATTGCTATCAGATTGACATGCACTGTCCGAGCGAGTTCTTGGGCGCTCTGTAAAGGTTCGGTAAATCCTTCCGGCACGGTCTTGGCTCAAGTCGCGGCAGCGCGCCACGCCCGCGATCCACCGGCAGGGCCGGCGTCAGGCACTCTGCCGCTGCCTCACGCCACCTCGCTTTCCACGCCCGCATCCAGGTCCACCAGCAGCTCGATCATCGCCCGCGCCGCCGCCGAGAGGCGGTCGCCGCTGCGGGTGACGATCCCGCAGCGTGCCTGGAGGATGTCGACGTTCTGCGGCAGGTTGCGAAAGTGCAGGCGCACCAGTTCGCCACGCGCCATCGGTTCGCTCAGCGCCTCTTCCACCGCGATGCCGATAGCGTCGGTCTGGCTGACGATGCGCACCAGCGAGGCCATGTCCTCGCACTGCACGTTGGTGCTGATGTCGATCTTGCCGCTGAGGTTGGCGAGCATCTTCCGCGCGCTGGGCGGAATCAGCGTGGCCGCCAGCGGGTAGGCGAACATGTCGTTGGTGGAGAGACTCTCCTTGGCCAGCAGCGGGTGCCCCTCGCGGCAGAAGAACAGCCCGCTGCGCGGCTTCAGCGCGCGGGTCTGGAAGTTCGGATCGGCTTCGAAATGGCGGATGTCGGCGACGAAGAATTCGATCTCCTCGCGGCTCAGGCTGCGCGCCAGGCGCTCCCAGTTGTCCACGCCGAACTGGATGTGGATGCGCGGGTAGCGCTGGACGAAGCGTGACACCGCATCGGACACCAGCTTCTGCGCCGGCGCCGGCCCGCTGCCGAAGCGCAGCTCGCCAGAGTCCAGCTTGTTCAGACGGGCCACCGCGTGGCTCAGGTTATTGGCGCCCTGCACCAGGCTCAGCGCATGCTGCAGCACCACCTGGCCCTCGGGGGTCGGGCGCAGGTCCTTGCTGCCACGGTCCACCAGGCGGCAGCCCAGTTCCTGCTCCAGGCCCTGGATACTGCGGCTGAACGCCGGCTGGGTGATGCCCATGGCGTCGGCGGCGCGAACGAAGCTGCGGTGTTCGTTGAGGGCGATGAAGTAGCGGAGTTGGCGCAGATCCATGATGCATTTCCGGCATTGAAAATAGTGGGCAAAGGCATTTGCCGCTGGGTATGCGCTGGTTTTAAATGCAAGCTCTTATTCCGTCAACGAAGAATAAAACAAACATCTATTCTTTTATGAACTAAGAATATAGCTCAGACCAGGAGTCGCCCGATGCCAGCCCTGCACCTCCTTTCCTCGCGAATGTGCCTGTCCCGCTGTCGCTGACAGCCAAAGCCGCACCCACCCACAACGAAAAACGTCGTTCGCCACTTTTGCCTGGCGCGGCCCCGTTTTGCCCGCGAACAGCGTGCAGAGACAAGGACACAGCATGACTTCGAGACATTCGCCCTTCCCCTTTAAGCCCCACCGGCTGCGCCAGGCCATTTTCCTGCTGGCCCTGGGCGGCGCCCTGCCGGTATTCGCCGAGGAAGCCGAGGACGGCAGCACTACCAGTGATACTGCCAAGCCCGTGAGCGCAGCGCCCGCCAAGGCCGACGCCACCCTGGGCAAGGTCACCGTCACCGCCCGCCGCCGCGAGGAAGACTCGCAGAAGGTGCCCACGCCGATCACCGTGGTCGGCGGCGAGACCCTGGAGACCCAGCGCGTCTACAAGGTGCAGGACCTGCAGCAGATCCTGCCCAGCGTGAACGTGGCCTTCATTCACGCGCGGCAATCGAGCATTGCCGTGCGCGGCATCGGCAACAACCCGGCCAGCGACGGGCTGGAAGGCAGCGCCGGGGTCTACCTGGACAACGTCTACCTCGGCCGCCCCGGCATGGCGGTGTTCGACCTGCTGGACATCGAGCAGCTTGAGCTGCTGCGCGGCCCACAGGGCACGCTGTTCGGCAAGAACACCACGGCCGGCGTGCTGAACATCAGCACCCGCGCGCCGACCTTCACCCCCGAGCGCAGCGTCGAGGTCTCCGGTGGCCAGGACGGCTACTTCCAGGGCAAGGGCAGCGTCTCCGGCGCCCTGACCGACACCCTGGCCGGGCGCGTCTCGGCCTACCGCACCCGCGATGACGGCTACATCAAGAACATCCACGACGACAACACCCTCAATGGCGGCGAGCGCCAGGGCATCCGCGGGCAATTGCTGTTCAAGCCCAACGAGGATTTCGACCTGCGCTGGATCAACGACTACAACGAGGAGGATTCGAGCAACGGCAGCATGGTGGTGTACGGCGCCGCCGACCGCTTCTGGCAGCGCGCCGCCTCGGTGGGTGCCTCGCCGGTGCGCGATCCGGGCCGGCACAAGGTCAACATCAACGCTCGCCAGCATGTCAGCGTGCACCAGGGCGGCAGCTCGGTGGAGGCCAACTGGAACCTCAATGGCGGCTACAAGCTGACCTCCATCAGCGCCTACCGCTACTGGCACTTCACCCCGGCCAACGACGAGCAGCTCGACGTCTCGGCGATCAACAACACCGGCGTGGAAGTCCACGACCGCCAGTTCTCCCAGGAAATCCGCCTGGCCTCGCCCACCGGCGGCTTCTTCGACTACGTGCTGGGCGCCTATGCGTTCAATCAGAACCTGGGCAACAAGACCTTCACCAGCTACGGCCCGCTGGCCGACCGCTACCTGCTGGGCACCGACCTGAATGCGCTGAACAACACCTACTCGAAAGCCAACGGCAAGATCGAGACCGACAGCTTCGCGCTGTTCGCCCAGGGCACCTGGCACCTCACCGACAAGCTGGATTTCACCGCCGGCCTGCGCGGCACCTACGAGGAGAAGGACGCCAAGGTCGAGCGCTTCGACCCGGTCGGCGGCGCACCGGTAGCTGGCGTCGGCGCCGTGGTACGGCGCAACCAGCTGGGCGCCTATGACTCGGGCGACCTCAGCCTCTACAGCTTCGCGCCCTCGGCGCTGCTGAGCCTGAGCTACCAGTTCACCGATGACTTCCTCGGCTATGCCTCACTGTCCCATGGCGAGAAATCCGGTGGTGTGAACCTGGCCGTGGCCAGCGCCCCGACGGCGGGCGCGGATTCGCTGCTGGTCGGCCCGGAACGCGCCAACGACGCCGAACTGGGGATCAAGACGACCCTGTTCGACAACCACCTGCAGCTCAACACCAACCTCTTCTGGACGGGCATCCACGGCTACCAGGCGACCACCCTGTACCAGCCGCCGGGCTCGACCCAGCTGGTCTCGGTGCTCTCCAACGCCGGCAGCGTGCGCTCGCGCGGCCTGGAGTTCGAGGCCACCGCCCTGCCCGTTCGCGGCCTGACGCTGAACTTCAACGGCTCCTACAACGACGTCACCTACCTGTCGTTCAAGGACGCCCCGTGCCCGGCGGAAATCTCCACTCAACCCAACGCCCCGGCCACCTGCGACCTCACCGGGGACCGCGTGGTCGGCGCCTCGAAGTGGATCGCCAACCTCAACGGCGAATACGCCTGGAACCTCGACGACGGCATCCGCCCCTACGTGACCGGCAGCTACTCCTACCGCTCCGAGGCCGAAGGCACGCTGGACAACTCCGAGCTTTCGAAGATCGACGGCTACGGCCTGGCGAACTTCTCCGTCGGCCTGCGCAAGGACCTCGGCGACGGCCAGCTGGATGCTTCGGTCTGGCTGAAGAACGCCTTCGACAAGGACTACTACCTGGCCGCCTTCGCCAGCATCAACGGCTCCTATACCGCCTCGGTGGGGCAGCCGCGCACCCTGGGCGCCTCGGTTCGCTACGACTTCTGATCCCCATCCGCCGCGCCCCGGCGCGCGGCTCTATTGCCACAGCAAGAGGACGATGAGATGAGCAACGCAGCACAAGCTATCCAGCAGCACGCAGTAAGCCTCGACATCCACCCGGTTGCCGGCCGCATCGGCGCCGAGATTCGCGGCGTGAAGCTATCCGGCGAGCTGGACGCCGCCACCGTCGACGCCATCCAGGCCGCGCTGGTGAAGCACAAGGTGATCTTCTTCCGCGGCCAGACGCAGCTGGACGACCAGGGCCAGGAGGCCTTCGCCCACCTGCTCGGCAAGCCGGTAGCGCACCCCACCGTGCCGGTGCAGGACGGCACCCACTACCTGCTGGAGCTGGACGGCGCCCAGGGCCGCCGCGCCAACTCCTGGCACACCGATGTGACCTTCGTCGACGCCTATCCCAAAGCCTCGATCCTGCGCAACGTGGTGGCGCCCGAGGCCGGTGGCGACACCGTCTGGGCCAACACCGCCAGCGCCTACGACGACCTGACGCCGGAGCTCAAGGCCCTGGCCGATTCGCTCTGGGCGGTACACAGCAACGAGTACGACTACGCCGGCATCCGCCCGAACTTCGACCCGGCGCGCCTGGAGGAGTACCGCAAGATCTTCACCTCCACCGTCTACGAAACCGAACACCCGGTGGTGCGCGTGCACCCGGTCAGTGGCGAGCGGACCCTGCTGCTGGGGCATTTCGTCAAGCGCCTGAAAGGCCTGTCGCAGCATGACTCGGCGCACCTGTTCGCCGTGCTGCAGAGCCATGTCACGCGCCTGGAGAACACCGTTCGCTGGCGCTGGCAGCCGGGCGACGTGGCCATCTGGGACAACCGCGCGACCCAGCACTACGCCGTGGACGACTACGGCACCCAGCCGCGCATCGTGCGCCGCGTGACCCTCGACGGCGATGTGCCGGTGAGCGTCGACGGACAGCGCAGCCGGACGATCAAGAAGATTTGAAGGTCCTCTGCCGACGAACCCTCTCCCCAGCCCTCTCCCTGAAGGGAGAGGGAGTATCCGATTGAAGCGTATCTCCCGTGCAGTCCTGCTACTTCGGTGCAGGACTGGCTCGTGGTTTCGCCTGGCACCGATCCAGTCCCCTCTCCCTTCAGGGAGAGGGTCAGGGAGAGGGCCGCCCATGCCTGAACGGAGCACTGCAAGATGACCCAATCCGCCCTCCAGCAATCCACCCCCGAACCCTTCGCCATCGTCCCCCTCGACGCCCCGCTGGGCGCAGAAGTGCGCGGGCTGGACGCCCGCGAGCCGCTGACGCCGGAACAGATCCTGGCGATCAGGCAGGCCCACCGCGAGCACCACATCCTGATCTTCAAGGACCAGCAGCTCGACGACCAGCAGTACCTGCGCTTCGCCACCCTGTTCGGCGCGGTGTTCCAGCCGCCGGCAGATATCCCGGTGCTGTCCTCCGGCGCCGACGGCAAGGCCCCGGACATCGTCAAGGTGGCCAACACCGAAGACGGCGAGCTGGGAAATTTCGCGCTGCCCGCCCACGTCGACCACCAGTGGACCCCGGTGCCCTCCTCCGGCTCCTTCCTCTACGCGCTGGAGGTGCCCAGGACCGGCGGCGAAACCCAGTTCACCAACCTCGCCCGCGCCTACGAGACGCTGGATGAAGCAACCCGCGCCGAGATCGACCCGCTGCGCCTGATCAACTACAACCCGTTCATCCGCCTGAAGAGCGGCGGCTACAACGGCACCTTCGTGCGCTACCGAACCCCGGACATCGAGCCGATCCAGGGCACCGAACACCCGCTGGTGCGCACCCACCCGGAGAACGGCAAGCGCGTGCTGTTTCTCTCCGTGCACACCGAAGTGGAAATCCCCGGCGCCGACCCGCAGCAGGGCGCCGCGCTGGTGGAGAAACTGCGCGAACACCTGCAGCAGCCCGAGCTGATCTACAGCCACAAGTGGTCGGTCGGCGACATCGTCTGGTGGGACAACCAGGCCGTGCTGCATGGCCGCAATGCGTTCCCGGCGAGCGAGAAGCGCCGTCTGAAGCGCATCAGTCTCTCCGGCAGCCGGCCGTTCTGAGGCACCGTCCCACCTGCGGCGGATAACGCTGGCGCGTTATGCGCCCTACGAACCGGAGTATCCGCGGCGAGACTTGCCCTCACCCCAGCCCTCTCCCAAAGGGAGAGGGGGCCGTTCGGTGCGATTGGCGAAAATGAAGTCACCCGGCGAGCGCCGATTTCAGAACCGCTCAGGACAGTCCCCTCTCCCGCTTGCGGGAGAGGGTGAGGGTGAGGGGCCTTTGATTTTGTAGGAACCTCCAGCCCCGTAGGGTGAATACGCGCCAGCGATATCCGCCGCAATCCCCCGAAAAGCCCTGGAGACAACGCTCTCTATGCTTATGCCAAATCGTTTCTTGTCCTGAATCAATTATTCCTTTTATAGTTTCGGCAACTCGTCATAACAAGTTATGAACTATGGCCGAACTACTCCCCCTCTCCCCCGTTCCCCTCTACAGCCAGCTCAAGGAAGTCCTGCGTACGCGCATCCTCGACGGCACCTATCCGCCGCTCAGCCGCATGCCCTCCGAGGCCGAACTGGGCAAGGCCTTCGAAGTCAGCCGGATCACCGTACGCCAGGCGCTGGGCGACCTGCAGAAGGAAGGGCTGATCTTCAAGATCCACGGCAAGGGCACCTTCGTCGCCAAGCCCAAGGCATTCCAGAACGTCAGCACGCTGCAGGGCCTGGGCGAATCCATGACCCAGCGCGGCTATGAGGTGATCAACCGCCTTCGCAGCTTCAAGACCATGCCGGCCAACGCCCAGGTCGCCGCCCGCCTGCAGGTGGCCGAGGGCGAGAACGTGGTGCAGATCAAGCGGGCCCGCCTGGTCAACCGCGAGCTGGTGTCGCTGGAGATCACCTGGCTGCCCGAGCACGTCGGCAAGCGCCTGGAGAAGGCCGACCTGGTCAGCCGCGACATCTTCCTGATCCTCGAGAACGACTGCGCCCTGCCCCTGGGCCATGCCGACCTGGCCATCGACGCCATCCTCGCCGACGCCGAACTGGCCCGCGCGCTGGAGGTGCAGGAAGGCTCGCCGGTGATGCGCATCGAGCGCCTGACCCACACCGCCGACGGCGCGCCACTGGACTACGAACACCTCTACTACCGCGGCGATGCCTTCCAGTACCGCCTGCGCATCGACCGCCACAAGGGACAGCACCAATGAGCCAGTTCGACCTCTCCCAGGTACCCGCGGACAAGGAACTCGCCTACGACATCGTGGTGATCGGCGGCGGCACCGCCGGCCCGATGGCGGCGATCAAGGCCAAGGAAGCCAACCGCGAGCTGCGCGTGCTGCTGGTGGACAAGGCCAACGTCAAGCGCAGCGGCGCCATCAGCATGGGCATGGACGGGCTGAACAACGCGATCATTCCCGGCCACGCCACGCCCGAGCAGTACACCAAGGAAATCACCGTCGCCAACGACGGCATCGTCAACCAGGCGGCGGTCTACGCCTATGCCACCCACAGCTTCGAGACCCTCCAGCAGCTGGACCGCTGGGGCGTGAAATTCGAGAAGGACGAAGTCGGCGATTACGCGGTGAAGAAGGTCCACCACATGGGTGCCTACGTGCTGCCCATGCCCGAGGGCCACGACATCAAGAAGGTGCTGTACCGCCAGCTCAAGCGTGCACGCATCGAGATCACCAACCGCCTGGTGGTCACCCGCCTGCTGACCGATGCAGACGGCGCGGTCAACGGCCTGCTCGGCTTCGACTGCCGCACTGCACAGTTCCAGGTGATCCGCGCCAAGGCCGTGGTGCTCGCCTGCGGCGCCGCCGGCCGCCTGGGCCTGCCCTCCTCCGGCTACCTGATGGGCACCTACGAGAACCCCACCAATGCCGGCGACGGCTATGCCATGGCCTACCACGCGGGGGCGGAACTTTCGAACCTGGAGTGCTTCCAGATCAACCCGCTGATCAAGGACTACAACGGCCCGGCCTGCGCCTACGTCACCGGCCCGCTGGGCGGCTACACCGCCAACAGCAAGGGCGAGCGCTTCATCGAGTGCGACTACTGGAGCGGCCAGATGATGTGGGAGTTCCATCAGGAACTCGAAGGCGGCAACGGCCCGGTGTTCCTCAAGCTCGACCACCTGGCCGAGGAAACCATCCAGACCATCGAGGACATCCTCCACAGCAACGAACGCCCCAGCCGTGGCCAATTCCATGCCGGGCGCGGTACTGACTACCGCCAGCAGATGGTGGAGATGCACATCTCGGAGATCGGTTTCTGCTCCGGCCATTCGGCCTCGGGCGTTTGGGTCAACGAGAAGGCCGAGACCAGCGTCAGGGGCCTGTATTCGGCCGGGGACATGGCCGCCGTGCCGCACAACTACATGCTCGGGGCCTTCACCTACGGCTGGTTCGCCGGGGCCAACGCCGCACAGTACGTGGCCGGGCGCGAGTTCAGCGAAGTCGATGCCGCCCAGGTCGAGCGAGAGCGCGAACGCGTCTTCGCCCCGCTCAAGCGCGAGCACGGCCTGCCGCCGGCGCAGGTCGAGTACAAGCTGCGGCGCATGGTCAACGACTACCTGCAGCCGCCCAAGGTGACGAAGAAGATGGAGATCGGCCTGCAGCGCTTCGCCGAGATCGTCCGCGACCTCGACCAGCTCAAGGCCAGCAACCCCCACGAACTGATGCGCGCCATGGAAGTCAGCGTGATCCGCGACTGCGCCGAGATGGCCGCGCGCGCCTCGCTGTTCCGTACCGAGAGCCGCTGGGGCCTGTACCACCACCGCGTCGACTACCCGCTGCGCAATGATGCCGAGTGGTTCTGCCATGCGCACCTGAAGAAGGGCGAAGACGGCGCGATGACGAGTTTCAAGAAGCCGATCGAGCCTTATGTGATCGCGCTGGATGAGGATGAGCAGCAGGCTTACGAGAAGCTGCGGGTGAAGAGCGAGGCGGCATAGTGGGTCGTTCGCCGAGGAGCCCCTCACCCCAACCCTCTCCCAGAGGGAGAGGGGGTCGTTCGGCGCGAAGGGCGACAATGTCGTCAGCCGGCGAGCGCCGATTTCTTCACCGCTCAGGACAGTCCCCTCTCCCTCTGGAGCGGGGCGCGCAGCCAGGGTTAGGGTGAGGGAAGACCCCGAGCACCAGAACCACCCAGGAACACCGAACAGAATCAGCCGACCGCCACGACGGCCGGCAAGCAACACCATGAGGACCGCGTGCAATGGCCTACCAACCCCAGGAAATCTTCTTCCGCTCCAGCGCCCCGGTGACGGTGGACGAGGACAAGTGCATCGCCGACAAGGGCTGCACCGTCTGCGTCGAGGTCTGCCCGATGGACCTGCTGGCGATCAACCCCGCCACCCAGAAGGCCTACATGGCCTTCGACGAATGCTGGTACTGCATGCCCTGCGAGAAGGACTGCCCGACCGGCGCGGTGAAGGTCGAGATTCCCTACCTCCTGCGCTGAGACCGCCGTCCCGTGCAGCTCCGTAGGGCGCATAACGCGCCAGCGTTATCCGCCATGGATCCATCGGCGGATAACCTGTTCCAGGTTATCCGCCCTACGGTGCTACGACGCGGCTCCTGCAGGTGAACGCAGGACGACACCGATAACCAGAAACGCCATCCGGCCCCACCGCCGGACGCCTGATGCACCGCCCCTCGTTTCCCACCGCAAGGCCTGCGGCGGAGACGATTCCAACACTGATGATTCGAGGGGAACACCCATGACCTTGCGCACCACCCTGGCCGGCCTTGCGCTCGCCATTGCCAGTCTTTCCGCCCATTCGGAAACGATCCGCGTCGCCATCGGCACCCAGGACACCACCATCAACTGCGCCGCTGGCGGCCTGCTGATCCGCGAACTCGGCCTGCTCGACAAGTACCTGCCCCACGACGGCGCATACAAGGACGCGCAGTACGACGTGCAGTGGAAGAACTTCACCAGCGGCGCGCCACTGACCAACGAGATGGTCGCCGGCAAGCTCGACTTTGGCGCCATGGCCGACTTCCCCGGCTCGCTCAACGGCGTCGCCCACGAGGCCGCCGGCAAGCGCAGCCTGTTCATCAGCGTGCTCTCGGGCAGCATCGACGGCAGCGGCAATGGCATTGTCGTGCCCGCCGCCTCCAAGGTGCAGTCGCTGGCCGAACTCAAGGGCCAGACCATCTCCGTGCCCTTCGCCTCCACCGCCCACGGCCTGCTGCTGCGCGCCATCGCGGCACAAGGCTGGGACCCGGAGAAGGACGTCACCATCATCGCGCAGCCGCCGGAAGTCGCCGGCTCCGCCCTGCAGGCCAACAAGATCGCCGCCCACGCCGACTTCGTGCCCTTCGCCGAGCTGTTCGAAAGCCGCGGCATCGCCCGCAAGATCTACGACGGCTCCCAGGCCAAGGCGCCGACCTTCCACGGCGCGCTGGTGGAAGCCGACTACGCGCAGAAGTACCCGGAAATCGTCGAGGCTTACCTGCGCGCCACCTACGAAGCCAACCAGTTGCTGGCGCAAGACCCGGAGAAGTACAGCGAGCTGATCGAGAAGGTCGCCGGCATTCCGGCCGAGGTGAACTACCTGTTCCACGGCCCGCTCGGCCTGCAGACGCGGGACCTGACCTGGAAACCCGAATACCGCCAGGCCGTGGCCACCGCCATCGATACCCTGAAGCTGCTGAAGAAAGCCGACCGCGGGCTGAACGTCGACCAGTTCGTCGACGACCGCTACCTCCGCGCCGCCTTCAAGGCCTCCGGTGCCGACTACGACGCCGCGCTGAAGAACTACGCGCAACAGCCGCTGCTGGGCAATGACGCGCTGACCGACCAGCCGATCAGCGATACCCGCAAGGTCGCGCAGATCTGGGTGCGCGGTGAGCCGAAAGTGCGTAGCTACGCGACCGCCAAGGAAGCGTTGGGGCAGTTGGCCGAACTCAAGCAACAGGGCAAGGACATCCGCGCGGTGTACGCCCAGGCCAGCGACAGCGGCATCAAGCTGCTCGCCGGGCAGGCCTGGTTCGTGCGCGGCAAGGACGGCGCACTGGATGCCTTCCTGCTGCGCGAACAGGCCGATGCCTTCGCCCGTCAGCACGGTGGGGAAGTCGCCGACTTCGCCGCCGCCAGCCAGCAGGCCGTGGCCAGCCGCTGAATCGACAACCCGCCCCGGCGCCCGCGCGCCGGGGCGGGTGGAGACCGCAGATGAACACCACCCCCCTCACCCGCTGGAGCCTGCGCCTGGCCTCGCTGCTGGTCTGCCTCGTACTCTGGCAGGTGCTCAGCGCGCGCCACGTCAACCTCGGCGTGGTCACCTTCGCCAACGTGCCCGGCCCGCGCGACGTGCTCGACGCCGCCTGGAACCTCGCGCAATCGAGCAAGCTCGGCCGCCACCTGGGTAGCAGCCTGCTGCGGGTGCTCGCCGGTTACCTGCTCGCGGCTCTTGCCGGCATCCTCCTCGGTCTGGTCATCGGCCGCGGGCGCTGGGCGCGCGACAGCCTGCTGCCACCGCTGGAAGTGCTGCGGCCGATCCCGGCGGTGGCCTGGATTCCGCTGGCGATCCTGATGTTCCCCAGCTCCGAGCTGTCGATGATCTTCATCACCTTCACCGGCGCGCTGTTCCCGATCCTGCTCAACACCATCCACGGCGTCGAAGCGGTCGACCCGCGCCTGCTCGCCTCCGCCCGCAGCCTCGGCGCCGGGCGCCTGGCGCTGCTGCGCGAAGTGGTGCTGCCCGGCGCCGCGCCAAGCATCGTCACCGGCCTGGCCATCGGCATGGGCACCTCGTGGTTCTGCCTGGTGACCGCCGAGATGATCTCCGGGCAATGGGGCATCGGCTACTACACCTGGGAGTCCTACACCTTGCAGAACTACCCCGACATTGTCGTCGGCATGCTGCTGATCGGCGTGCTCGGCATGGCCAGCAGCCTGCTGGTACGCCAGCTCGGCGCCCTGGTCACGCCCTGGCAGCGCCAGGCCGGAGGCAAGCCATGACCCTGCCCGCCAGCGCACCGGGGCGCGTACGCGTCGACGGTCTGTCGATCCACCTGGGCAGCGGCCGTGACGCCTTCGAGGCCGTGCAGTCGCTGAGTTTTTCCATCGAGCCCGGCGAGTTCGTCTGCGTGCTCGGCCCCTCCGGCTGCGGCAAGTCCACCCTGCTCGGCGCGCTGGCCGGGCACCTGAGGCCCAGCGCCGGCCAGCTGGAAGTGGACGGCCAGAGCGTCGCCGGGCCGTCGCCCGAGCGCGGCATGGTGTTCCAGCACCACACCCTGCTGCCCTGGCGGCGGGTGCGCGACAACGTCGCCTTCGGCCTGAAGATGCGCGGCGTGCCCCGCGCCGAGCGCCATCGCCAGGCGGACGAGATGCTCCAGCTGGTGGGCCTGAACGGTTTTGCAGAGCGCTGGCCATCGCAGCTCTCCGGCGGCATGCAGCAACGCGTGGAGATCGCCCGCGTGCTGATCAACCAGCCGCGCCTGCTGCTGATGGACGAACCCTTCGGCGCCCTCGATGCGCAGACGCGGATGATGATGCAGGAGCTGCTGCTGGACATCTGGACGCGCCTGCGCACCAGCGTGCTGTTCATCACCCACGACATCGACGAGGCGCTGTTCCTCGCCGACCGCATCCTGGTGATGAGCCCCCGCCCCGGACGCATCCTCGAAGACATCCGCCTCGACTTCCCGCGCCCGCGCCACGCCGATTTGCTCACCAGCCCGGAATTCTCCCGGCTCAAGCGCCACTGCCTGGAACTGCTGCGCCACGAAGACGGCCGCCAGCTGCCGCGCCTGACGCCACTGGGCCTGCCCACTCCACAACGGATACCGCGATTCGCCATATGAACGACTTCAATCCCTCATCCAGCATCAGCACCGACAATCCCGACATCCTCGACCTCCAGCCACGCCTGCAGGACGCCGACGCCGGCGTACGGCGCATCGCCCTGATCGAACTGGCCGACCTGGAAGAACCCGATGGCCTGCCCTGGCTCGCCCACGCGCTGAACCATGACGTCGCCGCCAGCGTCCGCGCCGAGGCCGCGCGCCTGCTGGAAGCCTGGGAAGAACCCGAGGTGGTGGACGCCCTCTGCCAGGCCCTGGCCGACAGCGACAATGAAGTGCGCGAAGCCGCCGCCCAGAGCCTGAGCGAACTGAAGACCGCCGAGGCCGGCGTGCGCCTGCTGCCCTGGGCGACCCACGCCGACCTCTTCGTTCGCCGCAGCGCCTTGCGCGCCCTGCGCGAACTGCGTCTGGAAGTGGCCGCCGAACCGGCCCTGGCAGCGCTGGACGACAGCGACGCCGGCGTGCGCCGCGAAGCCGTGGGCATCCTCGGCTGGCTCAAGCGCACCGACGCGCTGCCGCACCTGGCACGCCTGACCCGCGACGATCCGGACGCCGAAGTCCGCCGCGCGGCTGCCGGCGCCCTCGGCCTGGCCATCGACGCCAGCGTGCTGCCGGCCTTGCAGGCGGCGCTGCTCGACCCGGCCTGGCAGGTGCGCGAGGAAGCCGCCGGCACCCTCGGCAAGCTGGCCCTGCCGGAAGCCGGTGATGCGCTGGTGCGGGCACTGGAAGACGACTTCTGGCAGGTACGCCTGCGCGCCGCCCGCTCGCTCGGCAAGCTGCGTTACCTGCCGGCGCTGGAAGGCCTGAAGAGCGTGCTCGGCCACGGCATCAGCAACCTGCGCAAGGAGGCGGCGCTGGCCCTGGGCGAACTGGGCAGCGACGACGCCATCGAGGCGCTGCGCAACGCCGAAAACGACGGCGACCCGGAAGTCCGCAAGGCCGTGCGTATCGCCCTCACCCAACTGGGGCAGTCAGCGTGAACACACCCGTCGCACTGCACCGCTCCAGCGCCGACAGGGAATTGCGCATCCGCTGGGACGACGGCGTCGAGCAGTGCATCGCCTTCACCCGCCTGCGCGGCGCCTGCCCCTGCTCGCAGTGCCGGGCGGCGCGCCTTCAGGGGCGCATCGAGCTGGTCTGCGCCGGAGTCGTCCTGCAGGAACTGAACCTGCAGGGTTATGGCGTGCAGCTGGTGTTCGACGATGGCCACGACCGGGGTATCTACCCCTGGTCCTACCTGCGCGAACTGGGACGGAGATAACTCAGGCGATCGCGCGGGACAGGTGCTCCAGCACACGCTCCACCGCGCGTTCCAGGCAACCCTTGAAGAAGTGGTCCGCGCCGGCGTAGAGCACCACCTCGCGCTGCGTCGGGCGCGCCCAGTCGAGCAGGTTCGCCAGCGGCGCCATCTCGTCCGCCTCGCCATGCAGCAGCAGGCAATCGGCGGGCAGGTCCTGTGCTTCGTAGTCGCGGCCACCGGGTACGGTGCCCACCGGCAAACCCATCAGGACGATGGCAGCCGCAGGCGTTGAGAGCATGCCGGCAACACGGGCGAACACATAGGCTCCGAAGGAAAAGCCCACCAGCGCCAGCGGCAGCTCCGGATACTCGCTACGCAGGTGCGCGATCACCGCGAGCATGTCCTGCGCCTCGCCGATGCCTTCGGCGTACTCGCCCTTGCTGCCATCCACACCCCGGAAGCTCGGCCTCACGGTCATCCAGCCGGCGCCACAGAGCTTGCGCGAAAGGGTCAGCGGCACGCGGTGTTTCGGGCTGCCGCCGAGCAGCGGCTGCGGATGGCTGATCAGCGCGAGGCCTTGCACCGGCAAGTCCGGCCGGTCGATCAGCAACTGCAGCTTGCCCACCGGGCCATCGATCAGTTGTGTGCTGCGCTGTTCTTCGGCGGGCATGGGATTTCCTTGGGACGGGAGGGAACCCGCATTGTAGGACCGGTGCTTCTGCGCGTCATGGCAGGCAAGCCTCGCCGCGGGTCCGCCAGGACAACAGCGGATCGGATGTCGTTCTCCCCTTCATCGGGAGTGGCAAACGAATGACGAACAAACTGACGCTTCCCACAAGAAAAGCAGACCCAAACTTGACCGGTTTCAACCTCGCCCGAACTGCCATCCCGCAGGCCTGTCACCGCCCCTAACCTCAGCTCACCGCCATGCCCATGACGGTACGCACGAAGAAGCTGTCATGCCGTCTCGTGCGTCTTCCGCAAGCCTCCGGGTTCTGCAATTCCAATGGGAGTGTGAGACATGAATACCTACCCCTTTGACGAGCAGAAGGACCTGCTGCGTTGGCAAGACGTCTGCTACGGAGCGTCACCCCTGATCTACATTCACGGCCTGGGCTGCGCATCGACCAGTGACTACCCCGCGGTCATCGCATCGGACGCCTATTGCCGGCGCCGCTCCTGGCTGGTGGACCTGCCCGGCGCCGGTTTCAGCGACAAGCCCGACGCCACCCTCTACGGCACAACCGCCCAGGCCCAGACGCTGGAAAGCTGGATTCTCAGCACCGGCGTCAACCGCTGCGGCCTGTTCGGCCACAGCGCCGGCGCCTTCATCGCTCTCAAGCTCGCAGCCGCCCTGCCGAACAAGGTCAACAAGCTGATCCTCTGCCAACCCGGTCTCAGCGACTATGGCATTGCCCTGCTCGAATCCATCACCTCCATGAGTGAGAGCGAGTTTGTCGCCATCGGCTTTTCACAACTGCTCGAACGACTCGGGGAAGACGGCGACAACGAAGCCTGGCTCGGCCCTTTCCAGATCTGCTCACCCCAGGCCATCTACCAGTGGGCCGGCGCGGCGCTCGCCGACTACGACGCAGGCGCGTGGATCGAGGCGCTGAAAATGCTGCGTACCCCCAGGAAGGCCGTGATCCTCTCGGACAACACACCGCTCAACGACATCCGTCTGTATCACCAGGCCGGCTGCCGGGTTGAGATCGTTGCCCATAGAGGGCACATGATCGCCTACGACAACCCGGATGGCCTGGCGCAGGCAATTTCCCACCTCGCCTGTTAGACCCGCGAGGTGCCGCACCGGCGCCCCCGGAACGAGGCGCCGGTGCCCGCCATTACAGGATCGACAGCGGGTAGTCGACGATCAGGCGGAACTCGTTGACGTCGCCCTCGGCCTGGTCGGCATTGCCCCGGTGGATCGCCTCGCGCAGGCGCAAGGACAGGTCCTTCGCCGGCCCGGACTGCACCACGTACTTCGCTTCCAGGTTGGTCTCGTGGTGCTTGCCGTCCTCACCATAGCCATAGCCGCGGTAAGGGCTGTCGGCGGCCATTTTCGTGCCGTCGATGCCATGGCCGTTGACGTAGCGGGCCATGAAGCTCAGGCCGGGGATGCCGTAGGTGGCCATCGCCAGGTCGTAGCGCATCTGCCAGGACTTTTCCTCCGGACCGTTGAAGTCCGAGTACTGGATGGAGTTGGCGAGGAAGATCGAGTCGCCCGTGTCGCCGGGGCCGTTGACGCCGAAGGCCACGTAGTCGAACGGCGTATCGCCGTGGACCTTCTGGTAGGCCAGCGTCAGGGTATGCGCGGTGAGGAAGGTGTAGGCAGCGGCGGCGGACCAGGTGGTGTTGCTGATCTCGCCGGCCTTGGCGCTGCCGTCGTCATTGGTGCGGTAGAGGTTGAAGTCGAAGTTCAGCGACTGGTCATCCGCCAGCGGCAGCGTGTAGTTGGCGTTGCCGTAGTACTGGCGCCACACGTCTTCGAGTTTGGACGCATACAGCGAGAAGTTCAGCGCGTCGTTGACCGCGTACTTGCCGCCCACGTAGTCGATGCTGCTGGCCTCGACGTTGGCGTAGGAGGCCCAGATGCCGTGGTCGCCGTTGGTGGTCACCGGGCCGTTGCCACCGGTGAAGTGGCCGCCGTCCAGATCCAGCCCGGCGATCTCGCTGCTGAGCACGTTGAAGCCGGTGGCGGTCTGCGGGAACAGGCGGGTGCCGCCGGCGGCGAACACCGGTGCGGTGGGCTGCAGATCGCCCCAGCGCAGTTCGGTTTTCGACACACGCAGCTTCACCGCGCCGCCGGCACGGCCGTACTCGCTTTCCGGCGAGCCATCGTCACGCACCGGCAGGTTGCCGGTGCCGGAGGTGCCGGCGCCGCCATCCAGGCGGATACCCCAGTTACCGAAGGCCTCGACACCGAAACCTACCGTGCCCTGGGTGAAGCCGGAGCTGTAGTTCAGCGTAAAGCCCTGGGTCCAGTCCTTGCGGTCACCCGCCCCGGACTTGCGATCGCTGTTGTAGTAGTAATTGCGCATCAGCAGCGAAGCGCTGCTGCCTTCGATGAAGCCGGTGGCTTCGGACTGGTCGGAAACGGCGGCGGCTTGCGCCAACTGGAACGGAATGCCGGCGAGTGATGCACTGACACAGGCACCGAGCATTGAAAGACGGAACGCGGACATCTGCTACCCCTTTGTTGGACTTGTCTTGGCAGGTGTATCGAGTGACTTCTGAACAACTTTCTTATGTTTCCCCGCCCTAGGCAGAGCGAGCGAAGAGATAACAATCCGCCGTCTGCGTCTCCAACCAGCAGTGTCGATAGTCGATATCGAGACGAATGATTAAGCATTTTCCAGCCGCGCCATTAAGCTTGCGCCCCGATGAAGAACATGAGTCCCGGATGCCCGCTCCAGAGCGTCCGGAGGATTGCTCCACTTCATCATCCTTTGGTTTGGCCGCCTCCCCAGGCGGCCTTTTTTTGCCTGAAGGAAAGTTATGGAACAGCCGTTCCAGACCATTTCCGGATAATTATCCCGGCCACTTTCCGAGTTATCCGGACGGTACTTTCCGCGAACTTCCCCTGAACTTGGCCGGGCAACTTCCGCAGGATCGGGCAACCCTTGCGCCAGCCGGAAACTCACCCGGTACGCCGTTCATCCCCTGCCTTGCGCCGCCCCCAACGAGTCACTTGCGCAAAGCAAGTGACCGCTTTAGATTACGGCCATAATCTTTTTCAGCCCGACCTTGCCTGTCGCCTTGCCAGGCCCGAGACAAGGCGGCCCAATTAGATGACGACTCTCATGCAAAGGGTGCGACCATGCGCAGAACCAGCTTCGACCACCTGCCCTGCCCGGTAGCCCAGGCGCTGGACCTGATCGGCGACAGCTGGAACGTGCTGATCCTGCGCGAAGCCTTCTACGGCTCCACCCGCTTCGACCAGTTCCTCGCACGATTGGGCATCGCCAGCAACGTGCTCACCCGCCGCCTGCGCGCCCTGGTGGATAGCGGGCTGTTACAGCGCCGCCAGTACAACGATCACCCGCCGCGCTTCGACTACCTGCTCACCGAGCGCGGCCGCGACCTGCGCCCGGTGCTGCTGACGCTGCTGCAGTGGGGCAAGCGCCACGCCGGCATGGCCAGCACCGCCGAACTGGTGGACACCCGCAGCGGCCGCCCGGTGCGCATTGCCCTGGTGGATGCCGACAGCGGCGAGCCCATCGGCCCGCAACACCAGATTAACCGCCGCGAGGACGACCGACTCGTCCCCGTCGTCCCGCAAGCGAACTCCCAGAACATCCCCCAAGCCGATCACGCCTGAGCGAGGCCGCCATGAACCAGCCCGTCACCCTCCCCGCCACGCCTGCCGTCGAAACGGCCAGAGCGAAATCCCGCAAGGCGCTCAAGCTGGCCATCGCCACCGCCGCCATCCTCGGCACCGCCGCCTACGTCGGACACTGGTGGCTCGACGGGCGCTTCCTGGAAAAGACCGACGATGCCTACGTCGGCGGCGACGTCACCGTCATCAGCCCGCGCGTGGCCGGCTACATCGCCGAGCTGAAAGTGAGCGACAACCAGTTGGTGCACGCCGGCGACCTGCTCGCTCGTATCGACGACCGTGACTACCGTGCCGCGCTGGCCAAGGCCGAGGGCGCGGTGCATGCCGAGGAAGCAGCGCTGGGCAATGTCGACGCCCAGGCCTCGCTGCAGGACGCGCTGATCCGCCAGAGCCAGGCGGAGATCGACGCGGCCGCCGCCGAAGAGGTTCGCACCCACGACGACCAGCGTCGCTACGCCACCCTGGTGCGCACCAACGCCGTATCGGTGGAGGCCGCGCAGCGCGCCGACGCCAGCTTCAAATCCGCCCGCGCCAACAGCGACAAGGCCCGCGCCAGCCTGCTCGCCGCGCGTCGCCAGCTGGACGTGATCCACAGTCAGCGGCAGCAGGCCCAGGCAGCGCTGGAGCAGGCCATAGCCGCCCGTGACCTGGCCCGCCTGGACCTCAGCTACACCGAACTGCGCGCCCCGGTGGACGGCTACATCGGCAACCGCCGCGCACGGGTCGGCAGCTACGTCGCCGCCGGTACCCAGCTGCTCGCCGTGGTGCCCGCGCAGGGCCTGTGGGTGGACGCCAATTTCAAGGAAGACCAACTGGCGCGCATGCAGCCCGGCCAGGCGGTGACCATCGAGGCCGACATCCTGCCCGGCAAGGTCTTCCACGGCCACCTGGACAGCCTCGCCCCGGCCACCGGCGCGCAGTTCAGCATCCTCCCGCCGGAGAACGCCACCGGCAACTTCACCAAGATCGTCCAGCGCGTGCCGGTGCGCGTGCACCTGGACGATGCCGACGGCCGCCTGGGCAACCTGCGCCCCGGCCTCTCGGTACTGGTGGAAGTGGATACCCGTGCCCACGCGCACGATGCCGCCGACCAGCGCGTCGTCCTGAGCAACCAGCCGTGAACCTCTCCGCCAGCAAGCTGTGGATCGCAAAGCACTGGAGCAGCGAGGTGATCCCGGTGGAGAGTCTTTCCACCGGCCGCAAAGTCATCTCCTTTGCCTGCATGTGCCTGGGGATGTTCATCGCCCTGCTGGACATCCAGATCGTCTCCGCGTCGCTGCGCGACATCGGCGGCGGGTTATCGGCGGGTGCCGATGAACTGGCCTGGGTGCAGACCAGCTACCTGATCGCCGAGATCATCGTCATCCCGCTCTCCGGCTGGCTGTCCAAGGTGCTCTCCACGCGCTGGCTGTTCGCCGCCTCGGCACTGGGCTTCACCCTTACCAGCCTGCTCTGCGCCATGGCCTGGAACATCCAGAGCATGATCGCCTTCCGCGCGCTGCAGGGCTTCCTCGGTGGTTCGATGATCCCCATGGTGTTCACCACCGGCTTCCTCTACTTCGACGGCAAGCAGCGGGTGATAGTCGCCGCCACCATCGGCGCCATCGCCTCCCTGGCGCCGACTCTCGGGCCGGTGGTCGGCGGCTGGATCACCGACATTTCCTCCTGGCCCTGGCTGTTCTATATCAACCTGGTGCCGGGGCTGTTCGTCGCCATCGTGGTGCCGGTCATGGTGCGTATCGACAAGCCCGACCTGTCGCTGCTCAAGGGTGCCGACTACCCGGCGATTCTGCTGATGGCGCTGTTCCTCGGCTGCCTGGAATACACCCTGGAGGAAGGCCCGCGCTGGAACTGGTTCAGCGACGACACCATCGTTGCCACCGCGTGGATTTCCGCACTATGCGGCATTGCCTTCATCTACCGCAGCCTGACCGCCGCGCACCCCATAGTCGACCTGCGCGCCCTGAAGGAACGCAACTTCGCCCTCGGCTGCCTGTTCAGCTTCGTCACCGGCATCGGCATCTTCGCCACCATCTACCTGACCCCGCTGTTCCTCGGCCGGGTGCGCGGCTACGGCGCGCTGGACATCGGCCTGGCGATCTTCTCCACGGGCATCTTCCAAATCATGAGCATCCCGCTCTACGCCGCCCTCGCCCGGCGCGTCGACCTGCGCTGGATTCTGCTGCTGGGCATGGTGATGTTCACCCTGTCGATGTATGAATTCGCCCCGCTGACCCACGACTGGGGCGCGGGCCAGTTGATGTTCCCGCAGGCCCTGCGCGGCATGGCGCAGCAGTTCTGCGTAGCGCCCACCGTGACGCTGGCACTGGGCTCACTGCCGCCGGAGCGCCTGAAGCTCGCCTCCGGGCTGTTCAACCTGATGCGCAACCTGGGCGGCGCCATCGGCATCGCCGCCTGCGCCACGGTGCTCAACGACCGCGCCAACCTGCACTTCCTGCGTCTGGCAGAGCACCTGAACAGCGGCAACGAAGCGCTCAACCACTGGCTGGCGCCCTCCATGGAGTTCAACGGCGAACCCTCGCAACAGGCGCTGAAACACCTGTGGGACCTGACCTGGCGCGAGGCGCAGACGCTGACCTTCGCCGATGCCTTCCTGCTGGTCGGCGCGTGCTTCGCGGTGACGCTGCTGCTGGTGCCACTGATGCGCAGGATCGCCCCGCCCACGCAGCCCAGCGCGGACAGTCACTGAGCCGCCATCAGCTCCTCGAGGAAGGCGACGAACACGCGGATGCGGCTGGATTCACGCAGGCTCGGCGGGTACAGCACGTTGATGCTGCCCACGGTATTGCCGGGATAGGAGTCGTACTCGGGCAGCAGGCGCACCAGCCTTCCAGCGCGAACGTCTTCGGCCACCAGCCAGTCCGACAGCAGCGCGATGCCACCGCCGGCCAGCGCGGTCTCGCGCAGGACATCGGCATTGTTGCTCTGCAGGCGGCCCTGCACGTTGAGCGGCCAGGTGTCCTGGCCTTCACTGCAGGTCCAGGTCAGGTGTGCGCCGCCGTAGTCGAAGCGCAGGCACTGGTGCTCCATCAGGTCCAGCGGGTGGGCCGGTGTGCCGGCGCGCTGCAGGTAGTCGGGGCTCGCCACCAGCCAGCGCTGGAACTGGCCGATGGGGCGGCTGATGATGTCGTCGCTGGTAAGGCTCGAACCCAGGCGCACGGAGAGGTCGATCTGCTGTTTCGGCAGGTCGGTGATCTGGTCGCTCAGGGACAGGCTGACCTCCAGCTCCGGGTACTGCGCCAGCAGGCGCCCCAGGTGCGGGGCGATGACCCGGCGACCGAACTCCACCGGCACGCTGACGCGCAGCCGCCCTTTCGCCTCGCGGCCACGGTCGCTGACCAGGCCGTCGGCTTCCACCAGCGCCTCGAGGATTTCCACGGCCTTGTCGTAGTACGCCTGCCCGGCGAGCGTCGGGCTGCTGTGGCGGGTGGTGCGGTTGAGCAGCGTGGCGCCCAGCTCCGCTTCCAGCGCCGCCACCTGGCGGGTCACCGAGGAGGTTGCCACGCCGAGCTTGCGGGCCGCCGCCGAGTAGCCGCCGCAACGGACGGTCTCGACGAACATCGACAGGGCCTGCAGTTTGTCCATGGCGGCACTCCGGGAGCGGGAAACCCCGGAGTGTACCCAATCACCCCTGCGCTCGCCTTGCACGCCTGTGCTCTCAGGCGTGGCTGTCGCCGCGCAGCAGGAAGAGCAAGGTGGCGATGGTCGGGACAACCGCCGCGCCGATGGCGAACGGCGTCCAGCTGATGGCTTCGTAGAGCGGGCTGGCGACCAGCGAACCGAGCGCACCGCCGACGAAGATGCTGGTCATGTACACCGCGTTCAGGCGCGCACGGCTGTGCGGGTCGAGGGCGTACACCTCGCGCTGGCCGAGCACCATGTTCAGCTGCACGGCGAAATCCAGCAGCACCGCGCACACCACCAGCCAGAAGAACCCCGCACCGGGCAGCGCGCCGAGCAACAGCGCGAACGGCGCCAGCAGCAGCGCCACCAGGGTGCCCTTGAAGGTATGCCCGGCATCGGCCAGCCGTCCGGCGATGGGCGCGGCAACGGCTCCGACCGCGCCGACCAGGGCGAACAGCGCGACCTGGGTCTGACTGAAGCCGTGGTGGCGGATCAGCTCGATGGGGGCGATGGTCCAGAAGGCGCTGAAAGCGGCGAACAGCAGGCCCTGATAAAGCGCGCGCTCACGCAGCACGGCGTAGCGCCGCGCCAGGGAGAACACCGAACCGATCAGCTGCGGGTAAGTCGCGCTGTGGGCCGGCACGCGGCGCGGCAGCGCCACCGCCATCACCAGCGCGATCACCAGCATCAGCACGGACGCGGCGAGAAACACTCCGCGCCAGCCGAAGACTTCCGCCACCAGGCTGGACACCGGCCGCGACAGCAGGATGCCCAGCAACAGACCGCCCATGATGTTGCCCACCACACGGCCACGGGCCTCCTCCGGCGCCAGGTGCGCGGCCAGCGGCACGAGGATCTGCACCGCCACCGAGGTCAGGCCGATCAGCAGTGCACAGGCCAGCAGCACCGACGGCGAATTCGCCAGCCCGGCGCCGGCCAGGCACAGCGCCACGGCCAGGGTGAAGCCGATCACCAGCTTGCGGTTTTCCAGCAGGTCCGCCAGCGGCACCAGAAACAGCAGGCCAATGGCGTAGCCGAACTGCGTCAGCGAGACGATCAGGCTGGCTTTTTCGGTGGAGAGGCCAATCGCCGGGGCAATCAGCTCGACGATGGGTTGCGCGTAATACAGGTTGGCGACGACGGCGCCGCAGCAGAACGCGAGCAGCACCACCATTGCCGAGGACAGGGTCGGCTGCGCGTGGTCGGCCGGAAGGGAATTCGAAGCGGGGTTCATGACCATTCCTTGTGGGAAAAACAGTGGCACCAGCCTATGCCGGCAGCCTCCCGCGCAGAATCGGTCGGGCCGGCAATACAGCGGTGCGCGAAACGCAACGCTGCCTGCCGGCGCGGGCCTCAGGCCATGTCGCTGTTGCTGAACTCCTCGGCGAGGAAGTCGATCAGCGTGCGCACCGAGGGCAGAAGGCCACGGCGCGAAGGGAAGATCGCATGGACGATGCCGCACTTGGGCGACCAGCCCGGCAGCAACTCCACCAACCGGCCGGCGGCCAGGTCCTCGCGCACCGCCACACGCGGCACGTGGGCGATGCCGACACCGGCAATCACCGCGTTGCGCAGGGCCAGCAGGTCATCGGTGACCATCCGCGGCTTGTGCGAGATGAGCAGGCGCTCGCCCTCCTCGTTGAACAGCTCCCACTGGTACTCGCGCTGCATGCCGCCCCAGTGCAGGCTGGGCAGTTGGCCGAAGCCCAGGGGCGAGCTGTCGCCGGCCATGCGTTCGAGGAAGTCCGGTCGCCCCACCAGGCACTGGGTGCTGTTGCCCAGCACCTTCATCACCATGTCGGTGTTCTCCAGCGGCGGGAAGCGCACCCGCAGGGCGATGTCGAAACCCTCATGGAGCAGGTCGACGCGGCGGTTGGTGCTCTCGATGAACAGCTCCACCAGCGGGTACCTGAGCATGTAGCGGGTGAGCATCGGCCCGACCCAGGAGTTGAGCAGCGTCGTCGGGCACGCCAGCCGCACCAGTCCGCGCGGCTCGGCGCGGTTGCGTTCGATGACCTCGGAAGCGCCTTCCGCCTCGATGCGCATGGCCACGCAGCGCTGGTAGTACTCCTGGCCGATCTCGGTCAGCGAGCAGTGCCGGCTGGTGCGGTGCAGCAGTCGCACGCCCAGGCGTTCCTCCAGTTGGGCGATACGCCGGCTGAGCTTGGACTTGGGGATGTCCAGCGCGCGGCCGGCAGCGGCGAAACCACCCTGCTCCACCACCTGGGTGAAGTAATAGAGGGTGTTGAGGTCTTCCATGGATCGTTCTCCGCATGGAACGCTGGGAAAGGGGCGCAGCTTACCGTATCGGTGGCGGCGCGGGCGCTGGGCTCGTGTTGCCTCGCGGGAGCGATAGCTGTCAGCGAGGGTGCGGGCGTGTCGGCTGAGGCCGTGGTTTCCTCCCGCACCGAACAGTCCCCTCTCCCGCTTGCGTAGCGGGACGCGCAGCCAGGGCCGTTGCCCCTGTAGGAGCGACTGTCTGCTTCTGGGGAGTCCGTGCCGATGCATCCCCTCACCCCGGCCCTCTCCCTGAGGGAGAGGGAGCAGTCCGAGCCGACTGACGCCAAGGTTTCATCCTGCGCCGAACGGTCCCCTCTCCCCCTGGGAGAGGGTTAGGGTGAGGGCCAACCCGAGCGCAGATCTATCTCGCCGTCTGTAGGGCGCATAACCCGGAACGGGTTATCCGCCGATGCCACCGCGGCGGATAACGCTGGCGCGTTGTGCGCCCTACGATTGTGTAGGAGCGGGCCATGCCCGCGAACAGCGCCTGTAAGGCGCTGCTGAAGCCCGCGCGATATCCCGCCGTTTTCCACGAATATTCCCACCCGCCAACCGCCTTGTGGGCCTACACGAGCCATCGCTAGATTCCAACCCGCCACGGTCAATCCCGTGGCTGGGTGTGAAGACCTGATAACCAGCGCGATTGCGCTGAAAGTGCATGCGAAAACGGCGAATCGTTTTCGTAGGCCCCCACGCAACTGTAGAAAACTACAGCGCTGATATGGCGGATCGCGTGGGGAGGCCCTCGGGCCTGCCGGCTCTGGTTCCGGTTCTTCACCCCCACGCGGTCCGCCTCCCTTTTCGGGATGGCGGCTCTCTCCCCGAGTTGGAGTACCTGCCATGGATGCCCTGATTACCGTCACCGCCACGACCTTCCTGCGCCACAACCGCCCCGTACGCGGCGTGATGATCGACAACCAGCCCTGGTTCGTCGGCACCGACGTCGCCCGCCTGCTCGGCCTGCACCACCCCACCGTCCTCGCCCGCCGCCTGGAACAAGGCGAAGCCAGGACCGTGCGCCTGCTGTGCAACAGCGGCAACGAGGAACAAGTCGAAGTCATCAGCGAAGCGGCGCTGTACATGGCGTTCTACCGCCACAGCCACCCGGAAAACCGAACCCTTCGCCAATGGTTCAGCCACGAGGTGATCCCGCAGCTGCGCGACGAGCACACGCAATGCCCGCACCAGCCACGGCGCATGCGCATGACCTGGCTGGACGGCTTCGTCACCGTGCTCGACTGGCAGGGCGAAGTCTGGGTTCCGCTGGACGACCTGCCGACCTTCACTCGCATCAACGGCAAGCCAAAGGGTCCGCGCGGTTTCTGGAAGCGCTGAGTGGCCAGCCGATCCGCAGCAGGCTCGTCGCCAGGGCACTCCCGAGTCGGCGACGAGCAGCCTGTTTGAAAGACGTGGCAACAAACGCCGGGTTGATCGGCTTCGGCCGTCACACCTAGAATCACCGGGCTCGATTTCCGGGCATTCCTTTCTGATCCGTTGAGACAGGCTTCATGTTGGAGATAGCAGTAATCCGATAACCCCCTTCGCCTTGCCGACAAGGCGGGCCGGTTATCGATGCGCACAAACGCTGGCAGACACCACCTCGTGTCTGCGGTTTCTACGCACCTACTGCATTCAGGTTTCCATCATGAATATTTCCAGACCGGAACAACGGACCCTGCACGTCCTCGCCAAGGGCGGCCACATTTCCTTCCAGCGCGACGACGCCGGACGCGTCGTCTTCGTCGAGTGCTATACCCGTGACGGGTATGTACTGGCCGACTGCACCCTGGCTGTCTTCAGGAAGCTCAGGGACAAGCGCCTGATCATCTCGCGCGGCGGTTCACCCTACCGGATCAACGCCACAGGCCTGGGCGCCGTGCGCCCACAACTGGACAACCGCTGACCCACCAAAGGCCGGGCCGGCTTCGCGCGCCCGGCCACCTGCACAAGGGAACTACACCATGCCTTACGAGATTCGCCGGGAACGGCCTGAAGATGTCGCCGTCATTGCCGAAGTAACCACCGCCGCCTTCGCCGTGGCCGAACACCGCAGCGGCACCGAAGGTGCCATCGTCGATGCCTTGCGCACGGCCGGGGCGCTGAGCGTTTCCCTGGTCGCCACGTTGGAGGGCGAGGTGGTCGGCCATGTGGCTTTCTCGCCCGTCACCCTGGACGGTGCGGACCTCGGCTGGTACGGCCTGGGGCCGGTCTCGGTGCGGCCGGACCTGCACGGCCGGGGCATCGGTGCCGTGCTGATTCGCGCCGGGCTGGAGCGCCTGAACGCCCTGGGTGCGAAAGGCTGCGTGGTGCTCGGCGACCCGGCCTACTACCCGCGCTTCGGCTTTCGCCAGGACCCGGCGATCCAGTATGCGGGCGTGCCGCCGGAATACTTCATGGCGCTGTCGCTGGACGGCTCGACGGCCGCCGGACAGGTTGCCTACCACAGCGGTTTCTCCGCCGCCTGAAGACGAGAACAGTCGCCATGTCTCCATCGATCAGCACGGCATCGATCCGCCCCGCCACCCCGGCGGACATCGACACCCTCTTCGACATCCGCACCAGCGTGCGGGAGAACCACCTGAGCCGCGAGCAGATGGCCGATATGGGCATCACGCCGCAGGTGCTGGCCGAGGCAATTGAATCTGCGCCTTGCGCGTGGGTCGCCGAGATCGACGGTATTGCCGGCGGCTTCGCCATGGTGGATACCGAAGCGGGAGAACTCTTCGCCCTGTTCGTACGCCCGGAGTTCGAGGGCCAGGGCATGGGTCGGCTTTTGCTGGCGGCGGCCGAGGAGCAGTTGTTCCGCAAGCACGGGAGCATCTGGCTGGTGACCGATGGTGGCGATGGCATTCGCGCCAACGCCTTCTACCGCCGCCACGGCTGGCAACTCGCCGAGCGCGTGGATGAGCGGGATGTGCGCTACGAGAAGCCCCGTCCCTGACCGTGAATTCTCACTGTAGGAGCAACTGTCTTTCCCTGGTAGTTCCGTGTTTGTGCTTTCCCCCTCACCCCAGCCCTCTCCCTCAGGGAGAGGGAGCAAATCGTGCCGGCTGACGCTGCGGTTTCATCCGGCACCGAACGGTCCCCTATCCCTCTGAGCGGGGCGCGCAGCCAGGGTTAGGGTGAGGGCCGATCCGAGCACAGATCTATCCGGTAGGAGCAGGCCCTGCCCGCGATCCGCCTGCAGGGCCGATGGCGGATCAAACAGCTGAATGTCAGGCGAACGTCATCACTGGTTCCAGACCGCGCCTTACAGGCGCTGTTCGCGGGCGTGGCCCGCTCCTGCAGGAAACGACGTGCCTGACAGGAAGCACCGTCACAGCAGCGACTTGCCCTGGCTGAGGACCTTGTCGCACACCTGTTTGGTGACCTTTTCCTTGATGCCGCTGCCGGACAGGTCAAGGCTCTTGCCGTCGCTGCCGGTAAGGATGCCCTTGGCGCCATCCTTGTAGCCGCTGTCACTGGTGGTGGTGTTGCCCGGCAGCTTGCCCAGCAGCTTGTCCTTCACCTGGGTGGCGGCATCGGCGTTGAGGTAGTTGTTCTTCGCGCAATACTCCAGCAAGCCGGCGACATTGCTGCTGCTCGACGACGCGGACGGCAGGCTGCCAAGGCCGCCGAGCTGGCCGGCGACATCGCCGAGGGAGGCGGCCTGGGTCATCGACCAGGGCAGCAACGCGGCGGCGAGGACCGCGGGAATCAGTTTGCGGGCATTCATGGGATTCTCCTGTTCATGGGGCGCTCCTGGTTGCGTTCGACGCAACGCGGGGCGCCACTGCGAGTGTAGACACCCCTGCGCGCCAACTCAGTACCCCACCGACTTCAGCACCTCGCCCATGTCGAGGCTCGGCGGCCGGCCGAGGAACATCAGCAGCTGGTCGGTACGGTTGGTGAAGAAGCCGTCCACGCCAGCCTTGGTGAGCTTGTCGAAGTCCACCGAGTCGTCGACGGTGTAGGCATGCACGAACAGGCCACGCTCGTGGGCGGCCTGGTTCATCCACGGCTGCACCAGGTCCATGTAGCTCTGGTCGCCACGGGCGGTCAGGGTCGCCGAAGGGCCCGTGCCCAGCGCGCCATGGGCCTTGGCCCAGTCCAGCCAGGCAAAGAACTCTTCCCTGGACTTCACCTCCTGCCGGGCATAGAAGTCCGCCTTGATCTTCTCTCCGGACTGGGCAAAGGTCGTCGGGCTCTTCGCCGCCATATAGCCATCGCCAGTCCACAGCAGCAGGATCTTCGGCACCTTCGGCATGCTCTTCTGCAGCAGTTCGAGGCTGCTCTTCTCGAAGGTCTGCAGGACGATCTTGCCTTGCGGCTCGCCGTCCGCGTTGAGCCAGCCGCGGTTTTCCAGGGTCTTGCGCAGGTCTTCCTCGATGCCGGGGAACTGCCCCGGCGCCTTGGTTTCCAGGTACAGGCCGGGGGTTTCGCCGCCGCCTTCGGCGATGTCGATCAACTCGTCCAGGGTGAGGATGCGCAGCCCCGCGTACTTGGAGCGGGCGCGCTCGGGATAGATGGCGTTGAACCAGCTGCCGGCATCCAGGCGCTTGAGTTCGGCCAGGGTGAACTTGCTCACCGGGTCCTTCTCGCGGCCGGGGAAGACCTTGGCGATGTTGGTGGTGCGCTCCAGGGTGTCGTCATGCACGGCCACCAGCACGCCGTCGCTGGTGCGCTGCAGGTCCGCCTCCAGGTAGTCCGCGCCCAGGTCTCGGGCGGCGAGATAGGCCGGCGCGGTTTCCTCCGGCGCATCGTGGGAAGCGCCGCGGTGGGCGATCACCGCCGGCCAGGGAACGCCGGCGGCCTCGCTGAGGGCGCGGCCGGGTGAGTCCTCGGCGCTGGCGGTGAAACTGGCGGCGGCCAGTGCGATGGAGCCCAGTACAGCGATGATGCGACGGCGCATGTGCGAAACCCCTTTGGCTGGGTAACGGATAAGCGGCCCAGTCTGCCGGCGGCCTGTGAAGCTCTTGCGACGGCCAGCCCACTCATGAACGACAAGGCCCGCGGACGATCGCTCGTCCGCGGGCCCTTTGCCCTTCCCTGCCCGATCAGCGCGGCAGGTCGAAGCGGTCGAGGTTCATCACCTTGGTCCAGGCCTTGACGAAGTCATGGACGAACTTGCGTTCGCCGTCCGAGCAACCATAGACCTCCGACAGCGCCCGCAGCTGAGAGTTTGAACCCAGTAGCAGGTCAATGCGGCTGCCGGTCCACCGGGCTTCGCCGGTCTTGCGGTCGCGGCCTTCGAACTCGGTGTTGTCCGCCGAGGTCGGTTTCCACACGGTGCCCATGTCCAGCAGGTTGACGAAGAAGTCGTTGCTGAGGGTGCCGGGGCGCGCGGTGAACACGCCGCTCTGCGAGCCGCCGGTGTTGGCACCGAGCACCCGCAGGCCGCCGATCAACGCGGTGACTTCCGGCGCGGTCAGGGTCAGCAGCTGCGCCTTGTCTATCAGCAGCGCTTCGGCCGGCACGGCGAACTTCGCCTTCTGGAAGTTGCGGAAGGCATCGGCCACCGGCTCCAGCATGCCCACCGAGTGCACGTCGGTCTGCTCCTGGCTGGCGTCCATGCGGCCCGGTGCGAACGGCACGCTGACCTTGTGGCCACCCTTGCGCGCCGCCTCTTCCACGCCGGCATCGCCGGCCAGGACGATCAGGTCGGCCAGGGAAATCTTCTTGCCGCCGGCGGCGGATGCGTTGAACTCGGCCTGGATTTCCTCCAGCGCGCCGAGCACCTTGGCCAGCTGTTCGGGCTGGTTCACCGGCCAGTCCTTCTGCGGCGCCAGGCGGATGCGCGCGCCATTGGCGCCGCCGCGCTTGTCGGAGCCACGGAAGGTCGAGGCCGAGGCCCAGGCGGTGGAGACCAGTTCGGAAACCGACAGGCCCGAGGCCAGCACCTTGGCCTTGAGCGCAGCGATGTCCTGCTCGTCCACCAGCGGGTGGTTGACCGCCGGGATCGGGTCCTGCCAGATCAGCTCCTCTTTCGGCACTTCCGGCCCCAGGTAGCGAGCCAGCGGGCCCATGTCGCGGTGGGTCAGCTTGAACCAGGCACGGGCAAAAGCGTCGGCGAACGCGTCGGGATCTTCGTAGAAACGACGGGAAATCTTCTCGTAGATCGGATCGACACGCAGCGAGATGTCGGTGGTGAGCATCGACGGTGCACGGCGCTTGGACTTGTCGTGGGCATCGGGAATGCTGCCGGCGCCCGCGCCGTTCTTCGGCTGCCACTGGTGGGCGCCGGCCGGGCTCTTGGTCAGCTCCCATTCGTAGCCGAACAGGTTCCAGAAGAAGTTGTTGCTCCAGCGCGTCGGCGTGGACGTCCAGGTGACTTCCAGGCCGCTGGTGATAGCATCGCCACCGGAGCCCGTGCCGAACGTGCTGACCCAGCCCAGGCCCTGGCTTTCCAGGCCGCCGGCTTCCGGGTCGGCGCCGACGTTGTCCGCCGGACCTGCGCCATGGGTCTTGCCGAAGGTGTGGCCGCCGGCAATCAGGGCGACGGTTTCCTCGTCGTCCATGGCCATGCGCGCGAAGGTCTCGCGAATGTCACAGGCGGCGGCCACCGGGTCGGGGTTGCCGTTGGGGCCTTCGGGGTTCACGTAGATCAGGCCCATCTGCACAGCGGCCAGGGGATTTTCCAGGTCACGCTCGCCGGTGTAGCGCTTGTCGCCGCCCAGCCAGGTGGTCTCTTCGCCCCAGTACACGTCCATGTCCGGTTCCCAGACGTCCTCACGGCCGCCGGCGAAGCCGAAGGTCTTGAAGCCCATGGATTCCAGGGCGACGTTGCCGGTAAGGACGATCAGGTCGGCCCAGGACAGTTTGGCGCCGTACTTCTGCTTGATCGGCCAGATGAGCCGGCGGGCCTTGTCCAGGCTGACGTTGTCCGGCCAGCTGTTGAGCGGGGCGAAGCGCTGCTGGCCACGCCCGGCACCGCCACGGCCGTCGCCGATGCGGTAGGTGCCGGCGGCGTGCCAGGCCATGCGGATGAACAGCGGGCCGTAGTGGCCGAAGTCGGCCGGCCACCAGTCCTGGGAGTCGGTCATCACGGCGCGCAGGTCGGCCTTGACCGCTTCCAGGTCGAGGGTCTTGAAGGCCTCGGCGTAGTTGAAGTCCTCACCCATGGGGTTGGACTTGGAAGAATGCTGGTGCAGCAGGTCCAGCCTCAGCTGGTTGGGCCACCAGTCACGGTTCGATGTGCCACCACCGGCGGTCTGGTGGAAGGGGCAGCTACCTTTCTTTTCTTCACTCATTGCAGGCTCCTTGTGAGCGCCTGGCGCGGCGCTTCGTATACGCACAACCCATCAGAAGATAGATCAAACGGGACGGGCTGCTATTGCAGTTATTGATCGGCTCGAGCGGTAAAAGGCTATCGACGCAGGGATGGCGAAAAGCCGTGTTACAGAGGGGTGTGCCGGCGGGATCGTTGCGGGGAGGGTCGCGGGCATGGCCCGCTCCTTCAATCCTGGGGTCGGCGCCCTCGCTTCTGCAGGAGCGGGCCATGCCCGCGAACCCGAAAAGGGTTCGCCGACAGGGCCTGCTCCTGCGCTCAGACGAGCATCAGAAGGCGAAGCAGGAACAACCGAAGGCGCCCCAGAACCCGGCAAAGTCACTCACCGGGACATCCCTGGTACGCGCGCGCTCGTGGCTGTGGCCGTGCACGCCGCAGGAGCCGACGCACTGGTGCACGGCCTGCTGCAGCGGCGCCTGCGGACGCCAGTGACCGGGAACCATGGCCACCGGGGACCATTCCGGCACCACCGGGATGCTCGGCGGGGCCAGCTTGTCGAACTCGCGGTCGCCGTGGACGATCTTGCCGCCCACCACGGTGAGCACCGATTCGATGGTCTTGATCGCCTCTTCCTCGACGCTGAAGAAGTCCTCCGACAGCACCGCCAGGTCCGCCAGCTGGCCGGTCTTGAGCATGCCCTTCTTGCCCTGCTCGCTGGAGAACCAGGCACTGCCGTGGGTGAACAGCTGGATCGCCACCTCGCGGGACAGGCCCTCCGGGTAGAGGCTCAGGCCGCCCACGGTCTTGCCACTGACCATCCAGTACAGCGAGGTCCAGGGGTTGTAGCTGGACACGCGAGTGGCGTCGGTGCCGGCGCCCACCGGCACGCCTTCGGCCAGCATGCGCTTGATCGGCGGCGTGGCCTCGGCGGCCTGCTTGCCGTAGCGGTCGACGAAGTACTCGCCCTGGAACGCCATGCGGTCCTGGATGGCGATACCGCCGCCCAGCGCCCTCACCCGCTCGATGTTCTTCGGCGTGATGGTCTCGGCGTGGTCGAAGAACCACGGCAGGCCGTTGAACGGGATATCCAGGTTGACCTTCTCGAACACGTCGAGCATGCGCGAGATGGACTCGTCATAGGTCGCGTGCAGGCGGAACGGCCAGCGCTGCTCGACGAGGTGGCGCACTACCGGCTCCAGCTCCGCTTCCATGGTGCCGGGCAGGTCCGGACGCGGTTCGAGGAAGTCCTCGAAGTCGGCAGCCGAGAACACCAGCATCTCGCCCGCGCCGTTATGGCGCAGGAAGTCGGTGCCCTGGCCGTAGGTCACGCTGGAGGTCCAGTTCTTGAAGTCCGCCAGTTCTTCCTTGGGCTTCTGGGTGAACAGGTTGTAGGCGATGCGCACGGTGAGCTGGTCGGCGTCGGCCAGCTGCTGGATCACCTGGTAGTCGTCCGGGTAGTTCTGGAAACCACCGCCGGCGTCGATCACGCTGGTCAGGCCGAGGCGGTTCAGCTCGCGCATGAACTGGCGGGTCGAGTTGACCTGATACTCCAGCGGCAGCTTCGGTCCCTTGGCCAGGGTCGCGTAGAGAATCATCGCATTCGGGCGGGCGATCAGCATGCCGGTGGGCTCGCCGTTGCTGTCGCGGACGATCTCGCCGCCGGGCGGATTCGGCGTGTCTTTCGTGTAGCCAACGACGCGCAGTGCGGCGCGGTTGAGCAGCGCGCGGTCGTAAAGGTGCAGGACGAACACCGGGGTATCCGGCGCAGCCTTGTTCAGCTCCTCGATGGTCGGCAGGCGGCGCTCGGCGAACTGGAATTCGTTCCAGCCACCGACCACGCGCACCCACTGCGGCGAGGGCGTGCGCTGGGCCTGCAGGCGCAGCATTTCCAGCGCATCGGAGAGCGACGGCACGCCCTCCCAGCGCAGTTCGAGGTTGTAGTTCAGGCCGCCGCGGATCAGGTGCAGGTGCGAGTCGTTGAGGCCGGGGATGACGGTGCGGCGATTGAGGTCGACCAGTTGGGTCGAGGCGTCGCGGTAGGCCATCGCCTGGGCGTCGGTGCCGACGACCAGGAACTTGCCGTCGGCGATGGCCACGGCCGTGGCGTGGGGGCGTTCCGGATCAACGGTGTGCAGCTTGCCGTTGAACAGGATCAGGTCTGCGTTGCGCTCTGCGTTGCTCATGCTCGTGGCCCTCAGCGTTGCAGGAAGGCCAGCAGGTCTTCGTTGAGTTGCTGCGCATGGGTGACGGCAAATCCATGGGGAGCGCCGGCGTAGACCTTCAGTTCTGCGCCCTTGATCTGCTCGGCGGCCAGCTTGCCGGTGGTCTCGAACGGCACGATCTGGTCGTCGTCACCGTGGATCACCAGGGTCGGCACGTCGACCTTGGCGAGGTCCGCGCGGAAGTCGGTTTCCGAGAACGCGCTGACGCAGTCCACGGTGCCTTTCAGCGACGCCAGCAAGGCGATGTTGAGGGTCTGGGTCAGCACGCCGTCGGAGACCTTCTGGCCATGGTTGGTGCCGTAGAACGGCGCGGCGAAGTCGGCGATGAACTGCGCACGGTCCTGCAGCAGGCCGGCCTTGATACCGTCGAACACGGCGGTGTCCACACCCTGCGGGAAGTCGGCGGCCTTGCCGAAGATCGGCGTGACGGCGCCCAGCAGCACCAGGCCGGCAACGCGGGAGGTGCCGTGGCGGCCGATGTAGCGGCTGACGTCGCCACCGCCCATGGAGAAGCCGACCAGGGTGACGTCGCGCAGGTCCAGGTGCTCGATCAGGCCGGCGATGTCATCGGCGAAGGTGTCGTAGTCGTAGCCGTTCCACGGCTGGCTGGAACGACCGAAACCGCGACGGTCGAAAGCGATGGTGCGGTAGCCGCGGCTGCTCAGGTACTGCATCTGGTATTCCCACATGTCGCCGTCCAGCGGCCAGCCGTGGCTGAACAGCACGGGTTTGCCGCTGCCCCAGTCCTTGTAATAGATCTCGGTGCCGTCGCGGGTAACGAAAGTGCTCATGGAAACTCCTCTGCCTGCCATGCAGGACGATGTGGGTACGGGCGCCACGTAGACGCCGCGGGAGGGAAAATCAATCGGCGTTGAGCCAGCCGGCGCAGCGCCGGGTCACCCAGGGCATGATCAGGTAGACCACCGGAAGAACGATGCACAGGGTCACCAGCAGGTTGCTCGGCACCACCCCGGCCAGTACCGGGAAGCGCTCGAAGGCAGGTCCCCAGAGCGGCGGGATGACCATGGTCAGCGGGCTGATCACCAGGTAGGTGAGCAGCGCCTGCTTCCATTTCGGCGGCTGGCGCACGTTGCCGTGCTCGGGGGTGAACCAGAATTCGGCGTCGTTGTGGATCAGCGGGTGGTCGCCCTCTTCCAGCAACGGCGAAACCTCGTCGATCAGCTCGGCGCGCTCGCGGGAGTCGATCCAGGCCTGCAACTGCGCGGCGGCGGCGAAACGCACCACGGTGGTATACATCGCACCTTCGCCGTCCGGGCGGATCACGTTCACCCCCAGGTGCCCCGGCTGCCGGCGCGCGGCCGAAACCGTGCGGCGCAGCCAGACCTCGTAGCTGGGCAGGGCTTCGCAACGCACCTTGTGGTGGACCACCAGCGTCACCACGCTGTTCAGATCGATGGTTTCGGCGCTCATGGGTGTTCCGGACTCATGATTGAGGTCCGCTCACTATGGCGGCGGCAACGGTCGTCCTATTGGACGCATGTGCTGGATAGCGCTCCTGCAAGGGGAGTTCCAGTGAAACGTCCGCAACCGCCTGAACGCTCCGTTCAGGAGGCGTTGTTGAAGCGGAGTTTCAGAGAGTGCAGCGGCATGAGTGCCGCTAGAGCGCTGTAGGGCCAGGAATGGCCTGTCGAGGGAGGATGCCTGGTTGGCGTCCCCGAATCCTCAACTCAACGTGGCACACGCCGGCCCAACCGAAGTCCGGGCATCGGTTGGGCGCCTTATCCCGTCCTGCAAGGTGTCGCTGGCTTACCAGCGGGCGGCAAGGAATTCCGCCACGCGCCGGTAATAGCCCTCCACCTCCGGCACCAGGTTGCCCATGCGCAGGAAGTCGTGGGTCATCCCGCAGCAACGCTCCGCCTCCACCTCCACGCCCTGCTCCACCAGCGCATGAGCGTAGGCCAGGCCTTCGTCCAGCAACGGATCGAACTCGGCCGCGAACAGCAATACCGGCGCACTGCCCTGCAGCGCCACACCGGCATGGACCGGCGAGCAGCGCCAATCACTGCGCTGCGCAACGTCAGGCACATACTGCTGGTAGAACCAGTCCAGGCTGGCCGTCTCCAGCAGATAGCCCTCGGCAAACAGTTCCTCCGATTCAGTACGCGTGCTGGCGTCCGCTGCCGGATAGAACAGCAGCTGGGCACAGGGCTGCTCGGCGCCCTCGCCCGCCAGCTCGGCGCAGAGCACGGTGGCCAGCGTGGCACCCGCGCTGTCGCCGCCAACGGCAAGGCGGCGCGGGCTCAGGCCGAGGTTGGCGGCAGACTCCAGCAACCAGCTCCAGGCATCACGGGCGTCATGGGTCGCAGCCGGGAACGGTGCCTCCGGCGCCAACCGGTAACCCACCGAAATCACCGCGCAATCGCAGTGCTTCGCCAGCCACCGGCACAGCACGTCATGGGAATCCAGGCTGCCGACCGTGTAGCCACCACCGTGGAAAAACAGGATCGCCGCGTCACCAGCTCCCACTGGCCGGTACAGACGTACCGGCAGCTGGCGGCTCTCCCGCACCGGGATCAGCAGGTCTTCCACCGGCATCGACGGTGCGCCGGCCTTGAGTGACTCCGAGGAAGCCTCGAAGTCCTGTCGCGCCTGCTCCACCGGCAGTTCGTGCAGCGCCGGCCGGCCAGCGCGACGCCCCTCGTCAACCATGTCCAGAAAGGCGGAAATCTCCGGGTGCAGCATGCCGACCTCTTTCATCATTGCGTTCATACCGTGGCTTGCTCCTGGCGCGCGCCGCTTTCCACCTGGGCGCAGCAATGGCCGATCACCCCTTCCAGTTCCGTGCGCAACTGCGCCATCAGCACCTCGATGCGCGACGGGCGGAACACTCGGCGGCTGAACATGCAGCGCAGGGTCAGCTCGCCGTCATAGACCTGGCCGACGATCTCCAGCCAGTTGTTCATCGGCGTGCTGGCGGCGTAGGTGTCGCCGGGCTTTTCCTGCAGCGGCACGAACAGTGCCTTGTCGTCGAAGCTCTGGTCGAACTGGCCGAGGTAGTTGAAGGTGACGCGCGGCTCGGCGCGGGCGGCGAGCTGGCGGCGCAGCGCGCTGTCGCCCAGATAGCGCAGGGCGCCGTAGCCGATGCCCTTGTCCGGCACCGCGCGCAGTTGCTGGCGGATCGCCGGGATGGCCTGGGCGTAGTCGCCCTGCCCCGGCGTCAGGCGCAGCGGGAACAGGCTGGTGAACCAGCCCAGGGTGCGGCTGTGGTCCACCTCGTCGAGGATGTCCTCGCGGCCGTGGCCTTCCAGGCCGATCAGCACCGAGTCACTGTCGCACCATTGGCAAAGCGTGCGCCCAAGAGCAGTCAGCAGCAGGTCGTTGATCTGCGTGCGATAGGCCTCGGGCGCCACCTTCAGCAGGCGCTGGGTCTGCTGGCGGTCCAGGCGCAGGAACAGCTGCTCCAGGTGCGTCATGCGCTCGGCGCCGCGCGGGTTGTCGCGTTGCGGCTCGCCGAGGCCGGCGGTGTCGGTCTGCTCCAGCCAGTACGGCAGATCGGCCTGGGCCAGTTGGCTGTCGGCGTAGTCGCACAGACCCTCGGCCCAGGCGCGGTAGGCGCTGGTGCGTTCGAAGCGCGGCGCCGCCTCGCCAGATAGCTGCGCAACGTAACGCTGCTGCAGCTCTTCCAGCAGGATGCGCCAGGACACGCCGTCCACGCCCAGGTGGTGGATCACCAGCAGCAGGCGCTGGGTGCCGTCGGCCATGTCGGTCAGCACGCCGCGCAGCAGCCGGCCGCAGCTTACGTCCAGGCTGCGCTGCGCCTGGTTGGCGATCAGCAGCGCCTCCTCGGCATTCGCCGCCTGCCGCTGCCAGAGCAGCGCACCGGTGATCTCGCTGGCCTCGCGATAGCGCTGGCGCCACAGGCCGTCAGCCCCACGGGCGAACGACAGGCGCAGGCTGCCATGCTCGGCCAGCAGGCCTTGCAGCGCCGCTTCCAGCGCCTCGGCGTCGAGGCGCTGGCGGCACTCCAGCAGCACCGCCTGGTTGAAGTGGTTCGGCTCCTCCAGCTGCTGCTCGAACATCCATTGCTGGATCGGCACCAGGCCGAAGGATTCGCCATCGTCGGCCACCGCCACAGACACTGTTGGCGCTGCCTCGGCGACGCTCTCGGCGCGCTCCAGCAGGCCGGCGATGGTCTGGTACTGCAGCAGGTCGCGCAGGCGGATTTCCACGCCCTCGCCCAGCGCCTGGCGCGCGCGGGAGACGATCTGCAGGCTGAGGATGGAGTCGCCGCCCAGGTCGAAGAAGTTGTCGCGGATGCCGACGCGCTCCACTTGCAGCACGTCCTGCCAGATGATCGCCAGGGCACGCTCGCGCTCGTTGCGCGGTGCCTCGTAGGCCTCGCCCTGCCAGGTCGGCTCGGGCAGCGCCTTGCGATCGATCTTGCCGTTGGGCGACAGCGGGAAGCGCTCCAGCCGGAGGATCTGCGCGGGCACCATGTAGTCCGGCACCTGCTCGCGGAGGAAGTTGCGCAGCGTATCGCCTTCCGCTGCACCGACCACATAGCCGACCAGCTGCTTGCCGCTGATGCCGTCGCGGGCCACTACCAGCGCCTCGCTGACCTGCGGGTGATCCTGCAGGCGCGCCTCGATCTCGCCCAGCTCGATGCGGAAGCCGCGAATCTTCACCTGATGGTCGATGCGCCCGACGTAGTCGATCACGCCATCGGCACGGCCGCGCACCAGGTCGCCGCTGCGGTACAGGCGGCCACCCGCTGCATCGAATGGGTCGGCAACGAAGCGTTCAGCGGTCAGCCCGGCGCGCTGGTGGTAACCGCGCGCCAGGCCGTCGCCGCCGATGTACAGCTCACCGGCCACACCCAGCGGCACCTGGCGCAGCTGCTCATCGAGGATGTACAGCTTGCGCTCGCCGACGCCCTTGCCGATGGGCGCATAGGCGGCATCGCAGGAGGTGGCGCGGTCAGCCTTCCACAGCAGCGGCGTGACCACGGTTTCCGTGGGGCCGTAGCCGTTTATCAGGTGCTCGGCCCGCAGCGCGCGCTTGGCCAGTTCGAAGCTGGCGTTGGGCACTGCGTCGCCGCCAAAGCAGTAGATGCGCACAGGCGGCGGGTCGCCGTCACGCAGCGCGTGCTCGGCCAGTTGCTGCAGGTACACCGGCGGGAAGGCCGCCACGCTCACTTGTTTGTCGTGCAGGACGCGGTAGGTCTGCTCGGGCGTCCACAGCTCATCGCCGCGCAGCACCAGGCTGCCGCCGTGTACCAGGGTGGTCAGCCAGCGTTCATGGGCGCCGTCGAAGGCGAACGACATGAAATGCAGTTCGCGGGTCGCCGCATCCATCCGGTACAGCTCGCCGATGGCCGCACAGTGCATGGCCAGCGGGCCATGGCTGACCGCAACGCCCTTGGGCTTGCCGGTGGAGCCGGAGGTGTAGATCAGGTAGGCGAGGTTTTCCGGCTCCAGGGCCACCACCGGCAGGTCACTGTCTTCGCCGGTGAGGTCGAGGCTGTCGAGCTCCAGGCAGGTCACGCCCACCGACAGCGGCAGGCGCTCGCGCAGGCGGCTGTCGGTGATCAGCAGCGCGATACCGGCGTCACTCATCTGGAACTCCAGGCGCTCGCGCGGGTACTCGGCGTCCAGCGGCACGTAGGCACCGCCAGCCTTGAGCACCGCCAGCAGCGCCAACGGAATGCGCACGCTGCGCGGCAGGGCCACGCCGACCCGGACTTCCGGGCCGACACCCAGCGCCATCAGGCGATGGGCCAGGCGATTGGAGTCGCGTTCCAGCGCCGCGTAGTCGACTTCCTCGTCGCCGCAGATCAGCGCTACCTCATCGCCACGCAGCGCAGCCTGGCGGGCAATCGCCAGGTGTACCGGCTGGGCCGGCCGCAGCGACTGGTGCGGGCCACGGCAGGCGGCCAGGGCCGCACGGTCACTGGCGGACAGGCATTGCAGCTCGCCGACGCGCTTTCCGGCGCCGTGCAGCAGGCTCTCCAGCACCTGTTCCATATTGCCGCGCAGGCGCGTTACGGCGGCTGCGCTGAAGTGCGCACGCAGGTACTGGTACTCGATCTCCAGGCGCTCGCCGACGCGCACGGCAAGATCCATGGGGATGCTGGTCTCATCCTTCGACTTCAGCTCGCCGAAGCGCGGCCCCTGGGCGCTGCGCAGCACCTCGTCGACCGGATAGTTCTCGAACACGATGATGCTGTCGAACAGCGCCTGCCCGGCCTGACCGGCCCAGCGCTGGATGTCGTACAGCGGCGTGTGCTCGAACTCGCGCACGTCCAGGTTGTAGGCCTGCAGCTCGCGCAGCCAGTCGCCGAGGTCGACATGCTCGGCCGGCGCCTGGACGATGGGCAGCGTGTTGATGAACAGGCCCAGCAGGCTGTCGGCGCCGACCAGTTGCGCAGGACGCCCGGCCACGGTGGCACCGAAGGCCACGCGCTGCTGACCGGTGTAGCGTTGCAGCAGAAGGATCCACGCCGCCTGCACCAGGGTATTGAGCGTTACCCGCTGACTGCGGGCGAAGGCCTTCAGGCGCTCGGTGGCCGCCGCGTCGTAGCGGCTGTATTCCAGGCCGTGGCCGCTGCCTTCGACCGGGCGCGCCAGGCTGTCGGCGAGCACGGTGGGCTGGGCAAAGCCTTGCAGGCGAGCGCTCCAGAAGTCCTGCGCCTGTTGCTGGTCCTGCACCTGTAGCCAGTGGATGTAGTCGCGGTAGCGGCCCTGCTCGGCGATGCTCTCGCCGTTGTAGCGGCGCAATGCCTCGGCAAACAGCTGGGCGTTGCTCCAGCCGTCGAGCAGGATGTGGTGGTGGGTGTAAACCAGCTGGTGGCTGGCCTCGGCGCTGCGCACCAGCACCAGGCGCAGCAGCGGCGGGCGCTCCAGGTCGAAGCTGCGGCTGCGTTCGGCGGCGGCCAGTTGGTCCAGCGCCGCGTCCATGTCCTCGCGACCGCGCCAGTCGAGCACTTCCAGCGGCAGCTCGACGTGCTTGTGCACTGCCTGCACCGGCTGTCCGTTGGCTGTCCCAACAGCATGCCAATGCACGCCGGCCCGCAGGTTGTCGTGGGCATCCAGCGCGGCCTGCCAGGCGGCGCGGAAGCGCTCCACGTCCAGGTCCTGCACCTCCACGCGCAGCTGGTTGACGTAGACGCCACCCTCGCTGCCGTCCACGCCGTGGAACAGCATGCCCTGCTGCATCGGCGACAGCGGATAGAGGTCTTCGATCTGCTCGGGGTTCAGGCCGAGGGCGGCCAGCTGTGCGGCGTCCGGCGCCTCGAAAGCGGCGATGGCAACCGGCGCATCGGGCGCTACGAAGTCACCGGCCACGCGGGCCAGCGCCTGCAGCGTCTGGTGCTGGAACAGGTCCTTCGGGCTCAGCTGCAGGCCGGCGGCGCGAGCGCGGCTGACCACCTGGATGGAGACGATGGAGTCGCCGCCCAGCTCGAAGAAGTTGTCGTCCAGCCCTACGCGCTCAAGGCCGAGCACGGCGCACCAGATGGCCGCCAGGGTTTGCTCGCGCTCGCTTTCCGGCGCGCGGTAGGTCTTCTGCAACAGGCTGAAGTCCGGCTCCGGCAGCGCCTTGCGGTCGAGCTTGCCGTTGGGGGTCAGCGGCATGCGCTCGAGCTGGACGATCTGCGCGGGGACCATGTAGTCCGGCAGCTCTTCCAGCAAGGCCGCACGCAGGTCACTGTCGATATGCCCCGTGACGTAACCAACCAGTTGCTTCACTTGCCCGGCATCGCGGGCGATCACCACCGCCTCGCGCACACCGGGCTGGCCGAGCAGGCGCGATTCGATCTCGCCCAGCTCGATGCGGAAGCCGCGGATCTTTACCTGGTGATCGATACGGCCGAGGTATTCCAGCACGCCGTCGGCGCGCCAGCGCGCGAGGTCGCCGGTGCGGTACATGCGCGCGCCGGATTCCCTACCGTAGGGATCGGCGACGAAACGCTCGCAGGTCAGTTCCGGGCGCCCGTGGTAGCCGCGCGCCAGGCCGTCGCCGGCGATGTACAGCTCGCCCGCCACGCCGATGGGGGCGGGTTGCAGCTCGCCATCGAGGATGTACAGCTGGGTGTTGGCGATGGGCTTGCCGAGCAGCGCGCGGGCGCCCTTGTCGATCTTCCAGGCCGCCGACCAGATGGTGGTTTCGGTGGGTCCGTAGAGGTTCCACAGCGCTTCTGTTTGTGCGGTGAGCTTGTCCGCCAGCTCGGCAGACAACGCTTCGCCGCCGCAGAAGAAACGGCAGCCGGTCAGGCGCGGGAAGTCCTCGTGGCCACTGAGCAGCGTCCAGGTGCTCGGGGTGGCCTGGATAACTGTCACGCCCTGCTCCAGCGCCACGCCGAGCAGGCGCGACGGGTCGCGCGCGACGTCGCGGTCGACCAGCACCACACGGCCGCCGACCAGCAGCGGCAGGTACAGCTCCAGCGCGGAGATATCGAAGGACAGCGAGGTGAGCGCAAGCACACGGTCCTGCGCGTTCAGGCCCGGCTCACGGGCCATGCTCAGCATGAAGTTGACCACCCCGCCGTGGCGAACGGCGACGCCCTTGGGCTTGCCGGTGGAGCCAGAGGTATAGATGACGTAGGCCAGATCATCCGGCTTGGCGAGGTTTGCCAGATCGTTGTCGGCGTAGCCATCCAGCTGCGCCCAGTCGCGGTCCAGGCAGAACGCGCGGGCGCCCGTCTGCGGCAGCTCGCCGAGCAGGTGCTGCTGGGTCAGCAGCAGACGCACGCCGCCGTCTTCGAGCATGTGCGCCAGGCGTTCGCCGGGGAACTCCGGGTCCAGCGGCACATAGGCGCCGCCGGCCTTGAGCACCGCCAGTAGCGCCACCGGCAGCTCCACCGAGCGTTCCAGGGCGACGCCGACACGGCTGTCCGGGCCGACACCCTGCTCGCGCAGCCAGTGCGCGAGGCGGTTGGCGCGGCTGTTCAGCTCGGCGTAGCTGAAGCTGCGCTGGCCGTCGGTAAGCGCCACCTCAGCGGGCGAGCGCTGCACCTGCTGCTCGATCAGCTGATGCAGGCAGGCATCGCGCGGGTAGTCCATCGCGGTGGCGTTCCAGCCGCAGAGCAGTTGTTCGCGTTCGCTGCCATCCAGCAGCGGCAAGCGCGCCACCGGGCATTGCGGCTCGCGCACCAGGGCCTGCAGCAGGTTGAGGAAGTGCCCGCTCAGGCGCTGGATGGTCGCTGCGTCGAACTGGTCGGTGGCGTACATGAACTGCCCGCGCACCTGGCCGTCGCGGCTTTCCTCGGTGTTCAGGGTCAGGTCGAACTTGGCGATGCCGCTGTCCAGCTCCAGGCTTTCCAGTTGCAGGCCGCCGGGCAGCTCGCGCAGGGCATCGCGGCGGCTCGGCTGGTGGTTGCAGGCCACCTGGAACAAGGGGTTGTAGCTCAGGCTGCGCTCGGGCTGCAGGGCATCTACCAACTGCTCGAACGGCAGGTCCGGGTTGGCCTGGGCTCCCAGCACTGCTTCGCGGGTACGGGCAAGGAAGGCGTTGAAGGATTCGTCGCCGTCGATGCGCGCCGACAGTACCTGGGTATTCACGAAGAAGCCGATCAGCCTTTCGCTTTCGGCACGGCCACGGCCGGCGATGGGCACGCCCACGCGCAGCTCGCGCTGGCCGCTGTAGCGCGACAGCAGCAGTTGGTAGGCCGCGAGGATCAGCATGAACAGCGTGGCGCCCTGCCCCCGCGCCAGTTCGCGCAGGGAATCGCTGAGCGCACGGGGCAGCTCGAAGTCCAGCGTCGCGCCGCGGTAGCTCTGCACCAGCGGGCGCGGCCGGTCACCCGGCAGGGTCAGCAGCAGGGATTCGTCGCCCAGCTGTCCCTTCCAGTAGGCCAGCTGCCGCTCGCCCTCGCCGGCCGACAGCCACAGGCGCTGCCAGCGGGCAATGTCGCTGTACTGGATCGGCAAGGCTTCCAGCTGGGCCTGGGTGCCTTGCACCTCGGCGCTGTAGAGAGCAGCGAACTCGTCGATCAGCACGCCAATGGACCAGCCGTCGGCAATGATGTGGTGCAGGTTCACCAGCAGCAGCGCTTCACCCGGCAAGCGCGCCAGATGAAGGCGCAGCAGCGGACCTTCAGCGAGGTCGAAGGAGCGCTGGGCGCATGCGTTGAGCCATTGCCGCGCCTCGGCTTCGTTACTGAAGTCCTTCGCCTCCAGATGCGCCGGGCCCGGAGGCAGGATGCATTGCAGCACCTCGCCATCCGCCCTACCAGAGCGGTCCTCTGTCGTGCCTTGAACCTCGCCAGCCGGCTCCTGTAGGGCGCATAACGCGCCAGCGTTATCCGCCGAAACGTTGACCGTGCGGAAGACCGTGCGCAGGCTTTCATGGCGCGCGATCAGCGCGGCGAAGGCCCGCTGCAGCGCACCCTCGTCCAGCACGCCGCGCAAGCGCACGGCGGCCGGGATGTTGTAGGCCGCGCTGTGCGGCTCCATCTGCCAGAGGAACCACAGGCGCGCCTGGGCTGCCGAGAGCGGCGCGTGCTCGCGCCCCTCGCGCAGGATCGGCAGTCGCGACAGGCTCACGCCTTTCTCGCGCAGCTGACGCAGGAAGACGATCTGCTTGTCCTCGGGCAGCGCGCCAAGGCGCTCCGCGACCTGTTTCAGCTGGGCGTCCATCGGTTGACTCATTACAGGTTCTCCAGCTCGCCGAGCAGTTCGTCCATCAGGTCCAGTTCCTCTTCCGCGCTGGCGGCGCCTGCCCGCTGGGCTTCGATCCAAGCGGCCAGCGCCTCGATATTGCTCAGCTCGAACAGGCGGTGCAGCGGCAGTTCCAGGCCCAGGCGCTGACGCAGGGTCAGGCCGACCTGGGTGAGCAACAGCGAATGGCCGCCCAGTTCGAAGAAGTCGTCGTGCAGGCCGACGCGGTCCACCTGCAGCACGTGCTGCCAGATGCCGGCCAGTTCGACTTCCAGGTCGCTGCGCGGCGCCATGTACTCGCGCAGGCTGTCGCCCAGCTGCGGGTCCGGCAGGGCCTTGCGGTCAAGCTTGCCGTTGGGCGACAGCGGCATGGCGTCGAGGGCGATGATCCGCGACGGCACCATGTAGTCCGGCAATTCGCCTTGCAGCGCCTGACGCAGGGCTTCGGGCTCGGCGCTGGCGACCACGTAGGCCAGCAGCACGCCGTCCTTCGCCACCACTACCGCTTCGCTGACCTGCGGATGGGCCTGCAGGCGCGCCTCGATCTCGCCCAGTTCGATACGCAGGCCGCGAATCTTCACCTGGTGATCGAGACGGCCGAGGTATTCGACGGCGCCGTCTTCGCGCTGGCGAGCCAGATCGCCGGCACGGTACAGGCGTTCTCCACCGCCGAACGGGTCGGCAATGAAACGCTCGGCAGTCAGGCCGGGACGCGCGTGGTAACCGCGCGCCAGGCCCACGCCGCCGATGTACAGCTCGCCGGCCACGCCTTGCGGCACCGGTTCCAGGCGCTCGTCCAGCAGCACCAGGCGCAGGTTGTCGATGGGCCGACCGATGGGCACGACCTGCCGCGCGTTGTCCTCGTCACAGGCCCAGAAGCTGACGTCGATCGCCGCTTCGGTCGGGCCGTAGAGGTTGTGCAGCTTCGCACTGCTGCGCTGGCGGAACTGCTGTTGCAGCTCATAGGGCAGCGCCTCGCCGGAGCACATCACCTGCAGCAGCGACGGGCAGCGCTCCAGTTCACCGGAGGCGACGAAGGCCTGCAGCATCGACGGCACGAAGTGCAGCGTGGTGACCTGCCCGGCCTCGATCACCTGGCGCAACGCTGCCGGGTCACGGTGCGCGCCGGGCGCGGCGACCACCAGGGCGGCGCCGGTCAGCAGCGGCCAGAAGAACTCCCACACCGACACGTCGAAGCTGAACGGGGTCTTCTGCAGCACGCGATCGGAGGCGTCCAGCGCGTAGGCCTTCTGCATCCAGTTCAGGCGATTGACCAGCGCGCGATGGCTGTTGCCGGCGCCCTTGGGCTTGCCGGTGGAGCCGGAGGTGTAGATCAGGTACGCCAGGTTCTGCGGGCTGCCGGCGCTGGTCGGGTTCTGCTCGGAGGCCGTGGCGATCTCTTTCCACTGGCTGTCCAGGCAGATCAGCTCAGCAGTGCTCGCCGGCAGGCGATCCAGCAGGTGCTGCTGGGTCAGCAGCAGGCTCACGCCGCTATCGGCCAGCATGTGCTGCAGGCGTTCCTGCGGGTAGTCCGGGTCCATCGGCACGTAGGCGCCGCCGGCCTTGACGATGCCCAGCAGGGCCACCACCAGTTCCACCGAACGCTCGGCGGCCACACCGACCAGTACGTCCGGGCCGACGCCCTGACCACGCAACCAGTGCGCGAGCTGGTTGGCACGGGCATTGAGCTGGGCGTAGCTCAGGCGCTCATCACCGAATTGTACGGCCAGCGCCTCCGGGGTCGCCGCGACCTGCCGCTCGATCAGCTCCTGTAGTTGCACGTCGGCGGGGAATTTCGCCTCGGTGTCGTTGAAGCGCTGCAGCAGTTCGTTGCGCTCGGCGTCGGCCAGTTGGCTGACCCGGCCCAACGGGCGCTCGGCATCTTCCACCAGGGCCAGCAGCAGGTGCTCGAAGTGCCCGCGCAGCTGCTCGATCTGGCTCGCGCTCAAGCGGTCGGCGCGGTAAGTGTAGCGCACGTCCAGCTGTTCGCCGGCGCTGGCTACCAGGGCCAGGGCGTAGTTGGTACCGTCCACCGGGTGGTGGCCGAGGATGCGCAGGTCGTCCTCGCTGGACGAGGACAGCGCCGCATCCATGGGGAAGTTCTCGAACACGATGATGCTGTCGAACAGCGCCTGCCCGCCACGGCCGGCCCAGCGCTGGATGTCGTACAGCGGCGTGTGCTCGAACTCGCGCACGTCGAGGTTGAAGGCCTGCAGCTCGCGCAGCCAGTCGCCCACGCGCTGGGCGTCATCCGGGCTTTGCAGGATCGGCAGGGTGTTGATGAACAGGCCGAGGCTCTCTTCCGCCCCCGGCAGCGTGGCCGGGCGCCCTGCCACGGTGGCGCCGAAGGTCACGCTGCGCTGGCCGCAGTAGCGTTGCAGCAGCAGCGCCCAGGCGCCCTGCACCAGGGTGTTGAGGGTAATGCGCTGGGCCTGGGCAAAGCGTTGCAGCGGCGCGCTGTCGAGGCGGCTGTGCAGCTCGCGCAGCGGCTCCTCGCGGAAACCGGCGTTGCAGGCGGTGGCCAGCAGGGTCGGCTCGTCGAAGCCCTTCAGCCGCTCGCGCCAGAAGCCCTCGCCCGCCGCGCCGTCCTGGGCGTGCAGCCAGCCGATGTAGTCGCCGTACTGCCCCGCCGGCGCCGGCAGTGCTTCGCCCCGGTAGAGCGCGAGCACTTCGCCGATCAGCCGCGCGCTGCTCCAGCCGTCCAGCAGCAGGTGGTGGCAGGTCCAGATCAGGTGGTAGCGGCGCTCGCCCAGGCGTACCAGCGCCAGGCGTTGCAGCGGCGGTTTGGCCAGGTCGAAGCCGAGGTTGCGCTGGGCGTCAGCGACCTTTTCAAGTTGCTGTGCGCTGACCTGCTGGTCGCGCCAGTCGAAGGACTGCACCGGCAACTGCACGTCGCGCAGGACGAACTGCAGCGGCGCGGTGTCGGCACTGGCGAGGAAGCCGGTGCGCAGGCTGGCATGGCGGGCGATGACCGCGCGCCAGGCATCGAGGAAACGAGCCTCGTCGAGACCCTCCAGATCGACGCGCAGTTGGTTGACGTAGAGCGAGGAGCCCGGCACGTCGAGGGCGTGGAACAGCATGCCCTGTTGCATCGGCGACAGCGGATAGAGGTCTTCCACCCCGGCCGGCAACGGCAGTGCGTCGAGCTGTTGCTGGTCGAGATCGAGCAGCGGCAGGTCATTTGCGCCGAGCTTGTAGGGATGGCTCAGGCAGTAAGCAACCAGTGCTTGCAGCTCGGCGCGCAGCAGCGCTTGCAGCTCATCGATGTCTGCTGCATCGAACATGGCGCTGCTGTAGGTGACCTCCAGGCTCAGTTCGCCGCCGAGCACGCGGCCGGCGTAGACCAGCGCGTTACCCAGCGCAGCGTTCAGCGGCTGGCTGCGGCCCACGCCTTCGAAGGCCGGCAGGAAATCGGCGTCGGCGAAGGCCTGGTCGAGCTGGCCGAGGTAGTTGAAGGTCACCTGCGGCGCCGCCAAGTCTCGCAGGCTGGCGGCGTGCTGGCTGAGGTAGCGCAGCTGGCCGTAGCCGATACCGGCACGCGGCAGTTCGCGCAGGTGTTCACGGGTGGCGCGCAGGTCCGCACCCGGCTCGCCACCGGCCTGCAGGCGTACGGGATAGAGCGCGGTGAACCAGCCCACGGAACGGCTCAGGTCCAGAGCGGCTTCGCCATCGAAGACGTCGCGGCCGTGGCCTTCCATCTCCACCAGCGCAGAGCTTTCACCGGTCCAGGCGCACAGGGCGCGGGCCAGCGCGGTCAGCAGCAGGTCGTTGATCTGCAGGCGCTGCGCTTTCAGTGCCGGGCCGAGCAGTTGGCGGGTGGTCTCGGCGTCGAGGCTGAAGCGCGCGTTGGCGGCTTCCTTCCAAGTGGCCGGGGCGCCGCTGCGGGCGCGGGTCAGACGCGGCGCATCGCGCAGTTCGGCCTGCCAGTAGCCAAGCTCAGCCGCAGCGCCATTGGCAGCCGCCTGCTGGCCGGCGCTCCAGGCCTGGTAGCTGTCGCTGCGCGGCAATGCGGCAGGCGTGCGGCCGGCGCGTAGTTCGCGGTAGGCATATTGCAGATCCTCCAGCAGGATGCGCCAGGAAACGCCATCCACCGCCAGGTGATGGATCACCAGCAGCAGGCGCTCGCTGCCATCCTCCAGGCCGACCTGCATGGCGCGCAGCAGTGGGCCATTGGCGATATCCAGGCTGGCCTGGGCGTCATCGCACAGGCGCTCCAGGGTGCGGGCGTCAGCGGCGCGGCGACGCCACAGCAGCGTCAAATCCAGCGGGCCGTGTTCGGCGTAACGCTGGCGGTTGCCGTCGAAGCGCAGGCGCAGCGCGTCGTGCTGGCCGACCAGCCAGTGCAGCGCGCGGGCGAGCACGTCGCCGTCCAGCGCTTCACGCGGTTGCAGCAGCAAAGCCTGGTTCCAGTGGTGACGCTGGGCGCTCGGCACGCGCTCGAAGAAGCGCGCCTGTACCGGCGACAGGGCCACCTCAGCGCTGACAGCAGCAACCGGCGCGGGTGCTGCCGGGGCAGCCGGAGCGCGGCTTTCCAGCCACTGCGCCAGTTGGCGGACGCTCTGCCGCTCGAAGAGCTGTTTCGGGCTGAGCTTGTAACCGAGTTTGCGGATGCGCGCGATGATCTGCAGGCTGAGGATGGAGTCGCCGCCCAGCTCGAAGAAGTTGTCTTCGGCGCCAACGCGCTCGACTTTCAGCACTGCCTGCCAGATAGCGGCGATGCGCTGTTCCAGCTCGCTCAGCGGCGCGTTATCGACGGCCTTGGCGACCACCTCGGCACGCGGCAGTGCCTTGCGGTCCACCTTGCCGTTAGCGTTCAGCGGCAGGCGTTCCAGCAGCATCAGCTGGGCCGGCAGCAGGTATTCCGGAACGGCAGCGGCCAGGGCTTCACGCAGGCTTTCCACGCTCTGCCCCTCAGTCACGACCCAGGCCAGCAGCCTCATCGGGCCGTCGTTGTCACGCTCGGCCAGCGCCACGGCATCACGCACGCCGAGCAAGCGCTTGAGCGCTTGCGCCAGTTCACCCGGCTCGACGCGGTAACCACGGATCTTCACCTGGTCATCGACGCGGCCGAGGAATTCCACGACGCCGCGACGGCTCAGCCGCACGCGGTCGCCACTGCGGTACAGGCGCTCGCCCTCAATCGCCACGAAGCGCTCGGCGGTCATCTCCGGCTGGCCGAGGTAACCCAGCGCCAGGCCCGCGCCGCCGATGTACAGCTCGCCGGGCACGCCCGGCAGCAGGTCGCGGCCGTTCTCGTCAAGCACGCGAATGGCACTGTTGGCCAGCGGCGTACCGATGGGCAGGCTGCCTGCCGGCAGGTCGTCCAGCAGCGACCATTCGTGGGTCAGCACGCCCACGGTGGATTCACTGGGGCCGTAGTGGTTGACGATGCGCAGCTTGGGCGACAGCTCGCGGATCGGCTGCAGCAGCGCGCGGTCGCAGGCTTCACCGCCTACAACCAGCAGACGCCGCGGCAGCACGGCGGCAGCGTTGGGCGCGGCGGCCAGCAGGCCGGCGAGATGACTGGGGACGATCTTCAGTACGTCCACGTCCTGCATGAACGCGGCAAAACGCTCGGCATCGGCCACGGCCTGGGCATCCGCCAGGTGCAGGCGACCGCCGCCGCACAGCGCGCCGAACAGCGTGGTGTGGCCGAGGTCGGCAGCCACCGAGGAGACCATCGCCATGCCCAGGCCCCGGGCGCGGCCCTGGTCCAGTTGCAGGCGTTCGAGCACGGCCTGCACATAGTTGGCGAGCGCCGCGTGGCTGACGCGCACGCCCTTGGGTTGGCCTGTCGAGCCGGACGTGAAGATCACATAGGCAGCCTGCTGCGGGTCGATGCTCCGCGCAGGTACGGCAGCGCTATCCTGCTCCGGGCCACCGGCCGGGATCAGCGTGGCGGCGTCGCCGAAGGTCTCCAGCAGCGCGGCATCACTCACCAGCACGCGGCCGATGCCGTTGTCGGCGAGCAACTGGCGCAGGCGCTCGGCCGGTTGCGCCGGGTCCAGCGGCACGTAGGTGGACCCGGCCTTGAGCAAGCCCAGCAGCAGGAGCACCCACTGCGCGCTGCGCTCCTGGCAGAGGGCGACGCACTCGCCCTGCTCCACGCCGCTGGCGATCAGTGCGTTGGCCAGGCGATTGCTGCGCTGGTCCAGCTCGGCGTAGCTATAGCGGATGCTGTCGTCCTGCACGGCGATGGCGTCCGGCTGCGCGGCGACTTGCGCGGCGAACAGGCCGAGTACGTCGGATTGCGGCCATTGCCGGGTCTCACCGCGACGGCGCGAAGCCACCGGGCGCGGCAGTTCGCCAAGGGCGCGCTGCGGTTCGGCGCACAGCTGGCGCAGCAGCGCTTCGAACTGGCCGGCAATGGCGGCGACGCTGTCCTCGTCGAACAGGTCGCGGGCATAGACGAAGCTGCCGCGCAGCTCGTCGCCCGGCTGGCCGCTGGCGTCCAGCGCCTCGGCCATGTCCAGGGCGAGGTCGAAGCGCGCGCCGTACTGTTCCTCGCTGAACAGTTCCAGCTTCAGCGCGCCGGCATCGGGCAGGCGGCTGACGTCGAAGCCGAAGTTGAACTTCACCTGCACCAGCGGGTTGTAGGCCAGGCTGCGCTCGGGCTGCAGGGCTTCCACCAGTTGTTCGAACGGCAGGTCCTGGTGCGCCTGGGCGCCCAGGGCCAGCGGCTTGAGGCGAGCCAGCAGCGAGGCGAAGGACTCGTCGTCGGCCAGCGCGCAGGGCATGACCTGGGTGTTGACGAAGAAGCCGATCAGCCCTTCGGTTTCCAGCTGCTGGCGGTTGGCGATGGGCACTGCGACGCGCAGGTCGCGCTGGCCGCTGTAGCGTTGCATCAGCACGGCGTAGGCACCGAGCAGCAGCATGAACAGGGTGACGTCCTGCTCGCGCGCCAGTTGCTTGAGGCGGCTGCCGAGACCGGCGTCCAGGCTGAAGCCGAGGCTGCCGCCACGGTAGCTCTGCACGGCCGGGCGCGGGCGGTCGGCGGCCAGTTCCAGCCCGGGCGTCTCGAGGCTCAGTTGCTCGGTCCACCAGCTCAGCTGACACTGGCCCTCCTCGCCCGCCAGCAGCTCGCGCTGCCACTGGGCGTAGTCGGCGTATTGCACCGGCAGCTCCGGCAGTTGCAGTTCTTCGCCTGCTGCGAAGGCGCCGTAAAGACGACTGAATTCGTCCACCAGCACGCGGATCGACCAGCCATCGGAGACGATGTGGTGCATCGTCAGCAACAGCACATGGTCGGCGTCGGCCAGCTTGAGCAGGGACAGGCGCAGCAGCGGGCCGTTGCGCAGATCGAACGGGTGCTGCGCTTCTTCCTCCGCCAGCTTGCGTGCAGCGCTTTCGGCGTCGGCTTCAGCGGACAGGTCCACCTTCGCCAGGTCCAGCGGGCGAGCCGGCTGGATGCGCTGGAAGGCCTGGCCGTCCACCTCATCGAAGGTGGTGCGCAGGGTTTCGTGGCGCGCCACCAGGGCATCGAAGGCACGGCGCAGCGCAGACTCGTCGAGCTGGCCGCGCAGACGCAGCGCACCCGGCACGTTGTAGGCCGCGCTGGCCGGTTCCATCTGCCAGAAGAACCACAGGCGGCTCTGGGCGGCGGACAGCGGCAGGTCGCCGTCGCGGTCCACGGCGCGCAGTGCCGGGCGAGCGCTGGGCGCAAGAGCCGTCAGCCGTGCAGCGAATTCGTCCAGACGGCTGGCTTCGAACAGGTCGCGCAGCGGCACTTCGCAACCGAGGTCGCGGCGCAGGCGAGAGATGACCTGGGTGGCCAGCAGCGAGTGGCCGCCCAGTTCGAAGAAGTCGTCCTCGCGACCCACGGCGGGCACGCCGAGCACTTCGGCCCAGACGGCGGCGACGCGGCTTTCCAGGCCGTCGCGCGGGGCTTCGGTGGTGCTGGCGGCTTCCTGCGGTTCGGGCAGCGCCTTGCGGTCGATCTTGCCGTTGGCGTTGAGCGGCATCTGCTCCAGCACCAGAATTCGCGACGGCACCATGTAGTCCGGCAGCTGTGCGCGCAGGGCGGCTTTCAGCGCATCTTCGGCGAGGCTGTCACCACAGACGTAACCCAGCAGGCGCTTGCCGCGTTCGCTGTCACGGGCGATCACCGCCGCTTCGCGCACGCCGGGCAGCGCGCGCAGGCGGGCTTCGATCTCGCCCGGCTCGATGCGGAAGCCGCGAATCTTCACCTGCTGGTCGACGCGGCCGAGGTAGTCTAGCGAACCGTCTTCGCGCCAGCGCACGCGGTCGCCGCTGCGGTACAGGCGAAGGCCGTCGGCGTAAGGGTCGGCCACGAAGCGTTCGGCAGTCATGCCGGCGCGCTGGTGGTAACCACGGGCGAGGCCGTGGCCGCCGATGTACAGCTCACCGGCCACGCCGCGCGGCAGCGGCTGCAGTCGGTCGTCGAGGATGTACAGGCTGCGCTCGCCGACCACTTCGCCGATGGGCGCGTAGGCCGCGCCGCAAGTGGTACGTGCATCGGCTTTCCACAGCATGGGGGTGACCACGGTTTCGGTCGGGCCGTAGCCGTTGATCAGGTGTTCGGGTTTGAGCGCCCGGTGCGCCAGGTGATAGGCCGCTTCCGGCACCGCATCGCCGCCGAAGCAGTAGATGCGCATGCTCGGCGCGTGACCATGGATCAACGCTTGCTCGGCCAGCTGTTGCAGGTAAGCCGGCGGGAAGGCGGCGACCGTCACAGCATGGCGGCGCAACTGTTCCAGGGTCTGCTCGGCGGTCCACAGCGCGTCATTGCGGATCAGCAGGCTGCCGCCGTGGGACAGCGCGGTGAGCCAGCGTTCGTGGGCGCCGTCGAAGGCAAAGGACATGAAGATCAGCTCGCGGTCCGCCTCGCTCATGGCGTAGCGCTGGCCGATGGCGCGGCAGTGCGCGGCGATCTCGCCGTGGGCGACGGCAACGCCCTTGGGCTGGCCGGTGGAGCCGGAGGTGTAGATCAGGTACGCGAGGTTCTGCGCCTGGATGCGCACCAGCGGACGCACGGCCAGGGCGTTGCCGAGGTCGGCCTCTTCCAGCACCAGACGCTCGACACCTACGGGCAGCGGCAGGCGTTCGGCCAGCTCGGCGTTGGTCAGCAGCAGGTCGACGCCGGCGTCCTGCATCAGCCAGGCCAGGCGCTCTTCGGGGTAGTCGATGTCCAGCGGCAGGTAGGCGCCGCCAGCTTTCATGACGGCCAGCAGGGCCAGCGGGATGTCCACGCCGCGCGGCAGAGCCACGGCGACTCGGCGCTCGGCGCCGATGCCACGCTGGATCAGGCGTTGCGCCAGACGGTTGGAGCGATCCTCCAGCTCGGCGAAATTCACTTCGCGCTGCTCGTCGAGCAGCGCGACCTTGGCCGGATGGCGGCGGGCCTGGGCGGCGATGGTCTCGCTCAGCGCCTCGAAAGCCGGCGCGTCACCGGCCACGGCGATGCTCCAGTCACTGGCGGGCAGCCAGTCACGGGCGTCCAGCACGGCGTCGGCATTGAGCTGCGGCAAGGCGCGCAGCAGGTCGAGGAAGTGCCCGACGAGGCGCTGCATGCCATTGGCGGCGTACCGCTCGCGGGCATAGCAGAAGCTCAGCCGCAGGGTCTGTTCACCCTCGCGAACGCGCAGCACCAGGTCGAAGGGGGTTTCCAGGTCGAGCTGTTCCAGGGCTTCCACGCTGACGCCGGGCAGACCGTTGCCGGCGCGCGGCTGCCACTGGTGGTCGAAGGCGACCTGGCACAGCGGATGGCGGCCGTGGCCGCGTTCGGGTTGCAGCGCCTCTACCAGTTGCTCGAACGGCAGGCCCTGGTGCGCCTGGGCTTGCAGGAGGTCGTCGCGCAGTTGGCGGAGCACGCCGCGCAGGCTGGCGCCTTCGGGCAGCTCGCTGCGCAGCACCAGAAGGTTGACGAAGAAGCCGACCAGTCGCTCGCTGTCGAGCTGCTCGCGGCCGGCCTGGGTCAGGCCGATGCGCAGGTCGTGCTGGCCGCTGTAGCGCTGCAGCAGCAGGTTGTAGGCACTGAGCAGGAGCATCGGCAGGGTCGCGCCGTGGGCCTGGGCCAGGCTGCGCAGTTTCGCGGTCAGCTCGGCGTCCACTTCGCGTTCGATCAGCTCGGCGCTCTGGCCTTTCTCTCCCGTCGTGAAAGGCAGCTCCAGCGGCGAATGCTGGTTGCCCAGGCGCTCGCTCCACCAGTCCAGCAGGCGCGCGCCCTCGCCCGCTTCCAGCTTGTGCTGCTGGGCGGCGGCGAGGTCGAGGTACTGGCGCGGCAGCGCCGGCAGCACCGGCTCGCGCTGTTCGACGATGGCGCGGTAGCACTCAGCGAATTCGTCCAGCAGCAGGTTCAGCGACCAGCCGTCGGCGATGATGTGGTGCACGCAGAGCAGCAGTGCCTGGCGGCCACCGCCGAGGTTCTGCAGGCGCAGGCGCAGCAGCGGGCCGTTGGCGAGATCGAACGGCTGCGCGGCGAAAGCAGTGGCGTCCTCGCGGGCGGCGATGTCGCGGCGGGCGTTGCCCAGGGAGCTGAAGTCGCTCTCGGTCAGCTCCACTTCCGCAGCATCGGACAGGCTCAGCGACACCTCGCCATCGGCCTGTTCGATGAAGCGGCTGCGCAGGGTTTCATGGCGGCCCAGCAGCACGGCGAAGGCTTGCTCCACGGCCGGGCGGCGCAGTTCACCGCGCAGGTTCATGCGGCCGGCGATGTGGTAGACGGCGCTTTCCGGCTCCAGCTTCCAGAGGAACCACAGGCGGCGCTGGGCCGGCGACAGCGGCAGCAGGCCGTCGCGCGGTACTTGCGGAACGGACTCGGCTTCAGTGGTCGGCAGGGCTGCCAGTGCGGCGGCGAAGGCGCCGAGCTCCGGCGCTTCGAACAGCAGGCGCAATTCCACGGCGCGGCCGAGGCGCTCGCGCAGGCGCGCCATCAGCTGGGTGGCCTTGATCGAGTTGCCGCCCAGGGCGAAGAAGTTGTCGTCGCGGCGGATCGCCGGCAGCTCCAGCACTTCGCTCCACAGCGCGGCGATGGCTTGCTCTTCGGCAGACAGTGGTGCGACCGGCTTGGCGCTGGCGCCATCGCTGATCGGCTCGCCGGCGCGCTGGATGGCGTAGGCCTGCAAGCTGCCGTCGAGCAACTGGGTGCGGCAGGCCGAGCGTTGCAGCTTGCCGCTGGAGGTCTTGGGCAGTGCGCCCGGCTCCAGCAGCGCCACCACCAGCGGCGCTTCCTGGAAGGTTTCCGCCACGGCGGCGGAGATGGCTTTCGCCAGCGCCTCGGCGGAGATCAGCTTGCGCACGCTGCGCCCGACTTCGGCGGCGATGCCGATGCCCTCGCGGCCCTGATGCTCGATTGCGAAGGCGGAGACGCGGCCCTTGCGCACCAGGTCCACCTCTTCCTCGACGCAGCGTTCCAGGTCCTGCGGGTAGAGGTTCTGGCCACGGACGATGAGCATGTCCTTGAGGCGGCCGGTGACGAAGAGTTCGTCGTTGTGCAGGAAGCCCAGGTCGCCGGTGCGCAGCCAGGTGCGGCCGTCCTTTTCGACGAAGGTGCGCGCGCTGGCTTCCGGGTTGCGCCAGTAGCCGAGGGCGACGCTGGGGCCGCTGCTCCAGATTTCGCCGACGCGGTCCGGGCCGAGGCTTTCGCCGCTCAGCGGGTCGACCAGCTGGATTTCATGGTCAGGCTGGGCGCGGCCGCAGTTGATCAGCGAGGTGCCGCGGCCCGGACGGGTGATGTTCTCGCCCAGGGCGTCGAGGTCCACTTCCAGCTGGCCGATGCCGTCGCCGCGCACGCCACCGGTGACGAACAGGGTCGCTTCGGCAAGGCCGTAGCAGGCGTAGAAGGACGAGGCGTCGAACTGCGCCGGGGCGAACCAGGCGGCGAAGCGCTCCAGGGTGTCCGGGCGGATCGGCTCGGAGCCGGAGAAGGCCACGCGCCATTTGCTCAGGTCGAGACCTTCCATGGCCGCCTCGTTGACCCGCTCGCAGCACAGGCGGTAGGCGAAGTCCGGCCCGCCGCTGACGGTGCCGCCGAAGCGGGCGATGGCTTCCAGCCAGCGGCGCGGGCGCTCGAGGAAGTAGCGCGGCGACATCAGCACACATTCGATGCCGCTGTAGATCGGTTGCAGCAGGCCGCCGATCAGGCCCATGTCGTGGAACAACGGCAGCCAGCTGACGATCACGTCGTCGTCGCCGATGCCGAAGCCGTGGCGGATCAGGCGCTCGTTGGCCACCAGGTTGCCGTGGCTGACCTGCACGCCCTTGGGCGTCGAGGTGGAGCCGGAGGTGTATTGCAGGAAGGCGATGTCGTCGTCGGCCAGTTCGGGCATCTGCCACTCGACGGCCAGCGCCGGGTCGGCCTGGTCCACCGCCAGCAGCAGCGGGCTGTCGCCGCTCTCGCGTTCGCAGGCCGGGCGCAGGGCTTCGATCAGCGTGGAATCGGTGAGCACCAGGCTTGGTTCGGCGTCGTCGAGGATCGAGCGCAGGCGCGCCAGGTGCTGCGGGCGCACGGATTCCGGCGGATAGGCCGGCACGGCGATGATCCCCGAGTAGAGGCAGGCGAAGAACGCGGTGACGTACTCCGGGCCGCTGGGCAGCAGCAATACGGCGCGGTCGCCGTGCTGGCCGTGGCGCAGCATCCAGGCGGCCATGGCGCGGGCGCGCTCGTCCAGCTCGCGGAAGCTGATGGGCTGTTCGATATTCTCGGAGATGAATCGCAGGGCAGTCTTGCGCGGCATTTCGCAGGCGCGTTGCAGCAGGGCCTCGACCAGGTTTCCTGCGGCTTCGTAACGGTCGTTCATGACATCACCTGTTCTGTCGGCGGGCGCGTGGGGCCCGCCGGAGGGAAATTCGTGGGTTCAGCTGGTTTGCGCTTTTGGGATCGGAGAGCCGAACTGCTGACTCGCTCCGACCGGTCCCCTCTCCCGATGGGAGAGGGTTAGGGTGAGGGGGCTACCGGCAACTTCGGTGCTCGACCATTTCCCTCACCCCCGCCCTCTCCCAGAGGGAGAGGGAGCTATCCGTGCAACCTTGAGGCTTACGCGTCAGCGCCATGCCCTTCCGCCATCGCGACTACTACCTTTCGCGGGCCGCTGAAAGGCGAGCGCGCGTGGGCGGCAAGCATGTTGTCGAGCATCAGGACGTCGCCGCTGGTCCAGGGGAAACTCACCTTGGCCTCCTCCAGCACGCCGCGGATTTCGTCAAGCACCGAGGGTTCGATGGGGCTGCCGTCGCCGTAGTAGACGTTGCGCGGCAGGTCTTCCTCGTCGACGATTTCCAGCAGGCTTTCGCGCACTTCCGGCGGAAGATTCGAGACGTGGAACAGGTGCGCCTGGTTGAACCAGACCCAATCTCGGGTGACCGGATGCTGCGCCACCGCCTGGCAGACCTGGCGGGTACGCAGTTCGCCGTCTTCCTTCCACTCCCAGCCGATCTTGTGGGCCTTGCAGTAGGCCTCGACCACGGCCGGGTCGTCGCTGTTGAACACCTGCTCCCAGGCCACGTCCAGGCCGTTGCCGAAGTTGCGGGTGTACATCAGTCCGCGCTCGGTGAAGCGGCGGCGGATGCCTTCATCGACCCGGCGATAGATCTCGCGGCTGTCGGCGATCGGTGTCTCGCCACCGCTCTGCGCGGCCTGCACGCAGTAGAACCAGATCTTCATCGGCCACTCGCGGGTATAGGCCTGCTCGTTGTGCAGCGGGATGTGCTGATGCGGCGGGTATTCGGTGGAGGTGTACACGCCGCTGGTGACGTTGCTGCGCGGGGTGGAGCCGAACTCGTAGTTGAGCAGCGGGTGGCCGAAGCCGGCGGCGAACTCGCGGAAGCGCTCCGGCGCGCCGACCTGGAAGCCACGGAAGAGCATGCCGGCACAGACCGGCAGGCGTTCATCCACCAGCGGGCGCAGTTCGGCCAGGGCGTCGAGCAGGTCGATGCCGTCGCCGCGGGCCTGCACCAGCAGCGGCAGACCACCGCGCGCTTCGGCCAGGGGAGCAATGTCGAACAGAGTGGAGGTGGGCATCTGGGTCTCCGCTTGAATCGATCAGGCCAGCGCTGCGCTGGTCGACTGGCCGGGCTGGCGCAGGTGGCCGAGCAGCAGCTCGAGCAGGCGCGCCTCGCCGGCATTGAGGAAGAAGTGGCCGCCGTCGAGCATCTCCAGGGAGAAGCCGGCGCTGGTCTCGTCCTGCCACGCGGACAGGGACTCCACCGAAAGCCGGTCGGCCTTGCCGCCGAACACGTGGATCGGGCAAGCCAGCGGCGGGCGGCGGCGGTAGTCGTAGAGGCCGCAGAGGAGGAAGTCGGCGCGCATCACCGGCAGGGTCAGGCGCAGCATTTCCTCGTCGGCGAACACTGCTTCGGGCGTTCCGCCCAGGCGGCGCATGCGCTCGATCAGTTGGGCGTCGCTCTGCTCTTGCGCCAGCTCGCGATGACTGTCGCGGCGCGCCGGCGCGGAGGCCGCCGAGGCGAACAGCGCCTGCGGCATCGGCAGGCCGCGCTCACGCAGCGCATGGGCCAGTTCGAAGGCCAGCAGGCCACCGAGGCTGTGGCCGAAGATGGCGTAGGGCTGGTCCAGGCGCGCGGCGATTTCATCGGCCAACTGGCTGGCCAGGGCGCGCAGGTCGGTCTGCAGGCTTTCGGCGAAGCGCCGGCCACGGCCGGGCAGCTCCACCGGGCAGACTTCGATCCAGCTCGGCAGCTGGCGCTTCCAGCGTGCATAGACCATAGCGCTGGCGCCGGAGTACGGCAGGCAGAACAGACGCAGCATGGGTTACTGCCCCTCGGCCATCTTCTGCCGCAGGCTGAGCGGGCGCATGTCGGTCCAGTTGGCTTCGACGAAGGCCAGGCACTCGGCCTTGCTCCCCTGCTTGCCCGCTTCGCGCCAGCCGGCCGGGACTTCCTTGTACTGCGGCCACAGCGAGTACTGCTCTTCACCGTTGACCAGCACCATGTAAACCGCGTCTTCGCGATCGAACGCCATCGCCCTTCTCCTTCAGCTGTATGGGATGCCGGCCACCGGCCATTACCGATGTTTTCCAGCTCTGCCATGAAGACGAGGGAGGCGATGAAATAGTTAGTGTTCTCGGATGCGATTAATTCTCATAAGATATGCGCCGGCGAAATTTCCTGGCTTGTCCTTCACCCGAGCGCTTAGAGATCTGACGAATGGATGCGAATGAAAAATCTTCACACTTGTGTGGGAACCCTGTCGCAGAGCGATAGTCGGAGTCTCTCGAATAAATTGATAATAATTATCATTTGATCTAGATTGGCCGCCTCAACCCATGTGGACGTCCCCGCCTCCGCCGCCGCATAGGAAACCCTTGCATGTCCAAGCCAATGCCCGCCGAGTCGCGCCCCGCTCTCCACGAGCTGTTCGCTACCCACCGGCAGACCTTCATCAATGCGGCCGCACGCATCCTCGGCTGCCGCAGCCATGCCGAAGACGTGGTCCATGATGCGTACATCAAGCTCAATGCGAGCGACCTCACTCCCGGCATCCAGTCGCAGAGCGGCTATCTGATGCGCGTGGTGCGCAACCTGGCCATCGACCTCTATCGCCGCCAGGCGCTGGAGAAGCGCTACTCGGGTAGCGAGGAAGAAGGCATGCACATCGCGACGCCGTCCGCGTCACCGGAGATCGAGCACGAGGACCGGCAGACCCTGGAGGCCATCTCCAGCGCCCTGCAGACGCTGCCCGAGCGCACTCGCTACGCCTTCGAGATGTATCGCCTGCACGGCCGCACGCAGAAGGAAATCGCCGAGGAACTGGGCGTCTCTCCGACCCTGGTCAACTTCATGGTGCGTGATGCGCTGATCCACTGCCGCAAGACCCTGAAGGGCCTGGAGGACGGCAAGCTGTAGGCCTCAGCCTTCCGCCAGGGCGCGGAAGGTCGAGCGATACTGCTCCGGCGTGGTGCCCGACAGCCGCCGGAACATCGCGATGAACGCCGAAGGGCTGCTGTAGCCCAGGTTGAAGGCGATCTGCTGTACCCCTTCCCCCGATGCCAGTGCCTCGATGGCGGCGAGAAACCGCAGGCGCTGACGCCATTCGCCGAACGACATTCCCAACTCCCGCTGACAGGCCCGCGCCAGGGTGCGCTCGGTGCTGTGCACGCGCTCGGCCCATTGCGCGAGGGTGCGGTTGTCGCCGGGCTCGGCCTGCAGCGCGGCCAGCACTTCGCCGAGCGCACCGCCACTGGCGTACGGCAGGTAGTCGTCGTGGGGCTGCGCGGCCTGCAGCTGGTCGATCACCACTTCGGCCAGGCGCTGATCGACGGCGCTCTGCGGGATGTTCACCTGGCGTGCGGCGAAGTCGGAGAGGATCGCCTTGAGGATGTCGCTGATGGCCAGGGTGCAGGGGTTCTGCGGCAGCTTGCGCGCCAGTTCGGCGGACACGTAGAGCGAGCGGTAGACGATGGCCTGGCGGTTGTAGCAGCTGTGTTCGAGCCCCGGCGGTACCCACACGGCGTACTGCGGCGGCGAGAGGAAGCGCTGGCCGTCCACTTCCAGCTCCATCACCCCGTGGGACGCGTAGTTGAGCTGGCCCCAGGCGTGACGATGGCTGGGGGAATGAGTTCCAGCGTCGAACTCGTCGTAGCGGAAGTACAGGTCGGCGGGCAACTGGTCGATGTCGGGAAGCGGGAGCGGCAGTACGCGGGTCATGTCCGAATGCCGGGGTGGATTGTCCGGTTTTCATTATACGTCTGGTTTCGGACGGAGTGAAAATAGGTGCCATCGGTGGAGCACCCTCTCCCCAGCCCTCTCCCTGAAGGGAGAGGGAGCCGTTCGTGCCGGCTGACACAGCGGCGTAATCCTGCTCCGAATCAGTCCCCTCTCCCTTCAGGGAGAGGGTTAGGGAGAGGGAAACAGCCCCACTCCGAAGTCAACCCTGAGTACTGCAAGAACCCCATGAACTACCTGTTCCCCCTGCTGGCCGTGGTCATCTGGTCCGGCAACACCGTCGTCAACAAGCTCGCCGTGGGGCAGATCGCCCCGGCGGAGATCGGCTTCTATCGCTGGGTGCTGGCCGGCGCGCTGCTGACGCCCTTCCTGCTGCGCGCCACCCTCGCCCACTGGCCGGTGATCCGCGCCAATTTGGGCAAGCTCGTCACCCTCGGCCTGCTCGGCATGGCCGTCTACCAGTGCCTGGCCTACTACGCCGCCGCGCTCACCTCGGCGACCAACATGGGCATCATTCTCTCGCTGATGCCGCTGATGTCCCTCGCCCTGGCCTCGGTGCTGCTGCGCCACAAGCTGAGTGCTGCCGCCGTGCTGGGCGCACTGGTGTCACTGGGTGGCGTGCTGCTGGTGATCACCCAGGGCAACCCGCAGCAACTGATCAGCCACGGCGTGAACCTGGGCGACGGCATGATGATCATCGCCACCCTCGCCTACGGCGTGTATGGCGTGCTGCTGAAGAAGTGGAACCTGCCGTTGCCGCCGCTGCTGATGCTGTACCTGCAGGTGCTGGTGGCCATCGTCGCGCTGGCACCGCTTTACCTGGCCTCGCCGCACCACGGCCTGAACGCCGCCAACCTGCCGCTGGTGCTGTATGCCGGGGTGCTGGCTTCCATCGTCGGCGCGCTGGCCTGGATGCAGGGCGTGCAGCGCATGGGGCCGAGCCGCATGGCGCTGTTCTTCAACCTGCTGCCGGTACTGACCGCCGCCATCGCCGCCGTGGTGCTGGGCGAACAGCTGACCAGCTACCACCTGGTGGGCGGTGCGCTGACCCTGGCCGGCGTGCTGCTGGCCGAACTGTGGCGACCGCGGGAGAAGGCCGTCGCCGCCGTCAGCGCCCGCTGACTCGAATGCTCTTGTAGGGCGCATAACGCGCCAGCGTTATCCGCCGTGAGTGGGCCGGCGGATAACCTGTTCCAGGTTATGCGCCCTGCGCTCGACCGGCGTGGAACTCGGCCATCAGAGTCGAAACCAGCTCCGCCGCCGACATCTCCCGCGACAGCGGTGCACCCTGCCCCGCCCATTGCACGGCGAAGTCCGTGTTGCCCTTGGCGGTCGCCGCGGCGGTCAGCGCCTTGGCGGCGTCGTAGGTGATCGGGTAATCCGGCAGCGCTGGCGCATCCGCACTGCCCAGGTCGGTGAACAGCCGGTTGACCATGCCCCGCGCGGCACGGCCGGAAATCGCCGCCGTCACCTCGGTACGCTCCCCACGCTCGCCGCGCAGCGCTGCCTTGAATGCAGCGTTGGCCGAGGATTCGTCGGCAGAGATGAAGGCCGTACCCATCTGCACCGCCTGCGCGCCCAGCTCGAACACTGCGCGCATGCCCTGCCCGTCCATGATCCCACCCGCCGCGATCACCGGCAGGCCGGTGCCCTTCACCAGCGTACGGACCAATGCAAAGGTGCCGATGCGCGCGTCCTTCTCCGGCTCGAACACGCCACGGTGACCGCCGGCCTCATAGCCTTGCGCAACGATCGCGTCGATGCCCGCCGCCTCGATGGCTCGGCCTTCGGCAAGGCAGGTGGCGGTGGCCAGCAGGCGGATGCCAGCGGCTTTCAGTCGGTCGATCCACTGCTGCGGCGGCAGGCCGAAGTGGAAACTGACCACGGCCGGGCGCGCTTCGATGAGGAATTCCAGCATCTCGGGGTCGGCCAGGAAGCTGCGGTAGATCTCGGTGATCTGCGCTGGCGGCTGCGCATCGAACTCGGCGAACAGCGGGCGCAGGTGGTCCAGCCACGCGGCCTCGCGGGCCGGGTCCGCCACGGCCGGGCGGTGGCAGAACAGATTGAGGTTGAGCGGCTTGTCGGTCAGCGCGCGGGTCTGCTCCAGCAGGGCGCGAGCCTGCTTGGCATTGCTCGCGCCCAGGCCGATGGAGCCCAGCCCGCCGGCATTGGCCACCGCCGCCGCCAGCGCCGGGGTGGACACGCCGACCATGGGCGCCTGGATGATGGGGTGCTGGATGCCGAGCAGTTCGGTGATGCGCATGACGGGGTCCTCGTGGTCGGCAGGGCCGACTGGCTGATTGGCACTTGACCAACAATCTCACAAAGAGAATATTAACGGCAACTTGTTCTCTACTGAAGATCAATCATGGATCTCTCCAGCCTGGAAATCTTCCGCTGCGTGGCCGAGGAACAGAGCGTCACCCGCGCCGCCGCCCGCCTGCAACGCGTGCAATCGAACGTCACCACGCGCATCCGCCAGCTCGAGGAAGACCTCGGCGCCGCGCTGTTCCTTCGCGACGGCAAGCGCATGACGCTGACCGACCAGGGCCGCGAATTCCTTCGCTACGCCGAGCAATTGCTGGCCCTGGCCAGCGAGGCGCGACAGTCGCTGCACCCGCACAGCGCCACTGGCAGCCTGCGCCTGGGCAGCATGGAGGCCTCCGCCGCCAGCCGCCTGCCCGAGCCGCTGGCGCGCTTCCACCGCGCCTACCCCGAGGTGGAACTGCACATGACCACCGGCCACAGCCAGAAGCTGCTCGGCGAAGTGCTGAACCGCCAGTTGGACTGCGCCCTGATCGCCCACCCGGACATCCTACGCGCCGAGCCGGGCTTCGAAGCGAAGCTGGAGCGCGGCCTGCGCGCCGAACCGGTATTCCGCGAGGAACTGCTGCTGGTGCTGCCGGGCAACCATCCGCCGGTACACCGGCCAGAGGATGTGCAGATTCGCACCCTGGTCGGCTTCACCCGCGGCTGCACCTACCGTCAACTGGCGGAAAGCTGGTTGAAAGGCACGCCGCTGGCGGTGCAGGAGGTGGGCTCCTACCACGGCATCCTCGCCTGCGTGAACGCCGGCTCGTGCATCGGCGTGCTGCCGCGCTCGGTGCTGGAGCTGCAACGGGAAACGCCGGACCTGCAGCTGGTGCCGCTGATGGAAGTGGACACCCTGCTGATCTGGCGCGACGGCTACGCTACCGGCGCCTTCCAGCGCTGGCGGGAAACCCTGGAGGCACGCCCATGAGCCGCACTCGCCGCCTGCCCGCCGCGTTGTCGGCGGCACTGATCCTGGCCGTAGGCATGGGCTTCGGTCGCTTCGCCTTCACCGGGCTGTACCCGTTGATGGTGCGCGACGGCATGCTCAGCGTCACCGGCGGCTCCCTGGCTGCCTCGGCCAACTACGCCGGCTACCTGCTCGGCGCCCTGCTGCTGGCGCGCAGCCACGAGCGACATGCCGCGCGCATCTGCGTGATCGCTTTGGCAGGCACCCTGGCCACCCTCGCCGCCATGGCCATTCCCGCCCCAGCCTGGTTCGCCATCGGCGTGCGCCTGCTGGCCGGCGTGCTCAGCGCCATGGCGCTGGTCAGCGCCGCGCAGTGGCTGTTGCAGAGCATGGGCGAAAGCCATGGCGCACCGATGATGTTCGCCGGTGTGGGGATCGGCATCCTGGTCTCGGCGGAACTGATCGCCGCCGGCAACGCCTTCGGCCTGGGCAGTGCGGCAATCTGGTGCGTGCTGGCGCTGGCCGGGCTGGTGCTGTCGCTGCTGGCCGCGCCTGCGCTCGGTCGGGATGCGCCGACAGCGCCGCATCCGGCAGCGAACAGTGCGGGGCCGGCACCAGAGCTGTCCGCGCCGATCATCCTGCTGGTCTACGGGCTGGCCGGCTTCGGCTACATCATCACCGCCACCTACCTGCCGCTGCTGATGAAGAGTGGCCTGGGCGCCATCGACGCTTTGCAGGTCTGGGCCGCGTTCGGCCTCGGTGCTGCGCCATCGTGCTTCCTCTGGCACCGCTTGCACCTGAAGCTCGGCGGTCGGCGTGCATTGGCGCTCAACCTACTGGTGCAGGCGGTAGGCGTGATGTTGCCGGCGCTGGGCGACTCCGCCTTCCTTTACCTAGGCAGCGCGGTACTGGTGGGCGGCAGCTTCATGGGCACGGTGACCATCGCCATGCCGGCGGCCCGCGCGGTGGCCTCGCAGGTGCGCTTCAACATGCTCGCGGCGATGACGGCGCTGTATGGCGTCGGGCAGATCGTCGGGCCGCTGGCGGCCAGCGCCCTGCGCGGGTTGACCGGCAGCTTCATTCCGGCGCTGGGGGCTGCGGCCAGCGCGTTGCTGGTAGGTGCTCTGTGCTGTTTGCCGCTGCGCAGGACTGAGGCACTTGGTCGGTCGGTTTAAGGGCGTTCTTTGTCCTGGGTGAGATCGCGCGCGCGTCCCCCCTCACCCCAACCCTCTCCCAGAGGGAGAGGGAGCCGTCCGTGCCCGACTGACGCTGAGGTTTCATCCTTCGCCGAACAGTCCCCTCTCCCTCTGGGAGAGGGTTAGGGTGAGGGCCGCCCTGAGCGTAGGCGTTCCAGCACGTAGGGCGCATAACCTGGAACAGGTTATCCGCCGGCAACCGCGCGGCGGATAACGCTGGCGCGTTATTCGCCCTACAAGTGTGCAACCTCATGCCGGCGGCTGCTGGCGGAAGGACACGCCCAGGCGGTTCCACACGTTGATCGCGCCGATGGCCACGGTCAGGTCCACCAGCTCCCGTTCGCTGAACTGCTCGCGGGCGAGCTGGAAGACCTCCAGCGGCACCTTGGATTCGGACAGCAGCGTCACCGACTCGCACCAGGCCAGCGCCGCCCGCTCACGCTCGGTGAAGAACGGCGACTCACGCCAGACGCTGACGGCGAACAGGCGCCGCTCGGTCTCGCCGTTGCGGCGCGCTTCCATGGCGTGCATGTCGGCGCAGAAGGCGCAGTTGTTCACCTGCGATACCCGCAGGCGCACCAGCTCCAGCAGCGGTTTCTCAAGCGACAGCTCGAAGATCGCGGCTTCCAGCGCCAGCACCGCCTTCAGCGCTTCCGGCGAGGCGGTGTAGTAATCCAGGCGTGGCTCCATGACGGCACTCCAGAAGTTGACCGTGCCATTGTGCGCCGAGCCGTGCCGGCCACAAGTGACCAATCCGTGGAATTTCGACTGCGCAACTTCACCACGCCCCGCGCCGGCGCTACGCTTGCGCCACTGCCCAGAAGCTGCGGAGTTCGTCCTTGGAGCTGCACCTGATCATCCACGGCCAGAAGGATCTCGCCGGGCAACTCTATCGCCAGCTGCGCGAAGCCATCGACTCCGGCCGCCTTGCCGCCGGCACCCGCCTGCCGCCCAGCCGGCTGCTGGCCGAGCAGCTGGGCATCTCGCGCAAGACCATCTCCGACACCTACGCCCAGCTCACCTACGAAGGCGTGCTGGTGGGCAGGATCGGCAGCGGTACCTTCGTCAACACCCACCTGCCGCGCCACGACCGGCGCCAGGATGGCGTGCGCTTCGCCAGCCAGGACAACATCGAGCGCTGGGCCAACCTCGACACGCGCCTGCGCCACCCCGGCGCGGGTACAGCCAAGGCCGACTTCATCGGCGGCGCCACCACCCAGTTGCAGTTCCCCCAGGAGGAATGGCGGCGCTGCGTGAACCATGCCATGCGCCAGATGACCGGCCTGCGCGGGCACTACAGCTCGCCCGAAGGCATCGCCCCGTTGCGCGACGGCATCGCCCGGCACATCTCCTATGCCCGTGGAGTGAACTGCCAGCTGGACGACGTGATGGTCTGCAACGGCGCGCAGCAGGCACTGGACCTGCTCGCCCGCGTCATGCTCCGCCCCGGTGACAAGGTCGCCATGGAAGACCCCGGCTACACCCCGGCGAGGCTGATCTTCCAGACCCTCGGCGCCGAGGTGGCCAGCGTGCCGGTGGACGCCGAGGGCATCCGCGTCGACCTGATCCCCGACGGTACGCGGATGATCTACACCACGCCGTCGCACCAGTTCCCGCTGAGCATGCCGATGAGCCCGCCACGCCGCGAGGCCTTGCTCGCACGAGCGCTGGAACTGGGCGCGCTGGTGATCGAGGACGACTACGACAGCGAGTTCCGCTACGAAGGACGGCCCACCGACGCGCTGCAAAGCCTCGATCGCCACGGCGTGGTGGCCTATATCGGTACCTTCTCCAAGGTGCTGCTGCCGGAACTGCGCCTGGGCTACCTGATCCCGCCGCCCAGCCTGTTCACGGCGCTGGTGCGGGCGCGGCAGATTTCCGACTGGCACAGCTCGACACTGCCGCAGTGGGCGCTGGCCAAGTTCATCAGCGAGGGCTACCTGCTCAAGCACATCCGCCGCTGCCACGGCATTTACGCTGGGCGCCGCGAGCGCATCCTGGCGCGGCTGGCGGGCGACCTGTCGCCCTGGCTGGAAGCGGTGCCCTCGGTGGCCGGCTTCCACCTCACCGCCTTGCTGCGTGAGCCGGTCAACGTGGCGCTGCTCTGCGAGCTGGCGCGCAAGGTCGAGGTCGGCCTCTATGGGCTGGCGCCCTTCCATCATCAGGCGCCGGTACGCGACGGCCTGCTGCTGGGCTTCGGCGCCATCGACACGCTGGACATCGACCCGGCGCTGGACAAGGTGCGCGACCTGTTGCAGCAGTTGGCCTGAGCCTCGTTAGCCTTCTGCCACCCTCATCCCGGCGTACCCGCATTCCCGAGACCGCAGTCCGCGATCGGTTTCCGGCCGCTCCGTGCCATCCGGCTGACAGCATTCGTGTAGGAGCGGGCCATGCCCGCGATCCGTGAGCATGGCTCACGGTGTCGACGCATACCGGGATGCGCGGACTTTGTCCGCGGTTCGCGGGCATGGCCCGCTCCTACAGGTGTGCTCCCCTATCTCCGGGGCACCAGCGCCCCATGGATAGCACCCACCGCAGGATTGGCCCGGCGGTTTTCCCCGGAATTGGCGGTTCAGCCAGAAGCGGCGCGCCCTTAACCTTCCAGCATCGGTTTTGAAAGCCGGTTCCGGCATTTACCGGATTCCGGCGTCAGCGCCCAATGGCCACCCAGCACAAAGGAGCCTCGCCATGTCCCCGTCCGCCATCGCCATCGTTCGCGTCCAGGCATTCCCCGGCCAGGCTGCCGCGCTGGGCGAGCACCTCAATCAACTGGTCACCCAGGTCCGCCAGCAACCCGGCTGTCAGGGCAGCGAGTTGCAGGAACTGGCCGCCGACCGCTGGCAGGTGCTCACCCGCTGGGCCAGCCAGGCCGAGCTGGAGGCGCACCTGTCCGGCCCGAAAGCACAACAGTGGCTCGGCCAGCTCGGCTGTGGCGACCTGGCGCTGGGACTGGAATTCGAAAGCCGCAGCGCTGACTGACTCAGAACGCCGTGCGCACCAGACCGCCATCCACCCGCAGCGCTGCGCCGTTGGTGGCCGAAGACAGCTCCGAGCAGACATAGAGCACCAGGTTGGCGATCTCCTCGGGACGGGCGAAGCGCTGCAGCAGCGAGCCCGGCCGCGCGGTGCGGAAGAACTCCGCCTCGAATTGCTCGAACGGCTGCCCACCGGAAAGCTTGTCGACGAAATCACCCACGCCCTCGGACGCGGTCGGCCCCGGCAGCACGGCGTTCACCGTCACCCCGGTGCCCGCGCAGTATTCGGCCAGCCCGCGGGACAGGCCGAGCTGGGCAGTCTTGGTGACGCCGTAGTGGATCATCTCCAGGGGAATCTGGATGCCGCTCTCGCTGCTGATGAACACCACCCGCCCCCAGTTCTTCTGCTTCATGCCCGGCAGGTAGGCACGGGACAGGCGCACACCGGACAGCAGGTTGACGTCGAGGAAGCGCAGCCACTCCTCGTCGGCAATCTCCTCGAAGGGTTTGGGGTCGAAGATGCCGAGGTTGTTCACCAGCACGTCCACCGCCGGGTAGCGCTCCACCAGCGCGGCAATCTGTTGCGGGTCGGACAGGTCACCGGCGAAGCCTTCGACCCTGGCATCGGCCTGCCCGTCGCGGATGCGCGCCAACGCATCATCGACCGACGCCTGGCTGCGACCATTGAGGATTACCCGCGCCCCTTCGCGGGCCAGGCCCTGGGCGATGGCGAAACCGATGCCCTTGGTCGAACCGCTGACCAGGGCGAGCTTGTCGGACAGATGCAGGTTCATGGCGAGTCTCCAGTAGACGGAACACGAGGACGCCGGCGCGGGCCGGAGTGGGAATGGACGACTCAGCATAGGCGGCGCTTTCTCACCGGTGCCAGCCAGCCCGTCAGACGCTGGAAGACCCCGACTGGCTCCTCGGACAGCTTCCAGCACCGTCATCCGCTCTACTTCAGGCGTCTGCCGCAGAGCCGCGGCTCCCAAGGCCTGCAGCCGATGCCTTTGTAGGAAGGCTGTTACATTTCTGAGACAAAAAGCGCTTCTATTTGTCGCTTATGTATCTGTTCTGCTGGCGAAAATTCCAATCGCGACTAGCGTCAATTCCGTAAGCAGATATGCGTAGGACTGCTTTTCTCTGGGGATTTACCAGCCGGAATTAGGGAAATGCAGGCCAAATATCGCTCGAAGCTCTTCCAGCCAGTTGCCCACGCCCTGGCGCTGGAACAACGCATCCTGTTCGACGGCGCAGCCGCTGCGGCCGTCGATCAACAGCATCACGACAGCACCGCCGCCGAGGCGAAGGACACGGCCAAGCCGGCCACTGCCGTCGAGGCTCGCGCCCAGGCAGCCGCCCCCGCACAGGCGGCGCCGCGCAATCTGGTGGTGATCGATGCCCGCCTGGAAAACCGCGACCAGCTCGCCGCCAGCCTGCCGGTGGGCACCACCGCGCTGGTGGTGGACGCAGGCCAGGACGCCATCGCGGCCATCAGTAATGCGCTGACGCAACTGGGCAAGGTCGACTCGATCCAGATCTTCTCCCACGGCGCCACCGGCCAGTTCACCCTGGGCAACCAGACCTTCACCAGCCAGAGCGTCGACCAGCTCGGCGATCGCCTGAGCGCCTGGCGCGGCGAGCTCAATACCGGTGCGGACATCCAGCTCTATGGCTGCGACGTCGGCGCAGGCAGCGCCGGTCAGGCGCTGGTCAACGAACTGGCGCGCTGGACCGGCGCGGACGTCGGCGCCTCCAGCAATGCCACCGGCTCCACCAGCGCCGGCGGCGACTGGAACCTGGAAGTGCGCGCGGGCGACGTGGACAAGTCCATCGCACTGAGCGCCGACACCCTGGTGAGCTTCCAGGGCCTGCTGGCCGACGCCAGCCCCACCGTGGCCATGGGCAGCGGCGGCGCGGCGGTGCGCCTGGGCGATACCTTCACCTTCGACGTCAACTTCAGCAACCCATCCACCCAGGTCGGCTTCGCGCCCTACATCGACCTGTTCATGCCGGCCACCGGCCGCGACGGCAATGACGGCGCCACTTTCGTTTCCGCCACCTACCTGGGCCAGGCGGTGACCAGCTATGTGATCACCTTCGACGCCAACGGCAATGCCACCCACCCGCTGGCCAAGGACGCCAACGGCAATGCCCTGGTGATCAACGCTGCCAGCGTCGGCATGAAGGCCGGCGACCAGATGGTGGTGCTGCAGCTGCCCTACGCCAGCGTCACCAGCGGCCAGCCGGCCATCGGCATCCAGGTCACCGCGCAGCTGAGCAACCTGGCCGACACCAGCTATTCCGACGGCGCGCCCAATCTCACCATCAATGCCCGCGGCGGCTTCGAGTACGGCAACGATTCACTGAATAACCCGGCGCAGGATCCGACCCTGGTGGAAGCGGCGCTGCACAGTTTCGTGGTCACCCCGACGCTGCTGTCGGTGACCCAGACGGTGAACATGCCCGAGGGCGAGACGGTCACCGGGCCGAACTTCACCCGCACCGAAACGGTGACCGTGACCCCGGCCCCCGGCCAGACCCTGACCAACGTGACGGTTACCCAGACGGTGCCCGACCAGGTTCACGTCAGCTCCATCACCCCCGGCGCCGGCGGCACCCTGACCTCGATCACCCTGCACGACGGCACCGTACTGACCAACCCGACACTGATCGCCGCGGCGCTCAACAACCCCAATGCCTTCGTCGCCAGCTACACCATTCACTACGACACCCTGAGCGCGGCCAGCACCACCACGGTCGGCTTCTACGTACCGGAGATCGACGCGGCCGGGCGGCCGGTGCTCGACCCTGCCACGGGCAACCCACGCACCATCACCTTCGGCACCGCCACGGTGAATGGCGACTGGAACCCGCTGGACCCGCGCGACCGCCCCACCGATCCGGACGGTTATCCCTTCACCGTGACCGGCGACGGCGCAGGTATCACCTTCGTCGCCAAATCGATCACCCTGCTCAAGACGGTGAACCTGCAGACCGACGTCGGCACCCCCGGCATTACCCCCGGCGATACCCTGCGCTACACGATGGATGTGGCCATCTCCGACTTCTATGCCTTCGGCAAGAACATCCTCGGCCAGGGCACCTTCACCGTCACCGACCAGCTCAGCGACGGCCAGACCTTCTCCGCCGCCAATGCGCCGAGCATTGTCATCCAGCAACACGGCGCATCGCAGGTCATCCCGGTGATCTACACCGCCACGGTGAATGCCGACGGCAGCACCACGCTGGTCTTCGATATCGGCGCATCCATCGCTGCCGCCGTCCAAGGGCCCGGCCTCTATGCGCTGTTCGGCGACCTCTGGGATGACGATGTGCAGGAAGGCGCCACGCGGATGTCCATCGTCTACGACGCGACCATCGACACCACCTACACCTCCGACCACCCGCCCCATGACCAGCTCAACGAGGGCGACAGCGTCAGCAACAATGCAACGGTGGATGCCACTGTGCTGCGCGACTCGCTGAACATCGGCGGCGAGCAGACCGACGGCTCCGGCACCACCAGCACCATCGACACCTCCAACATCGATATCACCCTGACCCAGGTGAACGGCGGCAACCCGCCTGCCAACGGCGAGTTGCGTCCCGGCGACGTGGTCACCTTCACCATCACCTACGACCTGCTGGTGGCGGACTACGAGAACTTCAAGCTCACCGCCTACCTGCCGCTGCCGCTGCTCAACGCGGCGGGCATCAACTGGAGCATCGGCAACGGTGTCGGCCAGTGGAGCTTCGGCGCCGGCAACAGCATCCTCGACGTGCCCGACAGCGTCACCACCGGGGCGGGCAACTCGATCATCTTCGACTTCGGCAACTACGTTTCCGGCGGCCTCAACGGCGGCACCGTGCAGGTGCGCTTCACCATGGTGGTCGGCGACCAGCCCTATGCCGACCAGCGCGAACTCGACGTGCTGGCGCAGTCCAGCCAGACCACCACCATCGACAAGACACCGCTGATTTCCTCGGATGTCGCGGTCATCGAATCGGTCGCCGAACCGGTACTGGACATCAAGCACGGCGTGGTCTCCACCACCCATGGCACGGTCACCGGCACCACCGGCACCTGGGCCCAGCCGGGCACCACCGGCACGCCCTTCAGCGGCAGCGTGACCAGCCTGGCGGCGGTGGATGGCAACGTCAGCGGCATCGACGGCGCCGACACCCTGCGCCTGGCCACGGCGATCAAGAACAGCGGCGGCGGCAACGCCTTCGACGTGTCCACCAGCATCACCCTGCCGGCAGGCCTGGCGTTCGTCGGCGGCAGCCTGTCCACCGCCAACCTGCAGATCCATCGTGGCGACGGCAGCCTGCTGGTGCAGGGCGTCGACTACAGCATCAGCGGCAACACCATCACCTTCCTCGACCCCAACAACCAGGGCACCCTGCTCGCCGGCCGCGCCGGCACGGCCAACGACCTCTCCGGCGCCAACGTCGTGGTGATCACCTACGACGTCACGGTGAGCAACGCCATCCTCGCCTCCAGCACCCTGCAAAGCAGCGCGGCGCTGACCAACTACGCCAGCGTCGAGGGCGGCCAGGACTTCACCCCGGTGGACATCGTCGAGGTCGCCAACCAGCAGGTGGCCGCGCCGACCATCAGCAAGACCTACCAGAACGGCAGCCTCACCGACGACGACTCCAGCGCCGGCCATACCAGCGGCAGCAACCTGGTGATCGGCGAGAAGATGACCTACGACATCGTGGTCACCCTGCCCGAAGGCAGCACCGCCAACCTGCGTCTTTCCGACCTGATTCCGCCGGGGCTGCGCCTGGACCTCACGGCCTTCAGCGGGGCGGGCTACCAGATCATCTACAACGCCGTGAACAACGGCATCGATCCGTTCAGCGGCGCACTCACCCAGGCCTTCGCCGGCTCTGTCAACGTCCTCACCTTCAGCGGCGACGGCAGCGATGGCGGCGACCTGAACCTGCTGTTCAGTGCCGCCGGCTCCACGGCCGACAACAACATCGGCAACAACGCCTTCGTCATCCGCCTGGTGCTGGTGGCGAGCAACGTGCAGGGCAACCAGCAGGGCGTCACCCTGAACAACGGCGCGCAGCTGACCTACAGCGACCCCGACGGCGATACCCCCAACGGCGCCACGGCAGTGGACCGCACCGTCGCCAGCCCGCAGCAGCCCTCGGTGACCATCGTCGAGCCGACCCTGACGGTGAGCCAGCAGGTCACGGCCACCCCCACCTACGGCGGCTTCGACGAAGGCGACACGGTCACCTACACCATCACCATCAGCAACACTTCCGGCACCAAGGCCTTCGATCTCAGCCTGCTGAACATACTGCCCACGCAGATGGACAACATCGTGATCACCGGCAAGGTCTACAACGGCGCCACCAACAACGGCGGCGTGGACTTCATCATCCAGAACGGCCAGCTGGTCACCGCCAGCGGCGCCAACATCGATATCGCCAATGGCGGCAGCATCGTCATTTCCCTCTCGGGCGTGGTGAACGCCTCGGCAGCCGGCCAGGCAGTCATCACGAACAACGTCGTGGTGCGCTGGACCAGCCTGGACGGCCTGGGCAACGCCACCGACACGGGTGCCGGCGAGCGCGGCGGCGACGACGGACTGCTCAACTCCGGGGTGCTCAACGACTACCGGCAGATCAACACGCTGCTCATTCCCGTCACCAACGGCATCCAGGTCTCGCGCGTCGGCGGCCTCGACGCCACGCCGCCGGCGACCAACTCCTCGGGCGCCACCGATACCGCTGGGCTGGAAGAAACCGTGGTGGTCGGCGAGATCGTCCGCTACCGCGTGGCGATCGTGGTGCCCACCGGCGTAAACCCCAATTACCAGATCCGCATCGAGTTGGCTCCCGGGCTGGAGTTCATCCCCGCCGACCTCAACAACATCCTTATCGCCCTGGGTTCCAGCGCCATTGGCGGCCTCACTACCGACGCCACCGACCTGATCAGCGGCGGCACCCTGGGCATGGTCGGCAACCAGAACAGTGACGTATCGCTGCCGATCCATCCCGACCTGTCCGGCGACAAGCCCACCGGCATCTTCAATATCAACAGCGGGCGCCTGCAGATTTCCCCTGATGGTCGGACCATCACCTTCAACCTGGGCAACCTGACCAACAACGAGATCAACGACGGCGATATCGAAGGGGTGATCCTGGAGTTCAACGTGCGCGTCGCCAACATCGCCTCAAACATTAGCGGTGCGCAGCTGAGCATGAATGTGTTCGAACACGTCGGCACCGGCGGCGGGGTCGACCGCGGCCACAGCGCCACGATCTTCGAGCACGTGTTGGAGCCCAGCTTCACCGGCATGGACAAGTCGGTGATCGACATCGCCGCCGGCAGCGTCGCCGGCACCACCAACGCGACAGTCTCGGTCAGTTTCACCCAGAACGGCGAAGTACCGGCCTACAACGTCGTGCTACGCGACCAGTTCCCCAACGGCAGCGACTACGCGATCCAGAGCATCGTCATCAACGGCACCAGCTACACCACCGGCAACCTGCCAGCGGGCGTCACCGCCAGCGTGGTGGGCGGCCAGGTGGTGCTCAACTTCGACCAGTTGAACGTCAACGACAAGGTGCAGGTGATCTACAGCGTCACCCTGCCCAACACCATCGTTCCCGACGACGTCACCAGCTCCGCGGTGCTGACCTGGACCAGCCTGCCCACCAGCTTCGAGAACGCCGGCTGGGGCGGCTCGCTGCCACTGACCGCCGGCGGCGCCGATGGCGAGCGCACTGGCCAGGACGGCGCGGGCGGGCTGAACAACTACATCCTCAGCGACGGCGCCGGCATGGGCGTGGTGAAAGGCACCCTGTGGGATGACACCAAGTCCGCCACCACCAGCACGACGCCCGACGGCCCTGGCCTGGGCGGCATCGACGTGACCCTGACCTGGGCCGGCGACGACGGCGTGTTCGGCAACGCCGACGACCGCACCTTCAGCACGGTGACCGCCGCCGATGGCACCTACCAGTTCGCCATCCTGCCCTCGGGCAATTACCTGGTGGCGGTGGCGCAGAACTTCGCCCAGGCGAGCAACAACCGCTTCCACGTGCGCGTCGACTCCGACAGCGGGACCTCCACCGTCGGCCTGGGCAACATCAACCTGAACCTGGCCGAAGGCGCCATCGGCATCGCCGATGCCGGCTACGTGCATATCAACGAAGCGCCGATCAACACCGTCGCCGACCAGCATGGCCAGGAAGATACCGTGCTGCACATCGTCGGCCTCGCCACCAGCGACGTGGACGTCAACGCCGGCAATACCGCCGGCGTCATGACCGTCACCCTCAGCGTGGTGCACGGCGTGCTCTGGCAGAGCGCAACGACGCCCGGCGCCAACGATACCCCCCCGACCGGCGCCGGCCGCACCCTGGTGCTCACCGGCACCCTGCAGCAGATCAACGTGTTGCTCAGCCAGATTTATTACAAGGGCGACCAGGACTTCAACACCGCCCGCAATGCCGAAACCCTCACCATGGTCACCAACGATCAGGGTAACTTCGGTGACGCGGACGGCGACGGCATCCCCGGCGAAAACCCCGACGACGCCCTGAAAGACACCGACACCCTGAACATCGTCATCGACCCGGTGAACGACGCGCCCATCGCCCGTCCCGACATTGCGATCGCCATCGAAGCCGGCGGTTCGAACAACGCCACGGTCGGCGTCGACCCCACGGGCAACGTGCTGGACAACGACACCGACGTGGACATCGCCACCAACGGCGACATCCTCAAGGTCACCCGCCTGGAGAACTCCACCGGCGGCTTCGTGGTGGTGCCCGCTGCTGGCGTCGTCAGCCTCGCCGGCCGCTACGGCACGCTCTACATCACCGCGACCGGTGGCTTCCAGTACGTGGTCGACAACAGCAATGCCGAAGTCCAGGCGCTGCGCACCGCGGGCGACGTGCTGCGCGAGTCGTTCGGCTACTTCATCACCGACACCGGCGGCCTTTCCAGCTCCACCTCCCTGACCATCGACATCCACGGCGCCAACGATACCCCCGTGGCGCTGAACGACACCGGCGCCGCCATCGAGGCCGGCGGCACCAATAACGGCACCGCCGGCAGCGATGCCACCGGCAACGTGCTGACCAACGACAGCGATGTGGACGCCACGGTCTATGGCGAGACCAAGGCCGTCAGCCTGGTGCGCTTCGACGGCACCGGCGGCGGCGCTATCCTGCCGGTCGCCCCCGGCTCGCCGACCACTGTTGCAGGCCTCTACGGCACCCTGACGATCAACGCCGACGGCACTTATCGCTACGTGGTGGACAACAGCAATCCCGTGGTCCAGGCCCTGACTCCCAACGATCCCCTGCTCTCCGAGCAGTTCACCTACCAGGTCACCGACAAGGGCGGCCTGAGCGCCATCGCCACCCTCACCATCACCATCCAGGGCGCCAACGACGCCCCGGTGGCGGTGGACGACCATGGCACCGCCACCGCTGGCGCCAGCGACGGCACCCCACCACCGGTCAACGCCAGCGGCAACGTGATCACCGGTAACGCCGGGGTGGGCACCGACACCGACGTCGACACTGTCGACCAGCCCAACGCCGACAAGCTCAAGGTCGATGGCGTTCGCTCCGGCCTTGAGACCGCCGGCGGGACTCTGACCGGCGTCGCCAGCGGCGTCACCACCAACATCACCGGCACGGTCGCCCGGCTGGCCAACGGCACCCTCATCAGCGGCAACTTCGGCCAGCTCAGCCTGAGCGACGATGGCACCTACACCTTCGTGGTCAATAGTGCCGATCCTGCCATTCTCGCGCTCACCGCCAACCAGAGCCTGGATGTGATCTTCACCTATCGCATCCACGATACCGGCGGACTGACCGACCAGGCGCAGCTGGTCATCACCGTGACCGGGGTCAACGACCCGCCCGTCGTGCAACCCGTCGTGATCCACGCCACCGAGGCCGGCGGCCTGCTCAACAACGTCGCAGGCCTCGACCCGACCGGCAGTATCCGGGGCTCCTATGTCGATCCCGACGGCGATGTCCTGACCATCACCGCCGTGGTCAACCCCAACGGCGTCAGCGGCAACGTGGGGGCGGACCTGGCGGGCAACTACGGCGTGCTGCTGCTCAACGCCGACGGCAGCTACCGTTTCGTGGTCAACAACCTCGACCCGGCGGTGCAGTCGCTGCGTACCTACAACGACACACTCAGCGAAGTCTTCACCTACAGCGTCAGTGACGGGAACGGCAAGACTGTCACCCGCACCTTCACTGTCATCATTCACGGGCAGAACGATACCCCCATCGCTGCAGACGACACGGGGGCCGCCATCGAGGCCGGCGGCACGCTGAACACCACGCCCGGCGCGCCCGCCACCGGCAATGTGCTGCCCAACGATCTGGATGTGGACGGCGCGGCTTACGGAGAAACCCATGTGGTCGACGCTGTGCGCACTGGCACCAAAGGCGCCGGCGGCACGCTGATCGACCTGACCGCCAGCGGCGGCGTGATCGCAGGGACCTACGGCACCCTGACCCTCAACGCCAACGGCACCTATACCTACACCGTCAACGACAGCCTGGCCGCCGTGCAGGCGCTGAAGAACGGCGACTCGCTGACCGAAGCCTTCACCTACCGCATGCACGACACTGCTGGCGCCACTTCCATTGCCCAGCTGACCATCACCATCGAAGGCCGCTACGACGCCCCGGTGGCCAACGACGACATCAACTACGCCGTGGCCAACCTCGACGGCAGCGGCGGGCGCAACCCCACCGGCAACGTGATCACCGGCCTGACCGGGATCTTCGCCGGCATCGGTGCCGACACCGATGTCGATGCCGGCGATCACATGCGCGTCACCACCATCGCGGTCGGCCCGGAGGGTGCGCAGGTGGGCACCGTAGTGGTGACACCCGGCAGCCCGCAGACCATCGTCGGCGCGTTCGGCACCCTGGTGATCAATGCCGACGGCAGTTACCAGTACTTCGTCGACAACACCAACGCGGACATCATCGCCCTCGGCCCGCTGGCGTTCGCCCTGGAATCCTTCACCTACCAGGTCACCGACGATGGCGGCCTCAACGACCAGGCCACGCTGATCATCCTGGTCCGTGGGCAGAACCAGCCACCGGACACCGCGCCGGACTTCGGCACGGCGGTCGAAGACGGCGGCCTGCACAACAACGTGCCGGGCAGCAACCCATCGGGCAACGTGCTGGACAACGACACCGACCCGGACACCATCACCACCATCCCGCAGGATGTGATGCACGTCGTCTCGTACTGGGCCGGCGACGGTCCCCTTCCGCCCGATGCCAGCGTTCCCGGCCAGAGCCTGCGCGGCCAGTACGGCACCCTGACGCTCAACGACGACGGCAGCTGGAGCTACGAGCTGGACAACTCCCTGCCGGAAGTCGAAGCCCTGCGCGCCAGCGGCCAGACCCTGCAGGACAAGTTCACCTACCTGGGCGCGGATATCTGGGGCGGCGCCACCCCAGGCCTGCTGACCATCACCATCGACGGGCGCAACGACACGCCGATTGCCAGCGACGACAACGCGCTGGCCGTGGAGGCCGGCGGCGTCAACAACGGCACCCCCGGTGTCGACCCGCGCGGCAACGTGCTGGACAACGACACTGACGTCGACGGCGTGCAGTACGGCGAAACCAAGTCGGTGGTGAACTTCACCAACCAGAACGGCACCACGACCAATGCCGGCAACGTGCTGCAAGGTCTCTACGGCAAACTGACGATCAACGCCGACGGCAGCTACGAGTACCGCGTCGACAACGACAACCCCACTGTGCAGGCCATGCGCAGCGCCAACGAGAAGCTGCAGGAAGTCTTCACCTACCGCATGCGCGACACCGCCGGCGCCACCTCCGATGCGCGCCTGACCGTGGTCATCCAGGGCGCCAACGACAATCCGGTGGCGCGCGACGACAGCTACAGCGCCACCGACCAGACGCCGGCACCGCAGGCCACCGGCAACGTGCTGCCCAATGACAGCGACGTGGATGGCGGCGACTCGCTGACCGTCACCGGTATCCGTACCGGCCAGGAAACCGGCAGCGGTACTGCGGGTGTGATCGGCCAGCCGATTGCCGGGCGCTACGGCACGCTCGTCCTCAACGCGGACGGCAGCTACACCTACACCATCGACCTGACCAACCGCGAAGTGCTGGCGGCGGCAGGGCTCGGGCAGGTGCTCAAGGACTACTTCACCTACACCATCAGCGACCTGGCCGGCGCCACCGACGATGCCGTGCTGACCATTACCCTGGACATCGCCACGCCGTATATCCCGCCGGGCCCGCATTTCGACCGCTTCGGCGACGACGGCTACCCGCGTGACCGCCTCCCCGACGTGGACCCGGCGATCTTCGTGCAGCCGGTGGTCGAGCGCATCGACGATCGCCTGTCGCTCTCCAACTGGGGCGCCGACGGCAGCAACATCGACATCTTCGCCACGCCGGAAATCGAGAGCCCGTCGCTGGGCGCGCAGCTGGGCCAGGTCAAGGGCCAGTTCGTCGCCCGCGCCGTGGCCGAAAGCCGCCGCGCGGCAACGCTGGACAAGAACTGGGTGGACGGCCGCCACGGCGTCATCAGCCTCAGCGCCGACGGGCTGTTGCCCGACCCGTCGCTGTGGGCGCCCTTCCCCGCCGACATGGTCGGCAAGGCTGACAAGGCGCAGAACACCCAGGGCTTCCGCGCCCAGCTGCGCGAGGCCGCCCAGCGCCGGAGCGGCCAATGAGGAACTCGCGACTCTTTAGGATCGATCAAGGACAGACTATGCCTGCCTACGCACTGAAATGCCTGAGCGCCACCATCACCGTCAGCCTCTTCCTCAGCGCCTGCTCGGCGTTCGAGCCCAAGCCCTACACCGAGGAGGAAATGCGCCAGCGGGTGATCGACGACCAGGCGCGGATGTACAAGGAGCAGGAGCCGGTCAGCGGGCCGATCACCTTCTACGAAGCCTCGGCGCGCGCCCTGAAATACAACCTCGACTACCGCCTGAAACTGCTGGAAAGCGCGCTGGCCTCCGACCTGCGCGATGTCACCAGCCACGAGATGCTGCCGCGGGTGGTCGCCTCCGCCGGCTACGCCGGGCGCAACAACGATTCGGGCGGCACCTCCATCGGCATCGAGGACCGCCAGGTCAGCCTGCGTCCGTCCACCTCGGAAGAGCGTTACCGCCAGCTCTACAGCCTGGGCCTGTCCTGGAGCCTGCTGGACTTCGGCGTCGCCTACTACCGCACCCAGCAGAAGAACGACCAGATGCTGATGGCCGAAGAGCGCCGCGAGAAGGTCGCGCAGAACGTCCTGCAGGACGTGCGCAACGCTTACTGGCGCGCGCTGGGCGCCCAGCGCCTGCTGCCGGAAGTGGACGGCCTGCTGATGCGCACCCACCGCGCGCTGACCTCCGCCCGCGAGGCCGAGGGCAAGGGCCTGCTGCCGCGCCAGGACATCCTCGCCTACCAGCGCGCCCTGCTCGACTCGGTGTACATGCTCACCGTGCGCCGCCAGGACCTGGAGTTCGCCCGCGCCGAACTGGCCGCACTGATGTCGCTGCCGCCGAACACCAAAATGGTCCTGGCCGACGTCGGCGAACAGCCGCTGCCACTGGTGACCAACAACGTCGAGCAACTCGAACGCCTGTCACTGGAGCGCCGCCCGGAAATCATGGAGGAGTGGTACCGCAAGCGCGTCGACATGAACGACCTGAAGATCGCCAAGGCCCAGCTGTGGCCCAACGTGAGCTTCAACTATGGCTACGAGTACGACTCCAACAAGTACCTGTACAACAACGACTGGAACCAGACCGGCATCAACGTCTCGATGAACCTGCTGCGCCTGGCGCAGTACCCGGACATCAAGGCCGCCGAGGCCAGCCAGGAAAAGACCGACGACATGCGCCGTACTGCGTTGTCGATGGCCATCCTCACCCAGGTCCGCGTCGGCCTGCTGCGCTACCAGCTGGCGAAGCAGGAAGTGGAATTCGCCGACGAGAGCCTGCGCGTCGACCAGAGCCTGCTCAGCTACGCCCAGTCCGCCCGTGGCGCCGCCCTGGGCAGCGAGCTGGAGCTGATCCGCGCCGAGGGGCGCTTCCTGCTCTCGCGCTACCAGCGCGAAGCCGCCTACTCCGACGCCCAGGCCGCGTGGGGCCGGCTGTACAACTCGGTGGGCTTCGAGGTGATGCCCAGGGAAATCGAGAACCACGACGTGAAGACCCTGGCGCGGGAAATCCAGCGCACGCTGGAGCAGCAGACCAGCACCAACCTGCTCGCCAGCAGCGACGCCACGACCATGAAATCAACCGTTCAACCGACCGCTGGGCAAGCATCCGCAGGGCAGAAGGAAATCGCCAATGCCGCGCAGTAAGCCGTACCTGCTCCTCCCGTTGTGCCTGATGTTGCTCCAGCCGGCGCTGGCCGATGATGCCACCAGCGGCCTGCCCCCATTGCCCGACAACCAGGACCCCGGCGCCATCCGCGTGCTGCTGGTATCCAACCTGGAAACCACCCTCTCCGCGCAGATGAACGGCACCCTCGGCGCGCTCAAGGCCAGCCTGGGCGACAAGGTCGCCAAGGACGCCGAACTGGCCCAGCTCAACTGCGTGGAAGTCAACGCCCGCGCCAAGGTCGCCGCCGCCGAACTGAACATGGCGCGCTCCAACCTCGCCGCCAAGCAGAACCTGCGCAAGCTCGATGCCGTGGGCGACCTCGAAGTCGCCATGGCCAACACCGAGGTACAGAAGGCCGACGGCGCCCTCACCCTGGCCCGCGCCCAGGCCGGTTACTGCCTGGTCGATGCGCCCTTCTCCGGGCGCATCGCCAAGGTCTACGTCAAGCCCTACCAGACGGTGACCGCCGGCACGCCGCTGTTCGACCTGGTCAGCGATGGCGCGCTGAAGGTCCGCCTCAACGTGCCCTCGTCCATGCTGCCCAGCCTGCGTCCGGACATGCCGCTGGAAGTGGACATCCACGAAACCGGCAAGCACTACCCGGCCAAGGTCAGCGTGATCAACGCGCGGGTCGACGCCGTGGCGCAGACCGTGGAGCTGGAAGCGAAGCTGGACGCCAGCTACCCCGAACTGATCGCCGGCATGAGCGGGGTCGCGCGCTTCCCCGAAAGCCATGAGTGAGCTGCTGCCGCCACCCCAGCTGCTGCTGAGCCTGGCCAATGTACGCGACAAGGCGCTGACGGCAGACTCCCTCGGCGCCCTGGCCTTCAGCATCGCCAACGACCTGTTCCCGCTGCTGCGCTTCCACCAGGCGCTGGTGTTCGCCTGCCATGAGTCGCGCAACGAGCTGCTGGCGGTGTCCGGCCTGGCCAAGCCCACGGAAGACTCGCCCTATCTGGTCTGGCTGGAGCGCGCCAGCCGCTGGGTCGCCGCGCAAACACCTGACGCCACCCCCACCTGGCTGGCCCGCGACGCCCTCGAACCGCCCGCCGACATCGCCGAAGGCTGGAGCGAATGGTGGCCGGCCGGGCTCTGGTGCGTGCCGCTGCACGACCGCGCCGGCAAGCGCCTGGGGCTGGTGCTGTTCCTGCTCGACGAGCCGCCAGCGCGCAACCTGCAGCCGCTGCTGCAAGGCATCTGGCAGACCTGGGCGCACGCCTGGGCCGCGTTCGGCCCGCGTACCCGCCTGCGCTTCTGGCGGCCGAGCAAGCGTCAGGTGCTGGTCGGGGTGATCGCCCTGGCCGCTCTGCTGCTGATCCCGGTGCGGCAGACCGCCCTGGCGCCGGCGGAGGTCGTCTCGCGCAACGCCCAGGTGATCAGCTCGCCCATCGACGGCGTGATAGTCCGGATGCTGGTGCGGCCGAACCAGAGCGTCGAGGTCGGCACGCCGCTCTTCGAGCTGGACGAAACCACCCTGCGCAGCCGCGCCGACGTGCTGGCCAAGGAAGTTGCCGTGGCCGACGCCGAACTCATGGCCGCCAGCCAGCGCGCCTTCGACAACCCGCAGAGCAAGAGCGAACTCTCGGTGCTCGACGGCCGCTCCCGCCAGCGCCGCGCCGAACTGGCCGCCGTGCAGGCGCAACTGGCGCGCACCCGCGTACTCGCGCCGCGCGCCGGCGTGGCCGTGTACAGCGACCCCAACGACTGGCTGGGCAAGCCGGTGGTGACCGGCGAACGCATCCTGCAGATCGCCGATCCGAAGGCACCGGGCATGCGCATCCAGCTGCCGGTGGCCGACGCCATCGCGCTGGAGCCGGGGGCACCCGTGGCGCTGTTCCTCACCGCCTACCCGCTCGACCCGCTGCACGGGGAAATCCTCGACACCAGCTACCAGGCCAAGCCCAGCGATGAGGGCGTGGCCTCCTACCGCCTGCTGGCCAGCGTGCAGGACGCCCCGCCCCACGCGCGCCTGGGCCTGCACGGCACCGCCAAGCTCTACGGCGAGCGCGTGGTGCTCGGCTACTACCTGCTGCGCCGGCCGCTGGCCTCCCTGCGCGCCTGGACCGGCTGGTAACGCGCGATGGACATCGCCGCCGAGGACCTGCCCACCCCGCCGCTACGCGACGACCTGCGCCTGGACGAAGCAGCGCCCGGCCCGGACGGCGAGCCGGTGTGGGTGATCCAGGACAGCGTGCTCAACCGCTTCTACCGCATCGGCTGGCTGGAGTTCGAATGCCTGCTGCGCTGGGAACAGACGCCCCGGCAGATCAGCGAGCAGATCGCCGAGCAGACCGCGCTCAAGCCCGACGCCGAGCAGGTGCTGGGCTTCCGCCAGTTCCTCGAACACCACCAGCTGCTGCGCCCCGGCCCCGAGGCACTGGCCCGGCTGGCCGCACGCAGCGAAGGCAAGCAATGGACGACCTGGAACTGGTGGCTGCACCACTACCTGTTCTTCCGTATCCCGCTGCTGCGCCCGCAGCGCTTCCTGCGCGCCATCGCCGGCAGCCTCGACTGGCTGTTCAACCGCTACGTAGCGATGCTGGTGCTAATGCTCAGCCTCGCCGGCATCGTGCTGGTGGCGCACCAGTGGGACACCTTCACCCACGACGTGGTGGAGTCCTTCTCCTTCGAGGGCCTGCTCAGCTTCGCCGCTGCGCTGGTGGTGGCGAAGACGCTGCACGAGCTGGGGCATGCGCTGGTGACCACGCGGCTGGGGCTGAAGGTCGCGCACATGGGCATCGCCTTCGTGGTGATGTGGCCGATGCTCTACACCGACACCGGCGAGAGCTGGAAGCTGCGCAGCAACCGCCAGCGCCTGGCGATTGCCAGCGCCGGGATCATCACCGAGCTGGGCCTGGCCGGGCTGTCGACGCTGGGCTGGGCACTGGCCGACCCTGGTCCTTTCCGCAACGGGTTGCTGTACCTGGCGACCACCAGCTGGGCGCTGTCGCTGGCCCTGAACGCCAGCCCCTTCATGCGTTTCGATGGCTACTTCATCTTCTCCGACCTGCTGGACTTTCCCAACCTGCACGAACGCGCCGGCGCCCTGGCGCGCACCACGCTGCGGCGCAACCTGCTGGGGCTGGACGAGCCCTGGCCGGAGCACTTTCCAACCGGCAAGCGCCGCCTGCTGGTGGCCTTTGCCTTCGGTACCTGGGTCTACCGCCTGCTGCTGTTCCTCGGCATCGCCGTGGCGGTCTACTACTTCTTCTTCAAACTGCTGGGGATCTTCCTGTTCGCCGTGGAAATCAGCTGGTTCATCGTTCAGCCCGTGTGGCGCGAACTCAAGGTCTGGTGGCAGCGCCGTGCGGAAGTGAAGCCGCGGCGCAAGCTGGTGTTCCTCGCGCTGATCGGCGCCATCGCTCTGCTGCTCGCCATCCCCTGGCGCACCCAGGTCCACGCCATGGGCGTAGCGCGTGCGGCGCAACAGTTGCACGTCTACGCGCCATTCCCCGCGCTGCTGCGCGACCTGCGCCCCCGCGGCGAAGTCGGCAAGGGTGAAACCCTGGCGGTGATGGAAGAGCCCGACATCGCCGCCAAGGTGGCCGGCAGCGAGGCGAGCATCCGCGGCTTCCAGGGGCGGTTGGCGGGCATGCTGGCCGACCCGTCCGGTCTCTCCGAGGAAGCCGTCACCCGCCAGCGCCTGGGCGTGGAGTACCAGCAGGCCCGCGCCGCCCGCAACGAGATGGCCCGTCTCAACCTGCAGGCTCCCTTCAGCGGACGCTGGATGGACGTCAACCCGGACTGGAAGCCCGGCCAGTGGATCAACACCCGCGAGCCCATCGGCGTACTGGTGGACCCGCAGCACTGGCTGGTGGACGCCTACGTCAAACAGGACGAAGTGCAGCGCCTCACCGACGGCGGTCATGTGCGCTTCTACCCCGAAGGCGTGCCACGTCCCATCGAGGGCCAGGTGGTGCTGATCGGCACTACGCGCATCAGCCAGCTGGAACATCCGATGCTCGCCTCGCGCTACGGCGGCCCGCTGAACGTCAATCCGCAGGGCGAGGCACTGGTGCCCAACCCGGCGCTGTTCCATGTGCTGGTGAAGCTGGAAAGCGCACCGCCTGGACTTCACGAAACCCGTGGCCACCTGCAGATCGAGGGCGCCCGGCGCAGTTGGCTGGGCGAGGGTTTCACCCGCCTGCTGGCGGTGGCATTGCGCGAGAGTGGGTTCTAGCGCCGGAGTTTCCCTGTAGGAGCGCGCCACGCGCGCAATCGCGGGCATGGCCCGCTCCTGCAGCTTGATGCCCCTGCTTGCGGCCCCGCGCCGGGCTCACTCCTTCGCCATGCCGAAACAATGCCGCGCCTGCGGGAACTGGCGCTCCCGCACCTCGCTGGCAAAGCGTTCGGCCGCCGCGCCGATCAGTTCGTCCACCCGCACGTACTGCTGCGCGAAGCGCGGAATCTGCTCGCCGGACAGCCCCAGCATGTCCTCGGTCACCAGCACCTGCCCGGCGCAGGCAGGTGAAGCGCCGATGCCGATCACGGGGATCTCCAGTCGCTCGCAGACCTGCCGCGCCACTGGCTCCAGCACGCCCTCGAGCACCACGCTGAACGCCCCGGCGGCTGCGATGGCATCCGCGTCGCGCAGTACCTGCGCAACACCGACTTCCTCCTTGCCCTGCACCTTGAAGCCGCCGAGGGCGTTGACCTTCTGCGGCATCAGGCCGATATGCGCCATCACCGGAATGCCCCGCTCGACCAGGAAGGCGATGGTCTCGGCCATCTCCGCGCCCCCTTCCAGCTTCACCGCCTGCGCGCCACTCTCGGCGAGCACCCGCGCGGCGGCGAGGAACGCCTGCTGCGGCGAGGCCTGGTAGCTGGCGAAGGGCATGTCCACCACCACGCAGGCCCGTTGCGAGCCCCGGACCACGGCGGCGCCGTGGGCAATCATCATGTCGAGGCTGACGGCCAGGGTGTGCGGCATACCGTAGAGCACCATGCCCAGCGAGTCCCCTACCAGCAGCACATCGACGTGCGGGTCGAGCAGCCGCGCCATGGGCGCCGAGTAGGCGGTCAGCACGACCAGACTGCCGGGCTCGCGGCGTTGGCGGATGTCCAGGATCGACAGGCGTTGTTGCGGGCGATGGCTGCTCATGGTGCTCTCCACGGATGGCTGATATTGGCCGGGGAAGACGCTACCATCGGCCCTCCATGACCCACTTCCGACAGTGAGACAAGCTATGCCGCCAGCGGGACAGGATGCTTTGGCACTCCCCGGCTTCACGTCGCTGCCCCGCCCCGTGTGGCTGCGCGCCTTCGACATGCCCGCCGGCCACGAGGTGGAGCCCCACTCCCACCCCTGGGGGCAACTGATGTACGCCGCCAGTGGCGTGCTCGAGGCGACGACCGAGCAGTACGCCTGCGTGATTCCACCGCGCCGGGCGATGTGGCTGCCGGCGGGCGTTCGCCACAGCGCGCGGGCGCGCACGCTGGTGGTCCACCGCAGCTTCTACCTGGCCCCGGAACTGGCCGTCGGCCTGGGCCCGTGCCGCGTGCTGGAAATCTCGCCGCTGCTGGACAACCTCATCCAGCGCGCCAGCGAATTCTCCCGCGACTACCCCGACGAGGGCCCGGAAGCGCGCCTCATGCAGGTACTGGTGGACGAGCTGCACAGCGCGCCAGACTCCGGCCTGGCCCTGCCGCTGCCGCGTGATGCCCGCCTGCGGCGCGTCACCGATCACTTGCAGGAGCACCCCGGCGAGCGCCTGGGCATCGAGGACTGGGCGCAGCGCGTCGGCGCTTCAAGGCGCACGCTGGCGCGGCTGTTCCGTGACGAGACCGGGCTGTCGTTCCGCGAATGGCGCGAGCGGGTACGCCTGCTGGCGGCCCTGCCGAGGCTGGAACGCGGCGAGTCGGTGACACTCATTGCCGGCGAGTTGGGCTATGAATCCACCTCGGCGTTCATCGAGCTGTTCCAGCGCCAGCTCCACACCTCGCCTGGAGCTTTGGCGCGGCAGATGCGGGCGGGTGGCTGATCGAGAGTCAACCAGCAGGAGCACGCCATGAGGGTCAACTCGGTGGTCGACCAGGGCCTGTAGGAGCTGGCCATGCCTGCGACAGACCGGGCGCCGAACTATCGCGGACGCAGTCCGCTGGCAAACTCCGACCGGCGACCCGGGACGGGTTATCCGCCGATGGCCTTGCGGCGGATAACGCTGGCGCGTTATCCGCCCTACGCTCTGAGCGGGTGCCGAACTATCGCGGACGAAGTCCGCTGACGCGGGGCTGCCATGTCTCGGCCGGAGGGATCGAGGCGGCGACTGCCGCGGACTTTGTCCGCGGTCGCGGGCATGGCCCGCTCCTACAGGGAGCCACATCAACATGAGAAATACTTGTGTTCATCACAAGAACATTGAGTTTGTCTCATGAAGGCTGCGCCGGGAGAATTTCCCCATCGTTGATTCAATGGAGAGATTCACATGGCGCTGGCACACAACCTCGGCTTTCCCCGCATCGGCCGCGACCGCGAGCTGAAGAAAGCCCAGGAAGCCTTCTGGAAGGGCGAGCTGGACGAAACCGGCCTGCGCGCCATCGGCCGCGAACTGCGTGCCGCCCACTGGCAGGTGCAGAAGAACGCCGGCATCGAATTACTGCCGGTGGGCGACTTCGCCTGGTACGACCAGGTGCTGACCCACTCGCTGACCTTCGGCGTGATCCCCGAGCGCTTCCGTGGCCATGGCGAAGCCAGGCCGACCCTGCAGACCCTGTTCGCCATGGCGCGAGGCGTCAGTACGGGGTGCTGCGGCGCGCATGCCCAAGAGATGACCAAGTGGTTCGACACCAACTACCACTACCTCGTCCCCGAATTCAGCGCTGACCAGCAGTTCGAACTGAGCTGGGAGCAGCTGTTCGAGGAAGTGGAGGAAGCCCACGCCCTCGGCCATCAGGTGAAACCGGTGGTAATCGGCCCACTGACCTACCTCTGGCTGGGCAAGACCAAAGGGGCCGACTTCGACAAGCTGAATCTGGTAGAGCGCCTGCTGCCGCTCTACGGTCAGATTTTCCGCCGCCTGGCCGCGCAAGGCGTGGAGTGGGTGCAGATCGACGAACCGATCCTCGCCCTCGACCTGCCGCAGGACTGGAAGAACGCCTTCGAGCGCACCTACAACCTGCTGCAGAGCGAGCCGCTGAAGAAGCTGGTGGCCACCTACTTCGGCGGCCTGGACGACAACCTGGGACTGGCCGCCGGCCTGCCGGTGGACGGCCTGCACCTCGACCTGGTGCGCGCGCCGGAACAGTTCCCGACCATCCTCGACCGCCTGCCGGCCTACAAGATTCTTTCCCTCGGCGTGGTCAACGGCCGCAACGTCTGGCGCTGCGACCTGGAGAAAAGCCTGGAAGTGCTGCGCCACGCCCATGAGCGGGTGGGCGAGCGCCTGTGGGTCGCGCCGTCCTGCTCGCTGCTGCACAGCCCGGTGGACCTGGAGCGCGAAGACCAGCTGGATGCCGAACTGAAGAGCTGGCTGGCCTTCGCCGTGCAGAAGTGCGCCGAAGTCGCCCTGCTCGCCCGCGCCATCAATCAACCCGAGGCTCCGCAAGTCATCGCCGCGCTAGCGCAGAGCCGCACCGTGCAGACCAGTCGCGCCGCATCGCCGCGCATCCACAAACCGGAGGTGAAGGACCGCCTCGCAGCGGTGAAAGCCGCCGACAGCCAGCGCCAGTCGCCCTTTGCCCAGCGCATCGTCAAGCAGCGCGCCGGCCTCAACCTGCCGGACTTCCCCACCACCACCATCGGTTCCTTCCCGCAGACCTCGGCCATCCGCCTGGCGCGCCAGGCCTTCAAGCAAGGAAGGCTCAGCGTCGCCGACTACACCGAGGCCATGCACAGCGAAATCCGCCATGCCGTCGAGATCCAGGAAAACCTCGGGCTGGACGTACTGGTGCACGGCGAGGCCGAGCGCAACGACATGGTCGAGTACTTCGCCGAGCAGCTCGATGGTTACCTCTTCACGCGCTTCGGCTGGGTGCAGAGCTACGGTTCGCGCTGCGTGAAGCCGGCGGTGATCTTCGGCGACCTGAGCCGGCCGAAGGCAATGACCGTGGAGTGGATCCGCTACGCGCAGAGCCTCACCAGCAAGGTGATGAAGGGCATGCTGACCGGCCCGGTGACCATGCTGATGTGGTCCTTCCCGCGCGAGGACGTCTCCCGCGAAACCCAGGCGCGACAGCTGGCCCTGGCGATCCGCGACGAGGTCGTCGACCTGGAGCGCGCCGGTATCAGGATCGTGCAGATCGACGAAGCCGCCTTCCGCGAGGGCCTGCCACTGCGCCGCAGCGACTGGGGCCGCTACCTGGACTGGGCCACCGAAGCCTTCCGCCTGTGTGCCTCCGGCGTGCGCGACGAAACGCAGATCCACACCCACATGTGCTACAGCGAGTTCAACGACGTGATCGAATCCATCGCCGCCATGGACGCCGACGTGATCACCATCGAGACCTCGCGCTCGGACATGGAACTGCTGGAAGCCTTCGAGAAGTTCGAGTACCCCAACGAGATCGGTCCGGGCGTCTACGACATCCATTCGCCGCGTGTGCCGGGCAAGGACGAGATGGTCAAGCTGCTGCGCAAGGCCGCGCAGCGCATTCCCGCCGAGCGCCTGTGGGTCAACCCCGACTGTGGCCTGAAGACCCGTGCCTGGCCGGAAACGGAAGCGGCGCTGGTGAACATGGTCGCGGCCGCCCGCGAACTGCGCAAGGACGTGGCGCTGCTGGGCTGAGAGGGCGCTAAACGCAGGATGTCGTGGAGCGTAGCGATACCCATCGAATCGGTGCGCCGACAGCATGGGTATCGCTGCGCTCCACCCATCCTACGGGGGTGTTCAGCTCGCAGGCGTCCGCGTAGCCCCGTGTAGGAGCGGGCCATGCCCGCGATCGCGCGCATGGCGCGCTCCTACAGGTTTGCTCCGGGCCGGGCCGGGAACGGTCCAGATACCGCGTCGATCCGGCAGATGAGCGTGGCGCCGGACAGGCGTAATCTGGAGCCCCTCCGAACGAAGGCACGCAGGACCAGACATGAAGCAGCTGCTCATCATCGGCATCGGCGCGGGCGACCCTGAATACCTCACGGTGCAGGCGATCAACGCGATGAACCGCGCGGACGTGTTCTTCCTCATGGACAAGGGCGCGGCCAAGGACAAGCTGATCCAGCTGCGCCGCGACATTCTCCAGCGCTACGTTTCCCGCAGCGATTACCGCATCGTCGCAGCCGAGAGCCCCGAACGCGTGCGCGAAGGCGACTATACCGGGCAGGTACGCGACCTCAACCAGGCCAGGCAGCAGGTGTTCGAGCGGCTGATCGAAGACGAACTGCAGGACGGCCAGTGCGGCGCCTTCCTCGTCTGGGGCGACCCGTCGCTCTACGACAGCACGCTGCGCATCCTCGATGCGATCCTGCGCGGGGGCCGGGTGAGCTTCGACTACCAGGTGATCCCCGGCATCACCAGCGTGCAGGCGCTGGCCGCGCGCCACCGGGTGCCGCTGAACGCCATCGGCCAGTCGGTACAGATCACCACCGGTCGCCGTCTGGCCGCGGGCTTTCCGGCCAACGCCGAGAGCGTCGTGGTGATGCTCGACGCAGAAGACACCTACCGCCAGCTGGACGACCCGGAACTGGAAATCTACTGGGGCGCCTACGTCGGCACGCCAGACGAGATTCTCCGTAGCGGGCGGCTCGTCGAGGTCGGCGACGATATCCAGCGCACTCGCCAGGCGGCTCGCGAGGCCAACGGCTGGATCATGGACACCTACCTGCTGCGGCGCGCGCCGAAGGACGCCTGAGCCCACACCCTGCAGTTCTGAGCAGGCTCGACAAAAGCGGCTAGAGTGATTTCGTTGTGTCGACAACGCCCGCCGGAGCGCACCGCTCATGCCCAACGTCAGCCTCGCCCGCTTCATCGAACACGCCACCCAGCTCAGCCGGCAGGAATCCGAACCCTGCCAGTGCGTCGCCTCGCTGGCGCCCTTCATGATGGAGCTGCTGGCCCATGCCGGCGACTTCCTCGAAGCGCACCACTACCAGAGCGACCCGTTCCACTACGCGCGCAACCTGGTCTACCAGGCGCCGGACGACAACCTCTCGCTCTACGCCCTGGTCTGGTCGCCGGGCCAGTGGACGCCGGTGCACGACCACGGCAGCTGGGGCGTGGTGGGCATAGTCGAGGGCGTGCTGGAGGAGCGCAGCTACGTCTGCCTATCCGCCGACCGCAACCGCGACGAGGGCATCGAACTGGTCAAGGGCGGCATGATCCTGCTGCCGCCCGGCGCGGTCACCAGCTTCGTCCCCAACCCCGACCACATCCACGTCACCGGCGTTCCCGCCGACCGCCCGCGCGCGGTCAGCCTGCACCTTTACGGGCGAATGATGAACAACTACCACATCTATGACGTCGAGGCCGGCACGCGGCACTTCGTCGAGGTCGAGCACAACGGCTGAAATACCCGCCGAACACGCCTGCCGGATCACCCCGGAGGCTTGCCCGGCGCGATCTATACTCACACCGGCGCGCGGGCAGGAAGTCCCGCGGCGCATGCCCTGTGGCGGAGGATGGTCAATGAATGCACCTGGTCCCGTTGTTCGTCCGACGATCCTGATCGTCGACGATGCTCCCGAGAATCTCACGCTCCTCTCGGAACTGCTCAAGCTGCTGTATCGAGTCAAGGCAGCGCGAACCGGCGAGAAGGCACTGCAGATCGCAAAGTCCGACGATCCGCCGGACCTCATCCTGCTGGACGTGATGATGCCAGGCATGAACGGTTTCGAAGTCTGCCGGCGCCTGCGCGAAGACCCCCGCACGCAGCGCATCCCGGTGATCTTCATCACCGCCCAGGTCGCCGCCGACGAGGAAATCCGCGGCCTGGAGCTGGGCGCGGTGGACTACCTGACCAAGCCGATCAATCCGCCTACCGTGCTGATGCGCGTGGACAACCAGTTGCGCATCAAGGCCGCCGCTGACTTCCTGCGTGACCAGAACGAATTCCTCGAACAGGAAGTGCAGCGACGCACCCGCGAGCTGGCGGCCATCCAGGACGTCACCATCATCGCCATGGCATCCCTGGCGGAGACCCGCGACAACGAGACCGGCAACCACATCCGTCGTACCCAGCACTACGTCAGCGCGCTGGCCGAACACCTGCAGCAGCACCCACGCTTCGCCGCCGAGCTGAATGAGGAAACCCGCCAGCTGCTGTTCAAATCGGCGCCGCTGCACGATATCGGCAAGGTCGGCATCCCCGACCATATCCTGCTCAAACCCGGCAAGCTCACTGCCGAGGAGTTCGAGCTGATGAAGACCCACACCACCCTGGGGCTCGAAGCCCTGGAGAAGGCCGAGGAGCGCCTGGGGATGGACGTACCCTTCCTGCGCCTGGCCAAGCAGATCGCCTACGGCCACCACGAAAAGTGGGACGGTAGCGGCTACCCGCAGGGCCTGGCCGGCGATGCGATCCCCCTGTCGGCGCGGCTGATGGCGCTGGCCGACGTCTACGACGCGCTGATCAGCAAGCGCATCTACAAATCGCCGATGACCCACGCCAGCGCCGTGGACTTCATCCGCAGCCAGCGCGGCCAGCACTTCGATCCGGACGTGACCGATGCCTTCCTCGCCCTGCAGGACAGCTTCCGCGGCATCGCCGAGCGCTTCAACGACGGCGCGCAGGCTGCCCCCATCCCGGCGCCGGCCAGGGTCTGATTCGCAGCGCATACGGCAAACCTGCCTGGAGGCGGCCCCATGTTGACTCCGCTCGGCTTTCTTCAGCGCCTGAGGCTGCGCACCCGGCTGGCGCTCGGGTTCGGCGGCATCCTGCTGCTTGCCCTGTTCCTCGGTCTCTACGGCCTGCACGTGCAGCGCCAGCAGATCGAACAGATCAACGTGATCTACGAGAAAGAGATGCTCGGCCTCTCGCACATCGAGGCGGCCCGCGTCGCCCTGGCGGGCATGGGGCGCAGCATCCGCCAGTTCGTCCTGGCCGCCGACGAGAACGGCCGTGCGCAGGCGGTCAAGCAGTTCAACGAGGTTCGCAGCAACCTGCGCGAGGAAATCGAACTGGCGCGGCCGCTCATCTACCGGACCTCCGCCCAGCAGGGGCTGGTGCGATTCGAGGCCGCCTACGAGGAGTACCAGGACCAGATCAAGCACGTCCTGGAGCTCAACGACCAGCCTATCCGCCACGGACAAGCCACCGACCTGGGCGCCATCGCCCTGCTCTCCTCCACTGCGCTGCAACGGCCAGGCGAGGTGGCCAACCAGGCGCTGGCCGAGGTGGCCCAGGTCAAGCGCCAGGGCGCCGATCTGGAGGTGAACCTGGCCACGGAGCGTTTTTACCGCAGTGTCCAGCTGACCATCTGGCTTCTGGTGCTGGGCCTGGGCGGCGGCGTGCTGTTCGGCATCCTGATCAGCCAGTCGATTCGCCGGCCGGCCGACCAGCTGCGGTTCTCGGTGGATGCCCTGAGCAAGGGCGAACTGGATGTGCAGGTGCCGTTCCAGGATTACCCCAACGAAGTCGGCGAAATGGCGCGGGCGATCACTGCCCTGCAGTCCGAGGCGCAACAGATGGCCGATCAGCGCTGGGTGAAGACCCAGGTGGCGACGCTCAGCGGGCAGATGCAGTCGGTCGCCGGCTCCAGCGAGCTGGGCGATCGCACCCTGGCCGCCCTCGCGCCGCTGCTGGCGCTGCGCCGCGCCTCGCTGCACGTCCACGCGCAGGACAGCGAGGAGCTGATCCTGCTGGGCAGCTACGCAGCGCCGCCGGACCTGCCGCAGCGTATTCCCATCGGCCAGGGCCTGATTGGCCAATGCGCCCGGCAACGCGAGTCGATCCGCCTCGACCTGCCCGAGCGCAAGGTCGAAGGCGAATACGCGCCCCCCCTGTACCTCGAAGTGCTGCCGCTGATCCATGGCGAACGCCTGGTTGGTGTCCTGGCCCTGGAACTGCTGCAGCAACCCAGCGCGAGCCAGTGGGCATTGCTGGAGGAGTTCGTGCCGCTGCTGGCGATGAACCTGGAAATCCTCGAACGCACCTCGCGCACCGAACAGTTGCTCAAGGAAACCCTGACCCAGGCCGAACTGATGGAGCAGCAGGCCGCTGCCCTGCAGGAAAGCGAGAAGCGCCTGCAGTACATCCTCGACTGCAGCCCGGTCAGCGTGGCCATCGCCACCCGCGACCGCCTGCACCTGGTGAACCCGGCATTCAGCGAGAACTTCGGCCTGAAGGTCGGCGACGCGGCAGCCGGCCTGTATGTCGAGATGGCGGAGCGCGAGTCGGTCTGGAACGACATGCTGGCCGGCGAACAGATGATCGAGCGCGAAGTCCGCATGTACGACAGCCAGGGTGGCGAGCGCGACATCCTCGCGACCTACCTGCCGGTCCTCCACCATGGCGAGCCTGCCGTGCTCGCCTGGCTGTACGACATCACCGCACGCAAGCTGGTCGAGCAGCAGACACATCGCGCCAAGGAGCTGGCCGAGGAAGCGACGCGGGCCAAGAGCGAGTTTCTCGCCAACATGAGCCACGAAATCCGCACGCCGATGAATGTGATCATCGGCATGAGCAGCCTCGCCCTGAAAAGCGGGCTCGACACTCGCCAGTACAACTACGTGCAGAAGGTCCACCGCTCCGCCGAGGGCCTGCTCGGCATCATCAACGACATCCTCGACTTCTCGAAGATCGAAGCCGGCATGATGAGCGTGGAGCACGTCGAATTCCGTCTGGAGGACGTGCTGGAGCAGTTCTCCGCGCTGGTCGGCTTCAAGGCCGAGGAAAAATCCCTCGAACTGCTGTTCCAGCTCGACCAGCGGCTGCCCACCTCGCTGGTGGGCGACCCACTGCGTCTGGGGCAGATCCTGCTGAACCTGGGCAACAACGCGGTGAAGTTCACCGAGCTCGGGGAGATCGTCCTGGGCATCGAGCCGGCAGTGATCGGCAGCGACGTCACCGAGCTGCACTTCTGGCTGCGCGACACCGGCATCGGCATGACCGCGGAGCAGTGCGCGCGCATGTTCCAGTCGTTCATCCAGGCCGACACCTCCACCTCCCGCCGCTATGGCGGCACCGGGCTGGGGCTGTCGATCTCCAAGAGTCTGGTGGAGCTGATGGGCGGGCGCATCTGGGTGGAGAGCGAGCCGGGCAAGGGCTCGGTGTTCCACTTCCACGCGCACTTCGGCATCTCCGAGACTGCCGCGCCCCGGCGCATGCTGCGGGCGGACGAACTGCTCGGGGTGCGCGCCCTGGTGGTCGACGACAACGCCTCGGCGCGGGAGATTCTCTCGGGCATGGCTCTCAGCTACGGGCTGGAAGTGGACGTCGCGCGCAACGGCAGCGAAGCACTGGAATGGATCAGCGAAGCCGAACAGCGGCAGTTGCCGTATCAACTGGTGCTGGTGGACTGGCAGATGCCGGGCATGGATGGCATCGAAGTGGTCGCTCGCCTGCACGATGGCCACTGCGAGAACGTCCCGGCGGTGATCATGGTCACCGCCTTCGGCCGCGAAGAAGCGCTGGATGCCGCACAGGAGCGCGGCGTAGAGCTGGGCACGGTGCTGACCAAGCCGGTGACGCCCTCCACCCTGCTGGAGTCGATCAACATCGCCCTGGGCAAGGAGAGCGTCGTCGAGCCACGCAGCCGTGAGCGCCAGAGCGCCACGGACGAGGCGTTGGCCCGTGTCGCCGGCAGCCGGGTATTGCTGGTGGAGGACAATGAACTGAACCAGGAGCTGGCGATGGAGTTGCTGGGCGACGCCGGCATTGAGATCGTGCTCGCCTGCAACGGCCAGGAAGCGCTGGATCGGCTGGCCGCCGACACGCACTTCGACTGCGTGCTGATGGACTGCCAGATGCCGGTGCTCGATGGATACGCGGCCACCCAGGCGCTACGCCAGCGCCCGGAACTGGCGCAGCTGCCAATCATTGCCATGACCGCCAACAACATGGCCGGTGATCGTGAACTGGCGCTGGCCGCGGGAATGAATGACCACATTGCCAAACCCATCGACCCGCCCGCGATGTTCCTCACCCTGTCGCGCTGGATCGCTCCCCGGCAGCGGCAACCCGGCGGCGCTCCGGCGCCTGCACCGGTGGAGAGGCAGGTTGGCGACCTCGACCTGCCGGGCATCGATACCCATGCCGGACTGGCGACCTGCGCCGGCAAGACCGCGCTCTACGAACGGCTGCTGCAACGTTTTGGCAGCAGCTACCGGGATTTCATCGGCGAGTTTCGCGCCCTCGACTCGGCAGCCGATCCGACCGCCCGCCGCCGGACCGCCCATACCCTGCGCGGCGCGGCAGCCAACATCGGCGCCCTGGAGCTTGCCAGGGCCGCCACGGCGCTGGAGGATGCCTGCCAGGGCAGCGCGCCCGAGGAATCGATCTCGCGCCTGCTGTTCGAACTGCAAGCACAGCTGGAAAGAGTGCTGGCCGGCCTGGCGACGCGCACCACTCCGCCGCTCGAACAGCCGGCGGCGCCGGGGCTTTCCCCAGCGCAGATCAGCACCCTGCTCCAGCAACTGCGCGCCCTGCTCGAAGACAGCGACACCGGCGCCGGCGAGCTGGTCGGCCGGCTGGGCAGCGCTTTTGCTGACCCGCTACGGGCCGGGCTGCTGCGGGAGATGACCGAAGCCGTCGAGGGCTTCGACTACGAACGCGCCCTGGCGCAGCTGCAACGGCTGCTGGACGCGACACCCGAGCCCCTGCAGCCGCAAGCCTGAGCGTGCGGCCTCAGAGCGTCCTGATCGAGGTGCTGATCGCCCGTGCGCACTCGATGGCCGCCGGCGCCAGGCGGCGTTCGGCGTCCTCACGGGTCCAGCGGCTGGTGGGCGCCACCACGTGCACCGACGCCACCGGGCGGCCCTGGCTGTTGCGCACCGGCGCGGCCACCGCCATGTCGCCGAGGAACAGCTCCTCGCTGTTGATCGCATAGCCCTTGCGGCGGATCTCGGCGATTTCCGCGAGGATTTCCTCCAGCGAGGTGCGCGTGTACTGGGTATGGCTGGACAGGTCGCTGCCCTGCAGCAGTTCCAGCACCTCGTCATCGCTCAGCGCGCTGAGGAAAGCGCGGCCCGAGGCGGTGCAGTACATGGGGATGCGGCTGCCGATGGGCAGGTGGATGGGGATGAACTTCGGCCCCACGAAGCGCGCCACGTAGAGCATGTCGGTGCGCACCGGCTCGGTGAGGTTGGTGGTCTCGCCGGTGGTCTGCGCCAGCTCCGCGAGGAAGGGATTGGCAACGTCCACCAGGGTGTCGGCGGCGAGGTAGTTGTAGCCGATCTCCATCACCTGCGGCGTCAGCTGGAAGCGCTTGGTCTGCGGGTGCTTGCTGACGTATCCCAGCGCTTCGAGCGTGTGGATCATCCGCTGCGCCGAGCTCTTGGTGATGTCGGCGGCCTCGGCTACCTCGGCCAGGTTCATGGTGCGGTTGCGCGCGTTGAAGCCGCGCAGCACGGCAAGGCCCTTTTCCAGCGACTGGTTGAACAGGCTGTTTTCGTTGTCGCTCATGTCTCTTCCTTGGGAAGGGTCACGCCTTTTTCAGGCTATTAATATCGATATGCGATATTTATAAATCTCTTTACGATTCTTGTAAATCATTTATATTGCAGCCAACGCCTCCTGCCGATACTCGAGGCCATCCATAACGCATAAAGACAACAAACCGCGTCAAATGGGAGTTCACCAATGCATCCTCGCCTCCGCGTGTTTTCCTGCGCCCTCGCGCTCGTCGCCAGCTGCGCTGCATCCTTCGCCGCCCAGGCCGAACCTCTGAAAGTCGGGGCTACTGCCACCGGCGTGCCTTTCACCTTCCTCGACGTCAAGACCAACAGCATCCAGGGCATGATGGTCGACTCCGCCCAGGCCGTGGCCAAGGCCGGCGGCTTCGACGTGGAAATCGCCCAGACCACCTTCGCCGCGCTGATTCCCTCGCTCACCGCGAAGAAGATCGACCTGATCTCCGCCGCCATGCTGCGCACGCCCGAGCGGGAGAAAGTGGTGCAGTACTCCGATCCGGTGTTCGAGTACGGCGAAGGCCTGGTGGTGCGCGCTGACGACGACAAGGCCTACACCAGCATGGATGACTTCAAGGGCGAAGTGGTCGGCGCCCAGGTCGGCACCATCTTCATCGACAAGCTCAACCAGCGCGGCATCTTCAAGGAAGTGCGCGGCTACGATTCCCTCGCCGACCTCACCCGCGACCTGGCACTGGGCCGGATCAAGGCCGGCTTCGGCGACCACCCGATCCTCGCCTACCAGATGGCCAAGGGCAGCCTGAAGAAGGTCCGCCTGGTGGACAGCTACCAGCCGCAGATCAAGGGCGAAGTCTGCCTGATCCTGCGCCAGGGCGACCCGCAGCTGCTCGCCCAGGTCAACCAGGGCATCGCCAGCATCAAGGCCGACGGCACCCTCGCCGCCATCATCGGCAAGTGGCACCTGGACTGACGTCCGCTTTTCTTCACGCCGCACCCAAGACTGACCCGCACCTTTCGCCGGAGCCCCGCGCCCGGTGAAAGGTGACGGCCGCCCTCAGATTTACGCTCACGGACACCTCCCATGTTTCTCCAGAATGCTCTGGACTTCCTGCCCATTCTATTGAGTGGCGCGGTGGTCACCGTGCAGGTCACGATTGCGTCGTTCCTGCTCAGCTCGCTCATCGGCCTGGCCTTCGCCCTGATGATGGTGTCGAAAGTCCGCGCCGTGGCGCTGTTCGGCATCTCCGTGGTCAACGTGATCCGCGGCCTGCCGATCATCGTGCAGCTGTTCTACATCTACTTCGTGCTGCCGGATTTCGGCGTGCAGCTTTCCGCCATGCAGGCCGGCATCATCGGCCTGGGCATCGCCTACTCGGCGTACCAGGCGGAGAACTTCCGCGCCGGCATCCAGGCCATCCAGCAGGGGCAGATCGAAGCCGCCGAGTCCCTCGGTATGCGCGGCCCGATGATCATGCGCCGGGTGGTGCTGCCGCAGGCCTTCCGCATCGCCCTGCCGCCCTACGGCAACACCCTGGTGATGATGCTCAAGGACTCCTCGCTGGTGTCCACCATCACGGTGGCCGAGATGACCCGCGCCGGCCAGCTGATCGCCTCCTCGACCTTCGAGAACATGACCGTCTACACCCTGGTCGCCCTGCTCTATCTGGCCCTGAGCCTGCCGCTGTCGTACGCCCTGCGCCGCCTCGAAGCGCGCATCGCCACGAGGAAGAAAGCATGATCCGCATCCAGTCGCTGCACAAAAGCTACGGCAGCACCCGCGTTCTCGAAGGCATCGACCTGTCGGTGGAAAGCGGCCAGGTGGTGTGCCTGATCGGTCCGTCCGGCTCGGGCAAATCCACTCTGCTGCGCTGCATCAACGGCCTGGAAACCTACGAGGGTGGCGACATCCTGGTCGGCCAGGAACGTGTCGACCGCCACGCCCACTCCATCCACGAAATCCGCACCCAGGTGGCGATGGTGTTCCAGCGCTTCAACCTGTTCCCTCACCGCACCGCGCTGCAGAACGTCATGGAAGGCCCGGTGTACGTGAAGAAGGAGCGCCCGGACGCCGCCCGCGAGCACGCCCGCGCCCTGCTGGAAAAAGTCGGCCTGAGCCACCGCATGGACGCCTACCCGGACGAACTCTCCGGCGGCCAGCAGCAACGCGTCGCCATTGCCCGCGCCCTGGCCATGCGACCCAAGGCGATTCTCTTCGACGAGCCGACCTCGGCGCTGGACCCGGAGCTGGTGGGCGAAGTGCTGGCGGTGATGCGCAAGCTCGCCGACGAAGGCATGACCATGGTGGTGGTGACCCACGAGATGGGCTTCGCCCGCGAAGTGGCGGACAAGGTGTGCTTCCTCTATGGCGGGCGCATCGTCGAGGAAGGCGCGGCCAAGGATGTGCTCGGCGCGCCGAGCCAGCCGCGTACCCAGGAATTCCTCCGCCGCCTGCTCAACACCGACGGGGGCCAGGCATGAACGCCCAGCCCCTGGCACTGCCACCCTCGCTCTGGGCAGCCACCGCGAACGCCGGCCCGGCCACACCGGCGCTGGCTGAAGACAAGCAGGTCGACGTCGCCATCGTCGGCGCCGGCTATACCGGGCTGGTCACCGCCCTGCACCTGGCCCGCAACGGCGTGCGCGTCTGCGTGCTGGATGCCGGCGAGCCGGGCTGGGGCGCTTCCGGGCGCAACGGCGGGCAGGTGATCCCCGGCCTCAAGCATGACCCGGACGACCTGCGGCGCATGTTCGGCGGCGAGAAGGCCGAGCGCTTGATCGAAGTCGCCGGCGGCGCTGCCGATGAAGTCTTCGAGCTGATCCACCGCTACGACATCGACTGCGAAGCCACCCGCAAGGGCTGGATCCAGCCCGCCGCCTCGCCGGCCGCCCTGCGCGCCATCGAGAAGCGCGCCGGGCAGTGGCGCCAGCGCGGCGTAGCGGTGGAGATGCTCGACAAGAGCAGCGTTGCCCAGCGCATCGGCAGCAACGACTACCTCGGCGCCTGGGTCGACCCGCGCGCCGGCAGCGTCCAGCCGCTGAGCTACGTGCGTGGCCTGGCCCGCGCTGCGTTGAGTGAAGGTGCCGCGATCCACGGCCACACCCGCGTGAGCAACCTGCGTCGCCACGGCAGCGGCTGGCAGCTCAGCACCGATAGCGGGCACAGCGTGACCGCCGAAAGGGTGATCCTCGCCACCAACGGCTACACCGACGACCTCTGGCCGAAACTGCGGCAGACGGTGATCGCCGCCAACAGCTTCATCGTCGCGACCAGGCCCTTGCCGGAAAACCTGCGGCGCAGCGTGCTGCCCAATGGCGAAGTCTGCTCGGATGCGCGCCGGCTGCTGCTGTACTTCAAGCAGGACGCTCGCGGCCGGCTGTTGCTGGGAGGTCGCGGTCCGTTCGCCGAGCCGCGCTCGCCCGGCGACTGGCTGCACCTGAAGCGCTCGCTGCTGGGCCTGTTCCCGCAGCTGGCCGAGGTGGAGTTCGAATACCAGTGGAGCGGCCGCGTGGCGCTCACCCCGGACTTCATGCCACGGCTGCATGAGCCGGCGCCGAACCTGAGCATCCTGCTGGGCTACAACGGTCGCGGCATCGCCATGGCCTCGACCCTGGGCCGTCACCTGGCGGAGCGCCTGCTGGACCGCGAGAAGGACTTCCCCTTCCCCGTCACCCCGGTGCGGCCGATTCCCTTCCATGGGTTGCAGCGCCTGTACCTGGGCGTGGGCATCGCCTGGTACCGGCTGCTCGACGCCGTTCTCTGAGGGCTCCCGGCCTGACGCCTTGTCAGGCCGGACCGCCTTCCTGCAACGCCGCCAGGTAAGCACGCGGCGGCTGCCCGGTGTGCTCGCGGAAGCAGCGGTAGAACACCGACAGCGAGTTGAAGCCCACCGCGAACGCCAGCTCGTCGATGCGCGCCGCCGGCTCCTCGCGCAGGCGCTCCAGCAGATGGCCGATGCGCGCCTGGTTCAGGTAGCGGTAGAAGCTCTGCCCGAGCACCTGGTTGAGCAGGTAGGAAATCTGGTTGCGCGTATAGCCGGTGGCCCGTGCCAGGCGCTCCAGGTCCATCTCCGGATCGAGATAGGGATGGGCGCTGCCGAAGTAGGACTCGATATCCAGCAGCATCTTCCCCACCTGGGCCGAGTTCAGGCCCAGGCGACGCTGGTCCTTGACGCCCCCCTCGCGCTGCTCGCGCACCGGCGTGGCGTACTCGTGGACGCGCCAGATCAGCCCGTCGCGCACGGTGATCGCCTCGCTGGCACGGAACGAGGCCAGCCGGCTGCTGCGCCGCAACGTCAGGCGCGAGCGGTACTGGATGAACGCCGTGTCGCCATCGGCACGAATCTGGTCGATGTGTTCGATATGGTGCTGCGGGCTGCGCGGCATGGCCGTGCGGATATAGCCGGGCAGCTCGCTGGCGGGGATTTCCAGGTCGTTGTAGAAGTCGCAGTACTGCACCTGCGGATGGAACATCGCCAGCACGCCTTCGACGTCGCGGTTCATCCAGCACTGGTGGTAGCGCGTGACCACTTCGCGGGTGCGCTCGGTTTCGTCATTCATGGTTTTCCCTCCGCCTGGGGCCGCAGCGTAGGGCGCGGGCAGCGCGCTGCACAGTGCCGCGGGTCCGCAGCAGCATCGCCGATTCCGCCCGTGCACGGAAGAACGACGCAAAGCCGCGCCGCGCCTAGTTTTCGGCCAGGGCCGAGAACAACAGAACAAGGCCCGTTTCCCACCTGCCGATCGCATTGGCGCCGCGCAAGCCGGCGTCCTCCAGGAGTGAAGATGAACAAGCGTGCTTTGGGTTGTCTGGCCGGCCTGCTGGCCGGTGCCGCGTTGCCGGTGCTGGCGGCGCCGCAAGAGGTGCATTTCGCCAACTGGGCCGACTACATCGGGCCGACCGTGCTGCAGGACTTCCAGAAGGAAACCGGGATCAGGGTGGTGCTCGACGCCTTCGAGTCCGACGAAGTGCTGGAGGCCAAGCTGCTCACCGGGCATTCGGGCTTCGACGTGGTGGTGCCCTCGGCGGACTTCCTCGCCCGCCAGCTCAAGGCCGGCGTCTACCGCCCGCTGGATGACGCGCTGCTGCCCAACCGCAAGAACCTCGACCCCGACCTGCTGGCGCGCGTGGCCCAGTCGGACCCGGGCAACCGCTTCGCCGTGCCCTACCTCTGGGGCACCGTCGGCATCGGCTACAACCCGGCGAAAATCAAGGCCGCGCTGGGCGCCGACGCGCCGCTGGACTCCTGGGACCTGGTGTTCAAGCCGGAGAACCTCGCCAAGCTCAAGGGCTGCGGCGTGGCCTTCCTCGACTCGCCGGCGAAGATCCTGCCGCTGGCCCTGCACTACCTGGGCAAGGACCCGAACAGCAACAACCCGGCGGACTACGAGGCCGGCACCAAACTGCTGGAAAGCCTCAAGCCCTCGGTGACCTACTTCAGCTCGACCAAGTACATCGCCGACCTCGCCAACGGCAACGTCTGCGTGGCCATCGGCTTCTCCGGCGACGTGCTGCAGGCGCAGAAAAGCGCGCAGGAAGCCGGCGGCGCGGTAGACGTGCAGTACAGCGTGCCGAAGGAAGGCACCAACATCTGGTTCGACAACCTGGCCATCCCCAAGGACGCCCGCAACCCCGAAGGCGCCCACGCGTTCATCAACTACCTGATGCGCCCGGATGTGATCGCCAGGACCAGCGACTACCTGCACTACGCCAACGCCAACGTGCCGGCCAAGGCGCTGATGGACCAGAAGGTCCGCGAGAACCCGGCGGTCTACCCCAACGCCGAGCTGGTCAAGGGCATGTACGTCAGCCTGCCGCCGAGCCCGTCGATCCTGCGCCTGATCACCCGCGACTGGAGCCGGATCAAGTCCGGGGTCTGACTCCCGACGCCCTTCCCGTCTCACCCGCAGCCCCGGTCGCCATAGCGCCCGGGGCTGTTTGCATTCGAAGGGGCGCCTTTTTCACGACGATGCCCAAGCCTTGCGGAAAGTGGATAGAACGCACGCCTGCCTCCGACCGACACTAGCCACGCTGGCAGCAAGGCGCTGCACGTGCACCCATTACAAAACCCCCTTTAGAAAATCAAAAAAAACACCCGAGGCTTGTATGACCACCCCCGCCGAGCAACTGGAGCAACGGCTGAAGCAACAGAAAATCACCGAAGTCGAATGCGTGGTGAGCGACCTCACCGGCATCGCCCGCGGCAAGATTTCCCCCACCAACAAGTTCCTCGGCGAGGGGGGCATGCGACTCCCCGAAAGTGTTCTGTTGCAGACGGTCACCGGCGATTTCGTCGATGACGACGTCTACTACGACCTGCTGGACGAAGCGGATATCGACATGGTCTGCAAGCCCGATCCGGACGCCATCTTCCTGGTGCCCTGGGCGCTGGAGCCGACCGCGATGGTCATCCACGACACCTTCGACAAGGTCGGCAACCCCATCGAGCTGTCCCCGCGCAACGTGCTCAAGCGCGTGCTCAAGCTCTATGCCGACAAGGGCTGGAGCCCGGTAGTGGCGCCGGAGATGGAGTTCTACCTGACCAAGCGCAGCAGCGACCCGGACTTCCCGCTGGAAGCCCCCGTGGGCCGTTCCGGCCGCCCGGAAAGCGGCCGCCAGAGCTTCTCCATCGACGCCGCCAACGAATTCGACCCGCTGTTCGAAGACGTCTACGACTGGTGCGAACTGCAGGGCCTGGACCTGGACACGCTGATCCACGAGGACGGCCCGGCGCAGATGGAAATCAACTTCCGTCACGGCGACGCGCTGAGCCTGGCCGACCAGATCATCGTGTTCAAGCGCACCATGCGCGAAGCCGCGCTCAAGCACGACGTCAGCGCCACCTTCATGGCCAAGCCGATCACCGACGAGCCCGGCAGCGCCATGCACATCCACCAGAGCGTGCTGGACATCGCCACCGGCAAGAACATCTTTGCCGCCGAAGACGGCTCCATGAGCCAGCTGTTCCTGCACTACATCGGCGGCCTGCAGAAGTACATCCCGAAAGTGCTGCCGATGTTCGCGCCCAACGTGAACTCCTTCCGCCGCTTCCTGCCGGACACTTCCGCGCCGGTGAACGTCGAATGGGGCGAAGAGAACCGCACCGTGGGCCTGCGCGTCCCCGCCGCGCCGCCGATCGCCATGCGCGTGGAAAACCGCCTGCCGGGCGCCGACGCCAACCCGTACCTGGCGCTGGCCGCCAGCCTGCTCTGTGGCTACCTGGGCATGATCGAGCAGGTCAACCCCAGCGCCGCCGTCCAGGGCCGCGCCTACGAGCGCCGCAACCTGCGCCTGCCGATCACCATCGAGGACGCGCTGCAGCAGATGGAAGACTGCGACGTGCTCAAGGAGTTCCTCGGCGAGAAGTTCGTGCAGGGCTACGTCGCGGTGAAGCGCACCGAGCACGAGAACTTCAAGCGCGTGATCAGCTCCTGGGAGCGTGAGTTCCTGCTGCTGAGCGTCTGATTCCGCGTCACCGACTTCACAACAACAATTCGGGAGTCCCCATGAGACTGCTGCGCACCCTTGCGCCCTTCGCCCTGGCAGCCCTTGCCTCGGCCGCACACGCTGCACCGACGGTCAGCATCTACAACTGGACCGACTACATCGCCCCGGACACCCTCGCCGGCTTCCAGAAGACCACCGGGATCAAACCGGTCTATGACGTCTTCGACTCCAACGAGACCCTGGAGGGCAAGCTGCTGGCGGGCCGTTCGGGGTACGACGTGGTGGTGCCATCCAACCACTTCCTGACCCGTCAGGTGCAGGCCGGCGTGTTCCTCGAACTCGACCGCAGCCAGCTGCCGAACTGGAAGCACCTGGACCCGGTACTGCTCAAGCTGCTGGAACAGAACGACCCGGGCAACAAGCACTCGGTGCCCTACCTGTGGGGCACCAACGGCATCGGCTACAACGTCGCCAAGGTCAAGCAGGTGCTGGGCGTCGACAAGATCGATTCCTGGTCGGTGCTGTTCGAGCCGGAGAACATCAAGAAGCTCCAGGCGTGCGGCGTGGCCTTCATGGACTCGCCCGACGAGATGATCCCCTCGGTGCTCAACTACCTGGGCCTGGACCCCAACAGCACCAACCCGGCGGACTATCCCAAGGCCGAGGCGAAGCTGGTGGCGGTACGTCCGTACGTCACCTACTTCCACTCGTCCAAGTACATCTCGGACCTGGCCAACGGCAACATCTGCGTGGCCTTCGGCTACTCCGGCGACGTGTTCCAGGCCGCCGCCCGCGCCAAGGAAGCCAAGAACGGCATCGAGATCGCCTACAGCATTCCCAAGGAAGGCGCGAACCTGTGGTTCGACCTGATGGCGATCCCCTCGGATGCCGGCCATCCGGAGCAGGCCCTGGCGTTCATCAACTACGTCCTCGATCCGAAGGTGATCGCCGGCATCAGCGAGTACGTCGGCTACCCCAGCGCCAACGCTGACGCCAAGACCCTGCTGCCCGAGGAAATGCAGAACAACCCCGAGGTCTACCCGAGCCAGGCCGTGCTCGACAAGCTGTACATCGCCAAGGCGCCGCCGCCCAAGATCATGCGCCTGATGACCCGCAGCTGGAGCAAGATCAAGTTCAACCAATGAAACGAGAAAGCGCCATGAAGCACACCGAGGAGCACGCCGCGTCCTACTACGCCGCGACCGCCCGCGACCGTCAGCAGTACCCTTCCCTCGCGGGGGAGGTGCGTGCGGATGTCTGCGTGATCGGCGGCGGCTTCACCGGCGTGAACGCGGCCCTGGAGCTGGCCCGCAAGGGCCACTCCGTGGTGCTGCTGGAAGCCCGGCGCATCGGCTGGGGCGCCAGCGGACGCAATGGCGGGCAGCTGATCCGTGGCATCGGCCACGACGTCAGCGGCTTCGCCAAATACGTCGGCGAGGAAGGCGTGCACTACCTTGAGCAGGCGGGTGTCGATTCGGTGGCCCTGGTCGCCGAGCGCATCGCCGAACTGGGTATCGAGTGCGACCTGCGCTGGGGCTTCTGCGAGCTGGCCAATACCCCGGCGCAATACGCCGCCATGGTCCGCGAGCAGGAGTCGCTGAGCACTTCGGACTACCCGCACGAGACCCGGCTGGTGCCGCCGGAGCGCATGCGCGAAGTGGTCGCCAGCGATCTCTACGCGGGTGGACACATCGACATGGGCTCGGGCCACCTGCACCCGCTCGATCTGGTGAAGGGCGAGGCCCGTGCGGCCAAGGCCTTCGGCGCGCAGGTCTTCGAACAGAGTCCGGTGCTGCGCATCGAGCACGGCACCACGGCGGTGGTGCATTGCGCCCAGGGCCGCGTGCTGGCCAAGACCCTGGTGCTCGGCTGCAACGCGCACCTGGAAGAGCTGGAACCCAAGCTCACCGGCAAGGTACTGCCCGCCGGCAGCTATGTGGTGGCCACCGAACCATTGTCCGAGGAACTGGCGGCGCAGCTGATCCCGCAGAACATGGCGCTGTGCGACCAGAAGGTGGGGCTGGACTACTACCGCCTGACGGCCGACCGTCGCCTGCTGTTCGGCGGCGCCTGCCATTACTCGGGGCGCGACCCGGCGGACATCGGTGCCTACATGCGGCCGAAGGTGCTCAAGGTGTTCCCGCAGCTGGAGCAGGTGAAGCTCGACTACCAGTGGGGCGGCATGATCGGCATCACCGCCAATCGTTTCCCACAGGTCGGCCGGCTGAAGAGCCATCCGAACGTGTATTTCGCCCAGGGCTATTCCGGCCACGGGCTGAACGTCACGCACTGGTCAGCCAAGCTGCTCGCCGAAGCCATCCACCAGGGCGAAAGCAAGGGGCTGGACCTGTTCAGCGCCGTGCCGCACCTGACCTTCCCCGGTGGCAAGCTGCTGCGCTCGCCGCTGCTGGCGCTGGGCATGGCGTGGTATCGGGTACGCGAGTTGCTGGGCTGATCACTGGCTCTGCGGTAAACGAAAAAGCCCCCGATTCGGGGGCTTTTCTCTTCCGTGGCGGACTGCGTCCGTGATGCTCCGGCGCGCTGGCTGTCGCAGGCATGGCCAGCTCCTGCCGGCAAACCCCGGTGTAGGTGCGGGCCATGCCCGCGACCCGCGGACAACGTCCGCGCCCATGACTGATAGCCGCTACCAGGCCCGACCGCCCTGCTTCGCCGTGGTCTTCGGATACTCGCCGAACAGCGCGAAATACGACTGGGAAAACCGCCCCAGGTGCCAGAACGACCACTTCATCGCCACCTCGGCCACGGTCATGCCGGACTCGGCGGCTGCCAGCAGGTCCCGTCGTGCCGCGTTCAGGCGCCGGTTGCGCAGCCAGACGATGGGCGGGATGCCCGCGTAATGCAGGAACGACTGCTGCAGGGTGCGCGGCGAAACGCCCGCCTTGGCGGCGAGGTCGGCCATGCCGAACTGCTCGTCGGGGCAGTCGCTCACCACTTCCTTGACCCGCTGCACCACGCGCTTGGCCTGGACGATGGAGCGCGCGCGACATTCGCCATCCAGGGGCGCTTCGCACAGCAGCGAGAAACAGTGGGAGACGATGCTCTGCGCCACACCCGGCGCATCCATCGGGTCGCCGCCGACCGAGGCTCCGGTCAGCAGGTTGCTCAGCGAAGTGGCCACCGACTGGCAGTGGCCCGAGCGCAGCGGTGTCAGTACCAGGTCGGCGAAAGCATCGGCCGGCTGGCCCCAGTTCGCCGACTCCTTGATCACCACCGCCACCTCGCGGTAGTTCTCCGGGGTGACCCAGGCGTTGCGGGTTTCCCCGTCGAGCAGGTAGAGGGCGTTGTCGGACATGTCGAAGCTGAACACCAGGGCGCCGGGCGGGGCGTGGAACTCCTGCTCCACGCGCAGGTTCATCTGCTCTTCAAAGAGCTCGATCCCCTCGACTTCGGCGTGCAGGATGCGCCCGGCGAATCGCCCGGCGGACATCTGCGTGTACTGCTGTTCCCAACCAGGAATGGCTATGCGCTGCTGATCTACTTCTTGTGCTTCGACAACCCGGATCGCCATACCCAGCCCTGCTGGTTTTTTCAGATGGGGAAGGCTAACAACCGGCGCGATACCCGTGCAAGATCTCGAACAGCAAAGGCGCGCGGTAATTACTCGCCCAGACGAGAAATCCGCCGACCGGACGTGGCAATCAGCCCGGTCGCCCGCGCGCGCAACTGGCCGCAGCCGCCGTCTACATCCTGCCCGGCGCTGTTGCGCACCTTGGTCAGCACGCCACGGCTGTGCAGGTAGCGGACAATCTCGACGATGCGCTCGCCATCCGGGCGCTGGTACTGGTCGCCTTCCAGCGCGTTGAAGGGGATCAGGTTGAGCACGCCGAACTTGCCCTTGAGCAGCCGCAGGATGCCGTCGAGCTCCTCCTGGCTGTCGTTGACGCCCTTGAGCAGCGTCCACTGGTACTGGATCGGATAGTTCGTGGCGCGCGCATAGGCCTCGCCCTGCTCCACCAGCTCCTCGGGCGTCAGCTTCGGCGCACGCGGCAGCAGATGCTCACGTAGCTCGGCATTGCTGGTGTGCAGCGACAGTGCCAGGGCCGGCTTGATCCGCTGCTGCGGCAGACGCTCGAAGACGCGCGGGTCGCCGACAGTGGAGAACACCAGGTTCTTGTGGCCGATACCGCCGTCGGTGCCGAGACGGTCAATGGCTTCGAGCACGTTGTCGAGGTTGTGCGCCGGCTCGCCCATGCCCATGAACACCACTTTGTTCACTGGCCGAACGCGCCTTGCCAGCACCAGCTGGGCGACGATCTCGGTGGTGGAAAGCTGACGCAGCAAGCCGCTCTTGCCGGTCATGCAGAAGCGACAGCCCACGGCGCAGCCAACCTGGGTGGACACGCACACGCCGCCGCGCGGCAACAGCACGCTCTCCACCATCTGCCCGTCGGCCAGGCGCACCAGCAGGCGCTCGGAGTTGTCACCGCCGGGATGACGCGAGTGGAGGGTCGCCAGGGCGTCCAGTTCGGCGGCGACCTGCGCCACGCCGTTGCGCACGCCCAGCGGCAGGAAATCCTCGGTCGCTTGCCGCTTGGTGCCGGCGTCCAGCGGCCGGCCCTGCAGCCAGGCGCGCAGCATCCGCGCGCGGTGCAGGGGCAGCGCGCCAAGGTCGGCGAGGCGTTGGTCGAGGTCGTGGATTCGCATGGGGCGCGAATCCTACCACTGCCGTGGGCGCCGGCGTAGCGCTACCGGTCTGGCTGGAGACCTGGCCGCAGCGATGCTAGGGTCAGCCCATTGCACTGCCCAGGAAGTCGTCATGCACCGGACCGCCCCGCTCGTACTCAGCCTCACCTCCCTGCTCGTCGCCAGTCTCGCCCAGGCCGCCCCGCCGGATTTCGATGCCAAGGTGAACAAGCTCGCCCAGCAGGTCATGCGCGAGCAGAACATCGCCGGCCTCGCCATCGGCGTCACCGATCACGGCGAGCAGCGCTTCTACAACTTCGGCGTGGCGTCGAAGGAGAACAAACAACCGGTGAGCAGCGACACGCTGTTCGAGATCGGTTCGGTGAGCAAGACCTTCACCGCCACCCTCGCCGGTTTCGCCCAGGCCGTGGGCAAGCTCAAGCTGCAGGACAGCCCGACACGCTACCTGAAGGAACTGCGCGGCAGTGCGTTGGACAAGGTGACGCTGATCCAGCTCGCCACCCACACTGCCGGCGGCTTCCCGCTGCAACTGCCCGACGAGGTTAAGACGCCCCAGCAGCTCACCGACTACTACAGGAACTGGCAGCCGCAGTACCCCGCCGGCACCCAGCGCAGCTACGCCAACCCCAGCATCGGCCTGCTCGGCATCGTCACCGCGCGGGCGCTCGACGTGCCGTTCAAGACCGCGATGCAGCGCAACGTCTTCGCGCCGCTGGGCCTGAGCAATACCCACATCGACGTGCCGGTGACCCGCCAGGCCATCTACGCCCAGGGCTACGACAAGGATGACGCCCCGGTGCGGGTGAATCCCGACCAGATCGCCGACGAGGCCTATGGGGTGAAATCCAGCAGCCGCGACCTGCTGCGTTTCGTCCAGGTGCAGCTGGGCGAGGTGAAGCTCGGCGACAAGCTGCGGGCGGCGGTGGATGCCACCCGCACCGGCTACTACCAGGTCGGCCCGATGACCCAGGACCTGATCTGGGAGCAGTACGCCTACCCGCCCAAGCTCGCCGAACTGCAGCAGTACAACGGCAGCAGCATGGTGCTGCAAAGCCAGCCGGTAACGGCGCTGCGCAAACCGTTGCCGCCGCAGCAGGAGGTCTGGGTGAACAAGACCGGCGCTACCGGTGGATTCGGCGCCTACGTGGCTTTCGTCCCGTCGAAGCAGCGCGGCATCGTCATCCTCGCCAACCGCAACTACCCCAACGAGGTGCGGGTGAAGCTGGCCTGGGACATCCTGTCGAAGCTCAACTGAGCCGCCCGGCGTGCCCTGCAGGAGCGGACCACGCCCGCGATACGCGGACAAGGTATGCGCCCACCAGGCGCCGCGAATGTCCGCTCGCAGGGCCGATCAACTGACGGCGCGGCTCCAGGCGTCCGTGACGGTCCGGCGCAAGAAATGTCGCAGGCATGGCCAGCTCCTACAGGGAAACCCCGGCGCGCTTTCATCGATAACGGTGATGTTCTGAATCAAAATGCCGGTAATGCTCCCTGGCGGCGGAACCTGTAGCGTGCTTCCCTGACGCATTCCGCCACTGAGGATCAGTGCCTTGCCCCGCCTCCCACTGCAACGCGCGCCCATCGACGACTACAGCCACTCGCCGCAATACATCGCCGGGAGATTCCGCAACCTCAAGGCACGCCCGGCCGAGATGCCCGAACCGGGCGCGAAGGTGCTCTGGGATCTGCTGTTCAACAAGCCGAAGAACACCGTGCCGCGAGCCCCGGTGCCGGTGCGCGCGCTGAGCCGTGAAGAGCTGGAGCAGGCGCCCGACCGCAGCCTCTACCGCCTCGGCCACTCCACCCTGCTGCTCAAGCTGCGCGGTGGCTGGTGGCTGACCGACCCGGTGTTCTCTGATCGCGCCTCGCCCTTCAGCTTTGCCGGGCCCAAGCGCTTCCACGCGCCGCCAATTGCCCTGCAGGACCTGCCGCCGATCCGCGGCGTGATCCTCTCCCACGACCACTACGATCACCTCGACCGCGCGACCATCGCCGTACTGGCCGAGCGCGCGGAAGTCTTCCTCACCCCGCTGGGCGTCGGCGACCGCCTGCTCGACTGGGGCGTGCCGGCAGAGAAAATCCGCCAGCTGGACTGGTGGCAGAGCACCACGGTGGACGGCCTGTGCATGACCGCCACCCCGGCGCAGCATTTCTCCGGCCGTGGCGTGCGCGACGGCAACCGCACCCTGTGGTGCTCCTGGGTGATCGAGGACGACAGCCTGCGCGTCTTCTTCAGCGGCGACACCGGTTACTTCGACGGCTTCGCCGAGATCGGCCGGCGCTTCGGTCACTTCGACCTGACGCTGATGGAAACCGGCGCCTACAACGAACACTGGCCCTACGTGCACATGCACCCGCAGCAGACCGTGCAGGCGCACCAGGACCTCAACGGCCGCTGGCTGCTGCCGATCCACAATGGCACCTTCGACCTGGCCATGCACGCCTGGTACGAGCCCTTCGAGCGCGTGCTTGAAATCGCCGGCGAGCGCGGGCTGGCAGTTACCACCCCGATGATGGGCGAGCGCATCGACATCGAAGCGCCGCACCAGGGCGAGCGCTGGTGGCGCGGTGTGGTGGCCGAGGAAGCCCGCGCACCGGCGCCGCGTTGCGGTTGCCGCACCGCCCGCGAGAGCTGAGAGCTGCGAGCCCTTGTAGGATGGCGTGGAGCGTAGCGATACCCATCAACGCATTACACCAGCAGCATGGGTATCGCTGCGCTCCACCCATCCTACGAAGAGCCCAGGAGCGCGCGTGGACTATCAATCGCTGGCCAGCTCGAACAGCTGCCAGCGTACCGAGCTGACGCCCTTCTCCAGGCTGATGCGGCTGACCATGCGTTCCAGCTGGCCGGTGGCGCCATGGCCGCCGAGCAGTTCGGCGCGCACTTCCAGTTTCGCCGGGTGGGCCTGGTCCTCGCTGTGCAGCGATTGCAGGCGCAGTTCGCTGCTGTCCAGGCTGTGCAGCATCAGGCTGCGCACCTGGATCTCGTCTTCGGCGCGGCAGATGATGGCGACGCCATAACGCTGCTCCGCCTCGCTGGCCGGCAGCACGTCCTGGTGATTGATGCGCTGGGCGATGTCACGCAGCAGGATGTTGGCGCAGAGCACCACCACGCTGCCCAGCGCAGCTTCCAGCAACAGCCCCATGCTGCACAGCACGCCGATGGCAGCGGTGCACCAGAGCGTGGCGGCAGTGTTCAGGCCACGCACGTTGAGGCCATCGCGCATGATCACGCCACCACCGAGGAAGCCGATCCCCGACACCACGTACGCAGCGATACGCGGCGCATCGGCGGATAGCCCCGGCATGGCCTGGGTCATCAGCACGAACAGGCAGGCACCGGTGCTGACCAGCGCGTTGGTGCGCAGGCCGGTGAGGCGCTGGCGCAGTTGGCGTTCGGCGCCGATCAGGGCGCCCAGAATGAGTGCCGCGGCGACCCGCAGCAGGAAGATTTTCCAATCCATGTTCCACCTCGTTCGCGACGCGCGGCCGCTCCATGCGCCGGGCGACGCCGGCGCGCATTCGGGTGATGGAGATTGCTAGAGAGCGAAGGGCCGGACCGGCCCCGCAGGGGAATGGTGCGACGTCATCCCGTGGCGGGATGCGTAGCGCCACTGTCCGCAACGCAGCGAGACAGTGGCAGGGTTCTGCCGGACGGCTCGCTGTTCAGACCTGTCGCAATCGACCAGGGCAAGTGTCCAAGGCAGGACTCCTCTTCAATTCAAAAAAAGCGGCCGGACCCGGTGTGAGCACTGCCCGGGACAACTACCGGCCGCGAGTCGTCATCATCGCCGAGCTGCCTTAAGGTTTCCTTAGCAGCCTTCAGGAAGCACCTTCACGCCAGCGCGCCGGGGTGGTTCCGACCCGCGCCTTGAACAGACGGACGAAGAAACTGACGTTCTCGTAGCCGACCTCGGCGGCGATTTCGCGCACCGACAACTGGGTCGCCAGCAGCAGCTTCTTCGCCTTGTCGATGCGCACCTGCTGCAGATAGAGATTGGGTGGCAGCTTCGTCGCTTCGCTGAAACGGCGCTTGAAGGTGCGCTCGCTGACCCCGGCCTGGCGCGCCATGCGCTCGATGGTCAGCGGTTCGGCGTGGTGGCTTTCGATCCAGTCCTGCACCCGCAGCACAGCGTCGTCGCAATGGTTGCGATGGCCCGGCAGGATCGGTCCGAGGCGGTGTGGGTCGGCGACCAGCAGGTGGGTGGCGCAGAGCTGGGCGAAACGGTCGCCGCAATCGCGGGCGAGAATATCCAGCAACGCATCGAAGCAACCATTGAGCGATCCGGTGCTGTAGAGCCCGCCCTCCTGCAGGAAGGACTCACGCGCCACGAAGCGGCACGCCGGATAGCGCTTGCCCAGTTGCCGGACGAAGGCCCAATGCGTGGCGAGCAGGCCGCCATCGAGGCGCCCGCTGGCTGCCAGCCAGGCAGCGCCCGTGGTCAACGCCAGCACCCGCGCGCCAGCGTCGATGCGTTGGCCCAGCCAGGCCAGCACCCGCACATCCGCCTCGAAGCCGGCCAGACGCGGCCCTTCGATGGCCGGCAGGACGATCAGCGAGGCGGCCTCGACATCCGCCAGCGCAACCTCCGCCGTGATGACGTGACCGCCTGCCGCACACACCGGCGCGCCATCGACAGAGACCACGCGCACCGAGAAGGACGGCTCCACGCCCAGGTGCTGCTCCAGCAAAGCCGCAATGCGGAAAAAGTCCGCCGCCGAAAACAACCCCATCGCCCAGCAGCCGTCATAGGCCAGAATCGCCACCTGTTTCAAATACCCTCCTGGCCCGATCGGACTATGCATACGCCCGTCTGAACATCGCCTCGGGCACCTGGCGGGAATACTATGACCGAACCCACAGCGAGTCAGTACAGGAGAGTGTCATGTCGTTGCCCGTCATCACCCAGGAGCACTGGATCAGCAGCGAGAAGGGCCAGCTGTTCGCTCAGGACTGGACGCCCGCCGAAACCGTCGGCGAGCCGATCCTGCTGCTGCACGACTCGCTGGGCTGCGTGACGTTGTGGCGCGATTTCCCGGAGCAGCTCGCGCGCAGCACCGGTCGCCAGGTGATCGCCTACGACCGCCTCGGGTTCGGCCGCTCCGAGCGCTATCCCGGCGCCCTGCCGCTGGACTTCATCGACGACGAGGCGCGCAGTTTCTTCCCCCTGCTGCAACGGCACTTCGGCTTCGAACGCTGCGTGGTGTTCGGCCACAGCGTCGGCGGGGCCATGGCGGTGGCCTGTGTGGCACAGCATCCGCAGGCGTGCGCGGCGCTGATCACCGAGTCGGCCCAGGCCTTCGTCGAGCACCAGACCCGCGACGGCATCCGCGCCGCCGAGGTGGAGTTCGCCCGCGAAGGGCAGCTGGAGCGCCTGCAGAAGTACCACGGCGACAAGGCCTTCTGGGTGCTGCGCGCCTGGGTCGATACCTGGCTGTCCGACGACTTCAGCGACTGGAACCTGGATGCGGAACTGGCGCAGGTGAAGTGCCCGATCCTCAGCCTGCACGGCGAGCAGGACGAGTACGGCTCGGCCGCACACCCGGAGCGTTTCACCTCGGTCCCCGGCGTACCGACGATGCTCAGGCTGTTGCCCGATTGCGGCCACGTTCCGCACCGCGAGCAACAGCCGGCGGTACTGCAGGCGGTAGACGAATTCCTTCAGCGCTATGTGCCCTAGGTCCCGTCACTCGTGGGCTACGGCGGCTACCGTCTGGCTGGAAAGTTGAATCTAATTCCGCGCAGCCCAGTCACAACGACCAGGCGCAGTCGCCTCGCCACTTCGAGACGGAGAGAGGCGGCCTGAAGGGCGTCGTTGCGCGACTGCTTCGCAGGATTCGCACAACGACCAGACTGATTTCGCCGCGCAGGTAGGTTCGAACATGTGCCGCCTTCTTCCGTTGTTGCTGCTCACCCTGTGGGCGCCCTCTTCCTTCGCCGCCTCCATCGGCACCTCCACCGACGAGAAAGCCCAGGCCGCGGTGAACAAGGCCGAAGTGCTGGAACAGCAGGTCGCCCACCCGGCGACGGCAGTAACCAGCCCGGCGCCCATCAGCAAATCCGAGGTCAAGGCGCTGGACCCGGCCGGCAAGGCGCCGCTGGACGACGCCATCACCTGCCTGTCGCGGACCATCTACTGGGAAGCCAAGGGCGGCGGCAAGGCGGACATGGAGGCAGTGGCCAATGTGGTGCTCAACCGCATGGGCCATGGGGGCTTCCCCGACACCGTGTGCGGCGTGGTCAAGCAGGGCCAGGCGCAGAAGCACTGCCAGTTCTCCTGGTGGTGCGACGGCCGATCCGACCAGGTGGAAGAGAAGAACCGCTACGACATCGCCAAGGAAATTGCCCGCCGGGCCCTGAACCAGCAGCTCAGCGACCGCACGCGCGGCGCCATGTACTTCCACGACCGCCACGCCTCGCCTGGATGGGCGAAGGAATACATCCGCACGGCAGAGACCGACGAGTTCGTCTTCTACAAGCCGCGCGGCGGTGATGCGCGCTAGGGCGCTCCAGGTCAGCTGACGGCGCTGGAACCGTCGCGCTGGCCGTCCATCCAGCGCACCAGGGCCTCGCTGAACTCCGGTGGAGCCTTGCGCCCGACGCGGCGCGCGAGGTCGAGCACGGTGTGCTGGGCCAGGGCCTCTTCCATGCGTTTCTGCGCGGTGAGCATGACCGCGTGGATCGAGCAGGTGCCGCAGGTCGCCCATTCCGGGGGCGAGCCTTCGAACACGGCGCAGCGCCCACGGATGTCGCGGCACTCGAAGATCTGCTTGTCGCCGTCGATGGCCCTGACGATATCCAGCACGGTGATTTCGTCTGCCGGCCGCGCCAGGCGGAAGCCGCCGCGCACGCCTTCGGTGGCCGCCACCAGCCCGGCCTTGGCCAGCTTGGTGAAGACCTTGGCGAGCAGCTCCTGGGGCACGCCCTGCAGCTCCGCCAGCGCACGCACGCTGGAGTCGCGGCTGTCGCCCTTCTCGTCTGTCAAATAGAGCAGGCAGTGAATGCCGTACTCCACGCCTGCACTGTACAAAGCCATCACAAACTCCGACTAGATCAGTCGCACTATTCTCAAGCCCTGTCGGGCATCCGGCAAGCACTTAAGCATGCATTCTGACGAGCTGTCATCTGCGGTACGCGGGCTATCGACTCTTTTTCCTGTCCGCCGCATAAACAGAAGAAGCGGTTCTTTCCCGCCCCGCCCGTGACGAACGGTCGGAGTTTGTGGCAGAAATCGGTTGCGCCACTTAACTACGACCAATATAGTCTCAGTTATCCGAGGCGAGCCGGGAAGCGAACCGCTCCGATATCAGGCACTCGGGAACCCAACAACCTGGATTCATCCTTTTCGTCGGAGAGCACCATGAAACAACGCATCCTGATCGTCGGCACCGGTTTCGCGGGTATGTGGAGCGCCCTGAGCGCCACCCGTCTGCTCGACCTGCACCAGCGTGGCGACGTCGAAGTCGCGGTCCTCGCGCCCCAGGCCGAACTGCGCATCCGCCCGCGCTTCTATGAGCCGAACGTGCACCAGATGGCCGCGCCGCTGGGCGACCTGTTCGGCGCCGTGGGCGTGACCTTCATCCAGGGCAGCGCCGAGCAGATCGATGTCGACGGCCGCCAGCTGGATTACCGCAACGCCAGCGGCGAAATCGCCACCCTGGGCTTCGACCGCCTGATCCTCGCCAGCGGCAGCAAGGTCGCCCGCCCCGCCCTGCCGGGCATCCAGCACGCCTTCGATGTGGACGACATCGACCAGGCCGTGCGCCTCGAAACGCACCTCCGCGCGCTGCACCAGTTGCCGGAGTCAGAAGCACGCAACACCGTAGTCGTCGCCGGTGGCGGCTTCACCGGCATCGAGACCGCCGCTGAAATGCCGGCGCGACTGCGCGAAGTGCTGGGCGCGGAGGCCAAGGTGCGCGTCATCGTGGTCGATCGCGGCGCCGAGATTGGCGGCGCGCTGGGCGTCACCTCGCAGTCCGTGGTGGCCGAGGCTTCCGCCGAACTGGGCGTGGAATGGCGCCTGAAGGCTTCGGTGGAATCCATCGACGAGTACGGCGTGACCCTCTCCAGCGGCGAGCGCATCGAGGCGAAGACGGTGATCTGGACCGCCGGCGTACGCGCCAGCTCGCTGACCGAGCAGGTTTCCGGCGAGCGTGACCGCCAGGGCCGCCTGCATGTGGACCGCAACCTTCAGGTGATCGGCCAGGACGCGGTATTCGCCACTGGCGATACCGCCTACGCCGCCACCGACGACGTCGGCAACTACGCGCTGATGACCTGCCAGCATGCCATCGCCCTGGGTCGCTCCGCCGGTAACAACGCCGCCGCCGACCTGCTGGGCGTAGCGCCGATCCCCTACAGCCAGCCCAAGTACGTAACCTGCCTGGACCTGGGCGCCTGGGGCGCGCTGTTCACCGAAGGCTGGGACCGCCAGGTGCGTTTCCAGCGCGAGGAAGGCAAGAAGATCAAGACCGAGATCAACACCGTGTGGATCTACCCGCCGGCCGCCGATCGCGCCACCGCATTGGCAGCGGCTGACCCGATGATTCCTGTCGTGGCCTGATGCAGTGAACGAAGCCCCGGTCGGCGCGAGCCTTCCGGGGCTTTTTCTTTGGCACTTTCTGGCGGTACCCGCTGGCACCATACCTGCCGGTAACTCTGCGCTCCACGCCATCCTACTTGTGCCTTCCTGATGCCTTGCGACGAACGCTGCGCCGCTGCCGGCGCTCCTATTGGCTTGGCCGGGTGCGTGGCGCACAGAGGGACTCGACCATCCGTGCCAGCGTATCGATCACCTCCTCGCGCCCCAGCAGCGGCTGTGCCTCGCTCAGGTAGCGCGCGGTGGTGTACTGCACGGAGTTGATAATCACGAACAGCACGGCCGGCAGGTTGTCGATGCGGTAGTCGTCGAAGTGGCGCATCAGGTATTGCCTGCACACCTCCATCATCTGCTGCTCCAGGGTCTGGAACACCGGCGCGGAATTGAGCCGGTGCCAGTGCCGCAGCAGCTCGCGCTGCGCCGCATCGCCCTCGACCTGCTCGAAGATGCCCTCCAGCACAGCGCGGGTGACGCTGCCGATGTCTGCACCCAGTAACGGCGTGACGCGCTCGTGCACCACCTTCATCAAGGTCCTGGCGCGCTGCATCAGCAGGGCCTCGACGATCATCTCCTTGTTGGCGAAGTACTGGTAAAGCGAGCCGACGCTTACCCCGGCGCGACGTGCCACGTGGTTGGTGGTCAGGCCATCGAGGCCGCGCTCACCGATCTCCAGCGCCGCCGCCTCGACCAGCACCGCCACCATCTCGCTGGCGCGCTGCTGCGTGGGTTGCTTCCTCATGCCTGTCTCCTGGTGCGAGCCGGATGCGAGTTGAATGCGAGCAAATACTCGCAATAGCGTAATTCGACGAATCCACCCGGCCACCCAACCAAGGTATGAATCGATGAGCGCAACCGCCCTGCCCACCCGCCACGGCGCCGACCTGCAGCGCGCCCGCCGCACTGCCGCGCCGGTACGGCGCTTCCTCAAGGGTCCGAGTGAACCGGATGCCGCGACCTGGCAGGCCATCGGTGAGTCCCTCACGGTGGGCGATGCACCCATGGATACACTGGTGGAGTGGATGTTCGACGTCGGCCTTGGCAGTGGCATGCGCCTTTACGAGCAGGCGCTGAACCAGGGTATCGCCGCTATCCCCGGCGCACCCGAGCCGCTGAAGACCTTCTTCGCCCAGGTCAACGCGCTGCCCGCCTGGGTCGACCTGCAACGCCTCGATGAAGGTGCAGGTGCCTGTGGTCTGTCGGGGCTCACCGGCATGCGCGTACTCCGCGACCTGGGCCTGCTGGCCGGCTACCAGGCTTCCGGAATCAACCGCACCCTCGTGCTCACCGGCGCGCTGGAGAAAGGCCCGCAGCGGCGCATCGCCGAAACCACCAAATGGTGGATCGACTGCACCCGTCCCGGCGGCATGGCGCGGGGCGCAGCGGGCTATCGCAGCACGCTGCACGTGCGGCTGGTGCACGCCCTGGTGCGGCGGCGGGTTTCACGGCTGGAAGCCTGGGACTTCGCCCACTACGGCCTGCCGGTCAATCAGGGCGACATGCACGCGACCTACCTGGCCTTCTCGGCGATCTTCCTGATCGGCCAGCGCATGCTGGGGGTGGCCCTGAGCCGGCGCGAGCGCGAAGCGATCATTCACCTCTGGCGCTACATCGCCTGGCTGATGGGCGTCGAGGAGCGCTGGCTGTGCGCCAGCGAGAACGACGCGATCCGCGCGCTCTACCACAACCTGCTGTCCCAGGCGCCGCCAGACGACAGCAGCCGTATTCTCGGCTCGGCGCTGGTGGACGAACCGCTGCAGCGCCACTACGCCAACTTCGCCTGGCTGCGCGGGCGGCTGAACCGGGCCATCCACCTGAGCATCGCCGGCACCTTCATCGACGCCCATGGCCGGCGCGCGCTCGGCCTGCCCGGCGGCAGCCTGCCGTGGTACCCGCTGCTGAGCGCGCCGCCGCGCTTGCTCTTCCACTGTCTGCTGCGCGCCCTGCCCGGCGGCCGCGCCTGGCTGGTGCGCCGCGGCCTGCAAAGCCAGGAGGATTATCTGCGCACCCTGTTCGGCGGGGCGGATCCCCGGCTGATCTCGCCCACGCACCTGGCAGTGGAGGACGTCCGCCCCTGAATCTGGCCAAGTGAAAAAAACGGCACTCGAAGCGCCCTTGCGCGATCCATACACGCAAGAACCTTCGAGGAGCCGCCATGGGTACACCGTCGGAACTGCCTGAGCTACCGCCCGACCTGCACTACGTCGACGACAGCCTGCCGGGCATCAGCCGGCGCCGGCTGCGCGGGCGCTTCGCCTATTTCGACCCGGGTGGCGAACGCATCCGCGTGGAGGCGGAAATCCAGCGCATCGACCGGCTCGCCATTCCGCCGGCATATATCGATGTGTGGATCTGCATCGACCCGCTCGGCCACCTGCAGGCCACCGGGCGCGACGTGCGCGGGCGCAAGCAATACCGCTACCACCCGCGCTGGACCGAGGTGCGCGACAGCGCCAAGTACGAACGCCTGCTGCGCTTCGGCGAATGCCTGCCAGCCCTGCGCCGGCGCATCGAGCAAGACCTGGCGCAGCCGGGCCTGGGCGCGGAGAAGGTCATGGCGACCGTGGTCGCGCTGCTCGATCGCACACTGATCCGCATCGGCAACCAGCGCTACCGCAAGCAGAACCGCTCCTTCGGCCTCACCACCCTGAACAACCGTCATGTCGAGGTACAGGGCACCCGCATCCACTTCGCCTTTCGCGGCAAGAGCGGCGTCAAGCACAACGTGGACATCGAGCACCCGCGCCTGGCACGCATCCTCCGGCGCTGCCTGGAGCTGCCCGGCCAGCAACTGTTCCAGTACCTGGACGAAGAGCGGCAGCGGCATATGATCGACTCCCGCGACATCAACTCCTACCTGCGTGAGCACGCTGGCGAAGAATTCACCGCCAAGGACTACCGCACCTGGGCGGGCACTGCCCTGGCCCTGGAGTACTGCCGCAAGACCCGCTGGGAGGACGAGAAAAGCGCCAACCGCCAGCTCAAGGAGATCATCCAGCAGGTCGCCGACGAGTTGGGCAATACCCCGGCGATCTGCCGCAAATGCTACGTGCATCCGCAGGTAGTCGAAGCCTTCCTCGCTGGCGAACTGGCCGGCCTGCGCAAGCAGCGCAAGCGGCAGAACCTGAGCGCCGAAGAGGCTACCCTCCTGGCATTTCTCTCGCGCACGCCGTCCTGAGCATTCGCGAAAAGGAAGCACTCGAGGGCAATGACAGCAAGATTGTTCAAGCCAGCCGGCGCCGATCTCTGCCACGCTGAAAGCACTTACCTGCCTGCAAGAAACGTTCATGTCCCAAGATCAGCTTCCCTCTCGCGCCTTCCTCAGGGGCGCGATCGACATCATGCCGCTGTCGCTCGCGGTCCTGCCCTGGGGTCTGCTCGCCGGCTCCCTGGCCATCGACGCCGGGCTCTCGCCACTGCACGGCCAGGGCCTGTCGGCCATCGTCTTCGCCGGCGCCGCGCAACTGGTGGCCATCGGCATGCTCAAGGGCGGTGCCGGGTTCTTCTCGATCATGATCACCACCCTGCTGCTGACCTCGCAACATCTGCTCTACGGGATGACCATGCGCCCGGTGATTGCCCCGCTGCCGGGGCGCTGGCGCGCCGGGCTGGGCTTCCTGCTCACCGACGAACTGTTCGCCCTCACCAGCGGCCATGACCGCGATACCTTCAACCGCTGGTACGCCCTGGGCGTGGGCCTGACGTTCTACATCGCCTGGAACCTCTTCACCCTCGCCGGCGTACTGGTCGGCACCAGCATTCCCGGCCTCGAGCACCTGGGGCTGGACTTCTCCATTGCCGCCACCTTCGTTGCCCTGATCGTGCCGGTGGTGAAGAACATCCCGACCGTGGTCTGCGTCGCCGTCTCGCTGTTCTGCTCGGTGCTGCTCAGCTACTGGCAGGTCGGTTCGGCGCTGGTGCTTTCCGGCCTGGCGGGGATGTTCGCCGGCTTCCTCTGCCAGAAATTCTCGGGGGTGCGCGCATGATGGCCTGGGCAGTGATCTTCGGCATGGGCCTGATCGTGTTCTTCAACCGCTACGTGTTCCTTGAGCCGCGCCTGCCGATCCGCCTGAGCAGCAACGTGCGGCAGTTCCTCGGCTTCGCCGTGCCGGGGATGCTCACGGCGATCTGCGGACCAATCGTGTTCCTTCCCGAACACCAGTTGAACCTGCGCGTGGACAACCCCTACCTGCTCGGCGCCATCGTCGCCGTGGCCCTAGTGCTGTGGACGCGCAACGTACTGCTCAGCGTGCTCCTCAGCATGGGGGCGTTCTACCTGCTGCGCTGGTGGCTGTGACGGGCGCCGGGCTTCAGCCCGCCTCGCCCCGCCCGTAGTACGCCAGCACCAACTGCACCAGCGCTTCCTCGATGCCCTCGCGCCGCCCCGGCGCCAGGGCAGCGGGGTCCTCCAGCAGCGCGCGCAGCACGCCACCGACAGCGTGGGCGAGCACGAACACCTCGGGCTCGTCGAGCTTGCGCAGCTGCTGGTCATGGCCGATCAGGCCGTGGGTCACCAGGTGGGTCATGATGCTGCCGCGCAGCGCCGGCAGCGGGCTGCCACCACCACGGGTCATCAGGTAGTGCATCAGCGCCTTGTGCGCGCCGGTGCGCCCGCCGTAGGCGCTGACGGCCGCGTGGATCACCGCGCGGATGCGCTCGCCGGGCGTTTCCGGCGGGCGAGCGGACAGCGCGCCCATGATCCCGGTGGCCAGCGCCGCCAGCTCGCGTCGGGCCAGTTCGTCGAGGATGCGTTCCTTGTTGGGGAAGTACTGGTAGAGCGAACCGACGCTGACCCCCGCCAGTTCCGCCACGTGGTTGGTGGTGAACCCCTCCAGGCCATGACGTTCCAGGATGCGCCGCGACGCTTCCAATATGAGCTCGACCTTCTCCAGCGCCCGTGCCTGCCTCGGCAAGCGACGGCTATCTGGCTGATTTTCCGCTGTTTTTCGTATCACCTGGGGCCACCGGGAAAGCGAGTACAGCAAGCGCCGCGTCCTTCCTATCATGGCAGCCACAACGAAGCCGGCAAGGCGAGCGGATGAACCGCAGCAGCCGGCCCGGGAGGTCCCGTCATGAGCCACAAGAGCCACACCGCGCAACTGGACGAAGACATCTGCGTGCACATCTTCGCCGCGTCCGGCGCCATGGTCGGCGTGTGCCTGACCGTGGTCGGCATCCTGCGCATCATCGTCGGCCAGCACCGCGTCGACCTGATCGGCCAGGATATGCTCGCGGTGAACACGGTGATCTACCTGGCCACCACCCTCGCTGCCTATTTCGGCCTGCGTACCCGCAAGCTGCAGCGCAACCATCGGCTGGAGCGCCTCGCCGACACCCTGTTCCTGGTCGGCTTGAGCATCACTACCCTGACGACCGCCTTCATCGCCTGTGCAATGTCCTGCTGTTGAGCCCGCGATTGAATTTCCCTACCGGTATGTAGAAATATATACGGCGATAAGGTTGTCGCTCAGAGAGAAGAAGAATGAATACCGCCGTGTACGCCAAGGAAGCCGTCGGCGCGAATTACGCGCTGGAATCGATGCAATACGCCCAGGCTCGCACCTGGGAAGCCGTGGACGCCATCGCCGCCGCGATCGTCCCCGGCATGACCGAACTGGAGGCCGTCGCCATCGGCAAGCAGGTGCTCGCCGACCTGGGCATGGAGCGCATCTGGCACCCGCTGCTGATCCGCTTCGGCGCCAATACCCTGAAGACCTTCAAGCAGCGCTCCGAGGGCAACCCGGTGCTGGGTGAGAACGACATCTTCTTCATCGACATGGGCGTGGTCTGGCGCGGCCATGAAGGCGACGCCGGCGCCACCTTCGTCACCGGCGACGATCCGCAGATGACAGCCTGCGCAGCGGCGGCGAAGACGCTGTTCCAGCGCGTCGAGGCGCGCTGGCGCGAGACCGGCTGCAGCGGCGTCGAGCTCTACGACTTCGCCCACCAGCAGGCCGAGGCCATGGGCTGGAAGCTCAACCTGGACATCAAGGGTCACCGCGTCAGCGACTTCCCCCACGCCATCTACCGCGCCGGCGACCTGGGCGACTACGCCGAGCATCCCCACGGCGGCCTGTGGATCCTGGAAATCCAGATCGCCCACCCGAGCAAGGCCTACGGCGCCTTCTACGAAGACCTGCTGGCCTGACCCGGAGCCCCTGCGATGACTGAAAACGTACTGCTGTTCTCCTACGGCACCCTGCAGGACAAGTCCGTGCAACTGGCCAGCTTCGGCCGCGAGCTGCAAGGCCGCGCCGACGCGCTGGTGGCCTTCCGCACCGACTGGGTGGAGATCACCGACCCGGCCGTGCTCGCCACCAGCGGCAAGACCCACCACCCCATCGTCCAGTACAGCGGCGCGGAGGCCGACCGCGTGCCCGGCACCGTCTTCGAGATCACCCCGCAGGAGCTGCTGGCAGCGGACGCCTACGAGGTATCCGACTACCAGCGGATCAATGTCCGGCTGCAGTCGGGCCTGCAGGCATGGGTCTATGTAAAGGCCTGACGAGAGGATCGACTCGTTAGGCGCCTTGCATGGATTCATTAGCAGGGCTTCAGGGTTGGCTATTTCGCGATCAGCGACAGGTTGATCACTTTTCCCCTCCAAGCCAGAAATTTCGCTGGCTGCGAGCCAGCTCCCAACTCGACGGGGGCTGGCCTGCATCAACTGGCCTGCACGATTCGATCATTCCCAACAGATTTCCGCATGGGTTCGTCAGGCTACCGGTCAGTAGACTGTGGCCACTCGCGAGCAACACCCATCAGAAGTCCACTACCCGAGAATTCCTTCATGAAACTGCTCACTGCCAGTGTCCTGTCCCTCGCCGCCCTGCTCACTAGCCAGGCTTCCATGGCCGAAGAATCCGCCCTGATGACCAACCGCCTGACCGAGTCCAACTATCAGGCCATGCAGGCCACTCGCGCCAAGACCGACGCCGAGCAGCAGACCGCACAGAACGCCCAGCCGGAAGCCGAGAAGAAGGCCGGGCAGGACAAGCACTGCTGATACTGCTGTACGCCGGGAGCGCGCTGTCGTTCCCGGTTCCCGCCTTTTCCGTTCCTTACCTGCCCTCCGCCCAGCCTGATCGTTGGCACGCGCTCCTACACGGGCAATCCCCTGCCTGCCCTGGCATCATTCCGGCAACCACCCCACAAACATCAGCCTCAATTGATGTCAGCCCAATCAAATATGAATTTTTCCTGATGCGGCAGCGCCCTACTCTGGCTCTGCGCTGCACTGACAGCGCCAGCTACTCAGCCGTCCTCTAGAGACGCGGGTTCTCGATAACAACTCCAACTGCCCCGAGGATCTCCCATGCGCCTTCGCCCACTCATGCCTGGCCGTGAATCCCCCTTTTCCCTGAACACCGGAGGCCGGCATGTCTGACCTTCGCAGCTCCACCGTCGCCAGTGGCGACGAAAGCCTGCTCGCCAGCCACGGCTACCGCCAGGAGCTGGACCGCGGGCTGAACCTGTGGTCCTCGTTTTCCGTCGGCTTCGCCACCATTTCCCCGGTCGTCGGCATCTACTCGGTGATGTCCCTGGGCGCCATGAGCGTCGGGCCGTCGTGGGTGTGGATCGTGCCGCTGTGCCTGCTGCTGCAACTGAGCGTGGCGCTGGTGTACGCCGAACTGTCCTCGCAGTTCCCCCTGGCCGGCGGCTGCTACCAGTGGGTGCGCCGACTGATCGGCGACCGCGCGGCCTGGTTCACCGGCTTCCTCTACCTGGCCTCTGCCCTCGCCTCGCTGACCACGGTTGCCTACCTGGGCGGCTTCTGGCTCGGCCTGCTGGTGACCGGCGAGCCGCCATCGGCCAACGCCCAGGTACTCTGCGGTGCGGCGCTGCTGGCCCTGGGGCTCGGCGTGAACCTGCTGGGCATCAACCCGCTGAAGTACTTCGTCAACGCCGGCATCTTCGCCGAGGCCATCGCCTCCATCGGCATCGGCGTGCTGTTGCTGCTGTTCTTCCGCAACCACTCCTTCGAGATACTGTTCAGCAGCCTGAATGCCCTGGAAGTCTCCGGCGGCACTTACTGGTCGGGCTTCCTCACCGCGCTGGCGGTGGGCGGCTGGGCCTTCCTCGGCTTCGACGCCTGCTCGCAGATTTCCGAGGAAACCACCGACGCCCGCGTCTCCACACCGCGCGCCATCCTGCGTTCGATGCTGGTGGTCGGGCTGACCGTGATGCTCACCGCCTTCGCCGTCACCCTGTCGTACAAGGACCCCGCCGCCGTGGTCAGCGGGCAGATCATCGACCCGGTGACCCCCGCCGTGGTGGACGCCTTCGGCGCCTGGGCCGAGCGGCCGTTCGTGGCCATCGTGCTGGTGGCCTTCGTTGCCTGCGTGGTGTCGGTGCAGACGTACATCGGCCGCGCCATCTTCGGCATGGCCCGCGATGAAATCCTTCCCGGCTCCGCCCTGCTGCGTCGCGTGGACAAACGCAAGGTGCCGATGGCCGCGATGGTCTGCAGCACCCTGCTGGCCAGCCTGGGCCTGGCGCTGGGGCTGAACGCCACCGCGGTGGGTACGCTGATCGCCTTCGGCAGCGGCGGCTTCTTCTTCGTCTTCCTGATCGTTGCCGCCAGCGCCCTGTATGCCCGCCTGAGCGGTCGCTGGGACCCGGACAAGGGCGCACTGAACCTGGGCCGCAAGGGCCTGCTGGTCAACGTCATCGCCGTGGCCTGGCTGGTGTTCGAGGCGATCAACGTGGCCTGGCCGCGGGAAATGCTCGCCCCGCCCGGCGCGCCCTGGTTCCAGGTCTGGGCGGTGGTCGTGGTGTTCTCCGTGCTCGCCCTGTTCGGCCTGGCCTACCTGTTCATCGCCAAGCCGCACCGCCGCATCGCCACCAGCCTGAGCTTCGCTGGCCGCGCGGTCGGCTGAGCCATCGACTGAATCATCCGCGCCGGCACGCACCGGCGCCTCTCCCTTCCTTCTGCCCTGCCGGACTGCCCTGCGCCCCGGCACGGGCAGGTCATGCCTGCAATCCGGAGCTTCCCATGTCCACCCTGAACTACTGGAACTACCCCACGGAAATCCTCTGCGGCGTCGGCGCCCTCGACCAGTTGGCCGAGCGCTGCCGCCTCGCCGGAATGCGCAAGCCGCTGCTGGTCACCGACCCCGGCATGCTCGAACTGCCGCCGCTGCACGAAGTGCGCCGCCGCCTGGAAGCCGCCGGCATCGATTACGCGCTGTTCCACGGTTTCTCCAGCAACCCCGCGCTGGAGGAAGTCACTGCCGGCGCCCTGGCCCTGGCCGAAGGCGGCCACGACTCGCTGATCGCCCTGGGTGGCGGCAGCGCGCTGGATGCGGCAAAGGGCATCGCCCTGCTCAGCCGTGATGCCGATGGCCTGCGCCATTTCGAATGGTCGCAGCTGATCGCGCAGTACCCGACCCTGGGCGATCATCCGGCCCTCGACCTGCCGCCGCTGATCGCCATTCCGACCACCGCCGGCACCGGTTCCGAACTGGGCCGCGAAGCCGTGCTGACCGACACCTCGCGCGGCATCAAGATCGTCGTCGGCCACCGCGAACTGCTGGCCCGCTCGGTGATCCTCGACCCGGCGCTGACCGTCGGCCTGCCGAAGTCGCTCACCGCCGCCACCGGCATGGACGCCCTGACCCATCACCTGGAGTCGCTGTTCTCGCCGCTCTACCACCCCATGTCCGCCGGCGTCGCCATCGAAGGCGTGCGCCTGGTCAAGGAGCACCTGCAGCGCGCCGTCCACAACGGAACCGACCTGGCCGCCCGCGAAGGCATGCTGGTGGCTTCGGCCAGCGCCGCCGTGGCCTTCCAGAAGGGACTGGGCGGCGTGCATGCGCTGGCCCATCCGCTGGGCGCCAGACACCACAAGCATCACGGCCTGCTCAATGCCGTGCTGTTGCCCTACGTGCTGGTCGCCAACCGCCCGGCCATCGAGGCGGACGCCACGCGCCTGGCGCGTTATCTGGAACTGCCGGAAGCCAGCTTCGACGGCCTGCTCGGCTGGGTACTGGAGCTGCGCTCGTCCGTGGGCATTCCCCATACGCTCAAGGAAGTGGGCCTGGACGGCGAAGACGCGCAATGGGTCGGCGAGCAGGCCGTGGCGGACATCTCCTCCTCCGAGACCAATGCCCTGCCACTGCAAGCCGGGGACTACTCGCGCATCTACCTCAACGCAGTCAACGGCGTACTCGCCTGAGCGTTAACCGCCGAGGCCGTGCACGCTCAGCAGGTCTTCGATGAAGGCGCGGGCGGCCTCGCTGCGGGGGCGCCCGGCATAGGTGATCATGCTGTGCGTCACCTCATAGCAGAGTTTCTCTGGCAGCAGCGGCTTCATCCGCCCGCGCTCGACCCAGATGTTCGCGTAGTGGGTCGGCAGGTAGCCCAGGTGCGTACCGGCCAGCACCGAATGCGCCACCGCCTCCATGTGATGCGCGGTGGCGCTGCTGCGTTCGGGGCGGAACGGCAGTTCCTGGTCCGCCGGCAGGAAGCCATGGCGCACCCAGTTGTACTCGGCGATCTGCTTCAGCGTCGGCTTGCGCGCGCTGAACAGCGGATGGCGCTCGCCGCAGAACACGCCGATCTCCTCGGTGTACAGCGGCAGGTAATCCAGCGTCGGCCGGGTGCGGCTGAAGTAGGAAATCGCCAGGTCCAGCTGCCCATCGATTACCGCCAGCTCCAGCTCGGTCGGCGAGTTCACGTAGAGGTTCAACTGCACATCCTGCTCGCGGCCGTGGAAGGCTGCCAGGGTCTCGTCGAAGCGCGCCTGCGGCAGGGTCGTGACGTTGTCCGCCAGCCCCAGGTACAGCTCACCGACCAACTGCCCGGACAGCGCCTGCGCCTGGTCGCGGAACAGCCCGATGGCGTCGAACATCGCCTGCGACGCTTCGAGAATCCGCTGCCCCTTCGCCGTCAGGCGGAAGCCGCCCTTGCCGCGCTCGCACAAGCGGTAGCCCAGGCGCTTTTCCAGGCTGCCGATGTGCATGCTGATGTTCGACTGGCTCATGTTCAGCTCGGCCTGCGCCGCGGTGAAGCCGCCGCACTTCACCACGGAGGCGAAGATGCGCAGCAGGCGCAGATCGAGGTCGGTGAAATTCCTGAGCATGGGCAGAGTCCGGCGCCGGGCGGGCGGCTAGTCTACTGCACGGGGCGGAGCCAGTCCCGCTGGTGCGATCCGATGGAATCCCCGGCGCGCCCGCGAGTCCCTGCCCAGGTATCCCTCAAGGCCAAACAGCAAGGAGAGACGCCATGCTGCTCGAAGGTTCCTGCCACTGCGGCGCCGTGCACTTCAGCCTGCACAGCGCCCATCCCTACCCTTACCAGCGCTGCTACTGCTCGATCTGCCGCAAGACCCAGGGCGGCGGTGGCTATGCGATCAACCTCGGCGGCGAGGCTGCCAGCCTCAGGGTGCGCGGGCGCAAGCACATCAGCATCTACCACGCGAAGATCCGCGAGGAAGGCCAGCGCACCCACACCAGCGGCGCCGAACGGCATTTCTGCAGCCAGTGCGGCAGCGGGTTGTGGCTCTACGATTCACGCTGGCCGGAACTGATCCACCCCTTCGCCTCGGCCATCGACACGCCCTTGCCGGTTCCTCCCGAGCACACCCACCTGCTGCTGCGATCGAAGGCCGGCTGGGTCGAGGTGGAGGCCGGGCCACATGACCTGCAGTTCGACGATTACCCGCAGGAGTCCATCGCCCAGTGGCACCAGCGCCTCGGACTGGAACAGTGACAGTCATGCGCGCCAGAACGGCTTGGCGATCTCCTGTGCCACCCGGCGGCGCGTCAGGCCGATGTCCTCGATCAGGTGCGGATTGGCCCTGGCCATGCAGGCGAGCTGGCGGCGGACCCGCGCACGCGTCTGCCAGAGCGCAAGCAGTTGCAGCAGGGACGACAGGCTGAACGACCGGCGCGAGGCTTCCGGCAGCAGCAGGCGGGGAGTATGGTTCATGGCAACCTCCATTCGACTCGTGCCTCATGGGGCCGAGCATGGCGGTCGCCCGGGGCGCCGTCCTCAAGCCGCGCCAAACACTTCCAAAAACTTGCAAAGGGGGCGTCATGCAGCAATCGCGTCTGGCTTTCGGCCCCTTCGTCCTCGATGGCCCAACCGGCGTGCTCAAGCGCGACGAGCAGCCCGTCGCCATCGGTTTTCGCGCACTGAACCTGTTGCAGACCCTGCTCGAGCAGCCGGGTGAGATTCGTACCAAGGCCGAGCTGATGGACGCCACCTGGCCAGGCCTTGTAGTCGAGGAAGGCAACCTCACCGTGCAGATCGCGCAACTGCGCAAGGTGCTCGGCGAAGCGCCGGACGGCAGCCCCTGGATCACCACGGTGCCCCGTGTCGGCTACCGCTTCAGCGCTGCGGTGCAGCGCCTGGCGGACGCACCGCGCACGCCGCCGGCCTTGCCGGAGGAGCCGTCCATCGCCGTGCTGCCCTTCGTCAACCTCGGCGACGACCCGCAGCAGGCCCTCTTCGCCGACGGCCTGACCGAAGACCTGACCACCGAGCTTTCGCGGGTCGGCGGGCTGTTCGTCATCGCCCGCACCTCGGCCTTCGCCTACAAGGGCAAGGCCATGGACGTGCGCGAGATCGCCCGCGAGCTGGGCGTGCGCTACCTGCTCGAAGGCAGCGCGCGGCGTGCCGATGCGCGCGTGCGGATCAACGCCCAGCTGGTGGACGCCAGCACCGGCGAGCATGTCTGGGCCGAGCGCTTCGAGAGCCGCGCGGAAGACCTCTTCGACCTGCAGGACCAGCTGACCGGGCAGATCATCCAGGCCCTGCTCGGCCACCTGCGCAGGCCGCTGCCGCGCAACCGGCCGAAGAACCTGGAAGCCTACGAACTCTGCGTGCGCGCCCGCCAACTGATGGATGATTCACCGCTGGCCGCACGGGAAGCGCACCTGATGCTGAGCCGCGCCATCGCCCTCGACCCGCAGTATGCCGAGGCGCGGCGCTGGCTGGCGATGAACCACTGGATGGGCTGGATACACAGCGGCGGCCCGACGACGCTTGAGCGCGAAACCGCCCTGGCGCAGGCGCGCGAGGCGGTGGCCATCGACCCCAACGATGCCGGCTGCCGCTGGAGCTTGGCCTACCTGCTGAGCTACGAGCGCCAGTACGCCGAAGCCGACGCGCAGTTCCAGCGAGCACTCGAACTGGACCCCAACGATGCCGACGCCTGGACCGCGCTGTCCGATGTCACGGTGCTGGCCGGGCGCATCGACGAGGGCCTGGAGTACATCCGCCGGGCCTTTCGCCTCAACCCCTTCCCCGCCGGCTGGTACTACCTGACGCTGGGCCAGGCGCAGTACGCGGCGCGCGATTATCCAGGCGCGATCCAGACCCTGCGCCGCGACGAGACCTACCGCAGCAGCTCGCGGCGTTTCCTCGCTGCCAGCCTCGCCCAGTTGGGCCGGCTGGACGAAGCCCGTGCGGAAACCGAGTTCTTCCTGGTCACCAACCCCGGCTTCACCATCCGTCACTGGGTGGACACTGAGCCACTGCGGGACGGAGCGGTGCGCGAGCACTTCGTCGAAGGCTTCCGCAAGGCGGGACTGCCGGATTGACGGGTTGCGTCACCTCGTAGGGCGCATAACCCGGAACGGGTTATCCGCCATAGCGGCACGCCTGCAGGAGGGCGCCGTGCGCGCGATCGCGGGCACGGCCCGCTCCTACTGGGAAGTACCGGTGTCCGGCCTGACCCGCCATTTGCGCTTCACGCGGCCACCGACACGCAGTTGTAACCCTCGCCGACTAACGTGCTCGCCCATCTTTCCTCCCGGCGCTGCCAGAAGACGGACCATGACGGTAGACACGAGCACCTCGCGCAAGCAGTTCCTGATCCGTTCCGAGAACATGACCGCCGATGATTTCGGCGAGCTCTACACGCGGATGTTCGGCAACCTCTATTCGGGGATGCCGCGCCCCGAAAAGCCCATCGCCATCGGCGGGGTCTACGGCCGCTACGAAGGCGTGAGCTTCCGCCGCCTGAGCTTTCGCGGCGACCTGCTGGCCGAGATGCCGGACCTGGACGACGAGATCACCTTCATCTTCCCCAGCGCCGGCCGCGTCGTCTTCAACCAGTGCAGCGACAGCGTCGGCCTGCCCAGTGTCGGCCTGGCCATGGAGAAGGCCTCGGTACGGTCGGTCGGTTTCATCGACGGCCACGCGCACCATGGTCTATCCGTGCGCCGCTCACTGTTCGCCCGTCGCCTGGCGACCCTGCTCGGCCGGCCGATCAGCCACAAAGTGCGTTTCCAGCCACGGGTGGACCTGAGCAACGACGCCTTCCAGGGCATCAAGGCCATCGTCGCCATGGCCACCGGCAACGAGTTCGACCTGCTGATCAATTCCAGCGCATTGATGCCGGCGCGCCTGCAGGAAATGCTGGTGGACTCGGTGCTGGAAATCTGGCCGCACAACTACAGCGATGCACTCAGGCGCCCCGCACCGCAGATCGCTCCGCGCCACGTGAAGCTGGCCATGGACTACATCCAGCACGCCATCCAGGAGCAGCCGGACACCATGGTCAGCGGCAGCGAACTGGCCGAGCTGACCAACGTCAGCCTGCGTGCCCTGCAGGACGGCTTCCGCCGCTTCGTCGGCAGCTCCATCGTCGCCTACCAGCGCGAGGTGCGCCTGCAGCGCGCCTATGACGCGCTGCAGCAGGACAGCGCGCAGTCGGTCAGCGAGCTATCCCTGGCCCTGGGCTTCAGCAACGTCGGGCGCTTCTGCCAGTACTTCCAGAGCGCCTACGGCATGAGCCCTGCGGACCTGCGCAGGAACCTGGCGCTGCCCGTGTAGGGCGCATGACCCGGAACGGGTCAACCGCCAGCCATCATGGCGGATAACGCAGTTGGCGTTATGCGCCCTACTCGCTCGCCGGTGATGATTCAACCGGTTCCGGTTCGCGAGCAGGCCCACCCACATGACCATGCAGAGCCGATACGTAGGGCGCATAACCCGGAACGGGTTATCCGCCAGCCATCACGGCGGATAACGCCGTTGGCGTTATGCGCCCTACTCGCTCGCCAAATGCAAACGGCCCGGCGGGTATTCCCGACGGGCCGTTCTTACAGCGCGGTACCGATCAGAACTGATAGCTGGCCTTCAGAGTGCCGCTGGCACCATGGCTGCCGCTACCGCCCAGTACGCCAGCTTCGGCGCCGACGCTGAAGTCGCCCTGGCTGGCGGTCAGGCTGAACGCGCCGCTGAACTGGTCGCGATTGTCGAAGGCGGCACGCTGGGAAACGTCCAGGCCCAGCAGGTGGCCTTCGCTGTCGACCTTGTAGTCACCCAGCGCGTGGTCGTAGCCCACTTCCAGGCCCGGCACCATCTGCCAGCCGCTACCCAGCGCCACGGGAGCGAAGGAAGCCTTGAGGTTGGCATAGGCGCTGCGGCGGTTCTCGCTCATGTCGTCGACGTCCAGCGCCAGCTCGCTGCCCTTCTCCTGGAAGCCGTCCAGGTCCAGGTGGCTGTAGCGCAGGCCGATGCTCGGCTCCAGGGTGACGGTGGACACTGCCGTGCGATAGCCCAGCGCGATGCTGCCGCCGCTGAGGTTGCCGCTGGTGTCGCCCTTGGCCTTGCCCAGGCCGCCGCCGATGTCGCGTTTGCTGTCGTAGTCGAGCCAGCCGTAGCTGAGGTCGGCGTCGACGAACAGGCCCTGCTCCAGGCTGTCGACGGCAAAGCGCGCGCCGCCACGGATGAAGGTCAGGTCGGTATCCACGTCACCCCCGGCACCGCCGACGCTGCCCTTGCTGTAGCCGAAGCCGGCATTGCCGCTGAGCTGCTCGGAGAAGCGCTGGGTCACGCCGATCATCATGCCCTGGGTGTGTTCGTTGCTGCTTTCGGCGTTCGAGGTGGCGGAGTTGCCCTGGTAGCCGGCCAGCGCGGTGGTCCACAGGCGGGTCTGCCCGGCCTTCAGGTCGACGCCGCTGGCATAGGGCGCGGCGGCGCGGTCGATCAGCGCGTCCTGGCGCAGCAGGTAGCTGGCCGCGTCGGCATGCACCTGGCCGCCGACGGTGGACTCGACACCGCCGAGGGTGCCAGCGTCGATGGCCGACTGCAGGTAGTAGTTGTAGGCGGTGTAGTTGCCGGACAGGCTGCTGTTCTGCAACTGGGTCAGCAACTGCGCACCAGCGGCGGCGTTGCCGGAGAGGCCTGCGACGCCCGGCAGGGTGCTGTAATAGACCATCTTGCCGCGCAGCACGTAGATGGTTTCCTGGGACAGGCCGAGGCCTTCCTTCAGGTAGTTGTCCATGCTGCCGTATTCGGCGGTCACTTCGTCCAGGCCGGCCTGCAGGTAGCTGGCCTGCACACCCAGCAACGGCTCATAGATGGCCGCCATGCTCGCCGGCAGCATCGCCAGGGTCGCCTTGACCCGCGCGGCGGTGTAGTCGTTGGTCGCCAGGTAGTTTTCCATGATGGTCTGGCTGTCCACCCCGGCGATGCTCAGCAGCACGGCGGCGGTCCAGCCGGTGCGGTCCTTGCCGGCGGTGCAGTGGAACACCGAGGCGCCGTCGGCGGCGGCCAGCTCGTTGAACAGCGTGGTGAACTGGCTGCGCATGCCAGCGTCGCTAACGAAGGCGCGGTTGGTCTCCTCCATCATCTCGATGGCCTGGGCGGCGCTGGTGAAGGAGATATTGGTGACATTGGCGCCGGAGGTGGTGCTGCCGATGATGTCGATGTTCTGGTAGGTCGCACCCGCCGGCAGGGTATCCGGCGTGCCGGCGATTTCACTCGGGGTACGCAGGTCGAACACATCGCTGATACCCAGGCTGTTCAATACCGCCAGGTCCGTGCCCTTGGGCGTCAGCGCGTTGGAGCGGTAGAACACCCCGGAGCGCATCACACCATCGTTGGACGTGGTGTAGGCCGTGGTGGTGCCGGCGATGTCACGGAAGTTGTCGATGCCGGTCAGGTGCGGAGTGTCCAGGGTATAGGTCTCGGCGGCGTTGGCGCAGGCGATGGACAGACTGAGCAGGGACAGGCCGAGGGTGGATGCGGAAAGCAGAGCACGATGGAACACGATGTAGCCTCTTTGAGCTTTGTTGGCGGGGGCTACTATCGGCAGGGTTTTCGAGCGCGAATGTGACAATCCTGCAGCAAAGGGAAATGCCGGCGCGATCTGTCCGTGGCTTGCGTTTTTTGTCCGTGATCGGCGCTTGCCCTAGTCTTCGCGCCGCTCGGTCGACTCGCGGTCACGCTCGTAACGATGGCTCAGCGGGAACGCCGGCAGCCACGCCTCGCGGCGGCAGGTCCAGAGTTCATAGGTGGGCTCGAAGCGGTCCGGCTCGTCCAGCGCGCCAAGGCTCACTTCCACTTCGTCGCCGCTACGGCCGAACACCGAGGAACCGCAGCGCGGGCAGAAGCATCGCCCCTGATACTCCTGCGTGTCGCCTTCGATACGCACGGCGCTCTCGGGAAAGATCGCCGAGGAGTGGAACAGCGCACCATGGTGCTTGCGGCAGTCCAGGCAATGGCAGATACCGACCCGGTAAGGCAGGCCCGTCGCCTCGATACGCACGCTGCCGCACAGGCAGCTGCCGGTGGTCTTGTCCATGTTTTAGCTCCTCTCGTGCCCGAAGAAGATAGGTTGACCGGCTCTGGCGGCGCCCGCTCCGCCAGTCCGACGCGTGGGGTATTTGGCCGTTTCGCGATATTCGTCGTCCGGATCGCGTGAGACAGCCAGGGTTCGCACGCCTAGCATAGGCCTCCCAATACGAAGAACCCGGCGCGCCCTGCCCGCGCGCCACACCTTGCTGCCCCGGAGTCCCATGTCTACCACCGCTTCTTCCCTGGCCACGCCGTCCGTGGCCAGCCAGGCCAGCCCGCTGGTCATGCGCGTGATCGGCGCGTGCGCCCTCGCCCACCTGACCAACGACCTGATCCAGGCCGTGCTGCCGTCTATCTACCCGGTACTCAAGGCCAACTACGGCCTGAGCTTCACCCAGGTAGGCCTGATTACCCTGACCTTCCAGCTCACCGCCTCGCTGCTGCAGCCCTGGGTCGGCTACCACACCGACCGCCATCCCAAGCCCTGGCTGGCGCCGCTGGGCAGCGTCTGCACGCTGATCGGCATCCTCATGCTGGCCTTCGTCGGCAGCTTCCACGCCATCCTGCTGGCCTCGGCGCTGGTGGGCATCGGCTCCTCGACCTTCCACCCGGAAACCTCGCGCATCGCGCGGCTGGCCTCCGGCGGGCGCTACGGCCTCGCGCAGTCCACCTTCCAGGTCGGCGGCAATGCCGGCAGCGCCTTCGGCCCGCTACTGGCGGCGGCCATCATCATTCCGTACGGCCAGGGCAACGTGGCCTACTTCGGCCTGTTCGCGGTGTTCCTCGTCGGCGTGCTCTGGGGCCTGAGCCGCTGGTACAGCCACCACCTCAACCTGTTCAAGCTCAAGGCCGGCGGCGTGGCCACCCACGGGCTGTCCAAGGGCCGGGTGACCGCGTCCCTGGTGGTGCTGGCGCTGCTGGTGTTCTCCAAGTACTTCTACATGGCGAGCTTCACCAGCTACTACACCTTCTACCTGATCGAGAAGTTCGACCTCTCGGTGGCCAGTTCGCAGCTGTACCTGTTCGGCTTCCTCGGCGCGGTGGCGGCCGGCACCTTCTTCGGCGGCCCGGTGGGCGACCGCATCGGCCGCAAGGCGGTGATCTGGTTCTCCATCCTCGGCGTCACGCCCTTCACCCTGGCGCTGCCCTACGTCGACCTGTTCTGGACCAGCATCCTCAGCCTGGTGATCGGCTTCATCCTCGCCTCGGCGTTCTCGGCCATCGTGGTCTACGCCCAGGAACTGGTGCCGGGTAACGTCGGCATGATCGCCGGAGTGTTCTTCGGCCTGATGTTCGGCTTCGGCGGCATCGGCGCGGCCTTCCTCGGCCACCTGGCCGACATCCACGGCATCGAGTACGTCTACAAGCTGTGCTCCTACCTGCCGCTGCTGGGCTGCCTGACCATCCTGCTGCCGTCCACGAAGAAGAAAGCGTAAGCCTTCTGCCGCCGGCCCCGAGCCGGCGGCAGACCCTTCGCCCGGCCGTTCGTGCGCGAGCAAATGTAATGGATTGTTGTAAAGCGCCCCGAGCCTCGCCGGCGATACATTTGCGCCGCCTGGGCCACCGGCCATCACTGTTAGCCTTCCCGCAATGCAAATAACTCGCATTTGCCGGAGAGCTTTCCGTCCATGTCGTCCCGCCTGAACCTCACTCCCGTTACCCGTTCCGAAGCACCTCTCACCCTCGCCCCCGTCGTCGGCCTCGCCACCTTCATGGCGATCCCACTGAGTGCCTGGGCAGATCAGCCGCCAACTGCCGATGACCAGGACGCCCTGGCCCTGCCCGACAGCACCGTGCAGGCCACCCGGGAGTCGCCCTACAAGGTCGACCGCGCCAGCTCGGCGAAGTACAGCGAGCCGCTGCGCGACACCCCGCAGAGCGTCACCGTGCTCTCCGAGACGCTGCTCAAGGAGCAGAACGCCCAGAGCCTGAAGGACGCTCTGCGCAACGTGCCGGGCATCACCTTCAACTCCGGCGAGGGCGGTGGTGGCGTCGGCGACAGCCTGACCATCCGCGGCTTCAACGCCGACGGCAACATCTACCGCGACGGCGTGCGCGACCCGGCCAAGTACTCGCGCGATGACTTCTTCAACACCGAAGGCGTGGAGGTCTTCAAGGGCTCCAGCACCGCCGCCTGGGGCGTCGGCGCCGTCGGGGGCGCGGTCAACCTGGTGACCAAGACCCCGCAGCTGGACGACTTCAACCTGCTCAGCGGCGGCGTCGGCACCGCCAACTTCAAGCGCGGCACGCTGGACGTGAACCACCGCATCGACGGCCTCGGCGAAGGCGCGGCCTTCCGCGTCAACGTGATGGGCGCCAACACCGGCACCGACGGCCGCGACTGGGTCGGCGACGAGCGCTACGGCTTCGCCCCGTCCCTGGCCCTGGGCCTGGGCACCGACACCCGCGTCACCCTGGCCTATGAGTACCTGCACGACAACGCCACGCCCGACTACGGCATCCCCACCGTCAACGGCAGCAACGGCAGCTCGCCGCACCGCGCCGGTGGCGCCAGCTGGAGCAGCTACTGGGGCTGGCGCAACCTCGATTACGAGAACAACGAATCGCACCGGGTGAACCTGAAGTTCGCCCACGACTTCAACGATTCGCTGAGCCTGGACAGTCGCTTCACCTGGTTCCACCTGGACCACGACTTCTTCGTCACCACCCCCGGCGGCGACCCGAACGCCGGTGCGCCCGGCATCCAGGCCGGCAAGGGCATCTACCGGCGCAACATCAACACGCCATTGCGCGAGCAGACCAACGACACCTACAGCAACCAGACCAGCCTGACCTGGCGTGTCGACACCTTCGGCATCGGTCACACCCTGGTCGGTGGCTTCGACCTGAGCAAGCAGACGCTCGACTCGAAGACCGGTGCGCTGACCGCCGCCAGCCGCAGCGCCATGGGCAACCTGCCGGTGGCCAGCAACGACTGGTCGAAGTACCCCTACGCGCTGGACACCTACACCTCCGCCAAGCAGTCGGTGGAGCAGCTGGACAAGGCCTTCTACCTGCTCGACACGCTGAAATTCGACGAGCACTGGCAGCTGCACCTGGCTGCCCGCCAGGATCACTTCGACACCCGCGTGCTGGACAGCCAGACCCGCGCCAGCCAGAGCGCCGCCTGGGTCGACAAGGGCAGCTCCTCGCAGAACGAGAAGCTCACCAGCGTGCACACCGCGCTGACTTACAAGCCGGTGGAGAACGGCAGCCTCTACGTCAGCTACGCCAACGCCAAGCAGCCTTCCGGCGTGCTCGCCGTGGCGCAGACCGGCAGCATCGCGTCGACCAAGGGCGACCGTGGCAAGACCTACGAAGTGGGCAGCAAGTGGGAGTTCCTCAACGGCCAGCTGGCGCTCAACGGTGATGTGTTCGAGACCAAGCGCCAGTTGACCTACATCGATGACGAGGAGCTTTCCGCCTACACCGGCGGCGAGGAGCGGGTACGCGGCATCGAGCTGTCCGCCAGCGGCAACATCACCCGAAACTGGTCGTTGTACGCAGCCTACGTGCACCAGAACAGCAAGCTGGTGAAGCCCTACAACGGCTCGGACAAGGGCGTGCAACTGGCCAACACCCCGCAGAATGCCCTGAGCCTGTGGAGCACCTGGCAACTGCCGGAAGACTTTGCTCTGAGCTACGGCGTGCAGTACGTGGACGACGTGAAGATCTACCCCGGCCTGGGCTCGACCATGACCCGCGCCGGCCAGACCACCGTGCCCGGCTACGTGGTACACGACGCCATGCTCAGCTGGCAGGCGACCCAGGACGTGCAGCTGCGCCTGAACGTCAACAACCTGTTCGACAAGCACTACTGGAGCCAGTACAACGGTCGCGGCTACGGCGTGCCGGGCGCGAGCCGCGGCGCGGTACTGAGTGCGGATTATTCGTTCTGAGTGAGGACAGCCTGCGCCGAACCTGCTTTTCGTAGGATGGCGTGGAGCGAAGCGATACCCATGCTGCAGTCGGGTATCGAGGCCGCTCGGGGCCGGTTACGGAAACGCTGCTGGCCCGTCCATCTCTTCAACCGCGAACCTGTCCGCCAACAGGACTCCCTCCCCGGAAACCCGGCGGGCAGGTTCGCGACCCAATCCCCGCACCGATCTTCTTTTGTAGGAGCGAGGGGGGCGCCTAGCCCTTGCTCGCGAACCTGCAATTCACGGTGTCAGGCTATTCGCGAGCAAGCTCGCTCCTACAGGGGGGCTGCCCTTCAGGCGCCGCGATCGAACAGCAGCGTCGCTTCCAGCCCACCGCCCTCGCGGTTGCGCAACTCCAGCCGCCCATGGTGCGCAGCGGCAATGGTCTGGGCGATGCTCAGGCCCAACCCATATCCCCCGGTAGAACGATTGCGCGACTGCTCCAGCCGGTAGAACGGCTCAGTCACCCGCTCCAGCTGCTCCGGCGCAATACCCGGCCCGCGATCCAGCACGCGGATGCACAGCGCCTGCGCGCTGTCCTCGACTTCCACCTCGGCACCACCGGCATAACGGATGGCGTTCTCCAGCAGATTGAGCAGCGCCCGCTGCAGGCTCAGCGGGTAACCGGCCAGCGGTTGCAGCGCGCGCCCGGACAGCGAAACCCGCTCGCCCTGCTCCTCGAAATCCGCCTGCAGGCTCTGCAGCAGCGCGTTCACATCGAGGTTCTGCCGTGCCTCGTCGAGGTCGCTGCCGCTGATGAAATCCAGGGTCGCGGTGACCATGCCTTCCATGTCGTCGAGGTCCTTGCGCATCTTCTGTCGCGCGGTCTCGTCGGCGAGCATTTCGGTGCGCAGGCGCAGGCGGGTGATGGGCGAGCGCAGGTCGTGGGATACGGCGGCAAGAAAACGCATGCGCTCGCCAAGGTTGTGGATCAGCCGTTGCTGCATGGCGTTGAAGGCGCGGGCGGCACGACGTACTTCCAGCGGCCCTTCCTCAGGCAGCGGCGGCCGCTGGATGTCCTGGCCCAGGCCTTCGGCGGCGCGCGCCAGCTTGTCCAGCGGGCCGATGGCCAGGCGCACTGCCAGCAGAGCCAACAGCACCACCACGAGGATGCGCAGCAGGTACAGGCGCAGCAGGTAATCCAGCGCCACGTCGAGGGTCGACTGGCTGCTCCAGCCCTGCCCTTCGATCATCGCAATGCGCAGCCAGCGGCCATCGTCCAGCGGCGCCTCCAGCAACAGGTGCGCTTTGGTGCCATTGCCGGTGAAAAGCCCGGTCAGCCCGCTGCGCTCACCGGCGCCCTCATGCAGTTCCACGCGCAACAGGCGCAGCCCCTGCGAGTCGCCGCCCTGATCGTGAACCGCGCGACGAAGCAGGCGCTCGGCTGCCGGGTCGAAGGAGCCATCCGGCTCGTCCGCCGAATCCACCAGGCGCGCCTCGAACCCCGGCCGGTCGAGCGCACTCAGCGCCTGCGTAAAGTTCCCCGGCTGACGCTGGTGCAGGTGCTGCAGATCAGTCAGCCGCGCGGCCGCCAGGCGCAGGGGAATCTCCAGCGCCTGGGTGTGGCGCACGTCGTACCAGATGCTGCCGGTGAGCACCTGGGCGGCGATCATCCCGCCCACCAGGATCACCACCAGCCGCCCGAACAGCGTGCGCGGCCACAAGCGCATCAGGCGCTGACCACGTCTTCGGCGGTGAGCATGTAGCCCTGGTTGCGCACGGTGCGGATCAGCTTCGGTGACTTCGGGTCGTCCTCCAGGTGCTGGCGCAGGCGGCTGACGCAGACATCGATGGCGCGATCGAACGGCAGGCGCTCCTTGTCGAACACCTGGCGCAACAGGAAGTCACGGCCCAGCGGGCGATTGGGATGCTGCAGCAGCAGGCGCAGCAGGCGGAAATCCGAGCCGGCCAGGGCGATGCTCAGGCCGGCCGGCGAGCGCAGGTGGCGGGCGCGGGTGTCCAGCTCCCAGCCGGCGAAGCGCAGGGTCGCCGCCTCGTCCACCTGGGCGCGCTGCGGGAAGCTCTGCACCCGTCGCAGCACCACCTTGATCCGCGCCAGCAGCTCGCGCGGGTCGAAGGGTTTGGGCAGGTAGTCGTCGGCGCCCATCTCCAGGCCGATGATGCGGTCGATCAGCGTGCCGCGCGCGGTGAGCATGATCACCGGTACGTCGCTGCGCGCTCGCAGGTCGCGGCACAGGGTCAGGCCGTCCTCGCCGGGCAGCATCAGGTCGAGCACCACCAGGTCCACCGGCTGCACTTCCAGCTGGCGCTGCATCTCGCGGCCATCAGCGGCGGCGGACACCTGGTAGCCCATGCCCTTGAGGTAATCGGCCAGCAATTGGCGGATCTCGGGATCGTCGTCGACGACGAGGATGTGGTCTGGCCTGGACATCGGGAAACTCGCGGCGGGTCGCTATCGTTCCGGCTGTCGGCAGGGGCTGCACGGCGCAAATGTAATGGAATGTTGTGGCGCGGGATTTCGCGCCCCTCCAATACAAAGCCGCCCGGCTCGCCCGCGACGGCAGCGGTAGAGTGGATTGCAAATGCGATTAATTCTACTTCATGCCCAGGTCGTTCCGCATGCCCTTCCTGTCGTCACGCGCTTCCCGCTCCCGCCTGACTCAGTCCCTCGCCACCCTCGCCCTGCTCTGCCTCGGCTGGTTCGGCCTCGCCCTGCCCGCCCAGGCGCTCACCGTCACCGACGTGCTCGGGCGCAAGGTCAAAGTGAACGGCAACGCCCAGCGCGTAGTGCTGGGTGAAGGCCGACTGTTCTTCGCCCTCGCCCTGCTCGACCGCGACAATCCCTTCCAGCGCGTGGTCGGCTGGCAGAACGACGTGCGCCTGCTCGACCCGCACACCTTCGACGTCTACGCCCAGCGCTTCCCCCAGGTGAAGCAGATTCCGCTGATCGGCCAGGCCTCGGAGCAGAGCGTCAGCGCCGAACAGATTCTCGCGCTGAAGCCAGACCTCGCGGTGTTCAGCATCGCTGGCGAAGGCCCGACCCAGCACAGCCCGATTGCCGACATCCTCGCCGCCGCCGACGTGCCGGTGCTGTTCGTCGACTTCCGCGTGCACCCCATCGAGGGCGTGCGAACCAGCCTGACCGCGCTGGGCTCGGCGCTCGGTCGGCAGGCCGAGGCGGACCAGTACCTGAAGTTCTACGACACCCACCTGCAGCGCATCCGCGATGGCGTGGCCGGGCTGGATGACGCACACAAGCCCAGCGTGTTCCTCGAACTGCTGGCCGGCGTCTGGCAGGCGCCGGGCCACACCACCGGCAAGAGCGGCCTGGGCAGCGTGATCGACACGGTGGGCGGACGCAACATCGCCGCCGGCGTGGTGCCCGGCGCACTGGGCGACATCAGCGTGGAGTACGCGCTGTCGGCGAAACCGGATATCTACATCGCCACCGGCAACCGCAATCCGGGGCTGATCCTCGGCGCCGGCGTCAGCCAGCAGCAGGCCCGCGAGAGCCTGCAGAAAGTCCTGCAGCGCCCCGAGTTCGCCACCCTCGACGCCATCCGCAACGGCAAGGCCCACGGCCTCTGGCACGACTTCTACAACTCGCCGTTCAACATCCTCGCCATCGAAGCCATGGCGCGCTGGGTCCACCCGGAACGCTTCGCCGATCTCGACCCGGCAAAGACGCAGGCGCAGATCAACCAGGACTTCCTGCGCATCAGCCTGGACGGCACCTACTGGATCGACGCCGGCCAGTCTGAATGAACGCCGCCCTGGACAAGATCGACCTGCAGCAGGCACGCCACGAGCGCCGGCTGCAACTGCGCCGCCGAGGGGCGGTGCTGGTCGCGCTGCTCGTCTTGCTGCTGGGCTCAATGGCCTGGGACCTGCTCAGCGGGCCGTCCGGGCTGACGCCCGCCGCGCTGTTCCATGGCCTGCTGCATCCGGGCGAACTGGAGCCGAGCCAGCGGGTGATCATCTGGAACGTGCGCCTGCCCTACGCGGTGATGGCGCTGCTGGTAGGCGGCGCGCTGGCCCTGGCCGGCGCGGAAATGCAGACCATCCTCGACAACCCCCTGGCCAGCCCCTTCACCCTTGGCGTGTCCTCGTCCGCCGCACTGGGCGCCTCGCTGGCGATCTTCTTCCATCTGGGCAACGCCTGGCTCTCGGCCAACGCTGCGGTGTCGCTGGCGGCCTTCGTCTTCGCCTGCCTGTCGCTGGTGCTGCTGCAACTGCTTTCGCGCCTGCGCGGGGGCGGCGTGGAAAGCCTGGTGCTGTTCGGCATCGCCCTGGTGTTCAGCTGTAATGCGGCGGTGGCACTGCTGCAGATGATGGCCAGCGAGGACGTGCTGCAGCAGCTGGTGTTCTGGACCCTCGGCAGCCTCGCCCGTGCCGACTGGCACAAGGCCGGCGCGCTGGCCCTGGTGCTCGTGCTCTGCCTGCCGTTCTCCCAGGCGGCGGCGTCAAAACTCACCGTGCTGCGCATGGGCGAAGACCGCGCCCGCAGCCTTGGCGTGGACGTGCGCCGCCTGCGCCGCTTCGCCCTGTTGCGTATCTGCCTGCTGTCGGCGTGCGCGGTGGCCTTCGTCGGCACCATCGGCTTCATCGGCCTGGTCGGCCCACACATCGCGCGCATGCTGATCGGCGAGGACCAGCGTTTCTACCTGCCGGCCAGTGCGCTGGTCGGCGCGCTGCTGCTATCGCTGTCGTCGGTGGCCAGCAAGCTGCTGATGCCGGGATTGATCGTGCCGGTGGGCATCGTCACCGCGCTGGTGGGTGTGCCGATTTTCATCACGCTGATCTGCCGGGGAGGACGCAGCGCATGAGCCTGCTCGCACACAACCTGACGGTCGCCTACCGCCATCACGCGGTGGTCCACGACGTGACGCTGCCGGAGCTCAAACGCGGCACCCTCACTGCCCTGATCGGCCCCAACGGCGCGGGCAAGTCCACCCTGCTGCGCGGCCTTGCGGGCCTTGAGCGTGTACGCGGCGTCCTGAGCCTGGACGGTCAGTCACTCGCCTCCCTGTCGGTTGGCGAACGCAGCCGGCGCATCGCCTACATGCCGCAGAACCTGCCCGGCGGCATCGCCCTGAGTGTGCTCGACGCGCTGCTCGCCAGCCTGCGGGTCAACCCATTCGACACCGAACTGCGTCGCGCCGACCCGCTGGCCGCCGCCCTCGAAGCGCTGCGTCGGGTCGGCATCCTGCACCTGCGCGACCAGCGCCTGGACCGCCTCTCCGGCGGCCAGCGGCAGATGGTCAGCCTGGCCCAGCTGCTGGCGCAACGCCCGCAGGTGTTGCTGCTGGATGAACCCACCAGCGCGCTGGACCTGAACTACCAGCTGCGGGTCATGCAGTGCGTGCAGGAAGAAGTGCGCCGCCACGGCCTGATCGCCATTGCCGTGCTCCACGACATCGGCCTCGCCGCGCGCTATGCGGATCAGCTGGCGGTGCTGAACCAGGGCCGACTGGTGGCTGCCGGGGGCGCCGAATCCATCCTCACGCCGCAACTGTTCGGCGAGGTGTACGGCGTGCAGGCGCGGGTAGAACGCTGCTCGCGGAAGACCTTGCAGATCATCATCGACGAATTGGCCTGCTGAGCCCTCAACCTTCGCGGCGCTCGGGCTGGGTGGCGTGCACGAACACCGTGTAGGTGTCCGCTGGGTGCGCCACGCCGGCCTGATCCAGCGCGCGGGCAATGGACCCACGGTGGTAGGTGGCGTGGTTGAGGATGTGGAAGAACATCTCCTCGCGGGTCAGGCTGCCGCTGCGGCCATCGGTGAAGCGGAAGCGGATGACCTCCCGCGCACGCTCCGGGGTCAGGGCGGCGAGTTGCTCGACGTACCACTGGGCGGAAGTCAGCAGGCGCCCGCGCAGCTCGTCATAGCCGGGCACCGACTGGGTATTGGTGGCCGGGTGCGGGTCCGCTTCGCCCTGCAACCGCGCGCGGAACAAGTCCTCGACTATGGCCATGTGGTTGAGCTGCTGGAGGGCAAAGGCGTGTTCCTCGGGGAAGCGCTCGGCATCGATCCGGGCGACGGCATCCAGTGTCCGGCGGTCCGACCAGCATTTGTAGGCGAAAGCCTGGATCAGCATCGCGATTCCTTGTCAGCAGCTACTCAAGACGAAGGCAGCACTGTAGCGCATCCAGCGCTTGGGTTGTGCCGGCCCAGCTGCCAGACTGCAGCCAGCCCCAAGGACGATTCGCCGCCATGAAAACCCCTGATATAGAAGCCATCCGCGCCTTCCTGCTGGTCGCCGACCTGAAGAGTTTCACCCGCGCCGCCGAAGCCACCGGCGCCACCCAGGCGGCCATCAGCCTGAAGATCAAGCGCCTGGAGGAATCCCTCGGCCGCCCGCTGCTGGAGCGCACGCCGCGCCGCGTCACGCTGTCGGCCCACGGCTCGGTGTTCCTCGCCAGCGCCCGCCGCCTGCTGGCCAGCTACGACGAAACCCTGCGTTGCTTCGACACGCCGCGCCGTACCCTGCGCATCGGCGTCAGCCACCACATCCTCGGCGCCGACCTGAGCCATTGGCTCAAGCGTCTGGCACAGGCCGATCCGGAGGTGATAGTCGCCTTCAGCCTCGGCACCTCGCGGCAGATGCTGGAGAGCTACGAAGAAGGCGCGCTGGATATCGCGCTGATCCTGCGCCACGACAACCGCCGCCAGGATGGCGAGGTGATCGGCAGCGAACGCTTCGCCTGGATGGCCGCCGAATCCTTCGAGCTGGCCGACGCCGCGCCGCTGCCACTGGCGATCCAGCCGGCGCCCTGCGGCATGCGCAGCATGGTCGAAAACGCGCTGCAGACACAGGGCCGCAGCTGGAGCGAGGCCTTCGTCGGCTCGGGGATTCTCGCCATCGGCGCGGCGGTGTCGGCCGGCATCGGGATTGGCGCCATGGTCGAACGCATGGCGCCGGCGGGCTGCATGGATGTGCGCGAACGCTTCGGCTTGCCGGAGCTACCGCCCCGCGACGTGGTGCTCTACAGCGCCCATCGCGACGCCCAGACCCGCGCGCTGATCAGCACGCTGAGCCAGGCCATCGCCGCCTGATCCTCAGTGCAGCAATACACCCACACGCGCCAGGAATAACGCCAGCGCGAGGATCAGCGAGCCGCACAGGGCAACGGCGGCAAAGTGGGTGAAGGCGAAGTCGCGGGCATCAATCGGTTCGTGGTCCATGAACGGCACTTCCTGAACGGCGGTTGGGAGCCGCCAGTATCGAAAGTGCCGTGCGGGACAAACAGCGCGCGCCGGCTATTTCAGTGATAAGCGAAACGCGTCAGTAGCCGGTCTGGCGATTCACCGTGTGCAGCAGCTCGGCGCCATCCAGGTCGCGCAGGATGTTCTTCGCCACCACCGCCGCGCCGCCTTCCACCTGCATGGTGCTGGCGATGTGCGGAGTGACCCAGACGTGCGGGTGCGACCACAGCGGATGGTCTTGCGGCAGCGGTTCCTCGCGGAATACATCGAGGATCGCCGCGCCGACCTGCCCCGCATCCAGCGCTGCGACCAGATCGGCTTCCACCACGTGCTCGCCCCGGCCAACGTTGATCAGCCCCGCCCCCTTGGGCAGTTGCGCCAGCGTCTCGCGGTTGAGAATGCCGCGGGTGCTGTCGGTCAGCGGCAGCAGGTTGACCAGGATGTCGCACTGCGACAGGAAGCTCACCAGTTCCTCGGGGCCGGTGTAGGTCTGCACCCCGTCGATCTGCCGCGCGGAGCGGTTCCAGCCCAGCAGCTGGAACTTCAGGTGGCGCAGTTGCGCGAGGCACGCCTGGCCCAGCTGGCCGAGACCCATCACGCCGACACGGCTGGTCGCCGCCGGCAGGATGCTCAGCGGCTCCCAGACCTGACTGGCCTGCTGCCCGCGGTAGGCCGGCATCTCGCGGTGTAGGGCAAGCGCCGACATCACCACGAACTCGGCCATGATGTCCGCCAGGGAGTCATCGACCATGCGCACCAGCGCCACCGACTCGGGGATCTTCGACAGGTCGAACTGGTCCACCCCGGCTCCCGCCGCGAACAGGACGCGCAGGCCGGTGTAGCGCTCGATGTCGGCGACCGCCTTCCAGGTCAGCAGGTAGGTGACACGCGCCGGGTCAACCGCATCGAAGCCCTCGACGAATTCCAGGTCCGGCACCTGGGCGGTCAGCAGGGCCCGCCATTTCTCGGCGTGTTCGGGTTCGGCGTTGTAAAGAAAGATCACGTCCTGTTCCTCGCTCTTGTTGTTCGCACGTTCTGGCAGTTAACCAGCCGCCCCGCGCGAGGAACACCACTGGAGCAGTACTGCGGGCCCGCAGACCGGCCCGCCCTGCTCACTTGGCCGAGCGCACGCAGCCGAAGCGCACTTCCTTCGACGGCGAATGGCCGAAGAAGGACGTGTAGCACTTGCTGAAATGGCTGGGCGAAACGAAGCCGCAAGCCAGCGCCACCTCCACCAGCGACAGATCGGAATGCTGCAGCAGACGCCGGCTTTCGGTGATGCGCAGCTCCAGGTAATAGCGCACCGGCGAGGTCCCCAGCTGCTCCTGGAACAGCCGCTCCAGCTGGCGCTTGGAGCGGCCCACGCACTCGGACAACTGGTCGGTGCTCAGCGGCTCCTCGATGTTCGCACTCATGAGGTTGAGCACGTCGCGCAGCGGCTGGGTCATCTTCTCGTGCAGTGCCGGGCGGGTGCGCCGGTAGCGCGATTCCTCGAAGGCGAGGATATCGACGATACCCTCCACCAGCTCGCGGCCGTGCAAGTTGTGAATCCACTCCAGCACCAGGTTGAAAGCGCCAGTGGGGCTACCGGCGGTGAGGCGGTTGCGGTCGAGGATGTAGCTCTCGGCGGTCACCACGCTGTTGCGCGCAACCTCCGCCAGCGAGGCGCGGTTCTCGGGGTGCACCGCGCACTTGTGGCCGTCCAGCAGGCCTGCCTTGCCGAGGAACCAGGCGCCGTTCCACAGGCCGGCCAGAACGATGCCGCGCTCGTCGGCAAGGTGCAGCAGGCGACTCAGGTTGGGCATGTCCTTGAGCGGTGTGCGCAGGCCACCACACACCACCAGCAGGTCCATGTCCAGGTACTTGCTTTCCAGCGCGGAGGCCGGGCAGATGACCAGCCCCAGGTCGCTGGTGACCGACTCGCCATCGAGGCTGTAGGTGCGCGTGGCGAAGGCGCCTTCACGGATCAGATTGGCAGTGACCAGGGTGTCCAGCGCCTGGGTGAAGGCCGGGAGGGAGAAGTTCTCCAGCAGGACGAAACCGACCTTGCGCGGGCGCTGCGGCTCGGCCTTGCGATCGCCGACGAAGCGCAGGTTCTGCCCCTGCATGGACTCGCTGAACTGTCGTCTTTCCACCACTGCACACCATTGTGAATTCTTGTTGGCAGGTACTTCAGCTCAGGTGCTCACCTTGGCGCCCACCCGGCACAAAGCCGGTTCTGCCGCTTGTGGAAAGGATTATACAAACGCCCCGCTCTGGGCCATAGCGCTGCGCGCGGAGGCCGGCACGCCGCCAGCTCGGCATGTCAGGTGGATGCCTGCACAGTCCGCCGATAGCCGAGCCAGACCATCAGTGCCGCCACTATCTGGCAGCCAGCAAAGAGCAGGAACACCGCCCCCGTGCTCCACTGCGCGACGAGCAGGCTCCCGGCGATGGCGGGTGAGATGATCGCCCCCAGCCGCCCGGTCGCCAGCACCAGCCCCACGCCACTGGCGCGAATCGCCGCCGGGAAGGACTGCGGCGCGAGGACGAACAGCGCCGCGATGGCCCCGTTGAGGGCCATCCCCGCTAACACGCCAACGGCAACCGGCAGCGCCGATTCAGCGACCAGCGATGCCATCAGCACCATCACCAGCGCGTTGAGCAGCAGCAGTCCGAGCAGTAGAGCCCGTCCTCCGCTGCGATTCGCCGACAAGCCCACCAGCAACGCGCCGAACATGCCACCGCAGGACAGCAGCAGCCCATCGACGGCCCCTTGCTGCTCGCTGAATCCGTTGCGGACCATCAGTGTCGGCGTCCAGCTCATCACGAAGTAGAAGCCCGCCATCGCCAGGAACAGCGCCAGCGCCAGGGATGCGGTCAGTCGCCACTGCCGGGCAGCGAACAACTGCCCGTAGACCTCGCTGCGCGGCACTCGCGGCGTGGTGGCTGCGAGCCTGATGAACTGCGGCGACTCGCGCAGCCAGAATGCGCCCGCCACCGCGCCAGCCAGCGTGACTCCGCCACCGGCCAGGAACACGTAGCGCCAGCCGATCCACTCATTGAACTGGTGCGCCAGCAGCCCGCCCAGACCCGCGCCCAGGGCAAAGGCGACCGATTGCAAGGCAATGGCCAGGCTCCTCCGGCGTGAGCTGGCGGACTCGTAGGCCAGCACATTGGCGCCCACCAGCACCGCGCCGATGCCCAGGCCGGTGAGTACCCGAAGAAGCAGCAGCTGGTAGTAGTCCTGGCTGCAGAACGACAGCAGCATGCTCAGGCCGCTCAACGACAGCGCCGCCAGCAGCAGTGGCCGGCGGCCGTGCAGGTCAGCCCGGGAGCCGAGCAGCGAACCGCCGGCCATGCCCAGCAGGCTGGCGCTGAGCAACACGCCAAGCTGGCCCGCGCCCAGCCCCCATTCCGCGGACACGCGGCTGCCGGTAAAGGCCATCGCCATGGCGTCCAGCCCGTCGATGACGTTGAAGAGCATGCACAGGACAACGACGCTCCACCGCGTGGGCACGTCTGCTTCGCTATGGGTCAGGTCCTGGGGCACAGAGCGTTCCTGGGGCTTCGGGTATTACAGGGCATAGCCGCCATCCAGCGTCAGGCTCGAGCCGCTCATGTGGGCCGCAGCCGGGCTGGCGAGATACGAGACCAGGCCGGCAATCTCCGCAGGCTGGGCGACTCGTCCGAGCGGGACGAGTTCAGCCAGCGCTTCCAGATGCGCCAGCGTCATGTCCGTCGCGGTCGGGCCGGGCTGGATATTGTTGACGGTGATCCGGCGCGGCGCCAGGTCCAGTGCCAGCCCTTGTACCAGCCGCGCCACGGCGGCCTTGGTCATCGAGTACACGGCGCCCTCCACCGAAGTACGACCGGATGCCGTGTTGCTGCCGATGGTGATCACCCGCCCACCGTCACGCATGCGGGCTACCACAGCCTGGACCGAGAGGATGACGCCGCGGATGTTCACGTCGAGCATCAGGTCGAGGTCCTCGACGCTGAGCGTGTCGATACGCGCCAGCCGGAGCACGCCGGCATTCACCACCGCCACATCGAGCTCACCGAAGTGTTCGACCGCCGCCGACACCGCGTCGCGGATGGCGCCGGCGTCCGCGCTGTCAGCCTGGATGGCAATGGCCCGGCCGCCGCCGGATTCGATCTCGGCGACCAGCGCCTGGGCGCTGTCCGGCCGTGACACATAGGTCAGCGCCACGGCGAATCCGTCGGCTGCCAGTTGCCTTGCCGCTGCGGCACCGATACCTCGGGAACCGCCAAAAACCATAGCGACCTTGTTGCGCCCTGCTTCGTTGCTCTTCATCGCCTCACCTGTATTGACTCATCAGCGCAGCGCTTGCCGCCAGAAGGCCTTCAAATCCTAACAATCCTCGGGCGCCACAAGCGAGGCGCCCTCCGCAAACGGGCATCAGGCGATACCCGAATCCTGCGGGGAAGCCACGCGCTTGCCCAGCGGAGTCCTGCCGAAGCCATCGGCGGCAAGGGTCTGTTGCGCCGGCTCTTCGGAGTTCACGCGCATGCCCAGGGGAGTACGACTGAAACCATCTTCGGCAATGGTCTGCTGTGCCGGCGCATCGGGGCTCACGCGCATTCCCAGCGGAGTTCTGCTGAAACCGTCGGAAGCGATGGTCTGCTCTGCCGGCTCTGCCGAGTTCACCCGCATGCCCAGGGGCGTCCGGCTGAAGCCCTCTTCAGCCAGTTGCGGCGCCGTGCCCTGTTTGGCCAGGGGTGTCAGTTGGAAGCACGCAGCGCCCTGGGAGCAGCTGGCTTCGGTAGCGGCATTCGCGTGCACTGCGACGCCAGCCAGCGAGAAGGCAATGGCGGTCATGAAGGTTTTCAGGTTTTTCATGGCATCGATCCTCAAGGGGTAAGGGGGACAGCTCATCGGAGCGGGACACCACGCACTGGAGAACCCTGGAGTGCTTGCCGTGCCGATGAGCTGTTGGTGTTGATTAAGAGCCCCTGGGGTATCTGCAGCGTGTCGAAAACAGCCGCCGCCATCTCCGCGAATGTCAGATCGGTCGCCGGATACAGTGGGATACAAAAGGACTGCGAGGGAGCCCTCGAAGAGCGAGCGCCGGGCGTGTAATCACTTTCCTACAAGTCGTGACTGGATTTCGCGCTGTCGCCCCACGCGCGCCGGCAAACAATAGCGCCAGTGGAAGTCACTTCCCTTCGAGCTTTCCTCCCCTCCCGTTGAACGACCCAAGAAGGATGTGCCATGCGCGCACTACTCGCAGTCACCGTTACCGTCCTCCTCCTGGCCGGCTGCTCAAGCCCGGCGCAGCGGATGTCCACCTGCCTGGCGCAGGGAGTCAGCCGCGATGCCTGTTACATGGCGGAGCAGAATCGCCAGACCGCCATCACCGCCGCGGCAGAAAAACAGGCCCTGGAGAACGCCCGAAACCAGTAGAAATGACGTTCGCAACTGCCGTGACGACGGTTGTTGTTGCGGTAGAAACCCATGCTTGAACGGAATCTGTCGACAGCGGCCGGTCGCGGACCGCATCGGGATCCCGGCATCCTTTTAAAATCTTCGCGTAGCGATTAGCCTCGCCCCGGTCCGGGCTGATCCGCCGTTGCCTATCAAGGAAATCTGATGCCGCTTTACCTGCAGTTCGAACAGGTCGATGTCTTTGCCGAACACCCCCACGAAGGCAACGCGCTGGCAGTAGTGGTGGATGCCGACGAGCTGACCACCGAACAGATGCAGGCGTTTGCGCGGTGGACGCAACTCAGCGAGACCACCTTTCTGTTGCAGCCCCGAACGCCGGAAGCGCATTACCGCGTGCGCATCTTTACCCCGCTGCGCGAACTGCCCTTTGCCGGGCACCCGACGCTGGGCAGTTGCAAGGTATGGCTGCATCAGCAGGACAGTCTCGAGCTTGCCGAGGTTGTCCAGGAGTGCCCGGCGGGCCTGATCCGCATACGCAGGCAAGGCCGGCAACTGGCGTTCTCCGCTCCGCCGCTCAAGCGCAGCGGACCGCTGGATGCGGCGACGCTGAAACTGATTGAACAGGGGCTCGGCCTCGCCACCGGGCAGGTCCGCGCCAGCCAGTGGGTCGACAACGGCCCGGGCTGGGCCGGCGTGCTGCTGGCAAATCGAGCTGAAGTGCTGGCCATCAGGCCCGACTACGCCGCACTGCAAGGGCTGAATGTCGGCGTCATTGCTCCGTGGACGGGCCCGGACGCTGAAGCCGATGTGGAGGTCAGAGCTTTCATGGGCGAGGAATGCAACGAGGACCCCGTCACGGGCAGCCTGAATGCCGGCCTGGCTCAATGGCTGATCGGCTCGGGCACCCTGAGCGACCGCTACACGGCCAGCCAGGGTACGGTGATCGGGCGCCGCGGGCGAGTACAGATCGAAAGCATCGACGGGACAATCTGGGTAGGCGGAGACGTGCAGCACTGCGTTTCCGGCAGGGCCGTCTTCTGATGGACAATGAGCACCACTGACAGATCAATTCCCCGTCCACTGAATGGCCTTCCCAGGATCGAACCAGTGCGTTAGCGGGTAGCAATCCCTCGCGCAGTGATGGTAACGCAGGCGGCGAAAACAGCGGCTCGTGTGAGACTCGCAAAGCGGACTACGCTCCTCCAGTCGACCTCTGGAGAGCTCACCATGATCCGCTCCCTGCTGACCGCATCCCTGCTGGTGATCCTGAGCATTCCGGCACATGCCGGCGTAGTGGCTTTCCCCTCCTCCTTTCGTACCCAGGACATCGCCGTAGACGGCGCGACCATCCACGTCCGCGTCGGCGGCAAGGGTCCTGCGGTAGTGCTGCTGCACGGGTTCGGCGATACCGGCGACATGTGGGCGCCACTGGCCATGGACCTGGCCAAGGATCACACCGTGGTGGTGCCGGACCTGCGCGGCATGGGTCTGTCGTCGATCCCCGCCGACGGTTACGACAAGAAGACCCAGGCCGGCGACGTTCGCGCGGTGCTGGCGTCGCTGGGCATCGAGCACTCGGTGGTGGTCGGCCATGACATCGGCACCATGGTGGCCTACGCCTACGCCGCCCGATATCCGCAGCAGACCGAACGCCTGGTGGTGATGGACGCTCCCGTCCCCGGCATCGCGCCGTGGAACGACATCGTTCGCTCACCGATGCTCTGGCATTTCGACTTTGGCGGCGCGGACATGGAGCGCCTGGTGGCCGGGCGCGAGCGCATCTACCTGGACCGCTTCTGGAACGAATTCGCCGGCGACCCGCACAAGGTCGACGAAGCCACCCGGCAGCACTACGCCAAGCTCTATGCCCGCCCCGGTGCGATGCATGCGGCCTTCTCCCAGTTCCGCAGCATTCGCCAGGATGCCGTGGACAACGAGGCGTCGAACAAGACCAAGCTGACGATGCCGGTGCTGGCCGTCGGCGGTGAGAAATCCTTCGGTGCCAATGAAGCCATCGTCATGCGCAATGCCGCCGACAACGTCACCGAAGTGGTGGTGCCGGGCGCCGGGCACTGGCTGATGGAAGAGGCGCCGACCCAGACGATCCAGGCGGTTCGCCAGTTCATTTCGCCCTGACGGGCAGGCCTCCCCTGTAGGAGCGAGCCATGCCCGCGAAGAGCGCCAACAGGCGCTCTTCCGCTCCCTCCTCGCCGCAAAAAACTTCACTGCCGTCTGTCACAAAAATCCTACAAGCAGGTTGACCATCAATACCTGCGCCTCTAGTTTCCTACCCTTCTTTCGCCGGGGTGCGCTGCGCTCGGGCGATCACAACGGCAAAGGAATGTCCGATATGTTCAAGCCCCTCAGGCCCTGGCTGCCTGCCCTGCTGCTTTGCAGCCCGCTCGCCGCGCAAGCGGAAGGACCCTCTGGCGATTTCTGGCTGATTCACCAGCAGGGCAGCCTCTACAAGAACGAAATCTTCGTCATCGATGGCGACCCCGCCAACATCTATGACCGCAAGAACGGCGTGCGCTCGCTGGGTGTCTACGAATTCTACGAGGAAGGCGCCAAGCCGACCTTTACCGCCTATGACGTCGAGGTCGACTGCGCGAAGAACCGCGTGCGCCTCAACGGCGCGCAGAACTACGACAAGTTCTACAACGACATCCGTCCGAAGAAGGTTTCCAAGGAATGGCAGAAGAAGCCTGAGGCGTGGATCGCCCAGAGCCGCGACTTCCTCTGCAAGCCGGACGCCCACGTCGAGCAGAAGATGTACCCGCTGGGCAAGATGCCCATGCTGCAACTGGTCTCCGCCGCTCCTGGCCTGTTCCAGCTGCGCAACCGCGAGCACGCCAAGAACCTGATCCTGGAAATGGTCGACAAGGGCTTCGAGCAGATGCCCGTGAAGAACGCACCGGCCAAGGAGGGCGTGCAATGAAAGGACTACTCGCACTGGGGATGATCGCCATCCTGCTCGGCGGCTGTTCCGCCATTCCCACCCTGCCCGAAGCGCAGGCCCGCAGCTACTGGAAGGGCCGCCCGGCCGGCGACGCCATCGACCACTTCGGCGCGCCCAGCGATATCGGCCTGGCGCCGGAGAACGACTGGGTCGTGCTGATCTATCGCCGCGACACCTCCTACGTCTCCCGCGAGGCGCTCGGCACCTACACCGGCCCGCAGAACGGCCAGCTGGTGCATACCGAGTACTGGGGCGACGTGGTCCATTCGGCCAGCTGCGAAATCCGCGTCGCCATCAACCGCGCCCGCCAGGTGGACTACCTGCTGACCCGCGGCAATTGCGGCGGCATCGCGCTGAAGCCGGAAGCCTGAGCCCAGGCCCCCTCAAGGACGAGACACAACCATGGCTAACCTGAACTATCTGGCGAAAGCCGTCTTTGCGCTGCTCGGCCTCCTGGCCATCGGCTCGCAGGCTTCTGCCGAAGAGGTCAAGGTGACGGAACTGCTGCGCAGCGGCTACGAAGTGAAGGCCGCCTACGTGGCGCAGGGGCGGGTCACCCAGATCCACTTCCTGATCCTGCAGAAGGGCACGTCGGTCTACCAGTGCGGCACCTACGAGGCCAGCTCCCTCGCCCAGCAGTTCTACGACTACTCCAACACCTACTCCTGCTCGGCGGTCGGTGACTGGGTGTCGAAGAACGCCATTCCCGGCCTCAAGCAGTAATCCGACGAAGGCCAGTATCCAAGATGCTGGCCATGCCACCCCTACCCCCGACACGGATGTTCCCCCGATGAAGATTCGCCTGCTGCCCGCCAGCCTGCTGCTGGCCTGCACCCTTGCCCACGCCGCCGAGCAGCCGCCCGTGCCCAAGCCCCTGGAAGAACAGGTGAGCCGCCTGGTGGAGCTGTACAAGGACAGCTTCGCCACCGGCTACCCCGAAGCCACCCATGTGCAGACCCTGAAGACCGGCCAGGACAGCGAGATCATCCTGGCGGTGTTCACCATCGAAGGCTTCGACATGGGCAACAACTACAGCCAGTACCTCGCCGTCTTTTCCTCCACACCCAATGAAGAAGGCCAGGAGCACTACAGCCTGCTCGATGCCATGCAGATCGGCGGCGGTGGCTGGCGTTCGGTCGAGAAGCTGGACGCCCGGCTGGTTGCCGACCCGGCGAGCAAGCGTACCCTGATCGACATCCCGGTGATGGAGAACAGCGACGACGATGCGCCGAACTTCCCCAGCCGCGCCGGCGTGATCCACCTGACCCTGGAAGGGTCGCAGACACCCCGGCTGGTGGAGCAGAAATGAGGGGGTGCGCCTGAAGTACCAGGCCCGATACCAAGTCGATAACAAACCGCTCTAAATTTCTCTTCCTGGCGGCCGCCATTGCGGATACCCATCCTCAGCGGAAGCCCATCCATGACTACCATCAGCGCAGTCAGCGCCACCAACGTTCGCTACACCACCGCCTCGACTTCGGCCGCCTCGACCTCTGCCACGAGCAGCGAGGACAGCGCCACCAGCGATGCCACCAACACTTCCCAGACGACGGCCAGCTCTTCGGCACAGGCGGCGGGTGGAGCAGCTGGCGGCGGTGCCGCCGGCGGAGCGAGCGGCAGCTCCGACAGCAGTTCCGACACCACCCTGGAGAAACTCAAGCAGGCCATGGAGCAGGCGCAGAAGGAGCTGGAAGAGGCCGAGCAGGAACTGGCCAAGGCCAGCCAGGGCGGTGGCCAGACCGAGGAAGAGAAGCAGGCCCAGCAGATCGCCGCGCAGGCTGCCCAGGCACGCGTCTCGTCCGCCTCGGCGGCGGTAGCGGCGGCCACCGCGGCCTACTCCGAAGCCCTGACCGAGTCCGGCAGCAGCACCAGCGGCACCTCGGTGAATACCACCGCGTGAAGTCGCGCGGCCAGCTTTCGACGCTGCCAGGGCTTGCCGCTGCTCACTCCCCCTCGCCACGTTTCAGCGAGCGGCGGCTCCTTCATTCATCAGGTAGGTCACCAACTGCCGCGCATGGGATGACAACGCATCCCAGTCAGCCACGCAGATGCGCAGTTCACGGGTGGCCCAGGCGTCGGCGAGCGGCACCACTACCGCCGGCAGCTCCTGAGCCATGCGTGTAGCAGCCGCCTCAGGGAGCATGGCCACGCCCACCCGCTGGGCGACCAACTGGGCAATGGCATCGAAGCTCGGCGCGCGCACGCGCACCTTGAGCGGCATTGCATTGCGTACTGCCATCGCCTCGACGAAACGCTGCATGGCGCGTTCGGCCGGCAGGCAGACGAAGGGGAAACTCAGTGCATCGCGCAGGCTCGGCAGGTGCTGGCTGGCCAGCGGATGATCCTGCGGCACCAGCAGCACCAGCTTGTCGTTGCGGAACGGCAGCGACAGCAGGCCGGCGGTGGGCAGGTTGCCGTCGTAGACACCAATGTCGATCTGCCCTTCCTGCACGGAGCGCAGCACGTCCTTGCTGTTCTGCTCGGTCAGTTGCAGATCCACTTCCGGGTAGTCCGCCAGGAACGGCCCCAGCGCGGTGGGCAGGAAGGTGCTGTTGGCCACCGTGGAAGCGGCCAGGCGCAAGGTGATGCGCCGCTCTCCACTCAGCTCCTGCAGGGTGTCCCTGAGCTGCCGGGCTTCCTTCAGCACACGCTGGCCGGCCTCCAGCACCAGACGGCCGGTTGGCGTGAGGGTCATGCCGTCGCTGTGCCGGGCGAACAGGGAGAGCCCGCAGCGCTCTTCGAACAGGCGCAGACGGTTGCTCGCCGCCGAGACCGCCACCGGCACCGAAGCCGCCGCCTTGCTCAGGCTGCCGGTGCTGGCGATAGCAGCGATCAGGCGCAGGTCGGCAAGATCGAAATGCATGGGGTATTCTCCAAAAACGAAAGCCACGTTCGCCAAGTTGCGATTCTAGTGAAATGGCCTTCTCTCTAGAATAAAGCCTTTCCCCTGCCTTGCATCCGTGCCGCCATGAATAGCCTGACCTCCCTCTACCAGCGCAGCCTGCGCAACGGTGTGTTCTTCGCCGTGCTGTCCGCCACCGGCTTCAGCCTCAAGGCGGTATTCGTGAAGCTCTCCTACGCCGCCGCGCCGGTGGATGCGGTAACGGTGCTGGCCATCCGCATGGGCCTGGCGCTGCCGCTGTTCCTCTGGCTGATCTGGCTGAGCCGCAGCCCGCAACAGCCCCGCCTGACGCTGGCCGACGGCCTGCGCATCCTGCTGCTCGGGTTGTTCGGCTATTACCTGTCCAGCCTGTTCGACTTCTACGGCCTGCAGTACATCAGCGCCGGGCTGGAACGGCTGATCCTGTTCACCTACCCGACCCTGGTGCTGCTCCTGCAGATGGCCGTCAACCGCGAACGCCCCGACTCCCGGACCCTGGTCGCCATGGGCTTGTGCTACCTGGGCCTGGGCATCGCGCTGGTGCATGACATCCGTGTGGAAGGCGGTGACGGACAGATACTGCTTGGCGCGCTCTGGGTGTTTGCCAGCGCCGTCACCTATGCCCTCTACTACATGGGCACGGCCGCCGTGGTGCGGCGTGTGGGCTCGATGCGCCTGGCCGGGCTGGCCGGCGGCGCCTCATCGGTGATGGTGCTGATCCACTACGCGGCGAGTGGCGACGTGCAGCAACTGGCGACCTTGCCCGGCGCAGTGTGGATCCACGGTTCGCTGATGGCACTGATCTCCACCGTGTTGCCGATCTACTGGATGGCGCTGGCGATCCAGCGCATGGGCGCCACCCATGCAGCGGCCTTCGGCAACCTGGGGCCGGTGCTCACTGTGTTCGCCTCGTGGGCGCTGCTGGGCGAAGCGATCACGGTCTACCAGATTGCCGGGCTGGCACTGGTGTTGTTCGGCGTGTCGCGGTTGTCCGGGGCCAAGGCAGCTCCTCAGCCTGCGCCAAAGCAGCAGGCCGAGGATTGCAAGGCAACAGGTTGAGCGCGTCCGCTCGGATGACCCGCAAGCTCGCAGCAGGCGCATAGCCCTCGGCGTACCAGTAGCGCGGCGGCACTGGCACGCCTGGGGCGATTACTGCACGTTGCCGCTGTCGAGCTGGCGCTCTTTCTCGGCCAGGCCATTGGCCAGGGTGGTCAGCTTGGTATCGGGGGCGTTGCTGGGCAGCGGATCGACGCCGGCCGAGGCGAATACCTGGCCATAGCTGTTGCGCAGTTCGGCGTAGGCCAGGTCGCGGCGCAGGTCCGCCTGCAGGGCATTGAGCTCGCCCTGGATCAGGTCCAGCTCACCGATGCCCTGCGCCTGGTGGCGGTTGCGCAGCTGGCCGACGATCTGGGTATCCAGACTGGCCAGCTCCTGGGTGGTGACGAACTGGCGGCGCGCCTCGTTGTAGTTGGCGTTGGCCACGTAGAGCTGCGCCAGCACAGCCATCGACATGGCCTGCCGGCGCGCCACGTTGACGTCCTCGCCCGCCTTGGCAACGTCGATGGCGGCCGGGGCGGACAGGACGTTGAACAGGTTCCAGGTGACCTTCACGCCGTAGTCGGCCCAGCGGTTGTTGACCAGGAAGCTGTTGGAGTCGTAGTGCCCGCCAGCGGAAAATTCCAGGCCCGGCAGCAGACGCAGCATGGCCTTGCGGGTTTCCGCAGCGCTGATCCGTGCCTGGTAGTCCTGCTCGCGCAGTTCCGGGCGGCTGGCCAGGGCCTGCTGCTCCAGTTGCTCAAGGCCCACCTTCAGCTCCGGCACGTCGTAGCCTTCCGGCGCGGCGAGGGTCAGCTCGGTACCCAGCGGCAGGTTGATCAGGGTAGCCAGTTCGGTCTTGGCCAGCGACAGTGCGCGACGCTGTTCCTCCAGCTGGCGGCTGGCCTCGATCAGGGCGCGCTGGTAGCCCAGCGCCTGGACCGGGTCGCCGATGCGCTGCTGGCTCATCTGCTGGCTGTCCTTGCGCGCGCCGTCGACCCGTGCCATCAGCGCGTCGATACGGTCGAGCAGGCGTTGTGCGGCGACCGCGCGCCAGTAAGCCGAGCGCACGTCCTGGATGATGGTCTGCACCACCTTGCGGCGGCGCTCCTGGACGATCAGGCGCTGGTCGGCCTGCTGCTTGGCGCTGACATAGCTGACGCCGAAGTCCAGCACGTTCCACACCATGGTCAGGTCGGCGACGTCGCGGTCGCGGTCCTGCGAGGTGGAGGGTTCCAGCGACTGGGTGTTGGTCAACACGCTCTGGCTGCTGGAAGCGCTCTGGTTGTTGCGCCCGGCGTAACCGGCCTCGAGCGCCATGCGCGGCAGCATGTCAAAGGTGGCGAGATCGAGTTGCCGGCGCGACAGCGCCTCCTCCATTACCTTCAGACGCGACTCGAGGTTGTACTTCACCGCACGGGCCATGGCCTCGTGCAGGGTCAGCGGGCCGCTGAGCGGCTCCTGATCCTTGAACATCGCCTGCAGGTCGTCGCGGGCGCGTTGCTCGCTGACGCTACGGTCGATGGGTTGCGTGGTGACGGCGCAGCCGGACACGGCAAGCGCCAACAAGCTGATCCCTAGCAAGGTCGTGTGTTTTTTCATCCCTGGCCGTCCCCCTCGTTACGGCTTCGTTCTTGTGCTTTTTCTACTTGGCGATGTGGTGATCAGGATGCGTCGCGGTCCTGGGCTACTTGCCCCAGCGCCCAGGCCAGCTCGCGCAATGGTTGTTGTTCGGATTCGTGGATCTGCTGCAGTTGCTGCGTCAGGCTCGGCGCGCCGAAGATGCCGCGGATGCCCTGGTCGATATCGCCGCTGCGACGGTCGAAGGCCTTCAGCGGCGAGCTGTCGTCGAAACCGTCGCTATCGAAGATGCCGGCCAGCGTGCTGCTGCCGAAGACGCCTGCGTCACCGCCGCCGAAGCCCAGGAAGCCCTTGCCACTGCCGTCGCCGAACGACGAGCTGCCAAAGACCTGGGCAATGAAGCTCTGCGACGGTGCGCCGTTGTTCACGAAGATATTGCCCAGCGGTGGCAGGCCACCGGTTCCTTCGCTGGGGAACAGCGACGGCGGCAGCACCGGCGAGGTGCCTTGCGGCGTGACAACCACCGGCACATCGGGTTGCAATGGCGTGGGCGACGGCAAGGCCGGCACGCCCGGCGTGGTGACACGGAACTCCGGATCGCCATCGGACAGCGAGCCGATCACATAGCTGTCGCCGCGCAGCGAATTGGCCAGCACGTTGCCCGCCGCGTCACTGATGCCGCCGGCGTTGACCGCCAGGCCCAGGCTGCCCTGCCCGCTCACGCTGCCGACGGTTACGCGGTAGATGCGGGCATCCACTTGCACGACGGAGAGTATGCTGCCGCTGGCGGAGTTGCTGGTCATCAGGGAGAAGTCGCCGGCATCGACGCCGCTGACGTCCTCGTCGAAAGTCACCAGGAAGTTCACCGTGCTTGCGCCGGTGGGCGACGGGTCCAGCCGCACGACTCCGGTGGCGGTGGGCGCGCGGGTATCGACCAGCACGCCATGGCTGTCACCGATGCCGTTCAGCGAAGGATTCAGTGCGTTGCCGGTGGCGTCGCGCAGGGAGCCGCCGTTGGCGGAAAGCCCACTGACCTGGATGCCGTCGGCGTCGTTGTCGCCAGCCTGGATGGTGTAGCGGAACACCAGGCTGTTGCTGCCCGAGCCGCTGACGTAATCGGCGTAGACGGTGCGCCCGCCCATGTCGATGGCCAGCTTCGGTGAGCCGTCGACCACTACGGCTTCGCTGGTCTGCACCACGAAGTCGAGGGTGTCGCCCGCGTTGTTGAGACTCCCCGCAGGCACGCTGACCGCGGTAACGGTCGGGGCATCGCGGTCGACGCTGTACACCGCGCCGGTCAGCCCGCCGCTAAGCGGGTTGCCAGCCGCGTCGAGGATGCCGGTGCCGCTGCCGTTGAGGTTCAGGCCCAGGGTGCCGGTACCGGAAACGCCGCTGACAGTGATCTGGTAGGTGCGCGCGTCGATCTGCTGCAGGCCGCTCAGGCTGCCCGCGGCGGTGCCAGTGCCGACCAGCGCGAAGTCACTCAGGTCGACGCCACTGACGCCTTCGCTGAAGGTCACGGTGTAGCGCACGCTGCCGGCATTGGTCGGCGACGGGTCGAGGGTGACGATGGCGCTGGGTGTCGGTGCCACGGTGTCGACGATCACGCCGGAGGTGGCACCCACATTATTGAGCGTCAGGTTCATGTTGTTGCCGACGGCATCGCGCAGGGTGGCGCCGTTGGCGGAGAGACCGTTCACGCTGATACCGTCGGCGTCGTTGTCACCGGCCTGGACGGTGTACTGGAACACCAGGGTCGAGGTGCCGGAACCAGCGACGAGGTCGGCGAATACCGTCCTGCCACCGATGTCCAGGGCCAACCGCGGGCTGCCGTTTACCAGCACGGCTTCACTGGTGTTGACCACGAAGGTCAGGGTATCGCCGGCGTTGTAGGGAACGCCTGCCGGCACACTGACACTGCTGACCGTGGGCGCCACGGCATCGACCAGCACGCCGGTGGTACTCGCCACGCTGTTCAGGCTTGTGTTGATGTCGTTGCCGGCGCTGTCACGCAGGGTGCCGCCGCCGGTCTGGATGGTCGAGCCAAGGCTGATGCCGTTGCTGTCGAACTGACCACTGGATACCACCAGGCGGAACAGCAGGGCCGTGCTGCCGCTGCCGCTGAGGTACTGGGCCAGTACGGTGCCTCCGCCATCCAGCGTCACGAGGATGTTCGGCGTGCCCCCACTGGTGTCGACAATCACGTTCTCGCTGAAGTTGACGACGAAATCGAGGTTCTGCCCCGCCACGTAGGTGCCGTTGGCTGGCACCGTGACACTGTTGACGACAGGCGCCACGCCGTCGATCACCAGGTTGGCGCGACTGGCCAGGCTGTCGATGCTGGCCGGGTCCGGCAGGTCGCTGAAGGCATCGTCCAGGCGCGCGTTGAAGATCCTCGCGCCGTTGAGCGACAGCGCGCCGACGCCGGCAATGTTGAGGTCCGCACTCTGGTCGCCGGCCTGCACGGTATAGAGGAACGACAGGACGTTGCTGCCGCTGCCGCCCAGGTACTGGGCGGTGCGGTCGATGGTGCCGGTTTCCAGCAGCAGGCTCGGCCTGCCGGAGGTGGTGTCGACGCTGACGCTCTGGTCGAACTCGACGAGGACCAGAATCTGATCACCGACCTTGTAGGTGCCGTCCGGGGTGCCGGCACTGACGCCGACGATACGCGGGTTGGGCTGCTCGACGTTGATCGAGATGATATCGGTGTCGGTCTGCTGGCCACCGGAGCCGGACTGCCCCTGGTCATTGGTGATGATCTGCAGCGAAGCCGCGCCGTGGTAGCCGGCCATTGGGGTGAAGCTCAGCCCTGCCAGCGCATTGTTGATGTCGGCGAGGGAGCCATCGAAAGTCATGATGGCATCGACTGTGCCATCACCGGCCAGGAACGACAGGCCCGAGATGCTGCCCAGGGTGATCATCCCGTTGATGCCGACGAGCGTCACGCGCAGGTTCCCACCCGCGACATCCACGTCCGAGATGGAGATCGCGTTGCCATTGCCGGCGCTGAAGACCAGCGTTTCGTTCGAGAGCACCGTCTGGGCACCCGGCACGCTGTTCACCGGAGCGTCGTTCACCGGGCTGATGTCCAGGTTGAAGGTGGCCGATGAAACCTTGGCGCCGCCCGTGCCGGTATTGCCGCGGTCATCGAGGCTGACCGTCACGATGACGATGCCCGAGGCATTGGCCGCCGACAGGTAGCTCACCTGGCTGCCGGCGATGAAGGCGTTGATATCGCTGAGGCTTCCGCTGAGCACCAGCTGGTTGGTGCCCGAGCCTGTCAGCGTTACGCCGGCGCCCGCCAGGGCACTGAAGGTGCCGCTGCCCGGGGCGACGCTGAAGGTCGCCTGGACCACACCCGATCCGGCATCGATGTCGCTGAAGCTGATGCCGTTCAACACCAGGGGGACGTCCTCGCTGCCGCTCACCGGCAACAACGGCACCACGGGGGTGCTCGGCGCATCGTTCACCGCGTCGACCTGCAGGATCAGGCTGCCGCTGTCGGTCTTCGCCGGGCCACCGCTGTTGCCCAGGTCAGTGATACTGACACCGAGGGTGACGTTGCCGTTGAAGTTCGCGTTCGGCGAGTAGAAGAGGTTCATCCCGGCGATGTAGGCGTTGATATCCGCGACCTTGCCGGTGAGGGAGATGGTGTTGAGCCCCGTGTCAACCGCGATGTTTCCGCTGACGGTCGCGAACAGGATGCCGCTGTTGGGCGGCAAAGTGAAGGTGACCTGAACGTTGCCGGTACCCGCGTCGACGTCGGAGACAACGATGCCGGTAATGATCCCGGTAGCGTCTTCGCTGAGACTGATCACGCCGGGCAGGCTGAGCTGAGGAGAATCGTTGGCGGCCGTCACGGTCACGCTGCGCGTGGCGTCGGCGCTGTCGAGCTGGCCGTCGCTCACGCTGAAACTGACGCTGCGCGTGGTGGTGTCCGGGGTGTCCGAGCTGTTGCTGTAGGTCACCGAGCGCAACGCTGCCTGCCACTGGGCCGCGCTGGCGCCACTGGCGGAAGTGAAGGTCATTGTGCCAGTGGCGGCGTTGTAGCTGCCGCTGATGTCACCCATGGTGGCAGGATCGTTGGTGAATCCAAGCACATCCTCGGAGGGCCGCAAATTGCCAGTGATCTTCACCGAGGCGCTGTAGAGCAGCGGCGAATCGTTGTCCGACACGGTGAGGCCGCTGTCGACCACCACCGGCGTGGACGCCACGTCCGCCCCTTCGACGAACGCCGCGCTGCCGCCACTGCTAGTGACCGTCGGCGCATCGTTGACTGCGACGACTGTAACGCTGGCGGTATCGCTGACCAAGGAGAACGGCGTGGTGCCGCCGCTGCTGGAAGCATCGAGCTTGAACCCTTGCTGGCCGGCGGTGATGCCGCTCTGGTCCCAGGCCTTGAAGGTGAAGCTGGCAGTGGTGCCATGGACGCCGTCGGGCACGAAGCGCACCCGATCGCTGCTGCGCAGCAGCAGCGCCGAAGCCGTGGAAACCGTACCGACGTCCTGCCAGCTGGCGCCGCTGTCCAGGCTGAACTGCCAGGTGCCACCGACGCCGGAGTTCAGGCCGGTGATGGCAATGCCCTGCACCGCGCCCGTGTCCACGTCGCTGACCTGACCGGTGATGAGGCTGGAAACCGCCTGTCCGACGTTATTCACGTCACCGTCGGTCAGCGTGTTGAGCACCGGGCTGGAGGGGCTCAACACGGGCGCATCGTTGACGCTGCTGACGCTGATCGTTGCCTGCGCGATGCCTGTCGAGAACGCCGTGCTGCCGCCGTTGGAGCTGGTATCGGAGGTGGAGCGAATGCCGTTGAGGGAAGCGATGCCGAAGGTCTGGTCCCAGGCGCGGAAAGTCAGTGTGGCCGTCCCACCGTTTTTGCCATCGGGCACATAGCGAAGCAGGGTACTGCCCGACAGCAGCAGCGCGCTGCCATTGGACACCGCGCCGACATCGGTCCAGGTCACGCCATCGGTGGAGTACTGCCAGACGCTGCTGCCGGTGCTGGCTGTCAGGGCGATTCCGCTGGCGGGGCCATCGACGTCGGCGTAGGTAACGCCGGCCAGCAGGCTGCTGACCGTGACGGCCTGGGAGCTGGTGTCTTCGCTGGTACCCACCCAGGTGTAAGGGCCGCCGGACAGGGTCGGCGCGTCGTTGATGGCGGTGATCGCCACCTGGACGACGGCGGTGTTGGAGTCGTCGCCAGCGCTGTCGGTGACCACGAAATTGATCTGCCGGGTGGTATCGGAACCGCCGAAGGTCGGATCATCCGAGCTGGAGGAGAAACTCACCGAGCGCAGGACGGCCTGCAACGCGGCGGCACTGCCGCCACCGGTGATCGTCAGGACGCCGGTGGCACTGTTGTAGCTGGTGGCAAAAGCGCCCGGACTGCCGACGGTGAGGGAATCGCCGACGCGCAGATCGCTGATGGTGACTGTCGCCTTCTGGAAGCTGCTGCCATCGTCCACCAGGGTCAGCGTGGGGCTCAGCGCCACTGCGGCTGCGTTCTCGGTATAGCCGATGACGTTGTTGGCCGGCGCGAGCATCGGGGCGTCGTTGGTGGCGATCACACTGAGGGTAACGTTCGATGCTGCACTGGTGCCGCCGTCGCCATCGGAGACGGTCACACTGATGGTGCGTGCCGAGGTGTTGGGGTCAAGCCCGTTGCTGTTCACGTAGGTCAGGTTGCGCACCAGCGCCTGGGCTGCCGCCGCGGTGGCCACGGAGTTGAACGTCACCACCAGGTTGCTGCCGCCGCTGCCCCCCGTGTAAGTGCCGATGAGCACTCCACCGTAGGAGATATTGGCGCCCGAAACGCTGATCTGGCCAGCGCCGGTCCCCTGGTTGCGAATGCCCAGAACGTCCTCCAGCGACTGCTGGCCGGAGGTGATCGCCACGCGCAACTGACCGCCATCGAAGTTCGCCGAGTCGCTGTCGCTCACCGTGGCCAGGCCCGCCGCATCGATCAGCGTCGGCCCGCTGTCCTCGGTGAAGCTCGCGGTCCTGCCATTGAGCCCGCCGAGCACCGGGTCGGCGTTGGGTCCCTTCAGGTCGGTGAGCAGGACCTGCTGCAGGTCCATGTTGGCGACCGATGTGGAGCCGTTGAGATTGGTGACGCGCAGGGTGAAACCGCTGATGTCGTTGAACATCGAACTGTCGATGTTGACGGTCAGCGGCCCCTGTGCACCCGAGAAGGTGAACGACTGGGTAACCGTCGCGCCCCCGGAAATCGCGCTGACGTCCAGCCGGTAGTTGCCGCCGAAGGACTGGATCACCAGGCCGTCCAGGTCGAACTTGCCAAGATCGACGTTATCCGCGGTCCAGGTCAGCTGGTAGTAGTGGTTGCCGTCCCCGTCGGCCACGGAGCTCGTGCTGAAATAGATCGAGTCCGGCGAGCTCATCCGCACCGCCCCCGTGGATTCACTGAGGGTGAAGCCATCCACCGTGTTGCCGCCGGTGTTGTTGGTCCAGTAGATGTCGCCCAGCGACTGGTTTGCCGAGGGTAGCGCCAGCAGGTCGGCATAATCGGGGCCGCTGTCGGAAGCCCAGGGGCGCTGCGTCTCGATGCTGCCGGTGTGGGCTTCCAGCGTCCAGTTGCCGCCCAGGGCCGCGGCGCCGGTGCGATCGGTGGAGGCAGCCACGTCGGCGCGGGTGAGCGCCGATAGCTGCTGAAGCAGCACTTCGCCGGAGCCCTTGGCCACGTCGCAGCCGTACAGAAGTATGTCGCCATCGGCGTCCAGGCTGTCGCCGATGGCGGACAGCTGCGAAGCCTTGCTGGCCAGGTTGTCGGCGCTGAGCACGGTGTTGCCCAGATGCACTTCACCCTCTTCGCCGTGGCTGAGGATATGGATGGCGTCGATGCCGGTGCGGCCGTTGAGGTACTGGGCAATCTGCTGCAGGCCGTCCTTGTTGCCGTCGAGCACCACCACTTCGGTACCCGGCTTCAGGCTGGCGACCAGTTGCTGGTAATTGGCGACCTTGCTGTCGACGAACACCACTTCATGGCGCTGGTCGGAGGAAGCAGTGGGGGCTGCGGCGAGGGTGTCGTGGGAGGACGAGTCGGTGGGTGTCTTGTCCTGGGCGGCGGGATGATCGGCGCCCTGGCTGGCGGCGGTATCCGCGACGGTGGCGGCGACCGCGCCGTCGAACATCATCCTGGCTTCGAGGCTAAGGGCCAGTGGGGAGCGCATGGCGCCGGACTGATGCTTGCGAACGGCCGATGACGCGAACCAATGCCTGAACATATGGCCTCCTCCCTGAGAGCACACACGCAAAGCCGCACCGGCTCCGGTACGACGACTGCAAGCTGGCAAATTGTTATTGGATTGATCTCACCATAATGCCTGATGGAAAGCTGACGTCAATGGCCCGATAGCCGGCATTCGCCGGCAATTCGCTCAATAACCGCGAGCCCGACGCTCTCATGGATATCGTCTATGTTTCCTCTCGGCCCGATCGCCAGCGGAATGGTCGGCGGGCCAGTCCCGTGATGAAGCGATAACAACTCAAAGTAGGGAAATGATCATGAGTGAACAGTCCTATCTCGGCTCGATCAGCGGCTGGGCCCCGAACTTCGCACCGCGCGGCTGGATGATCTGCGCCGGGCAGATCCTCGCCGTCCAGCAGAACTCCGCGCTGTTTTCGCTGCTGGGCACCAACTTCGGCGGCAACGGCCAGACCACCTTCGGCCTGCCCAACCTGCAGGGCCGCGTCCCCGTCGGCGTGGGCCAGTCGCCGGGTACATCCATGTACGCGCTCGGCCAGGTGGGGGGCACGGAAAGCACCACCCTGACCACCGCGCAGATGCCGATGCACACCCACGCCGCCACCGGCACCCTCAGCGCCTCGTTGCCGACCAGCAGCGCAGCAGCCACCTCGGCCACGCCCAGCGCCACCTCGGTGCTGGCAGCCGCCAATGGCGCCTACGGCCGCGATGCCGTCGACGTGAAGATCTACGCGCCAGCACCGGGCTCGGTGAACCTGCCGCTGTCCAGTTCGGCGACGGTCAACGTCCAGATGACCGGCGGCTCCCAGCCGTTCTCCATCCTGCAGCCGTTCCAGGCCATCAACTACATCATCTGCGTTTCCGGGCTGTATCCCTCGCGCAACTGACGACTCAAGGAGCACCACATGGATGTCGAAAGCTATATCGGCGTCGTCGCGCCCTTTGCCGGCAGCTTCGCGCCGAGAAACTGGATTACCTGCAATGGCCAGCAAATGAGCATCTCGCAGAACCAGACGCTCTACGCGCTGCTGGGCACCACCTACGGTGGCGACGGTGTCAACACCTTCTGCCTGCCCAATCTTGGCGGACGCGCCGGCCTCGGCCAGAACGCCAGCTACCCGCTGGGTGCCGTGGCCGGTACGGAACACACCACCCTGCTCACCAGCAACCTGCCGACCCATACCCACGGCGCCACCGCGGAGGCCACCGTGCTGCTGTCGGAGTCCAGCAGCGCCGCCAGCGCCAGCCAGGCGACGACCAGCGATACGCTGGCGCAGTCGCTGGGGGCCGCCGGGCGTGATGCCGTCACGGTGCAGATCTACGGTCCCGCGCCGGGCTCGGTGCAACTGCCGGCACAGGGGCAACTGAACGTGACACTGGCGGCGGCCGGCGGCAGCCAGCCTGTCTCGATCCTGCAGCCCTATCTGGCGCTGACCCAGTGCATCTGCGCCCTCGGGGTCTTCCCCAGCCGCAACTGATCGACCCGGCCCGCTGCCAGGCCCTAGCTGAACAGGGCCTGGTAGTGGCGCTGGTCGCCGGGCGTTGCCGCCAGCGGCGCCAGGTAAAGTTCGTAATCGCGCCCGCTCGGGCTGCTCAGGCGATACTGGGCCTCGAGCAGCAGTACATTCATCGGCGTGGTGAAGATCAGCGAGAAAGGCGTGCGGAAACCACCGCCGACCTCGCGCCCTTCGATCACGTTGTGCAAAGTCAGCTGGACCGGATCGGGAACGGTGTGTGCAGTGAACACCTGGCCGAGTTCAGAACTGAATGCCTGGGCCGTCAGGCCCTGGAGGTCGATGAGCATGAGGTCACTCCCTGATCGTTGAATGGCAGGCTCCGCCGTCGCGAAGCCTGGAAAACCTGAGCCTGAAAATCTGCCCCTGAAAACCAAGGCCTGGAAAACTACAACAGCCCATGAGCGAGATAAAGACCCGCCCCACCCTGCTTCGCCGCCCCGCCGACAGCGCCGACGAACCCTGGCTGAAGCGCCTGTTCGCGCAACTGCGCGGCCTGGACGCGGCGCTGATCGCAGCCTGCCCCGCCCTGCTCGACCAGCAGTGGCAACTGCAGCAGCGCATCTTCGCCAGTGACTATCCAGGCGCCCTTACCGAACTGATCCTGCTCGACGGCGAACCAATCGGCGTGCTGACCCTGGACGACCGCCCGGACAGCCTGCGCATCCTCGAAATCGGTCTCGAACAGCATCAGCGCGGACGCGGTTTGGGTGAACAGCTGCTGCGCGAGGTCGTCGCCCACGCCGACCATCAGGGCAAGGCGCTTGAGCTCGCGGTGATGCGCCACAATCCTGCGGTGCGCCTGTACCAGCGCCTGGGCTTCGCGAGCCTGGGAGGAGCGCCGGACGAGGCGCAATGGCAGATGCGCCGCGAGCCCGTTCAACCCGCCTGATCCCTGCGCAACGCCTCCAGCTCCCGGTAAGGCGCATCGGCCCAACGAGCCACACTGTCACGCAGTAGCGCCGAAGCGGAGTCGCGCTTGTCGCGGGAATCCGCCACGAAAGCCTCGCCCGGACGCTTGGCATTCTGCCGGCTCACCGCCATGGCCTGCTCGACCTGCCCAGTCGTCAGCCGCAGGCGCTCGCGCAGGCGTCCGCCCAATACCTGCGGCAACTCCTCGTAAGCCACTGCCAGGCCGCCCTGTCCGCGGCACGCTTCCACCGCCAGCGCCAGCAACCGCCCCAGGCGACGAGCGATGTATTCCTCGCGGGGTGCCACCGGCTCATCGACCAGGTTCAACGGCGACGGACTCAGTTGGCCCGGGATCATCTGCATGCCCGGCATTTTCAGGTGCGATGCAGCGATCTCCAGCGGGTCGCGGTAGAGAAATATCCACGGCGTTTCGGGGAAGCAACGGCGAATCAGCGGCAACTCGAATAGATTCCACGCATCGAGCTTCACCACCAGATGCTGCGCCGGCGGCCCCGCGTTCTGCGCCAGCGCTGACAGCATCGCGATGACGGCCCGCTCCTGCTGGCCTGCCTCCCACTCGTGGAGGTAGTGACTGCGCAACAGGCTATCCAGCGGACCGGGCTCGGACAGCACCAGGTGACTGTCGAGCCCGGCGAGCATCTGTGCCAACAGCGTCGAGCCGCAGCGCGAGGCGTGGAAGACCAGCAGGCTCGGAGCCAAGCCGGGGCTCGCGCGCTGCCAATCGAGCAGCTCCGTCAGGCCGGTCTCGCGACGGAACGCCAGGTTGAAAGGCAGGCGCAGGGCCTGCTCCACGTCGTCATGGAAGAATGGTCGGGTCAGGCGCTGCTCGCCGAACCAGCACCAGTCCAGGCGCCAGTCCCGTGCGTCACACCAGGCACGAATGGGCCGCCAGCCACTGAGGTCCAGCACGGGGCTCAGGCTCTCCATTGGTCACTCCAGGCTCTGCGGGCCAGGCGCATCGTGGCGCGAACTTCAGCGGCGGAAAAGTGCAGGTCGCGGGCGGCCCCCAGAGCGACCACCCGCGCGACGAAGTCTGCGCTGTCGGTCATCGAGCGCAGCGCCTGGGCGAGCTCAGGCTCCTGCGCGACCTGCACGCGGAACTGCTCGAATGCCAGGGCCGCTCGACCAGGACGCAGGCTCGGCGTATCCGCCAGCCCCTGCTCGATCAACGCCAGCAGCCAGTCGTTGCGCTGGCAGTCGAGGACCAGATGGATGCGCTCCCCGGGCCCCGGATTGTCGACCCGGTGCGGGCGGGCGAGGTCGATGAACCAGCACTCGCCCGGACGCATCGGCACCTGCAGCCCGTCCACCAGGAACTCGACGCCCTCAGGGCTCAGCAACGGCAGGTGCAGGCGCAGGTCACTGTCGGGCAGCCCCAGATCAGGATCGCAGTGCTCGTGAATCCGCGAGCCGCAGCCCAGGCGCAGCAGGCGCGCGCTACGGATAGTCGTGCGGAAGGCGCCCAGTGCGGCCTGCCAGGCCGCGCTGCGCCGCAACAGGTCGCTGGCCAGCGGTGCGCCCTGCCCCGGCGCCAGCGGCATCAGGGCGTCGTCGGGGGTGATCAGCGCAACGCCGCTCCAGTCTCCTTCGTAGAAGCCACGGTTGAAATGCCCTTGCCACGCCGCCTGGTCCACGGCAGCCAATGCGTCGAGCAACGGCTGCAACGGGATGTCCAGCCCAAGCCGGGCGCAGCGGGGTAACGATGTCGCGCTCATGGAACTCTCCCTGCTCCGAGAAAAGCCGCCGCCTCAGAATCCGCTTTCCCTCACACCCAATGCCGCCAGCCGCCGCCAGGCGAGCCCCAGGATCGACTGCCCACTGCCGTCCAGTACGACCATGCCGCGCTGCGGCTGCGCCAGGGCCCACGGGGCATCGCGCAGGCTCAGGCGCACACCGTACTGCGCCTGGACCGGTTCGGCGCGCTGCTGGGCATCGCGGCGCACGGCAATCGGGCCATGATGATCGGAGCTCAACGCCTCCAGTTCGACGAAGACCGCGCCGTTGGCGTCCACTTCATCGAGCTGCACCGGCACGGCCGGGCGGGCCGGGTCGTCGGCGATGAAACGCCCCTGCGCACCGCTCTGCACACGCCACAGGTCGGCCTCCGCCAGATAACCGCGCAGGCGCAGGCCTGGCTCCACCACACGCACCAGCACATCGGCAGGCTTCAACCATCGGCCCGGGCTCAGGTCGGGCAGCAGGTCGCGGATGACCCCGGCCTGCGGTGCGCGCAGTTGCAGGCGCTCGCGTTGGGCAGCGAGGCCCCGGTACTGGGCCACCGACTCCGCCAGCCGTTGTTCGAGAATGCCGACATCGGCAGCCGTCTCGCTACGGCCCGCCTGGCGGCGCAACTGCAACTGCAGCAGATCGATCTCGCGGCGCACGATGAGCTGTCTGGCATCGAGGTCCGGTGAAGTCAGTTCCAGCAGCAACTCGCCCTGCTCCACCGTCTGGCCATCGCGCACCAGCAGTCGCCCGACCCGGGCAGCCGCCGGTGCATGCAGCACCACGGCACGCGTCGCCTCCAGCTGCGCCGGCACTTCCACGGCACTGCGCCAGGGCACGACCAGCAGCGCCAGCAGAGCCAGCAGCGCCAGGCCAAGCCCGACGACCTTGTGCGGTGCAGCCTGCTCGCGGCGCTGCCACCATTCCTGCAGCTCCCGCCAGATCGGCAGGCCGATGAACCAGACCAGCTCCACCAGCATCAGGAAGATGCCCAGCAGCTTGAAGAACAGGTGGTAGACCGCCAGGGCGATACCGAAGAACAGCACCGCGCGCCAGATCCACGAGCCATACCCCCAGATCAGCAGACGCCGGCGCAACGGCACAGGCCAGGGTTCAGGCATAGGCTCTCCATAGCCGAACAGCGCCTCGCGCAACCGCCAGCGACACAGGGCGAAAGCCCGCGCCTGGAGGTTCTCCACGCCGAGCAGATCGGTGAGCAGGAAGTAGCCGTCAAAACGCATGAACGGATTGAGGTTCACCAGCACCGTGGTGATCCAGGTGGCGCTGGCCAGCATGAAGGCCGAAGTACGCAGCGGCCCGTCCGGCAGCAGCGACCAGGCCAGCAGCGCAAGCACTGCCAGCACCAGTTCGGCCAGCACGCCACCGGCGCCGATCAACAGTCGTGAGCGTCGGTCGCTGACGCGCCAGGCGTCGCTGACGTCGGTGTAGAACATCGGCAGCATCACCATGAACGCCACACCCATGCTCTGCACCCGGCAACCGGCGCGCTTGGCCATGAAGGCATGGCCGAACTCGTGGCAGAGCTTGGCGAAGGTCAGCGAAACACCGAAGGCCAGCGCCCCGCCCAGGCTGAACAGATGCGGGAAGGTCGCCAGGAAGCGCTGCCAGTCCCGCGCCACCAGGACCAGCCCGAGGGCGAACACCAGCGGCAAGCCCCAGCGCAGTATCCACCCGCCGTTGCGCTGCAGGACCGGCCAGGCGCGATTGAGAAAGGCATCCGGGCGCCACAGCGGAATCCGGAAGAACAGGTACTGGTGCAGCACCTTCTGCCACAGGCTGCGCTTTTGCAGCTGCGCCTTCTGCCCGTAGCTGGCGCGCTGTTCGGCGTCCACGGCGGCGATCAGGTCATGCCCGCGCAGGAAGCGCAGGAACTCTTCCAGCTCCTGCGCCCCCAGGTTCTCGCCGGTTTCTGCATTGGCCGCCCCCAGCACCCGCTGCGGGTCGCCCAGCGCCCAGTGGCGCAACAGCCGCACCGCAGCGCCGCCAAGTTTGAAGTAGCGCCCGCGCAACGGGTCGGCCAGCGTCCATTGCGGTGCTCCGTCCAGCGCCGGTGCGGCTGGCGACAGCTGCAGGTCCGGTCGCAGCGCCGGCAGCATCACAGGCCCAGGCTCTGACGCGCTGCCGCCAGCGGCCGGCGCAACAGGTAATAGGCCAGCGGGGCGCGATCGCCATACAGCTTGGCGGTGCCGCGCAGGCCGATGCGCGGGGGCGTCTCGTCGAACGCCGCGTCCAGTCGATACGCCAGCTGCCCGGCGGCAGTGGTCTGGGCCTCGTAGGCCGCGCGCTGCAGGCGAGCGTCATGGCGGCGCAGCGGATCGCTATCGAGCAGCAGCACGACTTCCGAACCTGGCTCGAGGACGATGGCGTCCCCCACCGCCAGGTCGATGCGCAGCTCCGCCTGGTGCGGGTCCGCCAGATCCATCAGGCGCTCGCCGGTCTGCACCGGCTTGCCGGTCCAGCGTTCAGCGTCGGCAAACACCGCAATGCCGTCACGCGGCGCCCGCACTTCGGCACGGGCCAGCAGGTCGCGGGCATAGTCACGCTCGGCGCGCTTCTGCTCCACCCGTGCAGCCAGCAGATCGACCTTGGCGCCGGACTCTGCATCGGAAAAAGCACGTTGGGAGTTGGCCTTCAGCTCGGCTTCGGCCACGCCGAGGGAGCGTTCGGCAACATCGGCCTGGGCTTGCAACGTGGTGGCGTCGAAGCGCACCAGCAGGTCGCCGGACTTCACCGCCTGGTTGGGTTTGACCAGCACCTGCTGGATCACGCCATCCAGCGGCGCAGCGATCACCTGGCCATCCAGCGGCACCACTTCGGCCGGCGCCAGCACTGACTGGCGCACGGGCGCAAGCAGCAGCAGGCAGAGCACTGCGGCAATCGCCAGCAGCTTCTTCTTTGGCCAGCGCAGCCGCCAGGGCTTGCGCGGCTGCAGGGCCGTCCAGGCATGCGCGTACGCATCGCCCAACTGCACCAGCAACGCCTGCTCTGCCTCGCTCCACGACTGCTCGCGGGCCAGCCAGAGGCCACCGAAGACTGCGCCCTGACGATCAGCCAGCGGCAACCAGAAGACCTCGCCGGCGGAGAGCTCCTGCCAATCGATCTGCTGCTGTGCGCCCAGCTGCTGGAAGTCCACGCGCTGCGCCTTGCCCAGCGCATCGTGCTGGTGCAACTGGCCGCAAGCCTGCTCGACGAAAGCCACGAAGGGAGCGTTGGGCTCCACCACGCTGATGCCGGTGAGTGCCCGGACCTTGCCCGCGATCAGCAGCGCCGCATGGCGGTAACCGAACAGCGCCTGGGCGTCGTTGACCATGTGATACGCCAGCTGCTCCACCGTCGAGCAAGCCCGCGCCTGCCGCTCCAGGGCGAGAAACTGCGCGAAGACCCGCTCGGCCAGACCGACCTGCGGCGCGTTCATGGCGTCTCCGCGAAGCGCGCGGTGCCACTCATGCCAGCCAGCAGGCCCTTGGCGTCCCCCGGCAGCGAAGCGATCAGCGGAAGCATCTGGCTGCCCTCGTCGATCCGCGCGCCCAGGCGTTTGACTTCTACCTGCAGCGGCTGGCCGGTCTCATCGGGCACGAAGGTGAAGGACTGTCCCACTTTCAACCGGGACACCCAGCGCGAAGGCACCAGCAGGCGGATTTCCAGGCTGCGGTTGTCGACGATTTCCAGCAGCGGCGCGCCGCCGGAAACGCTCTCGAAGGGCTGCGCCTTGCGCTGCACGACCTGGCCGTCGAAGGGCGCAACCACCGCACAGCGGCCGACCTGGACCTTGTAGACCTGAGCCTGCGCCTGGGCTTCGGAGAGCTTGGCCTCGGCCAGTGCGACCTCGAAGCGCCCCACGGAGTTGAGCGCCGCCAGCTGGCGGTTGTGACCCAGCTGTTCGCTGGCCGCCTTGGCGCCGGCCTGGGCGGCATTGAGCTGTGCCTGATAGGCCGAGCAGTCGAAGCGCACCAGCACATCGCCCTTGCGGAAGGACTGCCCATCGGCGAATGGCATTTCCAGGATGCGCCCGGACAGCTCGCTCGACAGCATCGCCTGGTCCCGCGCCCGCAGGATGCCGCGGACATCGCCCGAACCAGCGGAGGACGGCGGGCTCGACAGCAAGGGGTCGTCCTGAGCGGGGTCCGCGGCATAGGCCGCTCCCGCCACGCACAGCGACACCCCAAAACCCAGCCAGATCCCTTTATGCATTGTCAGCTCTCCCTGCAGATCGGCGGAGTCTACGGTACTCCGCAAGCGGCGGATATTGGCCGCAGCAGAATTCCTCCGTAGGCTTGGCTGCCGGTCGGCGCCGGCGAAAACCCGGCTCAACGCGGCAACCGCTCTAGGCCGGGCCCATCGGACAGAGCACAAGGACGAAAGGCAAATGGATGCAGCCAAGCTCGACTACCAGCGACTCCACAGCGAAGGTTACGCCCTGCTGCGCCAGGCGATCCCGCGCGCCCTGCTGGAGGAGCTGCGCGCGGCTTTCGATGCCAACGTCCTGCCCTCGGATCGCTGGCCCGTGCCCCGTGGCGTGGACTGGCGCCACGCGCAGATCGACCTGGAGCCCTGCGCCCAAGCGGCTTGTCGACTGCCGCCGCTGCTGGAAGCAGCCGGCGCGTTGATCGGCGAGCGATTCTTCCTCGCCCAGGCAGAGGGACGTGAACCCCTGCCCGGAGGCGGCCATCAGCAACTGCACCGTGATCTGTCCGCCCTGCGTCCGGGGGACATGGTCAGCGCCCTCGCCTTCCTCGATGACTTCTCGCCAGAAAACGGAGCCACCCGCCTCGCACCCGGCAGCCATCGGCCCGCCCCTGGCCAGCCACCCTTCGACTTCCTTGACGAGTCCCATTCCCTGCAGCTGAGCGGCCAGGCCGGCGACATCCTGGTGTTCGACGTCGACCTCGTGCACGCCGGCAGCCTGAACAGCAGCGGCGCGCGGCGCCGCACGCTCCTGATCAGCTACCGGGCCGAGCCTCTCTATGCAGCGCACCTGGAGACTTTGGGCCTGCGCAATGTGCGGATGAATACCGCCGAGCGTTTCGATCCGCCGCAGTCGTGCTGAGCGGTACGCCGACTAGCCGGCAACCGCAGCGGACTTCTCCCCCAGCCGCTGGACGAACCGCTGCAGATCGATGATCGCGCGACGATGGGTGCCGGCGCCGATGACACCCGCCTCGTCGCGGCACTCGACGCGGAACACCAGCGACTTTCCATCGATGGCAATGAGCTCCACCGCCGCCGTCACCTTCATCCCCACCGGCGTGGCAGCGATGTGGCTGACATCCACCTGGGTGCCCACCGTGCGCTGCTCAGGTGTGAGGACGGGCCGCAGCCCTTCGATGCAGGTCTGCTCGATGAAGCCGATCATCATGGCGGTGGCGAACACCGGCGGCATGTCGGCAAAGCCAGGCCAGTCGGTCGCCACCTGGGGCACCGTGTGCCGCTGCGCCACGATCAGGGTTTCATTGTGAGTCAGTCCAACGGCAAGCACTGGCGGGTTCATACGCGTCCGATCCTCATGTTGATGGGCCAACTGACCCGGTGCCGCGCAGTGGGATCGCCCCAGCGCTCGGCCATGTCGGCTGCGAAGTCATGCAGCAGGTCTTCGCGCCCGGCCTCGCGGGCGCTGCGCACCGCCGACCAGGTGGAGACGTAACCGAGGAACTCCCCGAGGTTCCACTCCAGGCGAATGGCGATCTCCGGGCCGGGAAACTCGGCGAAGGGGAAGTCGAGGGTGGCGTAGCCGCTGTCCACCAGCTTGCGTTCGGCCGGCCAGTAGGGGCCGATCTCCTTCCAGTAGAACTGCTCGAAGCGCTCGCCCAGCGCCCCTTCCAGCCGGAGCACGCCATAGCTGATCAGCGCCAGGATCGCGTTGGGCTCGGCGACCCGCCGCACTTCGGCGTAGAACCTCGGCAGATCGAACCAGTGCGCGGCCTGCGCGGCGGTGATCAGGCTGGCACTGCGGCTGAGCAGCGGCAGGTCCTCGGCCGGGGCACAGGCGTAGTTGACGTTCTCCTGCTGCGCGGTATGGGCGATCTGGTCCGCACTGGGATCGAAGCCGACCACTGCATTGAAGTGCTCGGCCAGTTGCCGGGTCAGTTGGCCGCTGCCGCAACCGACATCGACCGCGAGCACCCGGTCGGGTGCCATCGCTGCCAGATGGGCGGCCAGCTCGACGGGATATTCGGGACGGAAGCGCGCGTAGGCCTGCCCACCCTGGTCGAACCAGTTACGCAGGTCGCTCGACGGGTTACTCATGGCTGGTGGCTCCTGTCTTCAGGGCTTGCTTGGCGTGGCTCAGACGCTCGGAGAAGCCCTGTGCTTCCAGGGCGCGTGCGGCGTCTTCCAGCACGCGACGCAGCGGATGGCCGATCTCGGTTTCCAGCTGCTCGATGGCTTCGAAGGTCGCCGCCCAGTGGGTGTTGAGCTTGCTCACCAGCTTCTTCCCTACCGGCGTCAGTTGCAGCACGCTCTTGCGGCCGTCTTCGGCGCGCTGGCGGGTGATCACACCGTCGGTTTCCATCTGGCCGACGGTCTGGCTGATGGCGCCCTGGGTCAGGTGGGTACGCGCGGTTATCTCGGTGACCGTCTGCGCCCCGGAACGGATGGCGCGCAGCACCGGCGTGTAGCGGGCCCGGTAGTTCATGCCCATCTGCTGGTAATGCTCCTCGGCGCCCAGCTCTACCAGTTCCGAGACGTAGCGCAGCAGTTCACCCAGGCCGGGTTCGTTCTTTCTGTTCATCGCAGCCCTCTCCATCGAGGGCTTCAAATTACATTAGAGCTAATGCAAATGGCAAGCCGGTACGCAGATGAAAGCGGCAGGACCGGCCAGAGCTTGCGCCCTGCCCGGTCCATTGCGCGGTCAGACCTGAGCCATGCCGCCGTCGACGAACAGCTCGATGCCGTTGATGAAGCTGGCCGACTCCGAAGCCAGGAAGGCCACCGCCTTGCCGATCTCCCGCGGCTCGCCCAGGCGGCCCAGCGGCACCTGGCTGGCCAGCGCGTCGAACAGACCCTGACGTGCCTCCTCGGGCACCAGGTCACCCAGGCCGGGAGTGCGCACCGGGCCGGGGCTGACGACATTGACGCGGATGCCACGGTCCTTGAGGTCAAGTGCCCAGGAGCGGGCGAAGTTGCGCACGGCGGCCTTGCTGGCGCTGTAGACGCTGAAGTTGGCGGTGCCCTGGATCGAGGTGGTGGATGAGGTAAGGATTACCGACGCGCCGTCGGTCAGCAGCGGCAGCGCCTTCTGCACGGTGAACAGGACGCCGCGCACGTTGGTGCCGAAGATGCGGTCGAAGTGCTCCTCGGTGATCGCCCCCAGCGGCAGCATGTCGCCGCCGCCGGCGTTGGCGAAGAGGATGTCCAGGCGACCGGCGGACTTGGCGATCTGCGCATACACCGCATCGAGATCGGCGAGCACCGAGGCGTCGGCGCGGATGGCCGTGGCGCTCGGGCCGATGGCTTCCACGGCGGCGTCCAGTTCGGCCTGGCGGCGGCCGGTGATGAACACCCGGGCGCCTTGCGCGGCAAGCTCCTGGGCGGCGCCGAGGCCGATGCCAGTGCTGCCGCCGGTGACCAGTGCAACTTTTCCAGTGAGGGACTTGTTCATGATGAGCTCCTGAGATTCGCGGTTGAGGGTTCTGCCTCGCAGCCTGCGTCTGTCGCGGCTTTGCGGTGAGGCATGGCGCTACTCTAGGGCCCGTCGATTGCTGGAAAAAGCGCATACAATAGAATGACTATCCATATCCATGGATAATCAGATGATCCCTTCAGAGGAATTACCATGGATCAGTTCCAGGCCATCCGCGCCTTCGCCCGCGTCGTGGAGGCCGGCAACTTCACCCGCGCCGCCGACTCGCTGGACATGCCCAACGCCACGCTGAGCAAGCTGGTGCAGGAGCTGGAAGCGCACCTGGGCGTGCGCCTGCTGCAGCGAACCACGCGGCGCGTCACGGTAACGCCGGAAGGCCAGGACTATTACGCCAAGGCCACCCGCGTGCTGCGCGACCTGGAAGACATCGACTCGACCTTCAACATCGCCCGCAGCAAGCCACGCGGCCACCTGCGCATCGACGTTGGCGGCTCCACCGCTCGGGACGTGCTGGTGCCGCTGCTGCCGGACTTTCTCGCGCGCTATCCGGACATCCGCATCGACCTGGGCGTGTCCGACCGCTCGGTGGACCTGATCGGCGACAACGTCGATTGCGTGATCCGCGGCGGCGCGCTGGACGCCTCGTCACTGGTGGCGCGCGGTATCGGCCAGGCAACCATGGTCACCTGCGCCTCACCCGAATACCTGCGCCACAACGGCATCCCCGCCTACCCCGAGGAACTGCGCAACGGCCATCGGCTGGTCAGCTACCTGTCGCCGCAGAACGGCCGGGCGGTGCCCTTCCGCTTCGAGCGCGACGGCGAACGCAGCGAGCTGAAGCTCGAACACCGCATAGGCGTCAACGAAAGCAACGCGCACCTGGCCGCCTGCGTGGCCGGCCTGGGTATCGTCCAGACCTTCTCCTACGCCGCCGGCGCCGCCCTGCGTGATGGCTCGCTGGTGGAGATTCTTGCGGACTGGCGCCCGGCGCCCTACCCCTTCCACGTCGTCTACCCGCACAACCGCTACGTCACGCACCGCCTGCGGGTGTTCATCGACTGGCTGGTCGGGTGCTTCCCGGCGAAGGTCGCCGGCTGAGTCCTCAGGGCTGCTTGTCGGCCAGCGCCTCGAGCAGTTCGGCCGAAGGCACGAAGAACAGGCTGCCGGTCACCGCCTTGCTGTAGTCCAGCAGGCGGTCGTAATTGCCGGCCGGGCGGCCGACGAACATGTTTTCCAGCATCTCCTCCACCGGCGCCGGCGAGCGCGCGTAACCGATGAAGTAGGTGCCGAACTCCCCGGCTCCGGGCCGGCCGAACGGCATGTTGTCGCGCAGGATCTTCACCTCCTGGCCGTCCTTCTCCAGGGTGGTCAGCGAGCTGTGCGAGCAGCTGGGCTTCACATCGTCGCCCAGCTCGATGTCGGCCAGCTTGGTGCGCCCGATGATGCGTTCCTGGGCTTCGGTGGAGAGCTGGTTCCAGCCGGTCATGTCATGCAGGTACTTCTGCACCAGCACATAACTGCCGCCGGCGAAGCCCGCGTCCTCGTCGCCGATCAGGGTGAAATGCGCGACCTCGCGGCCTTCCGGATTCTCGGTGCCGTCGACGAAGCCGATGATGCTGCGCATGTCGAAGTAGCGGAAGCCCTGCACTTCGTCGACCACCGTGACCGCATCGCCCAGGCGCCCCACGAGTTGCGCCGCCAGCTCGAAGCACAGGTCCATCTGCTCGGCGCGGATGTGCAGCAGCAGGTCGCCCGGCGTGGACACCGCGACCCGCTCGCCGCTGCCGATCTCGCGGAAGGCATGCAGGGACGCCGGGCGTGGAGCGCCGAACAGCGCATCCCAGGCCGCCGAACCGAAGCCCACCACGCAGGACAGGTTGCCCGTAGGTACACGCTTGCCGACCGAGCGCACCAGCGCGGCAACGTCTTCGCAGAGTGCGCGCACCGGGCTCCAGTCCTTGCCTGGCGTCAGGGTGGCGACGAGGAAGATCGCGCTGCGGGTGATCGGGCTATCGACGGATTGGGGTTCGGGGGATTCGTTGAGCATGGTTTCCATTCGCCGCCAGTGGAATCAGGGGGATGAGATTATCAAAGCAGCCCGCTCGCAGCGTTGACAATGCGGGTTGCAAAAAACAAAGGGCCGGTCTTTCGGGCCGGCCCTTCGCTCAAACGGATGCAGCGTCGCTCCCTAGCGCATCGCCGCCAGCTTGATGCCAAAACCAAGCAGGCAGGCGCCTGCCAGGCGTTCCAGCAGATTGGCCACCCGCGGGTTGGCGCGCATGCGCTCGGCCAGCTTGTGGGTCAGCAGCACAGCCACCAGCCCATAGAGGAAAGTCACCACCGCCACGGTCGCCGCCATGAAGGCGAAGGTCACCAGCCCCTGGTGCTTCACCGGATCGACGAACAGTGGCAGGAAGGCCATGTAGAACACGATGGCCTTGGGGTTGAGCAAGGTAATCAGCATCGTCTGGCGCAGGTAGTGACCGTTGTCCATGCGGCTCTGCCGCGGCGCATCGCCGGGCTTGCTCATCAGCATGCGCAGGCCCAGCCAGGCCAGGTACCCCGCGCCGAGCCATTGCACCGCGTGGAAGGCCGCCGGGTAAGTCGCGAGCAGCGTCGCCACGCCAGCCACCGCCATCCACAACAAGACCTGGTCGCCGAGGATCACCCCGCAGGTCGCCGCGAGGCCTGCCTTCACACCGCCCTTGCCGGTCGCGGTGATCAACGCGAAATTGCCCGGACCGGGAATTGCCAGGAGCACCACGAAGGCAATCAGGAAGGCGCCGTAATCGGTCACTCCGAACATGGGGGAAGCTCCAGGGCAGGACAAGGCGAGACTTTAAGCGTGCAAGTCTATCACCCAGGGTTGCATGCGGCGCCCTTCGCACCATCGCCCGGCCGCTGCCGGGCGATGGCAGCTTTCGGCTGCGGACCCAGCAGGTCGACGTAACAGCGCACTCAAGGCGAAGGCTTCGGCGCTCCGTGCACGCCAGGGGCCGGCCGCTCAGCCTTTCGGCGCCTGCAATTGCCCTACGGCACCGAGGAAGATCTTCAGGGTCGCCTCCACCACCACGCCGATCGGCGCCGAGTAGCGGCTGCGCACCCAGGCCGCGGCGGCATGGATGGCGGAGCCGGCCAGGGCCGCACCGACCAGGGCCATCTCACGCGGATCATGGGAAGTGATCGGCACGCCCGCGCGCTCGAGGTACTCCATCATCAGCTCGGCGAACTCGCCCATGTGACGGCTGTACAGCTCGTCGACCCGCGGGCTGACACCCAGCACTTCGCGGTGGGTCACCTGGGCGAACTGGGGATTGGTCATGGCTTCGAAGAAGCAGGTCAGGCCCGCACGCAGGCGTGGCTCGACACCGCCCTCCGCCGCGTCCAGCACCTGGCTCAGGCGCTCCCGGTAATCGCCCATGAGCTGCTCGTAGCAGGCCACCAGCAGGTCCTCCATGGTCGCGAAGGACTCATAGAAGTAGCGGTTGGTCAGGCCCGTCGCCGCCGTGAGGGTGCGCATGGTGGTGGCGTGGTAGCCCACTGTACCGAACAGCTCGATACCGGCCTCGATGAAGCGCTGCCGCCGCTGGGCGGCTCGCTCGGCCACTGCCACACCGGAATAGGTGCGCTCCGCCGACGCATCGGCGGGGGAAGGTAATTCACTCATGGCGAAATCTTACTCCTTGACAACAAGCGTTGTCACACTCCAGAGTTAATTGACAACAATCGTTGTCACAACCGTTCGTTGTCACGGCCATTCGTTGTCACAACCAGGGTGCAACTCGATGACTACAACAAAAAACCACTGTCTTGCTTCCGTTGACGTTCTGATCATCGGTGCCGGCATCTCCGGCATCGGCGCCGCCTACCACCTGCAGAAGGACTGCCCGACCCTCTCCTACACCATCGTCGAGGCGCGCGCCGACCTGGGCGGTACCTGGGACCTGTTCCGCTATCCGGGCATCCGCTCCGACTCCGACCTCTTCACCTTCGGCTATGGCTTCAAACCGTGGAAGGAGAACAAGGCTATCGCCGACGGCGCCTCGATCAAGGCCTACATCGCCGAAACCGCCAGGGAGAACGGCATCGACCGGAACATCCGTTTCCAGCACCGGGTGACCGACACCGACTGGTCGAGCGAACGCCAGCGCTGGCAGGTCACGATCCGCCGCGAAGACACCCAGGAAACACAGGTCATCGAGGCGCGCTGGATCTTCACTGCCGCCGGCTACTACCGCTACGACCAGGGCTTCGCTCCCGACTTCCAGGGCCAGGACGAATTCCGGGGGCAGATTGTGCACCCCCAGCACTGGCCGGAGAACCTCGACTACCGCGGCAAGCGCGTGGTCGTCATCGGCAGCGGCGCCACCGCGGTGACCCTGATTCCCTCGATGGCAGACGAGGCCGCGCACATCACCATGCTGCAGCGCACACCGACCTACGTGCTGCCGGTGCCCGCACAGGACCCGATCGCACGCCGGCTGCGCCCGTGGCTGGGCGTCGACCTGGCGTTCGCCCTGACGCGCCGTTTCAACATCGCCAAGCAGCGCTGGGTCTACGCCTTCTGCCAGCGCTTCCCGAACAAGGCGCGCGAGATCATCCACAAGCTGAACACGCGGATGCTGCCCGAAGGCTACCCGGTGGACGTTCACTTCAACCCGCCCTACAACCCCTGGGATCAGCGCATGTGCGCAGTGCCTGGCGGCGACCTGTTCCGGGTGATTTCCTCGGGCAAGGCGTCCATTGTCACCGACCACATCGAGCGCTTCACCGCGACGGGCATCCAGCTTCGCTCCGGCGAGCATCTCGAAGCCGACCTGATCGTCACCGCCACCGGCCTCAACCTGCAGCCGTTGGGCGGCATCCAGCCGAAGATCGACGGCCAGCCGGTGCCGCTGTCGCAGTGCGTCACCTACAAGGGCATGCTGCTCAGCGGCATCCCCAACTTCGCCATCGCAATCGGCTATACCTCCTCGTCCTGGACACTGAAGATCGGCCTGCTGTGCGAGCACTTCACACGGCTGCTCGGCTACATGCACAAGCGCGGCTATGAGGTCTGCACCCCTAGGGCCGACCCGTCGATGAAGACCGAACCGCTGCTGAACTTCGGTGCCGGCTACGTCCAGCGCTCCCTCGACAAGCTGCCCCGGCAGGGCAGCACGCAGCCCTGGTCCATGTCCTGGAACTACGCCGCCGACGTGAAGGTATTCCGCAAGGGCCGCATCGACGACCCGGCCCTGGAATTCGTCTCCGCCAAGGCAGGAGGAGCGCACGCATGAGCCTAGCCCTGCACGAAGAACGCTTCGCCACACTGCCCAACGGCCTGCGCCTGTGCTACTCGGAACACGGCAGCGAAGCCGCGCCGGCGCTGGTGCTGATCGCCGGGCTCGGCCTGCAGATGGTCTACTGGCCCGCCGCGCTGATCGACCGACTGGTGGAGAGCGGGCTGCGGGTGATCTGCTTCGACAACCGTGACGCCGGGCGCTCCGGCCGCAGCTCGACGCCTCATCCGAGCCAGCTCCAGCAGTTGCGCGGCAAGGCGCCGGACGCCTGCTACGGCCTGGAACAGATGGCCGACGACACCGCCCAGTTGCTCGAGCACCTGAATATCGGCGCCGCCCACCTGGTCGGCATGTCCATGGGCGGGATGATTGCCCAGACCCTCGCCTACCGCCATCCCGGCCGGGTGAAGTCGCTGGTGTCGATCTTCTCGACCACGGGCAGCCGCCGCGTCGGGCAGCCTGCGTACTCGACGCTCTGGCGCCTGTCGCGGGCCAAGGCGCCGAAGTCGCGGGACGAAGCCATAGCCAGCTACAGCGCCATGATGAGCCACATCGGCGATGCCAACGCGCCGGATGCCCTGGCCCAGTGGCAGGACTACTCCGCGCTGGCCTGGGTGCGCAACGGCGAACGCGCCGACGCCAGGGCGCTGTTCCGGCAGATCGGCGCGATCCTGCGCTCCGGCGACCGCACGGCCCAGCTGAAAACCATCAGCGCGCCCAGCCTGGTGCTGCACGGCGACCTCGACCGGATGGTCCACCCCAGCGGCGGCGAAGCCACCGCCCGGGCGATTCCCCGCGCGACTCACCAGGTAATCCGCGGCATGCGCCACCAGATCGACTCGTTCCAGGCGCATCAGCTCTCGCGCCTGATCGCCGACCACATCCAGCGCACTCAGGACAACTCTCATGAAGCTCGATAATCAGGTTGCCGTACTCACCGGGGCAGCCAGCGGCATCGGTCGCGCACTCGTCGAGCAACTCGCCGCGAAAGGCTGCCACCTGGCCCTGGTCGACCGCGACGAAGCCGGCCTGCGCGAGACCCTCACCCGCCTCCCGCGCACCGGCCGCCACGTCAGCCTGCATGTGCTCGACCTGGCGCAACGGGATGCTGTTCGACAGCTCCCGGAGCAGGTGCTGCAGGAACACCCGACGGTCCACCTGGTAATCAACAACGCCGGTGTAGCCGTCGGCGGCAGCTTCGACCGGGTGAGCGAGGAAGACTTCGACTGGCTCATGGCGATCAACTTCCACGCCGTCGTCGACATCACCCGCGGCTTCCTCCCGGTACTTCAGCGCAACGGCGCGCCCGGCAAGTTCGTCAACGTCTCCAGCCTCTATGGTCTGGTCTCCCCGCCCGGCCAGGCCGCCTATAGTGCGAGCAAGTTCGCCGTGCGCGGTTTCAGCAATTCCCTGCGTCACGAACTGCGCGGCAGCAACGTGGACATGATGGTCGTCCATCCGGGCGGCATCGCCACCTCCATCGCCACCAATGCCAAGGCGCCGAAGGACATCGACCCGGCCGAGGTCGAGCGCCAGCGCAAGGAGATGAACCGCCTGCTGCGCATGCCACCGCCCAAGGCCGCCGGCATCATCCTCAACGGCATCGAGAAGGACCGCGCGCGGGTCATCGTCGGCATGGATGCGCTGATCCTCTCGCTCATCGAGCGGCTGGTGCCGGTGAACTACTGGGGCATCATCGAGCGGCTGATGAACCAGCGCAGCAGGACGAAGTAGAACCCATCCCCTGCAGGCAGAACCCGAGGCCAGCCCTGCTGGCCTCTTTGCTCTGCACCGAATCCGACGCGTGCGGCGTTCGCTGCGCCGGTCAGGGAGGAGCCGGGAGGCGAATAGAGCAGGAGCATCGAGCCTGAACCGGCACCAGCCTGCGGCGATCCGCCGGCGCGCCGGGTATGATCGGGTTTCCCCAAACTTCAGCGAGCCCCCGAACGTGAGCAGCACCCTTCCCTTCGGCACAGGCGATGCCTCCTACCAGGCCGCTGGCGGCATCGACGGCCTGCGCCGCCTGGTCGATGACTTCTACCGGTTGATGGATGAACTCCCGGAAGCGGCCAACCTGCGCCGCATGCACCCGCAAAGCCTGGAGCAGTCCCGCGACAAACTGGCCTGCTTCCTCAGTGGCTGGCTGGGCGGCCCAAGGCTGTTCAGTGAAAAATATGGTTCGATCTCCATCCCGTCCTTCCACGCCCAGTGGCCCGTCGACGAAGCTCTCAGCGCCGCCTGGCTGGGCTGCATGGAGCGCGCCATTGCCCTGCAGCCCTTCTCCCCGGAGTTCGCCGACTACCTGCTGACGCAACTGCGCGTGCCGGCGCACCGGGTGGTGCAGGCGAGCCAGGCGCGGCACAGCTGAGCCACCTCCGTCGCCTGCCCGCCCAGCCGCTTCAGAAACTGTACTTGACCGACAGCATCATGTTCCTCGGCTCGCCATACACGTTGCTTGGCACCGTGACGGAGGAACTCAGCGAGTTGTAGTACTTCTTGTCGAACGCATTGTTCAGGTTCAACTGTGCATCGATATGGGCGGTCGGCTTGAACCCCACCATGAAGTCCACCAGCGTGAAGGCGTCCTGTTCGACCATGTAGGTGGTGCCTTTGTTGTAGATGCGGTTCTGCCTGTAGAGGGAGCTGCCGATGCGCCACTGGTCAAGCGCGCCGGGCAAGGTGTAGGTCGTACTCATCTTGAACAGGTGTCGTGGTATGTCGGTATCGAACAGGCGCCCTTCGTTGGCCTTGTTCGCATCCTTGCGGTATTTGGCTTCGGTGAAGGTGTAACCGGCGCCCAGCTGCCAGTTGGGCGTGAGCTGACCTTGCAGTTCCAGTTCGATGCCTTTGCTGCGCACCTCGCCGGCCGCCTCGTAGCACGAGGTCGTGGGGTAGCTGGGGCAAAGGCTCTGGTCGGTGATGGCCTTGGCGCGGTTCTCCTGGTCCAGCTGGAAGATGGCGGCGGAAGCGTTCAGCGCACCATCGAAATACTCCCCCTTGATGCCCAGCTCGTAGTTCTTGCCGGTGATGGGTTCGATGACCGAGCCTGAAGTATCGAAGTAGCTCTGCGGCTTGAAGATGTCGGTGTAGCTGACGTAGACCGAGTGATGCGCGTCCAGGTCATAGACCAGGCCGGCGTACTTGGTGACGTGACGGTTGACCTTCAGTTCAGTCTCCGTGCCTTTGTAGGGTGCGCTGGTATCGTTTTCGTACCAGTCCAGGCGACTGCCCAGAATCAGCTTCAGCGGGTCGGCCAGGCTCAGTCGGGTGGTCGCGTAAACGCTGTTGAGCTTGGCGTTGGTGTTCTGCCAACCGTATTTGGTCTGGCTGGCAATCTTCGGGGTGTCGCCGTTCCAGTTGTAGATATCGATATTGCTGTGCAGCAGCACGTTTGGCGGCACATCACCATTGAACACCACGCGGCGATGGCTGGCGCCGAACACCAGTTCGTGGTCGCGGTCCATCAGGCGGAACGGGCCACTGGCGTAGGCATCGAAGCTGTTCTGGCTCTCCCGGTAATGGCCGGCGCCGACGTACTGGTCATAGGTCTGGGTGGCGGTGCGCCCGAGTATGTAGGTGCCCAGCATGTCCAGGTCGGCCCAGGTCCTGGTGGCCGACAGGTTGAGTTTCCAGCCATTGTCGAGGGCGTGTTCGAGGGCGGCATACGCGGAGGTGCTGGTCTTGTTCCAGTACTCCCAGTCATTGCTCAGCGAGGTGGAACGCGACAGCTTCAGGTCGCTGCCGTCAAAGCCCACGGGCAGGCCGGTCCAGCCGTTGCCGTTGTAGTCGTCCTGCTGGCGCGACGCGCTGACTGTCAGGGTGGTGCTGTCGTTCAGATCGGCTTCCACGATTCCGTAGAACAGGTTGCGCTCGTTATCCAATGAATCGCGGAAGCTGCCCTGGGTCTGGTAGGCGGTGACCAGCCGGCCGCGCACGGCACCGTTGTCGGTCAGCGGGCCGGACACGTCGAGGTCGGTGCGATAGCGGTCCCAGGTGCCGGCGCTGCCCTGGATGCTGGCCTGGAAGGTTGGCGTAGGACGCTTGCGAATCAGGTTGATGGCCGCGGCCGGGTTTCCGGCACCCTGCATCAGGCCGGTGGCACCGCGCACCACTTCCACCCGGTCGTACATGGCCATGTCTGCGGACAGCAGGTCCTGGGACAGCTGGGAACTGTCGAGGCTGGTGGGCAGGCCGTCGTACATGATGTTGTCGAGGGCAAAACCGCGGGCGTAGTAGGTGGAGCGCTCCGGCCCCGTGCGCCGGATGACCATGCCCGGGGTGTTCTGCACAACGTCATTGAGGTCGGCCAGGGCCTGGTCGTCGATGCGCTGGCGAGTCATCACCGTCACCGACTGCGGCGTTTCGCGCAGCGACGACGGCAGCCTGGTGGCGGTGCTGGTGCTGCCGGTGGTGTAGGAACCGGTGTGTTCGGTGGTTTCTCCCAGGCCCTGGCCGATCACCGAAGTGGCGTCCATCTCCAGCGCGCCTTCGGTGGACGCGGCCACCAGGGTAAAGCGGCCATCACTTTCCCGCACGGCGCGAATGCCCGTTCCGGCAAGCAGGGTGCGCAACCCCTCTTCCACCGGGAAGCGGCCGTCCAGACCCGTGCTGTTCAGGCCGCGGGTCAAGCGCGAATCGAACGACAGCACGATCCCCGACTCGGCAGCAAAACGCGTCAGTACCTGGCCAAGGTCGCCCGCAGCAATCTGGTAGCGCTGTGCGGCGCCGGTATCGGCCAGCGCCGGCACCGGCGCGAGCAAGGCGGAACAGAGGATGGCCAGCCGCACACGAGCGCGCAGAGGGTGCAGGGAATTTGCCGGGGGGAAATGCGGGGAATTCATCGTCGTCCTTCTCTCATGTTCACCGACCGTATGAATCGGCCGTCTTTCATGGGTCGAACGAAGATGCGAATTGATATCACCCCACATGAATTATTTCTTGTCGATCAGGCCGGCACGACCGTGATCCAGAAGCGTGTGCGACGCTCCACGCGCACCGGCAAGGCGCTGGCCAGCGCACGAAAAGTCTGTTCGGTGTCGTCCAGCTCGAAGGTGCCGCTCAGGCGCAAGTCCGCAACCTGCGGGTCGCAGCGCAGCAGGCCGGGCCGGTAGCGCCCCAGGTCGGCCAGGAAGTCGGCCAGGCGCTGGTCGTTGGCGATCAGCAGCCCGCGAGACCAGGCATCCGCTGCGTAATCCAGCCTCCGCGTGGAGACCACCTCGACAGCACCGAACCGACAGGCCCGCCCCTGATCCAGCGTGGTAACACCCGATGCGTACTTCGGCTGCACCTGCACCTGCCCGCTGTAGGCCTCTACCTGCGAGACAGCATCGAACTGGCGCACCGAAAAACGCCCGCCCACGGCACGGACGTCGCCCTGCCCCGTTGTCACGCTGAGGCTCGAGCCGGCCAGGGCGTTCACCAGCACTTCACCGCTGCGCAAGGTCACCCGGCATTGCCCGTCGGCATAAGCGACGTCCAGGGCGCTCTGGGTATTGAGCAGCAACTGGCTGCCATCGGCGAGGGTGACCGGTAGCCGCTCGCCAATGGCACTGCGGTAATCGGCGAACAGCGCGCCCTGCTCGACCTCGCGGTACCCGGCCAGCCCGAGAGCGCCCGTCCCGAGGGCCAGCAGCATGCCTTTGAGTACGGTGCGACGGTTGCTGCGCCTATCCTCTTGCGCAAGGCCGAAGACACGTCCGCTGAAATCACCGGGCATCCGCTGCATGCGCCGCTGCAATCTCTCAGCCTGCTGCCAGGCCCAACCGTTGTGCGGGGATGCATTCAGCCAGCGCTGCCAGGCTTCGCGATCCGCGGCAACCGCGTCGCCGCTGGCAAACAGGCTGAACCAGTCTGCCGCCTGTTCGATGGAATCCAGTTGCGCGGCGCTGATGCCGGCGCCGCTCACAAGCCGTGCTCCAGGCTGTAGAGCATGCAATGACGCGAGGCCTTGGCGATGTAGCGGTTCACCGTGACGAGCGACACCCCGAGGGTCTGGGCAATGCAGCGGTAGGTCATGCCGTCGAGCTGGGATAACAGAAAGGCCTGGCGCACCTTGTCGCCGAGCGCGGCAAGCATGGCGTCGAGTTCGACCAGGGTTTCCATGAGGATCAGCCGATCCTCGGCGGATATGTCCAGGGCTTCCGGCACCTCGGCCAGCGCCTGCAGCCACGCACGCTCCAGGCGCTGACGACGGAAGTGATCGATCATCAACCGGCGTGCGACCGTCGCCAGAAAGCTGCGTGGCTCACGCACCGCTTCGATGCGCCCCTGCCGGTCGGTACTGCCGAGCAGGCGGAGGAAGACGTCCTGAACCAGGTCAGCCGCCAGTTGGCTGCAATCCACACGACTGCGCAACCAGCCACGCAGCCAGCGATGCTGTTCCTTATAGAGGTCGCCGACCTCCAGCTGCCGGATCGGGCCCTGGCTCGTCATCACCAATCATCTTCCAGGCGCAAATGGGAATAATTATCATATCAATCCCATGGGAAGCTGGGCAATCTTCATGAATGCGCGGCAAGGTGTATTGCTGCGGTATTTATCTGGCTGATGTCTGCCAGGGGCCGATAGCTACCGCTGAACAAGGGCAGCGAACGGCCAATCGCGGATGTATGCGGGAGGAAGGATTGTGGCCGCTCCTTGCCTCCCGACCTGGTATGGCCGTCTAGGCACCAGGGAGAAGATGCCGGTACCCGGCAGCTCGGGTGAAATCGGCCAGGCGCCAAAGACTGCCGTTCGCACCCCATGTGCCATCGGGAATGTCCGTCAGCTGTATCGAAGTCATCAGCATGCGTCCGTCATCCGGCTCTGTGCTTTCTTCGATTGCCTGGTGCAGGCCGAGCACGTAGTCCTTGCGCATCTGCTCATCGAGGACACCGGCAGGTACCTTGACCATGACGATGCAGGGAATGGCATGGGCATGCACGCCAAGGCCGCCACAGGTCCAGTCGGCAGCCCGAACCTCCTCGATGAGCACCCAGCACAGGCTGCGCTGCCGAGGATCGTTTCCTATGCGCTCATGAGCGACGGCTGTCTCGCTGACGCGAGTCAACAGTCGCGCTCGCTGCTGATCGCTGAATGCGCCGGTCGGTACCTTGATCAGGATGTTGGGCATGGCTGAAACCTTGACGATGGATTGAGGCGCTATTGAGCCTGGGGTCCGCCGCTGGCAAAAGTGTCCTATCCGTCCTCTTTCGAGCATAATCGGACAATGCACGATTTCACCATTGTGGTCATACCGGGAGCATTCGCCTCGAGCGTGGCCTCCACTCTGGACATACTCGCCACCGCAGTCAGCGTCGGCGAGCGGCACGGCCTGGCCGCACCACGTTGGCGGATATGTGGCCCTCAACCCGGATCGGTGACGCTGGGGCATGGTCTGCAACTGCAGGTGGCCCCCATCGAGCATGACGCCCAGGACAACTCCTGCTGGGTCATACCGGGTATTGGCGTCAGTGACATCGACCTGCTTCAGCAGCGCCTCGAAGAGCCTTGGGCGAGCCCGTTGATCTCGGCGCTAAAGACTCACGTCGCAAACGGCAAGGAGATTGCCGCGTCATGCTCTGCCGTCTTCCTGCTGCATGCGGCAGGGCTACTGGACGGGCGACGGGTGACAACCTCCTGGTGGCTGGCGCCACATCTGCAGGAAACCGCTCCGGGCTGCCGTGTCGACCCGGACTTCATGGTGCTGGCCGATCCTCCCTTGACCACCGCGGGGGCCGCCTTCGCTCAAACAGACCTCATGCTGCATCTGCTACGGCGGCGCTTGTCGCCCGAAATCGCCAACTCCGTAAGCAAAGCTCTCCTGCTCGACCGCCGACAACTGCAGTCGCCATTCGTGATCCCCGCCATGCTGGTGCAGGGAAATGCCCTGGTCTCACGCCTGACCGCACAGATCGAGGACTCGCTGCCGGAGCTGCCCGGCGTCAAGGCACTTGCCGCGAGCGTCGGCATGTCCGAGCGGACCCTGTCCCGTCACGTCCACAAGGCGACGGGGCATTCCACTCGGCAACTCATCCAGCGAGTGCAGTTGAGCAGGGCCCGAGCGCTGCTCGAGTCTGGCGAATACTCCGTCGAAGCGGTCTCGGCGCAGGTCGGTTACCAGGACGCAACAGCTCTGCGGCGCTTGATGCGTCGATTCCTGAACGCGACACCACGGCAATTGCGCCAGGGCTGATCGAGCGGCTGCTTTAGCATTCCTGAACGTCCTCCATGGGTCGGCAGCTGCCCACGTCGCTGGCAGAAATCGGCCAGGAACGGACGTTGCGAGTATTCGATCCATCGTCCCGACCGTGTGCGACGCTCGGTTACTTGGCAGCCAGATGCAGTTCCAACGCCTCGCTTGCCCGCCGCGATGCGTCGGCACTGAACTGTTCGGCGAGCACCCGGATCAGCTGACGGAGTTGCTGCGGCGTAACCCCGGTGTTCATGGCGATACGGATATGGGCCTGCAGTTGTGGCGCTACGCCCTCCAGTGCAGAGAGCATCGCCACGGTGGCAATTTCCCGACTTTGCCAGTCCAGGTTGTCACGCTCGAAGATGTCGCCGAAAAGATGCGTGCGCAGGTATTCATTGGCGACCGGCGCGAAGTCGAACAAAGCACCTTCCACCGGGGCGCCGGACAACCTGGTCTGGTTTGCGGTACCCGCCGCCAGAAGCTCATCCCCTTTGGGAATCGATTTGCCGGGTCCGCGCCCCGGTTGGTCCACGATTCCTTGCTGTTTGCGTGCCTGTACCACCTTCATCAACTCGCCCAGTGCATTCAGGCTTCGAGGAAAGCCTGCATAGGCGTACAGCTGGACCAGCACCTCGCGCGCCTCGCTGATGGTCAGCCCGGCATCCAGTCCCTGATTGATCGCACGGTTCAGACCAGCCATATCGCCCGCTGCCGCGAAGGCGGCGATGGGCACGATGCTTCGCTGGCGATCATCGAGCGTGTCACTGTGAGGGGTTGATGTGTCGTTCTCAGCCATGGATCGGTTCTCCTGTGCGGCCAGTGTCTGTGTCATGACGCCCAGCGTACAAACCAGGCCCAGGGCAACCCCGAGTGCGCGGGCCGCCCGGCGCGGGTCAGTCAGCCCGCTCGGCGTTGTATTGTTCATCGGTGACTTTCTCCATCCATTCGACATTCTTTCCATTCACCGAGCCAGTGACCGCCAGGTGGGTCATGGCGGTACCCGGTGCGGCGCCATGCCAATGCTTGACGCCGGCCGGGCACCAGACCACATCGCCAGGGCGAATGACCTGAACCGGCTTGCCCCACTCCTGGGTAAGGCCGACCCCGGTAGTGACTAACAGCCGCTGCCCTGCCGGGTGGGTGTGCCAGGCCGAACGGGCTCCGGGCTCGAAGGTCACCAGACCACCCGAGGCATTGATCTGATCGTCGGCAGGCCAGACCGGATCGATCCGCACGCGCCCGGTGAAGTACTGCTCCGGACCTGCCATTGACGCCTGCGCTCCGGCACGGCTGATCTGCTGCGTGTTTGCAGTTGCCGGCTCAGCGGCGCTGGCCACGGCAGCCTGCATGGCCGCTCCGCACAGGACGGCATCGACAATTTTCTTGCTCATGCTGGTCATCTCCGAAGATAGGTTGGCGTGATCGATCAGGCCCGGCGGCGCCGATCCTGCAGTTGCTTGGCATGGGATACCGCGAGTTCCGCAGGCAGAGCGACGGCGTTCTTGGCAGCGAGAACTTCCGCCATGACACTGACTGCGATTTCCGGCGGGGTCTTGCTGCCGATATAGATGCCGATGGGCCCGCGCAGTCGTTGGAGCGACTCCTGCGTCTCGCCAAAATGCTCGATCAGGCGAGCGCGCCGGCTTTCGCTGTTGCGCCGCGAGCCAATGGCCCCGATGTAGAACGCCGGGCCACGCAGCGCCTCCAGCAAAGCCAGATCGTCCAGCTTCGGATCGTGACTGAGCGCGATGACGCAACTGCGGACATCCGGCGCGAAAGCTCTGACGACGTCATCCGGCATGTCCTGAATGCGCTGCACGCCAGCAACGCTCCAACTCTCCAGGTACTGTGGCCGAGGGTCGCAGAGGGTGACCTGGAACCCGTTGAACTGCGCCATCGTGGCGACGTACTCGGCCAGCGCGCCGGCACCGATCAGCAACATGCGGTAGCCCGGGCCCAGCGTGCTGACCATCCGCCGGCCGTCGAAGATGAACTCATCCGGTGTTGCCGTGCTCTCGAGGCTCGTTCGCCCCGTCTCGATGTCCAGCTTGCGCCGCATCAGTTGCCCCTGGTCGAGGCGCCCCAGCAGTTGTTGCAGAGCAACCAGGTCGGGCTCGAACTCAAGGATCAGCTCCAGCGTGCCGCCACAAGGCAAGCCAAAACGGTGTGCTTCTTCAGCGCTCACGCCATAGCGAACCAGCTGGGGGCGAGCTTGTGGCAACCCTGTTCCGCCGTAGGCAGTGGTATGTCGATGAATGAGGTCATCCTCGATGCATCCGCCCGACACGCTGCCTACAACCCGGCCGTCGTTGCGCAGGGCCATCATCGAGCCCACCGGCCGCGGAGAAGAACCCCAGGTGCGCGCCACCGTCACCAGCATCACGCGCTCGCCCGCGGCCAGCCAGTCACGGGCGTTTCGCAGGACCAACAGATCGATACTTTCCATCCAGGCTCCGCAACCTCATTGCCCAGCCGGCACAAAAACGTGCTCGCCGGCGGTGTCGTTCAATCGGATTCCCCGGCGCTGCAGTGAGTCCTCCAACGCCCTCCCCTGCACCTGTACAGTCCACTGCGAAGCGATCACCTGCCGCTGCGTCGCGGCGGAAAAAGCTTCGACAAGACGTTGCCGCTCTGGCAGGTAAAGCGTCAGCCCATTGCCTTTCCAACCCGCCACCGAATATCCCAAGTCCTGGCAGATAGACAGCTTCGATGCAGCATCGCGTCGATCAGCCTCGCGCGACGCCTCGATCAACGCGGCGAACTCGGGATTCACACGGTGATCGGTGGCTATCAGCACGTCACTGTCGGCGCGGCCCCAGGATTCCGGCGGACAATCCTTCGCCAAGGGGTTCAGCGGGATGAAAGGATTGATCTCCATCGGATAGATCCGGCAAACCAGGGGCCGCTCCGCATAGATTGCACAAAGGTTATCGTCGCCGAGGTTCGGGCATTGCGGCTGAGCCACGCCGGCAAATATGGCGATGACATTGAGGTCTGCAGAGCCCGACCGGCCAACGCCAGCGCGACCACTGTCATGGGCGTAGCGTGGCTCATGGCTTCGCGCCGGCTCGAGCAGGAATGCTTCCAACAGGATCGCCACATCGCCACCGCGGGCCAGCCAGGCAAAGGCTTCGTCCCGGGTCAGCGGTACGAACCGGCCACGGCAACAGGCACCGCAACCCACGCAGGCAAACTTCACCGCGCCAGCGTTATCCATCAGCGAACTCCCGCGAGCGGCTCGCCGGCGTTCCCGGCCATGGCCTGGCAGTGCTTGAGATGGGTGGAGTCAGTGTGTATGTCATGCCTGCCTCAACGCATATGCAGCACGATCGGCGTCGGACTGGCCGGATCGGTATGCTCGCGCAGCCGGGCGACTGCCTTAGGGTCCACCTTGCCGCCCTGGTTTCCCCAGGTGGTTCGCACGAAGCTCACGACAGCGGCGATCTCCTGGTCCGACAACTGCTCGCGGAAGGCCGGCATGCGGTACGCATCCGGCACCCCGGCGCTGACCACGCGCAGCGCCCCGTTGAGGCTGATGTTGATGGCCGAATCGGCGATTGGCGTCATCGCCGAAGTAGCGCCGGCCAGCGGCGGCATCCATTCGTTCTGGCCCTTGCCGTCGGCGCCATGACAGCTCGCGCAGCGTGTCAGATAGAGATGGCCGCCGGGCGAGTTGAAGGCCGCAGCCTCGGCACTCTGGTACTGCCAGGCAGGCCCGTCACGAACAGGGTCGCCAGGCAGGGACTTGAGGTAATGGGCGATAGCGCCGAGGTCCGCATCGGTCAGGAATTGCGTGGAGTTGTTGAACGCCTCGGTCATCGATCCGTAGACCACCGCATGCTGGTTGCGGCCCGTCTTGAGGAACCGCGCAACCTCCTCTTCGCTCCAGCGTCCCAGCCCGGTGTTGGGGTCGTTGCGCAGACTCGGGGCATACCAGCCATCGAGCAGAGCGCCGGCCAGGAATGGCGCGCCTGACTCGCTCAGGGCCTTCTCGTTGAAGGCCAGGCCGCGCGGGGTGTGGCAGCTGCCACAGTGCCCGGCGCCCTGTACGAGATAGGCGCCACGGTTCCACTGTGCGTCCTTGCCCGCTTGATCGGTGAAGGGCGAGGAGTCGGTGAACAGCGCATTCCACAGCGCGATGGGCCAGCGCATGTTCAACGGCCAGGGTATCTCGCTGGCCGTGTTGGCCCGCTCCGATGGCCGGACGCCCGACATGAAGAAGGCGTACAACGCGCGCACATCCTCATCGCGGAGCTTGGCATAGGACGGATAGGGCATCGCCGGATAGAGTCGCCGGCCGCCCGGCGCCACGCCGTGGCGCACAGCACGGTCAAAGTCCGCCAGGCTGTACTTGCCGATTCCCGCGTTGTCGTCCGGCGTGATGTTGGTGGCGTAGATCGCACCCAGCGGGGTGGCCATCTTCAAACCGCCGGCGAAGGCCGGGCCGTCTGGCAGGCTGTGGCAAGCCACGCAATCGCTGGCACGGGCGACGTACTCACCCTGGCGGACCAACGCTTCGTCGGTTGCGTTGCTGACGGCGGAATCGAAAGTCGAACCTGGCTGGCGAGTCCCATACCAGGCCATCAGGCACGCGGCTGCGACACCGGCCAGCGCCAGCGCGCCGACATATCCTGCGAATGGGCGTCTGCTCATGGGCAAGGCCTCCGGTCAGGCGGTTTTGCTGAAGTCATAAGCCGACAGCGGCATGCTGCGGATGCGCTGGCCGGTGAGCCTGGACACCGCGTTGGCTACTGCCGGCGCCACAGCCGGCAATGGCGGCTCGCCGATCCCGCCCATCTTCGCGCCGCTCTCGATCACCTTCACATGCACCCGCGCCATGCGTGAGGGCGGCAGGATGGGATAGAGGTCGTAATTGCGCGCAAGTGGCTTACCGTCAACGTAGACGGCTTCCTCCACCAGGGCCTGGGACAAGCCCAGGGACACCGCGCCATTGACCTGGGCCTCGACGATGGCCGGGTTGACGATGCTGCCCGGGTCGATTGCCTGCCAGATGTCATGCACCCTGACCTGCCCATTCTCGATGGACACTTCGGCAATCACGGCGGTCTCCGTGCCGAAAGGCGAAGCCATGGCCACGCCGCGCGCTCGGCGCGAACCATCCGGGGCGTCGAACGGCCCCCGCTTCCAGCCCCCCGAGAGTTCGCCCACGGTTTTCAGCAGGTGCAGCAGTCGCGCATTGCCCTGCAACAGGTGCAGGCGCAGCTCGAAGGGATCGTGGCCACCCTTGTCAGCCAGTTCATCGAGGAAGGCTTCGTAGAAGAAGTCGTTGAGCGAATTGCCCACCGAGCGCCAATAGCCCAGCATCACCGGCCCCTTGGCATAGACCTGGGCGATGCGTCGATTGGGGATCGCATAGGACTTGCCGGCCAGGCCCTCGAGCGCGGTGGGGTCGAGCTTGTCGCCCTGCTTGCCGGCAATGCCCTCCGTCGGCCCTTCGGTAGCGCTGACGGCTTCCAGCGCCACGGGCAGGCCCTTGTCGTCCAGCGCGGCACGGAACCTGACCACCGCCATCGGCCGCAACACGTCACGCAGAAACTCTTCCTCGCGGCTCCAGATCAGCTTGATCGGGCGACCCACGGCCTTCGCCAGCTCGATGGCCTGCGGATAGGGATTGGCGGTGGGGTAGAGAAAGTGCCGGCCGAAGAAGCCGCCAAGCAACGGCGTGTGCAGCTTGACCCTGGAAGGATCGAGCCCTGCGCGTTTAGCGATATCCCCCAGGAACATGTCCTGGGCCTGGTTGGGCAGCCAGATGTCCAGCGAGCCATCGGCATTGAACCGCGCCAGTGTGGCGGGCGGCTCCAGCTGGGCGTGGTTGAGGTACTGGTTGTAGTAGGTGGCCTCGACCCGGGTGGCGGCCTTGGACAGGACACCTTGCGCATCGCCTTCCTTCTCGGCTTCGCGCCTAGGATCGGTCTGCCTGGCCAGTTGCTCGCGATAGGCCACGCTGGAGAAATCCGCCGGCATGATTCGCAGCGGCGAATCCGCCGCCGGCTCCTGCCATTGCACCTGGATGGCTTCCGCCGCGCGCCTGGCATGCCACCAGCGCTCGGCGACCACCGCTACCGCACCGTCGAGGCGGTGTACCGAATGCACACCCTTCATCGCCCTGACCTGATCTTCATTGCGCAGTTCGCCCACCGTCATGCCCAGGCGCGGCGCATGCTGGACGGCAGCATGGAGCATGCCGTCGACCTTCATGTCGATGGTGTACAACGCCTTGCCCGTGGACTTCTCGTAGCTGTCCACCCGGCGCACCGGCTTGCCGATCCAGCGGAACTGGGCGGGGTCACGCAGGGTGACACTGGCGGCGTCGGGTACCGGCAGATCCAGCGCGTGGGCGGCCAGTTCGCCGTAGGTCAGCGAGCGGCCCGAGGCGGCATGCAGCACCCGGCCCGGCTCGGTGCTCAGGTTCGCGACAGGCACCTTCCACTGCGCGGCCGCCGCCTGCAGCAGCATCGCCCTGGCCAGCGCGCCGAGCCGGCGCATGGTGTCGTAGCTCATGCGCACCGACATGCTCCCGCCGGTGATCCGCAGGCCGTTGTCCATCACCACGTAGGCTTCGCCCGGCGGCGCGCTCTCGACCAGGAAGGTCGAAGGATCGGCGTCCAACTCCTCGCCGACGATCTGCGCCATCGCGGTATAAGTGCCCTGCCCGCCTTCGATGAAGGGGCACAGCAGGCGCACTCGGTTGTCCGGGCGGATTTCCAGGAAGGCGCCCACCTGCGTGCCGCGCTCGCCGGGCGCCGCCAGGGCTTGCATCCTGGCCGACCCCAACGGCAGGCCGAAGCCCAGGACCAGCGCGCCAGCCGCCGCACCGGCGGAGGCCAGGAGGAAGCGTCGGCGCGACAGGTTGACGGCCTCACCGCGGTCTTCGAACTCGATAGGCTGGCTCATCAGACCTTCTCCTGCGAGGTGGCGGCAGCCGTTGCCAGATCGTGGACGGCGGCATGGATGGCGTTGTAGGTGCCGCAGCGGCACAGGTTGATCATCGCGGCATCGATCTGTGCATCCGTCGGTTCCGGGGTCTGCTTGAGCAGGGCCGTGGCCGCCATGACCTGCCCGGACTGGCAGTAGCCGCACTGCGCCACCTGGTGCTCGACCCATGCCGTCACGACCCGCTTGCCCACCTCGTCCTCCTCGATGGCTTCGATGGTGGTGACTTCACGGCCCACCACGCCAGCGACGGGCGTGACGCAGGAGCGCACGACATTGCCGTCGACCAGCACCGAGCAGGCGCCGCACTGGGCCAGGCCGCAGCCGTATTTGGTTCCGGTCAGTCCCAGGTCGTCGCGAATGACCCACAACAGCGGCGTGTCCGCCTCGGCGTCGACCTCATAGGTTTTCTGGTTGATCCGCAGTTCCATGGCTCACCCGCTATCACGTTGGTTGGTCTTGGTGTTCTCTTCGGACGGTAGCATGGGCCCCGCCCTGCACAGCCGCCGCTTGCCGATAGCTCTCATTAGCAGGGCTCATGAATCGCCCCGCTCAGCACCCGCTCGGGGAAGCCGACGCGCAACCGGATGCGTTCTCCCGTGAGGCCATGAACGCGAACCCAGCGGCCAGCAACAGCACGAAAGCGCTGAGTTCGAAGGTTGCCCGATAGCCTTGCAGATCGAAGACCACCCCGCCCACGGTGGCCCCCAGCGCGATGGCCAGCTGAACGATAGCCACCATCAGGCCGCCACCTGCCTCTGCGTCATCCGGCAGACTGCGAGCCAGCCAGGTCCACCAGCCTACCGGCGCGGCCGTCGCAACCAGGCCCCAGAGCCCCAGCAGCGCGCCGGTGGCCACCGAGGAAGCTCCGACGCCGATCAGCGCGAGCGCCAGCAGCGCCATCAGCAGCGGGATAAGCATCAGCGTTCGGTAGAGCCCGCTCTTGAGGAATGCCTCGATCAGGAAGGTTCCGGCCAGCCCGGCCACCCCCAGCACCAGAAGCGTGAGCGACAGACCCGAAGGGCTGACCTGGGTAACCGTCTCAAGGAACGGGCGCAGGTAGGTGAACAACATGAACTGGCCCATGAAGAAAACGCTGACGGCGAGCATGCCCCAGGCCACCGGGCCCCGGCGCAACAGACGAAAGACATTGCTGCTGGCGGCACGGGACTCGATGCGAAGCGCCGGCAGGCTCATCCATAGCCAGAGCGCGGCGGCCACGGCCACCGGAACGACGCAGAAGAACGCACCGCGCCAGCCGATCAGCGCGCCAAGGTAGCTGCCCAGGGGCGCGGCGATCACCGTGGCCAGGGCGTTTCCGCCATTGACGATGGCCAGCGCGCGCGACACCTGGTCCTGTGGCACCAGGCGCATCGCGGTAGCGGCTGACAACGACCAGAAGCCGCCGATGGCGATGCCGATCAGCGCGCGCCCGACCATGAACCACGCGTAATTCGGGGCGAAAGCCACCAACGCACCTGACAGCACCATCAGCAAGGTCAGTGCAATCAGCAGCGGCTTGCGGCTGACCCGCGCCGCGACTGCGGCAATCATCAGACTGGTGAGCAAGGCGAACAACCCGGAGACCGAGATGCCCTGCCCTGCCTGACCTTCGGAGACCCCCAGGTCGGCGGCGATGGGCGTCAGCAGGCTCACCGGCATGAACTCGGAGGCAACCAGGGCGAAGGCCGCCATCGAAATGGCGAGCACCGCGCCCCAGGAACCCTGTTCCGCGGCGGCTGGGCGGAAAGAAGACGTCATCGGCAGCGCCCCTCAGCCGGCGAGGCTGGCGTTATCGATCACGAAGCGGTACTTGACCTCGCCGCGCAGCATGCGCTCGTACGCTTCGTTGATCTGCTCGGCGCGCACCAGTTCGATATCGGCAACGATGCCGTGCTCTGCGCAGAAATCGAGCATCTCCTGGGTTTCCGCAATGCCGCCGATCATCGAGCCAGCCAGCGTGCGGCGCTTCATGATCAGGTTGAAGACGTTCGGCGAGGTATGCGGCGATGCCGGCGCACCCACCAGCGTCATGGCCCCGTCGCGCTTGAGCAGGACCAGGAAGGCATCCAGGTCATGGGGCGCCGCCACGGTGTTGAGAATGAAGTCGAAGCTCTTGGCATGGACCGCCATCTGACTGGCGTCGCGGGAGACCACCACCTCGTCGGCACCCAGTTCCAGAGCGGCTTCGCGCTTGTTCTCGGACGTGGTGAAGGCCACCACATGAGCCCCCATGGCGTGGGCAAGCTTGATACCCATGTGACCAAGGCCGCCGATGCCAACCACACCGACCTTCTTGCCGGGGCCGGCATTCCAGTGGCGCAACGGAGAGTAGGTGGTGATGCCCGCACACAGCAGCGGCGCGACCGCGGCCAACTGCTCCTCGGGGTGGCCGATGCGCAGAACATAGCGCTCGTGCACGACAATCGCCTGGGAGTAGCCACCCAGCGTCCAGCCCGGCGCGTCCGGCGTCGGGAAGTTGTAGGTGCCGATCATGCCATCGCAATAGTTCTCCAGGCCGGCATCGCAGTCTTCGCAGTGCTGGCAGCTATCGACAATGCAGCCGACACCAACCAGATCGCCCGGTTTGAAGGCAGAGACATGCGCGCCGACCTGGGTCACCCGTCCGACAATCTCATGGCCCGGTACGCAAGGGTACTGCGTACCCTCCCACTCGGAGCGCACCTGGTGCAGGTCCGAGTGGCAGATGCCACAGAAAGCGATCTCGATCTGCACGTCGTGGGCATTCGGAGCACGTCGGTTGATACGCAGCGGCTCAAGGGGTTGATTGCCCGCGTGGGCACCATAAGCGTTGACTTGCATGGGAATGGCCCTCCTTCAATTCGTGGAGGCCATTGTCCGGGCAGGCGCGGCTGAATCAGTAGCGCAATCCACTGGATTACTTGCCTGATCCTCTGGGCGTGCAGCTTATTGATGGAAAGCGAGCCGAAGCTCGCGGTAGCTTCTAGCGAAACAGGTGCCAGACCCGAACAGCATGACCAATCTCACCCCGCATCCAGCCCAATCGATGGCACAGGCCATTACCGCGCGCATCGCCGAACCGAGCGACGTTTCCACTGCAATCGCCGGGCTCAGCCTGTTCCGCCGCAACAGCCCGTCACCGCCGTGCATCTGCATGGTCGAGCCCAGCATCGTCCTCGTCGCCCAGGGCGAGAAACAGCTCTGGGTGGGCGCTGAGGGATATGCCTATGACCCATCGCGCTTTCTCGTCACCTCGCTGGATCTGCCGGCCAATTCGGAAGTGCTGCAAGCCAGCGAGGACGCCCCTTGCGTAGGACTGGTGCTGAAGCTCGACCTTCGCATCCTGGCCGAACTCATCGCCCAGGGCGGCCTGCCACTGACCCGCGAGCGGGCTGTCAGCAGAGGGGTGGGGATCGGCACCATGAGCCCAGGCCTGCTCTCCTCGTTCGGACGTCTGGTGGACTTGCTGGACGACCCCGATGCGATTCCCGTGCTGGCCCCGCTGATCCAGCGCGAGATCCACTTCCGCCTGCTGCGAAGCGACCAGGCAGCGCGTTTGCGGCAAATCGCCTCGGTGGATAGCCAGGGATACCGGATCGCCAAGGCCGTCGACTGGCTGAAGCAGAACTTCCACTTGCCCCTGCGGATCGAAGAGCTGGCGGCAAGGGTTCAAATGAGCCCGCCGACCTTCCATCACCACTTCCGCCAGCTGACCGCCATGAGCCCGCTGCAATACCAGAAGTGGTTGCGCCTGAACGAGGCTCGTCGGCTGATGCTCAATGAGCACCTGGATGTGTCACGGGCGGCCTTCTCGGTCGGGTATGAAAGCCCCTCCCAGTTCAGCCGCGAGTACAGTCGTCTGTTTGGCATCGCGCCCAGGCTGGACCTCAAGTCCTTGCGCGGCCACGCCGACGCGGCAGCACCGCGAGAATAGGCAAGAAGCCTGGGCAGGGTCGAGGCCGCGCGGATACCAAGCTCAGGGCTTGTAACCTGGCTTCTTGTAGAGGTTGTCGCCTGCACCGAGGATATCGGTGTCGTAAACCGTCCGTTTCCAGTCCGCAGGCGTCACATCCTCAATGGCTACGGATATCGATTCGTCCCCGCACCCGACTACCGCCTTCAATGCATTCGCGATTTCTTCTGTCAGCTCGACCTTGAGAGCCTCACTTCGGCCTTCGAGCATTTTGATAATGACATGTGGCATGGGTGTCTCCGCGTTAGGGGGCAGGATCAGGTCAGCCTGAGCCAGGCTCCATTGATAGCAGATCCAGCAGACGGGCGACTGCCACCCTTGAAGCGAAGCCATTCAGCACGGATTCGAATTTCAGCGCAACACTGAACATCCAACCTGATTGCATCGGCCGTTCTACTTGCCGCCGGACAGGGCAAATGAGCGTCCGCCATGGGTCGGTAGCGGTCTCTCGCCAGAGGCAGAAAACGGCCAGAAGCGGATGTTCTGAGGCCTGTGTAGTATCTATTGTCAATCTGCCCCACGGGAGCAACCTGATGTCTGGCCGCCTTTCGTTTTCATCCCACAGAGCCGCGCGAGATCTACGCGACGCCCGCTTGCTTATGGGCAAACGACTGAGCGCGCTGTGGCATGACCAATACTATTTCAATGGCGAGAAAAACCCAGGAGACGTGGGCTTTCTTGAGTGGTGCTTCGGCGAAGGTGAGGTTTTATCCATGTACCTCTTGAGTGATGGCGAGAGCGTTGGAGCGGACTCATTACCGCTTGATACGACTGTCTTCTTCGAGATAGAGCCCAACGCTTCTTGCGCTTGGAAGAGAGAAAACCTCCTTGCTGGCTTATCGGCGGATCATCTGGAGGGAGCGATCGTTCGTGACGTCGAGGGGGTGCTCGATACTGCGACTGGACAGGAGCCTCGGCTTGTCGGATTTAGAGTTTCTTTTGAGACCGGTGACTACTTAGTCTTTCTGAACAACGGAGATGAAGCAGCCGTATTCATCAACTCGCAGCCCTCACCGTGTCTCGGTATCGATACCCGCTTCGTAACATCTATCGACTGACCGCTATGGGTCGGCAACTGCCCCACATCACAGGCACCAATCGGCCGAAAGCGGGCGTATGACCGGATACCCCTACGGCTTTCCCCCCCCTCTGTCACGCAGCCTTGGCGCGATAGGCTGCAAGGTATCCAGCGCCACCCGTTCGAGGCAGAGCGTGCGCGGCGCCAGCCGGGGCTGAGCGGCCGTCTGTAGTGGCCCACTCCAGCTGTAGGACGAATGACCCGCCGTGTTATCCGCCTTCCTTCCAGTCGCAGCGAACCAGCCTACATACGCGAACCACCTGGACTGTCACCCTCTCCCACCTTTCCTGAACCTGGCTCCTACGCCGCGAAGTATCCTTCCGGCGCAGCGCTGGCTTCCGGGAAGTTCCTGACTCGCCATCGGCATTGCGGTCCTACAAAGCCTCTGCTTAGCGTTTCTCCCGCCACGGAACAGCCGTGGCCAGGTGTGGAAACCTGTTTGATCAGACTTATGCCGTAGCGGAGATAGCCCGGTCTCTTACCAGACCGGGTAACTCTGGCTGTCTATGGCGGACCGTGCGAGGCGGGCTTCGGCCCGGCCGGTCTTTGGTTTGATCAACCGGTTTTCCACCCTTGCACGGTCCGCCTCCCTTCCCTTTCGGGGGCGGTTTTCTCGCTGTACTTCCTGCCCTGAGCAAGGAGAACGCCATGACCCCAAGGATCGAATTCCCGGCCAACCCCGGCCTGATTGCCCAGACCTTCCACCGCTTCGACCGCACCCTGCGCGCGCTGATGATCGACCACCAGGCCTGGTTCGTCGCCCGCGACCTGGCGCGCCTGACCAACACCCACTTCAGCGCCCGCGTGCCGCGCAAGCTCGACCCGGACCAGTACCGCTGGGAGCAGTTGGCGGGCTGCCGCGAGGACGAATTGCTGGTCAGCGAAAGCGGCCTGTATACGCTGCTGTTGCTCTATTTCTTCCACCCGGAAAACCGCAACCTGCGGCAGTGGCTGAGCAACGAGGTGGTGCCGGTGCTGCGGGATTCGCAGCTGCAGCAAGGCAACGGCCCGCGCTATTTCCAGCGCAGGGTGCAGGACCATTCGCTGGCCATGCTGGAATGGCAGGGCGGCGTATGGATGCGTGTGGGCGACGCGGCCAGACTGCTGGAGGCGGAAGCCCGCGCGTCACGCTGAGGCCCCGCGCGAACCTGCCACAGTTTTCAGCCCGCCCTTGTGCGGGCTGTTTCTGGCCTGCGAGTAGCTGGGCGATGCCTTGCACGACTTGTTGGCCGTTCAGGCATCAGGAATGCTGAAGCTCCACTCTGGATCGAAAGCCTTCTGAAGATCGGATATCGTCCTGCGGTAATCCAAACGACCGCAGAGGCGGACTCCCCATGAACATCGTCATCCCCGATGACTACCAGGACGTGATACGCACGCTGGACTGCTACAGCCAACTGGCCGGGCACGACGTGCGCGTGCTGCATGACCTGGGCCCCGCTTCGGCGGACGAGCTGGCCGCGCGCTTCGCCGAGGCCGACGCGCTGGTGCTCACCCGCGAGCGCACCCGCATCGACGCTGCGCTGCTCGACAGGCTGCCCAGGCTCAAGCTGATCAGCCAGACCGGCAAGGTGTCCGGCCACCTCGACCTGGACGCCTGCACCGAGCGCGGCATCGTGGTGACCGAGGGACGGGGCTCGCCCGTGGCGCCTGCGGAACTGGCCTGGGCGCTCATTCTCACGGCGCGCCGGCAACTCGTCCCGGCCATCGAAGCGTTCAAGGCCGGGCAATGGCAGGTCAACCTGGGCCACGCGCTGGCCGGGCAGACGCTGGGCATCTGGGGCTACGGCAAGATCGGCCAGCGTCTGGCGCGCTATGCCCAGGCATTCGACATGCCTGTGCTGGTCTGGGGCAGCGACAACAGCCGGGCCGCCGCCATCGCCGACGGTCATCAGGCGGCGGCTTCGCGCGCGGCCTTCTTCGCCGAGGCGGATATCCTCAGCCTCAACCTGCGCCTGTCCGAAAGCACTCGCCATGGCGTCACCTTCGCGGACCTCGCGGGCATGAAGCCCAGCGCCCTGCTGGTGAACATCAGCCGCGCCGAGCTCATCGCCCCCGGCGCGCTGTTGCAGGCCCTGGACGCCGGTCGGCCTGGCTACGCGGCCGTGGACGTCTTCGAGCAGGAGCCGCTGCTCGCCGCCGACAACGACTTGCTGAAACATCCCCGCGCGCTCTGCACCCCACACCTGGGATACGTGGAGAAGAACGGCTACGAGCTGTACTTCGGCGATGCCTTCGACAACGTGGTGGCGTTCTTCGGCGGAGCACCGAAGAACGTGGCGAATCCGCAGGCCCTGGCGAACAGGCGGGCGTAGAACGCCTGGCAGAGACTGCTTCGCCGGCGCACTGTCGTGCCAGGTTGCAATGCCAGCAGTTGAGGGCGCCGCTGACAGATGGAAAAACGTCGCTGCGCCGCCTTCCCAAGCGCCACGGGCGCCCGGCAAGATGGACGCATTCGCCGCCGCTTTTCGGTGGCCCTCTTCTGCCTTGTGCCACCGGAGTCGTATGCAACCGCGCGACCTTGCCGCCTATCTGTTCCTTGCGATCGGCTGGGGGCTGTCCTTTCTCGTGCTGCTCAAGGCCATCGCCGGGTTCGGCTGGGTTGGCGCAGTCAGCTTCCGCGCGCTGATCGCCAGCTTCACGTTGTTCGCGGTGGCCAAACTATCCGGGCGCCGGCTGAATTTCGAAGGGCTGTGGAAGCCACTCTGCGTGGTCGGCGCCACCACGGTGGCCGGCCAGCTGATCGGCATGACCTACGCCACCCCGCGCATCGGCACGGCCATGGCGGCGATCTTCGTCGCCGGCATTCCGCTGTTTTCCATGCTCATCGGCCGCCTCTGGGGCCTTGAGCGCATCACCTGGAGCGGACTGGGCGGGCTGGTGCTGGGCTTCTGCGGGATGGTGCTGCTGGTGGGCTTCCCGGCGGTGCCGATCACCCACGAATTCATCCTCGGCAGCGCGGCCTCGGTGTTCGGCGCGGTGTGCGCGGCCTTCGGCAGCAACTACGCCAGCCTGAAACTGCGCACCGCCGGGCCCTGGGAGGTGACCTGCGGCGCCTTCGGGATCGGCGGGCTGATAACCCTGCCGCTGTTGATCTGGGTGCCGGTGCCGGGCACGCCACAGCCCGTCGACTTCCTCTTCCTGCTCCTCTGCGGCTGCGTGCTCAGCGCGGTGAACTACGTCGTGTACTTCCAGCTCGTCGCGCGTATCGGCGCCACGAAAACCATCAGCGTGGAATTCGTCGTCACCGTGGTCGCCGTGCTGGTGGGCGCGCTGGTGCTGGGCGAAAGCCTGTCGCTGATGCAGGGCGTGGGCGCGCTGATCATCCTGCTCGGCTGCGCCCTGGTGCTCGGCCTCGTGCCCGGCACCAGGGCACGCGCGGTCAGTTGACCACCTGCACCGGGACGGCGTCTGGCGCGGCGTCGTCGCGGTCGATCACTTCCATGGGCAGGCGCGAGGTTTCCCGCAGCAGCCAGGAGCACACCGCCACCAACAAGAGCGCCGCCGCGCCGTAGAGCGCCACGCCGAACGGGTTGCGCCCGGTGGCGATGAGGATGGCGGTGGCGATGCTCGACGCCGTGCCGCCGCCCAGTGCCGCGCCGATCTGGTAGCTGAACGAGATGCCCGAGTAGCGCATTTCCCGCGGGAACTGCTCGGCGAGGAAGGCCGGGATCGGCCCCTGGGTCGCGCCCATGAAGAAGCCCACGGCGACATAGGCCAGCAGCGCCAGCGGCAGGTTGTGCAGGCCGATCAGCGGGAAGAAGGCGAACAGCCCGAGCGCCATGATGGCCGCGCCGAAGATCATCACCGTGCGGCGGCCGAAGCGGTCCGACAGGTGCCCGAAGAACGGCGCGGAGGCGACGATGGCCACCGACAGCGAGAAGTCGAACAGCAAGGCATGGCTGCTGCTGTAGCCGATGTCGGTCGCGTAGGCGAGGAAGAAGGTACTGCCGATATAGGCAATGGTGACGTAGCCGAAGGCGATGCCGATGCACAGCAGCAGCTCGCGCGGGCGACGGCGGAAGGCTTCCATCAGCGGCATGCGCGCCTCGGCTTGCGGCGCGGCCTTGGGCTGCGGCGCGGTGTTCTGCAGGCGCGCATAGAGGCCGACCAGCACCAGCAGGCCACCGAGCCAGAACGGGATGCGCCAGGCGATGCCGCTGAGGTCGTCGTCGAAGGCGAAGCTGACGATGGCGAACACCGCCGAACCGAAGATGCCGCCGATGCCGATGCCCATGCTCGTGAAGCTGCCCCACAGGCCACGGCGCCCCTTGGGCGCGACCTCGATGCCGAACAGCGCTGCCCCGCCCCACTCGCCGCCGGCGGCAAAACCCTGCACCAGGCGCAGCAGCACCAGCAGAACGGGCGCGGCCGCGCCGATGCTGGCGTGGGTCGGCAGGAAGCCGATCAGCAGGGTGCTCAGGCCCATCAGTACGAGGGTGGCGACCAGCGCCTTCTGCCGACCGTAGCGGTCCCCCAGGTGGCCGAACACCACGCCGCCCAGCGGGCGGGCGAAGAAGCCGGCGCCGAACGCCGCGAAGGCGACCAGCACGGCGGTCAGGCGATCCATGCCGGGGAAGAACAGTTGCGGGAAGATCAGCGCAGCAGCGTAGCCGTAGATGACGAAATCGTAGAACTCCAGCGCGGTACCCATGCCGGAGACGCAGAAGGTGCGAAAGGCCGAGCGCGAGCCGGGAGCTGCGGGCGTGTGGTCGATCATGGCGGTTCACTCTTGTTTTTGTGGCAACACGAAACCCGCGCGGCGGCTGGCGGGCCGTCACGGGGCGTTGGTTTGGCAAGTGGTGATACGTAGGGCGCGCAATCCAAAACGGGTTATCTGCCGGTAGCTCGGCGGCGGATAACGCTGGCGTGTTATGCGCCCTACGACGGGAGGAAGAGCGTCAGAACCGCAGGAACCCCTCATCCGCCAGCTTCTTCGGCGTGCCGGCCACGTACTCCAGCGCACAGCCAGTGGTATCCAGGCCGATGCTCAGCAAGGTTTCCCAGCGTTCGGTGTCCGGCTCGGACATGTCCGGGTGGAAGCACACCACCGCCTGGTCGCCATCGGCGCCGCAGAAGGCGTCGGCGCGCTCGCGCAGGGCCTTGCCAGTCATGCCGGCAGTGCCGGCCTTGAGGTGCTCCAGGCGCGCGTAGGTGGTGGACACGTCGGCCGTGCGCTCACCCCAGCTCAGTTCGCCGTCGAGGAAGTGGTTGGTGTGCAGCAGCCAGCCATCCTCGCGCGGCACCACCACGGCGGTGTGCGCCGGGCTCATCTCGATGCTGGCGGCACGGGCACGGACGTCATTGCGGGTGAAGACGGTCAGCACGGTGGACGCACTGACCCGCGCCGAGCGCGCCATGTCGATGGCCTCGGTAACGCTGGTGGCTTCTTCCAGCACGCGGCGGGCGATGGCATGCACCGGCACGCCGGCGCTGCCGTCGTCACTGGCGTGGTGCAGGATGTTGAAGTGCACGCCAAGCCCTGCGCTGTTCACGCCGATCTTGCCGAGCATGCCGAACTCGGTGAACAGCTTGGCGGTCAGGCCGGTGCTACCGGTGAAGCCCAGCAGCAGGCCGTGGGGCACCAGGCTGTCGTGCCAGTCCCAGGTCTGCAGGCTGCGCGGGGCAGCAGCGCCAGCCGGGGCATGGACGGAGGTGGAGCACTCGCCTTCCACCGGTTGCTCGGGCATCACCGCGAGAATTTCGGTGCGCGCATTCAGAGCCGCCAGCTGCCACAGCGGCAAGGACACGCCCAGCGCCAGGCCTTCGACTTCCCTGGCCAGGGCCGGGCACCAGTCGGCCAGCGCCGCGAGGCTGGCTTCGCCGATGGCGCGCGCCTTGTCCAACTCCACGCCGACGCGCGGGAAGAAGTCCAGGTACAGCGCCACGGTCTGGCGGATCTGTTCGGCGAAGGTTTCGCCGATCTGCCGGCCACGCTGCAGCGGGTCGCGGATGTCGGTGGTGAAGGTGTGAAGAATCACGGCAAGGCTCCTGCAATTGCTTTTTAAACGGGCCGGAGCGCGGGGCGCTCCGGTTGGATCAGAGTTTGTCGCCTGGACGACTATAGACTTCGCGGCCGGCGAACCAGGTCTTGAGCACCCGCGTGTCGCGCAGTGCTTCGGGCTTGACCGTGAACACGTCGCGGTCGAGCAGGATCAGGTCGGCCTGCTTGCCCGGCTTGAGCGAACCGATGCTCTGTTCCAGGCGCATGGTGCGCGCGGCATTGAGGGTGTAGGCCTGGAACATGGTCTGCCGGTCGATGTCCTCGGCGGCGTTGAGCACGCCCTTAGGGCCGACGCGCTGGATCGCCTGGTAGATGGCCTTCCAGGGATCAGGCGTGGTGATCGGCCAGTCGCTGGCGCCGGAAAGGGTCGCGCCGTTCTTCAGCAGCGAGCGCGCCGGGTACATGTGCAGGAAGGCCATGGCACTGACGTAGGGCTTGACCAGGTCGACGCTGTTCTCGTCGGCGGCGGCCCAGTACAGCTGCATGGCGGCGATCACGTCGAGCGCCTTGAAGCGCGGGAAGTCCCTGGGGTTGACCATCTGCAGGTGGGTGATCGAATGCGGGATGCCGCTGTGGCGATCCTTGCGCGCCTGCTCGATGCCGTTGAGCGATTCACGTACCGCGCGGTCGCCGATGGCGTGGATGTGCACCAGCCAGCCACGGGCGTCGGCCGCGCTGACCAGCTCACCGAAGTGCTTGGGGTCGATCAGCAGTTCGCCGTACTTCTTCGAGTTGCTGTAGGGCTCCAGCATGGCCGCACTCTGCGCGGGTACCTCGGCCACTCCGTCGGCGAAGATCTTGATGCCCGGCAGGGTCAGGTTGTCCACGCCGATGAACTGCTGGCGCACCTTGTCCAGCTCGTCGAGGTCGGCAGGGGTCGCCTTGGAGTCGGCCATCAACAGGGCGGCGACGTGCGCGGTCAGCCCGCCTTCTTGCGCCAGCATCCTGTAGGCCGGCAGTACGCCGACGGAATCGTTGTGGATGTCGCCGCCGGGGTTCTCGTTCGCCAGGGGTTCCATCCAGGCGGTGATGCCCAGTTCGTGGTAATAGCTCTGCGCGCCCTTCAGGGCCTTGAGCAGCTCGTCGTTGCTGGCCAGCGGCAGCAGTGCCTGCACCGGGTAGAGGCCGGCATCCACCAGGAAGCCGTTGGGCTTGCCGTCAGCGTCGTGGCCGATGGTAGCCTGCTCCTCGCCCTTCAGCGACTTGACCTTGGTGGCGTCGATCCCGGCGAGGTCGAGCAGCGCCTGGTTGGCCCAGCCGGTGTGATAGTCACCGCCGGCCAGGAGGATCGGCTGCTTCGCCCATTCGCCCTGGTTGAAGCGCTGCTGCAACTCGCCGAGCTCGTCCCAATACGCCGTGGGCACACCACCGACATAGAGGAACTGGCCACGCCGCGCACGGCCGTCGTCGCGCCACTGGCGCAGCTTGCTCTCGAACTCGGCGAGCGGCAGGTCCTGGTTGTCCAGGTTGGCCTGGAGCATCTGCAGGCCGCCCTTGACCAGGTGGGTGTGGGCGTCGATGAAGCCGGGCATCAGCACCTGACCGTGCAGGTCGATGACCTGGGTCGCCGGTTGCTGCAGCTTGAGGATCTGCGCGTCGGAGCCGACGGCGAGGATGCGACCGTTCTCCACCGCCACCGCCTGTTGCAGCGCCTGGCCGGGTTCGGCGGTGTAGACCTTGCCGCCGTGGAAGATGAGGTCGGCGGCGGCCATAGTTTCCATCGAGGAAAAAGCGCAAGCCGCCGACACCAGCGCCGGAATCAGTAGTTTCATCGCAGAGCCTTCGTTATTGTTGATCTGTGACGAAGGTTAAGCAAAAGCCCCGGCAGCTTTAACACTGACTTCCCGCACAACTTTTATTCCTATCAGGAAGCAATCCTTGGACAAGATGACTGCGCTCACCATGTTCGTCGCCACCGCCGACCACGGCGGCTTCAGCCGCGCCGCCGAACAGCTGGGAAAAACCCCGTCGGCGATCACCAAGGGCGTGGCGCAGCTGGAGGCCGACCTGGGCCAGCGCCTGTTCGAGCGCACCACAAGGCGCATGGCGCTGACCGAGGCCGGGCACATCTACCTGGAAGGCGCGCGCTCGGCGCTGATGCAGTTGCAGCGTGCCAGCGAGGAAGTCGAGCAGTTGCAGACCGAGCTGCGCGGCAGCCTGCGTATCGTCTCACCGCCCTCCTTCGCCCCGGCCTTTTTCAATGCGGTGTGCTGCCGCTTCCTGCGCGAGCACCCGCAGGTACGCCTGGAAGTAGACCTGCTGGACGAGTTCGTCGACCTGGTGGAAGGCGGCTACGACATCGCCCTGCGCGACGGCCCCATCGACCTGCCGGACGTGATCGCCCAGCCGCTGCTCGAAAACCGCCTGATGCTCTGCGCCAGCCCCAAATACCTCGCGGAAAAGGGCCTGGACGTGACGCTGGAGAACTACGAGCAGCACGACTGGCTGATCTTCCGTCATCCGCTGCTGAACCGGAACTTCTGGTGGGTGCAGAAAGACGGCGAACGCATCCGCATCCGCCAGCCGGTGCCGCGCATCGCCAGCGACAACTACGACTTCCTGCTCTCCTGCCTGCTCGATGGCCAGGGGCTGCAGTTCCTCCCGCAATGGAGCGCACTGCCCTACCTGGAAAGCGGCGAACTGGTGGAACAGCTCCCCGACTGCTGGCGCGACCAGAGCGCCTTCGGACCCTGGGTGCATGTGCTCTACCTGCCGCACCGGCGCAGCACGCGCAAGGTGCGGGTGTTCATCGACTACCTGCGCGAGCACCTGCAGGGGAAGGGGTTGGTCTGACAGCGGCTCAACGTAGGATGGCGTGGAGCGCAGCGATACCCATCAATGCCTCACACCGACAGCATGGGTATCGCTGCGCTCCACCCATCCTACAAATACGCAGCGACCGGCTTTGGCTTTGGCTTTGGCTTTGGCTCTTAAGTCTTCCAGCGAAACATCCGAGCACTCCGAATACCCCGTTCAGGAGGCCTCGTTGAAGCGGAGTTTCAGGGGTTGAGCGACATGGATGTCGCGAGAGCCACGATGGGCCAGGGATGGCCCGTCGTGGCGTGCCCCTGAAACTTCGCTTCAACGAGGGTATTTTTCGCCCCAAGCGAAAAACCGGATGTCCGGGGCAAGACCTTTGCCTTCTTTGGGTCGTTTGCCAAAGAAGGTCGCCCGAGGGGGCGAAACAAGAAGCCCGCGCGCACGCCGTGGCGGCGCAATACACCCAAGCCGAAGCAACTCTGCAATGCTGGCGCCGCCCCTGCGGACGGATCGCGGGCATGGCCCGCTCCTACAATGGAGCGGCGTACCACCGCGAACGGTTGTACGTCTTACACCAACCTCTGCTCCCGCAGGTAATCCCGCAGATGCTCGATGAACGCGATGATCTTGCGCGTTGCCCTTCGCGTGCTCGGGTACACCGCCAGCAACTCCGACCCCAAGGCCTTGGGGTCAAAATGGCAGTCATCGAGGATCGTCCGCAACCGCCCGTCCCGCAGGTACGGCAGCACGCTCCAGACCGGGCACGGCAGCACGCCCTGCCCGGCCAGGCAGGCCTCCAGCAGCAATTCCTGGTTATCGCTGTTCAAGCGCCCGCTGCGCGGTAGCAACAGCCGCTCGCCAGCCCGCTCGATCAGCCAGCTCTCGCCCAGCGCCGGGTGGCGATAGACCAGGCATTCGTGCTCCACCAGTTGCTCGGGCCGCTCCGGCACGCCGCAGCGCTCCAGGTAGTCGGGGCTGGCGCAGAACACGATGCGACTCTCTCCGACCGGTTGCGCGATCAGCCCCGGCAGGTCGCTGTGTCCCAGGCGCAGGGCAAGGTCGTAGCGACCATCAAGCATGTCGATGTAGGCATCGGTCAGGTCGACCTGCAGGCTCATGTCCGGGTGCTTGCGCATGAAGCTGGCGCAGGCGCCGTTGAGGAAGGGTCGACCGAACGCCAACGGGCCATTGATGCGCAGGCGCCCCTTGAGGCTGTGGTGCAGCTGAGCGATTTCCTCCTCGGACTCGCGCATGCGCTCCAGCACTTCCCGTGCTGTTTCCAGATAGAGCTGCCCGGCCTCGGTCAGCGCCATGCTGCGGGTGGTGCGCTCGAACAGCCGCGCACCCACTTCCTGCTCCAACTGCCCGACCGACTTGGCCACCGCCGAAGGCGTCTTGCCCAGCTCCTCGGCGGCGCGGCTGAAGCTGCCGAGTTCGGCGCTGATGACGAATAGCTGCAGGCTGTTGAGCTTGTCCACGATTGAGTCCGAATTTTCCCAAGTGTTATTCCAGGGCGCCGCTTACTCGCCGCCTGGAAGGCCCTTAGCCTCTGCGCAACGCCAACAAGAATCAAGAGAAAGGCCCTTTCCCCATGGAAAGCCACCCTGCCTCATCGTCACGCATTTTGAACTCAGAAATGAAAATAAGCTGCCTTGCCCGCCTACCTGCGCTCGTCCTGATGCGTCCCCGTGCCGCGTTCGGTGACGCGTTTGGCAAGTCCGCCCTGCTCTCTCTCCAGCGCCGTTTCAAGCGTGGACGAACGAACGTCATCCGGGCGATACGCAGCCTCCGCGATGACGCCCCGTTCGATCCCGTCAGGCCCTGATCCTTTCGAACCCTTCCGCCTTGCCTGGAGTCACCATGTCCACCGCCGCCGAACTGATCATCACCCACGCCGACATCCGCACGATGAACGAGCGCCAACCGCGCGCCGAGGCCATCGCCATTCAGCGCGGTCGCATCCTCGCCGTCGGCAGCAATGTCGAGATCGAGGCGCTGGCCAACAGTGCCACCCGCCGCATCGACGCCGGCGGCCGGCTGATGCTGCCGGGCCTGCAGGACACCCACGTACACTTCCAGCTCAGCGCCGCCGACCTCTACCACAACGCCTCGCTGTATGACGCCACCACCCTCGACGAGCTGCTGGAAACCATCCGCACCTTCGCCCAGGCGCACCCGGAAAAACCCTGGATTCGCGGCGTCGGTTTCTCCTCCGCGCGCTTCACGCCCGAACAGCTCACCAAGGAGCGGCTCGACAGCGTCACCGACGGCCGTCCGGCGCTGATGTTCGCCAGCGACTACCACAACGGCTGGGCCAACAGCGCCGCATTCGAACTGGCCGGCGTGCGCCCGGGCAGTGCCGAGCCGGATAACGGCGAATACCTGCGCCAGGCCGACGGCACGCCGAAGGGCTGGCTGGTGGAAGACGCCATCTGGGCGATGAACCGCATCGCCCCCGGCTATACCGACGACGACTACCTGCAGGCCATGGCGCACTACAGCAAGGCCTTCAACGCGCGCGGCATCACTGGCGTGCTCGACGCCATGGCCGCGCGCAACTACCTGAAGAACTACCAGGCCTCCCATGATCGCGGTGACCTGACCCTGCGCGTCTGCGCCACGTCGAAGATCTTCGCGCACAAGTCGCTGGCCGAGCAGATGGCCGAACTCAAGGACCTGCGCGCCACTTACCAAGGCGACCGGGTGCGCCTGCATTCGGCCAAGTTCTTCCTCGACGGCGTGCTGGAGAACGGCACGGCGGTGCTGGCCGCGCCCCGCAGCGATACCGGCGGGAATGCCGAGCTGATGTTCAGCCAGGAGCAGATCGACGAGTTCTTCAGCGCCTTCGACCGCGAGGGTTTCCAGATCCACGTGCACAGCATCGGCGACGGCGCCGTGCGTGCCGCGCTCAACGGCCTGGAGGTCGCCCGCGAGCGTAACGGCCAGTGGGATTCACGCCACCAGCTGGCGCACCTGCAGGTGGTCGACCCGGCGGATATCCCGCGCTTCAACCAGCTCGGCGCGCTGGCCAACTACCAGACACTGTGGGCGCAACCCAACCCCGAGGCCGACGCCATAGTCGAAGCCATGATCGGCCCCGAGCGCAGCCAGTACATCTATCCGCTGGGCGAGTTCGTGCGCCAGGGCGTGACCTGCATGCTCAGCAGCGACTGGGGGGTGACCGGTTTCGATCCGTTCCAGATCATCCAGTGCGCCCTCACCCGGCAGAACCCGGCGCTGGGCGACGACAGCCCGGTGCAGACCGCGCAACACCGCATCGGTATCGCGGATGCGATCAAGGGTTACACGATCAACGCCGCCCACGCCGCCTGGCGCGACGACTGTACCGGCAGCCTTGCTCCGGGCAAGTACGCCGACCTGATCCTGCTGGACCGCGACCTCTATGCCATCTCCCCCTACGAGATCGGTCAGACCCAGGTCCTGCTGACCCTGCTCGAAGGCCGCGAGGTCCACCGCGACGCCGCCTTCGCAGGCTGAGCCAGCGGCCCGCCAGCGAGGCGGGCCCTTCTTCCAACAACAATAAAAGTGGAGCCTGATCATGGGCGTTGCAGTTCCCCACGGGGGCGCGCAGCTCAAGCGCACCCTCGGCCTGAAAGACCTGGTGGCCTATGGCATGGCCTACATCGCGCCAATGGCGCCACTGACCACCTTCGGCTTCGTCTGGGACGCCTCGGGCGGCCTGATCGCGCTGGCGTACCTGCTGGGCGCGATCTGCATGTACTTCACCGCGCAGAGCTACGCCACGCTGTCCAACGAAGTACAGAGCGCCGGCTCCGTCTATGGTTTCGCCCGGCACAGCCTGGGCGAGGTTCCGGGCTTCGTTGCCGGCTGGCTGATCCTGCTGGATTACCTGCTGATCCCTGCCCTGGTGTTCCTGATCATGTCGGTGGGCCTGCAGATCCTGGTTCCCGGCCTCGACCGCGCGCTGTGCCTGGTGCTGCTGGTGGCGGTGTCACTGGGCATCAACTGGTTCGGCGTCGCCGTCACTACGCGCGTCAGCATGGTTTCGGTGGTCCTGCAGTTCACGGTGATGTTCGGCCTGCTGGCGCTGGCGCTGTTCGCGCTGGCGCAAGGCAAGGGCGCCGGCACACTGACTGCCGCGCCGTTCTTCGACAACAGCGCCTTCGATGTCGGCAAGGTGTTCACCGCCACGTCCATCTGCGTGCTGTCGTTCCTGGGCTTCGATGCCATTTCCACCCTCGCCGAAGAAGTGAAGGACAACGACCGCCGGCTGGTCGGCCGCGCCATCCTGCTGGTGCTGTTCATCTGCGCGACGCTGTTCGTGGTGACCACCTGGGTGCTGGGCAACCTGATGCCGGGTGTGGCGATCAAGGACGCCTCGGCAGCCATCTACGAACTGACTGCAGCACAGATCGGCCCCTGGGTCGCCCTGCTGCTGGCCTGGGTGATCGCGGTGATGGTCGGACTGACCAACGCGCTGCCGATGCAGGTCGGCGTCTCCCGTGTGCTGTTCGCCATGAGCCGTGACCGCCAGCTGCCAATGCTGTTCGCCCGCCTGCACCGCCGCCACGGCACTCCGCATGTGGCGCTGGTGCTATCGACCCTGCTGTCGCTGGGCATCGCCCTGGTGATGCGCGAGCGCATCGACACCCTCGCCTCCTTCGTCAACTTCGGCGCGCTCACCGCCTTCGTCCTGCTGCACCTGTCGGTGCTGGTCAAGCTGGGCATCAAGGGCCGCAGCCGGCGCTGGTTCGCCCACTGGCTTGTGCCCATCGTGGGCATCGCGGTGGTGCTGACGGTGCTCGATGGCATGGATATTCATGCGCTGACCATGGGGAGCGCGTGGCTGGTGATCGGGCTGATCTACGGCCTCTACCTGCGCAGCAAGGGGCGGGTGGCGCTGAGCGTTTGATGCCCCGTGCCGTGCGGTTCGCGAGCAAGGACTAGGCGTCCCCTTCGGTCCTACGAAGGGCCCCACCGATCCAGCTTTGGCTTTGGCTCTTAAGTCTTCCAGAGAAGCATCAGCGCACTCCGAACGCCCCGTTCAACGAGGGAATTTTTCGCCTAAGCGAAAAACCGGATGTCCGGGGCAAGACCTTTGCCTACTTTGCGTGGTGCGGCCATCCGTCGTTTGGCAAAGTTGGTTGCCCGAGGGGGCGAAACACAGAATCCGCGCTTACGCCGAAGCGCTGCAGAAACACGCACAACAACGCAGGCAACGCCAACGGCAGATAACGCTGGCGCGTTATGCGCCCTACAAGGGCATGCCGGCGTAGGGCGAATAACCTGGAACAGGTTATCCGCCGCCCCCTCACATCACTTGATGTACCAACCCCACGGCTGGTCGCTGAGGTACTCGGTGACCTGCTTGGTCTCCAGGTAGTTGTCCAGCCCCCATACGCCCAGCTCGCGGCCGATGCCGCTCTGCTTGTAGCCGCCCCACGGCGCCTGGGTGAAGGTCGGCTGCGAACAGTTGACCCAGACGATGCCCGCGCGCAGGCCGCGGCTCACGCGCTGGCAACGCGCCGGGTCGGCGGACATCACCGCCGCTGCCAAGCCGAACTGGCTGTCGTTGGCCAGGCGCAGCGCCTCGGCTTCGTCCTTGAAGCGGCGCACGGCGAGGACCGGGCCGAAGATTTCCTCGCGCCATACGGCGCTCTCCAGCGGCGCGTCGATGAACACTGTCGGCTCGACGAACCAGCCCTTGTCGCAATGGGCCGGACGCTTGCCGCCAGTGACCAGCTTCGCCCCATCGCGCACGCCGGCTGCGATGGCCTGCAACACCTTGGCGTGCTGGCCGACGCTGACCAGCGGGCCGAGCAGCACGCCCGGCTCCAGGCCGTTGCCGATGGTGATGCGGCGGGTTTCTTCCACCAGGCGCCCGATCAGCCGATCATGCAGCCCGTCCTGCACCAGCAGGCGCGATGTGGCGCTGCACACCTGGCCCTGGTTCCAGAAGATGCCGAACAGGATCCACTCCACGGCTGCCTCGACATCCGCGTCATCGAAGACGATGAACGCCGATTTGCCGCCCAGCTCCAGGCTGACGTTCTTGATGTCCTGGGCCGCCGCCTGCATGATCGCGCGCCCGGTCGGCACGCTGCCGGTGAAGGCCAGCTTGTCCACGCCCGGATGCGCCGAGAGCGGCGAGCCGGCGTCACGGCCCAGGCCGGTGACCACGTTGAGCACGCCCCTGGGCAAGCCCACCGCATCGGCGGCAGCGGCCAGTTCCAGGGAAGTCAGCGGGGTCAGTTCCGAAGGCTTGAGCACGGCGGTACAACCGGCGGCCAGCGCCGGCGCGACCTTCCACGAAGCCATCAGCAGCGGGTAGTTCCACGGGATGATCTGCCCCGCCACGCCGACCGGCTCGCGCAGCACGCGGCAGGCGAAACGCTCGTCGGGCAGCGCGACCACGTCGCCCTCGTCATTCAGCCCTTCGGCCAGCTCGGCGTAGTAGTCGAAGCAGCCGATGGCGTCGTCGATATCCCACTGCGCCTCGGGCAGCGGCTTGCCGTTGTCCTGCACCTCCAGGCGGGCCAGGTCTTCGCGGCGGCCACGCAGGTTGTCGGCGATGGCGCGCAGGTAGCCGGCGCGTTCCTTCCCACTGCTGCGGCCCCACTCGCCCTCATCGAAAGCCCGGCGCGCGGACTGCACGGCGCGATCCACGTCCTCGCCGGTGGCAGCGGCGACTTCAGTCAGTACGGCTTCGCTGGAGGGTTCGTACACCTCGAAGCGGCCGCCTTGCGCGGGTGCCTGCCATTGGCCATCGATATAGAGCTGGTCGCGCATGCGAAGGTCTCCTGAGCTTGTTGGAATGCTTGTGGGCCGAGCATAGGGAAATGGGCACGGGGTTGATAACGCGGGCGCCGTGCATGCGGGCACGCGCGGAGGGGACTGTCTGTAGGAGCGAGCTTGCTCGCAAACCGCCCGGCTGCGAAGCCGAGGGGAAGCCCCGTAGGATGGGTGGAGCTTGCGATACCCATCGCCAGGGTCACCCGTGATCGATGGGTATCGCTTCGCTCCACGCCATCCTACAAAAGCACTCCGCTCACGAAGCCGCCTTCTGTTCCAGGTACGCCTTGGGCGACAACCCCGTCTCCTCGCGGAAGCAGCGGTAGAAGGTCGACAACGAGCGGAACCCCGCTGCCCGCGCCAGCTCATCGATGCGCGTGACGCTGGTAGCGCCGTCGAGCTGGCTGAGCAGGTGGCGCAGCCGCAGCTGGTTCAGGTACTGGTAGAAGCTCAGCCCCAGTACCTGGTTGAGGAAGTAGGAAATCTGGTTGCGCGTGTAGCCGGTGGCCGCCGCGACCTGGGGCATGTCCAGGTCGGGGTTGAGGAAGGGCCGGGTCTGCTGGAAGTACTGCTGGATGTCGCCGCCGAGCAGGCTCAATTGCCGCGCGGAGAGCCCGAGGCGGCTGTCGGCCATGCGCGGCTGCGGCTCGCTGGCGGTTTTCTGCGGCTGGCCGATCAGCGCTGCGTGCTCGTTGACGCGGATGATCCGCCCGTCGCGCACGGTATAGGCCTCGGTGGCGCGGAAGGACACCAGCCCCTGGGTGCCCCGCAGGGTCACCTGATACTGCAGGAAGGCGGTGTCGCCATCGACCCGCAGGCGGTCGGCGTAGACCTGTGACTCATCCCCTGCTGCGGGCATGCTGGTCTGCAGGTACTCGCGCAGTTCGTTCGGCGCAATCCGACGACCCTGGAAGAAATCGTTGTACTCCACCTGCGGGTCGAACAGCGCCATCAGCGCCTCGATGTCATGACGACGCCAGGCCTGGTGATAACGCATGACCACCGCGTGGGTAACGGCGCTCGCCGGGTCGGGCTGGTAAGTCGTGCCTTCGAGCGTGGCGCTCCAGCCCTGCTCTTCGCTCATGCTTCTGCGCTCATGGTTTTCCCCTGCCGGTCTTGGCCGGCTTGTCCTGCTCCGGGCGTGCCCGCAAAGAGCGACTAGCCGTATGCCTTGGCACCCCGGAGCGATTACAAAACTCGGACGCGGCCCGAAGACCGCTTTTTCTTCCGACATTCTGCCGGAGTTTTCCGATGACATCCGCCCTTCTTGCGCACGCCACTCCCCGACCTTTCTGGCTCGACACTCTCGATCCCGCTCCCGCCGCACCGGCGCTGGAAGCGGATCGCCGCTTCGACCTGGTGGTGGTCGGCGGCGGCTTCACAGGTCTCTGGACCGCCCTGCACGCCCGCCTGCGCTGGCCCGGCGCGAGCATCGCGGTGGTCGAGGCGCGTCGCTGCGGTGGCGAGGCGAGCGGGCGCAACGGTGGCTTCTGCGCGCCGAGTATTTCCCACGGCGTAGGCAATGCCCTGCGCCGCTGGCCGGAAGAAGCTGAAACCCTTGTACGCCTGGGCCGTCAGAATCTCGAAGAGTTCGAGGCGGACTTGAAGCGCTTCGGGATGAACGTGGAGTTCGAGCGTCGCGGCAAGCTCAGCGTCGCCATGCAGCCCTGGCAGGTCGAAGGCCTGCGCGGCATGCAGAGCAACTACCAGCGCTTCGGCATCGACTGCGAGTGGCTCGAAGGCGTGGAACTGGCGCAGAAACTCGACTCGCCGCTGTACAAGGCCGGCGTTTTCGAACCCAACTACGCGCTGCTCAACCCGGCGAAGATGGCCGCCGAGCTGCGCCGGGTATGCCTGGAGCAGGGCATCGAGCTGTTCGAGAACACCCCGGTGCACGAGCTGCACCAGCGCGGCGACCGCCTGATGCTGCGCTGCGATCGTGGCGAGCTGGAGGCCGGGCAGATCGCCCTGGCCACCAACATCGCCCCGCCGCTGCTCGGCCACCTGAACTCCAGCGTGATCCCGGTGTACGACTACTCGCTGGTCACCCAGCCGCTCACCGACGACCAGCTGCGCGCCATCGGCTGGGTCGACCGCTACGGCATCGCCGATGCCGGCAACCAGTTCCACTACCTGCGCAAGACCGCCGACAACCGCATCCTCTGGGCCGGCTTCGACGCCATCTACCACTTCGGCAGCCGCCGCGACGAGGCCCTGACCCAGCGCCCGGAAAGCTTCCAGCGCCTGGCCGGACAGTTCCGCGAGGCCTTCCCGCAGCTCGGCCCGGTCGAGTTCAGCCATGCCTGGGGCGGCATCATCGACACCTCGGCGCGCACCACGCTGTTCACCGGCTGCGTGCTCGGCGGGCGCGTCGCCTATGCGCTGGGCTTCACCGGCCAGGGCGTGGCGGCCAGCCGCTTCGCTGCGCTGAACATGCTCGACCAGCTGGGCGGCGAAAGCACTGAGCGCACCCGACTGCGCATGACCTCGCAGAAGCCCTTCCCCTTCCCTCCCGAGCCGCTGCGCTACCTCGGCGTGCGCCTGGCTCAGCGTTCGCTGGCCAAGGAAGACCGCACCGGCCGCCGCGACCTGCTGCTCAAGACCTTCGATGCCTTCGGCGTCGGTTTCGATTCCTGATGGAGAACCTCATGTCCACCCTGCCCCGCCACGTCATCGATTTCGCCAACCCCGACCTCGCCCCGCAGGAGCGCGAGATCAACGACCCGGCGATCGTCGATGCGCCGTACCAGAGCCGCAGCTGGCGGCACTTCAGCGCCCCGGAAAAGAACGCCATTGCCGGTATCTGGGAAGCCGGCGTCCACCTGGAACGCTGCGAGTGTGACTACGACGAGCTGTGCCACATCCTCGAAGGCAGCGTGCGCCTGACCGACGCCGATGGCGTGGCGAAGACCTTCGGGCCGGGGGATTCCTTCGTGGTCGCGGCGGGATTCAAGGGCACCTGGGAAAACCTCACGCCGGTGCGCAAGGTGTATTTCATTCTCGGTTGAGTTCGGCGTTGCAGGTGTTCGCGAGCAAGCTCGCTCCTACAAGGGAGTGCCACACGCACTGCGTAGGAGTGAGCTTGCTCGCGAGTCTGCGGACCTGCACCCTGACCTGGAACGTCGGTAAGCCGTACGTCCCCCCAAGCTCCACAACCGTTTGAAAGGGCTATAACTAGCGAAACGAAACGGCAGGTCACCCGGGATCAACCGGCTACGACCGCCCCTGATGGCCCTTTTCCTTTACCCGGATCAGGCTTCCCCAGCCTGATCGGCGCCCGCGGCGCGGAGCGGTTTGATGAGTTCCAGAACCTGGCGATGGGCTCGCAGGAGCCTCCCTGGCTGCATCGGACTGGCACTGCTGGTCGCTCCGCTCTACGCCAACGCCCTGTTCAAATGCCAGGCCCGCGACGGGACCGTCAGCCACACCAGTCACGCCGTTGCCGGGGCGCGCTGCACGCTTCAGAACAGCAAGACAAGCCAGACCAGCAAGTCGGGCGCGACTGCCAGCGCCAGGTCGAAGGCCGCGCCAGCGAGCGAGCGCGGGGACGAGCCTGGCGCAGGGCGGGTTCGGGTTTACACCTTCGTCCACAAGGGCGTTCGCCAGTACGTGAGCCGTCGCCCGGTCGGGATCTCCGCGCGGGTCGATGTGATCGATGTGTATTACATCAAGGGCTGCTACCTGTGCATGGCGCCGAAGGATTTCAACGTCGCCACGCTGCGCCTGGACACCCGTTCCTATCGCCGCGAGATCGAGGCCGCGTCGCTGCGCTACGGTGTCGACCGAGCGCTGGTGCGCGCGGTGATCCATGCCGAATCGGCGTTCCAGCCCAACGCCATTTCCGTCGCCGGCGCGCAGGGGCTGATGCAGTTGATGCCCGACACCGCTGAGCGTTTCAATGTCAGCAACCCCTTCGATGCGCGGCAGAACATCCGTGGCGGAGTGCGCTACCTGGCCTGGCTGCTCAAGCGCTTCAACGGCAATCAGCGGCTGGCGCTGGCGAGCTACAACGCCGGTGAGATGACCGTCGACAAGTACAACGGAATACCGCCCTACGCCGAGACGCAAACCTACGTCGCCCGCGTGCAGTCGCTGACCGAGCGCTATCGCAATCATCGCTAGCCGGTTGAATGTCGAGGTCAGAGAGAGTTCGTAGGATGGCGTGGAGCGCAGCGATACCCATCCTACAAAGAGCGCAGCGGCATGCCGGCCCGACTCGTAGGGCGCATAACCTGGAACAGGTTATCCGCCGGGGCATCCGCGGCGGATAACGCTGGCGCGTTATCCGCCCTACCGGTCAGCCCGACCCTGCCAGAGCTGATGGCTCAGCCGAACTTCCACCCCGCCGTCGCCAGCCGGGTGTCCAGCGCGGCGAGGTCGGCTTCCACCCGCGCAGCCGGTTCCGGCATGTAGGCCAGCGGGTCGGGCAGCGTGGACGGCTGGCCGAGGAAGCCTTCCGTCGCGGCATGCAGGCAGTACGCGCTGTAGGCCGGGTTGTAGCCGCCCTCCTGCACCACCAGCAACCGTCCCTGGCAGAGTTCGTCGGCCAGCGCGCGGGCGCGGCGGGCCAGGCGGTTGAAGCCCTGCATGGTCACCAGCTGGCGGCCGTTGGGGTCGAACTGCGAGGCGTCCAGGCCGTTGGCGATGATCAGCAGGTCCGGCTTGAAGGCGCGCAGGGCCGGCTCGACGAAGCGGCTGAAGACCATCTCGTAGAGCTGGTCGCCCGAACCCATGGGCAGCGGCAGGTTGAGGTTGCTGCCCAGCCCCGCGCCGTAGCCGCGCTCATCGGCCGCACCGCTCTGCGGGTGGCTCGGCCCCCAGGCGCCGTGGTCCATGTGCAGGGACACGGTGAACACCGAAGGATCGTCGTAGAAGCCTTCCTGGGTGCCGTTGCCGTGGTGCACGTCCCAGTCGACGATGGCCACCCGCTCCAGCCCCGCCGCCTGCGCGGCGCGCGCGGCAACTCCGACGTTGTTGAAGAAGCAGTAGCCGTCGGCCATGGCCGGCGCGGCGTGGTGGCCCGGCGGGCGTACCAGGGCCATGGCAGGGTTGCCGGTGGCCAGCACGCTTTCCAGTGCCAGCAGGCTGGTGCCGGCGGCGGCCAACAGGCCGGCGAGGCTGCCGGCAGACATCAGCGTGGTGCTGCTGAAGCGCTTGCCCTGGGCGTCCGCCGCGAAGATGCCGCGCAGGTAATCGGCATCGTGGAAGCGCAGCAGTTCCTCTTCGCTGGCATGGCGGCCTTCGTGCCAGTTCAACGAGCTGGCGACCGGCCCGCGCTGAAGGATGGCGCGCATGTTGAGCAGCCGGGGATTGCTCTCCGGGTGCAGCAACTGCTCGGCCAGCAGGTCGCTGGGCGGCGCCTCGAACACGCCGGCAGCGGTGTCGTGGCGCAGCACGTCGTCGTGCCAGAAAATATCCATCGTGTGACTCATCAGAAACCCTCGGATTCCATCACTGCGCCCGCAGGCGCAGACACGCAACACGGATTCGCCCCCGGCAGTACACGGACCGGGGGCGAACCTCCATCAGTCGATGATCGTCAGCTCCGGCGGCAGCTCCGACAGGCTCGCCGAGCCCTTCTCGCCGCACAGCACGGTGTCGCCGAGCTTGATGCCGAAGCCTTCGTTGTACAAGGACAGGTTGGGCTCGATGGAGAACGACATGTTCGGCTGGAACACGTGGTCGTCGGCCTCGTCCACCATCATCGCTTCCAGCCAGGTCGGCGGGTAGGCCAGGCCCAGGCTGTAGCCGATGCGGTGCACGCGGGTGCGCGACAGGTCGATACGGTCGAGGATCTGGTTGCACACGCGGTTGGCCTCGCCCACCGGAGTGCCCGGCTTGGCGATGTCGATGGCCGCGTTGAAGGCTTCGGTGAGCAGGGTCGCCACTTCCTTCACCCGCGGGCTGGGTTTGCCGATCACCGCGGTGCGCATGAGTATCGCGTGGTAGCGGTTGCACACGCCGGCGTGCTCGAGGATCACCACGTCGCCGTGGCTGATGGTCTGGCGGTGCGGCATGGCGTGGGTCATGGTGCTGCGGCGGCCGGTGGCGCACATCGGGCTGATCGCCGAGTACTCGCTGCCGGCGCGACCCAGAGCGTTGGCGACGATGCCGGCCACTTCCACTTCCGAGATACCCGGACGCAGCGCTTCGAAGGCGGCCAGCATGCCCTGGTCGGCCATGCGCGCGGCGCTGCGCTGGTACTCGATTTCCTCGGCGGTCTTGATCAGGCGGTTCTCGGCGACCAGTGGGCCAGCGTCTTCGAAACGGGCTTCGGGCATATAGCCCAGCAGCGCGTTGTACTGCGCCGGGGAGAAGGTCGAGGCGGTCATTTCCAGGCCGATGCGCGCCTGGGACAGGCCGGCCTGGGCGAGCACGTCGGCGACGATCTTCAGCGGGTCCTGCTTGGCGATGTCATAGAAGATCGCCTCGTTGATGCACGACAGCTCCCAGGTGCAGGGCTCTTCGCTGGTACGGGTGAGGAACACCGGCTCCACCAGCTTCGGTGAGATGATCAGCGCCTGGTACCAGAGGAAGCCCAGGCTGTCGAAGCCGGTCAGGTAGTTGATGTTGTCCGGGTAGTTGACCACCAGGGCATCCAGGCCACGATCGGCCATGCGGCGTTTGACGGCTTCGACGCGTTGACGGTAGGTGCGCGCGGGGAAAGCGGTAAGCATGGGGATTCCCTCCTCAGGGACAGGCAGGTGCTTTGCTACAGAGTGGTTGGGGTCGCCAGCGCGGCGACCGGATGTGAGTCGGGGTGGATCAGGAAGGCGGTCGCTGTCGCTCCAGGACCATGCGCAGCAGCATCACCGCCAGGGTGAGGACGATCATCAGCGTGGACACGGCGGCAATCGCCGGGTCGAGGTTGTAGCGCAGGCCGTCCCAGATGCGCTTGGGCAGCGTCACCACGTTCAGGCCGCTGGTGAACAGGGTCACCACCACTTCTTCCCAGCTCATCACGAAGCCCATGAAGAAGCCGCCGAGAATGCCGCCGCGCACGTTGGGCAGCAGCACGTGCCAGAGCGTCGGCCAGAGCCCCGCGCCGAGCGAGCGCGAGGCCTTGTACAGGCTCTGGTCGAGCCGCGCGTAGGCCACCAGCATGGCGATCACCGAGTACGGCAGCGCCATCAGCAGATGGCCGAAGCCGACGCCCAGCAGGTTGTCGAGAATGCCCAGGCGCGCGTCGAGGTAATAGATCGACATCGCCGAGACCACCTGCGGGACGATCATCGGCAGCAGCACGATCAGCGTCAGCACGGTGCGGAAGCGCCGCTGCAGCCAGATGCCGGTGGCGAACAGGAAGGCCAGCGCGGTGGACAGCGCACCGACCACCAGCGCCAGGCCCAGGCTCTGCAGGATCGACAGCAGCCATGCGCCGTCGAACAGCGTTGCATAGTGGCGCAGCGACCAGCCGCCGTCCGGGAAGGCCAGGTAGCGCTGGTTGCCGAACGACAGCGGCACGATCACCAGGATCGGCAGCAGCAGGAACAGCGCGGACAGCACCAGTGCGGTCCAGGACAGCCAGCGCCCCAGCGCCGGGCGTGGCAGCTGCGGCTTTTTCACTGGCATGGCGGAGAGATAGGTTCCCTGCGGAGTCACAGCTCAGTCCTCCCGAGCAGGCGGCGGTAGCCGATGAGTTGTCCGAACAGCAGCGCGCAGCCCACCACCAGCAGCATCAGCACAATGCTCAGCGCCGCACCCAGGCCCCAGTTGGAGAGCTGGAACATCTGCACGTAGATGTACTCGGCGAGCATCGCGGCCTTGCCGCCGCCCAGCAGCGCCGGGGTGACGAAGCAGCCGAGGCTGAACACGAAGACGATGGCGAACGCGGCGACCACGCCCGGCAGGGTCAGCGGGATGAAGATGTCCTTGAGCGTCTGCCAGTGGCTCGCACCCAGGCTGCTGGAAGCGCGCAGCAGGCTGTCGTCCACCTGCTTCAGCGAAGACAGCAGCGGCAGCACCGCGTAAGGCACCATGAAGTGCACCATGCCGATCAGCGCGCCCAGTTCGTTGCGCACCAGCGGCGGCGGCGCGTCGAACCAGCCGGTGGCCATCAGCCCCTGGCTGACCAGCCCACCGTTGCGCAGCAGCACCAGCCAGGCGAAGGCGCGGATCAGCATCGACAGCCAGAACGGCAGCAGCACGAACAGCTCGATCAGCTGCCGGCCGCGCGGCGTCGCGAAACGCCAGCGGTAGGCGATCAGGTAGGCGATGGCGACGCTGATCGCGGTGGTCAGCAGGCAGATGCGCAGGGTGCGCCAGATCACCGCCTGCAGGTTGGCGTTGTCGGCGATGGCCGCGTAGTTCTGCGTGCCCCACTCCGGCAGGCTGAAGCTCCAGCCGAGCACGCCGAGGGTCGGCAACAGGTAGCCGACCACGACGAGCACAGGCAGGGGCAGGATCAGCAGGCCGTAGACCGGCAGCACGCCCGGTGCGAAACGTCGCATCTCAGCCACCGATCAGCGCGAGGTAGCGCTCCAGGGTTTCGCCGTAGTGTTCGGCGTGCCACTTGTTGTTCAGCGACACCTGCTTCTTCAGGTTGTCCGGTGCGGTGGGGTTGATCGCCTGCAGCTGGGCGCTGAGCAGGTCGTTGGCAGCAAGGTTCACCGGGCCCATGTTGTAGACCTCCATGAGCTTGGCCTGAACTTCAGGACGAAGGGCATAGGAGATGAAGTCCATGGCCGCCTTGGCGCCGGCCGGATTGCCCTTGGGCACCATCCACACCGAAGGCGAGACGATGCCGCCGTCGAAGCTCCAGTCGATCTTGCCGGCGGTGTCGTTCTTCACCAGCTCGGCACGGGTGTGCCACATCTGCGCCATGCTCACCTCGCCATCGCGGATCAGCTGCTGCGACTCGGCGCCGGTGGACCAGTGGGTGGCGATGTGCGGCAGCAGCTCCTCGATCTTGCGCAGCGCGCGGTCCACGTCCAGCGGGTAGAGCTGTTCCGGCGGCACGCCGTCGGCCAGCAGAGCGCATTCGAGGTTGGCGCTCATCCACTTGTAGAGGGTGCGCTTGCCCGGGTACTTCTTCACGTCCCAGAAGTCGGCCCAGGACTTGGGCGGGTTCTTGCCGAACTGCTCGTGGTCGTAGCCGATCACGTAGCTGTAGGTGTAGTTGGCGAGGCCGAAGTCATGCACGTCGCCGTAGCCGATCAGCGATTTGTCGACGATGCCGAAGTCGATGGGGGTGAGGAACTTGTCCTTGCCCAGCCGGTAGGACGAATACATCTCGCCGTCGCACACGTCCCAGCGCACCGCGCCGCTGCTCACCTGGGTCTTCAGCGCGCCCTCGGTGGGGCCGCTGCCGTCGACTTTCAGGGCCAGGCCGGAAGCCTGGTCGAAGCCGCCGAAGCTCTTCTCGAAGGCCGGCACCGCATCGCCGCCCCAGTTGGCCAGCACCAGGTTGCCGCCGGCTGCGAAGGCCCGGCCGCCGGCGCCGAACGGCAGCGCACTGGCGGCGGCGAGCAGCAGCAGGCTGCGGTTGAAATCGCGGCGGCTGATGCCGGCGCGCTCGCCCTTCTGGGCGGCGATCTCGATGGCGTCTTCGATGAAGCCTTGGCCTGCTTTTATAGAGTCGCTCATGTGATTGCTCCCCGATCGTTTGTTTTCGTTATGGGTTAGTCAGGCGGACAACAGGTGGCAGTGCTGCGGCGACCAGCTGCACCAGTAGCGCTGGCCGCTGCGCAGGCTGCCCAGCAGCGGGTGCGACACCGGCAGGCGCAGGTCGAGGCGATCGCCCTGCTCCAGGGTCAGTTCGAGATTGACGTGGGCACCCTGGTAGGTCGCGGGGCCTGCGGTGACGCAGAGGCCGTTGTCGCGGCCGGCGTCCTGCAGCGGGCGCAGGTCGATGTGTTCCGGGCGCACCGCCAGCCAGCTCTTGCCGCCCTGGCCGGCATTGGGCGTATTGGCCACGCGCAGGTGCTGGCCACGGAAATCGCAGAGCGTGGCTTCGGCCTCGCGCCGCACCACGCCGACCTCCAGCAGGTTGGTGTCGCCGAGGAAGTTGGCGACGAAGCGGCTGGCCGGGCGTTCGTAGACCTCGCGCGGGGTGCCGACCTGTTCCAGGCGGCCCTTGTTGAAAACGGCGATGCGGTCGGACAGCGCCAGGGCTTCTTCCTGGTCGTGGGTGACGAAGACGAAGGTGGTGCCGAAATCCTTGTGCATGCGCGCCAGCTCGCCTTGCATCTCCTGGCGCAGGCGGCGATCGAGGGCAGACAGCGGCTCGTCGAGCAGCAGCAATTTCGGCTTGAACACCAGCGCGCGGGCCAGCGCCACGCGCTGTTGCTGGCCGCCGGACAGTTGGCTGATGCCGCGCTCGCCCATGCCGGCCAGGCCGACGCGTTCCAGCACCTCGGCGACCCGGCGCTCGATCTCCGCGCCCGGCACCTTGCGGATGCGCAGCGGGTAAGCGACGTTCTGCGCAACGCTCATGTGCGGGAACAGCGCGTAGCCCTGGAACACCACGCCGAACTCGCGCTGGTCGGGGGACAGATGGGTGATGTCGCGGCCGTCCTGCTCGATGCGCCCTTCGCTGGGCTCGACGAAGCCGGCGAGCATCATCAGCGTGGTGCTTTTACCGGAGCCGGATGGGCCCAGAAGCGTGAGGAATTCGCCCTGGCGGATGCTCAGGCTGAGGTCGCTCAGGACCTGCAGGTTGCCGTAGCGCTTGCCCAGGCCGAGCAAGTCGACGAAATGCTGCATGGCGGATCTCCAGCCGTTTTTTCTTGTTGATCGGTGTTGGCTTGGGCTCATCTTCTGTGCAAATTTAACTAACGACAATTCAATAGATTTCCGCCTGAATCGTTAGTCAAATTCACGAAAGAAGGTCCTTCATGCGTCAGAACAGTGCGTTTCGCATGCCCTCGCTCATCGCCCTGCGCGCTTTCGAGGCGCTGGTTCGCCAGGGCAGCATCAGCCGCGCGGCGCTGGAGCTGCACGTCACCCACGGAGCGGTCAGCCACCAGGTGAAGAAGCTCGAGGAAGAACTGGGCATGGCGCTGGTGGAGCGCCAGGGCAAGGGCGTCAAGCTGACCCCGGCCGGGCGCCAGCTGAGCCAGCAGATCAGCAGTGCCTTCGACCAGCTGCGCGACATCCGCCGCGCGCTGCCCACCGAGGAGCCGGCAGGCGAGCTGCGCATCGCCTGCGCCCCGGCGCTATTGGCACGGGTGTCATCGCTGCTGGAGAAATTCCTGCGCAACTACCAGGAAGTCGCCCTGCACCTGCTGCCAATGAGCAGCGACCTGGGCCAGGTAGACATGGTGATTTCCTTCGGCGAGACGCACATCGAAGGCCAGCGCTTCGCCGCACTGGGCGATATCCGCTACTTCCCGGTGTGCAGCCCGCGACTGCTCAACACCCAGGAACACCTGCGCAAACCCCGCGACCTGGCGCGCCAGGTGCTGCTGCATGAGGACGACGGCTTCGACTGGAGCCGCTACTTTCTTGCCGCCGGCGTGCCCGGCCTGCAGGCACGGCAGAACGTCTTCCTGCCCGACGCCTACCTGACCATCCGCGCCGCCCTGGCCGGCGGCGGCGTGACCATCAGCGACCACATCCTCGCCGGCGAGGAGCTGCATCAGGGACGGTTGGTGCGCCTGTTCGACATCGACTTCCCGGCGCCCCACCCCTACTTCCTGATCATCCCGCCCCACGGCAACCAGGCGCTGGCGCGGGAGTTCGCCGACTGGCTGCTGCATGAGCTGGAGGCGATTCCGGCGTTTGATTGATGGGGTGTTGCCTTTCACAGAAGCGACAGGAGGAACACCTCGTAGGATAGCGTGGAGCGCAGCGATACCCATCGATTCCGTACGGCGACAGCATGGGTATCGCTGCGCTCCACCCATCCTACGTTCGAGGCTTGCCTGTTGCCTCTTCAGGACCGTAGGGCGGATAACGCGCCAGCGTTATCCGCCGTCGTGGGAGCGGCGGATAACCCGTTCCGAGTTATCCGCCCTACGGGGGAACCTGAGCGCGACGGTGAGCGCGCCCAAGGCTGGCTCAGAGCTTCTTCCCACCCAGCAGGAAATGCGACAACGCCGGAATCAGGATCAGCGCCCCGAGCATGTTCCACAGGAACATGAAGGTCAGCAGAATCCCCATGTCGGCCTGGAACTTGATCGGCGACCAGGCCCAGGTGATGACGCCCGCCGCCAGGGTCACGCCGACCAGCGCGACGACCTTGCCGGTGAAAGCCACGGCCTGTTTGTAAGCCACCGACAGCGGCAACCCGGCGCGCTGCATCTGTAGCTGCACACTGAGCAGGTACAACGCGTAGTCCACCCCGATCCCCACGCCCAGCGCGATCACCGGCAGCGTGGCGACCTTCACGCCAATGCCCATCATCACCATCAGCGCCTCGCAGAGGATCGAGGTGAGCACCAGCGGCAGCAGCGCCACGAGGGTTGCGCGCCAGCTGCGGAAGGTGATCAGGCAGAAGATGCCCACTGCCGCGTAGACGTAGAACAGCATGCGGTGGTTGGCCTCGCGCACCACGCGGTTGGTCGCCGCTTCGATCCCGGCGCTGCCGGCGGCCAGCAGGAACTGGCGGTCCGGCGTGCTGTTGGCGCGGGCGAAGTTCTCGGCGATGCCGGCCACTTCGTCGAGGGTCTGCGCCTTGTGGTCCTTGAGGAAGGCGATCACCGGCATCAGCGAGCATTCGGTGTTGAACAGCTCCGGCGTGTTCACCGAAGCCTGCTGGGCGGCGTAGTTGAGCACGTCCTGGTTGCGCTGCAGGCTGGCGAACTTGGGGTTGCCCTCGTAGGTGCCGGCGGTGATCTGCCGTACCGCGGTGACCAGCGAAGTGGTCGCCTGCACGCCTTCATGCTGTTGCAGCGCCCAGCCCAGGCGATCGGCGAGGATCAGCGTGCGGTAGTTCAGGCAGCCTTCCGGCGCGGTCTTCACCATCACCGCGAAGAGGTCGCTGGAGAGTGCGTAGTGGCTGGTGATGTAGGCGTTGTCACGGTTGTAGCGCGAGTCGGCGCGCAGCTCCGGAGCACCGGCGTCGAGGTCGCCGATCTGCAGGTGCTGGCTGACCAGCAGACCGCCGGCACCCAGCAGCGCGGCGATGATCAGGGTGACGCTGGCCCAGCGGCGCTCGGTGAAGCGGTCCAGCAGGTCCCACAGTTTGCCCAGGCCGGCATGCTGGTCCACCTGGCGATCCTCGCGCAGGGCACGCGCGGCGGCCTTCGGGCTGACGCCAACGTAGGACAGCGCCACCGGCATCATCAGCAGCGAGGTGAAGATCAGCACCGCCACGCCGATGCTGGCGGCGATGGCCAGGTCCTGGATCACCGGGATGTCGATCAGCATCAGCACGGCGAAACCCACGGCGTCCGACAGCAGCGCGGTGACGCCGGCCAGGAACAGGCGGCGGAAGGTGTTGCGCGCGGCCACCTGCTTGTGGGTGCCACGGCCGATGTCCTGCATGATGCCGTTCATCTTCTGGGTGGCGTGGGACACGCCGATGGCGAAGATCAGGAACGGCACGAGGATCGAATACGGGTCCAGCGCGTAGCCCAGCCAGGCCACCAGCCCGAGCTGCCAGACCACCGCCAGCAGCGAGCAGCCGATCACCAGCAGACTGCTGCGCAGGCAGCGGGTGTAGAAGAAGATGATGACGAAGGCGGTGACCACCGCCAGGCCGAAGAACAACATCACCCGCACCAGGCCGTCGATCAGGTCACCCACCAGCTTGGCGAAGCCGATCACGTGCAGGCGCACCGGACCTTTACCCTCCTCTCCGGCAGCGAAGGCGCGGGCGTCGCCCAGGTATTCGTACTTCAGCCGCAGGTCGTCGAGGGCGCGGGAGAACTCGCGGTAGTCGATGCCCTTGCCGGTGGCCGAGTCGCGGTCCAGCAGCGGCACCACCAGCATGCTCGAGCGGAAGTCGTTGCCCACCAGGCTGCCGACGATGCCGGCGCGGGCGATGTTCTGGCGCAGCTGGCCGATGGACTCGGGCTTGCCGTCGTAGCCGTCGGGCATCACCGGGCCACCCTGGAAGCCTTCCTCGGTGACCTCGGTCCAGCGTACCGCCGGCGACCACAGCGATTTCATCCAGGCACGGTCGACGCCGTGGCTGAGGAACAGCTGGTCGCTGATCTGCCGCAGGCTGTCGATATAGGCCGGGTCGAAGATGTCGCCGTTGGGGTTCTCCACCACCACCCGCACCGAGTTGCCCAGGCCGCGCAATGCGGCGCGGTTGTCCAGGTAATTGCGGATATAGGGATCGCTGTGCGGGATCATCTTCTCGAAGGCCGGACGCATCTCCAGGCGGGTCACGGCCATGTAGCCCAGCACCAGGGTGACCAGCGCGATCAGGGCGATGAACAGCGCGCGGTGGTTGAACACCAGGCGCTCCAGCAGGTTGCCGCTGTGGGTGTCAAAGTCCCGCAGTTCGCGGACTACAGGCATCTCGCCTTGCTTCAGGTCGACCATGAGGCTGTCTCTCTATCTCTTGTTCTTATGGTTCTTGAACGGGTGAAACACCGGTGCGCTCAGCGCACCGGCATCGCGTTCTCGCGTACGCCACGAGCGCCGACCAGCAGCAGGCGTCCGGGACCGGCCACTGCGCCGCTGACAGGCAGGCGCTCGGCCAGGTCCAGGGCTTTGAAGCTGGCGCCGCTGTCATCGCTGACCAGGCCCTGGCCGGCCTGGCTGAACAGGTACAGCCGGCCGTTGGCGTCGAAGCTGGCGGCGGTCAGGCTGACCGGCAGGCCCGTGTCCACGGTTTTCCAGCTTTCGCCGCCGTCGAGGCTGCGGATCGCGTGGCCGCGCAGGCCGTAGGCGAACACCAGGCCCGGCCGCGCGACCACACCGAAGAAGCTGCCGGCGTAGGGCGACTGCAGGGCGACGAAGCGCTGCTGTTGGCCCTCCTGTTGCGGGGAAAGGCGCAACAGCAGGCCCTGCTCGCCGACGACGAACAGGTCATCGCCGCTGGCCGCCATGGCGGTCAGGTGCAGTGCCTGCGGGTTGTCGATGCGGTGGTTCCAGGGCTCCCAGGTGCGCCCGCCGTCACTGGTGTGCAGGATCAGGTTGAAGGCGCCGACCACGAAGCCTTCCTTCGCGTCGCGGAACCACAGGTCGAGGAACGGCTTGTCGGCGCCCTCCTCCTGGTACCGGCGCGCCTGGTCCAGCCAGGTGGCGTTGTCCGGCTGCGGGTGGGCGGCGTAGTAGTCGAGCATCAGCTGGCCGATCTGCCGGCCGTCGAGCTGGCGCTCCCAATGCTTGCCGCCGTCGGCGCTGTGCAGCACCACGCCGTCGTGGCCCACCGCCCAACCGTCCTGCGGCGTGGGGAAGCGCACGGCGGTGAGGTCGGAGCTGACCGGCACCTCGGCCTGCAGCCAGCTGGTGCCGCCGTCATCGGAATAGAGAATGTGGCCGCGCTGGCCGACGCTCACCAGGCGCTTGTCGACGCGGGTGACGGCCAGCAGCGGCACATGGCAGGGAACGGCGCTGTGGGGCGCCGGCTGGTCGAGCACATCGACGAACTCTGCGACCGTTGCGCCGGCTTGAGCGCCGCCCGCCAGAAGCAAGGCGCCCAGGAGCATCAGGCGCTTGAAGGGGATCTGCATGGTGCTTTCCTCACATCTCTCTTCGCATCTTTTCCGGCAGCTTTCGCTGCAGGAGCCGCGGCGACCCCGCTTGGCATCAAGCCGGGCCGCCGCGCCCTTCATCAGCGAATGCCGCTACCGGCCAGCGCCTCGGGGGACCACTGGGTCTTGGCCAGCGGGTCGATGTAGCTGATGCCGCCGTACGGGCCGACGACGCCGTTGATGTTGTAGGAGCCGGCAGTCAGGTCGTAGATCATGAACGGCGTGGCGTCCGGGATGCGCTTGTCGTAGCTCTGGCTGAGGAAGGCGAAGGAGCCGCGATAGAGTTGGCCACGGGCGTCGTACTGGTCAGAGGCCACGGCCACCCAGCTGTCTTCATCGAGGTAGAAGCGACGCTTGGCGTAGATGTGCCGCGCGCCGGACTTCAGGGTGCCTTCGACGACCCACACGCGGTGCTTCTCCCAGCGCACATAGTCCGGCGACAGGTGGTTGGGCGTGACCACCGGCTTGATGTCGCTGGCGTAGGTCAGGCGGTAGGTGTTGTAGGGCACGATCATTTCCTGCTTGCCCACCAGCTTCCAGTCATAGCGGTCCAGCGCACCGTTGAAGACGAACACGTCGTCGTAGGTGCCGGCGCCGGCCATGCCGGGGTTCGGGGTGTCGTAGGCCAGGTTCGGTGCCAGCTTCACGCGGCGCTGGCCGGGCAGGTACTGCCAGGCGCGGCGCGGCTGCTGCAGCGGGTTGGCGGCGTCCTTGAGCATCATTGCCTCGCCGGCACGGCGGGCCGGGCCGCTGTAGTACAGCTTCATCTGGTAGTAGACCTCGGAGCCCTTCACCGGCTGGGTGAGGTCTTCGTACACCGGGTAGTTGATGAAGGCCTGGCCGGTGGTGGCGAGGTTGGCGCTGCCGGAGGCATCGACGTTCCAGGAGTCGTACTTGGCCTTGATGTTCACGCCCTGGTAGCGCAGCAGGAAGTTCCACATCGCCTCGGCGCCGGTCTTCGGAATCGGGAACGGCACGCCCGGCAGGGCGTTGTCGATGGCGGTGCCGCCTTCCAGGGACTGCGCGGTGACGGCGTTCTTCCTGCTGTTCTCCAGCACGGTGTCCGGCAGCGCGGCGCTGCGGTGAGTCGGGTAGACGTCGACGCGGAAGGTAGGATAACGCTTGGCCAGCTCGACGGTGGTGGCCGACAGCTGGTTCTTGTACTGGTCGACGTTCTTGCCGTCGATCACCAGCACCGGCTTGTCGCTGGCGAACGGGTCCGGACGCATGCTGTCGCCGGCCTTGAAGCTGGCCGGGGCGGTGGTCAGGCCGCCGGCATAGGCGGGAATCGCGCCATCGCTGCTGGCGGCTTTCTCGGCGCCGACCAGGGTCAGGGTGCTGCCCAGCTGGGCGGCGTCCTGCGGGGAAACGGCGGCCTGGGCCAGACCGCAGAGGGTCAGGCCGAGGGCGGTGGCGATCAGGGTGGGCTTGAAGTTCATGCTGTTTTTCTCCTGCCCCGAAGTCGAGGCCTTACGTGAAATCAGAAGGTGGCCTTCAGGGAAGCGGTAACCATGCCGCGGTCCTTCAGCAGGGGCGCGAGGCCGCCTTGCGAGGTGATCTGGCCGGGGATGCACTGGTACTGGCCGTTGGCGCCGGGGGTGTTGTTGTCGCGGCCGCTCTCGCAGGTATCGAAGGGGCCGAAGGCGTCGACGTATTTCAGGTCCAGGCGGTATTTCTGGTGGAAGTCCGCGGCCACGCCGACCGAGTAGCTGCCGGCGTCTTCGTTGCCGCCCAGCTGTACCGCCGAGTTGCCGTGCAGGCCGACGTTGTAGGCCATGGGCATGGACAGATCGACGCCCGGGAAGGCCTGGTACCAGGTCGGGGTGAAGTTGGCGGACATGGCGTAGGCGTTGGTGGTGACCTTGTCGACACCGCGGTAGCTGGAGTCACCCTTGAAGGTCTGCTCGCCTTCGGTGACGTCGATCAGGTGCGTCAGGGTGCCTTCCACGGCCAGCGACGAGGCGTCCCACAGCGGGGTGGCGCCGAAGGTCACCAGGCCGTTGAGGACGACGTGGAAGGTCTTGCCGCGGGCCAGGCCGGTGTCGCCATCGCTGGGCATCTCGCCGATCAGGTTGGCGCCGTTGACCGCGCCGCGCTTGGAGGCTGCATAGAGCGTGGAGTTGACCGTGGTGAAGTTGCTCGCCAGCGGCATGTTCTCGCGGTAGTTCAGGTCCATGCCGACGCTCACGCCGCCGATTTCCTTGGACAGGCTGATGCCATAGATGTCGATGTCGTCGGCGTAGGCGGTGACATAGTTCATCCCCTGCAGGCCGGCCAGGCCGGGCTTGTGCAGGTTCGGCGCATTCACCAGTACCGCCGGCAGGGTGTCGGAGGTATTGCGGTAGTAGAAGCCCAGGGTGCCGTCGAGCCATTCCGGGCTCCACTTGGCCATCAGGCCGAAGTCGCCGGTGTTGTCCGGCTCGCGATCATGGCCGCGCGGCGCGCCGTAGAAGGCGTTGAGCGCGGGCAGCGGCAGCCAGAAGACGTTGCCGCCGTCGTTGAGCATGTCGTAGGGGCCCATGTAGGTGCCACCTTCGGGGAAGCGCGAGTTCTCGAACTCGAGGAAATACTGCGCGGCCAGGGTCAGCTCGGGGTTGACCGTCAGCGAGGCGGACAGCTGGTTGCGCGGCATGAACAGCTCTTTGGCCTCGGTGCCGGGCACGTTGTACAGCTTGCCCAGGTCCAGGGCCGACTGGCCGTAGTTGATGCCGTTGGCGGCGCTGAACAGGGTCTCGCCCCAGTAGATGGTGTGGCGACCGAGCTTGCCGCTGAGCTGCATGTCGTCGCCGACCTGGTGGCTGGCGAAGACGAAGGCATCGAGCAGCTCCCCGGACGGGCCGTTGTAGTAGCGGTCGGCGAAGTTGCTCAGGCCGTGGGTGGCCGGTTGCGCGCCACGCGGGGCGATCACCGTGCCGTTGCGGCTGACCAGGTGGCCGGCGTTGCCCTTCTGGCCGGGGAACGGGTTGTCGGAGCCGACATCATCGTAGGCGTGGTCGTACCAGCCGGCGGCAGACAGGCGGAAGCCCATGCTGTCGCGGTAGACGAAGTCCAGTTCGCTGAGCAGGTCGAAACGCTGGGTCACCGGGGTTCCGGAGGAGAAGTTGCGGTCGCCGTCGTTGGTGTTGGCGGTGCCGGCGATCTTGCTGTTGGGCGACTCGACGCGCTGCCCGTAGCTGAGCTTGACGGTGTTGTCGAAGCGGATCGAAAAGTCCGGGTTGCCGGTGTCCAGCTCGAAGGCCTGCAGCGGTTGGCCGGCCATGGCAGCGAGGACTGCGGTCGCCAGCAGGCAGCGTTGCAGGGGGTTGCTCTGATGATGCATTCGTGTGCTCCGTTTCTTGTTGTGGTCGGGACGCTTTCCGGGCCCGTCCCGCAGCCCCTTTGGCCGTGCGCCAGGGCGCACGGGGGCCTGCCCCGGCGCGAGCGCCGGAACCGGGGGTTGCTTGGTTGAGTGAGTTGCCTGGGTGAATCAGCTATCCAGCATCTGGATCAGCGCCTCGGCCTCTGGCCAGTCGCCGAATCCCGAAGCGGGGTTGAGGTGGCCGACCCGGCCCAGCTCCACCACGCTGGCGCGCCAGTGGCGGGCCATGCGCTGGACTGCCTCGGGGCTCGCCAGCGGGTCGTTGTCGCTGCAGGCCACCAGTGTGGGGAACGGCAGCGGCTCCAGCGGTAGCGGCGACCAGCCCATCTCGGCCAGGACCGCAGGCTTGGGGTAGTGCGCCGGCCAGTCACCGTCGAGATCCGGCGGAGTAGCCAGCAACGCGCCCTTGATCGGCCGGCTGTAGCGTGCCGCCCAGTGAGCGACCATCAGTACACCGGCACTGTGGGCAACCAGGATCACCTCGCCGTCGATGCTTTCCAGCTCACGCTGGATGGCTTCGATGCGGGCATTCAGGTCCAGCTTGTTCTCGGTCAGCGGCGGTACGCTGCGCACATTGGGCAGGCGCTGCTCAAGCAGGGTCTGCCAGTGCTCGGCGACGTGGTCGCGCAAGCCGGGGACCATGAGGACGGTGGTGGAAGTCTTGTTGTTGCTCACCGGTTCACCTTTGGGTGATTTCGAACTTGTTGGACAGACAGTAGAGGTGCACCGGTGAAGGTGCTTTGCATTGAGCGTCAGGCACTTCGCATTTGATGACAGGCCCCGGCCAGCCTGCTGTCCCGCCGACTCCACGCGTGGCGGGCCTACCGGGACGTACGGTGCATTCCAGAGCGCCGCAGGCACTGGCCGAAGTGAGAACTTTCGTACACGATTGGTAACAGCTGTCGCTAGAATCTGACGTCATCGACCCAGCCAGCGTGCACTCTGGCCACAAGGCGTCCACGGACCCCTTCGGCACGGAGCAACCACAAGAACAAGAAGGCGATCGGCATGACCCCAATGGTTCGCATTGCGGCCCTCACCAACTACCTGGAAGTGGCCCGCCACCTGGGCCTCAACCCGCATCAGCAGCTGAGCGCGGTGGGCCTGTCCCAGTCCATGCTCGAGCACCCGGAGCAGCGCATCCCCGTTGCCACGGCGGTGACCCTGCTGGAGGAATCGGCGCGCATCAGCGGCTGCGAGACCTTCGGCCTGCGCATGGCCGAATCGCGGCAGCTCGCCGACTTCGGCGTGATCAGCCTGCTGCTGTCGCACCAGGCGACGCTGCGCGAGGCCATCGACACCATCATTCGCTACCGCCATCTGCTCAACGAATCCCTGGCCCTGTACATCGACCAGGAAGGCAAGCTGGCGATTCTGCGCGAAGAACTCCTCACCGTGCCGCCGATGCCCATGCGCCAGGGCCTGGAACTGGCCCTGGGCACCCTCTACCGCCTCTGCGCCGCCCTCCTCGGCCCGCACTGGCGGCCGGTCAGCGTGAACTTCAGCCACGACGCTCCGGCGGACATGCAGGTGCATCGCCGGGTGTTCGGCTGCAAGATCGAGTTCGGCAGCGAGTTCAACGGCATCGTCATCCCCGCCGCCGACCTCGACGCCGCCAACCCCATGGCCGACCCGGCCATGGCGCGGCATGCACGCAGCTTCGTCGACTCCCTGCCCGGCGCCACCGACGGCAGCACCCTGAACGAGGTGCGCAAGTCCATCTACCTGCTGCTGCCCATGGGCCGCGCGACCATCGAACAGATCGCCCAGTCGCTGGGGCTGAACGTGCGCACGCTGCAACGCCGGCTGGAAGACAACGGCGTGACCTTCTCCGACCTGATCAACGAGGTCAGGCGCGAGCTGGTGCTGCGCTACATGGAAAACCCGCGCTATTCGCTGGGGCGCATCGCCGACCTGCTGGGGTACTCGATGCCCAGCTCCTTCACCCGTTGGTTCGCGGTGCAGTTCGGCGTCTCGCCGGCGGCGTGGCGCAAGGAGCATCTGGGGCGGGAGACGGAGTGAGTTTCTCCTGAGAAGGATGGTGCCGTGCGGTTCGCGAGCAGGGACGGGCGCCCCCCTCAGTCCAACGCAAGTTTCCCTGTAGGAGCGGGCCATGGGGCGCGCCCCACAGGTTGATAGCGGCATTCCCGGCCAAGTCGAGAACCCGTCTGAAACGCCGGCCCTGCCGGCGGATCGCGGGCATGGCCCGCTCCTACAAAAGCGCGCCGCCGCGCACTCTGTTTTTTTGCCCCTGGAGACTTCCAGAGAGACATCCGCACGCGCCGAATGCCCCGTTCAGGAGGCCTCGTTGAAGCGGAGTTTCAGGGGTTGAGCGACATGGATGTCGCGAGAGCCGCGATGGGCCAGGGATGGCCCTTCGTGGGGGGACGCCTAGTTCGGGCCCCTGAAACTTCGTTTCAACGAGGGAATTTTTCGCCTAAGCGAAAAACCGGATGTCCGGGGCAAGCCTTTTGGTTACTTTTCGGGGGGCGGCCTTCCGTTGTTTGGAAAAGTGACTCGCCCGAGGGGGCGAAACCCCATACATCCGAACACACAACTGCGACGCTGAACACCAGAACTCAAAGCGTCTCGGTTGGGCGTTTCTGCGCCGCCTCGGCGTGCGCGCGAACTTCGTGTTTCGCCCCCTCGGGCGAGTCCCTTTTGTCAAACGTCGGATAGCCGCCCTCCCAAAAGGAACCAAAAAGTCTCGCCCCTACATCCGGCTTTTCGCTTCGCGAAACGTACCCTCGGTTCTTCGGAGTTCCAGGGGCCCGCGTTGACGGGCCATCCCTGGCCCGACAACGCTCTCGCGACATCCATGTCGCTCAACCCCTGAAACTCCGATCACCTTCGGCCTCCTGAAAGGGGCACTCCGGAGCGTGCGGACGTTTCTCTGGAAGACTTAAAAATACAGAGCCAGAGCCAGAGCCGGTGCCTGAACGTAGGGCGCATAACCCGGAACGGGTTATCCGCCGATACCACGTCGGCGGATAATGCTGGCGCGTTATGCGCCCTACGCACTGCCATTGGCGCACGGCTCTCGATGGGTATCGCTGCGCTCCACGCCTTCCTACGTTCGTGCGCCACCGCAATTCCGGTGGCAGCGGAAACGCCAATCGGCGCGTAGGAGCGGACTCCGTCCGCGATGGTCATCCGCAACGCACGAATCAACCGGCGAAGCGCAACATCCCCAACACCAGCACTGCGAGGAATGCGGTCTCCCCCAGCATCAGCAGGATCGGCTTGATCCCGACTGTCGCCAGCGCCCGCAGCTGGGTCTTCATGCCCAGCGCCGCGATGGCGATCACCAGGCACCACTGCGACAGCTTCCCACCCGCCTCCACCACCACTGTCGGCAGGTAGCCGGTGCTGTTCACCGCCGCCAGCAGCACGAAGCCCACGGCGAACCACGGCAGCAGCGGCGGACGCTGCTCGCCCGGTTCCACACCGCGGGCACGGGTGATCATCGCCGCGCAGAGGATCACCGGCAGCAGCATCGCCACGCGCATCAGCTTGACCACCGTGGCGCTGTCGCCGACTTCCTTGGAGATGCTGTAGCCGGCGCCGACCACCTGGGCCACGTCGTGGATGGTGCCGCCGAGGAAGATGCCCGCCTGCAACGGCGGCAGGCCCAGCGACTTGACGATCATCGGGTAGAGGATCATCGCCAGGGTCGACAGCGCCGATACGCCGAGCACGGTGAACAGCGTGGCCTTTTCCTTCTGCGTGTGCGCCGGCAATGCCGCCGCCAGGGCCAGCGCCGCAGAGGCGCCGCAGATGGCCGTGGCGCCGCCGGTGAGCAGGCCGAAGAGGAAGTTGAAGCCCATGGCGCGGGCCGCGGCGATGGAGACCAGGATGGTTACCGTCACCAGCACCACCACCATGATCACCGGCTGCCAGCCCAGCTCGGCGATCTGCCCGAAGGTGATGCGGATGCCCAGCAGCGCCACGCCCAGGCGGAGGATTTCGCGGGCAGTGAACTCGATGCCGGCCTTGCACACGCTGTCGGCCGAAAGGAAGTTCATCGCCAGGCCGAGCAGCAGCGCGAAGAGCATCACCGGCGCGCCGTAGTGCTCGGAGAGGAAGGTCGCGGCGGCCGCCACCATGGCGCTGACCAGCAGACCCGGCAGCAGGGTGCGGCTGCGGGTGCCGAGGGCGGAAAGGGTCAGCGTGGTCATGCCGGCACCTCCTGCCGGGCCAGCACCACGTAGCACTCGTTGGCGCGCCATTCGATCTCATAGCGCTGCAGGCCGAAGCCCTTGATGCCCGCCGGGCAGCCTGTAGCCAGGTCGAAGCGCAGGCCGTGGGCCGGGCACTGCAGCCAGCGGCCGTCCAGGCGGCCGCTGAATAGCGAGGCGCCGGCATGGGGGCAACGGTCGTCGATGGCATGCAGTTCGCCGTCGATATCGAACAGCAGGATGATGCCCTTCTCGTGATGCAGCAGGCTGCGGCCGCCGCGCGCCGGCAGGCGGTCGGCGGGAATACGGATCGAGCAGCTCATGCCGGGATCGCCTCGGGGTGCTGTCGATCAATCGCTCGATGGAGGGCCGCCAGCAACTGCTCGGGGCTTTGCCCGCCGAGGGCGAAGGCGCGGCCTTCGAGGAGGAACATCGGCACGCTGGAATCGGCCAGGGCCACGCGGCGGCCGATGAACTGGCGCGCGCCGTCGGCCAGGGCGTCGTCGAAGTCGGCCACGTTGAAATCACAGGCACGCAGCAGGCGGCAGAGGGTTTCGCGGTTGCCGATATCCTGGCCCAGCTGGAAGTGCGCGCGGAAGATCATCTCCAGCAACTGCTCCTTCTGGCTCTCGCTGCCCACATGCACGGCGCGCTGGAATACCCGGTGGGCATAGGTGGTATTGGGCATGGTGAGGATGCGTTCGAGGTCCAGGTCGACCCTGGCGCCCTCGGCCGCGCGACGCACTTCACCCATCCGCGCACGCACGGCGCGCTTGTCGCCCAGGCGGCGCTGGTAGAACTCGGCGAAGGGTTCGCCTTCCATGGAAATCTGCGGCAGCAGCTGCAGGCCGAGCCAGTTCACCCGCACGTCCAGTTCCGGACGCTGGCGGGCCAGCAGGCGCAGCGCGACGTCAAGGTTGCGCTTGCCGATCAGGCACCAGGGGCAGATGAAGTCAAAGGTCATGTCCAGATTGAGAGTCGGCATCAGGCGCCCTCCTCTTCGCCGCGCAGGCGGCGGATATCGCTGTGGTAGTGGCGCCGGGCGTAGAGGAAGACCAGCGCGGCGAGAATGCTCAGCAAGGGTATGAGCTGGAAGGCACGGTCCAGGCCGATGCGGTCGGCCAGCACACCGGTGAGCAGCGGGCCGGGCGCCAGGCCCAGCAGGTTGTTGGCCAGGGTCAGGGTGGCGAAGGCGGTGCCATGCACGGCCGGCGCGGTGAGGTTGGCGACCATGGCGCCGGACGGCCCGGAGGTACCGGCCGCGACCAGCATGCCGAGGGCGATCAGGCTCAGTTGCGCAGTGCCCGGCGGCAGGTGGAAGGCCACCAACAGCAGCAGGCAGCTGGCCAGGCAGAAGCCGATGGCGAGGATGATCTTGCGCGGCGGGTTGCTGCGGCCCAGGCGGTCGCAGAGGATGCCGCAGAGCACCATGCCGCTGCCGCCGACCAGTACGATCACCGCGGAGATCATCCCGGCCTTGCCGGTGTCCAGGTGGTAGTAGCGGTTCAGGTAGCTGGGAATCCACACCATCACGGCGGCGGCGACGAACAGCTGCAGGCCGCTGCCCAGGTAGGCGGCGATCACCGAGCGGCTGCCGAACAGGCTGCGCAGCGAGCGCCCGCCGGCCTGGCGCGGCGCTTCGGCAGCGGCCACCGGGGCAATGCGCTTCTCGCTCACCACCAGCGGGTAGAGCAGCGCCAGCAGCAGGCCGAACAGCGCCATGCCGGCGAACGCCCAGCGCCAGCCCAGGTGCGCGGCGAGCACGCCGCCCAGGCCCATGCCGAGCACCGAGCCGAACATGCCGCCGGCCATGAAGGCGCCGGTCAGGGTGGCGCGCAGGTGCGCCGGGAATACCGAGATGACCACGGCGATACCGACGCTGCCGTAGGCGGCCTCGCCGACGCCGACGAAGAAGCGCGCGGCGAACATCTGCGGGAAGGTCTCAGCCACGGCGCAGCCAAGCGTTGCGAGGCTCCACAGCATGGCCATCAGCGCCAGGCTGCGTACGCGCCCCCAGCGGTCGGCGAGCAGCGAGAGCGGGAAAGTCAGCAGGCCGACCATCACCGCGACGATGCCGCTGAGCAGGCCCAGCTGCGCATCGCTCAGGGCCCATTCGACCTTGAGCAGCGGGAAGACGGCATTGAGCACCTGACGCGACATGTAATCGGAGATCAGCAGGCCGAAGGTCAGAGCGAACACCACCCAGGCATAGCGGCGCGGCACGCTGGGCACGGTGGCAGGGATGTCGCCCAGGGCGACGGAGTGGATGGCCATGGTGCTAGCTCTCCAGGTGGGTCAATGGATTCTTGTTGTTCTGGGATAAAAGCCGTGGCGCGGTACTGGCAGACCGCGCCACGGAGCCTGTCACGCGCGAAGCGGAACGGACTTCTGGCCCGGCTGGCGGTTGGGCGCCATGCCGTTCATGCGCAGGGTTTCTTCCACGCTGTCGTACTGCACGCCGATCTTGTAGATGGCGCGTGCTTCCTTGCCGCTGGCGACCTCGCGGCCCAGTTCATGGGCGACGCGGACGCACTGCTGGATCTGTTCCACCGAGGTCATGCGCTGGCCGTGCTGGCCGATGATGGTGTCCTCGATGCCGCAACGCGGGTGCAGCCCCATGGCCATCGCCATCATGTTGAACGGCAGGACGTTCTTGAGCAGCGACTCGGCGGTGACGGTGGCGCCGTCCGGTGCGCGGTGCACGAAGTTCATGAAGTTGAACGGGTTGGGGCCGTCGAAGCCGCCGCCGATGCCAATCCAGGTCAGGTTCAGCGGGCCCTTGTAGACGCCCTTGCGCACCAGGCGCTCGAGGGTTTCCAGGGCATGCATGCCGGTCAGCTGGAAGTGCGGCTGGATGCCGGCGGCCTGCAGGCGCTTCAGGTGCTCCTCGACCCAGGCCGGGCCGGCCGGCACGGTCATCTCGCTGTAGGCCGCCTGGTAGAGCGGGTTCTCCAGGGAGGTACCTTTCAGATACTCCGGATAGAGCAGCTCCATGATGTTCATCTGGGTGGTGTTGATCGCCACCGTCACCTGGTCGGGCTTGGGAGTCAGCTCGGCGAGCATGTGGCGGGTGTCGTCGGACAGCCACTTGGCCGCTTCGCCGTCGCTTTCCGGGGCGAAGGAAATCGAGCCGCCGACCTGGATGATCATGTCCGGCACGGCTTCGCGCACGCCAGCGATCAGCTCGTTGAACTTGGACAGGCGCTTGGAGCCCTTGCCGTCCAGCTCGCGGACGTGCAGGTGGAGCACGGTGGCGCCAGCCTCGTAGCAGTCAACGGCCTTCTGGACCTGCTCGTCCATGGTCACCGGGATGTCTTCGGGGAAGTCCTCGGGCATCCATTCGGGGCCGTAGGGAGCGGTGGTGATGACCACCTTGTCCTGGTTCTCGGGGTGCAGCGAATCGTCGAAGAATTGCATGTCGGTCTCCGTAATTGTTCTTGTCAGAAGTCTTTCTTCAGGGATCAGAACGGCTTGTCGCCGATGATTCCGGCGCGTTCCATGCGGCGCACGCAGGGCGGGTAGTCCATCACCGCGTAGTGCTGGGTACAGCGGTTGTCCCAGATCGCCACATCGTTCTTCTTCCAGCGCCAGCGCACCTGGAATTCGGGGATGTACACCTGGCTCACCAGGTAGCGCAGCAGGTCGGCAGCGCCGGGGTTGGCGTCCTGGCCGAAGCGCACGTTCTGTGGCGTGTGGTAGTTGCTGAAGTGGGTGGTGAAGGCATTGACGAACAGCACCTTCTCGCCGGTTTCCGGGTGAGTACGCACCACCGGGTGCTCGGCGTCGGGGTACATGGCCTTGAGCGCCAGGCGCTTCTCGATGGGCATCGCCGCGCCGAAGCTGGCCTCGATGCTGTGGCGCGCGCGCAGCTTGGCGATGCGCTCCTTGATCTCGGCCGGGAGCATGTCGTAGGCCAGGGCCATGTTCGCCCACATGGTGTCGCCGCCCACCGGCGGGCACTCCACGCAGCGCAGGACGCAGCCCAGGGGCGGCACCTCGCGCCAGGTGGCGTCTGTGTGCCAGGCGTTCTCGTAGCGGTCGTTGGGCAGGTCCGGAGTCTTGTAGATGCGCACCAGGCCCGGGTGCTCCGGGTCACTGCCGGCCACGGGGTGGTCCTCCAGTTCGCCGAAGCGGCGGGCAAAAGCCACGTGCTCGGCACGGGTGATGTCCTGGTCACGCAGGAACAGCACCTTGTGCTTGAGCAGCAGCTCGCGCAGCTCGGCGAACAGGCCTTCATCGCGGGAGGCGTCGCCCAGGTTCACCCCGGATATTTCGGCGCCGATGCTGCAGGTCAGACGTTCTACGTGCATGGCGGCGCCCTCAGATGACGAAGATCGACGAGCCGGTGGTCTTGCGCGACTCGAGGTCGCGGTGGGCCTGCACGGCATCTTCCAGCGCGTAGTGCTGGTTGATCTCGATGCGGATGTCGCCGTTGCCCACGTGGGTGAACAGCTCGTCCAGCAGCGCCGCCTTTTCCGCCGGGTCGGCGATGTAGTCGGCCAGGGCCGGGCGAGTGAGGAAGAGCGAGCCCTTCATCGCCAGCAGCACCGGATCGAACGGCGGGATCGGGCCCGACGCGGTGCCGACGCAGACCATCAGGCCACGACGCTTGAGCGACTCCAGGGAGGTCATGAAGGTGTCCTTGCCGACGCTGTCGAAGACCACGTCCACACCACGGCCATCGGTCAGTTCGCGCACGCGCTCGGCGACGCCTTCCTGGCTGTAGTTGATGACGTGCTCGCAACCGTGGGCGAAGGCGATCTCGGCCTTGGCGTCGCTGGAGACGGTGCCGATCACCCGCAGGCCGAGCAGCTTGGCCCACTGCGAGACGATCAGACCGACACCGCCGGCGGCGGCGTGCAGCAGGATGCTCTGGCCCGGCTTGAAGTCGTGTATGCGACGCAGCAGGTAGGCCGAGGTCAGGCCGCGCATGGTCATGGCGGCGGCGGTCTCGAAGGCGATGTTCTCCGGCAGACGGATCAGCGGCGCCGCCGGTACCAGGCGCTCGGTGCTGTAGGCGCCGAGGGTGTTGATGAAGCCGGTGTAGGTGACTCGGTCACCGGGCACGACGTTGGTCACGCCCTCGCCCACCGCCACCACCACGCCGGCGGCTTCCACGCCCATGCCGCTGGGCATCGGAACGGCGTAGGTGCCATTGCGGAAATAGGTGTCCGCGTAGTTCAGGCCCACCGCCACATGGCGAATGCGCACTTGCCCCGGGCCGGGCTCGCCGACCTCCACGTCCTCGTAACGCAGGACTTCGGGTCCCCCTGTTTCATAGAAACGAACGGCTTTGGCCATGGCCGGAATCTCCAGTTGTCTTGTTGTCTTGGGCGCCCCGTTTGGAGCAGGCAAGCGCCCTTTGAGCGGACAATAGGCAGGGGCCGGGCGGGAAGCTTCACATCGTGCGACAGGGGCTTTTCATTTCATGACAGGCCGATGCGGCGCCACGCTGGGCGCCGCATGGAGAGCAGGTTTGTCGGTGCTGGTGCAGGTCCTGGCGGACGAGCGGGATTGCTTGAATGACGAGAACTACTTGAGTTCGCGCAACTTGCTGTAGGTCAGGCGCATGTCGCGGGCCCAGCCGTCGAGCACGCCCTTGAAGTCGCTGGCGGCCATGGCCTGGCTGTCGTTCTCCAGCGCATGCCCGGTGCCTTTGCGCACTACCTGGGCGACCACACGGCTGGAGGGGCCGTCGAGAATCGCCGCTTCGGTGGCAATCTGGGTGTCCTGGTCGCGGATGCCGGTAGCGGTGCTGACCCCGGCGGCGATCAGGGCGATCGGGATGACTTCATAGGGTTTGAGCGACTGGGTGTGGCTGCTCACCGCGGTGATCGCCGGACGTAGCACCAGGGTGCCCGGGCCGGGCTTGTCGACGACCTGCAGCACCTGGCCCAGCTCGCGGCGCAGCGCCTTGTCGTAGTAGTCGGTGATCTGCGTCATGGTCGCTTGCGAGAGCTGATCGGTGGCCTTGGGCGCCGGGTAGAACTGCGAGCGCTCGATGACGATGCTGCGGTAGTTCATCAGGTTCAGCTTGGGGTCGATCCAGGCCAGGACCTTGGTGCCCGCGGCGTTTTCCTGTTCGGTGAGACGGGAGTAGTCATACAGGAAGCCGGAGTATTCCTCCGGCTGGACCTGTTTTTCCGCGCAGCCTTGCAGAAACGGCAACAGCAGCAGGGACAACAACGCGACATAGGACTTCATAGGGTTCTCCAGTTGAGCTATCGATGTCGCCAGGTTGTACGGCAGGAGACTGCGCTTCCCCCTCCCCCGTATTGTTCGCGCGCAGACGGACGCCCACGCGCAGGCGCCCCCGTGGGGGCGCCGCAATGCCGCGAATCAGTGGAACGGGAAGATGTAGTTCATCCAGGCCGCCATGCGCAGGAGGATCTTGCGCATGATCGCCACATGGTGGAAATGCTCGCTGTAGAGCGCCGCCTGGCCGTAGGAGCCGCCGGGCATGATGCTCGCGTACTGGGCGAAATCCGGGTCGGTGATCTTGATCAACACCGGTACCCGCCCCGGCGGCGGGGAGCCGGTGTAGCTGATCAGGGTGCCGGAAGGCTGCACCTGGCCCTCGCCGATCACCGGCAGGACCTTGTCCACGGTGCCGGCGAAGACCCTGCCGGGTATGCCGTCGAAGGCGACTTCAGCCTCGTCGCCGACGGTCAGGCGCAGCTGGCTGTTCTGGCGCATCCAGGCGGTGAAATACGGGCCTTCATCCGGCACGAAGACCATCGAGGGGCGCAGCGGCAAGCGGCTGGCCATCATCCCGGGGCGTAGCGACACGTGGCTGACGAAGCCCCGCGAGGGCGCGCGCACCACGGTGTTGTCCAGGTTGAACTGGGCCAGGGCCGCCTGCGCATTGAGGTCATCGACGCGGGCGGTGGTCAGGTCCACGTCGCGTTTGTTGCCGACGTTGCGCAGCGCCAGCTCACGGGCGCGGGCCTGGTCGGCACGCGCCGAGACCAGTTGCGCCTTGAGCGAATCCAGCTTGAGCTGGAAGGGTTTGGGATCGATGCGGAACAGCACGGCTCCCTTCTCGATGATCTCGTTCCCTTTGACCGGCACCTCCACCACTTGCCCGGTGACCACCGGGATCACCGGCGTAGTGACGAAGTAGGTACGCGCCACCTCGGAATACGGGTGGTTGTAGTTCATCAGGAAGATCAGCGTACCGATCAGCACGATGCCGCCGAGCGCGGCGGTGGGCACCGTCCACTTGTTCAGCGGGATGCGGAAGATCTTGAAGATGGCGACGCAGAAGGCGGTGTAGGTGAGGATCAGCAACAGGTCCATGGCTCAGCCCTCCCCGCCCGGTTGAGTGGTCGCCGGTGCGGCAGGCGAGTTCTGGCGGCCTTCCAGCGCATCCAGGCGCTGACGCAGCTCGGCCAGCTGCTGTTCCAGGTATTGCGCCTCCTGCGCCGGCGTCTTGCCGTGATGGAAGCCCCAACCCCGGTCCTCGCGGTACAACATGGCCCAGATCCACAGGAACGGCCACAGCGCATGCAGCGTGAAAAGGCTTACCCAGCCGGCCGCGTGGATCGCGTCCTGGTGGGGATGGTTGCGGTGTACCGCAATCTCATAAGGAATGTCGTGCAGCACGATGATCCCGTAGAACAGTACCAATCCGACAAAGATCAGTACCCCCAGCGCAAAATAGTCGAGCATCCCGCCCTCCTTGTTCCCCCGAGCACAACGCCGGAGCGAGTCGCCTGAGTATGGTTGATCCATGGCAATCTGCACGATCGTAACCGCGCGAAAACAGCGGGATTTCAAGCGATTGCCAGGGAAACCGGCGGGCCGGTTGCGACGCCCCCACTCGTCCGACCGGCCGGCTCACCGGCGGGTTTTCGTTTTCACTGGAAGGACGGCTCACCAGGAGCAACCACCATGGGAAAAACCACCGTTCTACTCATGATCGGCGCGCTGGCCGTGCTGCTGGGCGGCTCGTCCTGCGGCAGCCACAACGACCACGACGCACCACGCCCGCCGCCCATGGAAGAGGGCCAGATGGGCTACCGGAACATCCCGCAGCAGCAGATGCAGCCGCAGGTGCAGTCCATTCCGCGGCGCTGAGCCGTATCGGCCCAGCACCGGTGGCTCCTACACAGGCTTCGGCCGCATCAGGATGAACCGCGCCACCACCAGCGCCAGCGCGCCGACCACAGCGAAGGCGACAATGGTCGCCACACCGCCATCGCGCTGCAGGAAGTCGGTCAACGCCGCAAGCCCCACGGCCAGGAACAGCAGCACCAGGCCGAACCATTGAATCCGCTGGGCGCGCAGGTACAAGGACGCCCGGTGCGCGCTCGTGGTGTTTTCGTCTTTGCCCATGGCGGCATCTCCATCGGGATGTCTCTCCACGCTAACAGGCGACGCCCCCAGCGACACGGCAGCTGACGAAGGGCAGGCTCTGCGACGCGGGGTAGCGGCCTGCGTCAGAGTCCTGGGGCGAATAACTGTCTATCCTTCTCCGGGCTGTCATGAATCAGGGATGGGCCGATGCCTAAGAAGCTGGTGCTGGTGGCGCTCGTTGCGCTGCTGCTGGGGGGCGGACTGTGGTGGTACCTGCAGTCCCGCGAAAGTGATGACAAACGCCTGGTGCTCTACGGCAACGTGGACATCCGTCAGGTGTCGCTGGCCTTCACCGGCAGCGAGCGCATCGCGAAGATGAATGTCGAGGAAGGCGACGTGGTGAAAGCCGGCGACGTGCTGGCCAGCCTGGACACCCGCGCCCTGCGCCTGCAGATCGACAAGGCCCGGGCACAGATTGCCGCCCAGGAGCAGAACCTGCTGCGCCTGAAGAACGGCTCGCGCCCCGAGGACATCGACCGGGCGAAAGCTCAGGACAAGGCCGCCCGCGCCCAGCTCGACCTTGCCAACACCCAGTTGCGCCGGCTGCAGAGCATCCGCGCCAACAGCCCCGGTGGCCGCGCCGTCAGCCAGCAGGATATCGACAGCGCCACCTCGCAGCAGAAGGTCGCCCAGGCCGAGCTGGAAGACCGGCAGAAATCCCTGCGCCTGGCGCAGATCGGCCCGCGCGCGGAAGACATCGCCCAGGCCGACGCCCAGCTCGCCGCCGCCCGTGCGGACGTGGCGCTGCTGCAGCACAACCTCGATGAAGCCGACCTCAAGGCGCCGCAGAACGCCACCGTGCGCTCGCGCCTGCTGGAGCCCGGCGACATGGCCTCGCCGCAGCGCCCGGTGTACTCCCTGGCGCTGACCGATCCGAAATGGATCCGCGCCTACGTCAGCGAAACCAACCTGGGCCGCATCAAGCCCGGCCTGAAGGCCCAGGTATTCACCGACAGCCACCCGGACCAGGCCATCGACGGCCACGTCGGCTTCATTTCCTCGGTGGCCGAGTTCACACCCAAGTCGGTGCAGACCGAGGAACTGCGCACCAGCCTCGTCTACGAGGTGCGCGTGCTGGTGGCCGACCCGGACAACCGCCTGCGCCTGGGCATGCCGGCCACGGTGCGCTTCGCCGACGAGCCGCGCTGATGTCTGACGCTCCAGTAATTCGCGCCGAGGGCCTAGCCAAGCACTTTCTGGTGAAAGAGTCGGGCAAGACCGTGCAGGCGCTCAAGGACATCAGTCTGGACATCCCGCGCGGCCAGCTCACCGCGCTGGTGGGCCCGGACGGCGCCGGCAAGACCACCTTCCTGCGTCTGGTCGCCGGGCTGCTGCAGGCCGACGCAGGCACGCTCACGGTGCTGGACGTGGACGTCCACGCCCACCCGCAGCAGGTGCAGGACCGTATCAGCTACATGCCGCAGCGCTTCGGCCTCTACGAGGACCTGAGCGTGCAGGAGAACCTCGACCTCTACGCCGACCTCCACGGCGTGCCGCACAAGGAGCGCCAGGAGCGCTACCAGCGCCTGCTGGAGATGACCGACCTGGCACGTTTCACCGATCGCCCGGCGGGCAAGCTCTCCGGCGGCATGAAACAGAAGCTGGGCCTGGCCTGCACCCTGGTGCGTTCGCCGGACCTGCTGCTGCTCGACGAGCCCACCGTCGGCGTCGATCCGCTGTCGCGCCGCGAGCTGTGGGAGATCATCCAGCAGCTGATCGAGCAGGAGCAGCTCAGCGTGCTGGTCTCCACCTCCTACATGGACGAAGCCGAGCGCTGCGCCGAAGTCTTCCTGCTGCACCAGGGCCAGCTGATGGCCAAGGGCGACCCGGCGTCGATCCGCGAACACGCCGACAACCTCTGTTTCATCGCCACCCCGCCCGCCGACGAGCCCGCGCGCACCCTGCAGGCGCGGCTGCTGGACGACCACCAGAACATCGTCGACGCGGTGCCGCAGTCCGGCGAGGTGCGTTTCATCCGTCAGCCGGACGCCGACCAGGGCAAGCTCGAGCAGATGCTCGACGGCGCACCGGTACGCCAGGTGGACGCGCGCCTGGAAGACGGCTTCATGTTCCTGCTGCGAGCCCGCAGCGATGCCGAAGCCGTCGACATGGAGTCGCTCAAGGCCGGCACGCACCGTCACGACGACAGCAACGAAGCGGTAATCGAAGTAAAGGACCTGGTGCGCAAGTTCGGCGACTTCACCGCCGTGGCCAGCACCAGCTTCAGCGTGCGCCGGGGGGAAATCTTCGGCCTGCTCGGGCCCAACGGCGCCGGCAAGACCACCACCTTCCGCATGCTCTGCGGACTGCTGCCGGCCACCAGCGGCACGCTGCAGGTCGCCGGGGTCAACCTGCGCCACGCGCGGGCCCAGGCGCGGCGCAAAGTCGGCTACGTGTCGCAGAAGTTCTCCCTCTACGGCAACCTCTCGGTCGCCGAGAACCTGCGCTTCTTCGGCGGCGCCTATGGCCTGGGCGGCAAGCGCCTGAGCCAGCGAATGGACGCGGTGTCCCGGCAGTTCGACCTCAGCGGCCAGGAGGACTCGCCCAGCGGCCAGCTGCCCGGCGGCTTCAAGCAGCGCCTGGCGATGGCGGTCGGGCTGCTCCACGAGCCGGAAATCCTCTTTCTCGACGAACCCACCAGCGGCGCCGATCCCCTCGCCCGCCGGGGCTTCTGGCAGCGCATCACGGCGCTGGCGGCCTCCGGCACCACCATCATCATCACCACCCACTTCATGGAAGAGGCCGAGTACTGCGACCGCATCGTCATCCAGGATGCCGGCAAGCTGCTGGCCATGGGCACCCCGCAGGAAGTCCGCGAACAGGCCGGCGGCAAGGGCAGCACGCTGAACATGGAGCAGGCTTTTGTCCAGATCGTTGAAAGCAATCGCCTTGAGAGCAATCGCGTCGAAAGCAACAGCCATCCGGCCAAGGCGGGCGCGGCATGAGCGCTGGCGGCTTCTGGCGGCGCCTCGCCTCGCTGACGCGCAAGGAAGTGCGGCAGCTGGTGCGCGACCGCAGCAACCTGCTGATCGGCATCGGCCTGCCCATCGCGCTGATCCTGATCTTCGGCTACGGCCTGTCGCTGGATGTGAAGCGCGCCATCGTCGCCATCGTCCTCGACGACCCGTCCCCCGTGGCCCGCGACGTGGCTGCCGGGATCAGCCGCACCGAGTACCTGGAGCCTCACCTGGTGCGCTCCTTCGCCGAAGGCGAGGCGCTGATGAAGGCGCGCGAGGTGGACGCGCTGGTGCAGTTCCCTGCCGATTTCACCCGCCGCCTGAACGACGGCAACGCGCAGGTCCAGGTACTCGTGCAGGGCTCGGATGCCACCCGCGCCGCCAGCGTCTCCACCTACGTCAGCAGCGCCCTGGCCGGCTATGGCGAGAAGCAGGCCGACCGCAGCGCCGGCAGCACGGCCCAATCCACGGATCAGCGCGGCGCGGTCACCATCGTCCAGCGCATGTGGTTCAACGCCGCCAACACCAGCACCTGGTACCTGGTGCCGGGGCTGATCGTGCTGATCATGACCCTGGTCGGCGCCTTTCTCACCGCGCTGGTGATGGCTCGCGAATGGGAGCGCGGCACGCTGGAGGCGCTGTTCGTCACGCCGGTGCGGCCGGTGGAAATCCTCCTGGCGAAGATCATCCCCTGCTTCGGCATCGGCATGATCGGCCTCGCCTTGTGCCTGCTCGCCGCGCGCTTCCTGTTCGACGTGCCGATCTACGGCTCCTTCGTCGTGCTGGTGATCGCCTCGATGCTCTACATGCTGGTGGCGCTGGGCATCGGCCTGCTGATCTCGGCGGTGACCAAGAACCAGTTTCTCGCCAGCCAGATCGCCCTGCTCGCCAGCTTCCTGCCGGCGATGATGCTCTCGGGCTTCATCTTCGACCTGCGCAACGTGCCCACCGCGATCCGGGTGATCGGCAACCTGCTGCCGGCAACCTACTTCATGGAGCTGGTGAAATCCCTGTTCCTGGCCGGCGACTTCTGGCCGATGATCCTCAAGAACTGCGCCATCCTCGCCGCCTACGCCGTCGCCCTGCTGGGCCTGGCGCGGATGGTGACGCGCAAGCGGCTGGACTGAATCCCATGGAATTTCTCTGGCGCATCCTCAACCTGTGGCGCAAGGAACTGCTGGTGATCCTCAAGGACCCGGCCAACCGCATCGTGCTGGTGGCGCCGGTGCTGATGCAGAGCGTGCTGTTCGGCTACGCGGTGACCTTCGACCTCAACGATGCGCCCTACGCCATCCTCGACCTGAGCCACAGCGAATCCTCCACCCGCCTCGCCTCGCGCCTGGACGGCAGCGGTATCTTCCACCGGGTGGCGACGCTGACCCGCGTGGAGGAAATCCAGACGGTGATCGACGAGCAGAAGGCCCTGCTGGTGATCCATATCCCGTCGGATTTCCAGACCCGCCTGGCGCAGGGCGACCCGGCGCCGATCCAGGTCATCCTCGACGGGCGCAACTCCAACACCGCCGGCTCCGCCGCTGCCGGGCTGGCCGTGGTGGTCGGGCAGTTCAACCAGGAACAGGGCCTGGCCTCGGCGCCCATCAGCGTGGTCAGCCGCTCCTGGTACAACCCCAACCTGGAGACCCGCTGGCCGCTGATCCCGGCGCTGATCGCCACTCTGAGCATGATGCAGACGCTGATGCTCACCGCGCTCTCGGTGGCCCGCGAACGCGAACAGGGCACCTTCGACCAGTTGCTGGTGACGCCCTACACGCCGCTGGAGATCATGCTCGGCAAGGCCATTCCGCCCCTGCTGATCGGTATGCTGCAGGCCACACTGGTGCTGCTGATGGCGCTGTTCTGGTTCCGAATACCCATGGCCGGTTCGCTGTTCAACCTCTATGCCGGGCTGGCGGTATTCACCATCGCCTGTGTCGGGCTGGGCATGTCGATCAGCGCGGTGTCGCTGAACATGCAGCAGGCAATGCTCTACACCTTCGTGCTGATCATGCCGCTGACGCTGCTCTCCGGCCTCGCCACGCCGGTGCGCAACATGCCCGAATTCCTGCAGGTGGTGACCTACGCCAACCCGCTGCGCTTCGGCATCGACCTGATCCAGCGCGTCTACCTCGAAGGCGCGACCCTGGCCGATGTCTGGCACAACCTGATTCCCATGCTGGTGGTGGCCGCCGTCACCCTGCCGCTCGCCTCGTGGCTGTTCCGCCACCGGCTTGCGTAGTCGATCACTGGAGATGGCCCCGCGATGCAATACCCTCACCCGGAACCCCACTTCAGAAGCCGCCACCCATGAGCGAAACCAGCCAGTTCATCGTCTTCGCCGTCACCCAGCTCGCCCTGCCGTTCGGGCTGGGCTACCTGTACTGCCGCCGCAAGGGCATCCCGACCGACACCTGGCGAGCCGGAGGCATCTACCTGATCGCCCTGTCGCTGGCGATGCTGTTCTTCATCGGCCTGCTCGGTCTGCCGACCCATGTGAAAAACGTCGGCATGGTCAGCAACCGCTCCATGGGCCTGACGCTGGGCCTCGTCGGTATTGCCGCAGGCCTGCTGCTGGGCTACGTCGCACGGCGTTTCGAGGGCTCGTCCGATGACTAGCGCCCAGCGAATCTGAAAAGGTGCAATTCTGAAAAGGTGCCATCGATGAACCGCACGTCTCGCCTCGTCTCCCTCGCCCTGCTCGGCACCGGCCTCGCCGGCTGCGCCGTCGGCCCCGACTACGAAGCGCCGCGAACCCAGGCGCCGGCCAGCTGGCAGGCCGCGCACTCGGGCGATGCGCAGTTGCACCCCACCCAGGGCGATGTCCACCTCAGCGAAGACTGGTGGACGCTGTTCAACGACCCGGTGCTGAACAACCTGCAACGCCGCGCCGACAAGGCCAGCCCCGACCTCAACAGCGCCGTGCTGCGCTTCGCCCAGAGCCGCATGCAGCGGCAAATGGTGGCGGCCCAGCGTGGCGTGGATGTCAACGCTTCCGGCGGCGTGACCCGCCAGCGCATGAGCGAGAACGGCGCCAACGCGCTGATGATCCAGCGCATCGCCCCCGGCGCCAGCAGCGACGAGATCAGCAAGGTGCTGGCGCAGCCCTTCACCCTTTACCAGGCCGGTTTCGACGCCTCCTGGGAGCCCGACCTGTGGGGCCGCGTGAGCCGCTCCATCGAAGCCGCCGATGCCAGCGTGGCGGCGCAGCAGGCGATGTTCGAGGAAACCCGCCTGGGCGTCTCGGCCGAACTGGCCCGCGCCTACTTCGAGCTGCGCGGCGTACAGCAGCAGATCGTCGTGGCCAACCAGGACATAGTCGCCACCGAGCAGTCCCTGCAACTGATCCAGGTGCGCGCCGACGGCGGCCTGGTGGACGACTTCGACGTCGAACGCCAGCGCGGCCAGCTCGCCGACCTGCGCTCCAGCCTGCCGCAGCTGCACGCCAGCGAGAGCGCGGCGATCAACCAGATCGGCGTGCTGATCGGCGCCGAGCCCGGCAGCCTGCGCGATGACCTGAAGCCCGTCGCGCAGACCACTGCGCAAACGCCCGACCTGAGCCTCGGCCTGCCGTCGGAAGTGGCCCGCCGTCGCCCGGATATCCGCGCCGCCGAGGCCCAGCTGCACGCCGCCACCGCCAACATCGGCGTGGCCGTGGCAGACCTCTACCCGTCCATTCGCCTGGGCGCGAGCTTCGGCTACGAGTCCGCCGACGATGGCAAGTTCAGCGACTGGGGCAGCCGCACCTGGAGCGTTGGCCCGAGCCTGTCGCTGCCGATCTTCGACAACGGCCGGCGGCGCTCGCAGATCAACCTGCGCAAGCTGGAGCAGCAGGAAGCGGCGGTGTCCTACCAGCAGACCGTGCTCAAGGCCTGGCAGGAAGTGGACGATGCGCTGACCCACTACGGCGCTGAGCGCCAGCGCAACCAGCGCCTGCAGGAGAAGCTGCACAGCAGCGACGTCGCCTATGGCATGGCCAAGGCGCGCTATGCCGGCGGCATGACCGACTTCCTGGTGGAGCTGGACGCCCAGCGCGCGTTCCTGCAGTCGCGCCGCGACGTGGTGGACAGCGATACCCAGCTGCGCCTGACGCTGATCGCCCTGTGCAAGGCGCTCGGCGGCGGCACGCCGGCGCCGGAGGCCAGCGCCAGCCGCTGAGGTCAGTTCTGCTGTGCGGTGACCTTGCCGTCGCGCAGGTCCTTGGCGACCCGGCGCTGCATCTCGTAGGCCGGTGCCTCCACGGCATAGAAGTCCTCGGAGTAGCGCGTGGCAAAGCCCTGTACGCCCCACTCCTGGTACTGCTTCACGTGCCACAGTTCATGGGCCCAGAGGGCAACGTCATTCTGCGCGTCGTCCTCGCTGCGGAAGACGATCACGTCCACCAGGGTGACCGCCTCGGTGTCGGGATTCTGCATGATCGCCTGGGCAGCGTTCAGCTCGTCCAGCGCACCGGTGGAATAGCGCGCGGCCATCAGCACGTCGTCAGAGAAGTACGGCTGCAACTGGGCGCGGATCTCCAGCGGGATCGGCTCGGTGCCGCCCTGCGCCGCCTGTTCGCGGGACTGCTGCAACCACACACCCAGCGCCTGGGCGGCCATCTTGCGGGTATCCGACAGCACCGGGCCGAGCACGGCGCCCAGGTCCGGCAGGCAGGTGCAGGTATCCAGGCAGACCTGGCGCTGCCCCGGCGGGCAGGTCGCGGCAAGGGCATCGACGGACGCGGCCAACCCGGCGAGCAGCGCCAGGGCGTGCAGGAAGCGGGTTGCGAGGGGGGATGGCATGAAAAGACTCCGCTACAGCGTGGAGAAAGGCATGGTGCTCAGACCATGGCGCGGCGCGATCATGCCATGCCGCCAGCAAAAAAAGAGCGCTGGCGCGACGTATGAAACTTCTGATAGCTTCTGAGCCATGAATGCCGCCAATCGCACCTTCCAGCAGATTATTACCACCATCGTTCCGATGGTGGGTTAGCGCATTCCGCGAACAACCAAACCCGCCTCCCGGCGGGTTTTTTAATGCCCGCCGTCCGAGGCTCCCGATCGAGGAGACACTGATGGACCAGGCACCTTCCCCCGCTCTTTCCCCGGAGCTGCACCCCCTGCAAGCGCTCATCCAGGCCGCCGACGAAGCCATCGGTCGCGAGGACTTCGACGCGCTGCTCGGGTTCTACACCGAAGACGCCCTGCTGGTGGTCAAGCCCGGCCTGCTGGCACGCGGCAAGGCGCAGATCCGCCAGGCCTTCGTCGCCATCGCCGAGCACTTCGGGCACAACCTGCGGGTGCGCCAGGGGCGCCTGGACATCCTCGAAACCGGCGACACCGCGCTCGTTGTCGCGCAAACCCTGCTGGATACCAGTCACGGCAAGCTGAGCCGCCGCGCCACCTACGTGTTCCGCCGCGAAGCCGACGGCGCCTGGCGTTGCGCGGTCGACAACTCCTACGGCACCGACCTGCTGGAGGCCACCACATGAATACACAGACAGGCACGCTGCACCTGCTGTGCGGCAAGGCGGCGTCGGGCAAATCCTGCCTCGCCCGCGAACTGGCGGAGGCACCGGGCACCGTGATGCTGGCCGAGGAGCAGTGGCTGGCCGAGCTGTTCCCCTGGGGCATCAGCAACCCCGACGACTACCAGCTCTACGCCCGCCGCGTGCGCAAGGTCATGGGCCCGCACGTGGTCGGCCTGCTCCGCGCCGGTACCAGCGTGGTGCTGGACATCCCCGCCAACACCCTGGCCGACCGCCGCTGGCTGATCGACCTGGCGCAGCAGGCCGGTGCGGCGCACTGCCTGCACTTCCTCGACGTCGACCCGGCCACCTGCCGCAGCCGCCTGCTGGCGCGCCACGCCATCGCCCCGCTGGCTGCGCCGCTGGACCCGGCCGGCTACGAGGCGCTCAACCGCTACTTCGTCGCCCCGCGCCCGGAGGAAAAACTGCAGGTGCAGCGCCATGGCGCCTGAGCGCGTAGAATCGCCGCCCCGATTTGCCCCAATCGCCTGAATTCAGAAAGACCGGATAGATGAACACCGAAGCCATCGCCACCCTGCGCGAGCAACTGCTCACCGCCCTGAACCCCGCCCCTGCGGAAACCCGCCGCCTGTTCCACGGCCGCGGCCGCCGCTGGCCGGGGCTGGAGCAGGTCACCGCCGACTGGCTGGAAGGCGTGCTGCTGGTGTCGCTGTTCCGCGAGCCCGCCGAAGACGAGCTGAGCGCGCTGCGGGCAATGCTGTTGGAACTGGCTCAGGGCGACATCTGGCGCGCCACCGGCGCCCGCAGCCTGATGCTGCAGCACCGCTACACACTGGAAAGCACCATGGAAGTGCTCCACGGCGAAGCCTTCGACGGCTGGCAGATCAGCGAGCATGGCCTGCGCTACCAGCTGGACCTGGGCCGCAAGCAGAACAACGGCCTGTTCCTCGACATGCGCTACGGCCGCCAGTGGGTGCAGGCCAACTCCGCCGGGTTGCGCGTGCTCAACCTGTTCGCCTACACCTGCGGTTTCTCGGTGGCGGCGATGGCCGGCGGCGCGCAGAAGGTGGTCAACCTCGACATGGCCCGTGCCGCCCTCAGTCGTGGCCGCGACAACCACCGCCTGAACGGCCACGACCTGTCGAAGGTGAGCTTCCTCGACCACGACCTGTTCAAGTCCTGGGGCAAGGTGAAGAAATCCGGCCCGTACGACCTGGTCATCATTGACCCGCCGAGCTTCCAGAAAGGCAGCTTCGTCCTCGACAAGGACTACGCCCGCGTCCTGCGCCGCCTGCCGGAACTGCTGGATGGCGCCGGCACCACCGTGCTGGCCTGCGTGAACGACCCAGGCATCGGCGTGGACTTCCTGCTCCGTGGCATGGCCGCCGAGGCGCCGCAGCTGCGCTTCATCGAACGCCTGGAAAACCCGCCGGAGTTCGCCGACATCGAGGAAGACAGCGGCCTCAAGGCGCTGGTGTTCCGGTTGGACTGATCCACCACTTCACCACGCCTGGCATTGAACGGCGGATAACCGTGAACGGTTATTCGCCCTACGAACGAGCGCTCCGACTGAATCACCCGTAGGGCGCATAAAGCCTACAGCGTTATCCGCCGCCCTACCGCAAACCCGGCGTCCACTGTAGGAGCGAGCTCCTACAGAAAAGCCCAACTTCTCCCGATGAAAGGCCGTACCAACCCTTGCGGCCAAGCCACCATCACGCCATCCTTGCCACTGTATGTAAAACCAGTGCCTGCAGATGCCCGCGCCGCTCGACCCCAACCTCTATTACCTGACCAACTTCCACCGCGCCCTCGACTGGATCGACGAACGCTACGCCGACCTGCTCGACGCCGAGGAAGCCCGGTTCATCGCCGATTTCCGCGCGCTGCCGCTGCCGTCGCGGGCGCTGCTGGTGCGGCTGGTAATGCGCAAGGGGCCGCACTTTCGCGCCGGCAAGCTGAGCTACGCGGAAATCGGCGACATCCCCAGCGCCGCCGCGCCGCTGCTGGAGCTGGGCTGGCTCGACAATGCCTACCCGCTCGCACTGGAAGAGCTGCTGCCACTGCTGCTCAAGGACGAACTGCTCACGCGCTTCCGCGCTGACCTGCCGCGCGGCGCGCTGAAGAAGGCCGAGCTGTACGAGCACCTGCACGCCTACCACGAGCAGGTACAACCCTTCGCCGGCTGGTACCCGGAGCTCGACCACCTCTACACGCTGATGGCAACGCCGTTGTGCGATCGCCTGCGCCTGCTGTTCTTCGGCAACCTGCAGCAGGATTGGTCCGAATTCGTCCTTGCCGACCTCGGCATCTTCCGTTACGAAACCGTCCCTTTCACTGCCGACTCCCGAGCCTTCCGCCGCCGCGATGACCTTGAGGCCTACATCCACCTGTGGAACGGCGCGGTGCGCTTCGAAACCGGCGAACCCATCGCCGAGCTGCTGGCCGAACTGGGTGACTTCCACAGCGACAACAGCTACCTGCAAGCCCGCCACGGCCGCCTGCTGTACCGCATGGCCTACCAGCTGGAGCGCGAAGGTGAGCTGGACGCCGCGCTGGCGCTTTACCAACGCACCACCGCCGGGGGCTCGCGGCAGCGGCAGATTCGCGTGCTGGAACGCCTGCAACGCTTCGAGGAAGCCCATGCGCTGGTGCAAGCCGCCCTGGCCGCGCCGGAAAGCGACGGCGAGCTGCAGTTGGTCGAACGTGCGCTGACCCGGCTGATCCGCCAGCTCGGGCTGCCGAAGGAAAAAGTCGCCAAGGCTGCGCCGCCGCTGCGCATCGACCTGGAGCTGGCGCGCCCGGACGTCAACGTCGAATTCGCCGTGCAGGCCGTGCTTCACGAAGACGAAGCGCCGGTGTACTACGTGGAGAACGCGCTGATCTGCAGCCTGTTCGGCCTGCTCTGTTGGGAGGTGATCTTCGCCCCGCTGCCCGGCGCCTTCTTCCACCCCTTCCAGGTCGGGCCCAGCGATCTCAACCGCAGCGACTTCGTCAGCCGCCGCGCGGAAGCCTTCGCCGCACGCCTGGCGTTGCTGGACAGCGATGCGTACCTGAAGGCGATCCGCGAAACCTGGGCCGCCAAGACCGGCATCCTCTCGCCCTTCGTACACTGGGAGCTGCTCGACGAAAACCTGCTGGAGCAGGCCCTGCACTGCCTGCCGGCGGCGCACCTGAAGCTGTGGTTCGAGCGCCTGCTGGCCGACCCGAAGGCCAACCGCGCCGGCATGCCCGACCTGATCCAGTTCTGGCCCGCCGAGGCGCGCTACCGGATGATCGAGGTGAAAGGCCCCGGTGACCGTCTGCAGGACAACCAGAAGCGCTGGCTGGCCTTCTGCGCCGAGCACGGCATGCCAGTGGAAGTCTGCTACGTGCGCTGGCAGGGCGAGGCCGAATGAGCTACGCCATCGCCGTGCGCGCGCTCTGCGAATTCACCGCCAAGGAAGGTGACCTCGACCTGCGCTTCACCCCCGCCCCCACCGCCCAGGAAGGCATGGCCGGCCACGCTACGGTGGTCTCTCGGCGTGGCCTGGGCTACATCGCCGAACTGCCGCTGCGCGGCGAATACCCGGGGCTGGTGGTCAGCGGCCGCGCCGACGGCTACGACCCGAACGAAAACCTGCTGGAAGAGATCAAGACCCACCGCGGCGACGTCGCGCGCATCCCACAGAACCACCGGCTGCTGCACTGGGCGCAGGTGAAGGTATACGGCTGGCTGCTGTGCCAGACCCTGGAGATCGACGCCATCGATCTCGCCGTCGTCTACTTCAACGTCATCACCCAGAAGGAAACCGAGTTCCGCGAGCGCTTCGCCGCCGCCGAGCTGCGCGCCTTCTTCGAGCTGCAATGCCAGCGCTTCGTGCAATGGGCCGAACAGGAAAGCGCCCACCGCGTCGAACGCGACCAGGGGCTGGAGGCGCTGCGCTTCCCTTACGCCGATTTCCGCCAGGGCCAGCGCATGCTTGCCGAGTCGGTGTACCGCGCTGCCCGCGACGGCCAGACGCTGATGGCCCAGGCCACCACCGGCATCGGCAAGACCCTCGGCACGCTGTTCCCGCAGCTCAAGGCCTTCCCCGGCCAGCAGCTGGACCGCCTGTTCTTCCTCACCGCCAAGACCCCCGGCCGGCGCCTGGCGCTGGACGCCCTGGCGACCCTGCGCCAGCAGGAGGCCGCCCAGCCGCTGCGGGTGCTCGAGCACGTCGCCCGCGACAAGGCCTGCGAGCACCCGGACAAGGCCTGCCACGGCGAATCCTGCCCGCTGGCCAAGGGGTTCTACGACCGCCTGCCCGCCGCCCGCGAGGCCGCGCTCAAGCAGTGCTGGCTGACCCAGGAGGCGGTGCGCAAGGTGGCGCTGGAGCACCAGGTCTGCCCCTACTACCTGAGCCAGGAACTGTGCCGCTGGTCCGACGTGGTGGTGGGCGACTACAACTACTACTTCGACATGACCGCCCTGCTCTACGGCCTCACCGTGCTCAACGACTGGAAGGTCACGCTACTGGTGGACGAGGCGCACAACCTCATCGAGCGCGGCCGCGGCATGTACAGCGCCGAGCTGGATCAGGGCGAGTTCAACGCCCTGCGCAAGGTCGCCCCGGCCAAGCTGAAGAGCGCGCTGGAGCGCGTCGGCCGGCACTGGAACCAGCTGCATCAGGACCAGGACGTCGATTACCAGATCTACCCGACCATCCCCGACCTGTTCATCGCCGCGTTGCAGAAGGCCGTCAGCGCCATCACCGACCACCTCACCGACCAGCCCACCGGCAACGAGGCCGAGCTGTTGAGCTTCTATCTCAACGCCATGCTGTTCTGCCGGCTGGCCGAGGCCTACGGGCCGCACTCGCTGTTCGACATCACCCGCCACGACGTCAGCGCGCGCCGCGTGCTCTCGACCCTGTGCCTGCGCAACGTGGTGCCGGCGCCCTTCCTCGCCGAGCGCTTCAAGGTGGCCCACAGCACCACGCTGTTCTCCGCCACCCTGACCCCGGCCCACTACTACGCCGACCTGCTCGGCCTACCCGAAGACACCGGCTGGCGCGAGGTGGAGTCACCCTTCCACGCGCAGCAGCTGGAAGTCCACGCGCTGAGCAACCTCTCTACTCGCTACCAGCACCGCGAGGCCAGCCTCACGCCGATCAGCACGCTGATGGCCCGACAGTTCCGTGCGCGCCCCGGCAACTACCTGGCCTTCTTCAGCAGCTACGCCTACCTGCAACAGGCGCTGGACCGCTTCACCGCCGAGCACCCGGACATCCCGCACTGGGCACAGTCGCGCAGCATGAACGAACTGGAGCGCCAGGCCTTCCTCGACCGCTTCACCACTGGCTCGCGCGGCATCGGTTTCGCCGTGCTCGGCGGCGCTTTCGGCGAAGGTATCGACCTGCCGGGCGAGCGCCTGATCGGCGCCTTCATCGCCACGCTGGGGCTGCCGCAGGTCAACGAGGTCAACGAAGAGATCAAGCAGCGCATGCAGGGGATGTTCGGCGACGGCTACGACTACACCTACCTGTTCCCCGGCTTGCAGAAGGTCGTCCAGGCGGCGGGCCGGGTGATTCGCACGCCGACGGATTCGGGGGTGATCTATCTGCTCGACGACCGTTTCAACCAGCCGGCGGTGCGGAAGTTGCTGCCGGGGTGGTGGAAGCCGGAGCGACTGAAGTTCATCGCCGATCCGCCACGCTCGAAAGCGCCGCAGGGGTATCTGTTGCTGTAAACCGTTGGGTGGCGCTCTTTGTGCTCCGCCGTGATGCAGGCACGAGCGTAAACTTGGGTCGCGGGCATGGCCCGCTCCTACAGTGAGCCACCCAACGTCCGTCAGTCCAACCGCCATTGACGGCGCCTTCCCACCGGATAAACTGTATATCCATACAGCATTATCCGAGTCATCCCATGCCCCGCCACGCCAGTTCCCTCCCCCGGCCCTCTCGCCGGGCGCATGACCGTCGCCGTTCGCCGGCCGGGAGGCCGTGATGGGCAGCGTGGTCGCACTCGACACCCTGTTCCACCAGCGACAGGTCTGGAAGGGCCAACCGCAAGGCCTGCCGCCCAGCCAACAGCCCACCGGCCATGCGCTGCTGGACGCTGCCCTGCCCAGCGGCGGCTGGCCGGAAGCGGCGCTCAGCGAAATCCTCCTGGCCGCCGAAGGCACCGGCGAGCTGCAACTGGTCTGGCCGACCCTCGCGCGGCTCAGCGCGGCGGGCGAGCGCATCGTGCTGGTCGCACCGCCCCACGTGCCCTACCCGGCCGCCTGGCAGGCAGCAGGCGTGGCGCTGGAGCAGCTCGCCATCATCCAGGCGCGCGGGCGCGATGCGCTCTGGGCCGCCGAACAGTGCCTGCGCTCGGGCAGCTGTGGTGCCGTGCTGTGCTGGCCGCAGCAGGCCGACGACCGCGCCCTGCGCCGCCTGCAGGTGGCCGCCGAAACCGGGCAGACCCTGGCCATCGCCTACCGCTCGCAGCGCGAAGCGCTCAACCCCTCGCCCGCCGCGTTGCGCCTGGCGCTGGACGCCAACCCGGCGCAGCTGCGCGTGCTCAAGTGCCGGGGTGGCCTGGCGCCGGCGCGGCCCATCCCGCTGCCCTGGCACTGACCATGCTCTGGGCCTGCATTCTCCTGCCACAGCTGGCCATGGACGGCGTGCTGCGCGGCCGTCCCGAGCCGGACGCCGCCCTGGCGCTGCTCGCCGGGCCGACCCAGCGCCGCGTGCTGCAGGCGGTGAACCCGGCTGCGCGGGCGCTGGGGCTCAAGCCCGGCCAGTCGCTCACCGCCGCCCAGGCCTTGAGCCGCGACTTCGCCACCGCCGAGTACGACCTGCGCGACGTGCAGCGCTGGCAGAACCTGCTGGCCGCCTGGGCCTACGGCTTCAGCTCGCAGGTCAGCCAGCACTACCCGCGCGCGCTGCTGCTGGAGGTGCAGTCCAGCCTGCAACTGTTCGGCCCCTGGCCGCGCTTCGAGGCACGCCTGCGCGAGGAGTTGAACGGGCTGGGCTTCCGCCACCGCATCACCGCCGCGCCCAACCCGGCCGCCGCGCGCATCCTCGCCAACGGCCACGACGGCCTGGCGATCCACGACAACCAGCAGCTGCGCCAGTACCTGGGGAAGATGCCGCTGGAGCGCCTGGGCCTGGAGCGCGACGCCGCCACGTCGCTGGGGCGCATGGGCCTGCGCAGCCTGCAGCAACTGCTCGCCCTGCCGCGCGAAAGCCTGGCCCGGCGCTTCCCGCCACAGGTGCTGCGGCAGGTCGACACCCTGCTCGGCCAACGCCCGCTAGCCCTGGAGTTCTACCGGCCGCCGGACTGTTTCGAGTCGCGTATCGAGCTGAATTTCGACGTGGAGTCCACCCAGGCGCTGCTGTTCCCGCTGCGCCGCCTGACTGCTGATCTCGCCGCCTTCCTCGCCGGACGCGACAGCGGCGTGCAGCGCTTCGTCCTCCATCTGGAGCACCACGAAGGCAGCGACACGCTGATGCCGGTCGGCCTGCTCAGCGCCGAACGCGAGGCGGCGATGCTCTTCGAGCTGACCCGTGGCCGTCTGGAGCAACTGCAACTGCAACTGCGCGCCCCGGTGCACAGCGTGCGGCTGCTGGCCGACGACCTGCCGGCCTTCGTGCCGCAGCACCGCGAGCTGTTCGACGACCGCCCGCAGCAGTCGCTTCCCTGGGAACAGCTGCGCGAACGCCTGCGCGCGCGGCTGGGCGACGACTCTGTGCATAGCCTCGGTGGCCGCGCCGACCATCGCCCGGAGCGCGCCTGGCAAGGCAGCCCGACGCCGCTGCAGGCCATCATCGAAGCCCCGCGCCCCGGCTGGCTGCTGGCCGAGCCCCAGCCACTGCGCGAGTTCGCCCCGGCCCTGCTGGCCGGCCCCGAGCGCATCGAATCCGGCTGGTGGGACGGCGAAGACATCCGCCGCGACTACTACCAGGTGCGCACCCGCAGCGGCCAGCGCGCCTGGGTGTTCCGCCCGGTGGGCGACGACGGCCCGCTGCTGCTGCACGGCTGGTTCGCATGAGCGCGGAAAGTGAAGGCATCGGCTACGCCGAATTGCACTGCCTGTCCAACTTCAGCTTCCAGCGCGGCGCCTCCAGCGCCGCCGAGCTGTTCGAGCGGGCGAAGAAGCTCGGCTACCGCGCCCTGGCGATCACCGACGAATGCAGCCTGGCCGGCATCGTCCGCGCCTGGCAGGCGGCGAAGAAACACGAGATCGCGCTGATCACCGGCAGCGAACTGAGCATCGAGCAAGGCCCGAAGCTGGTGCTGCTGGCGGAGAACCTGGCCGGCTACGAGAACCTCTGCCGCCTGCTCACCCACGCCCGCCGCCGCGCCGAGAAAGGAAGCTACCGCCTGGTGCGCACGGACTTCGACGGCAACCTCGACCACCTGCTGGCAATCTGGCTGCCTCGGGATGATCAGGACGACGACGGATTCTGGCTCCGCGAACTGTTCCCCGAGCGCCTGTGGCTGGGCGTCGAACTGCACAAGGGCCCGGACGACGCCGGCAAGCTGCGCCGTCTACAGGAACAGGCCGCACGCCTGGAGATTCCCGCCGTGGCCTGCGGCGACGTACACATGCACGCCCGCGGCCGCCGCGCCCTGCAGGACTGCATGACCGCCATCCGCCAGCACCTGCCGGTGCACGAGGCCGGCCAGCACCTCTATCCCAATGGCGAACGGCATCTGCGGCCGAGGGAGGCGCTGGCGTCGATCTACCCGGCCGAGCTGCTGGCGGAGACATTGAAGATCGCCGGGCGCTGCACCTTCGACCTGGGCGATCTGAAGTACCAGTACCCGCGCGAGCTGGTACCCGAAGGCCATACGCCCACCTCCTGGCTGCGCGAGAAGACCGAGGAAGGCATCCGGCGCCGCTGGCCGGATGGTGAGACAGAAAAAGCGCGCGCACAGGTGGAATACGAGCTGGAGCTGATCGCCGAGCTGGGCTACGACAGCTACTTCCTCACCGTCCACGATATAGTCGCCTTCGCCCGCCGCCAGAGCATCCTCTGCCAGGGGCGCGGCTCGGCGGCCAACTCGGTGGTCTGCTTCGCCCTCGGCATCACCGAGCTGGACCCGTCCAAGGCCAGGCTGCTGTTCGAACGCTTCATCTCCCGCGAGCGCAACGAGCCGCCGGACATCGACGTCGACTTCGAACACGACCGCCGCGAGGAAGTCATCCAGTACGTGTTCCAGCGCTACGGCCGCAGCCGCGCCGCGCTCACCGCCGTGGCCAGCACTTACCGCGGCGCCGGTGCGGTACGCGACGTGGCCAAGGCGCTGGGCCTGCCGCCGGACCAGGTCGGCGCGCTGGCCGACTGCTGTGGCGCCTGGAGCCGCGAGGCGCCGCCGCCCGAGCGCCTGCTGGAGGCCGGCTTCGACCCGGAAAGCCCGATCCTGCGCCGCGTGCTGGCCCTGACCGGGCAACTGGTCGGCTTCCCCCGGCACCTGTCGCAGCACCCCGGCGGCTTCGTCATTTCCCAGCAGCCACTGGAAACCCTGGTGCCGGTGGAGAACGCGGCAATGCCCGAGCGCACCCTGATCCAGTGGGACAAGGACGACCTCGACGCCGTCGGCCTGCTCAAGGTCGACGTCCTCGCCCTCGGCATGCTCAGCGCCCTGCGCCGCTGCTTCAACCTGGTCGCCGGCTATCGTGGCCAACAGTGGACCCTGGCGACGCTGCCGCAGGAGTGCGCGAAGACCTACGAAATGATCAGCCGCGCCGACACCGTGGGCGTGTTCCAGATCGAGTCCCGCGCGCAGATGGCCATGCTGCCGCGCCTGCGGCCCGAAACCTTCTACGACCTGGTGATCGAAGTGGCCATCGTCCGTCCCGGCCCGATCCAGGGCGACATGGTCCATCCCTACCTGCGCCGGCGGAACAAGGAGGAAAAGGTCGAGTACCCGCACGAAGAGCTGATCCCGATCTTCGAACGCACCCTGGGCGTGCCGCTGTTCCAGGAACAGGTGATGGAGCTGGCGGTGGTTGCTGCCGAGTACACGCCCGGCGAAGCCGACCAACTGCGTCGTTCCATGGCTGCCTGGAAACGCCATGGCGGGCTGGAGCCGCACCGCCAGAGATTGTCCGAACGCATGGGCGCCAAGGGCTACAAGCAGGAATACATCGACCGCATCTTCGAGCAGATCAAGGGTTTCGGCAGCTACGGCTTCCCCGAATCCCACGCCGCCAGCTTCGCCCTGCTCACCTACGCCAGCTGCTGGCTGAAATGCCACGAGCCGGCGGCCTTCACCTGCGCGCTGATCAACAGCTGGCCCATGGGTTTCTACAGCCCCGACCAGCTGCTGCAGGACGCCCGCCGCCATGGCCTGGAGATTCGCCCGGTGGACGTGCGCCACAGCCACTGGGACTGCACCCTGGAACCCATCGCCGAACGCCAGCCGGCGATCCGCCTCGGCCTGCGCATGGTCCGCGGGCTGCGTGAGGACGTCGCCAACGCCGTGGCCCGGGCGCGCGAACAAAGCCCCTTCGCCGATGTCGCCGACCTCTGCCTGCGTGCCCATCTCGACGGCCGCGCCCGCGAACAACTGGCCGACGCCGGCGCCCTGCGCGGCCTCGCCGGCCACCGGCACAAGGCACGCTGGGCGATCGCCGGAGTCGAGCCGCAGCTGCCGCTGTTCGCCGGCCAGGCCACCGAGGAAGCGCCGGTCAGCCTGCCGCTGCCCAGCCGCGGCGAAGACCTGCTCACCGACTACGCGACCCTCGGCACTACCCTCGGCCCGCACCCCATGACCCTGCTGCGCGGCGCCCTCAAGGCCCGTCGCTGCCGCAGTTCAAGGGAACTGGTCAGCCTGGAAGCCGACCGCCCGGTGCGCGTCGCCGGCCTGGTGGTCGGTCGCCAGCGCCCCGGCACGGCCAGCGGCGTCACTTTCATCACCCTGGAAGACGAGTTCGGCATGATCAACGTGATCGTCTGGCGCGACCTCGCCGAACAGCAGCGCCGCCCCTTCCTCAGCGCCCGCCTGATGCAGGTGGACGGCACCCTGGAAGCCAAGGACGGCGTACGTCATGTGATCGCCGGACGACTGACGGACCTGAGTGAGCTACTGGAGGGGCTGGATGTGCGGAGTCGGGATTTCCATTGAGCCAGCAAAACGAATCTCGCAGGAATGCGGCTTCGTAGGATGGCGTGGAGCGCAGCGATACCCAACAGCCCCCGGCACCATCAGCATGGGTATCGCTGCGCTCCACCCATCCTACAAAGAGCGCTCAGCTTCCCAGCAGATGTAGTGTCAGCCCCCGACAGCAAATTCAGCCTCGTAGGATGGCGTGGAGCGCAGCGATACCCATCAGATCCCGGCACCATCAGCATGAGGATCGCTGCGCTCCGCCCATCCTCACCAGAGCACTCAGCCTCCCAGCAGGTATATGACCAGCTCCCCCACCGACAACGAAAACAGATACGGCCCGGTAAACCCCACCCAGATAAGCAACGCCACAGGCGTATAGAGCAGCACCAACGCCAGGCGAGCCCGTCGGCCACGCAGCATCAGCCAGAAGATGTGTCCCAGTGCGAACAACGCACCGCACACCAGCGCAGGATCGAAGATGGCGTGGAAGCGGCCGTAGGCGCTCAGCACCCAGATGTCGCTGCCCATGACCAGGAACATCACCAGCGCCATGCCCGCCGCACCGAGCGCCAGGGCCAGCGCAGCTCCCAGCAGGACCCAGCACGCCAGACGGACGAGCCCGGGTTCGCCGGAAACGGATTGTTCGCCTTCCATCAGTCTTGTCGCTCCTTTGCATGACCGCCCGACACTACACAGCCCCGGCCGATTTGCGAAAGACCGCGCCAACGCCTTACGCTGCCGCCATTCCTCTTTCCGGCCCCGAGCATGATCACCCTCCGCCACATCGAAGTCTTCCGCGCGGTCATGACCACCGGCAGCGTCACCCGCGCGGCGGCGTTCCTGCATACCAGCCAGCCCACCGTCAGCCGCGAGCTGGCGAGGCTGGAGCAACTGGTCGGCTTCGAGCTGTTCCTGCGCGAGCGTGGGCGGCTGGCGCCGACGGCGCGGGCGCTGATGCTGTTCGAGGAGGTGGAGCGTTCCTTCACCGGGCTGGATCGCATCGTCGCCTTCGCCGACAGCCTCGGGCAGTTCGCCGAGGGCAAGTTCTCCATCGGCTGCCTGCCGGCGCTGACCCAGGCGTTGCTGCCCGAAGCCTGCAAGCGCTTCAGCCGGGAGAACCCGGCCATCAGCCTGGAGGTGGCGGCGCTGGAGTCGCCGCACCTGGAAGAGGCGCTCAGCGCCCAGCACCACGACATCGGCCTGATCGAGAACGACGACGCCCCGCGCGGCACCGAGCTGCAACCGCTGCTGGCGGTGGACGAGGTGTGCATCCTTCCGGACGGGCATCCGCTGCTGGCCCGCGAGCGCCTGGCGGCGGCGGACTTCGCCGGCCTGCCCTTCGTCAGCCTGGCCACCAGCGACCGCTACCGGCACCTGATCGACGCCGTGTTCCTCGGCGCCGGCGTGCAGCGGCAGATGCAGGTGGAAACCCACAGCGCCGTCTCGGTGTGCAGCATGGTCCGCGCCGGGCTGGGCCTGGCCGTGGTCAACCCGATCACCGCGCTGATGTTCCAGGGCCAGGGCATCCAGCTGCGCCCGCTGGCCTTCTCGCTGCCGTTCCAGGTCAGCGTGGCGAAACCGCTGTACCGCCCCGCTACGCCACTGCGCGAGCGCTTCGTGGCGGCACTTCAGGCAGAGGCTGGCGTGCTGGTACAGCGCCTGCGCGAAGCCGGCGTGGGCTGCACCCTATATCAAAATTGAATTGACCCGATAACAAGCGGCATTATTCAGCCATGCAAAGGGCCGGTAGACTAGCGCCATCTACCTTCGGAGCCCATTCATGACTTTCCTCGCCCTGCCCCGCGCCGAACAGCTCGCCCTGCAATTCGGCACCCCGCTGTGGATCTACGACGCAGCCACCATCCGCGGCCAGATCGAGCGCCTGAAAAGCTTCGACATCATCCGCTTCGCCCAGAAGGCCTGCTCCAACCTGCACATCCTGCGCCTGATGCGCGAACAGGGGGTGAAGGTCGATGCGGTATCCCAGGGCGAACTGCTGCGTGCCCTGGCCGCCGGCTACTCGTGCCGCGAGGATGAATCCGAGATCGTCTTCACCGCCGACCTGCTGGACCGCACCACCCTGGAAACCGTGGTCGAGCACGGCATCCCGGTGAACGCCGGCTCCATCGACATGCTCCGCCAGCTGGGCGAGGTCGCCCCCGGTCATCCGGTGTGGCTGCGCATCAACCCCGGTTTCGGTCACGGCCACAGCAACAAGACCAACACCGGCGGCGAACACTCCAAGCACGGCATCTGGCACAGCGACCTGCGCGCCGCCCTGGACGTGATCCGCGAGCGCGGCCTGCGTCTGGTCGGCCTGCACATGCACATCGGTTCGGGCGTCGACTACGGCCACCTGGCCCAGGTCGGCGAAGCCATGCTCGGCCTGGTGCAGCAGGTGAAGGACGCCGGTCATGATCTGTCCGGCATCTCTGCCGGCGGCGGCCTGTCCATCCCCTACCGCGCCGGCGACCCGGAAGTGGACACCGCGCACTACTTCCAGCTGTGGGACAAGGCGCGCAAGGCCGCCGAGGCCGTGGTCGGCCACAAGCTGCACCTGGAGATCGAACCGGGCCGCTACCTGGTCGCCCAGTCCGGCTGCCTGCTCAGCGAAGTGCGCGCCACCAAGGACGCCGGCCGCAACCACTTCGTGCTGGTGGACGCCGGCTTCAACGAGCTGATGCGCCCATCCATGTACGGCAGCTACCACGGCATCCGCGTGCTGGCCGGCGACGTCGCCAGTCGCGAGGTGATCGATACCGTGGTGGCCGGCCCGCTGTGCGAATCCGGTGACGTGTTCACCCAGGGCGATGGCGGCGTGGTCATCCCCCGCGCCCTGCCGCGCGCCCAGGTCGGCGACCTGCTGCTGATCGAGGACACCGGCGCCTATGGCGCGTCCATGTCGTCGAACTACAACAGCCGCCCGCTGATTGCCGAGGTGCTGCTCGAAGGCGCCGACGCGAAGCTGATCCGCCGCCGCCAGCGCGTGGAAGAGCTGCTGGCCCTGGAAGAAGATCTGGGCTGATCCCCGCCGTCACGATCCGCCGGCCCTGCCGGCGAGTCGCGGGCGTGGCCCGCTCCTACAGTCAGTGCTCAACCTGTAGGAGCGTGCCCTGCACGCGAAAGGCGGGCAAAGCCCGCCCTCTGCCGGAAGCGTCCGCCCCTCACCGATCGATGCGCGTCGACAGAATGATCGACGACATCGTCCGCTCCACCCCGTCCAGCGCGCCGATGCGGTCCAGCACCGCGTCCAGGTCGCGGATCGACAGCGCCTCGACTATCACGATCATGTCGAAGTTGCCGCTCACCGAATGCAGTGTCTTCACCTCGGCGATCTTCTCCAGTGCCTGCACCACCTGGTGCGACAGCTTGGGCAGCGCCGTCACCAGCACGTGGGCGCGCACCAGCGACTGCGCGTAGCTGTCCGACACCTTGATCGAATAGCCGGTGATGACGCCCTGCTGCTCCAGCCTTTCGATACGGCTCTGCACCGTGGAGCGCGACACCCCGAGCTTGCGCGCCAGCTCGGAGATCGACTCGCGGGCATTGGCGCGCAGCAGGTTCAGCAAGGCCGTGTCGGCATTTTTCGTCATATTGCTCATGGTATTGGTCAATCTGCCTGAAAGCTCCCGACAATCTTGCAGATTGTCAGGTTCATTTCAACGACGTCCTTTGCAATAGTGGACGCCACGGCGAGCCCTCACAGCTCGCCATTTCTTTGCCCGCGCGCCATCCATCGACTGGCCCCGGCGGGTCGCAGAAAGCCTTGCCAAGCTGGTGCTACAAGCCGGCACGTCGAACAAGAAGGAAATACCCCAATGCACAAGAACCGCCACCCCCACACCCCCGGCAAGAAACCGGTGACCATCTTCGGCCCCGACTTCCCCTTCGCCTTCGACGACTGGATCGAGCACCCCGCCGGCCTGGGCAGCATCCCCGCCGAGAAGCACGGCCAGGAAGTGGCCATCGTCGGTGCCGGCATCTCCGGCCTGGTGGCGGCCTACGAGCTGATGAAGATGGGCCTCAAACCCGTGGTCTACGAGGCCTCGAAGATGGGCGGCCGGCTGCGTTCGGAGACCTTCGAAGGCGCCGACGGCATCATCGCCGAGCTGGGCGGCATGCGCTTCCCGGTCTCCAGCACCGCCTTCTACCACTACGTCGACAAGCTCGGCCTGGAAACCCGGCCCTTCCCCAACCCGCTGACCCCGGCCTCGGGCAGCACCGTGGTCGACCTGGAAGGCACCAGCCACTACGCCGAGAAGATGGCCGACCTGCCGGAAATCTTCCGCGAAGTCGCCCAGGCCTGGGCCGAAGCGCTGGAAGACGGCGCGCGCTTCTCCGAGGTGCAGGATGCGTTGCGCGAGCGCGACACGGTCAAGCTCAAGGCCCTGTGGGACGAACTGGTGCCCAAGTGGGACGACCGCACCTTCTACGACTTCGTCGCCACCTCCAAGGCCTTCTCGCGTCTGTCCTACCGTCACCGCGAAATCTTCGGCCAGGTCGGCTTCGGCACCGGCGGCTGGGACTCGGACTTCCCCAACTCCATGCTGGAAATCTTCCGCGTGGTGATGACCAACTGCGACGATCACCAGCATCTGGTCGTGGGCGGCGTCGAGCAGGTGCCACGCGGCATCTGGAGCCATGTGCCGGAGCAATGCGCGCACTGGCCGGCCGGCACCTCCCTGGCCACCCTGCACAACGGCGCGCCGCGTCCGGGCGTGAAGAAGATCGCCCGCGCCGCCGACGGCACCTTCGCCGTCACCGACTACTGGGGTGACACCCGCCACTACGCGGCCGTCCTCGCGACCTGCCAGACCTGGCTGCTGACCACCCAGATCGAGTGCGAGGAAGCGCTGTTCTCGCAGAAAATGTGGATGGCCCTGGACCGCACCCGCTACATGCAGTCCTCGAAGACCTTCGTGATGGTCGACCGGCCGTTCTGGAAGGACAAGGACCCGCAGACCGGCCGCGACGTGATGAGCATGACCCTCACCGACCGCCTCACCCGCGGCACCTACCTGTTCGACAACGGCGACGACAAGCCGGGGGTGATCTGCCTGTCCTACTCCTGGATGAGCGACGCCATGAAGATGCTCCCGCATCCGGTGGAGAAGCGCGTGCAGCTTGCGCTGGATGCATTGAAGAAGGTCTACCCGAAGGTCGACATCGCCGGCCACATCATCGGCAACCCGATCACCGTGTCCTGGGAGGCCGACCCGCACTTCCTCGGCGCCTTCAAGGGCGCGCTGCCGGGCCACTACCGCTACAACCAGCGCATGTATGCGCACTTCATGCAGGACGACATGCCCGCCGAGCAGCGCGGCATCTTTATCGCCGGCGACGATGTGTCCTGGACCCCGGCCTGGGTGGAAGGCGCGGTGCAGACCTCGCTGAACGCCGTGTGGGGCATCATGAAGCACTTCGGCGGCGCGACCCATCCGGACAACCCCGGCCCCGGCGACCGCTTCGCCGAACTGGGCCCGATGGAACTGCCGGACTGATCCGCGCCGCTCCCCTGCCTTGACTGAACAGTGGCTCGCGCGGGGCCGGGATCGGGTGCAAACTGCCTGATCCCGGCCTTGCGCGTTTCGAAGGAGAACCCCATGTACCTCGCCCTCTACCAGTGCCCTCCCGGCCCCGACGACGTCGCCGGCAACCTGCGCCGCCTGGAGCAGGCCGCGCAACAGGCGGTGCAGAACGGTGCGGACCTGCTGGTGCTGCCGGAGATGTACCTGTCCGGCTACAACATCGGCGCGAAGCGTGTCGCGGAGCTTGCGGAAAGCTGCGACGGCCCGTCTGCCCTGCGCATCGCCGAGATCGCCCGCGAGCACAAGCTCGGCATCCTCTACGGCTATCCCGAACGTGACGGCGACGCCATCTTCAACAGCGTGCAGCTGATCGACCGGCAGGGCGAACGCCGCGCCAACTACCGCAAGACCCACCTCTACGGCGACCTCGACCGCAGCCAGTTCAGCGCCTCCGATGAGCCGCCGGCGATCTTCGAGCTCGACGGCTGGAAGGTCGGCTTGCTGATCTGCTTCGACGTGGAATTCCCCGAGGCCGTGCGCACGCTCGCTTTGGCCGGCGCGGATGTCGTGCTGGTGCCCACTGCGAACATGCGCCCCTACGAATTCGTCGCCCAGGTGCTGGTGCCGACCCGCGCCTACGAGAACCAGGTGTTCCTGGCCTACGCCAACTACGTCGGCAGCGAGGGCGAGATCGAATACTGCGGCCTGAGCAGCATCGTCGCCCCGGATGGCCAGGTGCTGACCAAGGCCAAGCAAGGCGAGGAATTGCTGGTGGCCGAACTGGACCCGCACCGCATCGCCCTGGCGCGTGAGGGGTACAGCTATGTGCACCTGCGGCGGCCGGTGCTGTATCGCAGCTGAAAAAAGGCCCGGCTTGATGCCGGGCCAGCTTTTGTAGGAGCGGGCCATGCCTGCGACCAGCCCGAAAGCAGCGCCATCCTTTTCCAACTGCGAAGGGCGGACCTTGTCCGCCGTTCGCGGGCATGGCCCGCTCCTACAGGTGTGTGCTCTCCGTGGTGCTACGGGTACGACTTCCCGGCTGTATCACGGTGGCACGCCTGGCAGCTGCGCACCGGTCCGCTGGCATGGAAAGACTGCAGGCGCTGCAGGTGGCAGCTCTGGCAGAGCTGGTGGAAATCCGCCTCGATGCGCGCGGCCAGCGCCGGGCTCTGCTTGTGGCAGAGGATGCAGGTGCGGTTGCCGGAGACCGAGGGCGACTGGTCCTGGTAGTCGTGGTGGCAGGTGATGCAGTTCACCGAGGCGTGCGGCTCATGGGGGAACGCCAGCGGCAGCAGCGGGCGGCTGCGCTGCCAGTGCTCATGGGCGAACCACGCCCCTGCCGACAGCACGATGACTGCGGTAACTGAAAACCCGATCCAGACGCGCCTCACAGTGGCAGCTCCAGATTCGCCAGCACGCTGTAGAGCGCCGACAGGCCGATGATCAACACGCTGGCCGCCAGCACCAACCAGGTGGCGCGCTGCGCGGTGTTGCGCTTGCGACCGCTGACGCCGTTGGCAGGCTTGGGCAGGCGTGGCCAGAGGGCCACCGCCAGCATCAGCGCCACCAGCAACGCGCCCTTCCAGACTCCGCCGCTGTAGTAGCCCGCGCCGAGCACATGGACAGCCATCAGCGACAGGGCGAGCAGGCTGCCGCCGTAATGCCAGCGGCGGAACGAAGCGGCGCTGCTGCTCCAGCGCGGGCGGACGCGGCTCAGGCTGGATACCGCCAGCACCAGCATCAGGATGGCCGACGCCAGCCCGGCCTGCATGTAGCCGGGCGCGGATGGCAGCAGCTCTTCGATCAGTAGCGGCTCATCGACCAGCAGCACAACGATGTGCACCAGCAGCAACGCAACGGCGGCAAAGCCCAGGTCGCGGTGCAGGCGCAGGAAGAACTTGCCCTCGTAGAGCGGCCGCGGTTGCGGGCGGCCACCGATAACGAACAGCAGCCCCAGCAGGCAGGCCCCGAGCAGCCCGGCGGCGTTGGCGAAATCCCAGGCATAGCCGAGCCCCGGCATGGCGCCGAGGCCGAGGAGGACGGCGACCGGCAGCAGGCAGCCAAGTGCCAGGCGCGCGATCAACGCAGGCATGGGGGACTCCGAACGTGGGGCTATTGCCGGAGGCTAGCAAGTGCAGGCGGCATGTGGGTGTCGCTGTCTGCCAGACGGATTGCCAGCTGTGCCATCCCCTGCAGAAGCGAACCCACGGGGCGCTCCGCGCGCCAGGAAACACCACGCAGGATGGCGTGGAGCGAAGCGATACCCATCAATCCGCGCACCAGCAGCATGGGTATCGCTGCGCTCCACCCATCCTACGAAGAGCAGTCCGGATTACAGGTCCAGCACCAGCCGCGCCGATTTGGCACGAGACACACAAGCGCAGATCTGCTTGTTGGCAGCCTTCTCCTTGTTCGACAGGCAGTTGTCGCGGTGCTCCGGCTCGCCCTCCAGCACTTCGACGATGCAGGTGCCGCAGATGCCCTCGCGGCACTCGGTATCGATGTCGCAGCCATGGGCCTGCAGCACGTCCACCAGCGTCGAGTCCGCCGGTACGTGAAGCACCACGCCGGAGCTGGCCAACTCCACTTCGAAGGAACCGGTCGGCGCCGCGTTGGCGGCCGGGTCGGCCTGGAAGTGTTCCAGGTGGATGGCGTCTTCCGGGCGGCTGCGCGCGGCGATTTCGACCACCTTGTTCATGAACGGCGCCGGGCCGCAGGTGTAGACGTGGGCCTGTTGCGGCGCGCGCTCCAGGCACTCGCCCAACACGCGGTCGAGGTCGGCGGGTTCGACGCCGTAGTGCAGCTCCACCTTGCCGGCGAAGGCCTCGCTGGCCAGCAGCTCGACGAAGGCCGCGTGCTCGGCCGAACGGGCGAAGTAATGCAGGCGATAGGACTCGCCCCTGGCGTTCAGGCGGTAGGCCATGCTCAGCAGCGGCGTGACGCCGATGCCGGCGGCGAACAGCACGTGCTCGCGGGCTTCCGGCGCCAGGCGGAACAGGTTGCGCGGCGCGCCGATGTCCAGCTCCATGCCTTCGCGCACTTCGTGCAGCGCGCTGGATCCGCCACGGGAGGCGCCTTCCTTCTTGATCGCTACCAGATAGGCCGCGCGGTCATCCGGCGGGCTGCACAGCGAATACTGGCGCGTCACCCCGGTGGGGCCGGTGACGTCGACGTGGGCGCCCGGCTCGTAGGCGTCGAACGGCTGGCCATCACAACGTACGAGGCGCAAGGAACGGATGTCCTGCGCTTCCTCGACGATCCTTTCGATTCTGACCTTCATCATGGCGTTACCTGCAAGGCGTTGAGTGCGGGCTCTGTGGCCCCTTTCCGGCCTCTTTTTCACGAGCGGACGGGTTGTCGATGTTGCTCTGGAGAGAGGTTTCCTCTCTCCGTTTGATTGATTTCGGAGCAAGGGCACTGCCCTCACCCCAGCCCTCTCCCGGAGGGAGAGGGAGCAGAATGTGCCGGCTGACGATGCGGTTTCATCCTGCTCCGGACGGTCCCCTCTCCCTTCGGGAGAGGGTTAGGGTGAGGGGGCTTGAAGCCCATCACCCATGCCAGGACCGAGCGCAGGGCGGATAACGCGCAGCGTTATCCGCCGATCACTCAGCCCGAAGCCTCAGCGCATGAACAACCCGCCATTGATATCCCAGCAGGCGCCCGTCACCGATCCGGCGTTCTCCGCGCAGAGCAGCAGCACGCTGTCGGCGATGAAGGTCGGGTCGCCCAGGCGGCCGGTGGGGATGGTCTTGAGGATCAGTTCCAGGCGCTCGGGCGCCACGCTCTCGTAGACCACCGGCAAGTCCAGCGGCCCCGGCGAGATGGCATTGACGGTCACGCCCTGGCCCGAGAGTTCGCGGGCGAACACCTTGGTCAGGGTCGCCACGCCGCCCTTGGCTGCCGCGTAGTGGCCGCCGGTGGCGGTGCCGCCGTTCTGCCCGGCCAGCGAGGCGATGTTGACGATGCGGCCATAGCCGCGCGCCGCGAAGTGCGTGCCGAAAACCTGGCAGGCGACGAAGGTGCCGCGCAGGTTCACCGCCATGGAGGCGTCGAAGTCCTCCGGGCTGATGTCCATGAGCGCGGCCACCTTGGACATCCCGGCGTTGTTCACCAGGATGTCGGTGCCGCCCCAGCGCTCGGCGAGCAGGTCACGGGCACGCTCGAAATCGGCTTTCTCCCGCGCGTCCAGCTTCAACCCGACAGCCGTGCGGCCCTCGGGGTCAAGCTCGTCGGCCAGGCGTTGCACCGCTTCTTCATTCAGGTCGGCGAGCGCCACGCGCAGACCGGCAGCGTGCAGGCGGCGCGCAATGACCTCACCCAGCCCGCGTGCGGCGCCGGTTACCAGGGCTACTCGTTGCATGGCGCGGCCCTCAGAGCAGGAAGCCGAGCGCGTTGAGCGCGTCTTCGGCGTTGATCAGGCGGATCACCTTGCGCTCCAGTCGCGGCTGGCCGTCGACGAAGCGGATACGGTGGTTCAGGTCGGCAATGAACGGAGTCGCCACGCCGCGCTTGTAGGCGTAGAGCACCTGCGCCGAGTTCACCTCGACCAGGTCGCCCGCCGCTTCCACCAGGGAAAAGCGCGAGATGGTGCGCACGGTCTTAGCCGCATCCACTGCCGACGGCGAGTGGCCGCCGGTGAGACGTTCGATACGCAGGGCGCGCATACGCGCATCGTCGAAGACGTAGTTCAGTCTCGAGGCGAAGTCATCGTCCTCGCCGTCGATCGGCACCACGTAGACGCCGTCCTCGCTCCACAGCTGCGACCACTGTGCGTAGTCCTTGCGGTCCAGCAGTTCGGCTTCGCGCCAGACGAACTCGATGGCCTTGGCCAGCGGGCCGGAGAAGCCGTTCAGGGTGTCGTTGCTCATTGGCTCATCATCCTTTTCCACATCTGGTATGCCTCGCGCATGCCGCCTTCGTCGGTGGCGTGGGAGACCTTGTCGCCGTTTTCGGCGACCACTTCGCGGTTCAGGCCGCGGTTGACCAGGATCGGCGCGTCGACGCCGGCGTAGGAGCCACGCTGCACGCGGTCCCAGGCCTCGGCGTCATCCGGGCTGCCGAAGCCGAACGGGCCCTGGAAGTGCTCGTGGATGCGCATGCGCTCGCGGTTGGCGATTTCCGGGCCGCCGTCCATGCCCAGCGCGACATGGCGAATCTCGGTCTCGGTGACGGAGATCGGCCGCAGCACGCGGAAGAACGACATGGACATGGCCACGTTGGGGAACAGGTTGAGGTTGAAGCCGGCGCCGTGCAGCGAACGGACGATGCGGCGCACCTGTTCCGGCGGCATGGTTTTCGACAGTTCCTCGGTGACGTGGGCGAAGCGCTCCTGGAGCTGCTCGGTGCCGTCGTCGTGGTCGAGGTCGACGTGCTCGGGAACCATCACCATCACGCTGTGGCCGTTGCCCAGGGCGTGGGTGACTGCCTGCTCGTCACTCATGAACGAGAGCATCTCTTCGGTCTCTTCATCCACCGAGGACATGAACGACTTGTGCACGATGGGGAAGTGGTAGCCGTCGGTGGTGTTTTCCAGCTGGATCTTCCAGTTGCCGCGGAAGGTGAACTTGTGTTCGCCCTGGGTCTTGATCGGGTAGCCGGCGCCCTGCTTCATGAACAGGTCCATCCAGTGCTTGGCGCCGCCGAGGAAGTCTTCCAGCGGCTCGATCTCGTCGTTGTAGGTGGCGAACACCATGCCGGCGTAGCTCTCGACCCGCAGGCTGGTCAGCGGCAGCTCGGATTTGTCGAGGATGTCCTCGTAGCCGTCCGGGTACGGCAGCGCGCGCAGCTTGCCGTCCAGCGCATAGGACCAGCTGTGGTACGGGCAGGTGAAGCCGGTGGCATTGCCCTTGTGCTTCTCGCACACGGTGGCGCCGCGGTGGCGGCAGCGGTTTTCCAGGACGTTGATAGTGCCCTTCTTGTCGCGCACCACGATCACCGGGCGGCGACCGACGCTGGTGGTCTTGAAGTCGCCGGCGTTGCGCACTTCGCTTTCGTGGGCGACCCACACCCAGGTGCGGTAGAAGATCTTGTCCATCTCCGCTTCGAACAGCTGCGGGTCGTTGTACAGCGAAACATCGACGCGGTCGTCGCCGACCAGCTCTTCGACGCTGCGCGACCGGGCGATCAGCCGGTATTCGTGAGCGCTCATGCCCATCTCCTCATGCCGATTTCTTATGTTTTTGCGCAGGCCGCGTGGCAGCCAGGCTGTGTTCGAGTTGCGCGCCGAAGGCACACACACGTTCGTCGTCGCCCTTGCGGCCGACGATCTGCAGGCCGACTTTCAGCCCGCCGCAATCCAGGTCCACCGGCACAGTCAGCGCCGGGTGTCCGCTCAGGTTGAAAGGCCGCACCAGAGGCGTCATGCCGGCCACGGACTTGCCGTTGCGCGCATCGCTGAGCAGCGGCGGCAGGTCGGGCATGGTCGGCAACAGCAGGACTTCGAAGTCCTCCAGCGCAGCGTCGATAGCGCGGGTGAAACCGTCGCGCACCTTCTGGGCCTCGGCGCGCTCGGCGTCGGTGGTGCGGCTGGCCAGCAGCAGGCGCTGCTCGACGTCGGCGCCGATCAGGCCCTTGCCGGTCAGCGCCGCATAAGCGGCCCAGTTCTCGTGGTTGATCACCACCAGCCCGGCCTGGAAGGCCGCCTCGAACTCGCCGAGGAACAGGTGGCTGCGGCGCCAGCCGGCGCGGTCGGCGGCGGCACCCAAGCAGGCCTGGATGTGCGGCGCCGATGGCACTTCGAGGAAGGCCACGCGGGCACCCTCGCCCGGCATCCGCACCTCGCCGAAGCCGGGGCAGATGACCTGCATGGCGGCGATCAGGTCGGCCATGTTGGCGGCGAACGGGCCGACGCAATCCAGGCTGCTCTGCGCCGGATGCACGCCGTCGCGGCTGACCCGGCCGAAGGTCGGCTTCAGCCCGGCGATGCCACAGCAGGCCGCCGGTACGCGGACCGAACCGCCGGTATCAGTGCCCAGGGCGATATCCGCCAACCCGGCCGCCACGGCAGACGCGGAACCGCTGGACGAGCCGCCCGGCACGCGGTCGGGCGCCATCGGGTTGATCGGCGTGCCGGTCCAGTCGTTGATGCCGGTGACGCCGAAGGCCAGTTCGTGAAGGTTGGTCTTGCCGACGATCTGCCAGCCGGCGTTGAGCACAGCGTCGACCACGAAGGCGTTGCGCTCGGCTGGCGCGGCGTCGGCCAGCGCACGGGTGCCGCAACGGGTCGGGTAGCCGGCGATGTCGATGCTGTCCTTGACCGCGACGCGCTTGCCGTCGCCGTTATCGTTGCGGCCGAGGAGGAACTCGCTGACGAAGGTGCTCATGGACGGGTCTCCTCTGCGCTGCCCAGCAGGCGCTGCGACAGGCGCTGGGTGCGGAAGTGGCTGATCTGCCAGCGCCCGTCGATCTCGCGGAAATCGATGTCCAGGCGCGTGCCGAACAGCTCGGTGTGGCCCTCGGCGTAGGTCGAAAGCTGCTGCATGATCCATTGCCCACGAGCGGTGCGACCGTCGACGCGGATCGACTCGCTGGTGAGGAAGTGCAGGTTCAGCGCGAAGTGCGGCGACGGCGGCAGGTAGCCGAAGACGAACGCGGCAATCGCCTCGCGGCCCTGGTGATGACCGAAGGTCTGCGCCGTGGAAGAGCCGATGCCCTCCCACACCGCGTCCTCGCTGAACAGCTCGGCCAGCTCGCTCATCGCCACCGGCGCGTGCGGCACGTCGCAGAGGTCCATGTAGCGGGCCATCAACCGGCGCACCTGGCTTTCCCCTTCGAGGGTCTCCAGGCGGCGGTTCAGCTCGGCCATGCTCAGGCTGCTCATGGCTCAGGTCCGCGCGGCTTCGGGAATGGTCAGCGGGCGGCCGATGCGCGCCTCGACCTTGGCGTACTTCCACAGGCTGTACTCGCCCACCGGAGTGGTGCGGAACAGGTTGCAGGCGTCGATCACGGTCTGGTGGCAGTCCACGTCGGCCATGATGTAGACGGTCCAGGGCGAGGTGGTGGACGGGCCGACCATCAGGCGGTCGTCATCCAGCACGCCGAGCACGTTCATGCCCGGCAGCGCGCCAAGGTCACTCATCATCTGCGAGAAGCCCTTCCACACAGTGATGCCTTCACCGGTGGGCAGGTCGAAGAACGGCTGGGCGATGCCGATGCAGAACAGTACGCGCAAGGGTTCGGTGGTCGGACGGGTCATGTTTCTGGGTCCTTGTTCTTATGGGTTCGAATCAGATGTATCCGGGGAACGGCGGCACATCGAGCAGCACCGCGCCGGCGCCGTCGTACATGCCATCGCTGAGGAAAGCGTGCTGGGTGACCACCATGGCGTCGCGCAGATAGCGCTGCAGCGGGTGGTGCAGGTAGATCGCCGTGGTGCCGGCCAGGGTGTAGGCGCGGCGCACCACGTCGGCGCCAGCGCGGGACACGTGCACGGCGGACAGGCGCAGCTGGCTGACCTGCTCCGGGCTGACCGCATCGCCGGCAAGAATGGATGCCCAGACGGCCTCGGTGGCGTCATAGAAGAAGCCGCGCGCGGCCTGAAGTTCGGCTTCGGCCTTGCCAATCTCGATGCGCACGTAGGCCCGATCACCCAGCTTGGGCGCACCGGTCACGCCGCTGGACGACGCCATGCGGGTGATCTCGTCCAGCGCCGCGCGGGCCAGGCCGAGGTTCACCACGGCGAGTACCTGGGCGGCGTAGGCAATGGTCGGGTAGCGGTACAGCGGCTCGTCGATGTTCGATTGGCCGCCACGGATGAAGGTCCAGTCGTCCGCGACGAAGGCGTTGTCCAGCTTCAGGTCGTGGCTGCCGGTGCCCTTGAGGCCGACCACGTTCCAGTTCTCGACGATCTCCACATCCTTTGCCCGCAGCAGCGCGGTGCGCGGCTTGCCGCCCGGCCCGCCGATACCGATGCCGACGCCGAGCACGTCGGCGCCCTTGCAGCCGCTGGCGAACTTCCAGGTACCGCTGACACGCCAGCCGCCTTCCACCTGGGTCGCCGGCTGGATCGGGAACAGGCCACCGGCGAACACCAGGTCCGGGCCGTCGGCATAGAGTTCAGCAAGGGTGTGACGCGGCAGCGCGGTGAGGTAGGTGCTGGCGCTGCCGAAGCTGGCAACCCAGCCGGCGGAGCCATCGGCTTCGGCGATGCGCTCGACCAGACGCAGGAACTGGGCCGGCGGCAGCGCGTCGCCACCGAAGCATTTGGGCGTGGCGGCACGGTAGATGCCCACGTCGCGGAAGCGTTCGATCATGTCGCGCGGGACAAAGGAGCGGGTGTCGAACTCCTCGCGGCGCTGGCGGACTTCATCCAGTACGCGCTGGAATTCGAGGGCACGGCCGTCCGCATCGAGCGGTTCGGCGAGAGCGGCACGCAGCATGGCGTCATCTCCGGTTGTTCTTGTAGGGCCAGCCCGTTCGATGCGGGTCGGTCGTCGTTGGGGCCAGTGTATGAACCGCCCTGCCCGCCCAACTATTGGTGCGTGCAGCCCCATGCCTAAAGAAATCCCCTAGTCGGCGCCGGGTTACTCCGCAGTCCCTTCGCGCTACGCTGCGCGGTATAAAGACGCCACTGCCAATCCGAACCTGCCTCCGAGAGCACGCTCGATGTTCCAGCCCAAGCCCGACGACTTCCTCGCCCTGCTCCAGGCCATGCCGCTGTGCGTGATCCTCCACGACGCGCAGACCAAGGAAATCCTCTGGGCGAACAACGCAGCGCTGGCCGTGCTCGGCTTCACCCTCGAAGAGCTGGTGCCGCTGAAAGCGCCGGACATGACCGCCAAGGCCCCGCAGTACCGCCGCTCGGTCGGCCTGCGCTGGCTGGAAGGCGCTGCGCGCACCGGGCAGCGCACCATCGAGTGGTGCTACCGCTCCAAGCAGGGCGTGGAGATTCTTTCCGAAGCCGTCGCCACCCGCGTCCACCTGCAGGAGCGCGATGTGCTGATGGTGCAGTTCCGCGATATCTCGAAGGAGAAGCAGGTCGAGCGCGACCTGCAGCGTTTCGAGAGCCGGCTGAAGGCCTTCATGCAGGACCTCGCCGAAGGCGTGGCGGTGCTGGATGCCAACGGCAACCTGCGTTTCTTGAGCGAATCCGCTCTGCCCCTGCTGGGCGGCAGCCAGGACGACTGGCTGGCGCACAACTTCCTCGGCCGCTGCGACACCGCCACGCGCCCGCGCCTGGAACACCACCTCGCCATGCAGCCGCCGAGCCGCGAGCCCTATTCCGTCAGTTACCAGTTGCAGCGCCTGGACGGCGAATGGCGCTGGCACCACGCGACCTGCCGCTACATCGAGATCGAGGACGACCTGGTCGGCCACCTGCTGCTGTTCCGCGACGTCACCGAGCAGGTGCGCGCGGCCCAGGCGCAGCGCCAGAGCGACCAGAAGCTGGAGTACCTGGCGCGCTACAACGCCATGGGCGAGATGGCCCTGGCGATTGCCCACGAGCTCAGCCAACCGCTGGCGGCCACGCGCAACTTCATCGAGGGCGCGCTGATCCGCCTGGACCGCGAACAGAAGACCGAAGCCTCCGCCGCCTGGGGCCTGGACAGCGCGGTGCGGCAGATCGAGCACGCCTCGCTGATCATCAAGAGCGTGCGCGAATACGTGGTGAAGCTGGAGCAGGCCGAACAGCGCATCGACCTCAACGAACTGCTCGGCGAAACCCTCTACTTCATCAGCCTCAAGGCCCAGCCGAGCAACGTGCGCGTGGAGCTGGAGCGCTGCGCCGAACCTCTGTGGGTGAGCTGCGAGAAGGTGCTGGTCGGCCAGGTGATCCTCAACCTCGCCTTCAACGCCATCGAGGAGATGCTCAACCTCCCCGAAGAGCGCCGCCTGCTGCGCATTCGCACTTCTAGCGAAGGGAACAACGCGCGATTGTCAGTCCTCGACCAGGGCCGGGGCATCGATGCCGGCGCCAAGGAACGGCTGTTCGATGGCTTCTTCACGTCGAAGGTGAGCGGCAACGGCATTGGTTTGGCGCTGTGCCAGAGCATCGTCTCGCGGCATCGCGGTGATATCTGGGCGGAGAATGTCGAGCCGTGTGGCGCGATGTTCTGTTTCGAGTTGCCGTTGGCGGAGTGACGCCCCCGTGTAGGAGCGGGCTCAGCCGGCCGCTGCGCAACAACTGCAAAAAAGAAACGGCGCCCGTGGGCGCCGTTATCGGTTCAGGAACAACTCACCCCTGGGACTTCTTGATGATCGCCTCGGCGATGTTCGCCGGCGCCTCGGCGTACTTGGTGAACTCCATCGAATAGCTCGCCCGCCCCTGGGACATCGAACGCACGTCCGTGGCGTAGCCGAACATCTCGCCCAGCGGCACCTCGGCGCGGATGACCTTGCCCGCCGGGGTGTCTTCCATGCCCTGGATCAGTCCGCGCCGGCGGTTGAGGTCGCCCATTACGTCGCCCATGTAATCCTCCGGCGTCACCACCTCGACCTTCATCACCGGCTCAAGCAGCACCGCGCCGCCCTTCTGCGAGAGCTGCTTGGTGGCCATGGAAGCGGCGATCTTGAACGCCATCTCGCTGGAGTCGACGTCGTGGTAGGAGCCGTCGAACACCGAGGCCTTCAGGCCGATCAGCGGGTAGCCGGCGAGCACGCCGTTCTGCATCTGCTCCTCGATGCCCTTCTGGATCGCCGGGATGAACTCGCGCGGGATCACGCCGCCGACCACCTCGTTGACGAACTCCAGCCCGTCCTTGCCCTCGTCGCCCGGCTCGAAGCGAATCCAGCAGTGGCCGAACTGGCCACGGCCACCGGACTGGCGGACGAACTTGCCTTCGATCTCGCACTTCCTGCGGATCGCCTCGCGGTAGGCCACCTGCGGCTTGCCGATGTTGGCCTCGACGTTGAACTCGCGGCGCATGCGGTCGACGATGATGTCCAGGTGCAACTCGCCCATGCCGGAGATGATGGTCTGGCCGGTTTCCTCATCGGTTTTCACGCGGAACGAGGGGTCTTCCTGGGCCAGCTTGGACAGGGCGATGCCCATCTTCTCCTGGTCGGCCTTGGTCTTGGGTTCCACGGCCACGGAGATCACCGGATCGGGGAAGTCCATGCGCTCGAGGATGATCGGCTTGTCGATGGAGCACAGGGTGTCGCCGGTGGTGACGTCCTTCATGCCGATCAGCGCGGCGATGTCGCCGGCGCGCACTTCCTTGATCTCTTCGCGCTGGTTGGCGTGCATCTGCACCATGCGGCCGACGCGCTCCTTCTTGATCTTTACCGAGTTGAGCACAGCGTCGCCGCTGCTCAGTACGCCGGAATAGACACGGGCGAAGGTCAGGGTGCCGACGAAGGGGTCGGTGGCGATCTTGAAGGCGAGCGCGGAGAACGGCTCGCTGTCGTCGGCTTGACGCTCCAGGTGCTTCTCTTCGTCGTCCGGATCGGTGCCGTTGATCGCGGGGATTTCCGTGGGCGCCGGCAGGTAGTCGATCACCGCGTCGAGCACCAGCGGCACGCCCTTGTTCTTGAACGAGGAACCCAGCACCGCCGGGACGATCTGGTTGGCCAGGGTGCGCTGGCGCAGGCCGGCCTTGATCTCCTCGATGGTCAGTTCCTGGCCTTCGAGGTACTTGTTCATCAGGTCGTCGTTGGCTTCGGCCGCGGCCTCGACCATGTGTGCGCGCCACTCGTCCGCCAGCGCCTGCAGTTCGGCCGGGATGGGTTCCTCGGTGTAGCTGGTGCCCTGGTCGGCGTCGTTCCAGACGATGGCCTTCATCTTCACCAGGTCGATCTGCCCGGCGAAGGTTTCCTCCGAGCCGATGGCCAGCTGGATCGGCACCGGGGTATGCCCCAGGCGCTGCTTGATCTGCGCCACCACGCGGAGGAAGTCGGCGCCCTGGCGGTCCATCTTGTTGACGTAGGCCAGGCGCGGCACGTGGTACTTGTTGGCCTGGCGCCAGACCGTCTCGGATTGCGGCTCGACACCATCGGCGCCGCTGAACACCACCACCGCGCCGTCGAGCACGCGCAGGGAGCGTTCCACCTCGATGGTGAAGTCCACGTGGCCGGGGGTGTCGATGATGTTGAAGCGGTACTTGTTGGGGTACTGCTTGGAGGAGCCCTGCCAGAACGCCGTGGTGGCCGCCGAGGTGATGGTGATGCCGCGCTCCTGTTCCTGCACCATCCAGTCCATGGTCGCCGCGCCGTCGTGCACCTCGCCCATCTTGTGGTTCACACCGGTGTAGAAAAGGATGCGCTCGGTTGTCGTGGTCTTGCCGGCGTCGACGTGGGCGACGATGCCGATGTTGCGGTAAAGCTCGATGGGCGTGGTGCGAGCCATGGTGTGCTCCGTATCTGCTGGGTGACTGCCGGGCCTGCTGCTGCGGGTCCGTTGCCTGCGCGGGACGGCGAGAGGAAGTGCGGCGTCAGAAATTTCTGAGCGCAACAGGCTCAAGGTAGCGCGTCTTCGTGGCAATTCCAGTGTCGGAGGGTCGCGGGCGGTGTCGTCCGACCGGCTGCGCCGCCGTGCCATTGCGCTATGCGGCGGGAAAACCATAAAATGATAGGCATTCTCAAATGAAAACCTGACGCACACACTGTGGCCCTCGTCGAAACCCCGTCCCCGCAGCATCTGCACACCCTCTACAACGAGCACAACGGCTGGCTCCAGCAGTGGCTGCGCGGCAGGCTGGGCAACGCCTGGGATGCCGCCGACCTCGCCCATGACACCTTCCTGCGCCTGCTGCGGCGGCCGCTGGAGGACCTCGGCGAGCGCCCGCGCGCCCTCCTCACCCACATCGCCAAGGGCCTGCTGGTGGACCGCTGGCGGCGTCAGGAGATCGAACGCGCCTATCTGGAAAGCGTCGCCGCGCTGCCCGAAGAGCAGGCGCCCGGCCCGGAAACCCGCGAGCTGATCCTCGAAGCGCTGGAGCGCATCGATGCCGCCCTGAGCGAGCTGCCGGCACTGACCCGCGAGGCCTTCCTGCTGTCGCAACTGGATGGCCTGACCTACCTGGTGATCGCCGGGCAGCTGGGCATCTCCCTGGCCAGCGTAAAGCGCTACATGCGCGCCGGCTTCGTCGCCTGCCTGAGCATCGCCTGATGCGCGAGCAACCGCTGGACCCCGGCATCCTCGGCGAAGCCGCCGACTGGCTGGTGCGCCTCAACGAACACCCGGCCAGTAGCGCCGACCTGCAGGCCATCGAGCAATGGCGCGCGCGCAGCGCTCAACACGCCGAAGCCTGGCGCCGCGCCGAAGCCCTGCTGGGCCTGCGCCAGCTGCCGCCGGGCCTTGGCCGGCAGAGCCTGCAACGCAGCGGCCTGAGCCGCCGGCAGATGCTCAACCGCCTGGGCGTGCTGATGGCCGTGGCGCCGGCCGCCTGGCTGGCAGCGCGGCAGCTGCCCTGGGCGGAATGGAACGCCGACCTGCGCACCGCCGTGGGCGAGCGCAAGCACCTGCGCCTGCCCGACGGCAGCCAGCTGACCCTGAATACCGACAGCGCGGTGAACGTGGCCTTCAACGCCCGCGAAAGGCGCCTGAGCCTGCTCGAAGGCGAAATCCTCGTCGACGCCCTGCCCGACCCGCGCCCCTTCCTCGTCGACAGCCGCCACGGCCAGCTGCGCACCCCGGCCGCACGTTTCAGCCTGCGCGACCTGGGCGATGCATGCCGCGTCGCGGTGCTCGACAAGGAGGTCAGCGTCGAGCTGCCGGGCTATGCGAGCCAGACAGTCGGCACCGGCCAGCAACTGGTGTTCGGCGCGCAGGGCTTCCAGCCGCTGCAGACAGCGGATGCCAACGCCAGCGCCTGGGAAAACGGCATGCTGCTGGCCCAGGGCATGCGCCTGGACGACCTGCTGGGCGAGCTGGGCCGCTACCGCAGCGGCTTCCTGCGCTGCGACCCGCGCCTGGCGAACCTGCGCGTGACCGGGGCGATCCCACTGGGCGACAGCGACGCCGGCCTCGCGCTGCTGGCGGACATGCTGCCGGTGAAGCTGCGGCGGATGACGCGCTACTGGGTCACGGTGGAGCCGGCGTGACTGCCAACCGTCCTCGCCATCAGCACCTTTGCAGGATGGGAGGAGCCTAAACGATACCCCTGCTGTTTCCGCACGAGCCGATGGGTATCGCTGCGCTCCACGCCATCCTACAAATGGCCTCTCTGAAATTTTTTCGCCCACCCCTGACACCTTTTTCGACTTCGCCCGGTGAAGAGGAAGACAACCTCCATTCGCCGACAGGAACACTCCATGCTCCTCCGCTCCCGCCTCCGCCCGCACTCCCTCGCCCTGGCCGTCGGCCTGGCCCTGACCGGCGGCGTCGTGCTGCCCAGCCTGGCCGCCGAAGCCGCCAGCCAGCAGCGCCAGTACGACATCGCCCCCGGCCCGCTGGGCGAGGTGCTGGCGCGCTTCGCCGCCCAGGCCGGCGTGCCGCTGGCGTTCGAGGCGCAGGCGCTGAACCGCCAGCAGAGCGCGGGCCTGAAAGGCAGCTTCGCCCCCGAGCAGGGCCTGGAGCAGTTGCTTGAAGGCAGCGGCTACCGCCTGGTGCGCAAGAGCAGTGGCTACGGCGTGGAGGCCGCCCCCGATGACAGCGGCGCCCTGGAAATGGACGCCACCACCGTCAGCGGCGCCGCCCGGCAACCCGGTGACCTGCCGCCCGCCTATACCGGCGGCCAGGTCGCACGGGGCGCGCAACTGGGCATGATGGGCAACCAGGATATCCAGGACGTGCCCTTCAGCTTCGCCAGCTACACCGCCAAGACCATCCAGGACACCCAGGCGCAGACCGTCGGCGACGTACTGCTCAACGACGCCTCGGTGCGCCAGGGCAACGGCTACGGCAACTTCTCGCAGATCTTCGTCATCCGCGGCCTGCCGCTGAGCACCGACGATGTCTCGCTCAACGGCCTGTACGGCGTCACCCCGCGGCAGATCATCGGCACCGAGTCGCTGGAGCGCGTCGAGCTGTTCAAGGGCCCCAACGCCTTCATCAACGGCGTGACGCCCAGCGGCAGCGGCATCGGCGGCGCGGTCAACCTGCAGACCAAGCGCGCCGAGGACACCCCCACCCGCAGCGTGACCCTGGGCTACGGCAGCGACAACCAGATCGGCGAGCACCTCGACCTCGGCCAGCGCTTCGGCGAGGACAACCGCTTCGGCGCACGGGTCAACCTGGCCCAGCGCGAGGGCGAGACCGGCGTCGACGACGAGAACCAGCGCTACAAGCTGGCCACCGTCAACCTCGACTACCGTGGCGAGCGCCTGCGCCTGAACACCGACTTCGGCTACCAGAAGCAGCGCATCAACCAGGGCCGCCCGGTGGTCTACGTCGGCAGCGGTGTCACCAGCATCCCCCACGCCCCGGATGCCGACCACAACTACGGCCAGTCCTGGAGCTACTCGCAGCTGGAAGACACCTTCGGCATGTTCCGCGCCGAGTACGACCTCAATGACAACTGGACGGCCTACCTCTCCGGTGGCGCCAAGCACACCCGCGAGAACGGCGCCTACTCCGCGCTGACCCTCAACGACAACAGCGGCGACGCGGGGGGCGGCATGATGGACGCCACCCACGACGAGGACAACAAGAGCGCCATGGCCGGCCTCAATGGCCACTTCGCCACCGGCCCGGTCAGCCACCAGATGAACCTCAGCGTCGCCGGCATCTGGGCCGAACAGCGCAGCGCCTACACCATGACCACCAAGCGCTACCCGACCGACCTCTACAACCCGGTGCAGACGCCCAAGCCCGCGCCGACCCTGGCCGGCGGCGACTACAGCGACCCTGGCATCGTCGGCAAGACGCTGAACAGGAGCGTGGCCGCCGCCGATACCCTGGGCTTCCTCGATGACCGCGTGCTGCTGACCGTCGGCGTGCGCCGCCAGAGCATCGGCACCGACGGCTGGAACTACGTCGGCAAGCGCACCGCCAGCTACGACGAGTCCATCACCACGCCGGTCTACGGCCTGGTGGTGAAACCCACCGAGTACCTGTCGCTCTACGCCAACCGCATCGAAGGTCTGGCCGCCGGCCCGACCGCACCCAGCAGCGCTTCGAACTTCGGCGAAGTCTTCGCGCCGAACCGCTCCAAGCAGGTGGAAGTGGGCGCCAAGCTGGACTTCGGCAGCTACGGCGGCAACCTGGCCTTCTACCGCATCGAGCAGCCGTTCAGCACCACCGACCCGGACTCGAAGATCTTCAGCGTCGACGGTGAGCAGGAGAACCGCGGCATCGAACTGAACGTCTTCGGCGAACCGGTCGACGGCCTGCGCCTGCTGGCCGGTGGCACCTGGATCGACACCGAGCTGAAGAACACTGCCGGCGGCAAGACCGACGGCAACCGTGCCGTGGGCGTGCCGACCTTCCAGTACAACCTGGGCGCCGACTGGGACGTCCCCGGCATCCAGGGCGCCGCCCTCAACGGCCGCGTGCTGCGCACCGGCGGTCAATACCTGGACGCGGCCAACGACCTGAGCATCCCGGCCTGGACCCGCTTCGACCTCGGCGCCCGCTACGCCTTCAAGGTGGACGAGCGCGACGTGACCCTGCGCGCCAACCTGGAAAACGTCGCCAACAAGTCGTACTGGGCCTCCACCATCGGCGGCTACCTGACCCAGGGCGACCCGCGCACCCTGAAGCTGTCGATGACCGTCGACTTCTGATTTCCCCATCGCGACAAGGAAGTCGCACCCCATCCCCCCGCCGCCGGCGCTTCAGCCCGGCGGTGCAGGCCCCCGGCAATCAGGCGAAAAGCACTCCCGGCCGTCTCGCCACTGGATCGAAACGCCCTTCCGGGTCCATGCTGGAAGCTCGCCCAATTGCCGGAGTTCGCCCCATGAGCGACGCCATCACCATCGATTTCGTCTCTGACGTGGTCTGCCCCTGGTGCGCCATCGGCCTCAACGGCCTGTTGGCCGCCATCCGCCGGGTAGACGGCGAACTGACCGTGGAACTGCGCATCAAGCCCTTCGAGCTGAATGCCGACATGCCCGCCGAAGGGGAAGACCTGGTGGAGCACCTGCAGCGCAAGTACGGCAGCAGTGCCGAGGACATCGCCCGCAATCAGGAGCACCTGCGCTCCATGGGCGAGGAAGTCGGCGTGCACTTCGACCTGAAGAAGCGCAGCCGCATCTACAACACCTTCGACGCCCACCGCCTGCTGCACTGGGCGGGTGAATCGCACCGCGACATCGCCCTGAAGCAGGCGCTGCTGCACGCCTACTTCGGCGAAGGGCGCGACCCGAGCGACCCGGAAGTGCTGCTGGAAGTGGCCGTCAGCGTCGGCCTGGACGCGGTGCGCGCGCGGGAAATCCTCGACAGCGACGCCTACGCCGACGAGGTGGTGGCCGAGGAGGATTTCTACACCAGCCATGGCATCCGCGCGGTGCCGGCAGTGATCCTCAATGGTCGCCAGCTGATCTCCGGGGCGCAGAGCACCGACTACTACGAGCAGGCGCTGCGCCAGGTGGCGCGTAATGCACCGTTGCCGGAGTGAGCCTTCCTCCGCAGTGAAAAGGCCCGCTTCGCGCGGGTCTTTTCATTTGGCACGGTCGTTTCCTGCGAACGCGGTGCTCCCCTGTAGGAGCGGACATTATCCGCGAAGGACTGCAGGACCGTAGGGCGCATAACCTGGAACAGGTTATCCGCCGGCACCCGCACGGCGGATAACGCTGGCGCGTTATGCGCCCTGCAAGGGCCGCCCGCCTGCATTTACCACCAAAGAAAAACGGCGCCCGAAGGCGCCGTTTTTCGTGCAGCATCAGCCGATCAGAGCGCCGACCAGCCGTCCATCTGACCGCCCAGGTCAGCGGAGTGCTCGGACAGCAGCGCCACGTAGCCGCTGATGTGCTCGTGGGAGAGCTCCATCACCGGGTAGGCCAGGACCTGCCAGGGCAGCTTGTCGTTGCCGTCGTACTCGGAGTACGCCACCTTCTGCCCGTTCTGCAGCAGCATGATGGCGAAGTCCAGGGCGGACTGCTCGTCCGGGAAGATCACCGCGAACTCCACCTCATGCTCAAGGGAGAGGTCTTCGCCGTCTTCCTGCAGGGCCCACAGGGCATCGCCGATTTCGTCTTCCGGGAAAAGCTGCTTGTCGCGGCTCATGTCACTGCTCCAATTCGATTTACAAAGTGCCCGGTGTGGGCACGCCCGCGCAGGATACCCGTCCTGCATGACAACTGCCGGAAAATCTCGCCGGCACCATCGCCTTTCGTGATGTTCACCATCACGGCGTTTCACTTCCGAGCTTGCCCGCCTGGCGCGAGGATGTGTCCATCGGGCCTGCGCCCTCCCCTCATCGAGCCTGCGACCATGCACAGCACCGAGGCCTACCGCATCACCTATATCACCCTGGACGAGGTGCAACTGCACTTCGAGACCGAAATCGCCATCCCCGACGAGGACGGTGGCCTCGCCCTGCTCCGTGCCGCCACGCCGCCAGCCGAACGCCGGGCGCTGCGCGAACTGATCTGCGAGCAGGCCCCGGCGGTTCTTTCAGCGTAGACCCTGCAAAGCAATAGCCCCGCATTCGCGGGGCTATTGCTTCAGGCTTAGAACCTCACGCCTGCAACTGATTGCCGATCGGTAGCGTGCGGATACGCTTGCCGGTCGCCGCGAACAGCGCGTTGGCCAGCGCCGGCGCCAGGGGCGGCACGCCGGGCTCACCGACACCGGTCGGCGGTTCGGCGGACGGCACGATGTGCACCTCCACTACCGGCATCTCGTTGATGCGCAGCACCTGGAAGTCGTGGAAGTTGGACTGGTCGACCTTGCCGTCGGTCAGCGTGATGGCGCTGTGCAGCGCCGCCGACAGGGCGAAGCCGATGCCTCCCTCCATCTGCGCCTTGATCACGTCCGGGTTGATCGCCAGGCCGCAGTCCACCGCGCAGACCACGCGGTCCACCTTGAAGCTCTTGTCGGCCTTATAAGTCACCTCGACCACCTGGGCGACGAAGCTGCCGAACGACTCGTGCACGGCGATCCCGCGACCGCGCTGTTCGCCGTCCTTGCCCTTTTCCAGCGGCGCCAGCCAGTTCGCCCGCTGCGCCACCAGCTCCAGCGCGCCACGATGACGCGGGTGCTTTTCCAGCAGCTTGCGGCGGAACTCGTACGGGTCCTGCTTGGCAGCAATGGCCGCTTCGTCGACCAGGGTCTCGGTGGAGAACGCCGTGTGGGTATGGCCCACCGAACGCCACCACTGGGTCGGCACCGTGACGTTCTCCGCCAGCGCCTGTTCGACGCGCAGATTCGGCACGGCGTAAGGCAGATCGGCGGCGCCCTCGACGGCGATCTTGTCGACACCGTCCTTGACCATGAACTTCTCGAACGGCGTGCCGACGATGAAGGATTGCCCCACCAGCCGCTGCTCCCAGCCCACCAGGTTGCCCTGGGCATCCACCGCCAGCCGCGCGCGGTGCAGGAAGGCCGGACGGTAGTAGCCGGCGCGGGTGTCGTCCTCGCGGGTCCAGACCATCTTGATCGGCACCTTCACGCCCTGCTCGCGGGCCGCCTTGGCAATGGCGACCGCCTCCAGCACGTAGTCCGAATGCGGATTGGCACGGCGGCCGAAGCTGCCGCCGGCGTATAGCTGGGTGATGCTCACCTGCTCGGGCGGCATGCCCAGCAGCTGCGCCACCGACATCTGGTCGCCGGTCTGCCACTGCTCGCCGTTCCAGATCTGGCAGCCGTCTTCCTTGAGGAAGACCACACAGTTCAGCGGCTCCATGGCCGCGTGGGCAAGATAGGGGAACTGGTATTCCGCCTCGATCAGGTGCGCCGGTTTCTCCAGCGCCTTGCCGATGTCACCTTCGTTGCGCGCCACCAGGCCTGGCTTGCTGGCCATGTCGCGGTACTGGGCGAAGATTTCCTTGCTGCCCATCTTGAAGGCCTTGCTCTCGTCCCACTCGACCTGCAGCGCGTCACTGCCCTGGCGCGCGGCCCAGGTGTTCTTCGCCAGCACCGCGACGCCGGCGAAACGCCGCTCGCTGCCGGGGAACTGCACCACGTCGACCACGCCGGGCACGGCCTTGGCCTTGCTCGCATCGACTTTCGCCGGCACGCCACCGAAGCGCGGCGGATGGGCAACCACGGCCACCAGCATGTCGGGCAGGTGTACGTCCTGGGTGAACTGCGCGGTGCCATCGGTCTTCGAGGGGCTGTCCTTGCGTGGCAGCTTCACCTGGCCGATCAGCTTGAAGTCCTTCGGGTCCTTGAGTTTCACGTCCGCCGGCACCGGCTGCTTCGCCGCCGCCTCGGCCAGTTCGCCGAAGCCGGCCTTGCGCCCGGAAGCCGGATGGGTGACGACGCCGTCGTGCACTTCGATCTGCGCCGCCGGCACCTTCCACTGTTCCGCCGCTGCGCCGACCAGCATGGCGCGGGCGCTGGCGCCGGCCTTGCGCATCTGCTCGAAGGAGTTGGCCATGGCGTTGCTGCCGCCGGTGCCCTGCAGGTTGCCGAAGGCCAGGTTGGCGTAGCGCTTGGCGTCGGCGGGCGCGCCTTCGACCTGCACGTGGCTCCAGTCGGCGTCCAGTTCCTCGGCCACCAGCGTGGCCAGGCCGGTGTAGCTGCCCTGGCCCATTTCCACATGCTTGGCGATCACGGTGACGGTGCCGTCCGGGGCGATGCGCACGAAAGCGTTGGCCTCGAAATCGCTGGCCGCCTGGGCGTCGCCCAGCTTGCCCAGCAGCGGCGCGAAATAGATACCCAGGGCCAGGCCGCCAGCGCCACGCAGGAAGCCGCGGCGGCTGACGTTGAGGATGCTGCCGGGCTGCGCCGGCTGTTCGTCGGTACGGGGTTCGAGCATGACTTCGGTCCTCAAGCCAGGGTCTGGGCGGCGTCGTGGATGGCCGCGCGGATCCGCGCATAGGTGGCGCAGCGGCAGATGTTGCCGCTCATGGCGGCGTCGATGTCGGCGTCGCTGGGCTTCTTGTTCGAAGCCAGCAGCGCAGTGGCCGACATGATCTGCCCGGACTGACAGTAGCCGCACTGCACCACGTCGAGCTTGCGCCAGGCCTCCTGCACCGCCTTGCCGGCGGCCTGCTCGGCCACCGCCTCGATGGTGGTGATCTTCTTGCCGGCCACCGCCGCCAGCGGGGTGACGCAGGAGCGCGTCGGCTGGCCGTCGATGTGCACGGTGCAGGCGCCGCACAGCGCCATGCCGCAGCCGTACTTGGTGCCGGTCAGCCCGGCGACGTCGCGGATGGCCCAGAGCAGCGGCATCTCACCGGGGGCGTCGAGCTCGTGGTCCTTGCCGTTCAGGTTCACGGTAATCATCAGGAATTTCACCTCTTTCACTGGGTGATAAAAAACAGGGTCTTGAAAGGGAGCCAAGCGCAGCGGCTCCGGCACGCAATGGATTCAGCCTAGGCGCAGCGGCTGGCAGGTGCCGCGACGATACGCGAGGAAGGCGCCGAGCGGTTTGCCTGGTTCTCCCGAGGCTTGCCTGATACTGCGGGGGATATGGCGGTGTATAGAGGCCTCTACTCCGAAGCTTTGCGGCGGACGAGTACAACTCGGAAAACCCATGCTGCTTCTCGCAGGATGGCGTGGAGCGCAGCGATACCCATCAATCCTGCGCGGCGACAGCATGGGTATCGCCTAGGCTCCACCCATCCTACATTTCAGCAAGCCTTTAACCGTCGCCGGGGTAGCGATAATGGGCGCGCACAAAAAAGCCACTCCGAAGAGTGGCTTTTTCAGCTACCGATGACGGATCACTCCGGCATCTTCATCACCACACGGCCGCCGCCCGGGCAGGTTTCCATGTAGTAGTTGGCGTCGCGGTACTGGGCGAAATCGAACACCCGGTCAATGCTCGGCTTGAGCAGCTGGTCGGCGGTCATCTGGTTGATCGCGGTCAGCGCCCGTTGCACGGCTTCGTCGTTGCGGGTCAGGCCGATCTCCGGTTGCCCGGTGAAGTCCAGCACGCAGTGGCGGTAGAACTGCAGGTGCTTCTTGAACGCCGCGCAGGCCGGGAAGGCTGCGTCGTTGCCGCCATTGATGCCGTAGAGGATCAGCTTGCCGCGCGGCGCGGCGACGTCACCCAGCAGTTTCATCTGCGGGCCGGCGCACTGGTCGAGGACGATCTCCACGCCTTCACCCTTGGTGAAGCGTTCGACTTCCAGCACCAGGTCCTGCTCCTCGGTGTAGATGATCTTGTCCGCACCCAGGCCCTTCAGAAACTCGCGGGTTTCCTCGTGACTGGTGGTGGCGATCACCTGGGCGCCGAGCGCCTTGGCCAACTGCACCGCCTGCGGGGCGAGGCAATGACCGGCCTCGGTGATCAGCACGCGCTGGCCGGGCTTGATCTGCGCCAACTCCACCAGAGCGAAGTAGGAATACAGCAGGCCGGTGTAGTGCACGGCGGCTTCGACCGGGGTCAGCACCTCGGGATAACGGGTCAGCGAGGTGCGCGGCACGATGACGTGGTCGCCCCAGGCCGGGTACAGGTTCGGCGAGTTCGCCGGGAAACTGGCCACCGCCACGCCGGGCTCGAGGTCTTCAACGCCCTCGCCCACGGCTTCGACGATGCCGGAGAGTTCATAGCCGATGCCCGCCGGCAGCTTGGCCTGATCCGGGGCGAGGTTCTGCCGCCAGAGCACGTCGCGCCAACTGACGCCCAGTGCCTGGGTACGGACCAGCACTTCACCCGGCCCCGGCTGCGGGGTCGGCATTTCCTCGATCTTCAGGACCGAGGCGTCACCGAACTGGTGGAAACGGATCATGCGGGACATCACATACCTCGCCTTAGTAGTGCTCATAGCCACGGACTCTATCCGGGCTTTAGGGGTGACGCCACCGTTCACCATTGATAATTGACATAAACGCCGATGATTCGGCCCGCGTTGAAAGCCTTGTCCGACGCGGCTGCAAGGCTCTGCGACGGGGCTGCGGGAGGGACCGGGGCGGCTCTGTTCCTACAGAGTCTGACCACACTGCCGTGGCGAGATTCTCATTAAAAAAGTGGAAATTGATCAAGGACTTATCTGACAGACTTGACTCAGGACACGCTCGGCCCCACTTTTCCCCCATCGCCAGGGAGTCCCTATGAACCGCAACGACCTCCGCAAGGTTGATCTCAACCTGTTGATCGTTTTCGAGACGCTGATGCACGAACGCAGCGTGACCCGCGCCGCCGAGAAGCTGTTCCTCGGCCAGCCGGCGATCAGTGCGGCCCTGGCGCGCCTGCGCGGTCTGTTCGACGATCCGCTGTTCGTCCGCACCGGGCGCAGCATGGAGCCTACCGCGCGGGCGCAGGAAATCTTCGGCCACCTCTCGCCGGCGCTGGACTCCATTTCCACCGCCCTGAGCCGCGCCGCCGACTTCGACCCGGCCACCAGCAAGGCGGTGTTCCGCATCGGCCTGTCCGATGACGTGGAGTTCGGCCTGCTGCCGCCGCTGCTGCGCCGCCTGCGCTCCGAGGCGCCGGGGATCACCCTGGTGGTGCGCCGCGCCAACTACCTGCTGATGCCGCAACTGCTGTCGTCCGGGGAAATTTCCGTAGGCGTGAGCTACACCGACGAGCTGCCGGCCAACGCCAAGCGCAAGACCCTGCGCCGCAGCACCTGGAAGATCCTCCGTGCCGACTCGATCCCCGGTGCGCTGACCCTCGATGACTACTGCGCGCGGCCCCACGCGCTGGTGTCCTACGCCGGCGACCTGGACGGCTTCGTCGACCAGACCCTCGCCGAGATGGACCGCAAGCGCCAGGTGGTGCTGGCCGTGCCGCAGTTCGTCGGCCTCGCCCAGTTGCTGGCCGGCACCGACATCATCGCCACCGTGCCCGAATACGTGGCCCTGGCGCTGACCGCCGCCGGCGGCCTGCGCGCCGAGGAGCCGCCCTTCCCCACCCGCCTGGCCGAGCTGTCCATGGTCTGGCGCGGCGCCCAGGACCAGGACCCGGCCGAGCGCTGGCTGCGCTCGCGCATCACCATGTTCGTGGGTGATCCGGACAGTCTCTGACACCCGACAACCGATTCAACCTGCAGGAGCGCGCCATGCGCGCGATCGCGGGCATGGCCCGCTCCTACAGGGGAACGCGCGCTCGCGGCAATCCCCGTGCCCACTCCTTCTATCTATTCCTGCGCATAGTGCAAAAGCATTTATCACTGCGCGTGATAATCAAAATCTGCTCGTTCGATTAGTTCCCGGGCGCCCCCTTGCGCAGACTCCGCTCCATCAGAAATCCCAAAACCAATTAGATCGCCGGAGTATTTCCATGGAGCGAAATCTGAACACCTTGCGTATTCCGTTGGCGTTGGCCGCCGTGCTGGTTCTCAGCGCCTGCGGCAAGGGCCAGGAAGCGGCGCAGAACATGGCCGCCCCCAAGGTCAGCGTGGCGGATGTCATCGAACAACCGATCAACGAATGGGACGAGTTCACCGGCCGCCTGGAGGCTCCCGAGTCCGTCGAACTGCGTCCGCGCGTCTCCGGCTACATCGACCGCGTCGCCTTCCGTGAAGGCGCGCTGGTGAAGAAAGGCGACCTGCTGTTCCAGATCGACCCGCGGCCGTTCCAGGCCGAGGTCCATCGCCTGGAGGCCCAGCTGCAACAGGCTCGCGCCAACCAGACCCGTACCGTCAACGAAGCCTCCCGTGGCGATCGCCTGCGCGCCACCAATGCCATTTCCGCGGAACTCGCCGACGCCCGCACCGCCGCCGCCACCGAGGCGAAAGCCGTGGTCGCCGCGACCCAGGCGGAACTGGACAACGCCCGCCTGAACCTGTCGTTCACCCAGGTCACCGCGCCCATCGACGGCCGCGTCTCGCGCGCCGAGGTCACCGCCGGCAACCTGGTGAACAGCGGCGAAAGCGTGCTGACCACCCTGGTTTCCACCGACAAGGTCTACGCCTACTTCGACGCCGACGAGCGCGTCTACCTGAAGTACGTCGACCTCGCCCGCAAGGGTGGCCCGGACGCCCGTGGCACCAGCCCGGTGTACCTGGGCCTGACCGGCGAGGATGGCTTCCCCCACCAGGGCCGCCTGGACTTCCTCGACAACCAGGTCAACCCCAAGACCGGCACCATCCGTGGCCGCGCCGTGTTCGACAACGACGCCAACCAGTTCACCCCCGGCCTGTATGCCCGCATCAAGCTGGTCGGCAGCGGCACCTACCCCGCCGCGCTGATCAAGGACGAAGCGGTCGGCACGGACCTGGGCAAGAAGTTCGTGCTGGTGCTCGACAAGGACAGCAAGGTGCAATACCGCGGTATCGAGCTGGGCCCGAAACTCGAAGGCCTGCGCATCGTCCGCAGCGGCCTGGTGAAGGGCGACCGCATCGTGGTCAACGGCCTGCAACGGGTTCGCCCGGGCGCCCAGGTCGATGCCCAGGGTGTCGAGATGGCCAGCAAGGAAACCCTCGCCAACCTCGAGAGCCAGCGTCGCGCGCTGGAGAGCTTCGAGGCACCGAAGGTCGCCGAGAAATCGGCCAAGCCGGGTGCGCCGCGCGGCTGACCCCAACCCGTAATCCATGAACTGATGTACCAGGCCCTGTCCCACCAGGGCCTTGGGTGACCTTTGTCCCGGGTTTGGCGAACCGCAGCGTTCGCGACAGGAACCAGCCATGAACTTTTCGCAATTCTTCATCCAGCGGCCGATCTTCGCCGCCGTGCTGTCGCTGATCATCCTGATCGGCGGGGCCATCTCGCTGTTCCAGCTACCGATCAGCGAATACCCCGAGGTCGTGCCGCCCACCGTGGTGGTGCGCGCCAACTTCCCCGGCGCCAACCCCAAGGTGATCGGCGAGACCGTCGCCGCACCGCTGGAACAGGCCATCACCGGCGTCGAGAACATGCTCTACATGTCCTCGCAGTCCACCGCCGACGGCAAGATGACCCTGACCATCACCTTCGCCCTGGGCACCGACCTGGACAACGCGCAGGTGCAGGTGCAGAACCGTGTGACCCGTACGCAGCCCAAGCTGCCCGAGGAAGTCACGCGGATCGGCATTACCGTCGACAAGGCCTCGCCCGACCTGACCATGGTCGTGCACCTGACCTCGCCGGATAACCGCTACGACATGCTCTACCTGTCCAACTACGCCATCCTCAACATCAAGGATGAGCTGGCGCGCCTGGACGGCGTGGGCGACGTGCAGCTGTTCGGCATGGGCGACTACTCCCTGCGTGTCTGGCTGGACCCGAACAAGGTCGCCTCGCGCAACCTGACCGCCACCGACGTGGTCGCCGCGATCCGCGAACAGAACCGCCAGGTCGCCGCCGGTTCGCTGGGCGCCCCGCCCTCGCCGAGCGACACCAGCTTCCAGCTGTCGATCAACACCCAGGGTCGCCTGGTCACCGAGGAAGAGTTCGAGAACATCATCATCCGCAGCGGCCCGGACGGCGAGATCACCCGCCTGAAGGACATCGCCCGCGTCGAACTCGGCTCCAGCCAGTACGCCCTGCGCTCGCTGCTGGACAACCAGCCGGCGGTCGCCATCCCGATCTTCCAGCGCCCCGGGTCCAACGCCATCGCCATCTCCAACCTGGTGCGCGAGAAGATGGCCGAGCTGAAGAAGGACTTCCCCCAGGGCGTGGACTACTCCATCGTCTATGATCCGACCATCTTCGTTCGCGGCTCCATCGAAGCAGTGGTGCACACCCTGTTCGAAGCCCTGATCCTGGTGGTGCTGGTGGTCGTGCTGTTCCTGCAGACCTGGCGCGCCTCGATCATCCCACTGGCCGCCGTGCCGGTGTCGCTGATCGGCACCTTCGCGGTGATGCACGCCTTCGGCTTCTCGCTCAACGCGCTGTCGCTGTTCGGCCTGGTACTGGCCATCGGCATCGTGGTGGACGACGCCATCGTGGTGGTGGAGAACGTCGAGCGGAACATCGGGCTGGGCCTCACCCCCATCGAGGCGACCAAGCGCGCCATGAAGGAAGTGACCGGCCCGATCATCGCCACCGCGCTGGTACTGTGCGCCGTGTTCATCCCTACCGCGTTCATCTCCGGCCTCACCGGGCAGTTCTACCGGCAGTTCGCCTTGACCATCGCGATCTCCACGGTGATCTCCGCGTTCAACTCGCTGACCCTGTCGCCAGCGCTGTCCGCCGTGCTGCTCAAGGGGCACCACGAGCCGAAGGACCGCTTCTCGGTGCTGCTGGACAAGCTGCTGGGCGGCTGGCTGTTCCGTCCGTTCAACCGCTTCTTCGACCGCGCCAGCCACGGCTATGTCGGCACCGTCACCCGCGTGCTGCGTGGCAGCTCGATTGCGCTGCTGCTGTATGCGGGGCTGATCGGCCTGACCTACCTGGGCTTCTCCAGCACCCCGACCGGTTTCGTGCCGCAGCAGGACAAGCAGTACCTGGTGGCCTTCGCGCAACTGCCCGACGCCGCCACGCTGGACCGCACGGAAGCTGTGATCAAGCGCATGTCGGAAATCGCCGGCAAGCACCCGGGCATCGAGCACACCGTGTCCTTCCCCGGCCTGTCGATCAACGGCTTCACCAACAGCCCCAACAGCGGCATCGTCTTCACCCCGCTCAAGGACTTCAGCGAGCGTAAAGGCCCGGGCATGTCGGCCAACGAGATCGCCGCCGAGCTGAACAAGCAGTTCGCCGATATCCAGGACGCCTACATCGCGATCTTCCCGCCGCCGCCGGTACAGGGGCTGGGCACCATCGGTGGCTTCCGCCTGCAGATCGAGGACCGTGGCAACGCCGGTTACGAGGAGCTCTACGCGCAGACCCAGAACATCCTCAACAAGGCCCGCGCGCTGCCGGAGCTGAACCCCATGTCGGTGTTCACCAGCTACCAGGTGAACGTGCCGCAGGTGGATGCCGCCATCGACCGCGAGAAGGCCAAGACCCACGGGGTGGCGATCAGCGACATCTTCGACACTCTGCAGGTCTACTTAGGCTCGCTGTACGCGAACGACTTCAACCGCTTCGGCCGCACCTACCAGGTGAACGTCCAGGGCGAGCAGCAGTTCCGTCTCGAACCCGAGCAGATCGGCCAGCTGAAGGTGCGCAACAACCTGGGTGAAATGGTTCCGCTGGCGACCTTCATCAAGATCAGCGACACCTCCGGCCCCGACCGCGTGATGCACTACAACGGCTTCATCACCGCCGAGATCAACGGCGCTGCCGCACCGGGCTACAGCTCCGGCCAGGCCGAGGCTGCCATCGAGCGCCTGCTCAAGCAGGAGCTGCCCAATGGCATGACCTACGAATGGACCGAGCTGACCTACCAGCAGATCCTCGCCGGCAACTCCGCGATCTACGTGTTCCCGCTCTGCGTGCTGCTCGCCTTCCTGGTGCTGGCCGCGCTGTATGAGAGCTGGGGCCTGCCGCTGGCGGTGATCCTGATCGTGCCGATGACCCTGCTGTCGGCCATCGCGGGCGTGATCCTGTCCGGTGGCGACAACAACATCTTCACCCAGATCGGCCTGATCGTACTGGTGGGTCTGGCGTGCAAGAACGCGATCCTGATCGTCGAGTTCGCCAAGGACAAGCAGGACGAAGGCATGGACCGCCTGAGCGCGGTACTGGAAGCCTGCCGCCTGCGTCTGCGGCCGATCCTGATGACCTCCATCGCCTTCATCATGGGCGTGGTGCCCCTGGTGCTGTCGTCCGGCGCCGGCGCCGAAATGCGCCATGCCATGGGTGTCGCGGTGTTCTCCGGGATGCTCGGCGTGACCTTCTTCGGCCTGTTGCTGACCCCGGTCTTCTATGTGCTGATCCGCCGCTTCATGGAAGCCCGTGAGGCGAAGAAACAGGAACGCGCCGCCCTGAGCCACACGACCCATAACGAGGCCCACCAGGCATGAGCGTCATGACCATCAATGCTGTGAGCAAGAGTGCCGTGAAACTGTTCGTCCCTTCCCTGCTCGCGCTGGCCCTCAGCGCGTGCATGGTCGGCCCCGACTACCAGAAGCCGGACACTGCGCCGGCCCAACTGGACAGCAACGCCCAGGCGCAGAACTACGACCGCACCCGCTTCGAAGACGCCTGGTGGAAACAGTTCGATGACCCGGTGCTGACCCAGCTGGTCGACCAGGCCCTCAAGGAAAACCGCGAGCTGCGCGTGGCCTATGCCCGCGTGCTGGCTTCGCGGGCGATCCGCGACGACGTTGCCAATGACCGTTTCCCCACGGTCACCAGCCGCGCCGAAGGCCAGGTTGGCAAGGGCCAGGTGCCCGGCCAGACCGAGGACCGGGTGAACCAGGAGCGCTACGACCTGGGCCTGGACATGATCTGGGAAGTCGACCTGTTCGGCCGCGTGCGTCGCCAGCTGGAATCCAGCGACGCGCAGAGCGAAGCCATAGTCGCCGACCTGCAGCAGTTGCAGGTCAGCCTGATCGCCGAGCTGGCCGATGCCTATGGACAGCTGCGCGGTGCGCAACTGCGCGAGAGCATCGCCAAGAGCAACCTGGACAACCAGCGCGAGTCCCGTGATCTGACCATCCAGCTGCGCGACGCCGGCGTCGGCAGCGAACTGGACGTGCAGCGTGCCGAAGCGCGCCTGGCTTCCACCGAAGCCAGCGTGCCGCAACTGCAGGCCGAGGAAGTACGCCAGCACAACCGCATCGCCACCCTCCTCGGCCAGCGCCCGGACGCGCTGAGCGTGGACCTGTCGCCGAAGAAACTGCCGGCCATCGCCAAGGCCCTGCCCATTGGTGATCCGGGCGAGCTGCTGCGTCGCCGGCCGGACGTCGCCTCCGCCGAACGCCGCCTGGCGGCCGCCACCGCGGACGTGGGCGTGGCCACCGCCGACCTGTTCCCGAAAGTCAGCCTCGGCGGCTTCCTCGGCTACACCGCCGGGCGTGGTTCGCAGATCGGCTCGTCCGCCGCCAGCGCCTGGGGCGTGGCCCCGAGCATCACCTGGGCGGCCTTCGACCTGGGCAGCGTGCGGGCCCGCCTGCGTGCCTCCAAGGCCGATGCCGACGGCGCCCTGGCGACCTACGAGCAGCAGGTCCTGCTGGCGCTGGAAGAGTCGTCGAACGCCTTCAGTGACTACGGCAAGCGCCAGCAGCGCCTGGTGTCGCTGGTGCGCCAGTCCGAAGCCAGCCGCAATGCCGCGCAACAGGCCGGCCTGCAATACCGCGAGGGCACCGTGGACTTCCTCAACCTGCTGGACGCCGAGCGCGAACAGCTGGCCGCAGAGGACGCCCAGGCCCTGGCGGAAGTCGACGTGTATCGCGGCATCGTGGCGATCTACAAGGCCCTTGGCGGCGGCTGGCAGCCGACGCCGGCAGCCTGATCGATCCTCCCCGGTCGGGAATCTCCCGACCTTCTGACCCCGCGGTCTGACGCTCCGGACCGCGGGGCTTTTTTATGCCCGCCGCCAGGCAGTTCCCGCGCAGCCGGTCACTTTCTGCCCCACGCAGGCAAGCCCCAAGGACGCCGGTTCGAGAATCTGTCAGAAACCCAGATGTCGATCAGTGTTTTCCGATAGCAAATAAAAATAAGCTGAAGCCGGTTCGAATTCAGAATTCACTGACATCAAGAATCAGGGAAGCCGCTCAGTGCTCAACAACGAGGTCGAGAGAAGTCCACCATCCTCCGGCGACAGCGAGCTGTGCCGGCTCCTCCTCGGCGTCAGACGCGGCGAGGTCATCCACCCTCGTTTGAAGTGGCTGCTGGTACACCTCGGATTCGCCGAACGGCGCGGCCTGCAGCTTGCCCTCACGGGCAAGGGCCGGCTCCTGCTGGAGACCTGAGCTTGGGCTGAGCGCCGCGGGCCGCTATGATCCGGACCGACTTGCCAGGGATCAAAGGAGTTCGGTCCTGCTCTGGCCTAGACTCTCTATATCGGATATTTCAGACAAGGACACGCCGTGGACGCCACTGCCCATTTCATCCCGCTGGACCCCACGTCTCTCTTCATCACCCTCGGCATCATCGTCTTCGGCATGTTCATGCTGGGCATCGGCTTCACCATCCGCCAGCGCCCAGTGGGCGTGTTCCTGATGTGGGTCGGCACGCTGAGCATGCTGTCGATCATTGCCTACCGCATCTACATCGCTACCTCGGTGTAACGATGCAGGCAAAAAAATGGCGCCCTCGGGGCGCCATTTTCGTTTCAGCCAGCCTCAGTGCTGCATCGCCCGCGCATAGCCTTTGGGCGAGAAGCGCAGGGTCACGCCCAGCATCAGCACCACCGACACCGCCAGCAGGACCCAGGAAGCCTGGAAGCTGCCGGTACTGTCGCGCAGCCAGCCGGTGACGTAAGGCACGATGCCGGTGACGATGAAGCCAATGCCCTGCACGAAGGCCGCCAGGCGCCCGGCTGCGCCGGCGTCGGCAAGGTGGTCCAGGGTCAGGGTCAGGCTCAGGGCGAAGCAGGCGCCCAGGCCGTAGCCGATCATCGCCACCCAGATGCCCGGCAGGTGCAGCGGCGCGCAGATCAGCCCGACGAAGCCGGCGAGTTGGATCAGCAGGCACAGGCACAGCCAGCCACGGCGATCCAGCGAGCGGCGGATAAGCAGCGGGATGGCCAGCGCGGCGATCACCTGGAAGATGGTCATCAGGCCGATCAGCTGGCCGCTGGCCTGGGCCGTCCAGCCAAGCTGGCGGTAATACACCGGCAGCCAGGCCACCATGCTGGTGTAGCCGCCGTTGATCAGGCCGAAGTACAAGGCCAACAGCCAGGCGCGACGGCTGCCGAAATAGTGCTGCACCTTCTGCCTGGGCGGCGCGGCCACCGGCGTCTCGCGCGGGCGGGCGACGGACCACAGCAGCAGGCCGACGACAGCCAGCAGCAGCCAGGCGCCAAGGCCGTCCTGCCAGCGGTGGAAGTGCTCCGATACCACCGGCGCCAGTACGGCCGCGCTGCCGCCGCCGGCCATCAGCGATGCCGAGTACAGGCCCATGGCGGACGGCACCTTGTGCGGGAACCAGCGCTTGATCACGCCCGGCACGAACGCCTGGATAACCGCCACGCCGCAGCCCGCCAACACCGCGCTGGCGATCAGGGCGAAGCCGCTGTCCAGCAGCAGCCGCCAGAAGCAGGCCGCGCCAATGGCCAGCAGGCCGAGCACCATGCCGCGGCTCTCGCCCAGGCGCGGGCCGACCCACGGCAGGCCCAGGGCGAACAGGCCCATGCACAGCACTGGCAACACCGTCAGCATCGACAGGCCCTGGAAGCCCAGGCCGGTGGCATCGTGGATATCGGCCAGCAGCGGGCCGATGGAGGTGAGGATCGGCCGCAGGTTGATGCCCAGCGCGACTATCACCAGCAGGCCGATCCAGCCGGCGTGGCTGCTCTGCTCCGCCGACTCTCCCTGCGCCGGCAGGCTCATGCCGCGGCTCACGAGCGCTGCTCCTGCCAATGGTTGTAAAGACCCTCTTCACCGCTCGGACGCAGAACGCGCAGCGGTACCGACTGCCACTGCGGCGGCTGGGTCATCTGCTGGTACACGGCGGCGGTCGACAGCCCGAACGGCTCGCCATCGTCGTTGGAATAGGCGAAGTACGCGCCCTCCACGCCGCACAGGTGCATGGCCGCCAGGCACATCGGGCATGGGTGGCCGCTGGCGTAGATCACGCAGCCGTCCAGCCGCGACATGCCCAGCACCGCCGAGGCACGGCGGATCGCCAGCAGCTCGGCGTGGGCGGTGGGGTCGAAATCCAGGTGGATGGAGTTGGCGGCGCGGGCGATGACCCGGCCGTCCTTGACCAGCACGGCGCCGAACGGGCGGCCGCCGGCCTCGATGTTGTCGCGGGCCAGTTGCAGGGCCTCGCGCATGAAGACTTCGTGTGACATGGCAGTTTCCAGCGAATCGGTTCGATCAATGCGCGCCGGCGACTTCCAGCATCCTGGCGATGGTGGTCTGGTTGCGCTGGCGGGCGTGTTGCAGCGGCGTGACGCCGTCGTTGTCGGCCAGGTTCAGGTTCGCCCCGGCTTCTATGAGTTGTTTCACGATGGCCTGGTGACGCGGGCCGCCGTCGCTGAGCAGGATGGCTTCGAGCAGCCCGGTCCAGCCCAGCTTGTTGACGTGATCGGGGGCGACGCCGGCCTTGAGCAGTGTCGCTACCACCTCCACATGGCCGCGCTCGCAGGCCGGGATCAGTGCCGTGCCGCCATAGCGGTTGGTGCTGCGCAGGTCGGCGCCGTGGGCCAGGGTCAGCCGGAGGATCTCCAGGCGCCCCGCCGCACCGGCCAGCAGGTAGGCGCTGTCATGGATACGGTTCTGCCGGTTGACGTCGGCGCCAGCGGCAATCAGCAGCCGCGCGACTTCCACACGGTTGCCGGCGGTGGCCAGCAGCAGCGGCGTGTTGCCCTGCCCGTCACTCACATCCACCGGTACGCCGCGTTTGAGCAGGGCCGCCACCTCGGCTTCGCGACCGTCGCTGGCAGCGCCCAATAGCGAGTCTGCGGCGGCACGGCTGTGCACGTCCTCGGTCTGAACAATCGGCATTTCCATGGGCGCTCCCCCGTGATGGCTGTCGTGCCTCTAATCAATGCAGCCAGTATGACGAAGGGATGTTCTATGCTGAAATTAAATAGAAACATGACTTTCAGTGGGAATCGCAATGCTTGATCCCAACCTGCTGCGCAGCTTCGTGATGGTGGTGGACGCCGGCAACTTCACCCGCGCCGCCGAGTTGCTGCACCTCACCCAGTCCACCGTCAGCCAGCAGATCCTGCGGCTGGAGCAGAGCCTGGACTGCCGCCTGCTGGACCGCAGCCAGCGCCAGGTGCTGCCCACCGAACAGGGCGAGCAGCTGCTGGGCTACGCGCGGCGCATCCTCGAACTCGGCTCGGAGGCACGCGAGGCGCTGAGCAGCGAGCACAGCGAAGGCGTGCTGCGCCTGGGCATGCCGGAGGACTTCGCCGGCGAACGGATGATGCCGCTGCTGGCGGCCTTCAGCGCAGAACGCCCGAGGCTGCGCCTGGAAGTCTCCAGCGGTCTCAGCCAGGAACTGCTGCGCCAGTACCGCAGCGGCGAACTGGACCTGGCGCTGGTCAAGCAATGGGGCGCGGACAGCGACTGCCTGGCCCACTGGCCCGAACCCCTGGCCTGGCAGGACAGCGCCGCCACCCCTGCCGCCACCCGTGATCCGCTGCCGCTGGTGGTCTTCCCGCTGGGGGCGCTGTATCGCCAGGAGATGATCCACGCCCTGGAAGCCAGCGGCCGGCGCTGGCGCATCAGCTACAGCAGCGCCAGTCTGGCGAGCCTTTCAGCGGCGGTGGCGGCGGGCATGGGCGTCAGCCTGCTGCCCCTGCGCGGCCGTCACGAAGGCCATCGCGTGCTGACCGCCGAGGAAGGTTTCGCCCCCATCGAGGGGCTGGAACTGGCGCTTTATGCGCGCCCGGAGCTAGGCAGCGCCGGGCGCAGCCTGTGCGAGCAGCTACGCGCCTTGTGCACGCAACTGGCGACGCTTACGCCGGAGCGTTGAGGTGTTCGAGGAATTGCTCGGCCGGCACCGGCTTGCCAAGCAGGAAGCCCTGCAGCGAGTCGCAGCCCAGGCGGGTGAGGAAGTTCTGCTGGCCGGAGGTTTCCACGCCCTCGGCGACGATGCGCAAATCCAGCGCCTGGCCCAGGGCGACGATGGCCGAGACGATGGCGGCGTCGTCGCTGTCCTGCTCCAGGTCGCGGACGAAGCCGCGGTCGATCTTCAACTCGTTGGCCGGCAGGCGCTTGAGGTAAAGCAGGCTGGAGTAGCCGGTGCCGAAGTCGTCGATGGACAGGTCGACGCCCATGTCCGACAGCCTGCCGAGGATTTCCAGGCTGGAGTCGGCGTCGCGCATGGCGGTGGTCTCGGTGATTTCCAGGGTCAGGCAGCGCGCCGGCAGCTGGTGGCGCTGCAGCGCGTCGGCCACCGACTGCACCAGGGCCGCATGGCAGAACTGCAGCGCCGAGAGGTTCACCGCCACACGCCAGCTTTCATGGCCCTGCAGGTACCACTCGCGCATCTGCCGGCAGGCTTCGTCCAGTACCCAGTCGCCGATGGGGATGATCAGCCCGGTGCGCTCGGCCAGGGCGATGAAGGTGTCAGGCATCAGCAGGCCGCGCTGCGGATGCTGCCAGCGCAGCAGCGCCTCGGCGCCGATGGGCTCGCCGCTGGCGGCGAACTTGGGCTGGTAATGCAGGATGAACTCGCGACGCTCCAGGGCCGCGCGCAGGTCGTGCAGCAACTGCAGGTGGTTGCGCGCGTTGGTGTTCATCGACTGCTCGAAGAAGCTGTAGCCGTTCTTGCCATTGCCCTTGGCGTGGTACATCGCCGCGTCGGCGTTGCGCAGCAGTTCGTGCTGGCTGGCGCCGTCGCCGGGATAGACGACGATGCCGATGCTGGCAGCGATGCGCAGCTCCTGCCCGGCGACCTGGAACGGCTGGGCCAGCAGGCTGATCTGCTGCCCGGCGACGGTCACCGCGTCCTCGGCCTCGGCCAGCTCGGCGAGCACCACGAACTCGTCGCCGCCGATGCGCGCCACGGTGTCTTCGCTGCGCAGGCTGTCGCGCAGGCGCTGGGCCACAGCCTTGAGCAGCAGGTCGCCGACATGGTGGCCGAAGGCATCGTTGACCGGCTTGAAGCCGTCGAGGTCGAGGAACATCAGCGCGAAGTGCCCGCCGCCACGCTGTACCTTGCCGATCATCTGCTCGATGCGGTCTTCCAGCAGGATGCGGTTGGGCAGGCGCGTGAGGTTGTCGTGCAGGGCGAGCTGGGTCAGTTCCTGGTTGGCCAGGGCCAGCGACGAAGTGAGCTGCGCCGTGCGCGACTCCAGCCGTGCGTCCAGCACCGAGGTGAGCAGCGCGATGCCGATCACCGCCAGGGTGACGATGATGATGAGCAGCGCCAGCCAGTCACTGTTCAACCCGCTGGGGGAGGCGCCGCAGAAGCTGCCCGCGGGGAAACGCGCGGCCGCCATGCCGGTGTAGTGCATGCCGACTATGGCCACACCCATCACCAGCGCCGCGCCAGCACGGGCCAGGCGCACGTAGGGCGTGTTCTGCCGCAGTTTGAAGGCAATCCACAGTGCCGCGCCGGAAGCCGCCACGGCGATCGCCAGGGACAGGCCGAACAGCGCCGGGTCGTAATCGATACCCGGCTGCATCAGCATCGCGTACATGCCCAGGTAGTGCATGCAGCTGATCCCGGTGCCCATGGCCAGCGCGCCGCAGATCAGCTGCCAGAGCGGCAGGCGATCCTGGCTGACCAGCGCCAGGGCGAAGCCCGAGCTGAGCACGGCAATGGCCAGCGACAGCAGCGTCAGGGTGAGGTCGTAACCCAGTGGGATGGGCAGGCTGAAGGCGAGCATGCCGATGAAGTGCATCGACCACACGCCGATGCCCATGGCCACCCCGCCGCCGCCGATCCACAGCAGCACCGGCCAGCCACGAGTGGTCGCGATGCGCCCGGCCAGGTCCAGGGCCGTGTAGGACGCCAGCATGGCGACACACAGCGAAATCAGGACAAGGGAGGGATCGTAACTACCGGCAAGCATGGGAAATCTCGGTGCCCGTGGGGCGGGCGCAAAAGTGCGGAATTCTAGCGAAGACCGGTGAAGAGGAACCAGCGCTTCCGGTGGAATTTCTATCGGCGTGCCCGCAGCTGCCTTGAGCCCGTTCGGCGGCTCGCCAGAATGATCCACCGCAGGCTCTGGCCGGCGCAACCGGCTACCCTTGCAGAGTCCCCCACAACCGGAGCCGCTTCCCTTGGCGAAGCAACCCTCGATCCTCACCCTGCCGTTCCGCCGCCTGGCCAACCCCTACACCCGCTACCGCTACGCCGCCTGGATTCACTGCGTGCGCGTCGGCCTCGCGCTGCTCGCCTCGATGCTGCTGACCAGCGCGCTGAAATTACCCCACGGTCTCTGGGCATCGGTGACGGTGCTGGTGGTGATGGGCGGGCTGGTGCACCAGGGGACGATCCGCGGCAAGTCCTACGAGCGGGTGATGGGCACTCTGGTGGGTGCGGCGCTGGGGCTGTGTGTGATCGCGATCTACGACCAGACCCGTTCGCTCACCCTCACCTACCTGGCCATGTCGGTGCTGGGCGCGGCCTCGGCCTTCTATGCGATCCGCCGGCCCGGCTACGTAGCGCTGCTGGCGGGGATAACCCTGTGCATCGTCGCCGGTCCCGGTGAGACGGGCTTCACCGAAGGGCTGTGGCGTTCGGCCAACGTGCTGATCGGCGTCGCCGTGGCCCTGCTGTTCTCGCAGATCTACCCGCTGCGGGCGGTCTATGTCTGGCGCTACCTGCTCTCGGACAACCTGCGCGCCTGCGCGCGGATGTACGGGCAGCTGTCGTCCAACCACGACTTCACCCCCGAGCATTTCGCCCGCCAGCTGGAGGAGCTGGACCACCGTCTGGTGGCATCGCGTGCGCACCTGGGGCCGGTGTCGCGGGAGACCGGCATGCCGCTGCGCGAGCTGGAGATTCTCCAGCGCATCCACCGCGCGATCATGGGCACCCTGGAATCGCTGATCGCCTCACGGCAGTTCGCCGCCGAGGCCGGGGAGATAGAACCGGTGCCGGCCAGCCTCGACAGCCACCGGCAGATCATCGGCCGCCTGCTGCTGCAATCGGCCCATGCCCTCAAGTTCAGTCGCACCAGCAAGCTGGTGCAGGCCTGCCAGGGTCTGGAAAACCTCCCGGTGCGGCCGCACAACCTGACCGACTCCTTCGAGAAGCAGGGCTTCTACTGGCTCACGCTGCGTCTCTATGAACAGGTGGAGATGCTTTCGGAAAAGCTCGCCGCCACCTCCGGGCACTGGAACATCCAGAGCCGCGACCGGGCCTGAGCCCGGCCGCGCTGCTGTCATCGACTGCCCGTCAGGCGCCGAAACCACCATCGATGGTCAGGCTGGCACCGGTGATGTAGCCCGCTTCCGGGCCGGCCAGGTAGGCGACGAAGGCGGCGATTTCTTCCGCACGGCCATAACGACCCACCGCCATCAGGTCCATCAGGGAGGCCGCGAAGTCGCTGTCGGCCGGGTTCATGTCGGTATCCACCGGGCCGGGCTGCACGTTGTTCACGGTGATGCCGCGCGGGCCGAGGTCACGGGCCAGGCCCTTGGTCAGGCCGACGATGGCCGACTTGCTCATGGCGTAGACCGCGCCGCCGCCGAAGGGCATGCGGTCGGCGTTGGTACTGCCGATGGTGATGATGCGCCCACCCTGCCCCATGTGCCGCGCGGCGGCCTGGGTGGCGACGAAGACGCTGCGCACGTTCACCGCCAGGGTGCGGTCGAGGTCTTCCAGGCTGAACTCTTCCACCGGGGCGATGGCCAGCACGCCGGCGTTGTTCACCAGGATGTCGACGCCGCCCAGGCGCTGGGCTGCGGTGTCGATGGCCTGTTGCACCGAAGCTGCATCGCCGCTGTCGGCTTTCAGCGCCAGGGCGCGGCCGCCGGCGGATTCGATGCTGGCAGCGAGGTCTTCGGCCTTCTGCGCCGAGCTGACGTAGGTGAAGGCCACGGCAGCGCCTTCGCGGGCCAGGCGCTGCACGATGGCGGCGCCGATGCCGCGGGAGCCGCCCTGTACGAAAGCGACTTTGCCGGCGAGAGGTTGATGAGTTTGCGTGGTGGTCATTTCGTGTCTCCAGGAATCCAGTGGGGGAGTAAGTTCGACGGGGCCAGTTTCCCTCGCGGACTCGTTACTCGGTAGCCAGCAATCGCTATATTCAGTCGATACCAAACGTCCGGAATACCACCCATGGAAAGCCTGATCAGTATCGAATGCTTCGTCCGCAGCGCCGAGGCCGGCAGCTTCGCCGCCGCCGCGAGAAACCTGGGGCTGACGCCCGCGGCGGTGAGCAAGAACGTGGCAAGGCTGGAGAGAAACCTGGGCGTGCGGCTGTTCCAGCGTAGTACCCGCAGCCTGACACTGACCGAATCCGGCGCGCGATTTCTCGACGAAGCCAGCGGTGGCCTGGCCAGCCTGCAGAGCGCCATCGCCAATCTCGCCAGCGCCGACGGCCAGCCCAGCGGCATGCTGAAGGTGAGCATGGGGCTGGTGTTCGGCCGCGACTACATATTGCCGCTGCTGGGCGACTTCCTCGGGCGCTACCCGGCGATCCGCCCGGATTGGCACTTCGACAACCGCCAGGTTGACCTCATCGCCGAAGGCTTCGACGCGGCCATCGGCGGCGGCTTCGAGCTTCCGCCCGGCGTCGTGGCGCGCAAGCTGAGCCCGGCGCACCTGGTGCTGCTGGCCTCGCCAGCCTACCTCGACGGCCGCCCGGCAATCCGCTATCCGTCGGACCTGCCCAGCCACGACGGCATCCGCATCCGCTCGCCGCAGACCGGCCGCGTGCGGCCCTGGCCGCTGACCAACCGCCAGCAGGCCCAGGCGCCGATCTCACTGAAGGAACGCATGACCTTCAGCGACCCGGAAGCCGCCTGTGTCGCCGCGCTGATGGGCCTGGGCGTGACCCTGGTGAGCATGCAGCACGCCGTGCCCTACCTCGACAGCGGGCGCCTGGTGCGCGTGCTGCCGGAGTGGTATGTGGACGCCGGCAACACCGCGCTCTACTACGCCGCGCAGAAACTGCTGCCGGCCAAGACGCGGGTCTTCGTCGATTACGTCATCGAGCACTTCCGCAGCCAGGGCCTGGAGCAGCGCTTCAGTGCGCTGTGAAGCGCTACGACCTCGACCCTTGTTGCGAAAATTGAAATGAATCTTGCCGGTCGCCAGCGGGTCGATACTTAGCAAGCTACGCAGACCAGAAGCTTGCGCATCAAGAATCGAGGAGAACCTGGATGAAAAAATATGCCCTGCTCCTGGCCATGATGTTTTCCGTACCGGCCTTCGCTGACAGCGCGCTGTGCGACGGCAACCTGCAGCAGATCAACGACTTCCTCAAGACCGCCAGCAAGAACGCGACCGGCGTGAAGGTCAATGCGGTCCACGAGTACGTCGCCAAGGCCGAGGCGGCGAAGAAGGCCGGCAACTACGAGGAGTGCGTCAACCAGTCGAGCCAGGCGCTGCGCGTGATCAAGAAGCCCGCCAATCGCTGATCCGCACTGGCAACGAAAAAGCCCCGCCTAGGCGGGGCTTTTTCATGGGCGTCGGCCGGCGAAGGACTCAGCCGCAGGAGACCTGCTTCACCACCTGGTTGTCATCGACATCGATGTTCAAGCGCTGCGAGTTGTACTCCATGGTCACCGGCTGGTGCGGGGTGAGCACGCGGGCAACGCTGGCGCCGGCGTCGCGGCGGGCTTCCTCGGTCAGGGTCGGGTTGACGACCTTGCCGATGATCGATTGCACCGCCTTGGCGTTGCAGGTGCCGGTCATGGCCGGCGCGTCGCCCGCGGCCGGCTGGGCGGCATCGGACGAGGAATCCTTGGAACTGCAACCGGCAAGGGCGGCAACAGCAAGAAGCGACAGGAGCGTCACTCGGTTGAAGGGCATGGAAGGTCTCCCTGGTTCTGCATGGAAAAAACGCGAAAGGCGCCACCTTACCAGCCCGGAGGCTGCGGCAGCGCGATGGATGTATTGCAGGCTGATACATGCAATACCCGTCGCAGAGCCGTACGGCGCCATTTACACAACCTTTACACCGGCGGCGTTACGATTCTTTCGAGGCCGATGTCTCATAGATACCTGGTTCCTCGCCGGGTTCCTCAGGAGGTGCATCATGCTTCACCGTCTCCCCCAGATCGCCCTGCTCTGCGCCGGCCTTGCCCTCGCCGGCCAGGCCGCGGCCAACAGCAACACCGATGCCGCGGCAATCGGCGCGGTGGTCGGCGCCGTTGTCGGGGGTGCCGTGGTCGCCGGCTCGCAACCCGCGCCGGCGCCCTATTACGCTCCGCCGCCACCGGTCGCCTATTACCCGCCGCCACCGGTGTACTACCAGCCGGCGCCGGTCTACCAGCCCGTGTATCAACCGGTGTACCAGCCGGTCTACCGCCCGGTCGTGGTGGTGCCCGGCCCGCGTTACTACGGCCCGCCGCGCTACTATGGTCCGCCACGCTATTACGGCCCCGGCTACTACGGCCCGCCGGGGCACTACCGCCACTGGTAGGTACAGCTACAGACCAAAGACCCCGCTTTTCTGGCGGGGTCTTTTCATTCAGGCCGGCAGACGAATGCTCCCGGCCAGTTCCTCGAACAGCGTCACCACCGCCCGCAGCGCCCGGCAGTCCGGCCGGGTCAGCAACCAGAGATGGATGCTGCAACCGGGCAGTTCCGGCTCCAGCACCTGCAGCCCGTCGTCCGGGCGCAGCAGGAACGCCGGCAGCGCAGCGAGCCCCAGCCCCGCGCGGCACAAATCGAGCACCGACAGCATGCTGTTGCAGCGGTAGGCCGGAAGCACCGTCGGGAACGCCTGGCGGCGCCAGGCGACGCTGGAGTGGTCGGGCAGAAAGTCGTCCGGGGCGATCCAGCTCATGTCCTGCCAGGGGCGGTCGCCCTGCTCGGCCAGGTAATCGCGATGGGCACAGAGGACGTAGTGCACCTCGCCCAGCTTGCGTCCGACAAGATGCTCCGGCGGCGCATTGGTCAGGCGCAGGGCGATGTCGGCGTCACGGCGGCTGAGGTTGGCGAAGGCGTTGGAGGTGGTCAGCTCCAGGTTCAGCGCCGGGTAGCGCTTCATGAAGCGCGCCAGGGCCGGCAGCAGCAGGCCTTGCAGCACCGTGTCGGAACAGGTCAGGCGCACGGTGCCGCTGAGCACGTCGTGGCCCTGCTCCAGGCCCAGGCGCGCCGCTTCAAGCGCCTGTTCGGCCAGTTCCGCCTGGGTCGCCAGTTGCTGCGCGGTGGCTGTCGCCAGGTAGCCGTTGCGGCCCTTTTCGAACAGCGCGGTGCCCAGTGCCTTCTCCAGCCGACGCACAGCACGGAATACGGTGGAGACGTCTACCTCGAGCAATTCCGCGGCGCGCGCAAGGCTGCCTCCGCGTACCAGCGCCAGCACCAGGGCCAGATCGGCGTATTCCAGACGGTATTGCATCGACGCACTCCAAGGTTGCGCAGTTGCCCATTTTCGCTTGCGCCTGCGCAACTATAAATTGCCTCCCAGGGGCCCGCCAATGGGCCACGACGCCAGGGGGAACAAAAGATGGGGAAACGTCGTAAAGCACTGCGCATCGGCCTGATCGGCGACCGCGATAGCCGCGTCACCGCCCACTGGGCGATTCCCCTGGCCCTGCAGCAATCGCTGCTGCCACATTCAGGCACCTTGCGCGTGGACTGGCTGGACACCCCGCGCCTGGCACAGGGGATGGACCTTGAGCCGTACTCCGGCTTCTGGGCGATCCCCGGCAGCCCCTACCAGAACACCGAAGGCGCCTTGCGGGCGATCACCTTCGCCCGCGAGAACCAGGTGCCCTTCCTCGGCACCTGCGGCGGCTTCCAGCACGCCCTGCTGGAGCGCGCCCGCAACGTCCTCGGCTGGAGCGACGCGGCCCACGCCGAGACGGACCCGGAAGCGGCGCGCCCGGTGGTGCATGCCCTGCCCTGCTCACTGGTGGAAGTCAGCGAGACCATCCGCCTCACCGCCGGCTCGCACCTGGCGGCAATCTACGGCTTGCCGGATATCCGCGAGGGCTATCGCTGCAGCTACGGGGTGAACCCGCAGTTCCAGGACGAGCTGTTCGGCGGCTCGCTGCGCGCCTGTGCTCACGGCGAGGACGGCAGCATCCGCGCACTGGAAGCGACCGACCATCCGTTCTTCGTCGCCACCCTGTTCCAGCCCGAACGCAAGGCCCTCGCCGGCATCGCCGTGCCCCTGGCCGAAGCGTTCCTGTCCGCAGCCTTCCGCCATCAATCCAGTCAAGAGCCCACTCGCATCGGGAGTCCCGCATGATCGCCAGCACACCGCAACCGCCCTACTACGCCGTGACCTTCACCTCCTACCGCACCGAGCTGGACGAAGGCTATGGCGCCACCGCCGAACGCATGCTGGAACTGGCCGCGCAGCAGGACGGTTTCCTCGGCGTCGAGTCGGCCCGTGGCGCTGACGGCCTGGGGCTGACCGTGTCCTACTGGCGCGACGAGGCCGCCATCCGCCAGTGGAAGCAGCAGACCGAGCACCGCATGGCCCAGCAGGCCGGCCGCCGCGACTGGTACAGCGCCTTCCGCGTACGTATCAGCCGGGTCGAGCGCGAATACGGTTTCGAACGCTGAGCGACCCGTTCTGGCCCAGACACGACATGCCGGGTTCGATGCCCGGCGCACATCGTCTAGGCTGGTCCCCATTGAGCACGGGGGACCGACGCATGCACCGACAAGCCAGTGAACTGCAGGCCGCCTACCTGGGCGAAGTCCGCGGTGAAAACTTCTTCCTCGGCCTGGCCGAGCAACTGCCGGAGGGGGCATCCTCGATGCTCCTGCTGGCGCGACTGGAGCGCCAGACCGGCCTGCGCATGGCGCGGCTGCTGCAGCGCCACGGCCTGCCGCTGGGCGACACCGCGCACGCCGCCGCCCAGGGTCGCCAGCGCGCCGCCGACTGGCTCGGGCTCGACTGGCCGCAGACCCTGGAAAAACTCGAAGTGCTGGTGGAGCCCTACGTCCAGCGCTACGACAGCCTGGCCATCGAGGGCGACGACGATGACCGCGACATCCTCGACGACCTCGCCGAGCATGAACACGCCCTGCTGGACTTCACCCGCCTCGCCCGCGAGGGCCAGATGAGCGCGGCCAAGGCCACCATCAGCCGCCTGCTGGCCGTACCGGCCTGAACCTGACAGGGAGCACGTCCATGGCGCTGTCGCCCTTCCACCTGGCCATTCCCGTTTACGACCTCGCCCTGGCCCGGCGTTTCTACGGCGAGGTGTTCGGCCTCGCCGAGGGCCGCAGCAGCGCCCAGTGGGTAGACTTCGATTTCTTCGGCCACCAGTTGGTGATCCACGAGCACCCGCGCACTGCCAGCCAGGAGGCGGCGCACACCAACGCCGTCGATGGCCATGACGTGCCGGTACCGCACTTCGGCGTGGTGCTGCCGTGGGAAGACTGGGAGCGCCTGGCGCAAAGGTTGCGCGAGCGTGGCACGCAGTTCGTCATCGAGCCCCATGTGCGCTTCCAGGGCCAGGTGGGCGAACAGGCCACGCTGTTCCTCTTCGACCCCTGCGGCAACGCTTTGGAGTTCAAGGCCTTCAAGGACATCGGCCAGCTGTTCGCCCACTGAAGGCGGCGACCACTGATCCACGCATGGAATCCACCTTCAAGCCAACTAGAAAACTCCTACATAGATTTTCCCACTCCCTTCCTAGGATGACGCCCGTCCCGATTTCTCACCGCGAGGTGATGCGACGTGCGCATCCGCTGCTGCCTTCCTCTCTACCTGGCCCTGGCACTCGCCGGCCCCGTGGCCCTGGCCGATGACTTCGACGCCCCGGCCTGGCGCCGCTTCGATGCAGCCCTGATCGCGAACCAGACGCAGAGCAGCAGGCTCGTCGACGCCCGACTCAAAGTCCCACCCAGCCTGGGTCAGCAGAGCACGGCGAAACCGGCCGAAGCCCTGAACGGCAGGCAGCGCTTCGCCATGCTTAAACTCGATCGGTTGCGCAGGCAATTTGGGCAGCAGAGTCCGGTCGACACCGACCGCATCGTCGCCCGCGCCCACGAACTGATCGGCACACCCTACCGTTGGGGCGGCGAATCGGAGAAAGCCGGCTTCGATTGCAGCGGCCTGCTCGTCTACCTCTACAGCAGCATCGCCAAGCGACAACTGCCGCGCACCACCGGCCTGATGGTCGCGCAACAGCGCAACCTGGTTGCCCAGCGCGACCTGCAGCCCGGCGACGCAGTGTTCTTCAACCACAACGGTCGCGGCCGCACCAGCCACGTGGGCCTGTACATCGGCGCGGGACGGTTCATTCACGCCCCCAGCACCGGCAAGACGATCCGCATCGACTCTCTGGACAACAGTTATTGGCAACGCCGCTACACCACCGCACGACGCTTCAGTGGCTGATGGCTGAGAAATGCACGGGAAGTCACCGCAGCGGTAAAAACGGGAAAATTCCCACGCCTGCATGGCGTTAGTCCACGTTCCTGAAAGCAAGGAGATTCATACGATAGCGCCCCGTTTTTCACGTTAGACACACGATGTACCCCAAATGCGCTTCCTCCCTACCCTGCTGGGCACCGCACTGCTGCTCGCCTTGACTTTCCCTGTCGCCGAAGCCCGTGAGGTGAAGCACCCACCCGCCCACAAGGTCGCGCCCAAGCCGACGCGCGCCGCCCAGACCAAGCTCGTCATTCGCAAGAACGCCCGCCCCCTTCGGAGCATGAAGCGCCCGCTGCAGTCGAGCTTGCGCAGGCCCCAGCGGACGACCAGTACACGGGTAGTCAACCGCGCCCGTGAGCTGATCGGCATGCCCTACCGCTGGGGTGGTACCACCCTTGCCAGCGGCTTCGACTGCAGCGGGCTGCTGGTCTACCTGTTCCGTACCGAGGCCGGCATGAAGCTGCCACGCACCACCGGGGAGATGATTGACAGCGACAGCAAGCGCGTCGGCCGCCACGACCTCAAACCTGGCGACGCGGTGTTCTTCAACCGCAATGGTCGCGGTGATGTCAGCCACGTCGGCCTGTACATCGGTAACAACCAGTTCATCCACGCCCCCAGTTCAGGTGAACGTATCCGCATGGACTCGCTGGACAACAGCTACTGGGAACGCAGTTTCACCACCGCCCGCCGCTTCAACGGCTGACTCCACGTCACAGGATTTCCCGAACGATGCCCAGCCTGCTGGTCGAGATAGTGCGCTACACGCAAGAGTGCTTCCCCGGTTGGGCCGAATGCCGCCTGGTCGATGCTAGAGGGCGCGACTGGCATTTCCTCAAGCCACGCGCGCGGCTGCATACCCCGAACCAGGACGATCAGCTGCCCGCGATGGGCCGGATCGACTGCGAAGTGCTCGAACGCCAAGGCGGCACGGCGCTGGTCAGCACCGAGCAACCCCGGGGTATTCGCTCATTGGAAGGGGAAAACCGGTTTCGGATTCCCCTCAGCGCCCTGATCGAGGACTGACGCGGGCTCAGTCCCGCGTCACCTGTCCTTCCTCGGCGATCTTCGCCGCATCCCAACCGCCACCCAGCGCGGCGATCAGCTGCACGCTGGCAGTCAGCCGGCTGCCCGTCAGGGTCAACAACGTGCGCTCGTTGGACAGCGCGCTGGTCTGGGTGGTGACCACGTTGCTGTAGTCGATGGTACCGGCCTTGTACTGGTTGGTGGTCAGGCGCAGCGCCTCGCGGGCGGAATCCAGCGCTTCCTGCTGCACGCCGCTTTCCTCTTCCAGCACCTTGAGCTGGACCATGTAGTCCTCGACCTCGCGGAAGCTGTCCAGCACGGTCTGCCGGTAGCTGGCCACGGTCTGGTCGTAGCTCGCCTCGGCCTGCTCGACCTGGGAGGCGATCAGCCCGCCGTCGAACAGGGTCATGGCGAACTGCGGGCCGATGGACCAGTAGCGGTTGGGCGTCTCGATCCAGTTCTGGAAGCTGCCGCTGCGGTAGCCACCGGCGGCGGTGAGGGTCAGGTCGGGAAACCAGGCGGCCTTGGCCACGCCGATCTTGGCGTTGGCGGAAATCACCTGGCGCTCGGCGGAAGCCACGTCCGGGCGGCGCTGGAGTATCTCCGACGGCAGCAACGCCGGCACTGCCGGCAGGTTCGGCACGCCGTCCACGGCAGCCAGGGAGAACTGCGCCGGCGGCAAGCCGACCAGCACGGCGATGGCATGCTCCAGTTGCGCGCGCTGGTACTTCAGGTCGATGGCCTGGGCCTCGGTGCTTTTCAGCTGGGTACGCGCCTGGGCGACATCGGCCTTGGTGACGATGCCGGCGTTGTACTGGTTCTCGGTGAGCTTGAGCGAGCGCTGATAGGCCGTGACCGTGTCGTTGAGCAGCTTGATCTGCTGGTCCATGACGCGCAGTTGCAGGTAGTTCTGGGTCAGCTGCGATTGCAGCGAAAGCCGCGAGTTGGCCAGGTCGGCCGCGCTGGCGTCCATGCTCGCGTTGTCGGCTTCCAGCTGGCGGCGCAGCTTGCCCCACAGGTCCAGCTCCCAGCTCACACCGAGACTCGCCGAGTAGCTGTTGCTGATCGAGCTGCTGCCGCCGCCACTGCTGACGGTGGAACCGTCCGGCAGGCGCACGCTGCCGCCGCTGCCGGTGCCTTGCCCGGAGCGGGTCTTGCCGACGTCGGCGCTGATCGTGGGGAAGAAGGAAGAGCGCGCCCCCTTGGCCAGCGCCTGAGCCTGGCGATAGGACGCGAGCGACTGCGCCAGGGTCTGGTTGGCAGCCACCAGGCGGGTCTGCAGATCGTTCAGTGTGGCGTCGCCGTAAAGCTCCCACCAGGCACCGTGGTTGAAGCCGTCCTGCGGCTTCGCCAGTTGCCAGCCCTCGCCCTCCTTGAAGCTGGCGGGCACCGTCAGCTCGGGGCGCTGGTAGTCCGGGCCGATGGCGCAACCGGCCAGGGCCACGGCCAACGCCAAGGGAAGAAGTGAACGGGAACGGATCATACGGGTGTCTCCAGGGCGCCGTCGGTGCGCACGCCGCGCTTCTTGTTGACCCAATGGCGCAGGCGGTCGAGGTAGAGGTAGACGACGGGGGTGGTGTACAGGGTCAGCAACTGGCTGCCGATCAGGCCGCCGACGATGGTCATGCCCAGCGGGCGACGCAGCGCGGCGTCGCCGCCGATGCCGAAGATCAATGGCAGCGCGCCGAGGATGGCGGCCAGGGTGGTCATCATGATCGGCCGGAAGCGCTTCATCGCCGCCTCCAGGATCGCGTCCCGAGGGGACAGGCCCTGGGTGCGTTCGGCGTCCAGGGCGAAGTCGATCATCATTATGGCGCTCTTCTTCACGATGCCGATCAGCAGGATCACCCCGATCAGCGCAATCAGCGACAGCTCGGTGCGGAACAGCATCAGCGTGAGCAGCGCGCCGACGCCCGCCGAAGGCAGCGTCGAGAGGATGGTCAGCGGGTGCACATAGCTCTCGTAGAGGATGCCCAGCACGATGTAGACCGACACCAGCGCCAGCAGGATCAGCCAGGGCATGTCGTTCTGCGTGTCCTGCACCGCGCCGGCGTTGCCTTCGAAGGTGGCCTGGATTTCCATCGGCAGGTGGATGGGCTCCACCGCCGCCAGGATCGCGTCGCGGGCCGGGCCTATCTGCGCGCCCTGGGCGAGGTTGAAGGAGAAGGTGGTGGCGGCGAACTGGCCCTGGTGGTTGACCTCCAGCGGCGCGCGACTCGGCTCGATATGCGTGAAGGCCGACAGCGGAATGCGCTGCCCTTCGCTGTTGATCACGTACACCTGGCGCAGCTCCTCGGGCGTTTCCTGGTACGGCTGGGCGACTTCCATCACCACGTGGTACTGGTTCAGCGGGTTGAAGATGGTCGAGACCTGGCGCTGGCCGTAGGAGTTGTTCAGCACCGCGTCCACCTCGGCGACGTTCACCCCCAGGCTCGCCGCGCGGTCGCGGTCGATCACCAGGCGGCTCTGCACGCCCTTGTCCTGGGCGTCGCTGTTCACGTCGACGATCTGCGGCACCTTGTTCATCGCCGCCTCGACCTTGGGCGCCCATTCGCGCAGCAGGTTGAGGTCATCGCTGCGCAAGGTGAAGTCGTACTGCGCGTTGCCCTGGCGGCCGCCGATGCGCACGTCCTGGCCGGCAACCAGGAACAGATTGGCGCCGGGCACCTCCGCCAGTTTCTTGCGCAGGCGGTTGACGATGGTCTCGGCAGAGTCGCGCTCGGTGATGTCCTTCAGGGTGACGAAGAAGGAACCGGTGTTGCTCGACTGCCACTTGCCGCCGCCAACGAAGCCCACCACGTTCTCCACGCCGGGGTCCTCGGAGAGGATCTTGCGGAACTGCGCCATCTTCTTGTCCAGCGCCTGGAACGAGATGCTCTGGTCGGCCACCGCGAAACCGCGCAGGCGCCCGGAATCCTGCTGCGGCAGGAAGCCCTTGGGCACCACCACGAACAGGTACAGGTTCAGCGCGATACAGCCGAGCATGATCATCACCATCAGCCGCGAGTGCTCCAGCGCCCAGCTCAGACTGGCGCGGTAGCGCTGCATGAAGGCGACGAAATAGCGGTTACTCTGGCGCTCCACCGAGGCCTTTTTCGGCCCGCGCTCGACCGGCTTGAGCAGGCGCGCGCAGAGCATCGGCGTCAGCGTCAGGGAGACCACCAGCGATACCAGGATGGCCGCCGCCAGGGTCACCGAGAACTCACGGAACAGCCGCCCGGTGATGCCGCCCATGAGCAGCAGCGGGATGAACACCGCCACCAGCGACAGGGTCATCGACAGCACGGTGAAACTCACTTCCCGCGCGCCGCGGATCGCCGCCTGGATCGGCGGGTCGCCTTCCTCGATGCGCCGGGCGATGTTCTCCACCACCACGATGGCGTCGTCCACCACGAAGCCGGTGGCGATGATCAGCGCCATCAGCGACAGGTTGTTCAGCGAGAAGCCGCACAGGTACATGACCGCGAAGGTGCCCACCAGCGACACCGGCACCGCGAGGCTGGGGATCAGCGTGGCGCGGCCGTTGCGCAGGAACAGGTAGACCACCAGGATCACCAGCACCACGGAGATGATCAGGGTCAGCTCAGCCTCCTCCAGCGAGGAGCGGATCGACGGGCTGCGGTCGTCCATCACCGACAGCTTCACCTGCGGGCCGAGCACGTCCTGGATGATCGGCAGCTGCTCGTGGATGGCGTCGGTGGCCTCGATGATGTTGGCGCCGGGCTGGCGGGTGATGATCAGCAGCACCGCCGGCAGGTCGTCGGAGAAGCCGGCGTTGCGCACGTCTTCCACCGAGTCGGTGACCTTGGCCACGTCGCGCAGGCGCACCGCCGCACCGGTGTCGGCGTTGTAGTGGACGATCAGCGGGGCGTACTCGCTGGCCTTGCGCAACTGGTCGTTGGAGTCCACCTGCCAGTGCCGCTCGCCGAACTCCAGCGAGCCCTTGGGCCCATCGGCGTTGGTGTTGTTGATGGCGTTGCGCACCGTGTCCAGGGAAATGCCGTAGTGGCTGAGCTGGTCTGGATTCACGTCGACGCGCACCGCCGGCAGCGAGGAGCCGCCGATGCTCACCTGCCCCACGCCCTTCACCTGCGCCAGCTTGGGCGAGACGATGGTCGAGGCCAGGTCGTACATCTGCCCGCGGGTGTAGGTGTCCGAGGTCAGCGTGAGGATCATGATCGGCATGTCCGACGGGTTCGCCTTGCGGTACGTCGGGTTGTTCGGCATGCCCGAGGGCAGCAGGCTCATGGCCGCGTTGATCGCCGACTGCACCTCGCGCGCGGCGCCGTCGATGTCCTTGGACAGGTCGAACTGGATGATGATGGTGGTGTTGCCCAGGGAGCTGCTGGAGGTCATGTCGGTGACCCCGGCGATGCGCCCCAGCGAGCGCTCCAGCGGTGTTGCCACCGTGGAGGCCATGGTTTCCGGGCTGGCGCCGGGCAAGGAGGCCTGCACCAGGATGGTCGGGAAATCGACGTTGGGCAGCGGCGCCACCGGCAGCAGGCTGAACGACAGCGCACCGGCCAGCATCAGCGCCAGGGTCAGCAGGCAGGTGGCGACCGGGCGCAGGATGAACAGGCGAGACAGGCCGCCCATCAGCCACGCTCCGCCGGGTTGATGCTGTTCACGTCCAGGCCGTGGCGCTGCCGCCAGTTGGCCCAGCGCGTGGCCAGACGGTCGAAGTACAGGTAGATCACCGGCGTGGTGAACAGCGTCAGCAACTGGCTGACCAGCAGGCCGCCGACCATGGTGACGCCCAGCGGCTGGCGCAGCTCGGCGCCAGCGCCGCCGGCGAGCATCAGCGGCAGCGCGCCGAGCAGCGCGGCCATGGTGGTCATCAGGATCGGCCGGAAGCGCAGCAGGCACGCCTGGTAGATCGCCTCATGGGGCGGCTTGCCTTCGTTGCGTTCGGCGTCCAGGGCGAAGTCGATCATCATGATCGCGTTCTTCTTCACGATGCCGATCAGCAGGATGATGCCGATGATCGCCACGATGCCGATGTCCTGCCCCGAGAGCATCAGCGCCAGCAGCGCGCCCACGCCCGCCGAGGGCAGCGTGGAGAGGATGGTCACCGGGTGGATGAAGCTCTCGTAGAGGATGCCCAGCACGATGTACATGGTGACGATGGACGCCAGCACCAGCAGCAGGGTGTTGGACAGCGAAGCCTCGAAGGCCTGCGCCGCACCACGGAAGCTGCCCTGCAGGCTGACGGGCATTTCCATCTGCGCCTCGACGTCGCGGATCGCCTGCACCGCCTCGCCGAGGGCGACGCCCTTGGCCAGGTTGAAGGAGATGGTCGCGGCCGGGAACTGGGCGATGTGGTTGACCGCCAGCAGGGTGTGGCGCTCCTCCACCTTCGCCAGGCTCGACAGGCGCACCTGGGTGCCGTCGCTGGACGGCACGTAGAGGTTCTCCAGCGACTGCGGGCCGATCTGGAATTCCGGCGCCACTTCCAGCACCACGCGGTACTGCGTGGCCTGGGTGAAGATGGTGGAGATCAGTCGCTGGCCGAAGGCGTTGTACAGCACGCTGTCGATGCTCGACAGGCTCACGCCCAGGCGCGAGGCGGTATCGCGGTCGATGTTGATGTAGGCCTGCAGGCCCTTGTCCTGCCAGTCGGTGGCCACGTCGGCCAGCTCCGGCAGTTGTTGCAGGCGGTCCACCAGGCGCGGCACCCAGTCGGCGAGGACATCCGGGTCGGCATCCTGCAGGGTGAACTGGTACTGCGTGCGGGCGATACGGTCCTCGATGGTCAGGTCCTGCACCGGCTGCATGTACAACTTGATGCCGGCGATCTGGTCCAGCTCCGGCTGCAGGCGATGGATCACCTCGCTGGCGGTCACGTCACGCTCGGCGTGCGGCTTGAGGTTGATCAGCAGGCGCCCGGTGTTGAGGGTGGCGTTGGTGCCGTCGACGCCGATGAACGAGGACAGGCTGTCCACCGCCGGGTCCTTCAGCACGATCTTCGCCAGGTCCTGCTGGCGGCTGGCCATGGACTGGAAGGAGATCGACTGCGGCGCCTCGGCGATGCCCTGGATCACCCCGGTGTCCTGCACCGGGAAGAAGCCCTTGGGCATGAAGATGTACAGCAGCGCGGTGAGCACCACGGTGGCAATGGCCACCAGCAGGGTCAGCGGCTGATGGCGCAGCACCACGCGCAGGGCGGCGGCATAGCGCTCGATCATGTTATCGATGAAGCGCCCGGCGGCGCGGGCGAAGCGCCCTTCCTTCTCCGGCTCGACGTGGCGCAGCAGCTTGGCGCTGAGCATCGGCGTCAGGGTCAGGGAAACGAAGCCGGAGATCAGGATCGCCACCGCCAGGGTGATGGCGAATTCGCGGAACAACCGGCCGGCCACATCGCCCATGAACAGCAGCGGGATCAGCACGGCGATCAGCGAGAAGGTCAGCGAGATGATGGTGAAGCCGATCTGTTTCGAGCCCTTGAGCGCGGCCTCCAGCGGCTCGTCGCCCTGTTCCAGGTAGCGCGCGATGTTCTCCACCATGACGATGGCGTCGTCCACCACGAAGCCGGTGGCGATGGTCAGCGCCATCAGCGTCAGGTTATTGATCGAGAAGCCGGCGAGGTACATCACGCCGAAGGTGCCGATCAGCGACAGCGGCACGGCGAAGCTGGGGATCAGCGTCGCGGAAATATTGCGCAGGAACAGGAAGGTGACCATCACCACCAGGCAGACGGCGAGGAACAACTCGAACTGCACGTCCGCCACCGAGGCGCGGATGGTCGTGGTGCGGTCGGTGAGCACCGTCACTTCCAGGCTGCCGGGCAGGGTCGCCTGCAACTGCGGGAGCATCTTCTTGATGCTGTCGACCACCTCGATGACGTTGGCGCCCGGCTGGCGCTGGATGTTCAGCACCACCGCCGGCGAAGTGTTGGCCCAGGCGGCCAGGCGCACGTTCTCGGCGTCGTCTTCCACGCTGGCCACGTCGCGCACGCGCAGCGGCGAACCGTTCTTGTAGGCGATGATCAGGTCGCGGTAGGCGTCGGCGGACTTGAGCTGGTCGTTGGCGTCCAGGGTCGAGGAGCGGGTCGGGCCGTCGAAGCTGCCCTTGGGGCCGTTGAGATTGTTGTTGGTGACGGTGGTCTGCAGGTCTTCCAGGCTCAGGCCGGCGGCCGCGAGGGCGCCGGGGTTGGCGCGAATGCGCACGGCCGGGCGCTGGCCGCCGCTGATGCTGACCAGCCCGACGCCGGAAATCTGCGAAATCTTCTGCGCAAGGCGCGTGTCCACCAGGTCCTGGATCTGCGGCAGCGGCATGTCCGGGGACATCACTGCCAGGGTCAGGATCGGCGCGTCCGCCGGGTTCACCTTGCTGTACACCGGCTGGTTCGGCAGGTCCTTGGGCAGCAGGCTCTGCGCCGTGTTGATCGCCGCCTGGACTTCCTGCTCGGCCACATCGAGGTTGATCTGCAGGCTGAACTGCAGGGTGATCACCGAGGCGCCGCCGGAGCTGGTGGAGGACATCTCGTTCAGGCCGGGAATCTGCCCCAGCTGGTTCTCCAGCGGCGCGGTCACCGAGGAGGTCATGATGTCCGGGCTGGCGCCGGGGTACAGGGTCACCACCTGGATGGTCGGGTAGTCCACTTCCGGCAGCGCCGAGATCGGCAGGAAGCGGTAGGCGATGATCCCCGACAGCAGGATCGCCACCATCAGGAGCGTGGTGGCGACCGGCCGCAGGATGAACAGGCGCGACGGGTTCATTCGCTCTTACCGCTGTCCTGGACCGGGGTGTCCGAACCGAACGGCTTGGCGGTGGACTTGTCGCCCTCCTCGGTGGCGGCTGCGCGGGCCTTCTCGTCGGAGGTGGCGATGTTCATGCGGGTGCCGTCGCGCAGGCGGTCGGTGCCTTCGACGACCACGCGGTCGCCTTCTTTCAGGCCCTCGGTGACGACCACGCGCTCGCTCTCGCTGGTGCCCAGGGTGACCAGCTGGCGCTTGGCCTTGCTCTCTTCGCCCACCAGATAGACGTAGGTGCCGTCGTTGCCGCGCTGCACGGCGTTGGCCGGAATGGTCAACACGCCCGGCAGGGTCTCGGCGAGCAGGCGCACGTTGACGAACTGGTTGGGGAACAGCTTGTGGTCGTCGTTCTCGAAGCCGGCCTTGAGCTTGACGGTGCCGGTGGTGGTGTCGATCTGGTTGTCCAGGGTCTTCAGCACGCCGGTGGCCAGGGTCTGGTTCTGGTTGCGGTCCAGCGCCTCGACCGGCACCGGCTTGTTGCTGTAGAGCTCGCGGGCGATAGTGCCCAGCTGCTGCTGCGGCAGACTGAATACCACGGAGATCGGCTTGACCTGGGTGATGACCACCAGCGGCGTGGTGTCGCCGGAGGTGACCAGGTTGCCCACGTCCACCTGACGCAGGCCGACGCGGCCGGAGATGGGCGCGCGCACCTGGGTGAATTCGAGGTTGAGTTTGGCGTCGGCGACCTGGCCCTGGTTAGTCTTCAGGGTGCCTTCGAACTGGCGCACCTGGGCTTCCTGGGTGTCCAGGGTCTGCTTGGCGATGGAGTCCTCGGCGTACAGACCCTTGTAGCGGGCCAGGTCGATCTGTGCGTTCTTCAGTTGCGCCTGGTTCTGCAGCAGGGTGCCCTGGGCCTGGTCCAGCGCGGCCTGGAACGGACGCGGGTCGATCACCGCGAGGACATCGCCGGCCTTCACTTCCTGGCCTTCCTGGAACGGCACCTTGACCAGCTGGCCACTGACCCGCGCGCGGACGTTGACGGTGTTGTAGGCCGTCACCGTGCCCAGCGCGTGGTAGTGCACTGGCAGGTCGCCCTTGAGCACCGGCGCGACGCTGACGGTCACCGCCGTGCCGCCCTGCCCCGCGGCCATCTGCCCCGGCCCCGGTCGCCCGCCGCGCCCGCCCTGGGCTGCCGGCGTTCCCGAAGACGTCGAGTGCAGCCACATGATCAGCCCGACCACGGCGGCGAACAGCAGCGCGGTGATGAGCCAGGGGCGCAGGGTGCGAAGTTTCGAGGGCGATCCGTTGCTTGCAGTCATGGGACTCTGTCTTTTGAAAAGGGGGTTTGGCGCAAGGAAGTGAGAATACCGAGGCTGAACGATAAGCACAGCATGGCCGCAGGCAAAGTCTCTTTACCCGCTATTTACCTTTGATTTACCGGGAGTTACGAATTACCGGGGCATTGCGACCCGGAAATGGCGCGGGAGGTTCCGCGCCATTGGGGCCAGTCCTGATGGACCGGCCCGATCCTTCCATCAGGCCAGGGCGGCGATGGCGGCGGCGTAGTTCGGCTCGTCGGCGATCTCGCCTACCAGCTCGCTGTGCAGCACCTTGTTCTGCTCGTCCAGCACCACGACAGCACGGGCAGCCAGGCCGGCCAGCGGGCCGTCGGCGATGGCTACGCCGTAGTTGGCGAGGAACTCGCGGCCACGCAGGGTGGACAGGTTCACCACGTTCTCCAGGCCTTCGGCACCGCAGAAGCGCGCCTGGGCGAACGGCAGGTCGGCGGAAACGCACAGTACGACAGTGTTGGCCAGCTTGCTGGCTTCAGCGTTGAACTTGCGCACGGAGGTGGCGCAGGTCGGGGTGTCGACGCTGGGGAAGATGTTCAGCACCTTGCGCTTGCCGGCGTAGGTTTCCAGGGTGACGTCGGACAGGTTGCCGGCGACCAGCGACAGGGCCGGAGCCTGCTCGCCTTTCTGCGGCAGCTTGCCGTCGACGGAAACCGGGTTGCCCTTGAGGGTAACTTGAGCCATTGCTTGGGTCCTTCTGTGAGGGATGGCGGCGCTGGCGGGTTGCCAGCGCCGCAGGAGGATTCGGGGCCGGGGCAGATGCTAGCACGACTTTCCCGAGCTTAACGCTCGGGCATGCATCCGCTCGCTCCTCCTGCCCACGCCCGGCTCAGACGAACGGCTGGTCCTGGAACCCGCGCGGCAGGCGCTGGCTGCCCGGCATGGCGACGAGGCGTTTCTCCCAGAAGCTGCGCCAGTCGTTGTGCACGGCTTCGGCACGGGCCTTGCGCTGGGCGCGGCGGGCGGCGTTGCGCGCATCGCGGCGGGCTTCCTTGTAGACCTCGGTGTTGCGGCAGCTGCGGCATTTCACCCGGTTCAGCTCGGTGGTGGATTCCAGGTGCTTGCCCGCATGCCCGCAGGCCAGGTGCCCCTTGACCTTGTAGTGAGTGACCATCGCAGATTCTCCCTGTCCGGCGAGCGCACCCTCGCCGCTTGGCGGTGCCACAGTCGGGCAATCGGTGCGTACCCGGTGACTGCGACGCTCAGGGAGTTGGACGAGCCGCCGCGCTGGCAGGTTCGAAATTTCTGTCGCGCCGGCTCACTCCTGCAGATGGCAGACGCAACACAGCTTGTTGCCATCCAGGTCGCGTACGTAGGCGCCGTAGTAGGTCGGTGAGTAGTTCAGGCGCAGGCCGGGCGGCCCCTCGTCGACGCCGCCCAGTTGCACGGCGCGGGCATGGAAGCTGTCGACCTGGTGCCGCGTGCGCGCCTCGAAGGCCACCAGGCTGCCATTGCCGATGCTGGCTGGCCGGCCGTCGATGGGCTGGTAGACGCAGAACACCACGTCGCTGTCCGGGTGGGCGAAGATCGCCCGCTCAGGCGCATGGCGATGCGCCTTGAGGACGATCCCCAGCGCGCCGAGCACCCTGCCGTAGAACTCGATGGCACGCGGCAGGTCGTTGGTGCCGACGGTGATATGGCTGAACATGCCGCGCGCCCTCCTCTGCCTGTGGGAATCAGTTGCCGGCGTGAGCGCGCTCGATGGCGGCCATGTCCAGCTTCTTCATGCCCATCACCGCCTGCAGCGTGCGGCTGGCCTTCGCCGGGTTCGGGTCGGCCACCATGTCGCCGACGTGGCGCGGGCAGATCTGCCAGGACACCCCATAGCGATCCTTCAGCCAACCGCAGACCTGCGCCTCCTCCGGGCCACCGGCGCCGAGCTTGTCCCAGAAGTGGTCGATCTCCTTCTGGCTGTCGCACATCACCTGCAGCGACAACGCCTCGGTGAAGTTGAAGGTCGGCCCGCCGTTCAGCGCGATGAAGGTCTGCCCGTCGAGGACGAACTCCACCGTCAGCACCGAGCCGGGCACGCCGCCGTGGCGGTCCTTCTCGGCCTCGGGGTAGTAGGCGGTCTGGACGATCCGCGAGTTGGGGAAGATGGCGACATAGAACTCGGCCGCTTCCTCGGCCTTGCCGTCGAACCACAGGCAGGGGGTGACGCGTTGCAGGCTGGACATGGTGAATCTCCTGATTCTCGCGCGGTCGGCTTGACCGGCATGCAGCTTGGTCGCCTGGGCGACGGCGGAATCGACAAGTCTAGGCGGACTTTCGCGCTTCACCGGACGACCGGTCGAGCGGCATGCAGGACAGCCAACCCAATGGCCAGACATGAAAAAGGGCACCCGAAGGTGCCCTTTCCGTGCAGTTCCGTAGGGCGCATAACCCGGAACGGGTTATCCGCCGTTTGCTCCGCGGCGGATAACGCTGCGCGTTATTCGCCCTACTGACTCGCTGACTACGCGAAATCGACTTTGTCGGCTCAGCGGCCCGCCACCGCCCTGGCCCGTGCCTGGTGCAGTTTCTTGTAGCTGTCGATCAGGCGCAGGTGCTTGTCCAGCCCCTCCAGCCTGGTGCTGGTCGGCGTCAGGCCGTAGAAGCGCACGCTGCCGTCCAGCGAGCCGAGCACCGCGTCCATGCGCTCGTTGCCGAACATGCGGCGGAAGTTGGCCTCGAAGTCGGCCATCTCCAGCTCCTCGTCCAGGTGCACTTCCAGGGCGGCGCTGAGCGCCTGGTAGAACAGCCCGCGCTCGACGGTGTTGTCGTTGTACTGGAGGTACATTTCCACCAGCTCCTTGGCCGTCTCGAAGCGCTTCGCCACGAGATTGATCAGCAACTTGAGCTCGAGGATGGTCAGTTGGCCCCAGACCGTGTTGTCGTCGAACTCGATGCCGATCAGCGTGGTGATGTCGGTGTACTCGTCCACCTCGCAGGCTTCCAGGCGCTTGAGCAGCGACTTGAGGCGGACGATGTTCAGGCTGTGCAGGTTGAGGATGTCCGCGCGGAACGCCAGCGCCTTGTTGGTGTTGTCCCAGATGAGGTCTTCCACCGGGTAGATTTCCGAGTAGCCCGGCACCAGGATGCGGCAGGCGGTGGCGCCCAGGTGCTCGTACACGGCCATGTAGACCTCCTTGCCCTGCTCCTCGAGGATGCCGAACAGGGTCTGCGCTTCCTGCACGTTGGAATCGTCACCGTGGCCGGAGAAGTCCCACTCGACGAACTCGTAATCGGCCTTGGAGCTGAAGAAGCGCCACGACACCACGCCGCTGGAGTCGATGAAGTGCTCGACGAAGTTGTTCGGCTCGGTCAGCGCCTGGCTTTCGAAGGTCGGCCGCGGCAGGTCGTTGAGGCCTTCGAAGCTGCGGCCCTGGAGCAGCTCGGTGAGGCTGCGCTCCAGTGCTACCTCGAAGCTGGGGTGCGCGCCGAAGGAGGCGAACACGCCGCCGGTGCGCGGGTTCATCAGGGTCACGCACATCACCGGGAACTCGCCGCCCCGGGAGGCATCCTTGACCAGCACCGGGAAGCCCTGCTCCTCCAGGCCCTTGATGCCGGCGACAATACCCGGGTACTTGGCCAGCACTTCCTGCGGCACGTCCGGCAGCGCCAGTTCGCCCTCGAGGATTTCGCGCTTCACCGCGCGCTCGAAGATTTCCGACAGGCACTGCACCTGGGCTTCGGCCAGCGTGTTGCCGGCGCTCATGCCGTTGGACAGGTAGAGGTTCTCGATCAGGTTGGACGGGAAGTACACCGTCTCGCCATCGGACTGACGCACGAACGGCAGCGAGCAGATGCCGCGCTCGGTATTGCCCGAGTTGGTGTCGTAGAGGTGCGAGCCACGCAGCTCACCGTCCGGGTTGTAGACCTCCAGGCAGTGCTCGTCGAGGATTTCTTCCGGCAGCTCGTCTTTTGCGCCCGGCTTGAACCAGCGCTCGTCGGGGTAATGCACGAACGGCGCGTTGGCGATCTCCTCGCCCCAGTACTGGTCGTTGTAGAAGAAGTTGCAGTTCAGCCGCTCGATGAACTCGCCCAGCGCCGAGGCCAGCGCGCTTTCCTTGGTGGCGCCCTTGCCGTTGGTGAAGCACATCGGCGACTGCGCATCGCGGATGTGCAGCGACCAGACGTTGGGCACGATGTTGCGCCAGGATGCGATCTCGATCTTCATGCCCAGGCCGGCGAGGATTTCCGACATGTTGGCGATGGTCTGCTCCAGCGGCAGGTCCTTGCCCTGGATATAGGTGCTGGCACCGGCGGCGGTGCTCGGCATCAGCAGCGCCTGGGCGTCGGCGTCGAGGTTCTCGACTTGCTCGATGACGAAGTCCGGGCCGGTCTGCACCACCTTCTTCACCGTGCAGCGGTCGATGGAGCGCAGGATGCCCTGGCGATCCTTCTCGGAGATGTCCGCCGGCAGTTCCACCTGGATCTTGAAGATCTGCTTGTAGCGGTTTTCCGGGTCGACGATGTTGTTCTGCGACAGGCGGATATTGTCCGTGGGAATGTCGCGGGTCTGGCAGTAGAGCTTGACGAAGTAAGCCGCGCACAGCGCCGAGGAAGCCAGGAAGTAATCGAACGGCCCCGGTGCCGAACCGTCGCCCTTGTAGCGGATGGGCTGGTCGGCAATCACCGTGAAGTCGTCGAACTTGGCTTCGAGTCGGAGGTTGTCGAGAAAATTGACCTTGATTTCCATGCGGGCATTACCACGAAAAAGTAGAAAGCGAACTGCCGCGCATTATCCGGACAAAAGCGCCGCGGGGATATCCCGACGTGCCCGGCGCCGGTCGGGAAGCGTGCTTGCACAATCGACACGTGGTCGGCTACAGGCAGCCCGCACGGCGCCCTTGGGGTAAGATGCGCGGCTTTTGCGTCGCCCAGGCGCTCGTCCACGAGGAATCCACCGTGCTCAGATCCCAGGTCATCATCATCGGCGCCGGCGCCGCGGGACTGATGTGCGCCATGAGCGCCGCCGCGCGCGGTCGCCAGGTCCTGCTGATCGACCACGCCAACAAGGCCGGCAAGAAGATCCTCATGTCCGGTGGCGGGCGCTGCAACTTCACCAACATGTACTGCGAGCCGGTCAACTTCCTTTCGCAGAACCCGCACTTCTGCAAGTCCGCGCTGGCGCGTTTCACCCAGTGGGACTTCATCGCCCTGGTGGCCAAGCACGGCGTGCCCTACCACGAGAAGAAGCTCGGCCAGCTGTTCTGCGATAACAAGTCCAGCGACATCCTCGGCCTGCTGCTGGACGAGTGCGAGCAGGCCGGCGTCGACCTGCGCCTGGACACCTCGGTGAGCGAGATCGCCCGTCTCGACGAAGGCGGCTACCAACTGCAGACCAGCCTCGGCCTGGTGCGCTGCGAATCCCTGGTGATCGCCACCGGCGGCCTGTCGATCCCGACCTTGGGCGCCACCGGCTTCGGCTACCAGGTCGCCCGCCAGTTCGGCCACAGCGTGCTGCCGACCCGCGCCGGCCTGGTGCCCTTCACCATTACCGATCCGCAGCTCAAGGCGCTGTGTACCGAGCTGTCCGGCACCTCGGTGGAGGACTGCCGGGTCAGCTGCAACGGCCAGAGCTTCGTCGAGAACATCCTGTTCACCCACCGCGGCCTCAGCGGCCCGGCGATCCTGCAGATTTCCTCCTACTGGCAGCCGGGCGACACCATCAGCATCGACCTGCTGCCGCGCATCGACCTGCCCGTCTGGCTCGTCGAGCAGCAGCGCGAGCGCCCCAACAGCGAGCTGAAGACGCTGCTGGGCGAGCTGTTCACCAAGAAGATGGCCGGCCTGCTGGCCGAGCAGTGGTTCGTCTCCAAACCGATGAAGCAGTACACGCCGGCCGAGCTGAAGGCGATCGCCGAGCGCCTGGGCGACTGGCAGCTGGTGCCGGCCGGCACCGAGGGCTACCGCACGGCGGAAGTGACCCTGGGCGGCGTCGACACCCGCGAGGTGTCGTCCAAGACCCTGGAGTCGCTGAAATCCCCCGGCCTGTACTTCGTCGGCGAAGTGCTGGACGTCACCGGCCACCTGGGCGGCTTCAACTTCCAGTGGGCCTGGGCCTCAGGCTATGCGGCGGCGCAGTTCGTCTAAGGCAGACGCCCCACGCCGAGGCTTTCGAACGGTAGGACCGTAGGGCGCATAACCCGGAACGGGTTATCCGCCGATTGCCTGGCGGCGGATAACGCTGGCGCGTTATGCGCCCTACGATCTTCGCCCCGCATCGGCGCTCCTGCAGGTGAGCTCGATTTCAGAGGTTTACAGGCTGCTGGCAGCAAAGGATGCACGGCTGTCCGGATTTGCTCCCTCGCCCTCGTTGTCCCTCGGGGGGCGCGGATTTCCAATGGCATGGAGCGCGACGCAGCCCGCTTCGCGCCTTGGAAACCCAGCCCAGGAGCCCGCCATGAGCCTCGACCTGAACGGCGTCAAAGTCCCCGACAGCACCCTTGCCAAGGCCATCACCGAGATGGTCCGCGACAACGCCACCCCACTGCTCTTTCACCATTCCTCGCGCGTCTACTACTGGGGCGCGCTGACCGGCGCGCGCAAGGAACTGAAGTTCGACGCCGAGCTGCTCTACGCCGGCGCGATGTTCCACGACATGGGCCTGATGCCGCGCTACTGCAGCCAGTGCGAACGCTTCGAAGTGGATGGCGCCGACTGCGCGGCAGAGTTCCTGCGCAGCCACGGCATCGCCGAGAGCGATATCGATACGGTGTGGACCGCCATCGCGCTGCACACCACGCCCGGTATCCCGCAGCACATGAAGCCGGAGATCGCGCTGGTCACCGCCGGGGTGGAGATGGACGTGCTGGGCATCGCCTACCCGCAGTTCAGCGACGCCCAGCGTGACGCCGTGGTCGCCGCCCATCCCCGCGGCGGGCAGTTCAAGCAGGACATCCTGCAAGCCTTCTACGACGGCATCAAAGCCAAGCCGGAAACCACCTTCGGCAACGTCAAGGCCGACGTGCTGGCGATGAAGGATGCGGACTTCGTGCGTGGCAACTTCTGCGAAGTGATCCTGAATTCCGACTGGGCCAGCTAGGCCTTCACAGTCACGGGAGTACCCAGCACCCCGGGTTCGCCCAGCAACTGTGCCAGCCATTGCATGAACACCCGCACCCGCTGCGGCAGGCGGCGATGGGCGTAGAGCAGGGAGATTTCCATGGGCGGCAACGGGATGTGCTCCAGCACCGCCACCAGCCGCCCCGCTTCCAGGTCGTCCAGCACGCCATGGATCGGCACCTGGATGATCCCCAGCCCACCCATGGCCGCGCTTTCGTAGGCCTCGGCGTTGTTCACCGACAGCGCCCCGCCCATCGGCACGTAGCGCACTTCACCGTCGTGCAGGTACTCGAAACCTGGCGGCCGTGCTCCCAGCACCGTCACGTAGTGGATCAGCTGGTGCCCGGCGAGGTCGTCCAGCGCCTGCGGCACGCCGTGCTCAGCAAGGTAGGACGGGCTGGCGCAGGTCACCTGCGGGAACTGCCCGAGGCTGCGCGCCACCACCGAGGGGTCGTTCACCGAGCCGACCCGCACCACGCAATCGAAGCCCTCGCGCACCAGGTCGACGCGGCGGTCGGTGCAGCTCACCTCCAGCTCCAGCGCCGGGTGCCGCGCGAGGAATTCGCCCAGGCGCGGCATCACCAGCTTGCGCGCCATCACCGTCGGCATGTCCACCCGCAGGCGGCCACCGAGGGCTTCGTCGTCCTGTCGGAACAGGCCCTGCAACTCGTCGAGCTGGGCCAGCATGTCCTTGCTGCGCTCGTAGAGCACCAGGCCGTCCTGGGTTGCAGTGACGCGCCGGGTGGTGCGTTGCAGCAGGCGCGTGCCGAGCAGTTCTTCCAGCGCCTGGATGTGTTCGGACACGCTGGAGCGCGGCAGGCCGAGCTGCTCGCCAGCCTGGGTGAAGCTGGCCAGTTCGGTGACGCGGACGAAGGTGCGCAGCAGGTCGGGACGGATCATCGGGTAGCTCAGTCATTGTTCGGTACTGCCGACCAGTATTTCCGATTTATGCCGGTTTATCACCAGCAAAACGAACAATAAGCTTCACCTCAACCCCACCCGCTCTCCCGCCAACCCGCTCTCCCGCAAAAAAGGAATCTCGCCATGACCCGCAAGATCGCTCTCATCACCGGCGCCAGCCGTGGCCTTGGCCGCAACGCCGCCCTGCACCTCGCCGCTGCCGGCGTCGACATCATCGGTACCTACCGCAGCCAGGCTGACGAAGCCCACGCCGTCGCCACCGAGATCGAGCAGCACGGCGGCCGCGCGGTGATGCTGCAACTGGACGTGGCCGACAGCGCCAGCTTCGCTGCCTTCGCCGGGCAGATCCGCACCACCCTGGGCGACACCTTCGGCCGGCAGGACTTCGACTTCCTGGTGAACAACGCCGGCATCGGCCTCTACGCCAGCTTCGCCGAGACCAGCGAAGAGATGTTCGATCAACTGATGAACATCCAGCTCAAGGGCCCGTTCTTCCTGACTCAGAAGCTGCTGCCACTGATCGCCGATGGCGGCCGCATCCTCAACGTCTCCAGCGGCCTGACGCGTTTCTCGCTGCCCGGCTACGCCGCCTACGCAACCATGAAAGGCGCCATGGAAACCCTCACCAAGTACCAGGCGAAGGAGCTGGGCGCACGCGGCATCGCCGTGAACATCCTCGCCCCGGGCGCCATCGAGACCGATTTCGGCGGCGGCCAGGTGCGCGACAACGCCGAGCTGAACAAGCAGATCGCCAGCAACACCGCCCTGGGCCGCGTCGGCCTGCCGGACGATATCGGCGCGGTGATCGCCACCCTGCTCTCCGACGGCGGCCGCTGGATCAACGGCCAGCGCGTGGAGGCTTCGGGCGGGATGTTCCTCTGAACCCCCGCAGCTGCGTGACCTTGGCGTAGGAGCGGACTGCGTCCGCGATCGGTCCGCATCGCACCGGGTCATCGCGGACAAAGTCCGCTCCTGCACACCCTGTTAGTCCGCGGCGCGTCTGGCCCGCGGATTTTCTCAAAATCCGCAACAAGCCTTTACCGCGAAAAAACCTGCAACATTTTGTTACGGCCTCTAGTCTAAAAACGCGCGTGGAAAAGACGAAGCGCCAAACCGGCACAGGCCAGGGACCATTTCCGGCCAGCCGATCGGCACAGTGCCCCCTTGCGGGCCGACTTCGCACCCCCGCTCCGCTCGACTGCCGCGGCACAGAGCGCACCACCGTGAACAGACCTGGCAAGACCCTTCCATTCCCCCTCGACAACGAGCGGACGGGTATTGCCTCAGGAGCCGAAATGACCGAACACCCCAAGGGCTTCACCCGGCGCCAGCTGTTGAAGTCGTCCGCCGCCTCGCTGGCCGTCGGCGCTGCCGCCAGCGCCCAGGCCACCACCGTGATCGGCACGCCGAAATGGCTGCCCTTCGACCACAACGGCCCGCTGCACTACGACAGCCCCGGCTGGCAGTTCTTCACCGCCGAGGAAGCCACCGAGGTGGAAGCGATAGTCGAACAGCTGATTCCCGACGACGAGCTGAGCGTCAGCGGCAAGGACGCCGGCTGCGCGGTGTTCATCGACCGCCAGCTGGTCAGCGACTACGGCGACTTCGGTCGCCTGTACATGCAAGGCCCTTTCACGCCGGGCACTCCGGCCCAGGCCGATCAGTCGCCGCTGGTGCCGCGTGAGCGCTATCGCATCGGTCTCGCCGCGCTGGGCAAGTACTGCCAGGGCAAGTTCCAGAAGAACTTCAGCGCCCTGCCCGGCGAGCAGCGCGACCAGGTCCTGACTGACCTGGAAAAAGGCGCCATCACCCTCGAAGGCATCGACGCCAGACTGTTCTTCCAGCAGGTGCTGGACAACACCATGGAAGGTTTCTTCGCCGACCCGATCTATGGCGGCAACCGCGACATGGTGTCGTGGAAGATGCTCGGCTTCCCTGGCGCACGCTACGACTACCGCGACTACATCGCCCTGCACAACCAGAAGCTCGACCTCGTGCCGCTCTCCATCATCGGCAGCTCCGCCTGGACGAAAAAGGGATAACCACCGCATGGCCAAGAAACTACCTTCCACCGATGTGGTGGTCGTCGGACTCGGCTGGGCCGGTTCCATCATCGCCCACGAGCTGGCTGACGCCGGCCTCAATGTGATCGGCTTCGAACGCGGGCCGTGGCGCGACACCGCCGCCGACTTCAACCTCGCTTCGGCGGCTGACGAGTTGCGCTACAACCGTCGCCAGGAACTGATGCTGCGCACCCGGCAGAACACCTGCACGATGCGCAACAAGGAAACGGAAACCGCCCTGCCGATGCGCTCCTGGGGCTCGTTCCACCCCGGCAACGGCACCGGCGGCGCCGGCAACCACTGGGCCGGTATCACCTTCCGCTTCCAGCCCGAGGAATTCCGCCTGGCCAGTCATCTGAAGGAGCGCTACGGCAAGGAAGTGCCCGAAGAGCTGACCCTGCAGGACTGGGGCACCACCTGGGAGGAAATGGAACCGCACTACGACGCCTTCGAGCGGCTGGCCGGGGTTTCCGGCAAGGCCGGCAACCTCAAGGGCAGCATCGTCGAGGGCGGCAACCCCTTCGAGGGTGCGCGCTCGCGCGAATACCCCAACCCGCCCACCGCGCAGACCTACGCCCCGACCCTGTTCGCCGAGGCCGCGCGCAACCTGGGCTACAAGCCCTTCCCGGTGCCCTCGGCGCTGGCCTCCCAGGGCTACACCAACCAGCTCGGCGTGACCATGGGGCCGTGCACCTTCTGCGGCTTCTGCACCAACTACGGCTGCGCCAACTACTCCAAGGCCAGCGCCATCGTCAACGTGATGCCGGCGCTGATCCGCAAACCCAATTTCACCGCACGGACCAATTCCGAAGTGCTCAAGGTCACCCTCGACAGCACCGGCCAGCGCGCCACCGGTATCGTCTACGTCGACTCCAGCGGCGAGGAATGGGAGCAGCCGGCGGATATCGTGGTGGTCGCCGCGTTCATCTTCGAGAACGTGCGCCTGATGCTGCTCTCCGGCATCGGTGAGCCGTACAACCCGATCGCCAACACTGGCACCACCGGGCGCAACTTCGCCTACCAGACGGCCAACAGCGTGAAGCTGTTCTTCAAGGACAAGAACTTCAATCCCTTCATCGGTGGCGGTGCCATCGGCATGGGCATCGACGAGTTCAACAACGACAACTTCGATCACTCCGGACTCGGCTTCGTCGGCGGCGGCAGCACCCGCGTGACACCCATCGGTGCCGCGCCCATCGACTCGCGCCCGACGCCGCCGGGCACCCCGACCTGGGGCGCGAAGTGGAAGAAGGCCACGGTGGAAAGCTACCTGAGCAACATGTCCATCGGCTGCGAAGCCAGCAGCTACACCACCCGCGGCAACTACCTGTCGCTGGACCCGAACTACAACGACCCCCACGGCCGGCCGCTGCTGCGCATCACCTTCGACTTCCCGGAGAACGACCTGCGCATGGCGCAGTACTGCACCGACAAGGTGGCCGAGATCGCCCGCAGCATGAACCCGCAGCAGATCGTCCCGGCGCCGCGCAAGGGCCCCTGGTCCAACACCTCCTACCAGTCCTCGCACATCGTCGGCGGCTTCATCATGGGCGCCGACCCGAAAAACAGCTCGGTGAACAAGCACCTGCAGGTGTGGGGAGTACCGAATCTGTTCGTGGTCGGCTCCTCGGCCTTCCCGCAGAACCCCGGCTACAACCCGACCGGCACCGTCGGCGCCCTGGCCTTCAAGGCTGCCGATGCGATCCGCCGGCTCTACCTGAAACGCCCCGGGGAGATGATCAGCGCATGAAGACTCTCCTCTCCCTCGGCACCCTCGCCCTGCTCGGGCTCAACCTGCAATCGGCCGTCGCCGGCACGGCTGCTGACTCCTACAACCTGGTGGAAAAAGGCCGATACCTCGCCGTGCTGGGCGACTGCACCGCCTGCCACACGGTACCCGGCCAGGCGCCCTTCGCCGGTGGCGTGGCGATCGAGACGCCGTTCGGCAAGCTGGTGGGCGCCAATATCACACCCGATACGGAAACCGGCCTCGGCCGCTGGAGCTTCGACGACTTCCAGGCGGTGATGTCCACCGGCCATGGGCGCAACGGCAAGCGGCTGTACGGCGCGATGCCCTTCACCGCGTACACCAAGGTGCGACGCGAGGACAACCTGGCGCTCTGGGCCTACCTGCAGACCCTGGAGCCGGTGCGCAACCCGGTGGAAAGCAACCAGCTGCCCTTCCCCTTCAGCGTGCGCACCAGCCTCATCGGCTGGAACTGGCTGAACTTCACCCAGGGCGAATTCGTGCCCTCGCCGGACAAATCGCCGCAATGGAACCGTGGCGCCTACCTGGTGGAAGGCCTGGGCCACTGCGGTACCTGCCACACGCCGAAGAACCTGATCGGCGGCGACGACAACGACCGCTTCCTCGCCGGCGCCAACCTGCAGGGCTGGGTCGCCCCGGACATCACCGCCAACCCGCACAGCGGCATCGGCCAATGGAGCACCGAGGACCTCGTGCAGTACCTGAAGACCGGCGCCAACCGCTTCGACATCGCCTCCGGCCCCATGGCCGAAGCGGTGGAGAACTCGACCCAGCACTGGAACGACGAAGACCTGCTGGCCGTCGCGGTGTACCTCAAGGATGGTGCGGCCGACAAATCGGCACCGACGCCGGTGGCGGCCAGCGACGCGGCGATGGTCGCGGGCAAGGCGATCTACGCCGACCGCTGCTCTGCCTGCCACGTGAGCAACGGTACCGGGGTGAAGAACCTGTTCCCGACCCTCGCCGCCGCACCGCTGGTCAACCACGACGACCCGACCTCGCTGATCCGCGTGGTACTGGCCGGCAGCCGGGCCGGTGGCACCGAGGCTGCGCCCACCTCGCCAGCCATGCCTTCGTTCGCCTGGAACCTCGACGATGAGAAGGTCGCCAACGTGCTGACCTACGTGCGCAATACCTGGGGCAACGCAGCGGCGCCGGTCACCGCCGGCCAGGTGGCGGACCTGCGCAAGGAGCTCGCCCAGTAGGGTCCGGCAAGACACTCGAGCGGACGCCGTCCGCTCCGGCTGGTCCCGAATCCCGGTTTCTGCAGGAGCGGGCCCGCGAACCCCTCCCCGGCTTCGCGCTGCCCGGCGCTCCCCCGCCCCTGCGAACGCCCGGCGCGCGGGCGTGGTGATCACTTCAGGCAACGCTCGGCGGCGATCTCCGGCAGGTCGGTGCGGCGCAGGTAGGTCAGCAGCGCCTCGTTGAGGTTCAGGCGGTCGTGGATGTTCTGCTCGGCAAGAATCTGCAGGCACTCGCGGCTCAGGGTCATCACCACGCCGTTTTTCGGTGCCCAGACGAACTCGCAGGCCGGGCGGATACTGTCCTCGGCCACGTCCATGCCGAAGGAGTCCTCGCTGAAGCGCACGATGTACTTGCCGGTCTTGAGGTTGAAGCCGACGAAGCCGGACAGCCCGTCGGCGGCGTTGCAGATATCGCTGGAAGTGATGGCCATGCTGCCCCCTGGATTTGTTCTGTTATGGATTCGCACGCAGGAGGTCCCCGCTTCTGTGAGCGGGTGAACTTCGAATTCTGACAGCCTTGCCGGCGCCTGCTCAGGGGCCGGTTGTCGCACCCGGCACTGTTGCCTGACCAACACTTGCCCAGCAGCTGTGCGCCGTGCGGAACACCCGCCGCTGTCCTGGCCAAACGCCAAGCTGCTGATCCGCTGGGAATTTCCCCGCGTGGCACGGCTTTCGCTCTGCACAGCCTGCGGCACCTTCGCCGCTGTGCAGCCCCGAGGAGCCCGAGCCATGAGCCAACAACCGATCCGCTTCGCCTACTGGGTCCCGAACGTCAGTGGCGGCCTGGTGGTCAGCAAGATCGAGCAGCGCACCCACTGGGACATCGACTACAACCGCCAGCTCGCGCGCATCGCCGAGGACGCGGGTTTCGACTACGCGCTGACGCAGATCCGCTTCACCGCCGGCTACGGCGCCGAGTACCAGCACGAGTCGGTAGCCTTCAGCCATGCCCTGCTGGGCGCCACGGAAAAGCTCAAGGTGATCGCCGCCATCCTCCCCGGCCCATGGACGCCCGCGCTGGCGGCCAAGCAACTGGCGACCATCGACCAGCTCACTGGCGGGCGCATCGCTGTGAACATCGTCAGCGGCTGGTTCAAGGGAGAGTTCCAGGCCATCGGCGAACCCTGGCTGGAGCATGACGAGCGCTACCGCCGCTCGGAGGAATTCATCCGCGCCCTGAAGGGCATCTGGACCCAGGACAACTTCAGCTTCCACGGTGACTTCTACCGCTTCCACGACTACAACCTGAAACCGCGTCCACTGCAGCGCCCGCATCCGGAGATCTTCCAGGGCGGCAGCTCGCGGGCCGCGCGCGACATGGCTTCACGGGTCTCCGACTGGTACTTCACCAACGGCAACAGCGTGGAAGGGATCAAGGCACAGGTGGACGACATCCGCGAAAAGGCCGCGGCCAACGGTCATGCGGTGAAGATCGGGGTGAACGCCTTCGTCATCGCCCGCGATACCGAGGAGGAAGCCCGCGCAGTGCTCGCCGAGATCATCGACAAGGCCGACCCGGAAGCGGTAAACGCCTTCGGCCACGCTGCCAAGCAAGCCGGCGCCGCCTCGCCGGAGGGCGAAGGCAACTGGGCGAAATCCAGCTTCGAGGACCTGGTGCAGTACAACGACGGCTTCAAGACCAACCTGATCGGCACGCCGCAGCAGATCGCCGAACGCATCGTCGCGCTCAAGGCGGTGGGCGTGGACCTGGTGTTGACGGGCTTCCTGCACTTCCAGGAAGAAGTGCGCTACTTCGGCGAGAAGGTGCTGCCGCTGGTGCGCGAGCTGGAGCAGAAGAAGGCACGGCAGACCGAGGCTGCCTGAGGCGTCAGGAGCCGTACCATTCGCGAGCAAGCTCGCTCCTACAGTCACCGAGCCACTCGGTATGCTTTTCGTAGGAGCGAGCTTGCTCGCGAACGCTTTTACGCTCCAGAGCAAGCTCCGTAGGGTGCATAACGCCTACGGCGTTATCCGCCATTGTGGCGGATACCAAGCCAGCTATCAGGCCCCCTGGGTCAGATGCTTGGCAATCGCCGTGCGCAGCGGCGGCAGGTTCTGCGCCAGGCGCAGGCCGGCATTGCGCAGCAGACGCACCGGCGGGCGCGGGTCGGTGTACATGCCGACGATCAGCCGGGTGGCCTGGTACAGCGGCCAGGTCGCCAGGCGGTGGGCCATGGCGTAACGACGCAGCGGCCAGGTGCCGCCGATATCGCCGCCACGGCGATGGGTCGCGAGGATTTCATTGGCCAGCCGACGCTGGCTCTGCAGACCAAAGTTGAAGCCGTGGGCAGTGACCGGGTGCATGCCGACCGCGGCATCGCCGATCAGTGCGCTGCGCGGGCCGACGAAGCGGTCCGAGTACACACCCACCAGCGGGTAGCTGTGGCGCGGGCCGAGCAGCTGCATGCCACCCAGGCGGCGGTCGAAGCGGCGCTCCATCTCCTGGGCGAAGGCCTTCTCGTCCAGCTCCAGCAGCGGTGCCATCTCGCGCTGCGGCAAGGTCAGCACCACCGAAGAGCGGTCACCGTTGATCGGCAGCAGCGCCAGGGTCTGGCCGTAGCCGAACCATTCCCAGGCGACGTTGTGGTGCGGTTTCTCGTGGGCCATGCGGCAGACCATCATGGTCTTGCCGAAGTCCTCCATGTGCGCGCCGATGCCAAGCATGCGGCGGGTCTCGGAGAAGCGGCTGTCGGCCGCCACCAGCAGGCGCGCATGGACACGGCTGTCATCGTCCAGCGTCAGCGACACGCCATCCTGCTGCACCTGCAACGTGCGCAAGGCACGGCCGCAGACCAGCGAGACGTCCGCACATTCGTGCACCGCATCGAAGGCGGCGCGGCGGATCATCTGGTTGGACACGAAGTAACCCAGTTGCTCGGCGCCGGCGTGCTCGGCCTCGATGCGCAGGGTGAACAGCGAGGGGCCATTGAGCACCTGGGCATCGCGCAGCGGCGAGACTTCCTGCGGATCGATCCGCGACCACATGCCCAGCCGCTGCAGTTCGGCGCGGGAGGCGTGGGTCAGGGCGATCTCCCGGCCGTCCTCGGCGGGCTCGGACACGGCGGCCAGCGGCTGGCGGTCGATCAGCAGGATCGACAGGCCGTTGCCCGACAGCGAGCGGGCCAGGCAAAGCCCGGCGGGGCCGGCGCCGACGATGGCGATGTCCACGTGCATGGGAGACTCCTTTCGCGAGGGATGGGCGGTCCCGGAGTCTAGGCTGGCCACTGGTCCGTTTCGTTGCCGTGGATCAGTGGCCCGCGGCGAATACCTCCAAATAGACGGGCCCGAGCAGAGCGGGCTAGATCGACAGCCGCACGCCCCGCTGTGGATCGATCACCGCCGCGCTCCGGCGCTTGTTCACCACCAGCTCGCCGATCTCGATCAGCCGCGTGCGCGTGACGTTGCGGCTCAGGCCGAGAAGATTGGCGGTGTGGACCTGGTTGCAGTGGCAGAAGCGATAGGCCGCGCGCAACAGCGCATCTTCCACCCGCGCATGCAGGTTGCCGCCCTGCTCCTCGAACAGCCGCTGGAAGGCCTGCTGGAGAATCTGCTCGGCGCCCAGGGACTCCAGCCGTGGCTCCTCGCTGCGCTCGATGCGCAGGTTGGACAGGTGCAGGTCCTCCGCGCGCACCACGCCGTCGCGGCAGATCAGCAACGTATGGTGGATGACGTTTTCCAGCTCGCGGATGTTGCCCGGCCACGAGTAGCTGCGCAGCTTCTGCGCGGCCTCGGCGCTCAGCTGGCTCTGCCCGTAGCCCAGGCGCCGGCTGTACTCGGCGATGAAATGGCGGGTCAGCGGGAGGATGTCGCCGGGCCGCTCGCGTAGCGGCGACAGCTCCAGGCTGACCACGTTGAGCCGGTAGTAGAGGTCCTCGCGGAAATGCCCGGCGTTGATGGCCTTCTCCAGTTGCACGTTGGTGGCCGCGAGCACCCGCACGTCGATCGGGATGCTCTTGCGCGAGCCCAGGCGTACTACCTCGCGCTCCTGCAGCACACGCAGCAACTTGACCTGGATCGGCATTGGCAGGTCGCCGATCTCGTCGAGGAACAGCGTGCCGCCATTGGCTTCCTCGAACCAGCCGGCCTTGGCCGCCAGCGCGCCGGTGAAGGCGCCCTTCTCGTGGCCGAACAGCTCGGCCTCCACCAGCGACTCGGAGAAGGCCCCGCAGTTCACCGCCACGAACGGACCGCCGCGCCGCGCACTGAGGTTGTGGATGTGCCGCGCCACCAGCTCCTTGCCGGTACCGGTCTCGCCGATGATCAGCACGCTGGCCTCGCTGGGCGCGACCTGCTGCAGGTGGTCGAGCAGCGCCTGGGATTTCGGGTCTTCGAAGACCTGGGCGGTCGCGCGGATGGAGGTGGCCAGCGCGGGCGATTTGGGCAGGGTCAGCAGCCCCTCGGGTGTGGTCGCGTTCATGAGTAGAAGGTCGGTTGCGGCAGTTGCTGGTTCAGCGCCCAGTCGCCCAGCTCGCGGACCTTGTAGTCCACCGGGTCGTGCAGGGTCTGGGTGCGCAGGTTGCGCCAGTAGCGGTCGATGCGCAGCGCGGCATGGGTGGAGCGCGCGCCGGTGACTTCGAACAGGCGGTTGCAGATGTCCAGGCCATTGCGGGTGGCCGCGACCTTGGCGGTGGCGATGGCCACGGCGAGCCGGCCGCGCTCCTCGGCGTCCAGTGCCGCTCCTTTGTTCCAGGCTTCGTCGAGCAGTTGCGCAGCACGGCGCACCAGCAGGCGGGTGCTTTCCAGGCCAACCCAGAACTCGCCGTAGTGCGCGAGCACGTAGGGGTCTTCAGCCACCGTTGCGGCGCTGGAACGGAACCACGGGCGGGCCTCCTTGAGCGTGTACTGCCGCGCTTCCTCGAACGCGCCCTCGGCAATACCGAGGAAGACGTGGGTGAAGATCAGCTGGGCAATCAGCGGGCGCAGGCAGGCAAAGGGCGTGCTCAGCGGGCCCGGATCGAGCAGCAGCTCGCTCTCCTCCACCCGCACGCGCTCGAAGGTGGCGCTGCCGCTGTCGGTCTGGCGCTGGCCCATGTTGTCCCAGTCGTGGGCCAGGCTGATGCCGCTGCGCGCGGTGGGGATGGCGGCGATCAGCAGCTTGCCGCCCTCGCCGTCCAGCGCCGAGGCAATAAGCATCTGCGAATCCAGCGCGCCGGAGCAGAAGCTCTTGCGCCCGGAAAACTCGCGCCAGCCGGCGAAGCTGCGCGACACGGTACGGGTATCCAGCGGGTTGAGTGCGTTGCCCCAGAACCATTGATTGCGCGCGGTCAGCTCGAACCACGGCTGCCACTGCTCGGGGCGGGAGAACAGGCGCACGGTGGCCAGCATCAGGTGCTGGAAACCGAACACGTGGGCAATGGAACTGTCGACCACGGCGAACTGGCGGACGATGTCCAGCGTGGTGCTCCAGTCGGCGCCCAGGCCGCCGTACTCGCTGGGGATGATCAGCGACAGCAGGCCGCTCTGGCGCAGCTCGTCGCGCTCGGCCTTCGGCGTGCCGCCACGGATGTCGCGCTCGGCGGCGGTTTCGGCGAAACCGGCGGCCAGGCGCTGGGCAATCTGTCCGGGAGTCGCTTCGAACTGCCCGGATGTCTGTGCGTCGAGACGCGTCTTGGCGTTCACGCTCGCTTCCTCTTGAGTCTGTTCAGGGCAAGCCGGGCCTGTGCCCGGCAAGTCGGGGCGCGGAGAGCCGGGTCAGCCGGCCTTGCGTCCGGGCAGCACATCGTTGGCGATCATTTCGCCAAAGGGCCCGGTGAGGTTGGTCACGCCGCGCCCGGCAAGGCTGGCGTAGGGCTCAGGAAGCAGCGGGAAGACCAGCTCGGCGAAGCGATAGGCCTCTTCCAGATGCGGGTAGCCGGAGAAGATGAAGCTGTCGATGCCGAGGTCCGCGTACTCCCTGATGCGCTCGGCCACCTGCTGCGGGTCGCCCACCAGCGCGGTGCCGGCGCCACCACGGACCAGGCCGACACCGGCCCAGAGGTTGGGGTAGATCTCCAGCTGGTCGCGGCGCCCGCCGTGCAGCGCAGCCATGCGCCGCTGGCCTTCGGAGTCGAAGCGGGCGAAGGACTTCTGCGCATTGCTGATGGTCTCGTCGGAGATGTTGGCGATCAGCCTGTCGGCGGCCTGCCAGGCTTCCTCGGCGGTCTCGCGGACGATCACGTGCAGGCGAATGCCGAACTTCACGCTGCGCCCCTGCTTCGCGGCCTTCTCGCGGACGTCGGCGATCTTCTGCGCGACCGCTTGCGGCGGCTCGCCCCAGGTCAGGTAGACGTCGACCTGCTCGGCGGCCAGGTCGTGGGCCTCGGCCGAGGAGCCGCCGAAGTACAGCGGCGGATAAGGCTTCTGGATCGGCGGATAGAGCGCCTTGGCGTTCTCTACCTGCAGGTGCTTGCCGGCGAAGTCCACGGATTCGCCCTGCAGCACGCGGCGCCAGATGCGCAGAAATTCGTCGGTGACTTCGTAGCGCTCGGCATGGCTGAGGTGGATGCCGTCGCCACGGTTTTCATCCGGGTCGCCGCCGGTGACCACGTTGATCAGCAGGCGCCCGCCGGAGAGGCGATCCAGGGTCGCGGCCATGCGCGCGGAAACGGTCGGCGAGATGATTCCCGGACGGATCGCCACCAGGTAACGCAGGCGTTCGGTGAGCGGCGCCAGGGCCGAGGCGACCACCCAGGAGTCCTCGCAGGAGCGCCCGGTGGGAATCAGCACGCCGTAGTAGCCCAGGGAATCTGCGGCCTGGGCGATCTGCTTGAGGTACGGCAGCGACACCGGGCGCGCGCCCTCGCTGGTGCCGAGGAAGTGGCCGTCGCCGTGGGTGGGCAGGAACCAGAACACATTCATCGAAGGCTCCTCAGGCGGTCTTGCGCAGTTGCGGACGGGCGAACAGCGGCGCGGCGCGCTCGGCGGCCAGCTGGATGCGGGCGCGCAGGGTGTCGCTGGTGATCTGGTAGTTGGCGAAGTCCGCCTCGCTGGCGTACACGCCGATCGGCAGCGTGATCGACTGGAAGAAGCTGAACAGCGGGCGCAACTGATGATCGAGGACCAGCGCGTGGCGCTCGCTGCCGCCGGTGGCCGCGAGCAGCACCGGGGTGTCGATCAGGGCATTCATGTCCACCAGGTCGAACAGGTGCTTGAGCAGGCCCGGATAGGAGCCGCGGTAGACCGGCGAGGCCACCACCAGCAGGTCGGCGGTCTCGATCTCGCGCAGGGTGGCTTCCAGCTCGGCGGAAAGCTCCTGGCGCGACAGCGCGGCGCCCAGCGGGCGGGCGATGTCGGCCAGTTCGATGACTCGGGCTTCTACCGGAAGCTGCTCGCCGAGGGCGTCGAGCACGGCCTGGGTGAGCACCAGGGTGCGCGAGGGGCGATAGGTGCCGCCGGAGACGGCGACCACTTTGATGGGGCTGGTCATGGGTTTTCCCTGTTGACTGTTGCGCTAGGTACAGAAGCCTTGAGCAAGGGCCGTACCAACAGGGAAATGTATGATTTTCGGGCACTTCAGCCGGTTTTTCCGGCGCTTCATGTCACTCAGGCAACAACGCTGCTGATCGACTGTTGCCTGGGCAACAGTCTGCTATCAATGCGCAGCCAGTTCGCGCAGCCCCTGGGAGATGTCCAGCCCTTCCAGTTCGGCCACGTATTCATCCGTGGTGAGCAGGCCGATACAGGGGGTCGCGCCGCGCTGCCGCAACTGCCCGGCGGCGAGCTTGCGCGCCAGCGCCACCGCCGCCATGCAGGGGATGTTCGGGCCGTGGTCCTGATGCGCGAGAATTTCCCAGCACAGCGCCAGGGGTTTGCCGTCGCCATCGACGCCCTGCAGGTGGACGAACATGCCGCTGCGCCCATCGCCCAATGGCTGCATCGCCACAGCCAGGCGGTGCAGGCTGGCGCCCAGGCGCGCAGCGTCCTTCACCAGCCCGGCGCGCACCAGCCACGACAGTCCCCAGGTGCCGAACTGGGTGAGCTTCAGGCCGAGTCCGGCGGAGAAACGCACGTCCTGCACACCGGGGTAGCGCTGCGGGAACAGGTCGAGGTCCGGTACATCACAGTGGGCCAGCCAGCGTTTGCCCAGCGGGGCGGGAAAGCGGTGGCGATTCAGCCCCTGCCAGCCGTGCACGTCCTGCCAGCGCCCCTGGCGCCACTGGCGCAAAGGTTTGCCGCAGTAGCCCAGCACCGCGGAGACCGTGGCCTGGCCGGGAATCTTCGCCGAGGAGCTGATGCCGTGGTGGATGCTGTCCAGGCGCTGGAAGCGTGGCAACAGATCGTCGATCACCGAGGCCGCCAGAGCAGGCACCGAACTGGCGCCGCTGCATACCAGCACCCCCGCGCTGCGTGCGGCGCGGTCGAGTTCGTGGATGCCGCAGACGAACTGGCGGGCGTCGGCCAGATCGATGTAATGGGCGCGAGCGCCGATGGCAGCGCGGGCAACGCGATAGTCCTGACCCTGGAACGGCCCGGCGGTGGAAATCACCAGGTCGACCTTCAGTTCATTGAGGCGGCCGGCCAGCGTCGGCTGGTTCATGTCCAGGCACACCGCCTCGCCGCCCACCTGCGCGGCCAGTTCATTGGCGCGGCGCTGGTCGCGCCCGCCGACCAGCACGCGGATGCCTTCGATGCCGCTGAGGCGATGCACGATCAGGCTGCCGAAGTTGCCGTAACCGCCCAGCACCAGCACGCGAAATTTCCGTTCCATTGCCACTGACCTTATTGCTCCCTGACTGCTGCTGGCGGTGCCAGCTCCTTCATCCCGACCTGGCGCCCCCGTGATGGGGCAGATTGTCCTCCAGCGGCCACCAACTGGCGCGGGAGTCGACGTAGTAATGTGCTTCGAGCTTTGTCCGCACGGGCTCGTCCAGGGTTCCCGCACGCACCCGCAAAGTGTCCGGCAGCGCATCGCGAGCGCTGTAGATGGGCGAGCCGCAGGTGCGGCAGAACACGCGTTTCTTTTCCGGCGTGGCGCGGTACTCGGCCAGCTCCGACTCACCGCTGAGCAGACGGAACGCCGTGCGCTGCACCGGGACATTGGTGGCGAACGGCCCACCCTGCGCCTTGCGACACTGGCCGCAATGGCAGACCTGGATTGGCGCCAGCTCGCCGCTGATCTCGTAGCGCACCGCGCCGCACAGACAACCGCCCGAATGCATGCCCTGCCCCCTCTTCCGGTTTCGCGGAGCGAAGGAGTCTAGATCAGGCTCGGTTACCTGCACCACCGTACCGAGGAGTGGTTGTTCAGCTTTCGCGGCTCCGATCTCACCGCGTGCGGCCTTGGATGGATGCCAGCACCACCACACCCGTAGGGCGCATAACCCGGAACGGGTTATCCGTCAGCACGGCGGATAACGCCTCAGGCGCTATTAGCCCTACGCAGGCAGCTCGTCTTCGCTGCCCCAGCCCAGCGGATAGAGCAGTTCTTCCTTGTAGCCGGCCCACACCCGCACCGCCGCCGGGAAGCTCGCGTCCAGCCCGGCGTCACCACTGTCCACCAGCAGCGGCCGGCCCTCGAGGGTGCCGAGCTTGCGCTTGGTGGCGATCACCCGCAGTCGCTCGATGCCGATGGCGCGCAGCACGCGCGGGCTGATCTGCTGGTTGCCGCGCCCGAGAATGTGGCCCTGACCACCGATGGCAGTCACCAGCAGGAAGGCCGGGTGCCCGTCCACCAGCTCGAACAGCTGCGCCTCGGTGACGTCGCGAGCGATCACTTCGCCGTTCTCGATCACATCCACGCCCAGCAGGGTGGTGTCCAGGTGCAGGTCGGCAGCCAGCCCGTGCAGCGTCGAGCCGGGGCCGAAGACGTAACGCACATCGTCCTCCCAGCTGTCCTCCAGCCAGGCGGCGAGATCGGCGAGCACCAGCTCCTCGGTCTCCATGCCGGCCTGCTTCACGTGCTGCATGAAGTGGCCTTCCTCGGGCACCGTCAGTTCGGCGTACCAGCGCGCGGCGACGCGTCCCTCACGCAGCGCGGCTTCGTCGAGATCGCGCACTTCTCCCTGGGTCAGGCGCACCAGCCCGCCATCCACCAGCCGCCGCGCCAGCTCCCCGGCCGCGCGCGGGCTGATGGTGTAGACCCCGGAATGGATCTTCACCCCGGCGGGAATGCCCAGCACCGGCTGGCCTTCGCGTGCCACCTCGGCCACATCCCGCGCGGTGCCGTCGCCACCGGCAAAGAGGATCAGCGCCACGCCGGCCTCCTGCAGCGCCTGCACGGCGTGACGGGTATCCGCCGCGCTGCTCTGCTCTTTCTCCAGCGCCCCAACCAGGCGATGGGCGAAACCCATGTCCGCCAGCAGGTCGGCGCCCATCGGGCCGGGAAAGGTGAGGAACTCCAGGCGCTCGCGCACCGGCAGCAGGTGCTCCAGGGCAACCCGCGTGCGCTCCGCCGCCCGTGGTTCGGCGCCGCGGGCCAGGGCCAGCGAGGCCACGCCATCGCTGCCCTTGAGCGCAGTCGGGCCGCCGATACCGGCCAGCGGATTGATGATCAGCCCTATGCGAATCCTGTCCATACTCAACCTCGAGGGAAACTTCTTCGAACCACCGGCGCAACGCCGGGTCGGACCAGGGAAGCGGCAACTCCACTGACTATAACGACAAGCAAACGACCGGGGACCTCGCGATTGGCACGCAATCTGCGAGCGCTCGGGTCGTCTGTCTTCGGTGACGATTTTCAGGCGCTGCCCTTGGCCGCCTCTGTCACCGGGGTTTCATCTGATCTGCCTAGACTGCAATGCACTGATGTAGAGGAGATTGGCCATGAGCCTGCAAACCCACCGTGAATCCGCCCCCCGCCCCACTCCGCGCCAGCCGCAACAGCCGGTCGGCGGCTCGATCATCGATGCCCAGGGCCGTGAAGTGCCGATTACCGAAGACATGATCCAGCGCGCCTGCCAGGAACTGGACAAGACCTGCGAGCCGCCACACCGCCAAGCGGAATAACAGCGCGGCAGCACGTCCGCCCTACTCCCCGACCCGGTTGGCCCCCAGCGCGGTCAGCAGGCTTTCCAGGCGCGGCGAATCGCCCTGGATGTCTACCCACAGCCCGGTGATTTCCCGGCGCGGCGGGTAGTGCTTGCGCAGCGCGTCGAAAGCCGCCCGCCGGGTCTGGGTGTCTCCGATCAGACTGCGACGGAAATCGGCGTCATCGCTGCGCGGGTCGTACACCGCGCGGCAGAGCATCGCCAGCGCCCAGTCCGGATCGCATTCCTCTTTCAGACTCAGTTCGGCCAGCCATTGCGCCGGCAGCAGGTCGTCGAGATCGACGGCCTGCTCGCAACGCTGCCAGGCGCAGAACGCCTCGTAGATCTGCGCCGTGCCGCGCAACTTGCCATCCAGGCTGTAGCCGGCGATGTGCGGGGTGGCGATACGGCAGTGATGGGCCAGTTGCACGTTCACTTCCGGCTCGCCTTCCCAGACATCCAGCGCCACGTCGATATCCGCGCCGGACTCCAGGTGGATGCGCAGCGCCGTGTTGTCGACCACGCCGCCTCGGCTGGCATTGATCAGCCAGGTGCCGGGGCGCAGCGCCTTGAGGCGCTGCGCGTCGATCAGGTGGCGCGTCGGGTTGTCGCCGTCGCGGGTCAACGGTGTGTGCAGGCTGATCACGTCGCACTCGCGCAGCACTTCTTCCAGGCTGCGGAAATCACCCCCTTCGGCAGCGGCGCGCGGCGGGTCGCAGACGCGCACGTCCCAGCCCAATCCGCGCAGCACATCCACCAGGCGACCACCCACCTGCCCGGCACCGATCACGCCATAGCGGCGTTCGGAGAGCTTGGCGCCGTGTACGTCGGCCAGCGCCAGCAGGCTGCCCAGCACCCAGTCCACCACACCGCGGGCGTTGCAGCCCGGCGCACTGGACCAGGCGATGCCGGCCTCGGCGAAGTAGTCCAGGTCCAGGTGATCGGTACCGATGGTGCAGGTGCCGACGAACTTCACCTGGCTGCCCTGGAGCAGCTCACGGCTGACGTCCGTCACCGAGCGCACCAGTAATACTTCGGCATCACCCAGGGCGGCGCGGTCGATCGCGCGTCCGGGCAGGCGACGGATGTCGCCATGGGCGCCGAAGAAGGCTTCGACCAGGGGAATATTTTCATCGGCAAGGATACGCATGGACTGACTCCAGAAATCGTCACCGGCTACTTTACCAGCGCCGTTGCGCGCGGTCCCGCGCCACACACGCCAGGCTTTGCTGCCCGGGCGGACAGCCCTTAAACTGGCCGGCTTCCCGTTCATTTCTTCTGCCAAGGAAAGCCGTGACCAGCCTCACCCAGCCCGTCTCCCGCGGACGGCGCACCGCCACCGAACTCAAGGAACTGCTGACCCTCGCAGCGCCCATCATGATCGCCCAGCTGGCAACCACCGCCATGGGCTTCGTCGATGCGGTGATGGCCGGCAGCGTGGGCCCGCGCGATCTGGCCGCGGTGGCACTGGGCAACTCGATCTGGATTCCGATCTTCCTGCTGATGACCGGCACCCTGCTCGCCACCACCGCCAAGGTGGCCCAGCGCTACGGCGCCGGCGACCAGGCCGGCACCGGCCCGCTGGTGCGCCAGGCGCTGTGGCTGGCACTGCTGGTCGGCCCGCTGGCGGGGGCGACGCTGTGGCTGCTCTCCGAGCCGGTGCTGCGGGCGATGAAGGTCGAGGAAGCGCTGATCGAGCCGAGCTGCTTCTACCTGCGCGGCATCGCCTGCGGCCTGCCGGCGGTGGCGCTGTATCATGTGCTGCGCTGCTTCAGCGATGGCCTGGGGCGCACCCGGCCAAGCATGGTGCTGGGCATCTGCGGACTGATGCTGAACATCCCGATCAACTATGTGCTGATCTACGGCCACCTCGGCTTCCCGGCGCTGGGCGGCCCCGGCTGCGGCTGGGCCACCGGCTCGGTGATGTGGTTCATGCTGCTGGGCATGCTGGTCTGGGTGAACTGGGCGAAGGTCTACAAGCCGAGCCAGCTGTTCAGCCACTGGGAGCTGCCGAAGCCGCAGGTGATCGGCAGCCTCGTAGGGGTCGGCCTGCCCATCGGCATCGCGGTGTTCGCCGAGTCCAGCATCTTCTCGGTGATCGCCCTGCTGATCGGCGAACTCGGCGAGAAAGTGGTGGCGGGCCACCAGGTGGCGCTGAACTTCAGCGCACTGGTGTTCATGATCCCCTACTCGCTGGCCATGGCCGTGACCGTCCGCGTGGGGCAGTCGCTCGGTGCCGGTGCGCCGCGCGATGCTCGTTTCGCTGCCGGCGTGGGCATGGGCGCGGCGCTGGCGTACGCCTGCATTTCCGCCAGCGGCATGCTGCTGATGCGTGAGCATATCGCCGGGCTCTATACGCAGGACCCGGACGTGCTGGCGCTGGCCGCCACGCTGCTGGTGTTCTCGGCGCTGTTCCAGTTCTCCGACGCCGTACAGGTCACCGCCGCCGGCGCCCTGCGCGGCTACCAGGACACCCGCGCGACCATGATCATGACCCTGTTCGCCTACTGGGGCATCGGCCTGCCGGTGGGCTACAGCCTCGGCCTCACCCACTGGCTGCAGGAGCCCACCGGCCCGCGCGGCCTGTGGGAGGGCCTGATCGTCGGTCTGACCTGCGCCGCGGTAATGCTGTGCATTCGCCTGTCGCGCAGCGCCAGGCGGCAGATCGTGCTGAACGAGATGCGCACGGCGGGCTGATCGCCCACAACGCAGAAAGCCGCCCGAGGGCGGCTTTTTTATTTGGGAGTCGTGCAGGAAAAACACTGCGTAGGATGGCGTGGAGCGCAGCGATACCCATCCTACAAAAGCAAAAAGCCGCCCAAGGGCGGCTTCTTCGTAGCGCAGGGAGGATCAGTCGGTAACCAGCGCCGGCTTCGGCCGGCTGCTCAGCGTCGTGCCCACCGAGGCGACGATGATCGCGCCGATGGCGATCCACTGATGCGAAGTCAGCTGCTCGCCCAGGAACACCAGGCCGGACAGCGCGCCGAAGGCCGGCTCGATACTCATCAGGGTACCGAAAGTCCGCGCCGGCAGGCGAGTCAGCGCCACCATTTCCAGGGTGTAGGGCAAGGCGCTGGAGAGGATCGCCACGCCCAGCAACGCCGGGAACAGGCTGATGTCGAACAGCGCCATGCCGCTGTGCGCAAGGCCGATGGGCGCCACGCAGATCGCCGCGATGCTGATGCCCAGCGCCGCCCCCTGCGCGCCCAGGTCGTTACCGGCGCGCTGGCCGAAGATGATGTAGAGCCCCCAGCAGACGCCCGCCCCCAGCGCCAGCGCGGCGCCCTTGGGGTCGATGCCGTGGCCGAAGTCGGCGATCGGCAGAAGCAGGCCGAGGCCGACCACGGCGATGGCGATCCACAGGAAGTCGATCGGCTTGCGCGAATAGAACAGCGCGACTGCCAGCGGCCCGGTGAACTCCAGCGCCACGGCAACGCCCAGCGGAATGGTCTGCAGCGCCATGTAGAAGGTCAGGTTCATCAGGCCCAGCGTCACGCCGTAGATGAACAGCGGCTTGAGCGGCTTGCCGCGCAGCGAGGTGCGCCACGGGCGGAGGATCGCCAGCAGGAGGATGGCCGCGAAGATCAGGCGCATGGAGGTCACGCCTTCGGCGCCGAGCACCGGGAACAGGCTCTTGGCGACCGATGCGCCGGTCTGGATCGAGGCCATGGACACGATCAGGATGAGAATGGGAAAGGCAGTGGAAATAAAGCGAGAGCGAGGCATGATGCGGACCTGAACAGGCGTTGCAACGGTTGGGATTTCTTGGTTGACTGTTATGCGCAACATAATGCGCAAAAAGGCCAGAATGAGCAATATACTGCCCACTCCTTCCGAACGTCCCAGCGTGCTGGTGCACGTCGCCGATAACGTGAAGACGCACCGCCGCAATGCCGGCTTCAGCCAGGACGCGCTGGCCAAGGCCTCGGGCGTCAGCCGGCGGATGCTGGTCGGCATCGAGAGCGGCGACACCAACGTCAGCCTCGCCACCCTCGACCGCATCGCCGCCGCTTTGACAGTCACCTTCGCCGACCTGGTTCGCCCGCCGTCCACCGGCGGCCTGTCCCGCGTCGACGCCGTCGCCTGGGGCGGCCAACAGGCCGACAGCCGCGGCACCCTCCTCGCCAGCACCCCCGCCACCCGTCAGGCCGAGCTCTGGCACTGGACGCTCGCCCCCGGCGACCGCTACAACGCCGAGCCCGATGCCGAAGGCTGGTACGACATGGCCTATGTCATCGAAGGCCGGCTGACCATCGTCCTTGCCGAGGAAACGGTGGAGGTCGACGCCGGCGGTTTCCACGTATTCAAGAGCAACCAGCCGTTTTCCTACCAGAACCATGGGGATGTGCTGGTGCGGTTTGTGCGGAACGTTGTGAACTGATTACTGCTGACAGTCGCGCCTGTCGGCGCTGATCGCGGGCATGGCCCGCGACCGTATGCACTACCCCCCATGAAAAAGGCCCGCACAAAGCGGGCCTTTTTCATGAACACCAGGCGTCAGCTGCCCTGCGGCATCTCACCCCGCGCCAGGCGCGCATTGATGTCGGCAATCACCGCCGGCAGTTCGGCGATGGTGTCGATCAGGTAGTGCGGGCGCGAGCCTTCGAACATCTGGCCGATGCGGCGACGTTCCTGCTCCAGTTTCTCCGCCGGCAGCGCCTTGTACTGCTCATAGGTCAGCCCCAGGGCGTTGCCCGAGCAGGTCAGCGCCACGGTCCACATGCCGGCACTGCGGCCTTCGAGGATGCCCGGCCAGGTGTCATCGACCTTCACGCAGGCCGCCACGTCGTTGATGCCCAGTGCAATCACGTTGGCCAGTGCCTGGGCCGGGTGCGGACGGCCGTTGGGCACTTCATCGGTGGCCACCACGTGGTCGGCGACGTAGCCGTTGGTCTTTGCCAGGGCGACGACCTTCTCCATCACCACCGCGGGGTAGCCGGAGCAGGAACCGATCTTCAGCCCTTGCTTGCGCAGTGCGGCGATGGCATCCAGCGCGCCGGGAATCAGCGCCGAGTGCTCGGCGATCTTCTCGATCTGCAGCGGCATGAAGCGCTCGTAGATGGCGGTGACGTCATCGTCGCTCGGTACGCGACCGAACTTGGCCTTGTAACGTTCGGCGATGGCCGGGATGTCGCACAGGGTGCGGATGTGGTCCCACTTGCCCATGCCCATCGGGCCGCGGGCTTCTTCCAGGCTGACCTGGACGCCGAACTCGGCGAAGGCCTCGACGAATATCTGGGTCGGCGCGAAGGAGCCGAAGTCGACCACGGTGCCGGCCCAGTCGAGGATGACGGCTTGCAGTTGCTTGGGTTGTGCGTAATTCATGGCGTTCAATCCTGTGGGAATTCGGGCGGGCGTCAGATTTCGAAGACTTCCATTTCCTTCAGCGTCTCGGCGATGGCCGCGACGGCGGCGCGCATGCCGCTGGCGTCGACCTGGCCGATGCAACCGACGCGGAAGGTTTCCACCTGGGTCAGCTTGCCCGGGTAGAGGATGAAGCCCTTCTCGCGCACCCGGTTGTAGAACTCGGTGAAGGTGTAGCGGGCGTCACTGGGGGCATGGAAGGTGACGATGATCGGCGCCTGGATCTCGGCCGGCAGGAAGCTGCGGAACCCCAGTTCGGCCATCTCCGCCAGCAGAGTCTGGCAATTGTTTGCGTAACGCTGATGACGGGCCGCGAGACCGCCCTCTTCCTCGTACTGGCTCAGCGCTTCGTGCAGCGCGGCCACCACGTGGGTCGGCGGGGTGAAGCGCCACTGGCCTGTCTTGGCCATGTAGGCGTGCTGGTCCTGCAGGTCCATGGACAGCGAGTGGCAATTGCCGGCGCTGGCGTTCAGGGCGGTGCTGCGGGCGAAGACGAAGCCCATGCCCGGTACGCCTTCCAGGCATTTGCCGGAAGCGGCGATCAGCGCATCGAAGGGGATGTGGCGGGCGTCGATGTCCAGCGCGCCGAAGGAACTCATGGCATCGATGATCAGGCGCTTGCCGTGGGATTCGATGACCCTGGCGATCTCGGCCAGCGGGTTGAGGATGCCGGTGCTGGTTTCGCAGTGGATCAGCGCCACATGGGTGACGCTCGGGTCTGCGCTGAGCAGGCGGTCCACGTCGGCGGCGGTGGTCGGCACGTCTTCTTCGGTTTCGAAGGTGCTGAACTCGCGGCCGATCACCTGGCAGATCTTCGCCAGACGCTTGCCGTAGGCGCCGTTGATCAGCACCAGCACCTTGCCGTCACGCGGTACCAGGGTGCCGATGGCGGCTTCGACGGAGAAGGTGCCGCTGCCCTGCAGGGGCACGCAGGTGTGGGTCGCCTCGCCGTGGATGATCGCCAGCAGGCGCTTGCAGACGTCGGCGGTCAGGTCGTTGAAGTCGCGGTCCCAGGAGCCCCAATCGACCATCATGGCGCGACGGGTGCGGGGGGACGTGGTCAGCGGACCGGGAGTCAGCAGGATGGGGGCTCGCTCGGCAGTGCTCATGCTCGATTCCTCTTTCGTGGGAACGTCGTCAGGGCTGAATTCGGTTGGGCCGGGGCGGGTTCGCGGCGGCCTGGGCATAACTTGCCGGCCGGGCAGATATCGTTCAAATTGTTTATCACGATGCACTGCATAAGCCAGACATATACCTCATGAACCTCTTCCAGCTCCGCGCCTTCGACGCCGTCGCCCGCGAACGCAGCTTCACCCGCGCCGCCGAGCGCCTGTTCATCAGCCAGCCGGCCGTGACCGGGCACGTGAAGGCGCTGGAGGAGCACTACCAGGTCAATCTGTTCCGCCGCACCGCGCGCGGCGTGGAGCTGACAGAAGATGGCGTACGCCTGTCGGCCATCAGTCGCACCCTGTTTGCCCTGGAGGAGGAAGCCGAAGCCGTGCTCGACGCCAGCCGCGAGCTGGTGACCGGGCGTATCGAAGTGGCCGCCGACGGCCCGCACCTGGTGATGCCGATGCTTGCCCGGCTGCGCGCGCGCTACCCCGGCATCACCGTCAACCTGCGCCTGGGCAATGCGCAGGAGACCCTCGCCGCGCTGATGGACGAGCACGTCGATATCGCCGTGCTGACCGAGGTGGAGCCGCGCGCCGGACTGTTCCTGCGCGAGCTGGTGGAGTCGCGCATCTGCGCCCTGGTGCCGGCCAGCCACGCCTGGAGCGAGCATGCTGGCGAACTACCGCTGGGGGAGCTGGACCGGCAGATCATGGTGCTGCGCGAGCCTGACTCAATCACCCGGCGCACCTTCGATGCGGCCTGCTCGGCGGCATCGGTCGAGCCCCGCGTGCTGCTGGAACTGGACAGCCGCGAGGCCGTGACCGAAGCGGTGGCAGCGGAGCTGGGGATCGGCATCGTGTCGTCGCTGGAGGTCAGCCCGGACCCACGGGTGAAGGCCATTCCACTGGGTGGCGATGGGTTGCTCAACCGCCACGCCATCGGCTGCCTGGAGCGGCGCCGGGGGTTGCGGGTGGTCAGTGCGTTTCTGGAATTGGCGGAGGGCTGAGGGTCATCGCCTGAATCGACTGCAGGAGCGCCGCGCGCCGATATCCCCTGTAGGGCGCATAACGCCCAGAGCGCTATCCGCCGTCCTGGCGGATAACCCGTTCCGGGTTATCCGCCCTACGAGTGCGACGGAACCTTCGGATGGATGCGAACAGCCGCCCTACTCCGCTGGCAAGTCTTCCTTCACCAGATCAAGAAAGGTCGCCACGATCCGCCGGGTGCTCTGCTCACGCAGGCACACCAGCGTCTCGCTCATGCGCCAGTGGCAATCGAGGATCGGCAGCGCATGCACACGCGCATCGGCCCCCAGTTCGGCAGCCGACACCACGCCGACGCCAATTCCCACCGCTACCGCTTCCAGCGACGCTTCGCGGCCCTCCACCTCGATGGCCGGGCGGATGCGCCAGCCAGCGCGGGCCATTTCCGCCTCGAGCATCTGCCGGGTCACCGAGCCCTGCTCGCGCAGCACCAGCGGCGTGTCGTCGAGGTCGGCCAGTTCGATGGACTCGCGCCCGGCCCAGGGATGGCTGCGGCCGACGAAGGCGACTATGGGGTCGCTGCGCAGGGTGAAGGTCAGCAGGCGCTCGTCCTGCACCTCGCGGCCGAGCAGCGCCAGGTCCGCCTGGTAGTCGAACAGGCGTTGCAGGGATTCGTCGGTATTGCCCGTTTCCAGCTTCACGCGGATGCCCGGATGGCGCTGGCAGAAGCGCGCGATCTGCGGCAGCACGTGCACCGGCGCGTCCACCGCCAGGGTCAGGCTGCCGGTCTGCAACGCGCTGGATTCCTGCAGCAGCTCCTGCGCCTCCGCCTCGATCACGAACAGCCGCTGGGTCACCGCCAGCAGGCGCTCGCCCAGTTCAGTCAGGCGTACCGAGCGCTTGTTGCGATGGAACAGCAGCACGCCGTAGCGCTCCTCCAGCTTGCGCACCTGGTCGGAAACCGCCGGCTGGGTGAGGAACAGTCGCTCGGCGGCGCGAGTGAAGCTGCCGTGTACGGCAACGGCATGGAAGGCCTTGAGTTGAGCGTGGGAAACGGACATGGGCACGCCTCGGCGGGAAGGTTCTGACCGTCTTTTCACCAGCAGACGGAAAGCGACTACAAAGTCATTCGCGCGGAACACTAACGTCATGGCCCTCTGTCATACAAGCTCAGCTTATTTTTGAAATCTGATAAATCGATTTCAGTTATTTATTCGAAATTGTTTCCATCCCTCCACCGCCGCCGAACCTGATGGGTTCAGCAAGGCGGTACAGAACAGCTCCAGCGCTTCTGACCCGCACCGCAAAGACGGTGCGACGTGCTTCGAAAACAAAAATAAAAAAGGCGTTACCCACTGACTGCCGGCACAGCACAACAACAAAGAGGTCAGATCATGCTCAACCCTCACGGCACCGCTTCGCCGCGCGCTTCGCTGGCGCGCTGGAAATGGCAGATCTTCGCCATCACCTGGCTGGCCTACGCAGCCTTCTACTTCACCCGCAAAGCCTTCTCGGTGGCCAAGCTCGGCATCGCCGAAGACCCCACTTTCCATCTCGACAAGATCGCGATGGCCAACCTCGACGCCATCTACCTCACCGCCTACGCGGTGGGCCAGTTCACCTGGGGTGTCTTCGCCGACCGCTACGGCCCCCGCGTGGTGGTGTTCGGCGGCCTGCTGATCTCCGCCGTCGCCGCGCTGGTGATGGGCAGCTTCGCCACCCTGCCGATCTTCGCCACCTGCATGGTGGTCCAGGGCCTGGCGCAATCCACCGGCTGGTCCGGGCTGTGCAAGAACATCGGCAGCTTCTTCGCCACCCATGAGCGCGGCCGCGTGCTCGGGCTGTGGAGCACCTGCTACGCCTTCGGCGGACTGGTCGCCTCGCCCTTCGCCGGCTGGTGGGCCTATGAGGTGTTCGGTACCTGGCATGCGGCGTTCTACTCCACCGCCGCGGTGGTCGGTGCGGTCGCCATCCTGTTCCTGCTGCTGCAACGCAACCGCCCGCAGGACGTCGGCCTGCCGCCGGTGGAAGCCGATGTGCAGCAACCCGGGGCGGTGAACTACGCCGGCTTCAAGCAGGAGGGCGCGAACGGCAAGTCCCTGCGCATCCTCGGCAAGGTGCTGCGCAACCGCACCGTGCTGACCCTGGGGCTGGCGTACTTCCTGCTCAAGCCGGCGCGCTACGCGATCCTGCTGTGGGGCCCGGTGATCGTCTACGAACGCATGCCGGGGCTGGGCAAGGTCGGCGCGGCGATCCTGCCGTCGGCCTTCGAGGTTGCCGGGCTGCTCGGGCCGATCCTGATCGGCTATGCCTCGGACCGCATCTTCGGCGCGCGGCGCATGCCCGCCTGCGTGATCAGCCTGCTCGGCCTGACCGTCTGCCTCGCGCTGTTCGTCCCGGCCATGCAGACCGGCAGCAGCCTGCTGGTGCTGGCCCTGCTGTTCATGATGGGCCTGACCCTGTACGGACCGGACTCGATGATCAGCGGCTCCGCCGCCGTGGACTTCGGCACCGGCGAAGCGGCCGGCACCGCGGCGGGTTTCGTCAATGGCTGCGGCTCCGTCGGCGCGATCCTCGGTGGCCTGCTGCCAGGCTACTTCGACACCTACACCGTGTTCATCGGCTTCACCGTCACCGCGCTGATCGCCGCCGGCATCCTCATCCCGCACTGGAACAGCCGCCCGGAAGCAGCCGACCAGGCACAACCGGCCAACGATCAGCCCCGCCTGAACGCACGCCCCGTGCGCTCCTGAGTCCCGCTTACCCCTCACCGGCCGGCTGAGGGAATGGGCGAGGCGCCCCGCGCGCCTCGCCCTTTTTTCGTTGGCGCCTACACATCCGGAACCACGGATGGACTTGTGCCATGCGCCTCCTCTGAATAACATTGATTATCATTTAAAAGTTATTCCTGCTGGACGCCCTTGTGAGCACTTCCAACCTCGACGCGGTCTTCCTGGCCCAGCGCCTGCCTTTGCTGCGCACGCTCGTACGGATGGTGAAGAACCCGAGCATCGCCGAAGACCTGGTGCAGGAAACCTACCTGCGCGTCGCCCGCACCCTGCTCGATCGCCGCATCGATCACCTGGAACCCTTCCTCTTCCAGACCGGCCGCAACCTCGCCCTGGACCACCTGCGCCACCTGCGCATGCAGTCGCGGACCATGCTCGAGGACGTGCCTTTCGACGTGGTGCAGGCCGTGCCGGCGCCCGCCTCCAGCGCCGAGGACCAGTTGCACGCGGAAAAGCTGCTCGAACGCCTGGGCGCCACCCTCGAAGAGCTCAGCGAGCGCCAGCAGCGCATCTTCATCCTCAGCCGCCTGCACGGCTGCGGCTACGCGGAGATCGCCGAGCAGCTCGACATCTCGCCCAGCACCGTGCAGAAGGAACTGAAACTGATCATGGCGATCTGTGTCGGACTGGTCAGCCGCCTTGAGGAATCGGTATGACGGACTACCGTTCGCCGGCCGATTCGACAACAATGCGCGGCTCACCACCCCAGCACCGCCCCGAGGATCGCCCCTTGCCCTACGCCGCGCCGCCCGACGACCAGCAGATGGCCGAAGCCCTCGACTGGCTGATCCTCGAGGACGACATGGACGCCGCCACCCGCGCGCGCTTCGATGCCTGGCTCGCCGCCAGCGAAGGCAACGCGCGTGCCTACCAGCGCGTGCGCGATGCGTGGCAGTCACCGTTGCTGCCGGTTGCCGCTGCGCGCCTGGAACGCAAACGGGCGCAGGAAAAAGTCCGGCCGCTGCGTCGCCCGCGGCGCTTCTGGAAACCCGTCGCCACGGCCGCGGCGCTGGTACTCGCCATCGGAGTCGTGGTGCAGGGCGACCTGCTGACGCGCCTGCGTGCGGACCATCTCACCGCGGTCGGCGAACGCCAGAAAGTCCAGCTGGCCGACGGCTCGAACGTACTGCTCAACACCGACACCGCATTCTCCAGCAAGGTCGACGACCAGCAGCGCGTTGCCCGCCTCTACCGCGGCGAAGTCTTCTTCGACGTCGCCCATGACCGCAGCCACCCCTTCGAGGTGGAGGCCGGGCCGGTGCAGGTCACGGTGCGCGGCACCGCGTTCGCCGTGCGCTACCTCGGCAACGAGGCGGAAGTCAGCGTGCAGCGTGGCGAAGTGGACCTGCGCACGCGGCTGGACGACGCCCGCGTCAGCCTCGGTGCCGGCGACAGCATCCGCGTCGGCCCGCAGGGCTTCGGCGAGCGCCAGCACGGCGCCGAGGCCGAATCCCAGCTGGCCTGGGTAAAGGGCCGCATGGTGTTCGAGAACTGCCCGCTCAGCCAGGTGCTGGCCGAATTGCGCCGCTACTACCCCGGCTGGATCGTGAATACCAACGAGCGCCTGGAGAACGTCAGCGTCACCGGCAACTGGCGCCTGGACGACCCGCTGGGCGTGGCACGTTCGCTGGCGCAGATCACCTCCGCCGAGCTGCACGAATACCCGAAACTGCTGATCCTCAACTGAGCCCCCGCCACACGGCAGAAAGTTTTTTTACGCGATCCGAAAGGCTCGTTCGTTTAGTCAGAAGCCAATGCAATAGATTCGCATTTACGAATGCGAACAAAGACTGACTAAGAGAGCCCTTCGATGACCATTGCTTCTTCGCGTGCCCCTCTGCGCCGGCTGTCCGCGCCGGCCAGCATCTCGCTGCTCGCCCTGTCCATCGGCCTCGCCAGCCTGCCGGCCACTTCCGCCCAGGCGGCGGAAGCCAGCCAGACCCAGGCCGGCTACAGCTTCGACATCGCCCGCCAACCACTGCCACAGGCACTCAACGCTTTCAGCGCGGTGACCGGCTGGCAGGTTGGCGTGGCCGGTGACCTGGCTGACGGCGTGGTCTCTCCGGGCGTCAGCGGCCGCCTGCCGGCGGAGCGCGCGCTGAAGACCCTGCTCGGCGGCACTGGCCTGACCGTGCGCCAGCTCGGCCCGCGCAACGTGGTGCTGGAGCGCAACCTCTCCTCCGTCGCCGAGATGCAACCGCTCACCGTCACCGCGACCCGCCAGGCACAGAGCGTCACCTCGGTACCCTCCACGGTGAACGTCGTCGGCCGCGAAGAGCTGGATCGCAAGAACGTCAACAGCATCAAGGAGCTGGTGCGCGATATGCCCGGCGTCTCTGTCGGCGGCACCGGCAACCGTGCCGGCATCACCGGCTACAACATCCGCGGCATCGACGGCGACCGCGTGCTGACGCAGATCGACGGCGTCGAGATCCCCAACAGCTTCTTCAACGGCCCCTACGCGCAGACCGAGCGCAACTATGTCGACCCGGAAATCGTCAAGCGCGTGGAAGTTCTGCGCGGCCCGGCCTCGGCCCTGTATGGCAGCAACGCCATCGGCGGCGCGGTGAGCTACTTCACCCTCGACCCGGACGACATCATCAAGGACGGCCAGGACGTCGGCGCGCGCCTGAAGACCGGCTACAGCTCCGCCGATGACAGCTGGCTGACCTCCGCCACCGTCGCCGGCCGCCACGACGACTTCGACGGCCTGCTGCACCTGAGCCAGCGCAACGGCCACGAGACCGAGTCCTACGGCAGCACCGGCGGCACCGGTCTTTCGCGCACCGAAGCCAACCCCGAAGACGTGCGCACCACCAACGTGCTGGCGAAACTGGGCTGGAACTACGCCGAAGGCAGCCGCTTCGGCCTGGTCTACGAGAAGTACAAGGACGACGTCGACACCGACCAGAAGAGCGCCTACGGCGGCCCGTACTTCAACGGCGCACCGACCATCCCCGACAGCGTGCTGCCCGGCGGCATGTACCAGTGGCGCACCGGCAACGACACCATCACCCGCGAACGCTACGGCCTGGAACACCAGATGCTGCTGGACAGCGCGGTGGCCGATCACCTGAAGTGGACCTTCAACTACCAGATCGCCAAGACCGACCAGAGCACCGACGAGTTCTACTACCCGATCACCCGCCAGGTGCTGCGGACCCGCGAGACCCAGTACAAGGAGCGCCAGTGGGTGCTCGACCTGCAGATGGACAAGGCCTTCGCCCTGGGCGACACCGACCACCTGCTGACCTACGGCACCACCCTCAAGCGCCAGAAGGTCACCGGCTACCGCGAAGGCGACGCCACCTGCCTGGCCGTCAGCCGCACCTGCACCACCATCGGCGGCCCGAGCTCGGTGGCCTCCGACCGCCTGGCCCGCAGCAGCGACTTTCCCGATCCGACCATCGACACCTACGCCCTGTTCGCCCAGGACGAGATCCGCTGGAACGACTGGACCTTCCTGCCCGGCCTGCGCTACGACCACACCCGCCTGAAGCCGCACATCACCGACGAGTTCCTCAACACCGTCGACCAGAGCGGCGAAGGCGAAGTGAGCAGCGAAGACAAGAGCTGGCACCAGCTCTCGCCCAAGCTCGGCGTGACCTATTCGTTCAACGACAACTACCTGTGGTACGGCCAGTACGCCCAGGGCTTCCGCACCCCTACCGCCAAGGCGCTCTACGGCCGCTTCGACAACCCCACCACCGGTTACCGTGTAGAGCCCAACCCGGACCTGGACCCGGAACGCAGCCAGAGCTACGAGACCGGCCTGCGCGGCAACTTCGAGGAAGGCTCGTTCGACGTGGCGGTCTTCTATAACAAGTACCGCGACTTCATCAACGAAGACGCCATCACCCCCGGCTACGACGAGCCGACCTTCACCAGCAACAACATCAAGAACGCCATCATCAAGGGCGTGGAGCTGAAGGGCCGCCTGGAACTGGGCGCCTTCGGCGCGCCGCAGGGCCTCTACACCAAGGGCTCGGTGGCCTATGCCTACGGCCGCAACAAGGACACCGGCGAGCCGATCAACAGCGTCAACCCGCTCACCGGTGTGTTCGGCCTGGGCTACGACGAACAGGCCGGCCGCTACGGCGCCCTGCTCGACTGGACCCTGGTCAAGCGCAAGACCCGCGTGGACGACAGCCAGTTCAACGCCCCCGACGGCACCAGCAGCCAGTTCAAGACCCCGGGCTTCGGCATCCTCGACCTGACCGGCTACTACAAGCTGACCGACGACCTGACCCTCAACGCCGGCCTGTACAACCTCACCGACAAGAAGTACTGGCTGTGGGATGACGTGCGCGGCTACGACGGCGTCGGCGAAGCCTCGGTACTGGCCCCGGCCAACCTCGACCGCCTGACCCAGCCGGGCCGCAACTTCGCGATCAACCTGGTGTGGGATATCTGATGCACACGCGCCCTCGCTGAGCGTAGGGCGCATAACCTGGAACAGGTTGTCCGCCGCCCGGCGCGGCGGATAACGCTGACGCGTTATGCCCCCTGCAAAAGCGCGCCCGCACAGTGAACGCCGACAATCTTTACGCTTTCCCCGAATTCGTTCGTCTCGTCTGTAAAGACCTGTAATTTCAAGGAATTGGACATGACCACCCTGGAACTCCCCGCCCTGCGCTCGCAGCGCCTGAACGCGCTGACCCACGCCCCCCACGAGCGTCTCGACCACGCCGTAAAGGCCCGCGAGCCCTTCTCCAGCCGCGAGCGTTTCGCCCGTTTCGTGGTCGCCCAGTACCTGTTCCAGTCCGAGCTGCAGGCCCTGTATCAGGACGCCGAGCTGGGCAAGATCTTCCCCGACCTGCCGCAGCGCTGCCGCGCCGAACAGGCCCGCCTGGACCTGGCCGACCTCGACACCGAAGTGCCCGCCCCGGTTGCCGGCGCCATCAGCAACCCAAGCCAGGCCCATGCCCTGGGCTGGCTGTTCGTCTCCGAAGGCTCCAAGCTCGGCGCGGCCTTCCTGATCAAGCGCGTTGCCGCGCTGGGCCTGGACGAGAACACCGGTGCCCGTCACCTGGGCGAGCCCGAAGGCGGCCGTGCCGAAGGCTGGAAGCGCTTCACCCGCACCCTCGACGGCCTGGAGCTGAGCGACGCCGAAGAGCGCGAAGCCGAAGCCGGCGCCGTGGCCGCTTTCGAGCGTTTTTCCCAACTGCTGCAACACAGCTACGACAGTGCTCCCGCCACCGTCTGAGGCCCTCGAGCGCGCGCCTGCCGATGCGGCGCGCGCCAATCCCTTCGGCCCCGCGCGCTCGCGGCTGGCCCGACTGGCATTCGCGTTGCTGGCTTACACCAGCCTCGGCGTGGGCATGGTGGGATTGGTGGTGCCGGGGTTGCCGACCACCGAGTTCGTCCTGCTCGCCGCCTGGGCCGCGTCGAAGAGTTCGCCGCGCTTGTCCGCCTGGCTGGAGAACCACCGGCTGTTCGGTCCCATCCTGCACAACTGGCGCAATGGCCGCGCCGTCGCGCGCCGCGCCAAGATCAGCGCCAGCCTCGCGATGCTCGTGGCGCTTGCGATCATGCTGATCACCCTGCCCCACGGCCTCTGGCTGTATGCAGTGATCCTCGGTATGGCAGTTGGCAACCTGTGGATCTGGTCGCGCCCGGATACGCCCAGGCCGTAGCCAGCGCGCGGCAGCGGACTTATGCTGGAAGTCCGATTCCACACTCTCTTCTACGAGCCATGAACCAGCCCACCAGCAAAGTCGACGCCGTCCTCGCCGAAGCCCAGCGCCGCCGCGAAACCAGCTACCGCGAAAAAGCCCTGAAGATGTACCCCTGGATCTGCGGGCGCTGCGCCCGCGAGTTCAGCGGCGTGCGCCTGCGCGAGCTGACCGTCCACCACCGCGACCACAACCACGACAACAACCCCGAGGATGGCTCCAACTGGGAGCTGCTCTGCCTGTTCTGCCACGACAACGAGCACCAGCGACAGGTGGACCTGCATTACCAGAACAGCAACGACGCGGGCGCCAAAGGGCCGAAGGTCACCCACAAGGGCCTGGCCGGGTTGGCGGATCTGCTGAAGAAGAAGGATGACGGCGAGGTCTGAGGCCCCCCCATTTGCTGCCGCAGGTTTCTGCCGATCCAGGCGGATGGGTAGGAGCGGACTCCGTCCGCGATTGGCCTGCATCGCGCCGGACACTATCGCGGACAAAGTCCGCTCCTACCGGATAGATCTGCGCCCTCACCCTAACCCTCTCCCAGGGGGAGAGGGGACCGTTCGGTGCCGGATGAAACCACAGCGTCAGCCGGCACGATTTGCTCCCTCTCCCTGAGGGAGAGGGCTGGGGTGAGGGGGAAAGCACAAACACCGAACTACCAGGGAAAGACAGTTGCTCCTACGCCATTCTCGGACGCTGAATCTCCCTGTAGGAGCGGGCCATGCCCGCGATCGCGCCCATGGGGCGATCCTGAAGGCGAGGCTCGGCGCAGTCCTGTAGAAGCGAGCTTGCTCGCGAACCCAGCCCCGCTGCGAGACCATTCGCGAGCAAGGGCTAGGCGCCCCCCTCGGTCCTACGAAGAGCCTCGATCAGCGCAGGCCGGCAACGATCTCCAGCGAGCGCAGGCGCAGCTCGTGGTCGTAGATGTCGCTGGTGAAGATGATCTCGTCCACACCAGTCTGCTCCAGCAGGATTTCCAGGCGGCTGCGCACCTTCTCCGGGCCGCCGATCACCGCCAGGCCGAAGAAATTGCCCACCGCATCCTGCTCATGGGGCAGCCACAGGCCGGCCATGCTCTTCACCGGCGGTTTCTGTTTCAGGCTGTCGCCACGGATCAGCGCCAATACGCGCTGGAAGGCGGTGGTCGCCAGGTATTCGGCTTCCTCGTCGGTCGGCGCGGCCACCAGCGGTACACCAATCATGGCGTAGGGCTTGTCGAGCACCGCCGAGGGCTGGAAGTTCTCGCGATAAATGCGCAGCGCGTCGTGCAGGTAGCGCGGCGCGAAGTGCGAGGCAAAGGCGTAGGGCAGACCTTTCTGCGCGGCCAGATGGGCGCTGAACAGACTGGAGCCCAGCAGCCAGATCGGCACGTTGGTGCCCTCCCCCGGAATTGCCAGCAGCGACTGCTGCGAGCGGCGCGGGCCGAGGAGCATTTCCAGTTCGGCAACCTGCTCGGGGAAGTCCGCGCCGTCGCCCAGGCGATCGCGACGCAGCGCGCGCATGGTCGCCTGGTCGGCGCCGGGCGCGCGGCCCAGGCCCAGGTCGATACGGCCGGGGTACAGAGTTTCCAGGGTGCCGAAGTTCTCCGCCACCACCAGCGGCGGATGGTTGGGCAGCATCACCCCGCCGGAGCCGACGCGGATGCGCTCGGTCTTGCCGGCGATGTGGCCGATCAGCACGGCGGTGGCCGAGCTGGCGATGCCGTCCATGTTGTGGTGCTCCGCCAACCAGTAGCGGGTAAAGCCCAGGCGCTCGACGTGCCGGGCAACCTCGACGGCGTTGTTCAGCGCCTCGGCGGCGCTGCCCTGGTCGCGCACGGGCACCAGGTCGAGCATGGAGAAGGCAACATCTGACAGGGACTTCATAGGCACTCCGATTCGGGTCACACAGGCGCTGACACGCAACGCCGCGGACATGACTTTGACCGTGACTCTATCGAGGCACTCCGCGCCTGACCACTTGTCGGGATCGATAGTGCTCATGCCGCCGAGTGATACAGGGCCGCCAGCGTATTGCCATCACCTGTTCACCGGACGGTCACCGCTCTGTCATGCGGAGTGGCCAGAATGCCCTTGCGCTGAAGGACCAGCGCCCCATCTCTACGGGAATCCGCCGCCAATCCTCCCCAGGCAACGGCGAAATCCTGTGGCCTACGAAGCAAAAAGCCCGCATCCGTGCGGGCTTTTTGCTTTGTCATCGCCGGAAGCTTCAGTCGCGGTTCTTCACCATTTCGAAGAGCTTCAGGCGATCGCTGATTTCCTGCAGGGTGTGGCGGAACGGGTCGTGCTGTTCGCTGTGGGCCGGATCGGCGAAGTTCCACACGATCACTTCGCTGGAGGTCGGCAGTTCGTCGCCCTCGTCGGTGGACTTGTCGCACAGGTCGATCAGGTAATCGAAGTGCTGGCCGCGGAATTCGTCGATGGACTTGCTGCGCAGGCCTTCGGCGGAGATACCGGCGTGCTCCAGCACGTTGCGCGCGCGGGGGTCGATGGCGGTCGGGTGGATGCCCGCGCTGAACGCTTCGAAATGCTCGCCATCGGCGTGCCGCAGCAGTGCTTCGGCCATCGGCGAGCGGGCGTCGTTGGCGATGCAGACGAACAGGACTCGGCGTTTCTCGGTCATCTTTACCTCGGCACTGGGGCGGCTATGCGCCCTATATACGTCAGGTTTTATGACAGGGCCGTGTCAGCAGCATGAAGGCTCACAACACGATGTAGTCGCTGCGCTGCACAATGCCGCGGCTTTCGCCTTCCACCAGGTGCACGTAGCGCCCGCCGACCTGGTCGATGGCGATGCAGTCGTCGACGTCGATCACCGCGTCGGTGTGCGCCTTGTCCCAGCTGCGCGGCATGCGACGCTTGGCGCGCACCTTGGCGTCGGCGGCGTCGCGCGCGGCCACCAGCACGTACTGGTGCGCCTCGCCGAAGCTGCCCAGTTCATAGCCGCCCAGGTTGACGAAGAACAGCCGTTGCTCGCCCGGCGCCGGCATTGCCTCGCTGAACTCGACGCGGTAGGCCTCGACGCCGTCCACTTCCAGCCAGGAGTCGATGTGCAGGCCATCCGGGCTACCGAACCAGGACTCGCGCAATTGCGGGTAGGTGGATTTCAGGTTGTCGCCAATGACGAAAGCCACATCGTGGATTTCGATCCGCGCGCGCGGATGGCGTCCGCCCAGCATGACTACGAACAGCATTTCAGACCCTTCCCAGGTTTCAGATTTGGTCTGACAGATCCGTCATACGGCAGGTTCAATCTACTGGCGGATAAATGGCCATCCGCCAGTCAATCCGGTGGGTGGCAATCGCTATATAGAAAGTTATATTCTGAATCTTCGTTTCACTGCCCCGATGTTTTCCCATGCCCCAGACCGCGCCTGCCCCGACGCGACGCCGACAACGCCCTGCCCTCAGCATCCGTGATCGCAACCGTCAGCGCATCCTGCTGGCCGCAGGCGAAGAGTTTGCCGAGAAGGGTTTCACCGCCGCCAAGACCCAGGACATCGCCAGCCGCGCCGAGCTGCCCAAGTCCAACGTCTACTACTACTTCCAGAGCAAGGAGAACCTCTACCTGCGCCTGCTGGAAAACGTGGTGGACGCGGTGCTGGAAGCCGCCGCCCTGCTGCGCGAGTGCGACGACCCCGCCTGGGCGCTGCCCGCGCATATTCGCGCGCGCCTGCACATCGCCCGGCAGTGGCCGCACGCCTACAAGGTGTTCGCCAGCGAAATGCTCCACGGCGCACCGCACCTGCCGCCGGAGTGGCTGCAGCGCCTGCGCGCGGGGTCGCGCCGCAACGTCGAATGCATCGCCGCCTGGATCGACCGCGGCCTGCTCGCCCCGGTAGACCCGCAGCACCTGCTGCTGAGTATCTCCGCGGCCACCCGCACCTACGTCGACTTCGACTGGCAGATCGCGATGATTACCGGCAAGGCGCAACCCGCCGCCGATGACTTCGAGGCGGCAGCGGCGACCATCACCCGCCTCGTCCTGCGCGGCACCGAAGCAGAACCGGCGGCGCGCCTGCGTCCCTTGCCGCTGTAGCGGCCAACGGCGGCTGCACTAAGCTGAGAATGTCCGCACGGCCATGCGCCGTGCCTGCATTCGTCTGGGAGACGCCATGAAATCGCTACTGATCGCCGCATCGCTGATCGTTGTGCAGCCCGCCTTTGCCGCCATCCCCATGCTCAACTACGACTGCCCGAACGATATCCAGATCCACACCGACGAGAACGGGCCGGTCTACATCAATGGCCAGGAAGCCAAGGTCACGCAGAACACCGACAGCACCGTGGTCGCCAAGGGTGAAGGCGTGACCGTGCAGATCAGCACCAACGACGACGGTACTGTCAGCGTCTCCTACACCGGCCCGAACGGCGACAGCGGCGTCTGCGACCCCGCCGAGGGCGACTGATCAAGCGCTACGGCGCCCGCCCCAGGCAGCGCTGGTAGCGCTCGTCGACGCGCTGGGCGAACCAGGCAGTGGTGAGCTGACGGGTGATCTTCGGGCTGTGCAGCGTGATGCCCGGCAGCATCGCCCGCGGCATCGACTTGCCAGCAGCGCGTTCGGCCACCGCGAAAACCTTGGTGTAGAGCTCCGACTTCGTGAACTCCGGCTTGTCGCCGAGCTCCAGGTCGCGGCGGATTTCCCTTTCGCTCATGCCCAGCTTCGGCCCCAGTGTGCGCACCGCCTTTTCAGTGCTGCCGGCGTCGTAGCTGCCGTAGAGGATCAGGTCGCCATCCAGTGCCAGGGTGATGCCGGTGAGGTCCGCCACCACGCGCTGGAACGCCGCGTTGCGGCTGGCGTACCAGCCCGCGTTGAAGTCGGCGAAACGGTACAGCTGGCGCGGGTAGTTCACCGGGTAGCCGAGCAGATGGGCGATGCCGAAGTACATGCCGCCACGACGGCTGAACACCTCGCGGCGGATGCTGCCGTCCACCGGATACGGATAGCCTTCGGCATGGGCCTGGGCGAATTCGATGCTGACCTGCATCGGCCCGCCGGTATGCACCGGGTTGAAGCGGCCGAACAGCTGCTGGCCCAGCGGTACCCCGCCGATGAAGTCATCGAAGATCGCGCTCAGCTCCCGCTCGGTTTTCGCACTCGCCAGGCGTTGGCTGTAGGTGCGGCCGTTCGGCGATTTCAGCGCCAGCGCGGTATCGATGAGGAAGCCCGGCACATGCACCTTGCTCGCACGCCGGTCGATCTCGGCGCGGGCGATCTTGCCCAGTCCCGGCACGGGCGGGTCGGCCTTGAAGTTGGACTCCTGCTCGGTGATCGCCACCACCGAGCAGAGGTTTTCGGTGGTCGCCGGAATGCGCTGGGTGGTGAAGGCGACCTGGATGTCCTTCGCCCAGCCCTGGCGGTCGGACGCGCCAGCGGGAATCAATTTGATCAGCTTGCCGCGTATTTCTTCCGGGGTCGGCTCCGGCACGCTGGGTGCGCGGCTGCTGCAGCCGGCCAGCGCCAGCAGCGCGGCCACGCCCAGCAGATGAATGAATCGTGATGAAGGCCTTTTCAGGCTGAATGAATCTGCCGTCAGGGCAGCCGCAGTCATAGTCCGTTCCTTGCTTGATTTCTGCCGCCTACAGGACCTGTGCCCGGCGGCACAGGTTCCCCGGCATTGTCAGGCAAGCACGGATTTCAGCGCCAGGCCAGGCGCCGCAGGTTCAGGCTCCAGCCGCGCTGCATGCCGGCAGCGGCCAGCAGGATGGCGGCCACGCCCAGCCATTGCAACGGAGTCAGGCGGTGGCCGAAGGCGAACCAGTCGACGAAGATCGCGGCTATCGGGTAGATGAACGAGAGAGCGCCGGTCAGCGCCGTGGGCAGTTTCTGGATCGCGCCATAGAGCAGCACGTACATGATGCCGGTATGCACGATACCCAGGGTCGCCAGGCTGGCCCAGGCGCTGGTGGCCTGCGGCAATGGCGACAGGTTCGCCCAGGGCGCCAGCAGCAGGACGCCGGTCACCGCCTGGATCAGCGCGATCAGGTGCGGCGGCACGCCGCTCAGGCGCTTGATGATCAGCGCCGCCACCGCATACAGGGCCGCCGCGCCGAGGGCCAGGGCGATGCCGCCCAGATAGTCGCTGCCCACCTGCCCCGCCTCGCCGTGTGCGCTGACGATGGCCAGCATGCCGACGAAGGAAACGCCGAGCCAGGCGAGCTTTTGCGCAGTGACCTTCTCGCCGAGGAACAGCGCGCCCAGCAGCACCAGCAGGAACGGCTGCACGTTGTAGACCGCCGTGCCGATGGCGATGGACGCCCGCGAGTAGGAGCCGAACAGCAGCACCCAGTTGCCGACGATGGCCGCGCCACTGAGCAGCGCCAGGCCGAAGGTGGCGCGGGTGAGAATGCCGGGGCGCAGGAATCCCATGGCCGCGCAGATCACCAGGAGCGTCGCGGCGCCGAACACGCAGCGCCAGAACACCACGTCCAGCACCGGCTGGCCCGAGACCACCACCAGCCAGCCGATGGTGCCGCAGATCAGCATGGCGCTTATCATTTCCAGGGTGCCGCGTCTGATGGATTCGTTCATGGATCACCTCCGCTTGTTGGTGATCAGTATGAACAGGTGGATTCGTGCACTCCATCGCCTGGCGCAGGCAAATCCCAGAGATCACCTTTATTATCAAGGCAACTCTTCGACTTCACCTTTCGAGGCAAAGATGACCGACGACATCGACCAATTGCTTCTCTCCGCGCTCATGGAGGATTCGCGCCTTTCCCTCAAGGCCCTGGCCCAGGTCAGCGGCCTGAGTTCGCCCAGCGTCGCCGAGCGCCTGCGCAAGCTAGAGGAGCGCCAGGTGATCACCGGCTACACGGTGAACGTCGACCCGCGCGCCTTCGGCTACCAGCTACAGGCCATCGTCCGGGTGCGCCCGCTGCCGGGGAAACTGCAGGATGTGGAGAAGCAGATCCTGGCGATCCCCGAATTCACCGAGTGCGACAAGGTGACCGGCGAGGACTGTTTCTACGCCCGGATGTGCGTGCGCTCCATGGAGCAACTGGACGAGATTCTCGATCACCTCAACGGCTTCGCCGAGACCAACACCGCCATCGTCAAGAAGAGCCCGGTGAAGCGGCGGTTGCCGCCGATGGCGTGAAGCCCGCCCTACGATCTCAGCCCTACCCGGCGCCGAAAATGATCCAGGCTCGACGTAGGATGGCGTGGAGCGCAGCGATACCCATCAAGCCCGTCCGGCGCCGCATTTCCGAGCCTGCGCACTCCGCAGGGCGCATACAGCGACGCGTTTAATCCGCCCGACCTCACGGCCAGCACGGCTGGATTGACACCCTACCCTTGAGTCCCTAACTTTGCCTCGCTGCCCCACCTTGGCAGTTCGGGATTGGCGTCCCGGAAATAGGAAGGTGCCGAGAATCTCTCGGTACCTGGCATGGTTGCACCTGCGTTATGGGGGGACCGTGCAGGGCATCTTCGGATGCGCCGGTCTCCTATTCCGGTACGCCAACCTGTACGGTCCACCCACCCTGATTGGCGTCAGGACGTGGAAACTCCGCAAATAGGGGATACAATCATGAATTTCACAGCACCATCCCTGCTCCACCTCAAAGACGACATTTCCAACCTGTCGCTCCAAGACGCCGCCGACTGCCGTCATCAGGCCCTGTGCAATATGCTCACTTTCCTCGCCGGTATTTCCGACCACGGGAATCCGTCGACGGATGTGCTGGCCGGCACATTCGCCTGCCTGGAATACCTCGCAAAAGATTCAGCCCAGCTGTACGCCGCCGCCGAAGCTCGGTCTCGGGCAAAGGCACAGGCACGGGCGTAGCGGAAGGTTCGGAGCGCTGCCGGACGATGGGTATCGCTGCGCTCCACGCCATCCTACCCGGAGCGCCTGCCTGACCCGTCACAGCGCCCGGGAGACGAAAAAGACAAAGGCCCCTTTCGGGGCCTTTGTCGTTCACACGCTTAGCGCGATGCCTTGCGGCGCAGCGCCGACGGGCTGAAGTTGGAATCGTCCGGCGCCGGCTGACTGAAGTCAGCGGTGCCCGGCTCCTCGTTGTCCAGCCACTGGATGCTGTAGCGGTGTGCCTGGAGGTCGTGGAAGGTGTCCAGCGCAGTCCACACCATCGGCTGCTCGTAGAAGCCCTTCAGGTAGGCCAGCGACACACGCCACAGTTCACCGCGACCATCGTACTGGTCCACCACGGCGGCACCCCAGCTGTCCTCGTCGAGGTAGAGGGTGCGGCGCGAGTAGATGTGCCGCGCGCCGGCCTTCAGCTTGCCATCCACCACCCAGACGCGGTGCAGCTCGTAGCGGGTGTACTTGGGATTGACGTGGCCGGGGGTGAGCAGGTCCTTGTACTTAACCTCCGGGCTGGTGATCTGGTAGTTGTTGTAGGGGATGTAGATTTCCTTCTTGCCCACCAGGGTCCAGTCGTAGCGATCCGGCGCGCCGTTGTACATGTCGGTGTCGTCGGCGGTACGCAGGCCATCGGAGTCTTCGATCGGGGTGTCGTAGGCCAGCGTCGGGGCGCGGCGCACGCGGCGCTGGCCGGGGTTGTAGCCCCAGGCCTGGCGCGGTTCCTTGACCTGGTCGAGGGTCTCCTGCACCAGCGCGCCGTTACCGGCCAGGCGGGCCGGGGCGGTGGTGAAGGTCATGTAGTAGAACATGGTGTTGCCGAGCTTCTCGAAGCTGCCCTTGGGGTCGTAGAAGCGGAACAGCGCCTCGTCCTGCGAGGTCACCAGCGCGTACGCGCCGTTGCGCTGTACACCGGCCTGGGATGAGCGCCGCACGATGTAGGTACCACGGTAGCGGGCGATGTGGTTCCACACTGCTTCCACGCCGCTCTGCGGGATCGGGAACGGCACGCCGCCGTAGGCATCGGAGAAGCCGTTGCCGCCTTCCACCAGTTTGGCGCTGGTGGCGTTCTTGTAGATGTTGTCGTAGATCCACTGCGGCGCCGAGCCGGTGCGGTGGGTCTCGTAGACCGGCATCTGGTAGCTGTCCGGGTAGGCGTTGAACAGCGCGATCTGCCCCGGTGTCAGGTTGGCCTTGTACTGGTCGAGGTTGGCCTTGGTGATGACGAACTTGGGCTTCTCGCCGGCGAACGGGTCGACATGGTGCGAGCCCGGCCCCTTGTAGCCGGCGGGCGCAGAAGTCAGGCCGCCGCTCCAGGCGGGAATGCTGCCGGCGGCATTGCCGGCCTTTTCCGCGCCCATGGGCGTCAGGCTGCTCTTGAGCTGGGCGGCCTGGTCGGCCGAGACGGCAGCACGCGCATCGGTGACGGCCAGGGCCGTCAGCGTGGCAAGGACGATCAGGGAACTCTTCTTGTACATGGTTCTCTCCGGATCAGAACGAGTATTTCGCGGTGATCGAGACGTTGTCGCGGTCACGCGCGGAGTTGCTGGAGCCGGCGCCGTAGTAGCTGGTGTACTGGGTGCCGACCTCGAAGGTGTTCAGGTAGCTGGCGTCGATGCCGAGGGTGTAGGCCTTGCGGCCTTCGATGAAATTGCCGGTGCGGTCGGAGTTGCCGCTGAAGTCCTCCTGGTAGACGGCGTAAGGCGAAAGCTTCACCCCAGCGTAGACGTCGTTCCAGCTGCCGGTGAGCAGCAGCGTGTAGCCGTAGCTGTCGCGGCTGATCTGCACGTCATCGTCATTGCCGCCGACGTAGGCCTTGTCCTGGGCGCCGACGAACTTGCGCTTGCTGCCGTCCCAGGCGGTGTATTCCAGGCTGCTGCCGCGGATGTGCTCGGAGGCCAGCTCGGCCACGCCGGTCATGGAGTCGAAGGTCAGGTGCGGGCCGAAGTTGTAGATGGTCGACAGCGAGATGTTGTAGGTCTCGGCACGCTCGTAGTTCTCGAACAGCTCGCCACGGCACAGCTGCTTGCCGGCCACCGGGGCGCAGGCCTGGCCGGCCGGCGTGTTGGCATCGAACAGGTTGGTCTGGCCAAGCACGCCCTGGGTCAGCAGGTCGCCCAGCAGGTCGTCGGTGGCGGAGATGCTGATCGGCATGTTCGGCCGGTAGGCAATCTCGCCGGACACCGAGGCATCGCCCAGGGTCGTGTTGAAGCTGAAGCCGTACATACGGATGTTTTCGACGTAGTCACGGCGTGCTTCGGCGTTGCTCGCCATGTCCAGCGTGGCCAGCCCCGGCACCGCTTCGCCCAGGCCCAGCGGGCCGAGCAGCGAGTTGAGTTCGTCGACATCAACCCCCTGGTAACCGCGCAGGTCGACGGCGATCTGCGGCTCCTTGGCGTGGTAGTTGACGAAGTAGAAGCCGAACTCGGTGGAGTTCAGTTCCTCGGCGATGTAGCGGAACGCCACGCCGAACTGGCCGCTGTCGCTGGCTTCGATGTCCTTGCCGACGTTGGCGACCTTGAAGGTGCCGGTATTGGGGTTCAGGTAGGAGTTGGGCCCATGCGGCCCGTTGCCCAGCAGGCCGAGGGAAGCCACGGTCGGGTAGCCGGCCAGCAGCTCCTTGATCAGCGGGTTGTCCTCGGTGGTGTAGGCGGTGTTGCCGCCGTCGCTGAACAGGTCGGTGTCGGAGAAGTAGGTGCCTACCGAGTCCAGGCGGGTCTCTTTCCACTTCCACTGGTAGAAGCCTTCCATGGAGAGGTCGTCGGTGAGGCCGAAGTTGAGGCTCAGCGCCTCGGTCGGCACCAGCACTTCCTTGAGTTCCGAGCCCGGCAGGTGGAAGCGCGCGGCGTCCACCGGGTTGATGGTATTGATGCCGCCCCGGTAGAACACACCCTCGCCCCAGTTCAGCACCTGGCGGCCAACGCGGCCGGTCAGCGGGTGCTCGGCGACGTCCCAGCTGCCGGACAGGTAGGCATCCAGCAGCTCGGCCTTGCGCCCGGCGATGTGGCGGGTGTCGTCGGTGAAATGATCGTCCTGCGGGAACGACTGGCTGGGACGCTCCACGCCATTGGTGGTGTCGTAGTAGTCGTTGCGCTTGTCCATGATCTGCGTGTCGTAATAGGCAGTGCCACGCATGAACAGGCCGTAGTTCTGGTACTTGGCCGAGAGATCGGAGGTGAGCTTGAAGACCTGGGAGACCAGGCCCGTATCGAAGTTGCGGTTGCCGTCGTCGGCGTTGATGTCGCTGATGTTGCTCTTGTCACGCCCCTGCACGCGCCACATGGCGCCGTAGGACAACGTACTGTCGAGCGAGCCGGTGATCTCGTTCTCGGCCAGCTTGAACTCCAGGGCCTGGGCCGACCCCGCCACCAGCAGCGGCAAGAGTCCCATTACCGCCCCCGCCCGCCGCGGCGCCCAGAAAATGGACGAACGCGCACCCAATCGACTGTTCATAGACAGCATTACCTCCATGGCCAAGATTTATCGCCCCGGTCATTGCGGCCGGCGCTGTTCTTATTCGTTTCTCGGCTGCCGACGACCTCGGAATAACCGGGCCACCGTGCAGTAACACTCCTGCCAGAGCGCTTTCGGGCGCCTTGGCCCCCTCTCCTCTTCTGCTTGCACGCCGGGAGTTGGGACTATCGTGCAGGCAAAGTAACAAACTGTTTCTCCCCTGCCAATGGAAAGGATGTAATCCGTGCCTTTCAAAGGGCAAAGAAAAGCCCGGCACATGGCCGGGCTTTTCTCTTACAGAGAGTTCACACAGCGAGATTTACTCGACGGTGAAGGTCTTCTCTGCCAGCAGGCGGTCGCCCTGGAACACCATGAAGCGCCACTGGCCCTGCACCACCTCGTGGTTCTCGGTGAACTGGTAGGCCATCACGTCAGTGGGCGCGCCCACGACCAGCTTCTGCACGACCTCGAGCTTGTCGTGACGCTGGCCGTCCGGGGTCACCACGCCGGGGGTGAAGTACAGCAGGGTCAGCGGGGTGTCGCCTTCCTGCTTGCCGCTGAGCTGGTAGCGCATGCCGAACTTGGTGCCCAGCTTGGCCGGAACGCGGGTCGTGGACTCCAGCTGCTCCTTGCTGCTGGTCAGCACGCGCTCACCGGGCTGGTAATCCTTGTAGTTGCTGACGAAGACGCCGTACTCCACCGGGCCGTTGACGCGCACTTCGGCAAAGGCCGAGGAAGCGAAGGCACAAGTCAGGGAGAGAGCCAGGACTGCTGGCAGGCGGGAAATGGACATGTCGCGCTCCTTGTTGGGGTCCGCGCGAGGCTATGACATCGCCGTGACAGCCTGATGACAGCTTGACGCCGCGCGGGTCGGTGCGGCGCCAAGCGTCTATCATGCGTGGATCGGACCACTGGACACCATCATGAGCGACAGCCTGCTAGCCATCCGCCCACGCGCCGAAGACGTCGAGGGCGTGCCTATCCTGCGGCCCCTGCCCTCGGCCCAGCGCCGCAGCGTCGGGCCCTTCGTGTTCTTCGACCACATGCTCGAGAGCAGTTTCGCGCCGGAGCACGGCATGGACATCCGCCAGCACCCGCACATCGGCCTGTCCACCCTCACCTACCTGTTCGAAGGCCAGGTCCAGCACAAGGACAGCCTCGGCTCGGACCAGCTCGTGCTGTCCGGCGACGTCAGCTGGATGACCGCCGGGCGCGGCGTTGCCCATGTCGAGCGGACCCCGGCCGACCTGCTGCACAGCGGCTCGCGCCTGCATGGTCTGCAGGTCTGGCTGGCCCTGCCGCGCGAGCTGGAAGGGTGCGAACCCAGCTACAGCCACCACGCCAGCGCCAGCCTGCCGGAGAGCGACAGCCTGGGCGTGCGCGTCCGCATGATCGCCGGCTCCGGCTTCTGCCTGGAGTCGCCGGTGCCGGTGCGTTCGAAGACGCTCTACGCCGACCTGCAACTCAGCGCCGGCGCGACCCTGGCGATCCCGGACGAACATCCCGAGCGCGCGCTATACCTGATCGAAGGCGAAGCGCTGCTGGACGACGAATCGCTGCCGCTGCACCAGTTGATCGTGCTGCCGGAAGGCGAGACTTTCACCCTTTCCGCCTGTGGCGACTGCCACGCCGTGATGATCGGTGGCGACGCGCTGGACGGGCCCCGGCGGATGAACTGGAACTTCGTCGCCAGCGACCCCGATCTGATCGACAGCGCCCGCGCCCGCTGGGCCGCCCGTGACTGGCCGACGGTGCCGGGCGAGCAGGAACGCATCGAACTGCCGCGCTAGCCATACAGAGACGCCGATCAGAAATCGCCGCCACGCAGCCAGAACCGGCGAATGCCTGAGGACTTGCGCAGCGGCTTGCCGCACCATCGCGCGCCCCGAACCCTTGCCGACGGCAAGCCCGCTACTTCTGGCCCAAGGAGTCCGTGATGGACCAGTCGACCGCCAACCGCCACACCAGCGCCCTCACCGTGCTGACCCTGCTGTTCTTCATGTGGGGCCTGATCACTTCGCTGAACGACATCCTCGTGCCGCACCTCAAGGCAGTCTTCACCCTGTCCTACGTTGAGGCCTCGCTGGTGCAGTTCTGCTTCTTCGGCGCCTACTTCATCATGTCCTTCCCCGCCGGGCGACTGGTGGAGAAGGTCGGCTACAAGAGCGGCATCATCGTCGGCCTGGCCACCGCCGGCATCGGCTGCCTGCTGTTCTACCCGGCGGCCGGCGCGCAGTCCTACCCGTTCTTCCTCGCCGCGCTGTTCATCCTCGCCTCGGGCATCACCCTGCTGCAGGTCGCGGCCAACCCCTACGTGAACATACTCGGTCCGGCGGCCACCGCCGCCAGCCGGCTTAACCTGACCCAGGCCTTCAACTCGCTGGGCACCACGGTCGGCCCGCTGGTGGGCTCGGTGACCATTCTCGCCATCGGCGCCGGCGCCGCCTCGCAGATCGGCAGCTCCGCCGCCAGCGAAGCGGACTCTGTGAAGACCCCCTACCTGGTGCTGGCCGGCCTGCTGTTCGCCATCGCCGTGCTGATCGCCCTGTTCCGCCTGCCGAAGATCCACCACGGCGAGCCCACCGACGGCGTGGCCGGGCGCCAGTCGATCTTCGCCCACCGCCACCTGGTCTTCGGGGTCATCGCGATCTTCTGTTACGTCGGCGCCGAGGTGTCCATCGGCAGCTACCTGGTCAGCCTGATGGGCCAGCCGGATATCGCCGGGCTGCCGGCGGACCAGGCCGGCAAGTACCTGTCGTTCTACTGGGGTGGCGCCATGGTCGGCCGCTTCATCGGCAGCGCACTGATGCGCGCCATCGCGCCGAACCGCCTGCTGGCCTTCAACGCCGTGGCCATCGCCGTGCTGATCGGCATCGCGCTGAGCATCGGCGGGCACGTGGCGATGTGGGCGCTGATCCTGATCGGCCTGTTCAACTCGATCATGTTCCCGACCATCTTCTCCCTCGCCCTGGAAGGCCTGGGCAACCTCACCAGCAAGGGTTCCGGCCTGCTCTGCATGGCCATCGTCGGCGGCGCCGTGATGCCGCTGGTGCAGGCCTTCTTCGCCGACCGTATCGGCCTGCTGCCTTCGTTCGCCGTACCGCTGGTTTGCTACCTGTACATCGTCTGGTTCGGCGCACGCGGCTATCGCGCCGACCAGGCCTCCACGGCTCCCGCCGGCAACGCCTGACGCAGATCCCTGACGGGGCGCAGTACCTGCGCCCCTATCACCTGATTCCTACAGCCCTTTCGGCCTGCGCGCCCTAGCTGGCGTCAGGCTGCTCCCGAAGACTTCCTTCCTTTTCCCTATGCCCGGCCGACGCCAGGTGTCGGGCACGACACTCTCAGGAAGGAGCCCACCCCATGGCTGATCCCCTCTCGCTGGTCGTCAACGGCCAGCCCCGACAGCTCGCCGTGGCAGCCGATACGCCCCTGCTGTACGTCCTGCGCAACGACCTGCAGCTCAACGGCCCCAAGTTCGGCTGCGGCCTGGGCGAGTGCGGCGCCTGCACCGTCCACCTCGATGGCGTCGCCACCCGCTCCTGCATCACGCCGGTCTCTGCCGCCCTAGGGCGCCAGGTCACCACCCTGGAAGGCCTCGGCACGCTGGAGGCCCCGCATCCGGTGCAGCAGGCCTTCATCGACGAGCAGGCCGCGCAGTGCGGCTACTGCACCAACGGCATGGTCATGACCAGCGCCGCGCTGCTCGCGCGCAACCCCAAGCCCAGCGACGATGAGATTCGCCAGGAACTGGCCTACAACCTGTGCCGCTGCGGTACCCATATTGAAATCCTCAACGCCGTGAGAAGGGCCGCCGGCCGCAGCGGTGACGACGGACAGGGGAGCCCCGCATGACCCTGCTCAGCCGCCGCAACTTCCTCAAGGCCGGCGGCGTGCTGCTGGTCAGCGTCCAGCTGCCACGCCTGTCGCTCGCACAGGGCACTGACGCCACGCTGCCGCTCGATCAGGTCGACAGTTTCATCGCCATCGCCGCCAACGGCACCATCACCGCGGCCTGCGGCCATGTCGATCTGGGCACCGGCATCCGCACCGCCCTGAGCCAGATCGTCGCGGAGGAGCTGAATGTCGATATCCATCAGGTGACCCTGCTGCTGGGCGATACGCGCTACACCCCCGACCAGGGGCCGACCATCGCCAGCTCGAGCATCCAAGTCAGCGCCATTCCCCTGCGGCGCGCGGCGGCCGAAGCACGGGAATTCCTGATGCAACGCGCGGCACAGGTCCTGAGGACCGACATCCGGCAGCTCGACTGCGCTGACGGCGCCATCTTCGTCAAACGCAAACCGGCGCGCCGTATCGGCTATGGCGAGCTGCTGCAAGGGCAGCGCTTCGAGCTGAAGATCAACGCCAGCGCGCCGCTCAAAGCACACAGCGAATACCGGGTGGTCGGCCATTCGGTACCGCGCCTGGATATCCCGGCCAAGGTCACCGGGGGGCTGACCTACGTGCACGACATGCGCCTGCCGGGAATGCTCCACGGCCGCGTGGTGCGCCCGCCCTACACCGGGGCCGACGTCAACGCGCCCCTGGGCCGGAGCCGGCTGGAAGTCGATGAGCAATCCGTGGCCCGGTTGCCCGGCTTCGTCCGCCTGGTGGTGATCGGGGACTTCATCGGCGTGGTGGCCGAGCGCGAAGAGCAGGCGATCCGCATCGCTCGGGCGCTGAAGGTCCGCTGGAAAAGCTGGAGCGACCTGCCGCCGCTGGGCCTCGACGACCTGGAAAAGACCCTCCGCGAGCACCCCAAGCAGCCACGCATGCTGCAGGACGACGCGCAGATGGATGCCGTGCTCAGGCAGGTCGACCGTCCGCTGCAGCGCACCTACGTCTGGCCCTACCAGCAGCATGCTTCCATCGGCCCGTCCTGTGCGTTGGCAAACCTCGAGGACGGCGTGATGAAGGTCTGGTCCGGCAGCCAGAATCCCCACGACCTGCGCGCCGACCTGATAACGCTGCTGGGCATGCAACCCGAGCAGGTCGAAGTCATCAGGATGGAAGCCTCCGGCTGCTACGGGCGCAACTGCGCCGATGACGTGTCCGCCGACGCCGCCCTGCTCGCCCTGGCTGTCGGCCGCCCGGTGCGTGTGCAATTGATGCGCGAACAGGAACACGGCTGGGAACCCAAGGGCTCGGCGCAACTGATCGAAGTCCGTGGCGGGCTGGACAAGGACGGCAACGTGGCCGCCTACGACTTCGCCACCTGCTACCCCTCCAACAACGGCATCAACCTCGCGCTGCTGCTCACCTCGAAGGTGGACGCCAAGCCCCAGGTGACGCGGATGGGCGACCGCACCGCCGTGCCGCAGTACGCCTACCCGCACATGCGCGTGGTCTGCAACGACGCCGCGCCCATTGTCCGGGCGTCGTGGATGCGCGGGGTGTCGGCATTGCCCAACGTCTTCGCTCACGAGTCCTATATCGACGAACTGGCACAGATGGCCGGCGCCGACCCCATCGAGTTCCGCCTGCGCTACCTGCACGATGAGCGCGCGGTCACGTTGATCAGGGCACTGGCCGCGTCCGCCCACTGGCAGCCGCGCGCCTCACCCAATCCGCAGGCGCGCCAGGGCAATCTGCTGGTCGGCCGCGGCTTCGCCTATGCGCGGTACTTCCACAGCGACTTCCCGGGGTTCGGTTCGGCCTGGGCCGCCTGGATCGTCGACGTCGAGGTCGAACCGCACACTGGCGCCGTCCGCGTAACCGACGTCCACGTCGCGCAGGACTGCGGGCAGATGGTCAACCCCGACGGCGTGCGCCATCAGGTCCACGGCAACGTGATCCAGGCGACCAGCCGGGCACTGATGGAGTACTCGACGTTCGACCGCAGCGGGGTCACCAGCCTGGAATGGGGCGGCTATCCGATCCTCGGGTTCCCACAGGTGCCGAAGATCACCGCGCTCCTGCTCGACCGCCCCGGCACCCCGCCGCTGGGGGCCGGCGAGTCCACCTCGGTGCCCAGCGCCGCAGCCATCGCCAATGCCCTGTACGACGCCACCGGCGTGCGTTTCACCCGTCCACCGTTCACGCCCGAGCGGGTTCGCGCCGCGCTGCAGGAGAAACAAGCGTCATGAACAAGACCTCTCTGGCCATTATCGGCGGGCTGGCCGCACTCGTCGTGACGGGAATGATCGCCACCGGGAAACCGAGCATCGCTCCGATCGACCCGCCGGCTGCCCAAAGCTTCAGCGCCGAAGCCATCGCCCGCGGGCAGCAGCTGGCTGCGCTCGGCGACTGCGCGGTGTGCCACACCCGTGACGGCGGCGCGCCACTGACCGGCGGTCGCGCCATGGTGACGCCCTTCGGCACGCTCTACACCTCCAACCTCACTCCGGATCGCGAGACCGGTATCGGCGTCTGGTCCTTCGAAGCCTTCAAGCGGGCGATGCGCGAAGGCATTTCGCGCGAGGGCGACTACCTCTACCCGACCTTCCCCTATACCGCGTTCACCCGTGTCGGAGACGAAGACCTGCGCGACCTGTACGCCTACCTGATGACCCGCCCGGCCGTCGTAGCGGATACGCCGGACGACCGCCTGCCCTTCCCCTACAACCAGCGCCGGATCATGGCGGGCTGGAACTTCCTGTTCTTCGACAAGGGCGTCTTCCAGCCGCAGCCGCATCGCGATGCCGCGTGGAATCGTGGCGCCTATCTGGTGGAAGGGCTGGGTCATTGCAGCGCCTGTCACACGCCACGCAACGCGCTGGGCGCCGAGCGCACCGGCAAGGATCGCTTCGCCGGCGCAACGGTGGACGGCTGGCAGGTTCCGCCGCTCAACGGTGGCAGCAAACCCGCCATCCCGTGGACCCAGGCGACGCTGTACGACTATCTGCGCAACGGCTTCTCGCGCTACCACGGAGCCGCCGCCGGCCCGATGGCGCCGGTAGCCGCCGGGCTCACGCAGCAACCGGACGCCGACTTGCAAGCCATGGCGCGCTATCTTGCGACCTTCCTCCCGGAGCAAACCGGCGACTTCTCACCGGAGCAACGGGCCGTCGAACTGGAGCAGCGCACCTACGGCACGCTGCAGCCCGTCAGTGGCAGCGGTGGTCGGATATTCAATGGCGCCTGCATGGCCTGCCACCATGACGGCGACAGCCCGAAGCTCAATGGCGTGCGGCCATCGCTGGCGGTGAGCAACAACCTGCATGCGGCCACGCCGGACAATCTGCTGCGGGTGATCCTGGACGGCATCGGCCACCCGGCGCGGCCGGAGCTGGGCTACATGCCGGCCTTCCGCAACAGCCTGAACAATGAGCAGATCATCGCGCTGGCGCGCTATCTGCGGGAGGACTTCGCCGGCCTGCCAGCCTGGCCGGACCTGGAGTTCAAGGTGGCCAAGCTGCGTTGAATCCGGCACGGGGGAGCCGCTCGCTGCCCTCCCCCGACCCGGTCAGGCGCCGAAGCGTTCGTCCAGCAGGTCGAACATCGCAGCGAAGGCGCGACGCGCCACCTTGGCGTCGTACTGCATCTTGCCCGGTACCTGCGCGTGCGGGTCGGTGAAGGAGTGCGCGGCGCCGCCGTAGCTGGTCAGGGCCCAGTCGACATTGGCGGCGGTCATTTCCCTGGCGAACTCGCCCAGCTGCTCGCGCGGCACCAGCGGGTCGATGGCGCCGTCGAGGACCAGCACCGCGCCCTTGATGCTCTTCGCGTCCGCCGGGTTCGGCGTGTCCAGGGTGCCGTGGAAGGAAACGGCGGCGGCCACCGGAGCGCCATCGCGGGCCAGTTCCAGGGAGCAGCAGCCGCCGAAGCAGAAGCCGAAGGTGGCCAGCTTCGCGGTGTCCAGCGGCGCCTTGCCGGCCTGCTCCAGCAGCGCCTTGAGCGAGCCCTGCATGCGTTGGCGCAGCAGCGAGCGGTCGTTCTTCAGCGGCATCATGGCGGCGAGAGCCTGGTCCGGGCCGTTGGGACGTACATCCTTGCCGTAGAGGTCGGCCACCAGCACCACGTAGCCGCGCTCGGCGACCTTGCGGGCGGTGTCCAGGGCGCCCTGGCTGACGCCCATCCAGTTCGGCGCCATCAGCAGGCCGGGACGCGGCGCAGTGCTGGAAGCATCGAATACCAACTGGCCTTCGAAGGCCTGGCCATCGACGCTGTAGGCGACGGGTTGCACGCTGATCTGACTCATCGGGGTAGTCCTCTGGTAAATGCCGGGGATGCCTATCGAACCGGGAACAAGCCTACTCGACTATCTCGGGTTCGGTGGGTGAATGTTTCAGGGCAAGCGGCAGCAGGAGGCACAGTGCAAGGCCTCGGCTGCGCCCGCCCCTTCAGTAGATGCTGACCAGCACATGTCGCTGCTCAGTGGCGCAGACATGATAGAAGTCGCGCAGTTCCCGGAAGGCTTCTTCCAGTTCAGCCTTGAGCTGCGAAGGATCGTCCGTCCAGATCTTCGGGTAGAGTTTGGCCTTGCGGAACCTGGCAAAATCCGCGGCGGCCAGCGCTTCATCGATCGACACCGCATCGAGCGCAGCGACGATAGCCGGCAGTTCCTCGCTCCTTGTGCAGGCAATGAAATCGTCGCAATCGAAGACCTGCACGCCGACCACCGCTTCGCTGAGCGGGTTGCCTTCGATCGGCGAACTGGCCGACACGCCGGTGAGCAGGAAGTGCAGGCCATCCCACAGCTTGTCCAGCCCGACTTGCGGGCAGTCTGCTTCCTCGAGCGCTTCGACCAGATCGAGCAACTCTTCAGCCGGCGCTTCGCCGAGGCGCTTGAGCGCGGCGTCATCCACGCTCAGATAGACGGCCTGGATTCCCATGTTGATTCTTCCCGTGTGCGTTGAAGTTCCAGGGCTTGTCGCATTGGTCTGGTGAGCATCACTGCTGTTCGAACGCCTCCAGCACATCGCGGGCATGCTCGCGGATGAAGGCCCACTTCGAGGTCAGCCCCCGTTGCGCCGCCACCACTTCGTCGGCTTGCAGCGTGCAGAAGCCACAGCCAGGCGCCAAAGCCTCGGCGACTGCTGGCGCAATAGCCGGGTGCTGCTCCAGCACCGCTTCGAGCGGGCGGTAGTCCAAGGGCTGGTGCTGGCCACGATCGCGGAAGGAGCGGTAGGGAGCGCTGAGCCCACGCGCGGCCACTTCGGCGGGCAAGCCGTTCAGATGCGCGGCAATCAGGTCCATGCGGTCGAGCCGTGCCAGGGCTGAGGCGGCCCAGGCACGCTCGCTTTCGCTGGAAGCCGCGCTGCACAGGGCGGTTTCCAGCGTGCTGATGACGTCGGGCGTCGAGTGGTTGATCTCGGCCAGCAGCATGCTCGCCTGCCACGCTTCGCCGGCACTACGCCCGGCGACGACGTCGAGCAGCGCCGGTATGGCGGCTTCGCCCAGGGCGCGGACGAGGGCGTCGTACTCGCCGAGCAGCGATCCGGGCGCAACCGCTCGCACGGCTTGCGGCACCACTTCAGCGACCTGTTCCGCCAGTGGCAACGCCGCGATGCGCGCACGTTCGCGCTCGGCCTCGTCGTACATCGGGAAGTGCCGCAGCAGCTGCGCGCGGGTCAGGCTGAGCGGCACCAGGTCGCCCGCTTCATCGGTGGCGACGGCGATGAAGTGCCTGTCGACCAGGCCCTCCTTGAGCAACTGAGCACGGGCCCGCTTGGCCGCACGGGGGAAACAGTGCAGGAAGCGGTCATAGACCGCCTCCCAGGCGCTGAAGCTGCCCTTGGCCGTGGCTTGCGCGAACTCGGCACACTGCGTCGCCCATTGATCCTGCTCGTCGCCCGGCTCGAAACCATGGTCCTCGGCGTGCTGGCTCAGGTCCGGGCCGGACCAGCGCAGGTCCTCGCCATCGTCGTCGTAGTCTGCGGCCACCTGGGCCAGGACCTCTTCCGTAGCGACCGTCACCATCGGCCAATAGAGCACCGAGCCGTCGCCGTAGAACTCGTGGAACATCGCGCCGTAGACGGTCTCGTCCGGATGGTCACGGCGAATCTTGCGTACTGCATTCACCACATGGTCCACGGCGACGTTTTCCAGGGCCTTCCAGTCGAACTTCTGCTTCGGGGGCATCCTCACTCTCCGGTAGCGCTGACCTGTATTGACGGTTCGTCTATCGCCGCCAGGGTACGAACCAACCCGGCCGCATAGTCCGCCGCGAAGCGGTAGCCACCCTCGACGTGAACGATGCTGCCGGCGGCGAGCCGTGCCTCCCACCAGTCACTGAGGAAGCCAGGGGCATAACCGCCGGTGCAGAATCCGTAGGGGTCGGCCACATAGCTGGTGGTCAGCATCAGGGTGTAGCAGGGGCGCCGGTAGTCGCTCTGCTCCCGGGAGCAGTCATGGAAGTCTTCGTACGACTCGGCGAGCTTGAGATGGGAGAACAGCCAGAACATGGCGTCGTACATCAAATGCGAATCCGCGTCGGCATGCAGGGCGAAGAAGCCCTTGGCGCGGACGATCCGCTCGGCCAGGCGGCGGATTCGCAGCTCGCCATCGGGCAGCTCCGTCGCCGCTGCTTCCAGCGCGCGGCGCAGAATGGGCGACAGCGTGCCGCGCTGCACCGTGGCCAGGTCGGCTTCGAGGGTTTCGGCGTCGTCGTTGAACTCATCCTCGCTGACCAACCCGCGGATGAAGGTCGCGAAGTCCGGCGCGACCTCGGTAATCGCAAAGTCGGCTTCCTGATCGACATGCACTACCCGTGGCTCCCCCTGCCGCCCGCACAGGCGGTAGTCGAGCATGATCATCTCGTGCCCGGCGCTGGGAGTGTTGGCGATACCGATACCGATGTCGGGATAGCCCCATTCGGCGCGCATGAAGGCCGAGCCGAGATCACCGCACAGCGAATAGGTAGCGGTGCGCCCGATGGCGTAGAGGCCAGTGATCGCGATGTGATCCTCGGCCCAGCCGGTCGGCTCATCCATCGGATAGCAACAGCGCTCGACAGCACCGCCATTGCGCAGGCGCGCCAGCTCCACGTAGGCATCCGGCAAGCGGTAGCCGCACTCCGCCTCGATCTGCGCAATCAGTTCGTCGCTGGGGGCTGGCTCGGTGTAGTGGCTGAGCGAGTAGTCGCCATCGTCCCAGAAGCCTTCAAGATCGAAGCCTTCGAAGGCCCCGGTTGTTCTTGCGACAGGTTGCGTCATTCCATTCTCCCTTGGGGGCGCAGCATTTCGTGCTTGCGCCGAGTCAGCTTGCCGAGCGTTTGATGGCCTGCATCGGCATATCCTTGCAGCGGTCCTTGACAGTCCTGCGCAATGAAAAACGCCACGATTCCAGCACTGAAATCGTGGCGTCTGTTCCAACCCTCGCAGAGGGTTAGGCGGAAAGCTCCACCAGCAGCTTGTTCAGGCGGCGCACGTAGGCGGCCGGGTCCTTCAGGCTGTCCCCCGCGGCCAGGGCGGCCTGGTCGAAGAGGATGTGGGTCAGCTCGCCGAAGCGCTCTTCGTCGGCTTCCGCGTCGAGTTTCTCGATCAGCGGGTGGGCCGGGTTGAACTCGAAGATCGGCTTGGCTTCCGGCACCTTCTGCCCGCTGGCCTCGAGGATCTGGCGCATCTGCAGGCCCAGGTCCTGTTCGCCGATGGCGAGGATCGCCGGCGAATCGGTCAGGCGGTGGGACACGCGGACCTCGGCGACTTCATCGCCCAGCGCGGCTTTCAGGCGTTCTGCCAGGCCCTCTTTGGCCTTGGCGATCTCTTCCTGGGCCTTCTTGTCCTCGTCGGAGTCCAGGCTGCCCAGGTCCAGGTCGCCACGGGCGACGTCGACCAACTGCTTGCCATCGAACTCGGGCAGGTAGCTCATCAGCCACTCGTCGATGCGGTCGGTGAGCAGCAGCACTTCGATGCCTTTCTTGCGGAAGACTTCCAGGTGCGGGCTGTTCTTCACCTGGGCGAAGCTCTCGCCGGTGAGGTAGTAGATCTTGTCCTGGCCTTCCTTCAGGCGACCGATGTAGTCGGCCAGGGAAACGCTCTGCTCGCCGCTCTCGTCGCTGGTGGAAGAAAAGCGCAGCAGGCCGGCGATCTTGTCCTTGTTGGCGAAGTCCTCGGCCGGGCCTTCCTTCAGCACCTGGCCGAAGTTCTTCCAGAAGCCCTTGTAGGCTTCGGCGTCGTTGCTCGCCAGCTTCTCCAGCATGTCCAGGGAGCGCTTGGTCAGCGCGGACTTCATCGAGTCGACGATGGGGCCGGACTGCAGGATCTCGCGGGAGACGTTCAGCGACAGGTCGTTGGAGTCCACCACACCCTTGATGAAGCGCAGGTACAGCGGCAGGAACTGGTCGGCCTGGTCCATGATGAACACGCGCTGCACGTACAGCTTCAGGCCGCGCGGGGCCTCGCGGTGGTACAGGTCGAACGGCGCGCGGGCCGGGACGTAGAGCAGCGAGGTGTACTCGAGCTTGCCCTCGACCTTGTTGTGGCTCCAGGTCAGCGGGTTCTCGAAGTCATGGGCGATGTGCTTGTAGAACTCCTGGTATTCCTCGTCCTTCACCTCGGTGCGCGGACGGGTCCAGAGGGCGCTGGCGCGGTTGACCACTTCCCACTCGGTCTCAGCCGGGGCGTCTTCGCCAGCAGCCTCTTTCGGCAGCTCGATGGGCAGCGCGATGTGGTCGGAGTACTTCTTGACGATGTTGCGCAGGCGCCAGCCGTCGGCGAACTCGTCTTCACCGTCCTTGAGGTGCAGGACGATGCGAGTGCCGCGTTCGGTCTTGTCGATGCTCGCCACATCGAACTCGCCCTCGCCTTTCGACGACCAGTGCACGCCCTCGCTGGCCGGGGCACCGGCGCGACGGGTGAACACGTCCACCTTGTCGGCAACGATGAAGGCGCTGTAGAAGCCCACGCCGAACTGGCCGATCAGGTGGGAATCCTTCTTCTGGTCACCCGAAAGGTTCTTCAGGAAGTCGGCGGTGCCGGACTTGGCGATGGTGCCCAGGTGCGCGATGACCTCCTCGCGGCTCATGCCGATGCCGTTGTCTTCGAGGGTGACGGTCTTGGCGTCCTTGTCGAAGCTCACACGGATCTTCAGCTCGGCGCCGCCTTCGAGCAGCTCCGGCTTGGCCAGGGCTTCGAAACGCAGCTTGTCGGCGGCGTCGGAGGCGTTGGAAATCAGTTCGCGAAGGAAGATTTCCTTGTTCGAATACAGGGAATGAATCATCAGGTGAAGCAGCTGCTTCACTTCGGTCTGGAAGCCCAGTGTTTCTTTTTGAGTCTCCGCGCTCATTGTTTCTCGCTCCGAGGATGACAAATGCCGCGTCATGCGGCCGATGTCAGCGAGATGGGGGCTTCCCGAACCAATTCAAGGGGTTGGCGAAAAATCCCTGGTGCTGCGATGGCAGAGCGCCGGCCGAGGGTCAGTGCGCCGGCAACTCGATATCTGTGATTTCGCTGGGGCGCAGCGTGTAGCTGGCCTCGCCCGGCCCCTCGATGACCCGACGAATGACAACACGGCCGTCGGCATTCAGGCCGACGAAGACGCCCTCGGCGGTACGCCCGCGCTCGGTGGTCACGCGCATGCTGCGATTGATGTAGCGCTGCGGGTTGGCCTGCAACCGCTCCAGCGCCAGGCGACCGCTTTCCGCCGCCGGCGGCACCGAGGCGCTCGTTGCCGCCGGGGCAGGCGCAGGAACCGGTGCTGCGGAGACGCTGGCCGCCTTCAATCGCGGATAGTGGTCACCGTGCACACCCCAGCCGCGCGTCGGGCTCTTCTCCAGCTTCACCTGCAGGTCCTGCGCCTGCCCGTCCATCTCGACGGTCAACGGGACCTCCTGGGAAGCCCGCTGGGGATCCAGGGTCGGTATCCGACTGATGGCGACGTCACGCCGGGCAAAGCGGCGCTGCAGGTAGTCCTGCAGGACGTGGCTCAGGGTGTCGCGGGAGTCGAAGCGGGTATCCACCTCACCGCCTATGTAGCGCAGGCGGTCGGTGAAGACTTCGATGGTGCCGGACAGCGTGGTGCGCATCTCGGCCGGCAGCACCAGGTGGAAGACGCCTTCCATGCGGTTGGGGGCCTTGGGCGTCAGGTCCAGGTGCAGGCTGTAGCCGCGTTGCAGGCGCACCGCCTCGGGCAGGTCCTGGCCCGGGGCGAGCCAACTGACTTCGATTTCCGGCAGGCGGCCCTTGTCGTCGGGCAGCACATCCAGCCGGAGCGGGCCGCTGACCGGCGCCGCCAGTCGCACCTGGACTTCGCGATGGGCATAGAAATCCTGCCCTTCGCGCAGGCTGAGCACGCCGTCGATGAACTCGGCCTGCTCGGGCACGAACGGCTTGCCGTTGAGCTCGCCACGCAGGTCGATGGCCAGTTCAGGCTGCACGACCGGTTCAGGCTTGAGCCATTCGAGGCGCAGAATGGCCTCCAGGCGCGCGCTGTCGTGGCTGGCCAGCAGGGTCAGGCCGACCACCAGCGGAATGCAGCCCAGCCCACCGAGAGCGACGGCACTGCGCGCGTGGCGCCAGTGAATCAGCACAAACAGCACTGCCAGCGGCGGCAGCAGGCTGGCAAGCCCCCAGAACAGGCTGCGCTCGAAGGCGCGGGCGATGAGCCAGACGTACCCGGCGAGGATCAGCAGCAGGCCGAGCAGGATCAGCAGCGTGTCCATTCAGGCGCCGTCGACCTTGAAGTGCGCGCGGGCGGTGGCGATGGGCTCGGTGCGGGTGGTCTGCCAGGCGGTGATGGCGACGTTGGCCACGCGCCGGCCCTGGCGCCAGACCTGGCACTGCGCGTAGGTATCGCGGAAGTGCCCGGCGCGCAGGTAATCGATGGAGAAGTCGATGATCTTGGGCATGTGCGGGATGCCCATGAACATCAGCAGGTGCAGCAGCGCCGATTGTTCCATGAAGCCGGCGATCACCCCGCCATGCAGGGCCGGCAGCGTCGGGTTGCCGATGTTGTCCGGGTTGGCCGGCAGGTGGAAGATCGCATCGTCGCCCAGGCGCAGGCAGCGGATGCCCAGCAGCCTGGCGTAGGGAATCATGTCCAGCAGCGGGTCGTAGTTCTTGCTCTCGTGCGCCGCACGCACCATCGCCTCGATGTTCACCGCGCTCATCCCAGGCCCCCCTCGACGTCACGCTTCACGGCGCCGGCGGACACCGCCTTGCCCATGCGCATGAATGTGCCGACTACGTGGGCGATGGGCTCCGAGGGGTCGTCCTGATAGGCATAGCCGCGGGTGAAGATGATGTTCGGGGTGACCCGGTAGCACTCGGCGAATCCGTAGACGTCCTTGTGCGGCTGCGCCGGGTGCATGTAGTCGATGCGCAGGTCCAGGGTCGGGCATATCTCGAATTGCGGCAGCACGCAGACGGTGGAGATGCCGCAGGTGGTGTCCATCAGCGTGGTGATGGCGCCGCCGTGGATCACGCCAGTCTCCGGATTGCCGACGATGGCCTCGCTGTAGGGAAGCCGCAGGGTCAGGCCGGAAGCGTCCGCCGCGTGTGCGCTGATGCCCAGCAACTGGCAGTGGCGCAGCGCCGACAGGAAGCGTTGGGCACGCTCCAGGAGTGGGTTTTCGGACATGGGAGGGGTCGACCGATTGACTGCACGGGGCCGCATCATACCCCGTGCGTTGTCACTCCTGCAGTGATGGATTACAGGGCCTGCGGAATATTCGTTGAACTAATTCACACAACCTCTGTTCAAAGGGCTAACACCAGGAAAGCCGCACATGGAGGCTCCGCATGAAAAAAACCCTTCCCTTCGCTCTGCTGATCGTTGCCGGTCTCGGCCTTGCCGCCTGCGACAAGAAAGAAGAGCCGAAAGCGCCGGCCGCACCCGCCGCGACCGAGCAGCCGGCAACTCCGGCGCCGACCACCCCGCCGGCACCTGAAGCCGCCCCGGCTGCTCCGGCTGCCCCGGCCACCGCGCCGCAGGAGCCCACCGGCGAGCAGAAGCAGCAATAACAGCGCTTTTGCCGCACAAAACAAGGCCCGCACTATGCGGGCCTTGTCGTTTCTGTCGTTTGCCGGTCAACCGCTGGGGGGAATGTCATTGTCCCGTGGCGCGTCGCCCTGCAGCGTCGGCGTGTAAACCATCACGTGGAGCACGCTGGAGTGGAATTCGCGCTGGTACAGCACGCCCACCACGCCCGCCGTCACCAGCATGAAGATCCACGGGTTGATGAACCAGGCGAGCATGGCCAGGGCAAAGTAATAGGTCCGCAGCCCCTGGTTGAACTGGTGCGCCGCCAGCGACACCACGCGGGCCGCCCGCTCGGCGAAGGACTTGCGCTCCAGCTCGCCGACGTTGCGCTCCCCCACCATGGGCGCGGAGCCGATCAGCACCGCCGCGAAGTTGTACTGGCGCATGCACCAGCTGAAGGTGAAGAAGGCGTAGACGAACACCACCGCCAGGCACAGCAGCTTCAACTCCGACAGGCCACGGGTTGGCGCCGTGACAAAGGGCAGGTCGGCCAGCACGGAGATCGTGCGCTCGGCGGAGCCCAGCAGGGTAAGGATGCCGGCCAGGATGATCAGGGTGCTGGAAGCGAAGAACGAGGCGTTGCGCTCCAGGTTGCCGATCACGCTGGCGTCCGCCACACGGTTGTCACGCAGCAGCACGCGGCGCATCCAGTCCTGGCGGTAGAGGTGCAGCACGCTGGCCAGGCACGCGGTGTCGCGGGCCTTGGTCTTGGCATAGCGGGTGTAGCCGATCCAGCAGAAGAGGAACCAGAGGATGGCGAGCAGGTTCCAGAAATACTGGATGTCGAACAGGTCGACGACGTCGGTCATGGATTTCCTTGCGATTCGAGACGGGATGAAGTCAGTACGCAGCCGATAGACGCCAGATCCTACCCTCAAGACACGATTTCCGCTTCCCAGGGCAACGCCCTCTTCCGCTGCGCCCCGCCATCGACATTGCCTGTCCAGGGACCCGATCAGATCGGAAGAATTTCTGAATAAAAAGCCAATATTGACGTACTCGTCATTTTTGTTAGATTCCGCCTCACCCGGATCAGCAAGAATCCGGGCCCACTTCTGGCTGCGGATCTCCCAATGCATAACAACAATGAGCTCCTTCCCGAATCGGTCGATGTCCTGGTGATCGGCAATGGCCCGGTCGGCGCGACGCTGGCTGCCCTGCTCGGCCGCTATGGCGTGGACGCCCTGGTGATCGACAAGGCCCATGACATCCTGCCCATGCCGCGCGCCATCGCCCTGGACAACGAAGCGCTGCGCATCCTCCAGCTCGCCGGGCTGGAGGAAGACGCGTTCGAAACCGTGGTCACCCCCCAGGTGAAGATGCACTGCCCCATCGTCGGCCAGTTCGGCCAGGCCAACACCAGCGGCCGCATCGACGGCCACCACAAACTGGTGACCTTCTACCAACCGGACCTCGAACAGGCGATGCGCCGACAGGCCCGGCACTACGAGAATCTGCGCTGCCGGGGAGGCCTGGAATTGCAGGAGTTCACCCAGAACGACTGCGGCGTCAGCGCCACCCTGCTTGACGGAGCCGGCGTGCAGCACCATGTACGTTGCCGCTATTTGGTCGGCGCGGACGGCGCAAGCTCGCGGGTACGCGGGTTGATCGGCCAGGAATTCAACGGCCAGAGCTATTCCGAGGACTGGCTGATCGTCGATGCCGGCTCACGCCAGGGAAAGGCCATCGACCACGTCGAATTCCTCTGCGACCACCGCCGGCCGACACCGCACATGCCCGCCCCCGGCGGCCGCGAGCGCTGGGAGTTCATGCTCCGCCCCGGCGAAACCCGCGACGAAATGGAAGACCAGGAGCGCATCCGCAGCCTGCTGGCGCCCTGGATCGAGCCGCAGCACCTGACCATCGAGCGCCAGGCGGTCTATCGCTTCCACGCCCGCTGCTGCGAACGCTTCCAGCAGGGTCGGATTTTCCTCGTCGGCGATGCCGCGCACATCACTCCGCCCTTCGTCGGCCAGGGGCTGGTGGCCGGCTTGCGCGACGTGGCCAACCTGGCCTGGAAGCTCTCCTGGGTACTCCAGGAACGCGCCTCGCCGCGGATACTCGACAGCTACGATCAGGAGCGCCAGCCCCACGCGCGGGAGATGATCGACCTGGCCAAGCTCATGGGTCGCCTGGTCATGCCCGGCAATGCCCTGGCCGCCGCCCTGATCCACGGCCTGATGAAGACACTGCGGCTGATCCCGGCGGCGCGGCGACACTTCGAGGAGCTGGACATCAAGCCCAAGCACCGCTTCCGCCGCGGCCTGTTCGTGCGCAGCCCGCGGCAGGCGCGACTGGTCAGCGGCGGGCTGTTCCCCCAGGGCTGGGTGCGCAACGCCGGACGCATCTGCCTGAGTGACCAGTTGCTGGGCGATCGCCTGCAACTGGTCGGCCTGGGCACCGACCCGCGCCAGTGGCTCGACGCTGCGCAACAGCAGCAATGGCTGGAACTGGGAGGCAGCTTCCTGCAGATCGTCCATGCCCGCGACGACAGCCGCGTGGATCTCGCCGAAACCCTCGACGGATCACTGCTCGCGCCCTGGCCTGATCCGACGCTGGTGGTGGTGCGCCCGGACCGCATCATCATGCATCAGGGCCGGCCCGAGCAGGCCGCCGAGTTGCTGCGCCATTGCCAGGCGCTGCTGCGGGCATGAGCGGGTACCGGTTGGCCATGGGCATCCCGTATCATCGCCGCAGCCCCGCAGACGAATGATCGCCATGACCGACCGCCAGCCCCGCGAAGACCACAGCGAACCCCTCACCCGCGGCCACAAGAAGCGCGCCCGCACCCGCCAGGGACTGCTCGATGCGGCGCTGCGGGTGTTCGCCCGGCAGGACATCGCGGCCACGGTGTTCCAGGACCTGGCCGCCGAGGCACAGGTCTCCACCGGCACCATCTACAACTACTTCAAGACCCGCGAGGAGCTGGCCGAGGCCGTGGGCATCTCGCTGGCCGGCGACTTCTCCGAGACCATCACCCAGCTCAGCGCCGGCATTTCCAGCGGTGCCCGACGGCTGGCCATCGGCGTGCGCATGTTCGTCCTGCATGCACAGGCCGACCCGCAATGGGCCAGCGCGCTACTGCGGGTGATCCACTATGACCAGGCCATGCATTCGACGCTGGCCAACCATGTTCGCGACGACCTGCGCGGCGGGCAGGCCGAAGGCGTCTTCAACTACGCGAACGAAGATGTCGCCCTGGACCTGGTGCTTGCCTGCGCCACCGGAGCCATCCGCGCCAGCCTCGAGGGCCGGGCGCCGGAGGGCCAGGACATCCTGCTCAGCGAGATGGTCCTGCGCGCTCTCGGCGCCACTCCCGCCAGGGCGGCGAAGCTAGCCGCCCTGCCCTTGCCGCAGGGCGACTGAACGCGCCTCAGGCCTGAGCGACCCAGAGCCGGTAGCGGCGCGACAGCTTGCGCAGCTTCAGCTGGTTGCCGATCAGCGCCAGCAGTGGCGAAGTGCGCGGGTTGGTCGGGCGGCCCTGGCTGAGCAGCGTCAGTTGCTTCTTCACCACCGACTGGGTCGCCACGGCGGCGAAGGCCTTGTTCTTCCACGCCACGACTATCGGTTCGACCTGTGCGCCCTCGCCGGCCTGCCAGCGCCGTGGCAGCGTGGGATCGACTGCCAGGGCCGTGGCCATCCCCACCATCGCCACCGGGCCCTGCAGGGCGCGTTCGGCGACCTCGCGCCTGCGAATGCCACCGGTGACCATCAGCGGCATGCGTGCCGTCGCGGCGATACGCTCGGCGAACTCGAGGAAGTAGGCCTCCCGCGCCAGTGTGCTGCCGTCGCGAGTCTGCCCCTGCATCGCCGGGCTTTCGTAGCTACCGCCGGACAGCTCGACCAGGTCCACGCCGCGCTCGTTGAGCAGACGCACCACGGCCTCGGCGTCCCGCGCCTCGAAACCGCCGCGCTGGAAATCGGCGGAGTTGAGCTTCACCGCCACGCAGAATTCCGGAGCCACCCGCTCGCGGATCGCCTCCACCGTGCGCAACAGGATGCGCGCGCGGTTCTCCAGGCTACCGCCCCAGTCGTCCTTGCGCTGATTGCTCAGCGGAGAGAGGAACTGGCTGAACAGGTAGCCATGCGCGGCATGTACCTGCACGCCAGTGAACCCGGCGCTCTCGGCCAGCAGAGCGGTGTTCAGGTAGCGCTGGATCAGCCCGTCGATTTCCGCGCCGGACAAGGCACGCGGCTGCGCGAAGACGCCCTTCAAACCGGGAATGTCCACGGCGATAGCCGATGGCCCGAGGGCTTGCTGGCCAAGGTCGGCCATCAGTTGGCGGCCAGGATGGTTGACCTGCATCCAGACCTGCGCGCCCTGGCTGCGACAGACCTCGGCCCAGCGCCTGAAGCGCGGCAGCAGACGGTCGTCCTCCAGCACCACGCCGGCCGGGCCGGTCAACGCGCGGCGGTCGACCATCACGTTGCCGGTGATGATCAGCCCGGCCCCGCCCTCGGCCCACCGCTGGTAAAGGCGCAGCAGCGTTTCGCCAGGCGCGTGGTCGGCATCGGCGAGGTTTTCTTCCATCGCCGCCTTGGCGATGCGGTTGCGGATCACCTGCCCGTTGGGCAGGCGCAACGGTTCGAACAGGGTGCTCATGGGATCGCTTCTCCGTTAATCACTGGGACCTGGCTCAACGGCTGCGCACCCGCTCGACGTAGGCGCCCAGCGGACGGGTGAGACTGCGCTTGATCCGGCTGGCGAACGACTCGCCGCTGTAGATCGGCGCCGCCACCACCTGCTCGCGGGCATCGCGGTACTGCGGGAACAGGCTCAGCGCGTGCCCCCGGTTGATCCCGTAGCGCTGCGCACCCGACCACAGGGTGTTCTGCTCCAGGGTCTGGCAGGTCAAGGTGGTGACCGGCGCCGGCGCGAAGGGGAAGTCGCTGCCGAAGAGAATCTGCGAGGGCTCCACCAGCTCCTTGAGCGCCGCCATGGAGTAACGCGACGGCGACAGCGCGGTGTCGAAGTAGAAGCGCTTGAGGTAGGTCATCACCCCCTGCGGGGCCTTGTCCTGGAACTGCGGCAGGGCATTGGCAAGGGACACGCGCCAGGCCACGTAGGGCAGGAAGCCGCCGCCGTGGGCGAGGATCCAGCGGATGCGCGGGTACTTCTCCAGGGTGCCGGTGAGGATCAGGTTCACTGCCGCACGGGTGGTGTCGCAGAGGAACTCGACGAGGAAACCCGGCGCGGCTATGCCCAGCTTCTCGCTGCTTTCGTGCATGTTCGGGTGGACGAAGACGATGGCCGCGCGGCGGTCCAGTTCGGCCATCAGCTCGTCGAAACGCTCGTCGCCAAGGAACACCCCATCGGTGCTGCCCAGCAGCACCACGCCTTCGGCCTTCAGCTCGTCCAGTGCGCGGATGGCCTCGCGACAGGCGGCTTCGGTGAAGGGAGTGGGCAGCACGGCGAAGTTGCCGAAGCGCCCCGGATGATCGGCCCGCATCTGCGCGGCGAAGTCGTTGCAGCGCATCGCCAGCTCGCGGGCCTGCTCCACTCCTCCGCCGAAATGCACGCCCGGCGCCGACAGCGAGGTAATGGCGGTCTGGATGCCGTTGAGGTCCATCACCTCGATGGACTTCTGCGGCGTCCATTTCGGCAGCGGCGCGCCGGCGACCATGTCCAGGCCTTTTTTCGCCATGACCTCGACGAAGGCCGGCGGAATGATGTGATGGTGCACGTCGATTCGACCTTGTTGGATCGTCATTCTTGTTGTCCTTGTGTGATCCGTGCGGGGCTAGGCAGCCCGGGCGATCTTCATGGCTTCGTTGAACCACAGGGCCACCGCGAAGCGCCCCTGCAACTGGCACTGCCCGTCTTCGACGGCGCGCAGCATGTCGGTCTCGTCGCGGCTGAGCATCACCCGCAGCGCGTCCGCGCTGCGTTGCCAGTGCTGGATGAAGTCCGGCCTGCGGTGCTCGCCACGGTGCAGGCTGAGCTCCCCGCCGCGCAGTTGGTAATAACCGCCGACGCCATCACCGGTGCGAATCTGCAGCACGAACGAGTCCTCGTGGAGCAGCTCGCGCAGGCGCGCCGAGCGGCGTTCGGCCCGGCGCAGCAGCGGGATGGACGCCAGCAGGAGCAGGCGCAGTTTCAGCGAATCGATGAACAGGCTCATGGTCAGCGGGCTCCGCGCAGACGGTTGAACAGCGAATAGCAATCGACCGGCAGGCTGTCGCCACGCCAGCACACATGCTGGTCCGGGCGTACCAGTACGAAGCGCCGTTCGTACAGGCTGGCCAGGTACTTCTCGTGAATCGGCAGAACGCTCAGCGGCACGCGGCATTCCTCGGCGGCCTCCTGCAGCGGCGCGCAACTCTCGGCGTCCACATCGAAGGCCAGCAAGGTATAGCCGCCCAGGGCCAACTGGTCGAAGACCGCCGTGCCATCCTCGCGGAACGCGCTGGGCAGGCGCGCGCTGGACCAGGTGGTGGGGGTGTAGCGAATCTCCTCGTAGGCCGGCTCACTCGCGGTGTCTGCTTCGATCGCCGGAGAGCCGTGATAGCGATAGCCGATCTCCACGCCCAGCGACTCGTAGAGCCGCGACACCTTGCGTTCGAACTCGCGCCCGGCGGCCTCTCGCGCCGCCTCACCGGCCGGCCCCTGGGCGAGGAGCGCGTCGTCGCGGCGCATCTGCGCCTCGAAGGTCGCTGCCGCGCATTTCTTCACGTGGTCGCGGTTGCGCCGGGCAACGGGCAGGCGCTCCGCCTCGTAGCTCTCCAGCAGGCGCGGGCCACCCCAGCCGGCCAGGCAGGCCGCGAGCTTCCACGCCAGGTTGTGCGCCTCGGCCACGCCGGTGTTCATCCCCAGTCCGCCGGTGGGCATGAACTGGTGGGTAGCGTCGCCGGCAATGAATACACGCTGCCGGCCGAACGAACGGGCTACCAGGAACTGCGGGCGCCACGGGCCGGACTGGACGATCTCATAGCGCAGCCGGGTGCCGAGGGCAGCGTCCACCACGCTCTCCAGCGACTCGCCGGGGCGCGGAGCAAAGGGCCGGTGCAGCACGTAGTCGTTGCGGCTGGCATCCGGCGATACCAGCAGCCCGGCAAAACCCGGCCGGGTCAGCCAGGTGTGCCAGTAAGGCTGGTTGTTCGGAAACAATCCAGCGATCTCGTCGGAGCGCAGGTGGATGATGAACAGCTCGCCGACAAGGTCGCGGGTGCCGTCGTAATCGATGTTGAGGAAGTTGCGCACGCGGCTGTTGGGGCCGTCGCAGCCGATCAGGTACTGGGCGAAGAACTGCTGCGCCTCGCCGCTATCCACTTCGTGGGCCATCGCCACCACGCCGGTAGAGCCCTGCTCGAAGCCGTACAGGCGCCAGCCCATGCGCAGCTCGATGTTCGGGTCAGCTTGCACCTCGGCCATCAGCACCGGCTCCAGGTGCATCTGCGCGATTCGCTGCATCGACTCCAGCGGCAGGCTGCCGTCGCGGCAGGCGCGGATGGCCTGTTCGGCCTGGCTGACCGGCTGGTAGATGAGGTGACGGTCCGCCATCACGCTGTAGAACGGCCCGTTGGCCGACGCCGCCATTGCCGAGTACTGGTTGGCGTCGACCGGGTTGCCGGCCGCGCGGATGCGCTCGGCCAGGCCCAACTGGCGGAAGATTTCCATCGAGCGGCAGTTCACCACGTCCAGCTTGGGATGCGTGGTGGTCTCCCGGCGATCGTTGAGCAGCACCGAGCGAATGCCCAGGCGGCTGAGGTTGAGCGCCAGGGTCAGGCCGACCGGACCGGCGCCGCTGATGAGAACGGGGGTGTCGATCATGCCGCCACTCCTTGGGTCTGGTTGCTGTGGCGGACCAGCGACAGGCCGGCGAGGAAGCGCTCGGCGACGCGGCCCAGCTGGTCGGCGTGGCCGGCATCGAAGACATAGCGGTCGGGGCGGATCAGCACGAAGTCCATGTCGGCTTCGTCGAACCAGTCCTGCAGCGCGCCGGTGGGGTCGCCCAGCACCGGGCTGGTCGGGTCTTCGGCGAACTCCAGCACGCGCAGGTCCACCTGTTGCGCCAGCCGCTCCAGATGCGCGTGCTGGCTATCGAGGCAGCCGCGCCGGGCGAGCAAGGCAAAGCCGTGACCCAAGGCTTCGTCGAGCAGCACCCGCTCGCCCTCCTCCTCCCGCAGCACCTTCGGCTGCAGCGCGAGGTGGCCCGACAGCCGATGCCCCCAGCCGCAGAAGCCGGCAGCCAGCGGCTTCTTGCGGTTGGCGCGCTCGTTGAACGCCTTGTTGGCGAAAGGCAGCATCCCGGCGATGCGGAACAGCAGCCAGTCGCGCAGGAAGGCCACGCCGCGGTGGCGGGTCTGGATGACGTTGCCGAGGAACATCGCGCCGTTGATGATTTCGCGCACGTGGGCCGAGCGCTCGGCCTCGTAGTCGTCGAACAGTTTCTCCTGCGCGGCCCCGCGCAGCACCATGTCCAGGCGCCAGCACAGGCTGCTGGCATCGCGCACACCCGAGCACATGCCCTGGCCGAGGAACGGCGGCATCTGGTGCGCCGAGTCGCCGGCGAGGATGATCCGGCCGTTGCGCCAGTCGTTGGCCCACAGGCCGTGGAACTTGTAGTAGGCGATGCGGGTGATCTCGATCTTGTCGAGGTCGACGAAGTCGCGCAGCTGCTGGCGCACCAGGTAGGGATCAGTGGCCTCGCGCTCGGACTTGCCGCCGGTGACCATGAACTGCCATTCGTAGTACGGGCCGGCCATCGGCACGTAAGTCACCGGCTGCGCCGGGTTGCACACCTGCGAGTGGTTGGCCGGCAGCAACGCATCCTTCTCGCCGGAGCGCGTCTTGGTATCGACGACCACCCAGGCCTCGTCGAAATCCGCTGACTCCAGGCGCAGCCCGGCCTCGCGGCGGACGAAGCTCTTGCCGCCATCGCAACCGATCAGGTAGCGGCCCTGAAACACCCGCTCGCGGCCGTCCCGCTGCACGGCGGTGGCGCGCACACCTTCGGCATCCTGCTCGACGCCGGTGACGCGGCAGCCGTACACCGAGGTGATATTGGGGTAGCGCTTGAGCCCGTCGTGGAAATGCCGTTCCAGGGTCGGCTGGTGGAACCACCAGGCGCCGGGATGGCCGTAGCGGCGGTCCTGGCTGCCGATGCGCGAGCGGGTCACCGGCTTGCGACCGGGGCGCAGGATGATTTCCATGTCGGTGAACGACTCGCTGGTGCGGCCGATGTCGTCGGCCAGGCCAGCGGACTGGAAGATGCGCATGATCTCGTCGTCGAAGTGCACGGCACGCGGGGCATAGTAAAGGTCCTCGTCGCGCTCCAGGCCGATCACCGACCAGCCATAGCGGCCCAGCAGGTTGGCCAGTACCGCCCCGGTGGGGCCGAGGCCGACGATGATCACGTCACAGGTTGTCGTTGTTGTTGTGGACTGTTGCATTGCTTGCTCCAGGGGAAGACATCGCCGAATCATTTTGAACACTAGTGTTCAATTCAGTCAACTGGAGATCAATTTTGATTCGAATTGCCTAACCAAACCCGCCGGCCAGAGCCTTTCCAGAGCACCGCCGCCGTACTGGAAAGGTCCGGAAGTCGGAAGAAACCGAGGAGAAAGCAGGAAAAATGACGACCAATGGACCCTGTTGACTTATTTTGAACGCAAGTGTTCAATCGCTCCAAGCTTGACCTTGGAGCCATTTCTTCATGGAAACCCTCAACCCCGTACAACGCCGCATCCATCAGGCCGCCCTGCGCCTGTTCGCCGAGAAGGGCGCCAGCCAGGTGAACATCAGCGATCTGGCGCAGGAGGCCGGTGTGGCCCGGGGCACCATCTACAACAACCTGCAGTCGATCGACGACCTCTTCCAGCACGTGGCCAGCCACCTGGCGGCGGAGATGCACCAGCGCGTGGTGAAGAGCTTCGGCGAGACCTCGGACCCGGCCCTGCGCCTGGCCAACGGCATGCGCTTCTTCGTCCGCCGGGCCCACGAGGAACCGCACTGGGGCGCCTTCATCAGCCGCTTCTCGATGAGCGAGGAATCGCTGCGCGGCATGTGGTTCGGGCCGCCCACCGCCGACCTGCTCAGCGGGCTCGCCAACGGCCGCTACAGCTTCCGCGAGGAGCAGCTGCCGTCGGCGATCTCGATGATCGCCGGCGCCGTGCTCAGCTCCATGTTTCTGGTCCTGGAGGGCCACCGTACCTGGCGCCAGGCCGGCAGCGACGCAGCGGAACTGACCCTGCGCGCGCTCGGCGTGGCACCGGAGGAAGCGCGCAGCCTGTCCACCGGTGAGCTGCCGGTGCTGCCACCCGCGGACTGATCCACCCGAACCTGCCAACGTTCCTTTTCAGGGGCGATGGCGAAGCCTTGCCTGACGAAAGCCACGGAGAACAACAAACATGAGCCGTCAGCACTCCTCTACTTCTCTGGCGACGCCGCAGCCGGCGCGCCATCCGCAGCCGACGGTGAAGGCCCGCGCGCTGGCGCACCTGATCTTCGAGCGCCCGGATCTGGAGCAGGCCGAACGCTTTCTTGGCGACTTCGGCCTGACCCTGGCGCGCCGCGATGCCGACTGTCTCTATCTGCGCGGCACCGGCCCGGCGCCCTACTGCTATCGGGTGCAACAGGCGGCACAGGCGCGCTTCGTCGGCTTCGGCCTGGCCGTGGAATCGCGCGAGGACCTGCAACGGCTGGCACGCCTGCCGGGCGCCTCGCCGATCCAGAAGCTCGATACGCCCGGTGGCGGCGAAACCGTCAGCCTGCGCGACCCTTCCGGCTTCGTCGTCGAGGCGATCCACGGCCAGCAGCCGGCCAGCCAACTGGCGCACCGGGCGGCCCTGCCGCTGAACCAGGTCGACGACGCACCGCGGATCAACGCCACCCAGCGCCCGCCCGTGGCGCCGCCGGACATCATCAAGCTCGGTCACGTGGTGCTCGAAGTGGCCGACTACCAGGCCACCGCCGGCTGGTACACCGAGCATTTCGGCCTGATTCCCAGCGACGTGCAGGTGCTGCCCGATGGCTCCCCGGCGGTAGCCTTCCTGCGGCTGGACCTGGGCGACACACCCGCCGACCACCACACCCTGGCACTGGCCCAGGGCTTCATGGCGGCCTACAGCCACAGCGCCTACGAAGTAGTGGATGCCGACGCCGTCGGCATGGGTCAGCGGGTGCTGCGCGAACGCGGCTGGAAGCATGCCTGGGGTATCGGCCGGCACATCCTCGGCAGCCAGATCTTCGATTACTGGCAGGACCCCTGGGGCGACAAGCACGAGCACTACTGCGACGGCGACCTGTTCACCGCCGAGCGTCCCACCGGACTGCACGGCGTCAGCCCCGAAGCCATGTCGCAGTGGGGCCAGCGCATGCCCAAGAGTTTCACCAAGCCGGCGATGAACCTGCAGAAGCTGCGCATCCTGCTGCACAACCTGCGGCACAGCCCGGACCTGACGCTGCGCAAGCTGATCACCCTGGCGCGGATGTTCGGCTAGCCCCGCGGCACAACAAACAGCACAACAACAATCGCCGCCCCGACGCGGCCCACAGCAGTACCAGGAGTCGCCCCCATGCCCGTGCACCTTGTCCGCTTCGAACACCAGAACGAAACCCGCTGGGGCGTGCTGCGCCAGGGACGCATCAGCCCCCTGCCCGACCGCTACGTCAGCACCGGCGAGCTGATCCGTCAGGTGCAGATCGAGGAATTGAGTGAGCTGCGCGGTGACGAACTGCCGCTGGATGCGGTGAAGCTGCTATCACCGATCACCCGCGACCAGCAGTTCGTCTGCCAGGGCGCCAACTACCGCCAGCACATGATCGAGTCGGGCATGGACCCGGACGCCAAGCACTTCAATATGATTTTCACCAAGGCGCAGAGCTGCATCGTCGCTGCCGACAGCGACCTGATCAAACCGCGCCAGGTACGCTTCCTCGACTACGAGATCGAACTGGGGCTGGTGCTGCGCCGCGAGATCACTGGCAAGGTCGCGGTGAGCGACGCCAACCTGCACGAGTTCATCGCTGGCGTGGTCATCGTCAATGACTACTCGGCGCGGGATATCCAGATCCCGCAGATGCAGTTCTACAAGGGCAAGAGCTTCCGCACCTTCGGCCCGGTCGGCCCGTACCTGTGCCTGCTGCAGAAGAACGACATGCGTGACCTGAAGGATCTGCAGCTGCGCCTGACGGTCAACGGCGAAGTGCGCCAGAGCGACAGCACCGCCAACCTCGTGCACGGCCCGGCGGAGACTCTGAGTGAGCTGTCCGGCGTGCAGGACTTCGCCGCCGGCGACCTGATCGCCACCGGCACGCCGGCCGGTTGCGCACTGTCGGTCCCCTCGCCAGCCAAGCAGCGCATCGCCGCGCTGCTACCCGAGCACATCAAGTGGAAAGCCTTCCTCAAGACGCAGGCGGGGCGTAGCCAGTACCTCAAGGCCGGCGATCTGGTCGAAGCCAGCATCCGTAGCGCCGACGGCGTGATCGACCTGGGCGTGCAGCGCAACCGTGTGGTGGAGCAAGCCTGATGGCCGTGCAGACCCTCGCCGACATCCAGGCACTGGAGAGCGTACCGCTGTCCCGTCGCGAACTGCCCGCCAGCACCTATGAGGCCCTGCGTCGCTGCGCCGCGCAGCACGGCCAGGCAACGGCGCTGAGCTTCTTCCTCGAAGCAAAGGATTTCCGCCGTACCCACGACTGGACGTACGCCGAGCTGTTCGCCGACATCACCCGCGCCGCCAACGCCTTCCATCGGCTTGGCGTCGGGCCGAAGGACGTGGTCGCCTTCCTCCTGCCGAACCTGCCGGAGACCCATTTCGTCATTTGGGGCGGCGAGGCCGCAGGCATCGTCCTGGCGATCAACCCGCTGCTGGAAGCCGCGCAGATCGGCGACCTACTGCGTGCCGCCAATGCTCGGCTGGTAGTGACCCTGGCGCCGACACCCGGCAGCGACCTGTGGCCCAAACTGGCCAGCCAACTCGACAGCTTGCCCGGGGTGCGCGATGTGCTCTGGGTGAGCATGGCGCCCTACGTCGGCAGCGTGGCGTCTCTCGCGCTGCGCTGGATGGCCCGGCGCGAACGCGCTCGCCACCCGCGCCTGCGCATCCACGACCTGCGCCGCCTGATGCGCCGCGAGAATGGCAAGCAGCTCAGCAGCGGCCGGGTGATCCACGCGGAGGAGCCCTCTTCCTATTTCTGCACCGGAGGTACCACCGGTCTGCCGAAGATCGCCAAGCGCAGCCACGGCTCGGAAGTCTTCAACGCCTGGGCCATGGCCGCCAACATGCAGCCACGCCAGAGCGGCCAGGTAATCTTCTGCGGGCTGCCGCTGTTCCACGTCAACGGCCAGCTGGTGACCGGGCTGATGCCCTGGACCCATGGCGACCGGGTAATCATCGGCACGCCCCAGGGCTATCGCGGCGAGGGGGTGATTCCGGCGTTCTGGGCGATGGTCCAGCACTTTGGCATCAACTTCTTCTCCGGCGTGCCAACCGTCTATTCGGCACTCCTGCAACAACCGGTCGCCAACCATGACCTGTCCAGCCTGCAGTACGCGCTGTGCGGCGCCGCGCCTATGCCGGTGGAACTGTTCCGCGAGTTCGAGCGCGTGGTAGGCGTGCGCATCCTCGAAGGCTACGGCCTGACCGAAGGCGCCTGCGTCTCGTCGAGCAACCCGCCCGACGGCGAGCGCCCGATCGGCTCCATCGGGCTGCGCCTGGCCTACCAGGGCATGCGTGCGGTGATCCTCGATGACCACGGCGACTATCTGCGCGACGCCGAAGCCGACGAAGTCGGGGTGATCGCCATCCACGGCCCGAACGTCTTCCTGGGCTACCTCGACGACAGCCACAACAAGGGCCTGTGGATCGACATCGGCGGACAGCGCTGGCTGAACACCGGCGACCTCGGGCGACAGGACGCCCAGGGCTACTTCTGGCTCACCGGGCGCAAGAAGGAACTGATCATCCGCGGTGGCCACAACATCGACCCGAAGCAGATCGAGGAGGCACTGCAGGCGCACCCGGCGGTTGCTCTGGTAGCCGCGGTGGGCAGCCCCGATCCGCATGCCGGCGAGATTCCCGTGGCCTACGTGCAGCTCGCCGCCGGCCAGCGTACCGACAGCGCCGCGCTGCTGGACTTCGCCAACCAGCGGATCAGCGAACGCGCCGCGGTGCCCAAGCGCATCGAGATTCTCGACGCCCTGCCGGTCACGCCGGTGGGCAAGATTTTCAAGCCCGCATTGCAGCAACGCGAGATCGCTCGGGTGATCCACCAGGAAGCGGACAACCAGGGACTGGCCGGCATCGCCGTGGAGGTGGTGCAGGACGCCCGTCGCGGGCTGGTGGCGCAGGTTCGCGCCGGCACCGGACGCGATGAACTGGCCCGCGCGCTGGGCCGCTACAGCTTCGCGGTGGACTGGCACGGCTGAGACCAATCGCACCACCGCCTCGCTCGCACCCGAAACAACAATAAAACGAAGGAAGTGCCATGCGCCCCCGACTGCCCCGAGCCCTTGCTCTGCTGCTCGTCCTCGCCCTGCCCGGCTGCGAACGCATCCAGCACGCGGCCCTGGATACGATGGTCAAGGACCACACCGACCAGTCCCTGATCCAGGGCGGCAACGCCATCCGCGTCATCCTCTGCGGCACCGGCACGCCGCAGGTCAACGCTACCCGTGGCCAGGCCTGCACCCTGGTGGCTGCCGGCGGTCGACTGTTCCTCTTCGATGCCGGCGAAAACGCCATGCGCAACCTGGAGACCAATCACGTGCCGGTGCAGGCGCTGAACCAGGTGTTCATCACCCACTGGCATTCCGACCATTTCAATGGCCTCGGCGCGCTGATCAACCACAGCTGGATCTACGGCCGGCAGACGCCCTTCCTGGTCTACGGCCCGCCCGGCGTCGAGCAGGTCGTCGAAGGTCTGGCCATGGCCTACGCCCAGGACGCCGGTTACCGCAGCGCCCACGCCCTGCCGCCGACCAACCAGCAGCTGGCGTTCGCCGAGCCGCGCCGGGTGGAGATCGTCGAGGGGCTGGAGTCGGTGCGTGTCTATGACCAAGGCGGGGTGACCATCGACGCCTACCGTGTCGATCACCACCCGGTGGAACCGGCCTACGGCTACGTACTGCACTACCAGGGCAAGAAGCTGTTCATCAGCGGCGACACCCGCGTCAGCGAGCGCTATCTCGAGGCCATGCGCGATGCCGACCTGGTGGTGCACGAGGCGATCAACGCCCATCTGGTCCGCGAAGGCGCCGCCGCGCTGGAACGCACCGGGCAGCCGGATCGCGGCGCGCAGGCCGTGCGCGTGCTCGACTACCACGCCGACACCCTGGAGCTGGCGCGCATGGCCCAGCGTGCCGGGGTGCGCCACCTGCTGCTTACCCACCTGATTCCCGCCCCGGACAACTTCCTCGCCCGACGCATGTTCGTCAGCGGCATGGCCGATGAGTATTCGGGCGAGATCACGCTCGGGGAGGACGCCCTCGACCTGAGCCTCTAGCGCCTCCACCTCACCACCTTCATCAACTGGCCCGCAGACCGCGGGCCAGCGGGGAGCCGCTGCGCCCGAAAAAGGGCCGGCAGACGACAGAACAACAACAAGAGGTCGTTTCAGATGAACCGCAGATCACCCGCCTTGCACAAGCTTGCGCTACCCGCCGCCATCGGCCTGGCCCTCTACGGTAACGGCGCGCAAGCCTTCACCTTCTCCCTTGGCGAGATCGAAGGGCAGTTCGACTCCAGCCTGTCAGTCGGCGCCAGCTGGGCCATGCGCAACGCCGACGCCGCACTGCTGCACAGCCACAGCTCGGATGACGGCAAGCGCAACTTCCGCGAGGGCGACACCTTCTCCAAGGTGTTCAAGGGCATCCACGACCTGGAGCTCAAGTACGGCGACTCCGGCGCCTTCCTCCGCGGCAAGTACTGGTACGACTTCAAGCTCAAGGACGAGCACCTGCACTTCAAGGACATCGATGACAACGGCCGCGAGGAAGGCGCCAAGGCGTCGGGCGCCGAGTTCCTCGATGCCTTCCTCTACCACAACTACAGCATCGGCGACCTGCCCGGCACCGTGCGCCTGGGCAAGCAGGTGGTGAGCTGGGGCGAGAGCACCTTCATCCAGGGCGGCATCAACGCCATCAACCCGATCGACGTCGCCGCCTTCCGCCGGCCCGGCTCGGAGATCAAGGAAGGCCTGATCCCGGTGAACATGTTCTACGTCTCGCAGAACTTCAGCGAGCACCTGTCCGCCGAGGCCTTCTACCAGTTGCAGTGGCAGAAGACGGTGATCGACAACTGCGGCACCTTCTTCTCCACCACCGACGTGATGGCCGACGGCTGCAACGGTCTCGCCGCCGGCCCGGTAATCAATCAGAACCCGCTGGCGGTACAGGCCCTGGCGCCGGCCGGAATCAACCTGACCGACGAAGGCATCGTCATCCCTCGCGGCAAGGACAACGAAGCGCGCGACGACGGCCAGTGGGGCGCGGCGCTGCGCTGGTTCGCCCCGGAACTGGACAGCGAATTCGCCGGCTACTTCATCAACTACCACAGCCGCCAGCCCTACCTCAGCGTGCGCAGCGGCCCGCACGCCGCCGACCTGGGCTTCGCCCCGCAACTGTGTGGCAACCTCGGCATTCCCGACGCGCTCTGCGGCGCGGTGATCGGCAGCAGCGCCGGCCAGCAACTGACCCAGGCCTATCGGCTGGGCAGCGCGCAGTACTTCGCCGACTACCCCGAGGACATCCAGCTCTACGGGCTGAGCTTCAGCACCAGCCTGCCCACCGGCACCACCCTGGCCGGCGAGATCAGCTACCGGCCGAACATGCCGGTGCAGATCAACCCGGTCGACCTGGTCACCTCGACCCTGGGCATACCGGCGCTCACACCGGTCTACGGCGATGCGCCGGCACCGGCCAACGACGCGGTCCTCAAGGGTTACCGGCGCAAGGAAGTGACCCAGGCGCAGGTCACCGCCACGCACTTCTTCGACCAGGTGATGGGCGCCGACCGCCTGACCCTGATCGGCGAGATCGGCGTCACCCACGTCGGCGGCCTGGGCGGCGACGACGAGCTGCGCTACGGCCGCAGCCCGGTGTTCGGCCAGGGCGCGTTGTACCCCGACAACAGCCTGTGCACCGGCAACAGCGTCACGCCGCAGTACTGCAACGACTCCGGCTTCGTCACCAGCACCGCCTGGGGCTACCAGACGCGGGCGATCTGGGAATACGCCGACCTCATCGACGGCGCCACGGTGCGACCCAACCTGGCCTGGTCCCACGACGTCCACGGCTACGCCCCGGAGCCGGGCTTCAACCAGGGCGCGCGGGCGATCAGCATCGGCGTCGATGGCACCTACCTCAACACCTACAACATGAGCCTTTCCTACACCAACTTCTTCGGCGGTAAGTACAACGTGAATACCGACCGGGACTTCCTTGCCCTGAGCTTTGGCGTGTCGTTCTAAGCGGAGAAAAACCGATGAACAAGAAACTTGCGTGCGCTTCACTGCTGTTCCTGGCCCTGCCCTTCAACCTCCAGGCTGCCGTTCCCGAAACGGAAGCGGCGAAACTGGGCAACACCCTCACGCCCCTGGGTGCGGAGCGCGCCGGCAATGCCGACGGCAGCATTCCCGCCTGGGACGGCGGCCTGCCAGCCAACGCAGGCAGTCGCGGCGCTGACGGCCGCCTGAGCGACCCCTTCGCCGCGGAAAAACCGCTGTTCACCATCACCGCGAAGAATATGGCGCAGTACGCGGCGAACCTCACGCCGGGCCAGCAGGCGATGCTGCAGCGCTACCCGGATTACCACCTCAACGTCTATCCCGCGCATCGCTCGGCGACCTACCCGGCAGCGGTACTGCAAGCTGTGTCCGCGAATGCGCGCCATGCCAGCCTGGTCGAGGGCGGCAATGGCCTGAAGGACTTCCAGACGGCGATTCCCTTCCCCATTCCGCAGAGCGGCGTCGAGGCGTTGTGGAACCACATCACCCGCTACCGCGGCGGCAGCGCCCAGCGTCTGCACGTGCAGGCGACGCCCACCGCCAGCGGCACCTACACGCCCACCTACTTCCAGCAGCAGCTCAGCTATCGCGACCAGCTCACCGACTACAGCCCGGACAAGGACAACAACGTCCTCTTCTACTACAAGCAGTTGGTCACCGCGCCGGCGCGCCTGGCGGGCGATGTGGTGTTGGTCCACGAGACCCTCGACCAGGTCCGCGAGCCACGCATGGCCTGGGTCTACAACGCTGGCCAGCGCCGCGTGCGCCGCGCCCCGCAGATCGCCTACGACGGCCCCTACCCGGCCTCCGATGGCCTGCGTGTCGCGGACAACCTGGACATGTTCAACGGCGCGCCGGACCGCTATGACTGGAAGCTGGTGGGCAAGAAGGAAATCTATGTGCCCTACAACAGCTTCGCCCTGGACTCCACCACCCACCGCTATGACGACCTGGTCAAACCCGGCCACCTCAACCAGGACCTGGTGCGCTACGAGAAACACCGCGTCTGGCAGGTCGAAGGCACCCTGCGCGCCGGCGAGCGACACATCTATGCACGCCGCGTGCTGTTCCTCGACGAGGACACCTGGCAGGCCGTGCTCGCCGACCACTACGACGGCCGCGGCACCCTCTGGCGCGTGGGCGAGAGCTTCATGACACCGCTGTACGACAAGCAGATTCCCTGGCTGGGCGTGGAGGCCATCTATGACCTCATCAATGGTCGCTACCTGGTGTCCGGCCTGACCAACCAGGAGAAGTCCCAGGTGGAGTTCGGCTTCAAGGCCAGCAGCGTCGACTACACCCCGACGGCGCTGAGGAACCAGGGCATCCGCTGACCTTCAGCGAACGGGATAAATCGACCTGCATGAAAAAGGCCGCCTTGTGGGCGGCCTTTTTCGTGGATGGCAGGATATCAGGCCATCGCTTCCTGAGGTTTGCCCAGCAGGCGGTCGATCACCACCATCACCGCCAGCATGGCGACCGAAGGGATCAGCCAGGCGAGGCCCTGTTCGGCCAGCGGCAGGTGTTCCATCCAGGCCGGCATCCAGGCGTCGAGCTTGGCCCCCTTCAGGGCATCGATGAGACCGAAGACGAAGGAGATCACCATCACCGGAGCGACGATGCGGGTCTGCGAACGCCACAGGCTGGCGCAGAAGCTCAGCGCCACCAGCACGATGCACGGCGGGTAGATGGCGGTCAGCACCGGGATCGAGAACTGGATGAGCTTGGTCAGGCCCAGGTTCGATACCAGCAGCGAGAAGCCGGCGAGGATGACCACCAGGCTGCGGTACGACAGCGGCAGGATGCGGCAGAAGTACTCGGCGCAGGCGCAGGTCAGGCCAACGGCGGTGACCAGGCAGGCCAGCGCGATGAGCACGGCGAGGAAGGTGCTGCCCAGCGAGCCGAAGGTGTGCTGTACATAGGCGTGCAGGACGGCAGCACCGTTGGCGGCACCGGCGGCGATGTCGTGGCTGCCCGAGCCCAGGCGGAACAGGCTGATATATACCAGCGCCAGGCCGACCCCGGCGATCAGGCCGGCGATGATGGCGTAGCGGGTGATCAGCCGCGGCGAGTCGACGCCACGGGAGCGGATCGCGTTGACGATGACGATGCCGAAGACCAGCGCGCCGAGGGTGTCCATGGTCAGGTAGCCATTGACGAAGCCCTGGGAGAACGCCGCGGCCTGGTAGGCCGGTTCAGCGACGCCGATGGGACCGGCCGGCAGCATGAAGGCGGCGATGCCCAGGGCGGCCAGGGCAATGATCTTCAGCGGCGCGAGGAAGCGGCCGACGGTATCGAGCAGCTTGCCCGGATACAGCGAGATCATCAGTACTACCGCGAAGTACACCAGGCTGTAGAGGAACAGCGGCAGCGCGCCCTCCCCGGTCAGCGGCGCCAGGCCGACTTCGAAGGACACGGTGGCGGTACGCGGGGTGGCGAACAGCGGCCCGACCGACAGGTAGCAGACAGCCGCCAGCAACCCGCCGGCGACCTTGCCGATGGGGTGGCTCAGGGTGTCCATCGCCCCACCGACCTTGGCCAGCGCGACGACGGTGATCACCGGCAGGCCGACTGCGGTGATCAGGAAGCCCAGCGCGGCCATCCACACATGCGGCCCCGACTGCAGGCCCACGATCGGCGGGAAGATGATGTTGCCCGCGCCGACGAACAGCGCGAAGGTCATAAAACCAAGTGCCAGGACGTCCTGGCCTTTCAAGACTTTCATGAAGGGAAATACCACAGTGCTGAAACGGTTTCGTGGTCTCCCAAGGCACGCACACCATACAGACGTAACAAAGCCGCATCGAACGGGATTGGCCGACTCACGCTGGGCGAGCCTGGGCATCCTGTGATGCTGCTGTCATCGGTACGGTGATTTGTTCTTGGAAGTCCGATAGCAGAGGTTTTCCATGGGCTCGTGGCCCGGTTGCTCCTGCATTCTGGTTATCCCGACATCCTTGCCGGTCAGGAATCGCCGTCGCTTCCGGGTAGGAATTGACGGTGAGCGAGCCTTCCCTTGTGGGGAACGCGACGCTTCATATAGTTGCTAGCCTAACGATCTATTCCGATGAACTGCACTGACATACGTCAGATCGTCCGCGCAATGATCGGCGATGTCGCCTGAACGACACTTTGTAGACGCCGCCATAACGACAGAGGCCACCCGAAGGTGGCCTCTGTTGACAGGCGGTTAAGTATGCGAGGCGCTTACTTGACCGGCCAGCCGGTCAGCTCGGCCAGGGCCTTGCCGATGTCAGCCAGGGAACGCACGGTTTTCACGCCAGCGTCCTGCAGGGCAGCGAACTTCTCGTCCGCAGTGCCCTTGCCGCCGGAGATGATGGCGCCGGCGTGGCCCATGCGCTTGCCGGGCGGTGCGGTTACACCAGCGATGTAGGACACCACCGGCTTGGTCACGTTGGCCTTGATGTAGGCAGCCGCTTCTTCTTCGGCCGAACCACCGATTTCGCCGATCATGACGATGGCCTCGGTTTTCGGGTCTTCCTGGAACAGCTTCAGGATGTCGATGAAGTTGGAGCCCGGGATCGGGTCACCACCGATGCCCACGCAGGTGGACTGGCCGAAGCCGGCGTCGGTGGTCTGCTTCACGGCTTCGTAGGTCAGGGTGCCGGAACGCGACACGATGCCTACCTTGCCCGGCAGGTGGATGTGACCCGGCATGATGCCGATCTTGCACTCGCCGGGAGTGATCACGCCCGGGCAGTTCGGGCCGATCAGGCGTACGCCCAGCTCGTCGCACTTGACCTTGGCTTCCAGCATGTCGATGGTCGGAATGCCTTCGGTGATGCAGACGATCAGCTTGATGCCGCCGAAGGCCGCTTCCAGGATCGAGTCCTTGCAGAACGGAGCCGGAACGTAGATGACCGAAGCGTCAGCGCCGGTAGCTTCCACGGCTTCCTTGACGGTGTTGAACACCGGCAGGCCCAGGTGGGTGGTGCCGCCCTTGCCGGGGGTCACGCCGCCAACCATCTTGGTGCCGTAGGCGATGGCTTGTTCGGAGTGGAAGGTACCCTGCGAGCCGGTGAAGCCCTGGCAGATGACTTTGGTGTCTTTATTGATCAGGACGCTCATTACTTACCCTCCGCGGCCTTGACGACTTGCTGGGCAGCGTCGGTCAGGCTGGTCGCCGCGATGATGTTCAGACCGCTTTCGGCCAGGACCTTGGCGCCGAGGTCGGCGTTGTTGCCTTCCAGACGAACGACAACCGGGATTTTCACGCCGACTTCTTTCACGGCGCCGATGATGCCTTCGGCAATCATGTCGCAGCGAACGATGCCGCCGAAGATGTTCACCAGAACGGCAGCGACGTTGCTGTCGGACAGGATGATCTTGAACGCTTCGGTCACGCGCTCTTTGGTGGCACCGCCGCCAACGTCGAGGAAGTTGGCCGGCTTGCCGCCGTGCAGGTTGACGATGTCCATGGTGCCCATGGCCAGGCCAGCACCGTTGACCATGCAACCGATGTTGCCTTCCAGCGCGACGTAGTTCAGTTCCCACTTCTGCGCATGGGCTTCACGAGCGTCGTCCTGGGACGGGTCGTGCATGGCCCGCAGCTTGGGCTGACGGTACATGGCGTTGGAGTCGATGTTGATCTTGGCGTCCAGGCAGTGCAGGTTGCCGTCTTTCTTGATCACCAGCGGGTTCACTTCCAGCAGCGCCAGGTCGTAGTCCTGGAACAGCTTGGCCAGGCCAACGAAGATGTGGGTGAACTGCTTGATCTGGTCGCCCTTCAGGCCCAGCTGGAAGGCCAGCTCACGACCCTGGTAAGGCTGCGCGCCAACCAGCGGATCGATGGTCGCCTTGAGGATCTTCTCAGGGGTTTCGTGCGCAACTTTCTCGATGTCCACGCCACCTTCGGTGGAGGCCATGAAGACGATGCGACGGCTGGAACGGTCGACAACGGCGCCGAGGTACAGCTCCTTGTCGATGTCGGTGCAGGATTCCACCAGGATCTTGCTGACCGGCTGGCCATTGGCGTCAGTCTGGTAAGTCACCAGACGCTTGCCCAGCCAGTTGGCGGCGAACGCCTTGGCGTCCTCTTTGCTCTTGACCAGCTTCACACCGCCCGCTTTACCGCGGCCACCGGCGTGTACCTGGGCCTTAACGACCCACTCGGTACCACCGATCTTTTCACAGGCTTCTGCGGCCTCTTCGGGTGTGTCGACGGCGAAGCCCTTGGATACGGGCAGGCCGTACTCAGCGAACAGCTGCTTACCCTGATATTCGTGGAGATTCATGCTTGTCTACCGTTTTCGTCTTGGGTATTGCGCATTCGGCGCGGCGCTCGTGGCACCACGCCACCTGTGACCGAGTCCCCCTCGGGGGAGAAACGATCCGGCGGGATGGACGGCAGCCCCTCGCAAAAGACTGCCGCCCTCCCCGCCGTGGTCCCGTTCCTTAGCGCTTCTTGCGGTTGGCGATGTGGATGGCGTGGCCATTCACTGCCAGGGCCGCTTCATGCAGCGCTTCGGACAGAGTCGGGTGGGAGAAGACCATCATGCCCAGGTCTTCGGCACTGGTGCCGAATTCCATGCCGATCGCGCCCTGCTGAACCAGCTCGGCGGCGCTCGGGCCGATCACGTGGACGCCCAGTACGCGGTCGGTCTTGGCATCGGCGATGACCTTGACCAGACCGCCGGTGTCGTTGGCAGCCATGGCGCGGCCGCTGGCGGCGAACGGGAAGGTACCGACGTTGACTTCGACGCCTTCACCCTTGAGCTGCTGCTCGGTCTTGCCGACCCATGCGATTTCCGGGTGGGTGTAGATCACCGACGGAATCAGGTCGTAGTTCATCTGGGCCTTGTGGCCAGCGATGCGCTCGGCAACCATCACGCCCTCTTCCGAGGCCTTGTGCGCCAGCATGGCGCCGCGGACCACGTCACCGATGGCGTAGACGCCCGGAACGCTGGTCTTGCACTGGTCGTCGACGAAGATGAAGCCACGCTCGTCCAGGGTCACGCCGCTGTCGGCAGCCAGCAGATCGGTGGTCACCGGGCGACGGCCCACGGCCACGATCAGCTTGTCGAAGACTTCCTTCTGCTCGCCGTTGGCGTCGGTGAAGGTCACGGTGACCTGCTTCTTCTTCACGTCCGAACCGGTGACGCGCGCGCCCAGGCGGATGTTCAGACCTTGCTTGGTCAGGGTCTTCAGGGCTTCCTTGGCGATCTGCTCGTCGGCAGCCGGAAGGAATTTGTCCAGGGCTTCCAGGACGGTGACTTCAGCGCCCAAGCGAGCCCAGACCGAACCCAGTTCCAGGCCGATGACGCCAGCGCCGATCACGCCGAGCTTCTTCGGTACGCTCTGGAATTCCAGGGCGCCGGTGGAGTCGACGATGATGTCTTCGGTCAGCGGGGCCGGCGGGATTTCGACCGGCTTGGAGCCCGAAGCGATGATGATGTTGTCGGCTTCCAGAACCTGGGTCTTGCCGTCCAGGCCGGTCACTTCGACCTGCTTGTTGGCCAGGACCTTGCCGTGGCCTTCGAAGGAGGTCACGCCGTTGGCCTTGAACAGGGTGGCGATGCCGCCGGTCAGGTTCTTCACGATGTTGGCCTTGCGACCAATCATCGCCGGAACGTCCATCTTCACTTCGCCAGTGGAGATACCGTGAACGTCGAAGCTCTCTTTGGCTTCCTTGTACTTCCAGGAGCTGTCCAGCAGCGCCTTGGACGGAATGCAGCCTACGTTCAGGCAGGTACCGCCGAGAGCGACCTTGCCCTCTTTACCGATGTACTTCTCGATGCAAGCGGTCTTCAGGCCGAGTTGGGCGGCACGGATGGCGGCTACGTAACCGCCGGGGCCGGCACCAATCACAACCACGTCGAATTTCTGGCTCATGTCTCAATCCTTATTCCGGTGAAGCGGACGGCCCCTTTCGGGGCCGTCGTGTAGTACGGGGCCGTCGTGTGAACTGACGTATCAGACGTCGAGCAGCAGGCGAGCCGGATCTTCCAGCAGATCCTTCATGGTGACCAGGAAGCTTACCGCTTCCTTGCCATCGATCATGCGGTGATCGTAGGACAGCGCCAGGTACATCATCGGCAGGATCACTACCTGGCCATTAACGGCCATCGGGCGTTCCTGGATCTTGTGCATGCCGAGGATGGCGGTCTGCGGCGGGTTGACGATCGGAGTCGACAGAAGGGAACCGAATACGCCACCGTTGGAAATGGTGAAAGTACCACCGGTCATGTCTTCGATGGACAGCTTGCCGTCTTTGGCTTTCTTGCCGAAGGTGGCGATGCCGTTCTCGATCTCGGCCAGACTCATGAACTCGGCATTGCGCAGAACCGGTACGACCAGACCGCGGTCGCTGGAAACTGCCACACCGATGTCCTGGTAGCCGTGGTAGACGATGTCGTTGCCGTCGATCGAGGCGTTGACGCCCGGGAAGCGCTTCAGGGCTTCGGTGGCGGCCTTGACGAAGAAGGACATGAAGCCCAGGCGAACGCCGTTGTGCTTCTTCTCGAACAGGTCCTTGTACTTGTTGCGCAGGTCCATGATCGGCTTCATGTTGACTTCGTTGAAGGTAGTCAGCATGGCCATGGAGGACTGGGCTTCGACCAGACGCTCGGCAACCTTGGCGCGCAGGCGGGTCATCGGCACGCGCTTCTCGACGCGGTCGCCAGCGGCGAACACGGGAGCAGCGGCAGCGGCCGGAGCAGCTGCCTTGGCGGCCGGAGCGGCAGCCGGGGCATTCTTCTTGGCTTCAACAGCGGCTACGACGTCTTCCTTGGTCACGCGACCGCCCTTGCCGGTGCCGGCCAGGCTGTTCGGGTCGATGCCGTTCTCTTCGGCCAGCTTGCGGGCAGCCGGCGAGAGGATGTTGTCGTCGCCGGCAACGGCGGCAGTGGCAGCAGCAGCCGGTGCGGCAGCCGGAGCCGAGGCAGCAGCCGGAGCGGCAGCGGCAGCACCGCCTTCGCTCAGCTTGCCCAGCAGTTCGTTGGAAAGAACGGTGTCGCCTTCATTCTTGACGATCTCAGCCAGGACGCCGTCGGCCTCGGCCAGTACTTCGATCACGACCTTGTCGGTCTCGATGTCGACGATCAGCTCGTCACGCTTGACGGCTTCACCGACCTTCTTGTGCCAGGTTGCGACGGTGCCGTCGGCAACCGATTCCGGGAAGGTTGGGGCTTTGATTTCGATAGCCATTATGTGTGTTTCCTTAAATTCGGTATCAACTGCGCGTTGGCGTTAAACGGTGAAGGCGTCCTGCAGCAGTTTTTCCTGCTGCTCGGCGTGCATCGAAGCGTAGCCGCAAGCCGGAGCTGCCGAGCCTTCGCGGCCCGCGTATTCCAGATTGAGACCTTTCTTGTGCGCGGCGATGACACGACGCATGTGGTGCTGCGAGCAGAACCAGGCGCCCTGGTTCATCGGCTCTTCCTGGCACCAGACGATGTGCTTGAGGTTCTTGTACTGCGACAGCACCTCGGTCAGATCGTCTTCCGGGAAGGGATACAGCTGCTCGATACGAACGATCGCGATATTCTCGAGACCTTCGGCACGACGCTTCTCCAGCAGGTCGTAGTAGACCTTGCCGCTGCACAGCACGATGCGGTCGACTTTCTTCGGATCCAGGCTGTCGATCTCGTTGATCACAGTCTGGAACGAACCGTCGGCCAGATCTTCCAGGGTCGAGATGGCCAGCTTGTGACGCAGCAGCGACTTCGGAGTCATCACGATCAGCGGCTTGCGCAGCGGACGGATCACCTGACGACGCAGCATGTGGTAGACCTGAGCCGGAGTAGTCGGCACGCAGACCTGGATGTTCTGCTCGGCGCACAGCTGCAGGTAACGTTCCAGACGCGCGGAGGAGTGCTCCGGGCCCTGGCCCTCGTAACCGTGCGGCAGCAGCATGGTCAGACCACACAGACGTTGCCACTTGGTTTCGCCGCTGGTGATGAACTGGTCGATCACGACCTGTGCACCGTTGGCGAAGTCACCGAACTGCGCTTCCCACACCACGAGTGCATCCGGGGTGGTGGTGGCGTAGCCGTATTCGAACGCCAGTACAGCTTCTTCCGAGAGGTAGGAGTCGTACAGGCTGACGCGCGGCTGGCCGTCGAACAGGTTGGCCAGCGGGATGTAGACCGAGTCGTCCTTCTGGTTGTGCAGCGCCGCGTGGCGGTGCGAGAAGGTGCCGCGGCCGACGTCCTGACCGGTCATGCGGACCGGGTGACCTTCGAACAGCAGGGTGGCGTAGGCCAGGTTCTCGGCGAAGCCCCAGTTGATCGGGAAACCACCGGCAGCCATCTTGGCGCGGTCTTCGTAGATCTTCTGTACCTGACGCTGCATGACGAAGCCGTCCGGGGTTTCCAGCAGCTTGTTGGACAGGTCCTGCAGGGTCTTCAGGTCGCAACGGGTGTCGTGACGGGCGGTCCAGGCGTGGCCGATGTACGGACGCCAGTCGACGAAGAGCTCCTTGTTGGGCTCCTTCACCAGGCTCTTCACCACGTGCAGGCCGTTGTCGAGAGCGTCGCGGTATTCGTCGACCTTCTCCTGGGCCTGCTCGGTGGTCTGCACGCCAGCGGCGATCAGCGCGTCGGCATACAGGTCACGGGTGGTGCGCTGCTTGGCGATCTGCTGGTACATCATCGGCTGGGTGCCGCTCGGCTCGTCGGCCTCGTTGTGGCCGCGACGACGGTAGCAGACCAGGTCGATGACCACGTCACGCTTGAACTGCATGCGGTAATCGATGGCCAGCTGGGTCACGAACAGGACCGCTTCCGGATCGTCGCCATTCACATGGAAGATCGGCGCCTGGATCATCTTCGCCACGTCGGTCGCGTACTCGGTGGAACGAGCATCGTCCTGACGGCTGGTGGTGAAGCCGACCTGGTTGTTGATCACGATGTGGATGGTGCCGCCCGTCTTGTAAGCACGGGTCTGCGACATCTGGAAGGTTTCCATGACCACGCCCTGCCCCGCGAAGGCGGCATCGCCGTGGATGGAGATCGGCACGACCTTGTCGCCGCTGCCGTCTTTGCGACGGTCCTGACGAGCGCGTACCGAGCCCTCGACCACCGGGGAAACGATTTCCAGGTGCGAGGGGTTGAACGCCAGGGCCAGATGGACTTCGCCGCCGGTGGTCATGACGTTGGAGGAGAAGCCCTGGTGGTACTTCACGTCACCCGAGCCCAGTTCGACCAGTTTCTTGCCTTCGAACTCGTCGAAGAGGTCGCGCGGGTTCTTGCCCAGGGTGTTGACCAGGACGTTCAGACGGCCACGGTGGGCCATGCCGATGACGATTTCCTTGACGCCGTAGGAGCCGGAGCGCTGGATGATCTCGTCGATCATCGGGATCAGGCTCTCGCCGCCTTCCAGGCCGAAGCGCTTGGTGCCCGGGTACTTGGTGCCCAGGTACTTTTCCAGGCCTTCGGCAGCGGTCAGGCGCTCGAGCAGGTGGGAACGGGCGTCGGCGGAATACGTCGGACGGCCGCGCACGCTTTCAAGGCGCTGGGCGAACCAGTGGCGCTGCTCGGAATCGACGATGTGCATGAACTCGGCGCCGATGGTGCTGCAGTAGGTCTGCTTCAGCGCATCGATGATTTCACGCAGGGTCGCTTCTTCCTTGCCGATGTAGAGCTCACCGGTACGGAAAGTAGTGTCGAGGTCTGCAGCGGTGAGCCCGTAGTGTTCGAGCGACAGATCGGAGGGAGCGGTACGCACCCAGAGACCCAGCGGATCGAGCGATGCTGCCTGATGTCCACGCAGACGATATGCCAGGATCAGACGCAGGACTTCAACCTGCTTTTTCTCGTGCTCGGTGCTTACGCTGCCAGCGGAAACAGGCGCAGCGCGGCGCTGGTTCTTGGCCAGGAGTACGAAATGATCACGGATAGAGGAATGCGAGACGTCGGGGGCAGGATTGCCGTCGGCGGGGAGCTTCTGGAAGTACGTGCGCCACTCTTCTGGCACAGCGTTCGGGTCGTGCAGGTAGAGCTCGTAGAGCTCTTCGACGTAGGCAGCGTTTCCACCGGATAGATGGGCACTGTTCCACATCCGCTGCATTACGCTTTCGTGCATGCTTGGTCACCCTCGGTAAGGGGACTCCACCTGTGGAATCTCTGGCGCGAAGTCATACACAGCGACTTCAAGCCACCGATCCCCGCAGATAGTCCGGGTACCAGCCCGGATGCCCCTGCTGGTCATATATACGTTTTCAAAACAGGACCCCCGCTTTGTGGGCTTGGGTCCTAGGGACTGTACCGCCGGAAAATGTTCCGGCGGCACAGGTGTCGCTCTTGCAATGATCTTTGGGCGCGAGGCCCTCGGATCAAGTGCCGCTCTGCAGCAGCATGTTACGGATGTGACCGATTGCCTTGGTGGGGTTCAGACCCTTCGGGCAGACGTTCACGCAGTTCATGATCCCGCGGCAGCGGAAGACGCTGAACGGGTCATCCAGGCTCGCCAGGCGCGCCTGAGTTTCGGTGTCACGGCTGTCGGCCAGGAAGCGATAGGCTTGCAGCAGTGCGGCGGGACCCAGGAACTTGTCCGGGTTCCACCAGAACGACGGGCAGGACGTCGAGCAGCAGGCGCACAGGATGCACTCGTACAGACCGTCCAGCTTCTCGCGCTCTTCCGGGCTTTGCAGACGTTCGATGGCCGGCGCTGCATATTTGTTCTGCAGGAACGGCTTCACGCTCTCGTACTGCTTGTAGAAGATGCGCATGTCGACAACCAGGTCACGGATGACCGGCAGGCCGGGCAGCGGGCGAATGACCAGCTTGCCGCCCTTCAGGCCAACGGCCGACAGGGGGGTGATGCAGGCCAGGCCGTTCTTGCCATTCATGTTCATACCGTCGGAACCGCACACGCCTTCACGGCAGGAACGACGGTAGGAGAAGCCCTCGTCCTGTTCCTTGATCAGCGCCAGCACGTCCAGGACCATGATGTCCTTGCCGTCGGTATCGACCTGGAAGTCCTGCATGTAAGGCGCAGCGTCCTTCTCAGGGTTGTAGCGGTAAACACTCACTTGCAACATGGCGGGCACCCTTAGTAAGTACGAACCTTGGGTTCGAATGCCGGAACAGTTTTCGGCGCGAAGTTGACGGCACGCTTGGCTACACGCTTCTCACCCGGGAAGTACAGGGTGTGGCACAGCCAGTTCTCGTCATCGCGCTCCTCGAAGTCTTCACGGGCATGCGCGCCGCGGGACTCTTTACGGGCTTCTGCCGCAATCGCAGTGGCTTCGGCCACTTCGAGGAGGTTCTGCAGTTCCAGCGCTTCGATACGCGCCGTGTTGAATGCCTGGCTCTTGTCGTTGATCTTGACCGCAGCGATACGCTCACGCAGATCAGCCAGCTGAGCGATACCTTTCTGCATGTATTCGCCGGTACGGAACACACCGAAGTAGTTCTGCATGCAGGATTGCAGCTCGCGCTTGAGCGGAGCGACTTCTTCGCCGCTGGTGCGCTCGTTCACGCCGTTCAGGCGCTTGAAAGCGGACTCCAGGTCGGACTCGGAAGCCTGGCGGTGCTCGATACCATCCTTGAGCGCCTTCTCCAGGTGCAGACCGGTGGCACGACCGAACACAACCAGGTCGAGCAGCGAGTTGCCGCCCAGGCGGTTGGCGCCGTGTACCGATACGCAAGCCACTTCGCCTACGGCGAACAGGCCTTCGATGATCTGCTCGTTGCCGTTGGCGTCCATGGTCAGGGCCTGGCCATGGATGTTGGTGGCAACGCCGCCCATCATGTAGTGGCAGGTCGGGATAACCGGGATCGGAGCGACAACCGGGTCAACGTGGGCGAAGGTCTTGGACAGTTCGCAGATGCCAGGCAGGCGGCTGTGCAGAACTTCTTCGCCGAGGTGGTCGAGCTTCAGCAGTACGTGGTCCTTGTTCGGGCCCACGCCGTTGCCGGCGATCACTTCTTTAACCATGGAGCGGGCAACCACGTCGCGGCCGGCCAGGTCTTTCGCGTTCGGAGCGTAACGCTCCATGAAACGCTCGCCATGGGCGTTGATCAGGTAGCCACCTTCACCGCGGCAACCTTCGGTGACCAGTACACCAGCGCCGGCGATGCCGGTCGGGTGGAACTGCCACATCTCGATGTCCTGCACCGGCACGCCAGCGCGCAGGGCCATACCGATGCCGTCACCGGTGTTGATCAGGGCGTTGGTGGTGGAGGCGTAGATACGGCCGGCACCGCCAGTGGCCAGGACCACGGCTTTGGAGCGGATATAAACGGTGTCGCCGGTTTCGATGTCGATAGCGATGACGCCAACCACATGACCGTCCTGGTTCTTCACCAGGTCAACCGCGTACCACTCATTAAGGAAGGAAGTACCGCTCTTCAGGTTGGCCTGATAGAGAGTGTGCAGCAGGGCGTGACCGGTACGGTCAGCCGCGGCGCAGGTACGGGCAGCCTGGCCACCCTTGCCGAAGTCCTTGGACTGGCCACCGAACGGACGCTGGTAGATGCGACCCTGCTCGGTACGGGAGAACGGCAGACCCATGTGTTCCAGTTCGAACACGGCTTCCGGGCCGACGGAGCACATGTATTCGATAGCGTCCTGGTCACCGATGTAGTCGGAGCCCTTGACGGTGTCGTACATGTGCCAGCGCCAATCGTCGTTCGGGTCGGCCGAAGCGATGGCGCAGGTGATGCCGCCCTGGGCGGATACGGTGTGCGAACGGGTCGGGAAGACCTTGGTCACCACGGCAGTCTTGTGACCGCCCTGGGCCAGTTGCAGCGCAGCGCGCATGCCGGCGCCGCCACCACCAACGATGATGGCGTCGAAGGAAAGAGTACGAATGCTAGCCATGGATCAGTTACCCCAGAGAATCTGCACACCCCAGACGAAGAATGCGAACATGGCCATGCCGCATACCGCCTGGACGAGGAAACGCACGACGGTCGCGGACTTACCCAGCGCCATCGGAGTCAGGTAGTCGGTAGTGATGGTCCACATACCAACCCACGCGTGCACGCTCAGGGAAACCAGCGTCAACAGGCTGAAAATCTTCATCAGGCTGTGGGAGAACAGACCATGCCACTCGGTGTAGGTGATACCCGGGTGGGCGATCAGGAAGCCCAGCAGGAAGAGAACATAAGCCGCGAGAACGACCGCGGAGACGCGCTGGACCATCCAGTCATAGAGACCCGAACGCGACAAGTTAGTGACGTTAGTTACCATACCCATACCCCCGCCAGAACGATCAGCACCACTGCGACAGCGATGACGATTTTCGAACCACGCTTACCGCCTTCCAGCGTTTCGCCAATACCTGCGTCCATGACGAGGTGACGAATACCGGCTACCAGGTGGTACAGGAGCGCAGACAGCAGGCCCCAGATCACAAGCTTGACCAACGGATGGGTCAGACACGCCTTCACCTGCTCGAAGCTTTCTTCCGAAGCGAGGGAACGATCCAGTGCGAACAGCAGCACTGCGATGCCCACGAACAGAATGACGCCAGAGATGCGGTGGAGAATCGACGTGTAAGCAGTGATAGGGAGTTGGATGGTCCTTAGGTCTAGGTTTACGGGTCGTTTGCTATTCACGGCTTTTTTCACACTGAGAGCCCTTCTATGAATCAGGGCTAGTTGTCGGGAGGTGCACTTGTCAGGTACCCATCACCTTCGGGAGTGACAACCACCAATCAAGCGAGGCCGGACGGCCCTTGGCGGCTGGTCGCCGAGTATAGACAGTTAGGCTCCTAATGACAACGGAAAGACCTTCACCTAAGGACTAATTGCCGCACCCCCCGAAAAGGCGTAAACAGGCAAATTTTTCCGGCAAAACAGGGGCTTGGAGGAGCCAAACTTCTCCGATTGTGCAAATTGACATTCGGATTTATCTCTCTATAGTGGTGCGGGCCCTGCGTGGGGGGTCGTACAGATGATTTCAAGCATAAATAGGAGGCCATCATGGCTGACAAAAAAGCGCAGTTGATCATCGAGGGCGCTGCCCCCGTCGAACTGCCTGTCCTCTCCGGCACGCTGGGTCCCGATGTTGTCGACGTGCGGGGCCTGACCTCCACGGGTCACTTCACTTTCGACCCCGGCTTCATGTCCACCGCCTCCTGCGAGTCGAAGATCACCTACATCGACGGTGATAAAGGTGTACTGCTGCATCGCGGCTACCCGATCGAACAGCTCGCCGAGAAGTCCGACTACCTGGAAACCTGCTACCTGCTGCTCAACGGCGAACTTCCGACTGCCGAGCAGAAGGAAAAGTTCGTCGGCACCATCAAGAACCACACCATGGTTCATGAACAGCTGAAGACCTTCTTCAACGGTTTCCGCCGTGATGCGCACCCGATGGCCGTGATGTGCGGCGTGATCGGTGCGCTCTCCGCCTTCTATCACGACTCCCTGGACATCAATAATCCGAAGCACCGGGAAGTCTCGGCGCATCGTCTGATCGCCAAGATGCCGACCATCGCTGCCATGGTGTACAAGTACTCCAAGGGCGAGCCGATGATGTACCCGCGCAACGACCTGAACTATGCAGAAAACTTCCTGCATATGATGTTCAACACCCCTTGCGAGACCAAGCCGATCAGCCCCGTGCTGGCCAAGGCCATGGACCGCATCTTCATCCTGCACGCCGATCACGAGCAGAACGCCTCCACCTCCACCGTGCGCCTGGCGGGCTCCTCGGGTGCCAACCCGTTCGCCTGTATCGCCTCGGGCATCGCTGCCCTGTGGGGACCGGCCCACGGCGGTGCCAACGAAGCCGTTCTGCGCATGCTGGACGAGATCGGTGACGTGTCCAACATCGAGAAGTTCGTGGCCAAGGCCAAGGACAAGAACGATCCGTTCAAGCTGATGGGCTTCGGTCACCGCGTGTACAAGAACTTCGACCCGCGCGCCAAGGTCATGAAACAGACCTGCGACGAGGTTCTCCAGGAGCTGGGCATCAACGACCCGCAACTGGAACTGGCCATGAAGCTGGAAGAAATCGCCCGCCACGATCCCTACTTCGTGGAGCGCAACCTCTACCCGAACGTGGACTTCTACTCCGGCATCATCCTGAAGGCCATCGGCATTCCGACCAGCATGTTCACCGTGATCTTCGCCCTGGCACGTACCGTGGGCTGGATCTCGCACTGGCAGGAAATGCTCTCCGGTCCGTACAAGATCGGCCGTCCGCGTCAGCTGTACACCGGCGCCACCCAGCGCGACTTCGTGGACCTCAAGGCCCGCTAAGCGCTACGGCGTACGAGAAAAGGCCGCCTTCGGGCGGCCTTTTTTATTGCCGCGCTTCGCCTTCCTGCAGGAGCGAGCCCCGCCGACGCGCCACGACAGGAACGAAAAAGCCGCCCGAAGGCGGCTTTTTCATGCAAGGCAACGACAGCGCCTATTACTTCTCGGCGGCGCTGCGCAGGCCCTTCAGGGTGTTCATCGGCGCATCGACCACGAAGCTGTTGGCCAGCCAGGACGGGATGCTGCCACCCGGCTCGGTCTGCACCTGGTAGGTCACTTCGGTCACGCCGGCGCCCTTGGGGACCAGCTTCCACTCGCCGATCAGCTTCGGCACGCGGATTTCGCCCTTCTCTTCCGGGATGTAGGTCGGCTCGGCCTTCAGGTGACGGATCAGGCCGCCGTCGGCGGTCTTCTCGGTGGTCACATGGATCACCACGTCGCGGCCGGTCACCGGCCAGGGCATGTCGATCTTCGAGTAGGTCCAGGAATTGTCGCCTTCGGTCTTCAGCAAACGCATCTCGGCGCAGGCATGGATCCACTTGCAGGAACCGGCCACGTCTTCCTGCAGGGCGTTGATCTTGGCCACGTCGGCCTTGATGTCGACGACGCCACGGTAGGCCTTGTACTTGGAGCCGGCCACAGGGCTGAGGAAGACCTTCACGCCGTCTTCTTCCTTCTCCAGCTTCCAGTCTTCCGCCAGGGCAGTGCCGGCAAAGCCCATCACGGCAGTGGCCAGCAGGGTCATACGCAATACACCACGCATCGTCTTACCTCTCTTTATTCTTGATCTTGTGGGGGCAGCAAACGCCGCCGCCCCGTCGCAATCCGCGGTCTTGAGCGGGTCGGGGCGTCAGTATGGACCGCGAAAACGTGACTTCCAAGTCACATCAGGCGGCGGTGATGCGTTCCCACTCGGTGAGGATCTGCAGGGCCTGCTGGTTGCTGCTGCCGCAGGCGTCGGCGTCCGCATCGAAGACCGCACAGACCTTTGGACGCCGCGAGTCGCCGAATAGTTTGCACAGATTGCGTTCATCGAGCTGCACGCAGCGGACGCCCGCCGGCTTGCCGTCAGGCATACCGGGGATGGGCGAGGAAATCGACGGCGCTATGCAGCAGGCGCCACAGCCGATACGGCATTGCATGGATGAACTCTCGACAGGGAAATCATGGACTGGAGCGCAGCATCCCCTGCTTGCGCAGGGCCGCCACCAATTGCTCGCCATCGGTGGAGCCGGCGCGATAGAACACCGCCGGCTCGCCAATCGGCGCGGGAACCTCGACCGTTCCGCCGGCAGCGACTTCAAAGGTCGCACCGCTCCACAGATGCACCCAGCGCCCCTCGGGCAACGCCACGTTCAGACGCTGCACGCCAGGCTCCAGCACCGGGGCCACCAGAAATTGGTCGCCGAGCATATAGCTCGTCGGCGTTTCCGCCAAGCTGGCCGGATCAGCGGGGAACTCCAGCCAGAGCGGGCGCGCCAGCGGCCAGCCATGCTGCGCCGCCTCTTCCATCAGGCGCTGGCGGTACGGCGCCAGCTCGCGGAACACCGTGGCGAAGCGCTGCAACTGCGCCACGGTCGCTGGCGAACTGTAGGCCTGTACGTTGTCGTCCGGGCGGTTGCCCTCGTGGGTGCGCAGCAGGCTGGTGAAGGCGGAGAATTCCATCCAGCGCAGCAGCAGTTCCTCGCTGCGGTGGTAGTTCCTGATCGGGCTGCTGATGGTGGTGTAGCCGCCGGTGTCGCTGTGGTCCAGGCTGAAACCGGATACTCCGCCCGACAGCAGCCCCAGCAGCGCACTGTGCAGGCCGTCGTCGGCATCCCAGGTCACCAGTTGGTCGCCCAGCCACATACTGGTGGTCAAGCCAGGGCTGCGGCTGTACGCGGAGCGCATGAAGAACAGCAGGTCGCCGGCGCCCTCCTCCTCCACCAACTGCCGGTTCAGCTTGGCCCACAGCTCCGGATAGCGATTGTGCACGACGGAAGCCGGCTCACCGGAGGCCAGCTTCGCCTCGTAAGGCAACGCCTCGCCGAAGTCCGCCATCCAGCCGGAGAAGCCCGCGCCGAGCATCTCCTTGCGCATCACCCCGCGCAGCCAGTCAGCCGCCCGGGGGTTGGTCAGGTCCACCAGGCCGGCGCTGAAGCTGGTGTTCTGCAACAGCAACGGCTGCCCCTGTTGATCCAGGGTCAGGTAGCCGTGTTCCAGCGCTTCACGGTAGAGGTTGCGGGTCGCCCCGCCCTTCTCAGCCGTATCCACCAGGAAGGGATTCACATAGGCCAGGCTGCGAATGCCCTTGGCCCGCAGTTCAGTGTTGAACGCCAACCAGCCCGGATAGCGCTCGCCATCCAGCACCCAGTTCCACCACAGTTGCTTGCCGAAGCTGGTGGTGCGCTGGCCGACCCAGTCCTGCACCCAGACGCCCGCCAGCGGCACCTTCGCCTGCTCGAATTGCCGGACGATGCCGCGCACGCGCTCGGTGCCGCCCTGCAGCCCGAGGATCGCGCCCTGCTGGGTCCAGGCCGGCAACGGCGGCATGCGCCCGACCACCGAGGTGTGCGCCTCGATCAGCGCCTTGGGGCTGCTGCCTTTATAGAAGTGGGCCTGGAGCTTGCCAGCATGCACCTCCAGCGCCACGCGCTGGTCGTCGCGCAGGTCGAAGACCTGGTACTCCGGCGCCTCGCTGAAGAAGCCGTGCAGGCGCGAGGTGAGATAGAAAGGCACCGGCGCGTAGGTGGTCCACCAGTCGCCACCAGCACGAGCACTGAGGTCCGCGGCCAGGGTGATCGGTTGAAGACCGCGCCCCACGCCCTGCTCCTGCACCAGGATCGGCAGCCGCCGCCCGCTCAGGTCGAAGCGGGTGAATTGCTCGCCGAAGCCATGGAGCTGCTCGTCCGCCTCCCGTGCCCAGGCCAGATAGAGGCGATTCAGCGCCGGATCAGCCAGGCTCACGTCCATCACTACGCCGCGCTCGCCGTCGGCGCGCAACGAGAAGGTATAAGGAGCTTGCCGGCCATCGGCACAACCGAGCGTACCGGCGATCAGCAACCTGTCCGCTTCAGCGCGCACGGAGTCCAACTGTTGCTGGCGACACAGCAGCTCGCGGTGTTCGCGGACGAACATCGCGCCGCGATGCTCTTCGGCATCCACGCGACCGATGCCCGCGGCCAGGAATCCGCCACGGGTCTGCCACAGCGTCTGCGCAGGATGTTCGCCCGCGCGCAGGGCGAAGGACGCACCGTCCCACTCCAGGCGATAGTCACCCAGCGGCCAGTTCTGCCCGGCAGCCATGGCCGGAGCCACCGTCAGCTGCGCCCAGACCGACCGCTGCTGCCACCACTGCCAACCTTTCCAGCCGCCGAACGCCAATACCCCCAGCGCCAGCAGCGCCGCCGCTCCCCGCAATACGAACCTGATCAATATCCCGCCCCTTGGCTGTCGCGTCGCGCATCCACTAGGCTCAGGCGCAGTCCCCTTCTGGAGCCGCTGCCATGCCGGTCTGGCTGTAAACCGCGTTTCTTCTGTCACTCTCCAACCTGTTCATGACCTTCGCCTGGTACGGCCACCTGAAAACCCTGAGCAGCAAGCCGTGGATCATCGCGGCGCTGGTCAGCTGGGGCATCGCACTGTTCGAATATCTGCTGCAGGTGCCGGCCAACCGCATCGGCTACACGGTGATGTCGGTGGGGCAGCTGAAGATCATGCAGGAGGTCATCACGCTGGCGGTCTTCGTGCCGTTCAGCGTGTACTTCATGCAGCAGCCACTGAAGCTCGACTATCTATGGGCCGGCTTGTGCCTGCTGGGCGCGGTGTACTTTATCTTCCGCGCCTGAGGCGATCAGGAGCGGCGCACGACGATCTCTGCGACCGATGGCGCCACCTGAGGGGGAGAAACGGATCAGGCCTCGGGCGATTCCTGAAGGCGGGTGATCAGGCTGGAAGTGTCCCAGCGCCCGCCGCCGGCGGCCTGCACCTCGGCGTAGAACTGGTCGACCAGCGCCGTCACCGGCAACTGCGCGCCGTTGCGGCGAGCCTCATCCAGGACGATACCCAGGTCCTTGCGCATCCAGTCCACCGCAAAGCCGAAGTCGAAGCGACCTTCCAGCATGCTCTGGTGACGATTCTCCAGTTGCCAGGACTGCGCGGCGCCCTTGCTGATCACTTCCATCGCCGCCATACCGTCGAGGCCGGCGCTCTGGGCGAAGTGCAGCGCCTCGGACAACCCCTGCAGCAGGCCGCCGACGCAGATCTGGTTGACCATCTTGGTCAACTGGCCGCTGCCCACCGGGCCCATGCGCCGCACCATGCGCGAATAGGTGGCGATCACCGGCTCGGCGCGGGCGTAGAGGTCAGCGTCGCCGCCGACCATCACCGTCAGCGCACCGTTCTCGGCGCCGGCCTGGCCGCCGGAAACCGGCGCATCGAGGAAGCCCAGCTCGCGCTCGGCCGCCGCCACCGCCAGCTCGCGGGCCACTTCGGCCGAGGCGGTGGTGTGGTCCACCAGCACGGAGCCGGGCTGCATGCCGGCCAGCGCGCCATCCTCACCCAGCACCACACTGCGCAGGTCGTCATCGTTGCCCACGCAGCACATCACGAAGTCGGCCCACTGCGCGGCCTCGCGCGGTGTCTGCGCCGAGCTGCCGCCGAACTGCTTGACCCACTGGGCGGCGCGGCTCGCGGTGCGGTTGTAGACGCACACCTCGTGCCCTTCGCGCGCCAGATGCCCGGCCATGGGGTAACCCATCACGCCCAGGCCGATGAAAGCCACTTTCGCCATCGCAGTCCCCTTGTCCGATCAAGTCGCTCAGCCTAGCACAGCGGTTTGCCGGTCCCGCAAACGCCTTCCATACTCGATTCGAACCCAACCACGAGCACCGACTATGCCCCACTGGCTGGTGATCGACCTGGAAGCCACCACCGAGGAAGGCGGCTGGCCGGTCGAGGAAATGGAGATCATCGAGATCGGCGCGAGCCTGGTTGCCGAGGCCGACGGCCGCGAGCTGGACCATTTCCAGCGTTTCGTCCGCCCGCAGCGACGCCCGCTGCTGACGACCTTCTGTCGCGAACTCACCCACATCACCCAGGCCAATGTCGATGCCGCCGCGCCGCTGCGCGAGGTCTGGCCGCAGTTCGAGCGCTGGCTCGCCCAGCACAGCCCGCGCCTGGCCGGCTGGACCAGCTGGGGCGACTACGACCGTCACCAGCTGGAACTGGAATGGCGCCGCCAGCACCTGGACAGCCACCTGTCCCGCGTCCCCCACGTCAACCTCAAGCAGCGCTTCGCCCAGGCCCGTCAGCTCAAGCGCCAGGTAGGCCTGAACGCCGCGCTGCACCTGGCCGGCCTGCACTTCCAGGGACAGCCGCACCGCGCCCTGGAGGACGCCCGCAATACCGCCCGCCTGCTGCCGCTGACCCTGCCCGTCGCCGGCTGAAGCCGCAAACTCATCGTCGATTCAGCGCCGACCTGGCACTGACCGCACGGTCGCCTGCGCCGCTCTAGTGACGGGGCCTGCGGCCTTGGGCATACTGGCGGGCCCTTTTTCACCCCTCTAGCAGGAGAAGCCCATGTTCAAGGTCAACGAGTACTTCGACGGCACCGTCAAATCCATCGCCTTCGACATGACCGCAGGCCCCGCCACCATTGGCGTGATGGCTCCCGGCGAATACGAATTCGGCACCAGCCAGCTGGAGGTGATGCACGTCGTCGCCGGCGCACTGACCGTCAAGCTGCCGGGCAGCGACAGCTGGGAAACCTTCGAAGGCGGCAGCAACTTCACCGTGCCGGCCAACAGCAAGTTCCAGCTGAAAGTCGCCCAGGACACCGCCTACCTCTGCGAATACCGCTGAGTTCGGCGCGTCATGAAAAGCCGGCCCTGAGGGCCGGTTTTTTATTGCCTGCGAAAAGACCGGGCGAACTCTCGGTACTCGAGCGAGCCCTCTCCCCCGCCCTGGCTGCGCGCCCCGCTCCAAAGGGAGAGGGAGTGGATTGTGCCGGCTGATACCTCAGCTTCATCCTGCACCGAACGGTCCCCTCTCCCCTTGGGAGAGGGTTAGGGTGAGGGGAAGCCCAGGCGCAGAGTTCCAGGCAGCTTTGTCTACGAAATGCACCCTCGCAGCCCGACCTCAAGATCCACCCGCAACCCCGCATCCTTCTCCGCAATGAACACCAGCCGCGAGCCCTGCGCCGCCTCGGCCGCAGTGGCCGGGCACAGCTGATAGCGCCCGCCGACATATTGCAGCCAGACCGTCTCGCCCTGTCCCGCCAGGCGAATCAGCCCCTTGAGGCGCAGCAGGCCGCGAGGCAGTGCCTCCAGCCATTGTTTCAACCGCGCGCCATCGAAGCTCGCCTCGCCCTGCCAGCTCCAGCTGTCGAACAGGTCGCCATGGTCGATGCCTTCCTGCCCATGGGGCCGCAGCTTGCGCGACGGCTCACCGAGCAGCAACGCGTCGGGAATCTGCGCCTGGATAGTTTCCAGCACCCGCGCGCCCCGGCCGAAACGCTCGCGCTGGCTGGCGCGCTCGTCGGCGTCCAGCAGGTCGCACTTGTTCAGCAGCAGCAGGTCGGCGGCGGCGGCCTGCATGCGCTCCAGTCGCGCATACTCGCCTTCCAGCGGTTCCCGGCGGGCAGCATCGACCACGGTGAGCACCGCATCCAGATGCAGACGCCGGCGCAGCTTCGGGTAACCCAGCGTCTGCACGATGCGCTGCGGGTCGGACACCCCACTGCACTCGATCACCACCTGCTCCAGCGGCGGGTGCATAGTCGCCAGGCGCTCCAGCTGCGCCAGCAGGTCGTCCTGCACGCTGCAGCAGATGCAGCCGTTCTCCAGGCTGTACACCGCCTCGGTCTGCTCGGCGATCATCCCGGCATCGATGTTCAGCTCGCCGAAATCATTGACGATCACCGCCAGGCGCCGGCCTTCGCAGCGCTCCAGCAGGTTGCGCAGCAGCGTGGTCTTGCCCGCGCCGAGGAAGCCGGCGACCACCGTCACCGGGATGCTCGCGGCGTTCATGCGTTGACGCCTTCGATGCGCGGCGGTTCGCCCTGCCACACCGCCGCCAGGGCGGTATCGCTGAACTGGCCGAGGCGGTCGTACACCGGGCGGCCTTCGACGAAGGTCAGTTGCACCTCGGTGCGGTGGATGAAGTTGCGCGCCGGCTGCTCGAACAGGTTGCGGTCGAGCACGATGAAGTCCGCCGACTTGCCAGCCTCCAGGCTGCCGGTGAGCTTCTCCAGGCCCATGGCATAGGCGCCATTGAGGGTCGCCACGCGGATCGCCTGCTCCAGGCTGATCGGCTCGCCGAAGCAGGCCGGGTCGTCGTTCCACGGGTTTTGCCGGGTGACCAGGGTTTCCAGCGCCAGCCAGGGGTCGATGGATGCCACCGGCCAGTCGGTTCCGAATACCGCGATGCCGCCGGCGGCCAGCACGCCCTTGAAGTCGTAGATGCGCTTCAGCCGATCCGTGCCGTAGCCCGAACGCGCGCCGCTGGCGAAGGGCGTCGGGTACCAGGCTGCCGGGGAGAACTCGGCGATCACTTCCAGCTCGCGGAAGCGCTTGAGGTTGCCCGGATGCAGGATGGTGCTGTGCGCGCACTGGTGGCGCACACCGCTGAAACCATTGCGCCGGCGCGCTTCGGCCACCGCATCGAGGAACACGTCGGACGCCGCATCGCCAGTGCAGTGGGCGATGACCCGGATGCCACGGCTGTCCATGTCCACCACCATGTCGGTGATGTGCTCGGGCGTCAGGTTGAGCTTGCCGCGCCAGGCGTCCTCGCCCGGCCAGGGTGTAATAAGGAAGGAGGAGCGCGGCTCGACGGTACCGTCGAAGTGGAACTTCACAGCGTTCGCCGACAACCGTGCGCTGCGATAGTAGTGACGCTCGCCGCTGAGCAGCTCCCAGCGGCGGCGCACCGGGAAGATGTCGTCCTGCCAGCTGATCGCTGCTTCCACGCGCAGGGTCAATTGGCCGGCGTCGTCGAGGTACTTGAGGGCGTCCAGGCGGTTCTCGCAGACGTGCAGGTACTTGGCCGCGGTGACGCCGCGCGAGCTCTGGAAGTGCACGCCCTCGCGGTAGGACTGGCGCAGCACCTTCGCCGGGGTCGGCGGCATGGCGGCGTGGATCAGCGCGTAGGCGCCGTCGATCATCAGACCGTTGGGCTCGCCGGTCAGCTCGTCGCGCTCCAGGTAGCCGTTGCGCGGGTCGGCGGTGCTGGCGTCGATACCGGCCAGTTCCAGCGCGCGGGAGTTGACCATCATGGTGCCCCACATGCGGTCGAGCAGCGCCACGGGGCGATCCGGCAGGATACTGTCGAGCCACTCGCGGCCCGGCTTCAGCCCGGCTTCGCGGAAGGTGTAGCGCACCCAGTACTGGCCGTAGACCCAACCGTCACCGGGATGGCTGGCGGCGTAATCGAGGATGGCTTTTGCAAGCTGCTCCGGGGTCGGGTCCTCGATGCCGACGTCGAGGTCGTCGGCGTAACGCGGGTTCAGCGCCAGGTCCGGGTGGGTGTGCATGTCGTGCAGGCCGGGCATGCAGAACGCGCCTTCGAGGTCGCGCACCAGGGTGTCCGGGCCGATCAGGTGCTCCATGTCCTCGCGACGGCCCACCGCCAGCAGCCGGCCATCGCGGATGGCCACGGCCTCGGCCCAGGGCTGGGCGGGGTCGAGGGTATAGAAGCGGCCGTTGTGCAGCAGCAGTTCGGCGAAGCGCTCGGTGGGGGAGTTGGAGGAGCGGAAGCGGTCCGGAGCGGTCATGGGAAGCCCTTGTTGTTCTTGTCCATGGAGGCAGTATAGGGCTCGGCTTTCGGCCATCGGCTAGCATAAGATGACAACTCACTAGCATCAGACGACAGCTTGAGCCTGCGCCATGCCCACCGCGTCCTTCGACATCGATTACGCTGCCCGCCAACTGTTCCGCCACTTCCTCGACGAGTGGCGCGCACGCCCCACCCTGCCGGCGCTGGCGCCCTTGCTGGGTGGCCTCGGGCTGCCCAGCAACAGCGAAGCGGCGGCCGCCGAGATGAACTTCGCCCGCTATTACCGCCTGCTGCAGCAGGCCGCCGGGCTGCTCGGCCCGAGCGACTTCTTCCTGCGCCTGGGCCAGCGCTACAACCTCTATGACCTGGGGGTGATCGGCTACGCGCTGATCAGCGCGGCCAACCTGCGACGCTCCTGGGACATCTCGCTCGGCCAGCCGTCGAGCCTGATGCCCCACCCGATCCACACCCACCGCGAGGAAGTCGGCGAGCACATCCGCCTGACGCTGCAACTACCGCCCTTCGGCGAGGTGGAACGCATCGCCCTCTGCGAGGAGTGGCTCAGCAGTACCTGGCGCTGGCTATGCCAGCGCCTGCCGAACCTGGAGGCCTGCACCGGCATGCAACTGCACCTGCCCTACCCGCCACCCGCCCACGCGGCCCTGTATGGCGAGCTATTCCCCGGCCCCAGCCAGTTCAATGCCGGGCAGGCCGAGCTGTGGATGCCGAAGGCCTTCCATGACCAGCCCTTCTCCACCGCCAACCCGTCGGTGAGCCGGCTTTGCCAGGCCCAGGGCGCGGCAACCCTGGCCAGCTTCGAACGCGGCCCGGCGCTGCCGGACGATGTGCGCTACTACCTCCTGCAGAACGCGCGCATCCCGCTGCCGGACCTGGAGCAGACCGCCGCCTGGCTGCGTCTGCCGCCGCATACATTGCAGCGCCGGCTGCGCGAGCACGGGCTGACCTTCAAGGGAATCGTGCTGGAGGTGCGGATGGCGCTGGCCCAGCGTTATCTGCTGGCCAGCCGGATGGCGCTGCAGGAGATCGCCTTCCTGCTCGGGTATGAGCACGTCACCAGTTTCCACCGGGCTTTCCAGCGGTTCACCGGGACAACGCCGGAGCGCTTCCGCGCCGACGCCGGGAAGGACTCCCTGTAGGAGCGGGCCATGCCCGCGATCGCGCCCATGGGGCGCTCCTACAGGGAGAGTCCTGCGATCAGACCTCTTTCTCGCAATTGATCATCCACGGCACCCCGAAACGGTCCTCCAGCGCGCCGAACAGCTCGGCCCAGAAGGTCTGCTCCAGCGGCATGGTAACCTTGCCGCCCTGGCCGAGGGCGTCGAAGATGCGCCGCGCTTCGGCCTTGGTGTCGACGTTGAGGGTGATCGACACGCCCTTCACGCCCTCGTACTGGCCGCACTGGGGCGAGGCGTCCGAGCCCATCAGCACGTGGCCGCCCACTTCCAGGCGAACGTGGATGATGCGGTTCTTCAGCGCCTCGGGCATGTCCTCGCAACCCGGCGCATCGGAGAAACGCATCAGGTGCGGCAGCTCGCCGTGCAGTACTTCGGCGTAGTGACGGAAGGCTTCTTCGCAGTTGCCGTCGAAGACCAGGTAGGCATTCATCAACATGGCGGATTCCTCCAGGCTCAGGATTTGCTGGCGATTTCGGCGCGCAGGCGTTCTTCCTGCTCGCGCAGTTCGGGGGTGAATTCGGCGCCGAAGTCCTCGGCTTCGAAAATCTGCCGGATTTCGATCTCGGACTCGCCGTCGAAGGGATTGGGCGAGCGCCTGACCCAGTCGATGCACTCCTGCAGCGACGCGGTCTGCATGATCCAGAAGCCCGCGATCAGCTCCTTGGTCTCGGCGAACGGGCCGTCGATCACCTGCCGCGACGCGCCATCGAAGCGCACCCGCGCGCCCTTGACACTGGGGTGCAGGCCTTCACCGGCCAGCATCACGCCGGCCTTCACCAGCTCCTCGTTGTAGGCTCCCATGGCGGCAAGCAGCTCTTCCTTGGGCATCACACCGGCTTCGGAGTCGGCGGTGGCTTTGACGATCACCATGAAACGCATGGTCTTTCTCCTCTTGTTGTCATTTTCAGCGTGGCGGCCGGTTGCTTCCGGTTCCTGACGAGTAGTCGAAGGGCGCAACGACAGATCGACAGGCCACGCGAATTTTTTTTCGAGCGGGGCGACGGGGCTTTTGAGCATAGGTCGCGCCAGGGTTCCCGGAGGCGATATGGGAAAATTCGCTATGGACGCTCGGGGGCAGTGCCCTTAGAACGTGCCGCTCAGCAAACTCCCGGCGGTCCCATGCAGGTTCAGCTCATCCCCGTCATCGAAATCTTCTACCTGGTCGACTCCGTTCCCTTGCCGTCCCACGGGCCGTACTGGGACCACGTGGCAGGCTGGCGTGATTACCATGAGCGCAACCTGCGGGCCAACGGCTTCAGTCCGCGACTGCGACCGTACCTGCAGGGCAGTGCGTTCCATCGCATTGCCGAGCTGAGCGACACGGACATTTCGCGGTTGGTCCGCCTGCACTGCGCCGAGGGCCTGGAAGGCTCCGGAGACTGGCGCCAGGTTCCGCCCCTGTCTGGCGGCTACGTGTTGCGGATCGGCGATCTCGACGTCCTGTTCCCGCAATGCTGCAGCGACCTAGGCGACATGCACAGCTGGAAGCGCATCGCCGCCGGCAAGGGCGCCTACCTGTACAGCGGCCATCCCTCTCCCGATATCAATCAGCACAACCAGTCCGTCAGCTTCGACTTCAACGGGCCGGGCGAGACCTTCATCCCGCCGCCGCCGCTGCATTCGGTCACGGTGCCGCTGTCCGCGCTGACCCGCGCGGTGCAGGCGGCCGACCGCGAGCTGAGGATCTTCGCGGCTCGCCTGGATCTGCTGAACGCCAACCAGTCCATGGGCATACCCGACATCGAGACGCTGCTCATTCGCGGACACTGAAAACCCGCTCTGGACAGCTCCGCCCACGCTCCCTAGATTCAGTCCTTTTCGCACCATACGGAGCATCGCCCCATGAGCCTGGAATCGGTTCGCGCCTTCTTCGCCGAAAAGGCCCCCGACATCGCCATCATCGAGCTGGAAACCAGCACCGCCACCGTGGCCCTGGCCGCCGAGGCCCACGGCGTGGAGCCGGGCCGTATCGCCAAGACGCTGTCCCTGCGCGTCGGCGAACGCACCGTGCTGGTGGTGGCCCGCGGCGACGCGCGGCTGGACAACCGCAAGCTCAAGGAAGCCTTCGGCGGCAAGGCCAAGATGCTCGGTGCCGAGGACGTCGTGGCCCTGACCGGCCACCCGGTGGGCGGTGTCTGCCCGTTCGGCCTGGCGACGCCGTTGCCGGTGTATTGCGATGTGTCGCTGCAGGCGTTCGACGAAGTACTGCCGGCGGCCGGCGCGGTGCACAGCGCAGTGCGGATCGAACCGCAGCGCATGGCGCAGCTGGTGGCGGCGGATTGGATCGACGTCTGCCAGGAACTGGCCTGAGGGTTTTTGATGCCCATGCCTCCTGACCTGTAGCACGCAGGGCGCATAACCCGGAACGGGTTATCCACCGATGCCACAATGGCGGATAACGCTGGCGCGTTATGCGCTTACTGAATGCTCGCGATATCCAGCCCGCTCTGGGCGTATCGCGATTGATGGGTATCGCTGCGCTCCACGCCATCCTACGTTGATGCTCTGTGTGGCTGGGAACTCTGATCGCCGAGAAGCTTCGCTCCCGCAAGACCAATCGCTGCTCCAGAACTGTTGACCCAGCAACACCCGCCCAACACTTTGCTGCGTGCCCAGCGCCCAAACTGTTGGACAAAATATTCAAGCCATTGAATTCAAAGGGTTTTAATTTGCGGCACAGCTTGTGCAATGACCTCATCAGTCAGACCCGAACGCCGGGTCGAATCATCTGCCGAGGTCGCTGTACTGCCATGCCCCCACTCCCCGAATCCGCCCACTACGACATCCGCGAACCCAACGCGCAGTGGATCGTCTCCGACGCACAAGCCATCGAAGTCGCCCACAAGGTCGCCGCGTTCCTGCTAGAAGGAGCCGCCGAACGCGACCGCAACCGCGTCGTCCCGCCCGAGGTCATCGAGGTCTACTCCAACAGCGGCCTGTGGGGCATCACCGTGCCCCGCGAGTTCGGCGGCGCCGAGGTGTCCTATGCGACCCTCGCCGAGGTCATCGCCATCGTCTCCGCTGCCGATCCCTCGCTGGGCCAGATTCCACAGAACCACTACTGCCTGCTGGAAGACATCCGCCTGCAGGGCAGCGACGAGCAGAAGCGCTTCTTCTTTGATCTCGCGCTCAAGGGCAACCGCTTCGCCAACGCGCTGTCGGAAACCGGCGGCAAGAACGTCCAGGACATCCAGACCCGCCTACGCCACGACGGCGACAGCGTGCTGATCGACGGCCGCAAGGGCTACTGCACTGGCTCGCTCTACGCCCACTGGATCGGCGTGCTCGGCCTGGACGAACAGAACAACGCCCAACTCGCCTTCGTCCCGCGCGGCACGCCGGGGCTGGTGATCGTCGACGACTGGGCCAGCATCGGCCAGCGCACCACCTCCAGCGGCACCGTGCTGGTGGAAGGCCTGCGCGTACCGGCGTTCAACGTCTTCCCCACGCACCGCTCGTACGACGTGCCGACCCTGGCCGGCCCGTTCGCGCAGATCACCACCGCCGCCATCGATGCCGGCATCGCCCGCGCGGCGCTGCGCGACACCATCGCCTTCGTCCGCGAGCAGGCGCGCCCGTGGATCGACGCCGGCGTGGAAAAGGCCAGCGACGACCCGCTGACCATCATCCAGATCGGTGAACTGGGCATCCGCATCGAAGCCGCCGACGCCCTGCTGGAACGCGCCGGCAAGGTGATGGACGCCGCTCGCCCGGCGCCGGACGAAGACAGCGTGGCCCGCGCCTCGGTCGCCGTGGCCAAGGCCAAGGTGCTGACCACCGAGGTCGCCATCGAGGCCTCGAACAAGCTGTTCGAACTCGGCGGCACCCGCTCCACCCTCGCCCGCCACGGCTTCGACCGCCACTGGCGCAACGCCCGCGTGCACACCCTGCACGACCCGGTGCGCTGGAAGTACCACCTGGTCGGCAACTGGCTGCTCAACGACAAGCGCCCGCCGCGCCACGACTGGAATTGAGGACGCGCGATGAGCAAGCAGATCCGTCTCAACGCCTTCGCCATGAACTGCGTCGGCCACCTTTCGCCCGGCCTCTGGCGCCACCCGCGCGACCAGCAGGCCGCGCGGTACACCGACATCCACTACTGGATCGAACTGGCGAAAACCCTCGAACGCGGCAAGATCGACGGCCTGTTCCTCGCCGACGTGCTGGGCGTGTATGACGTCTACCACGGTAACGCCGACGCGGCCCTGCGCGCCGGCGCGCAGGTGCCGGCCAACGATCCGCTGCAGATCGTCCCGGCCATGGCCGCGGCCACCGAGCACCTGGGTTTCGGCATCACCGCCTCGGTGTCCTTCGAGCACCCGTTCCCCTTCGCCCGGCGTATCTCCACGCTGGACCACCTGACCCGTGGCCGCGCCGGCTGGAACATCGTCACTTCCTACCTCAACAGCGGCGCGCGCAACCTGGGGCTGAAGCAACAGCTCAACCACCAGCAGCGCTATGCCCTGGCCGAGGAGTACCTGGAGGTCTGCTACAAGCTCTGGGAAGCCAGCTGGGATGAAGACGCGGTGGTCGCCGACCGTGCGAGCGGCATCTACGCCGACCCACGCAAGGTGCACCCCATCGAGCACAAGGGCGAGCACTTCGAAGTACCCGGCTTCCACCTGAGCCAGCCGTCGCCGCAGCGCACACCAGTGCTTTACCAGGCCGGCGCATCGAGCCGGGGCAAGGCGTTCGCCGCCGGCAATGCGGAGTGCGTGTTCGTTGCCGCGCCGACCAAGCGCATCCTCCGCGACCAGGTGGCCGACCTGCGCCGCCTCGCCGTGGAAGCCGGCCGCGAGCCGAGCGACGTGCTGGTGCTGAACCAGCTCACCGTGATCGTCGCACCGACCGACGCGGAGGCCCTGGCCAAGCTGGAAGACTACCGCCGCTACAGCGACCGCGAGGGCGCCCTGGCGCTGGTCTCCGGCTGGACCGGCATCGACTTCGGCCAGTACGCGCCGGACCAGGTGTTGCGCCACGTACAGAGCGACGCGATCCAGTCCGCGGTGGACGCCTTCAGCGCTGCCGACCCGGAGCGCCAGTGGACCGCCGCCGAGATCGCCGACTACTGCGCCCTGGGTGGCGACGGCCCGCTGCTGGTGGGTTCGCCGCAGACCGTGGCGGACGAGTTGCAGGCCTGGGTCGAGGAAACCGACGTCGACGGCTTCAATCTCTCCAGCCTGGTGGCGCCGGAGACCTTCGTCGACATCGTCGACCTGCTGGTGCCCGAGTTGCAGGCGCGTGGGCTGTTCAAGCGCGAGTACGAACAAGGCACCCTGCGCCACAAGCTGTTCGGCCAGGGCGACCGCCTGCGCGCGCCGCACCGTGCGGCGAAACTCAGACGAGGTGGCGTCTGATGGACGGCTGGTTCCGCAACCTCGACTGGCACGATCTCGCCCAGGCCTGCCTGGACACCCTCGCCATGCTCGGCGGCGCACTGGCCTTCACCGTGTTGCTGGGGCTGCCGCTGGGCGTGCTGCTGTACCTCACCGGCAAGCGCCAGTTGCATGCCAGACCCGGCCTGTACCGCGCTCTCTCGGTGGTGGTGAACATGCTGCGCTCGCTGCCATTCATCATCCTGCTGATCGTGCTGATCCCGGTCACCACGCTGATCACCGGCACCTCGCTGGGCGTCGCCGGCGCGATTCCGCCGCTGGTGGTGGGTTGCACGCCGTTCTTCGCGCGGCTGGTGGAAACCGCCCTGCGCGAAGTCGACCGCGGCCTGGTGGAAGCCACCCAGGCGATGGGCGCCAGCACCTGGCAGATCATCTGGCACACCCTGCTGCCGGAAGCGCGCACCGGGCTGATCGCCGCCGTGACCGTCACCGCCATCGTGCTGGTGGACTACACCGCGATGTCCGGCGTGATCGGCGGCGGCGGTCTCGGCGACCTGGCCATCCGTTTCGGTTACCAGCGCTTCCAGACCGACGTGATGATCATCACCGTCGCCCTGCTGATCCTGCTGGTGCAGGCCCTGCAGATGAGCGGCGACCGTCTCGTGGTGCGCTACACCCGGCGTTGAATTCCCCGCCCACTCCCCCACCGGGAGCGGCACTTGCGATCCACCCGCCGGCAGCCGGGCCCCGCTGCCATCAAGGCCCCACGTCCACACCACGACGGCCCACCCACTACTGCCAAGGAGCAACACCCATGAAAAAGGCCATCGCCATTCTGGCGGCCGTCGTCGCCTTCTCCGCCCACGCGGGGGAGAAGCTAGTGGTCGGCGCCACCCCGGTGCCCCACGCCGAGATCCTCGAGTTCGTCAAACCGGAACTGGCCAAGGAAGGCGTCGACCTCGATATCAAGGTCTTCACTGACTTCATCCAGCCCAACCTGCAGCTCGCGCAGAAGAACCTCGACGCCAACTACTACCAGTACCGTCCCTTCCTCGATGACTTCAACAAGACCCGCCACACCGACCTGGTGCCGGTGGTAGGCATCCACATCGAGCCCTTTGGCGCCTACTCCACCAGGTACAAGTCCCTTGCCGAGCTGCCCGACGGTGCCAGCGTGGCTATCCCCAACGACCCGGTGAACACCGGCCGCGCCCTGGTGCTGCTGGCCGAGAGCGGCCTCATCAAGCTCAAGGACCCGAGCAACCCGCAGTCCTCCGAGCGCGACATCACCGACAACCCCAAACACCTGAAGATTCGTGAGCTGGAAGGCGCCCTGCTGGCCCGCGCGGTGAAGCAGGTGGACCTGGCGTTCATCTTCGCCAACTACGCGCTGGAGGCCGGGATCGACACCAAGAGCGCGCTGATCGTGGAGAAAGGCAAGGACCTCTACGCCGAGTTCCTCGTCGCCCGCCCGGACAACATCCAGGACCCGGGCATCCAGAAGCTGGCCAAGGTGCTGAATTCGCCGGAAGTCCGCCAGTTCATCCTGACCCGCTACAAGGGTGAGATTGCGCCGGCGTTCTGATGCGAGATCGGACGCGGGGGCGTTTAACCCTCTCCCCCCGCCCTCTCCCGCAAGCGGGAGAGGGAGCTAAAAGCCCGCCAGCTGAAGCAGCTGTATCAACGCACACGGACAGCCCCTCTCCCTTCAGGGAGAGGGTTGGGGAGAGGGAACCTCCCGCACTGCAATAACCACAGGAAACCGCATGACCGACGAATCCGCACCCAAGGACCTTCGTGACCAGGCGCCCCGGCAACTCCCGGCGCGCCGCATCGACAACGACGCCCAGGCCATCGACGCCGCCCACGAAGTGGCCCGCCTGGCGAAACCCGGCGCTGCCGCCCGCGACCGCGAGCGCGCACTGCCCTGGCGCGAGCTGGAGCACTTCACCGCCCTGGGCCTGGGCGGCATCAGCATTCCCCGCGAGTACGGCGGCGCGCAGGTTTCCTACGCCACCGTGGCCGAAGTCTTCCGCGTGATCTGCGCCGCCGACCCGGCGCTGGGGCAGATTCCGCAGAACCAGTTCGGCCTGCTCAACGTGATCGACAACGTCGCCAGCGACGCGCAGAAGCGCGTACTGTTCGGCGGCGTACTCAACGGTCGGCGCATCGGCAATGCCGGCCCCGAACGCAACACCCGCAACACCCTCGAACTCAAGGCACGGCTGCGGCCCGACGGCGAACACTTCCGTGTCAGCGGCGAGAAGTTCTATTCCACCGGCGCGCTGTTCGCCCACTGGGTCGCGGTGAAGGCCATCGATGAGCAAGGCCGCGCGGTCATGGGCTTCGTCGAGCGCGGCGTGGAAGGCCTGCGCATCGTCGACGACTGGTCCGGCTTCGGCCAGCGCACCACCGCCAGCGGCACCGTGCTGCTGGACAATGCCCCCGTTGCCGGTTCGCTGGTGATCCACAACGGCCGTCTCGCCGACGTGCCGAACATCCAGGGCGCCGTCTCGCAACTGATCCAGGCCGCCATCGATGCCGGCATCGCGGCGAACGCCCTTGAAGATGCCATCGACTTCATCCGCACGCGCACCCGTCCCTTCATCGATGCCAACGTCGAGCAGGCCAGCGAAGAGCCCTTCACCATCGCCGAGATCGGCCGCCTGCAGGTCGAACTGCACGCCGCCGAGGCGCTGCTGGAGCGCGCCGGCCATGTGCTCGACGAAGTCAGCGCACGCCCCATCGACGACGAGTCCGCCGCCCGTGCCTCCATCGCCGTGGCCGAGGCCAAGGTGCTGACCACCGAGGTCAGCCTGGCCGCCAGCGAAAAACTCTTCGAGCTGGCCGGCAGCCGCGCCACCCTTGCCGAATTCAACCTCGACCGCCACTGGCGCAACGCCCGCGTGCACACCCTGCACGACCCGGTGCGCTGGAAGGTCCAGGCGGTCGGCGCCTACCACCTCAACGGCGCACGCCCCGCGCGTCATTCCTGGATCTGAGGAGCGCCGATGAACAGCCTCGTACAATCTCCCGCACAGATCGCCCCCATCCACATCATCCGCAGCGACGACGAAGCCCTCGACGTCGCCCGCACCCTGGCCGCCGACTTTCGCGAGGGCGCCATCGTCCGTGACCGTGAGCGGCGCTTGCCCATCGACGAACTGGAGCGTTTCAGCCGCTCCGGTCTGTGGGGCATCACCGTGCCGCGCGAGCACGGCGGCGCGGGGGTTTCCCGCGTCACGGTGGCCCGTGTGATCGCGATCATCTCCGCCGCCGACGGATCGCTGGGGCAAATTCCGCAGAACCATTTCTATGCCGTCGAGCTGCTGCGGGTGAACGGCAGCGAAGAGCAGAAAGCCCGCCTGTTCGCCGAAGTGCTGGCCGGCGTGCGCTTCGGCAACGCGCTGGCAGAAATCGGCACGCGCACCGCCCACGAGCGCACCACCCGTCTCAAGCGCGAAGACGGCCAACTGCGCATCCATGGCCGCAAGTTCTACTGCACCGGTGCGCTCTACGCACAGCGCATTCCGACCCTGGTGATCGATGACGACGGCGTCCAGCAGTTCGCCTTCATCGCGCGCGACAGCCAGGGCGTGGAGGTGATCGACGACTGGTCCGGCTTCGGCCAGCGCACCACCGGCAGCGGCAGCGTGGTGTTCGATGGCGCGCCCGTGAGCGAGGACGACATCGTGCCGTTCCAGAGCGCCTTCGAGCGTCCGACCACGGTCGGCCCCTTCGCACAGATTCTCCACGCCGCCATCGATGTCGGCATCGCCCGTGGCGCCTATGAAGATGCTTTGGTGTTCCTGCGCGAAAAGGCGCGGCCGTGGATCGACGCGGGCGTGGACAAGGCCAGCGACGATCCGCTGGCGATCAATGAAATCGGCCGCCTGGCAATCCGCTTGCACGCCGCCGAAGCGCTGCTGGATCGCTCGGGCCGCGTGCTCGATGCCGCCACTGCCGAGCCAAGCGCCGAGAGCGTCGCCGCCGCCTCCATCGCCGTGGCCGAGGCGCGGGCGATCACCACCGAGGTCTCGCTGCTGGCCGGCTCCAAGCTGATCGAACTGGGCGGCAGCCGCGCCAGCCTCGCCGAGCTGGGCCTGGACCGCCACTGGCGCAACGCCCGCGTGCACACCCTGCACGACCCGGCGCGCTGGAAGTACTTCGCGGTGGGCAATTACTACCTCAACGACCAGCTGCCGCCGCGCCGGGGGACCCTATGAGCCAGAAGCAGATCCTCCTCAACGCCTTCAGCATGAATTGCGTCGGCCACATCAACCACGGCCTGTGGACCCATCCGCGCGACCGCTCCAGCGACTTCAACAAGCTCAGCCACTGGACCGACCTCGCCCGCCTGCTGGAGAAAGGCCTGTTCGACGGCCTGTTCCTCGCCGACATCCTCGGCGTCTACGACGTCTACCAGAACGGCATCGAACTCACCGCCAGGGAAGCCATCCAGCTGCCGGTGAACGACCCGCTGATGCTGGTCTCGGCCATGGCCGGGGCAACGGAGCACCTGGGCTTCGGCATCACCGCGAACCTCACTTACGAGGCGCCCTACCCGTTTGCCCGGCGACTCTCCACGCTGGATCACCTGAGCGACGGCCGGGTCGGCTGGAACATCGTCACCGGCTACCTGGAAAGCACCGCCCGCGCCATGGGCCAGGACCGACAGATCGACCACGACCGTCGCTACGACCGCGCCGACGAATACCTGGAGGTGCTCTACAAGCTCTGGGAAGGCAGCTGGGAAGACGATGCCGTCGTCGCCGACCGCCAGCGGCGCATCTACGCGCAGCCGGCCAAGGTGCACAAGGTCCGCCACCACGGCGAGTTCTTCGACATCGAGGGTTACCACCTCAGCCAGCCGTCGCCGCAGCGCACGCCGCTGCTGTTCCAGGCCGGTGCGTCGAATCGCGGGCTGGCCTTCGCCGCACGCCACGCCGAGTGCGTGTTCGTCTCGGCGCAGACCCGCGAGGCCACCCGCGTGCTGGTGGAGCGCATCCGTCAGGCGGCGGTGGATGCCGGCCGCCGGGCGGACGACATCAAGGTATTCATGGGCATCAACGTCATCGTCGCACCGACCGAAGCCGAGGCCCGCGACAAGCTCGCCGAATACCGCCGCTTCGCCAGTGCCGAGGCCGGCCTTGCACACTTCGCCAGCACCACCGGCATCGACTTCTCGCGCTACGCACTGGACGAGCCGATCCGCTACGAGAAGACCAACGCCATCGAGTCCGCCACCAAGGCGCTGACCGTCGCCCGCACCGACGCCACCGTGCGCCAGTTGCTGGAACAGCTCGCCCTCGGTGGCCGCTACACCACGCTGGTCGGCGACCCGCTGCAGGTGGCCGATGAGCTGCTGGGCTGGATCAACGAGGCCGGTCTGGACGGCTTCAACCTTACCCGCACCGTGGAGCCGGAAAGCTACGCCGACTTCATCGACCTCGTGGTACCCGAACTGCAGAACCGCGGCGCCTACAAGACCGCCTACGCGGACGGCACGCTGCGGGAAAAACTCTTCGGCGCCGGCCGCGCCCGACTGCCCGCGCGGCACGTCGGCGCAGGCTTTCGCCAGGCAACCGCCACTGGAGCGACTCCAGCTTTCTCGCTTTGACGATCGGCTTAAAAAATCACAAAGGATTCGTTGCCATGCATGCACGCTTCAAACTGGCCCTCGGGCTCTCCTTCAGCCTCCTCGCCGCCGGCCTCGCCCAGGCCGCCGACACCCTGCGCCTGGGCACCACCGCCGCCTTCGCCCCACCGCTGGAAGTGGCGGTGAAGGAAGCCGCCGAACAGGGCCTGAAGGTCGAGCTGGTGGAGTTCACCGACTGGAACGCACCGAACATCACCCTCGACCACGGCGACATCGACGCCAACTACTTCCAGCACACGCCCTTCCTGGAGAACGCCAACCGCGAGGGCGGCCTGCACCTGAAGGCGTTCGCGCCGGGGATCATCAACAACGTCGGCCTGTACTCGACCCGATACAAGGCCATCGCCGACCTGCCCGAGGGTGCCAAGGTCGCCATCGCCAACGACCCGATCAATGGCGGCCGTGGCCTGCAGCTGCTGCAGAAGGCCGGGCTGCTCAAGCTCAAGGATGGCGTCGGCTACAAGGCGACACTGGACGACATCGTGGCCAACCCCAAACACCTCCAGATCATCGAGCTGGAGGCCGTGCAGCTGGTCCGCGCGCTGGACGACGTCGATCTCGCCCAGGGCTACCCGCATTACATCCGCCTGGCCGGGACCCTCGATCCGAACAGCGCGCTGCTGTTCGATGGCATCGAGAACCGCGAGTACGTCATCCAGTTCGTGACCCGCGATGACTACAAGGACCCGGACGGCAAGCTGAAGAAATTCGTCGATCTCTACCAGCACTCGCCGCAGGTCCGCGCCGCGCTGGACAAGGCCCACGGTTCGCTCTACCAGCCGGGCTGGCAGTAAACGCGCCAGCATCACCGCTGGCGCGCTATTTCGTAGGGCGGATAACCTGTTCCAGGTTATGCGCCCTACGTTCCGGCCGCGCCGAAATCTCCGGCAAGAACCGCAATTGCCGAACACACCGAACCAGTCCCCTCTCCCTTCAAGGAGAGGGTTAGGGAGAGGGCAAAGCGCCCGCTCCGAACTACCGAACAGGCCCCCACCATGGTCAGCTTCAACCGCAATCTCGAACTCGCCACCCAGCACATCGCCCTGCGCGGGCTGGGCAAGACCTACGCCGGCCACCACGGCCCGGTGGAAGCACTGAGCGACATCGAACTCGCCGTCCGCCGTGGCGAAGTGTTCGGCATCATCGGCCGCAGCGGCGCCGGAAAGAGCTCGCTGATCCGCACCCTCAACCGCTTGGAACAACCCAGCGTCGGCCAGGTACTGATCGATGGCGAGGACATCGGCACCTTCGACGCCCAGCAACTGGTCGGCCTGCGCCGTCGCGTCGGCATGATCTTCCAGCACTTCAACCTGATGTCGGCCAAGACGGTGGCGCAGAACATCGCCCTGCCCCTGCGCGTGGCCGGCGTGCCCAAGGCGCGCATCGCCGAGCGAGTGGACGAGCTGCTGCAGCTGGTGGGGCTGGAAGACAAGCGCCACGCCTACCCGGCGCAACTCTCCGGCGGGCAGAAGCAGCGCATCGGCATCGCCCGCGCTCTGGTGCACCAGCCGGAAATCCTGCTCTGCGACGAGGCCACCTCGGCGCTGGACCCGGAGAGCACCCAGGCCATCCTCGCGCTGCTGCGCGACATCAACCGCCGCCTGGACCTGACCATCGTGCTGATCACCCACGAGATGGCGGTGATCCGCGAAATCTGCGACCGCGTGGTGGTGCTCGAACGCGGGCGCATCGTCGAACAGGGCGACGTCTGGGAAGTCTTCGGCAACCCGCAGCACGAGGTCAGCCGCACCCTGCTCGGCTCGCTGCAACAGCACCTGCCGCCTGACCTGCTGGCACGGCTGGAGCATCCCTCGGACAACGAAGTGATCCTCGACCTGCACTACACCGGCGTACGCGAACAGGAGCCGGACCTGCTGGCCATCGCCCAGGCCCTGGGCAGCCGCATCAGCCTGCTGCACGGCGGCATCGAGCGCATCCAGGGCCGCGCCCTCGGCCGGCTTCTGCTGAGCGTCGCAGCACCCGCCGCCAGTGCCCCGCAACTGCTCGAACGTGCCCGCGATGTAGCCGACAGGCTGGAGGTGCTCACCCATGCCTGATCGCCTGCTGCAAGGCCTGCTCGACACCCTGCTGATGATCGGCGCGTCCTCGGCCATCGTCCTGCTGGTGGGCATCCCGCTGGCCCTGGTGCTGGTCACTACCGGGCCCGGGGGGATCTTCCAGGCGCGCCTGGTCAACCAGGGCCTGGGCAGCGTGGTCAACGTGCTGCGTTCGATCCCGTTCCTGATCCTGATGGTCGCGCTGATCCCCTTCACCCGGCTGATAGTCGGCACCAGCTACGGCGTGTGGGCGGCAGTCGTGCCGCTGACCATCGCCGCGACGCCGTTCTTCGCGCGCATCGCCGAGGTCAGCCTGCGCGAGGTCGACCACGGCCTGATCGAAGCGGCCCAAGCCATGGGCTGCCAGCCCCGGCACATCATCTGGAACGTGCTGCTGCCCGAGGCACGACCGGGCATCGTCGCCGGTTTCACCATCACCCTGGTGACCATGATCAACTCCTCGGCCATGGCCGGCGCCATCGGTGCAGGCGGCCTGGGCGACCTGGCCTACCGATACGGCTACCAGCGTTTCGACACCCAGGTGATGCTCACCGTGATCATCCTGCTGGTCGCCCTGGTGACCCTGATCCAGTTCGGCGGAGATCGCCTCGCGCGCTGGCTCAACAAGCGGGCGTGACGTTCGTCGGCTGGACTCGGCGCAACCCTGCCCCCACGCGGGTTGCGTCTAACCTGACAACACACCCGCCCCTCCGTGCCCCGGCACAGCTCGTGGATGCGTGGCGTCCCTGTGCTCACTGCGGAGGCGTTCGTCATGGCCAATCCCCTTTCCACCCTGGGCATCGTGCATACCGCCATCAGCCTGGTACCACTGGTTGCCGGGTTGTGGGCTTTCTACCAGGCGGGGCGCATCGATCCGCGCAGCCCGGCCGGACGCTGGTATGTCTACGGAATGATCCTCGGCGTGCTGACGGCCTTCGGCCTGTCCAGCACCGGCAGCTTCAACGCCGGCCACGCCATCGGCATCCTCTGCCTGATTGCCATCGCGGCAGGCAGCTACGCGCAGCGGATCAGCGCGCTCGGCGGGCTGCGCGAATATGTGGAAACCGGCGCGATGAGCTTCAGCTTCTTCCTGATGATGATCCCCACGCTCAACGAGTCGCTGTCCCGGCTGCCGCCGTCCAGCCCCATCGGCCAGGGCCCGGACTCCCCCCCGGTGCAGACGGCGGTGATGGTTGCGCTGCTGGTGCTGGTGGTCGGCGTGCTCTACCAGTTCTACCGCATCCACCGTCGGCGCATGCCGCCGGCACGCCCGGCGCACTGAGCGTCTATGCTGGCGGACTCCCGCCTCGGAGCTCCGCCATGACCGTCCGCCGCATCGTCGCCAACCTCGCCACCGGCCAGCCTGCCGAGGTCGCGCGTTTCTACCGCGAGCTGTTCGACCTCGACGTGGTGATGGACCACGGCTGGCTGATCACCCTCGCCAGCGGCGACAGCGCGCTGGCGCAGATGAGCCTGGCCAGCGAAGGTGGCTCCGGTGCGCCGGTGCCGGACCTGTCCATCGAGGTGGACAATCTCGACGAGGTGTACGAGCGCGCCCACGCGGGCGGCCACGAGATCACCTACGCACTGACCGTCGAGCCCTGGGGCGTGCGGCGCTTCTTCCTGCGTGACCCGTTGGGGACGCTGTTGAATGTGCTGGAGCACCGCTAGCCACTGACCGTTCGTCACTCCCGCCTTTGCTCGCCCCTCTTTCCCGGCAAACCGCCTGGGGCGACCTAAACTGCTTCTGGGCGCCGCCGAGCAAGGCCGCCCAGCGCCGGATGGAATCGGTTCCCGCCCGCCAGGCAGAAGCCCGCAACGCACCATGCAACCCGACGCCCGAGACAGCCCCTGACCAGAGCCCCGCCCTGCCGGAAACCGGCAGCAGCCCTGCTCCAGGTGCTTCCCGCCTCACCAGGAACAGCTTCGGGAGAACCGCATGAGCATTCGCAATTCCAAGGAACCGGCCGAAGGCGCAGGCCAGCCGAAGCCGCAGCGGCCCTTCGCGCACCCACAGGACCACCTGTCGCAGCTCTATGACCTGCCGCCCGGCCAGCTGCCGGACGCGCTGGGTGCCACGCCGAGCCAGGCATCCGCCTATTCGGCCGGCGCCACGGACTACGCCCGGAAACAGCAGCAGAGCGCACAGCACACCCTCGACCAGCTCGACGAACTCGATGAAGCCCTGCAACGCGAAGCGAGCCGGCCCACCCCCGATGCCATCGTCACGCCGGATGGCGCGCCCGACACCCCGCTCAGCCAGGCCGATCAGTTGCTGCAAGCAGTTGTCTCGCAGGACGCCAGTGACACCGAAAACGTGCTGCAGGACGTGCAGAGCACTCTCGACTCCCTCGCCGGCATGGCCCAGGGCCTGTCGCAGCAACGCCTGGACTCCATCAAGGAACGCGAGACGCTGGACGCACGCCAGGAACAGGCCGATGAGCGCGAGCGCCTGCTCAACGAACGGGAAGACGCCTTGCGCCAATGGGAACAGCGGTTACAGCAGGAGAAGGCTGCGCTGACCCGCCTCGGCGAGCAGCAGGCCGCCACCCTCGCCGAACGCAGCGCCACCCTGCAGGCGCTGGCGGAGACCGTCGACAGTCGCGACCGCGCCACCAGCAAGCGTTGCGAGGTGCTGCAGACGGAGCAGGACCAACTGGAACGCAAGCTGGCGCAGATGCGTATTCGCCATGCCGACCTGGACGGCCGCGAGACGCTGCTGCAGCAAAAGGACAACGAGCTGACCGAACGCTTCAAGCAACTGGTGGATGCCAAGGAGCGCTTCGGCGCCATCGTCCGCAGCTTCAACGAAACGGTACGCTTCAACACCGCGCTGAGCGCCATCAACCGCACCGTGAGCGGACGCCCGGACGGCCACTGATTCACTCGTGGAGTGCCGGGGCCCAGCGGCCCCGGCAGCGGCGTCTCAGCGATTGAGGAAGCCCAGCAGGTCCTCGTTCACCTGGTCGGCCAGGGTGGTGCACATGCCGTGCGGGCCGCCCTTGTAGACTTTCAGCTCGCCCTTCTGCACCAGCTCCACCGAACGCTGGCCGGCGGCGCCGATGGGCACGATCTGGTCATCGTCGCCGTGGAGGATCAGCGCTGGCACGTCGATCTTCTTCAGGTCCTCGGTGTAGTCCACTTCGGAGAACTCGTGGATGCACAGGTACTGGCCCAGGTGCCCGCCGGTCATGCCCTGCAGCCAGAAGTTGTCGATCACGCCCTGGGACTGCTTCGCACCCGGCCGGTTGTAGCCGTAGAACGGCACCGCCAGGTCCTTGAAGAATTGCGAGCGGTCTTCCTTCACGCCCTTGCGGATGCCGTCGAACACGTCGATCGGCAGGCCGCCGGGGTTGGCAGCCGTCTTGAGCATCAGCGGCGGCACCGCACCGATCAGCACCGCCCCGGAAAGACGTTTGGTGCCATGCCGGCCGATGTAGCGCGTCACCTCGCCGCCACCGGTTGAATGGCCCACCAGCGTGGCGGACTTGAGGTCCAGCGCATCGATCACCGCCGCCAGGTCATCGGCGTAGGTGTCCATGTCGTTGCCGTTGGCCGGCTGGCCCGAACGGCCGTGGCCGCGCCGGTCGTGGGCGATGACCCGGTAGCCCTTCTGCACCAGGAACAGCATCTGCGCGTCCCAGGCGTCGGCATTGAGCGGCCAGCCGTGGGAGAACACCACCGGCTGCCCGCTGCCCCAATCCTTGTAGAAGATCTCAGTGCCATCTTTCGCTTTGACGAAGCTCATTTAGGTCGTTTCCTTCAGGGAGTGGTTGAAAAGAAACGCCGCAACTCCAGCGACTGCGAACCGCTCTACGGCGGCCTTGAGCATAGCCAGCGCGGTGACGCCGGCAGCCGCGCCTGGCAGCTTTCCGACAAGCGACCACTCAGCCGATGCCGGCCGCGAACAAACCGCCGAGCCAGTCGGAGAACACCCGCAGGCGCCGCGACATCTGCCGGCGCACCGGGTGCAGCACGCTGACCGGCAGCGGCGGCGGCTGCCAGGCGCGCAGCACCTCCACCAGCTCGCCGCTGGCCAGGCCTTCGTGCAGGTGATAGCGCGGCGCCTGGATCATGCCGAAGCCGGCGCGGCAGGCGGCAATGTAGGCGTCTGCGTTGTTCACCGCGATCCGGCTGGGCAGCCGCTGGGTGCGCAGTTGGCCATCGAAGCGGAACTCCAGGTCGAAGATGCGCCCGCTGGAGGCCGACTGGTAGTTGACCGCCAGGTGCCCTTCGAGCCGCTCCGGATGCTCGGGCAGGCCGAACTCCTGCACGTAGGCGCGGCTCACGCAGGTCAGTTGCTCCAGCTCGGCGATGCGCCGGCCGACCAGGCTGGAGTCCGGCAGTTCGCCTGCACGCAGCACGCAATCGACGCCTTCTCGCACCAGGTCCACCTGGCGATCATTCAGGCTCAGTTCGAGCTCGATCTGCGGGTAGCGCCGGCAGAACTGCGGCAGCGCCGGGATTACCACCAGCCGTCCCAGCGAACTGGGCAGGTCGATGCGCAGCTTGCCGCGCGGGTTGTCGGGCGAGTCGGAGAAGCAGTTCTCCGCCTCCTCCAGGTCCTCCAGCAGGCGCACGCAGCGCTCGTAATAAGCCTGTCCATCGGCGGTGACGCTGACCTGCCGCGTGGTACGACGCAGCAGTTGCACGCCCAGGTGCGTCTCCAGTTGCTGGATCAGCTGGGTCACGCTGGCGCGCGGCATCTGCAGGCTGTCCGCGGCCTTGCCGAAGGCCTTGAGTTCGACGATGCGGGTGTAGACCTGCATGGCCTGCAAGCGGTCCATGGCGCACTCCGATTATTCATCCAGGCCGAATAGTTAAACCGCAATCTGCCGGTTTATCCATGCCTGACAAACAACAAGAATGGTCCTGCCCCTTTCCCCACCCCGGAGAATCCCCGCATGAAGACCCGCCGCCTGGGCTCGCAAGGCCCCGTCGTCTCCGCCATCGGCCTCGGCTGCATGGGCATGTCCGACTTCTACACCACCGGCAGCGATGAGGCCGAATCCATCGCTACCCTGCACCGCGCGCTGGAGCTGGGCGTCACCCTGCTCGACACCGCCGACATCTACGGCCCGCACACCAACGAGGAACTGCTCGGCCGCGCCCTGAAGGGCAAGCGCGAACAGGTGTTCCTCGCCACCAAGTTCGGCATCGTGCGCACCCCTGACCAGCCGCAGGTGCGCGGCGCCAACGGCAGCCCGGAGTACATCCGCCAGGCCGTGGAAGGCAGCCTGAAGCGCCTGGGCACCGACCACATCGACCTCTACTACCAGCACCGCGTCGACCCCAAGGTGCCCATCGAGGACACCGTCGGCGCCCTGGCCGAGCTGGTGAAGGCCGGCAAGGTGCGCTACCTCGGCCTGAGCGAAGCCTCGGCAGAAACCCTGGAACGCGCGCACAAGGTCCACCCGATCACCGCGCTGCAGAGCGAATACTCGCTGTGGACCCGCGACCCGGAAGAGAACGGCGTGCTGGCCGCGTGCGAACGCCTGGGTGTCGGCTTCGTGCCCTACAGCCCGCTGGGCCGCGGCTTCCTCACCGGCGCGCTGAAGAGCCCGGATGACTTCGCGCAGGACGACTACCGGCGCTCCAGCCCGCGCTTCACCGGCGAGAACTTCGCGAAGAACCTGCTGCTGGTGGACAAGGTCGCCGAGCTGGCCGCCGCCCGCGGGGTGAAGCCCTCGCAACTGGCGCTGGCCTGGGTGCTGGCCCAGGGCGAGCACCTGGTGCCGATCCCCGGCACCAAGCAGCGCAAGTACCTGGAAGAGAACGTCGCCGCCGTGGACCTGGCTCTGACCCGGGCGGAACTGCTGGAGCTGGACGCAATCTTCCCGGCCGGTGCGGCCGCTGGCGGGCGCTACAGCGAACAGGTGATGGCGCTGATCCAGTAAAAGCTCTGCATCGGGGCTCCGGTGGACGCTCGCAGCGGTTATGCTGACGGGGTCCACCGGAGGCTCCATGCGATTCGTTCCCGCCGCACTGCTCGTACTTTCCTTCCTTCCCCTCGCCGCCCACGCGGATGAGGAGTGCCAGGTGACGGCCGTGTTCAGCGGCGACCAGTTGACCTGCCAGCGCGCGGATGGCGGTGATACCACCATCCACCTGCGCGGCATCACTGCTCCAGAACTGGAACAACCCTTCGGCCAGCGCTCCCGCGCGGCCCTGGTGCAGCTCGCCCTGGGCAAGAGCGCCACCCTCAAGCACGCCGAGCCGCTACCCGACGGCAGCCTGCGCGCGGCGGTGTGGGTCACCCCGGCGGAGTGCCCGAACTGCGGTCATACCCTGGATATTGGTCGCGCCCAGCTGAGCATCGGCCTCGCGCGCTGGCGGCAGAGCGACGCGCAGACGCCCGAGGAAGTCGGCCAGTACCAGTTCGAAGAGCACGAGGCCAAGGCCCGCCGCACCAATCTCTGGCGCAAGCCCTGACGCGGGAATCCGTCAGTTGCTGACGTAGTGCTGCAGGATGCGCCGATCCTCGCCCGCGTCCACCAGCGTCTTCAGCGTCTGCGCGTAGCGACGGACGAAGTCCTCGTCCTGGGTGCGCTTGCTGAAGGCGACTTCCGCCGACTCCGCTGACACCACCACGCTGGTGGGCTCGATGCGCTTGGCCAGGCCCAGCTGCTGCAGTTCGTACTGGCCGCTGTGCTCATCGGCGATGATGCCGTCGATTCGGCCCTTGTCGACCATGTGCCAGAGGTTGCTGCGGCTGGGATTGAAGAACACCCGCGCGGCGAAGTCGGGGTCAGCCATCAACTGGCGATAGGGTTCACCGTAGGAAACGTCGATCTGCGCGCCGAGGCGGAAGTCGCTGCCGGGCAGGTCGGCAAGCTGCTGCAGGCTACCCAGCTGGGGCAGGCCGCGACGGACGAAGAGGATGTTGCGCGACGGTGGCAGCACGGTACCGGAGAACCAGGCGTAGGCCTCGCGCTCGGGCTTGCGGAAGGCCCCGGGCAGCACGTCGAGGCGACCGAGTTCGAGTTCCTTGAGCGCCCGTGCCCAGGGCAGCTTGACCATCCGCACCTCGCACCCCAGGCGCTCCAGCACAGTGCGATTCAGCTCGACGTAGAGCCCACCGACGCTGCCGTCGGGCAATTGCATGCTGAAGGGCGGGTCGTCATCCCAGCGCAGGGTCTTCTCGCAGGCGGCCAGCGGCACGCTGGCCAGCGCCAGGCCCAGCAGGACCAGGCGCTTCAGGCGCGCACGCGGGAGCAACGGCAGGCGATGGGCTTGCGACGGCAAGATCACGACTCACAGCAGGAGAAGACGGATGACCGGAGTGTATTGAACCCGATGCCTGCGTGACCAGTGGTGATCGGGTTCGCACGTTGGTTCCGTTTCGCTCACTGCCAGCCGTAGCGCCGGGCGAACCAGCCCTTCACGGTCTGGGTCAGCGCCATGTAGCCCAGCAGGATCGCCACCAGCCAGGGCCAGTACCCCAGCGGCAGCGCCTCCATGCGGAAGGAATGCGCCAGCGGCCCCATGGGCAGGAAGATCGCCACCGCGACGATCGCCAGGGTCATGCCCAGCAGCGGCCAGGCGGCGCGGCTCTGCAGGAAGGGAATGCGCCGGGTGCGAATCATGTGCACCACCAGCAGTTGCGAGATCAGCCCCTCGACGAACCAGCCGGACTGGAACAGCGTCTGCTGCGCCGGTGAATTCGCACCAAATACGTGCCAGAGCACAAGGAAGGTGGCGATGTCGAAGATCGAGCTGATCGGCCCGAAGAACACCATGAAGCGCCCCAGTCCGTCCGGGTTCCACTGCTGCGGCTTGCGCAGCAGTTCGCCATCGACATGGTCGAAGGGAATGGCGATCTGCGACAGGTCGTAGAGCAGGTTCTGCACCAGCAGCTGCAGCGGCAGCATCGGCAGGAAGGGAATGAAGGCGCTGGCCACCAGCACGCTGAACACGTTGCCGAAGTTGGAGCTGGCGGTCATGCGGATGTACTTGAGCATGTTGGCGAAGGTGCGGCGCCCCTCGATCACGCCCTCCTCCAGGACCATCAGGCTCTTTTCCAGGAGGATCAGGTCGGCGGCTTCCTTAGCGATGTCCACTGCCGAATCCACTGAAATGCCGATGTCCGCCGTGCGCAGCGCCGGGGCATCGTTGATGCCGTCGCCGAGGAAGCCGACCACGTGGCCGCGCTCGCGCAGCACGCGCACCAGGCGCTCCTTGTGGCTGGGAGTGAGCTTGGCGAACAGCGTGGTGCGCTCGGCCAGTTCGCCCAGCTCGGCGTCGTTGAGCTCGTCCAGCTGTGGGCCGAGCAGCACGCCCTCGACCAGCAGCCCCACATCGCGGCAGACCTTCAGGCTCACCCGGTCGTTGTCGCCGGTCAGCACCTTCACCGCCACGCCGTTCTCCGCCAGCGCGCGCAGCGCCGGGGCAGTGGTTTCCTTGGGCGGGTCGAGGAAGGCGATGTAGCCGGCCAGGCAGAGGCCGCTCTCGTCCGCCACGCCGTAGACATCGCGGGTGGGCGGCAGCTCGCGGGTGGCCACGGCGACCACCCGCAGGCCTTCCTGGTTGAGCCCGTCGGCCACTGCGCGGATGCTTTCCAGACGCGCCCCGGTGAGCGGCTCGACACCTTCGGTGGTTTCCACCGTGGCGCAGACCGACAGCACCTCTTCCAGCGCGCCCTTGCAGATCAGCAGGTGGTTGTCCTCGCGTTCGCTGACCACCACCGACATACGCCGGCGGGCGAAGTCGAAGGGAATCTCGTCGAGCTTGCGGAAGCGGCTGTCCACCTTCAGTGCATGACGCAGTTCGACGTGCTCGAGGACGGCGACATCCAGCAGGTTCTTCAGCCCGGTCTGGTAGTGGCTGTTGAGGAAGGCCAGTTGCAGCACGCGGTCCTGCACCTGGCCGAAGGCGTCGGTGTGGCGCTCGAGGACGATGCGGTCCTGGGTCAGGGTGCCGGTCTTGTCGGTGCAGAGGATGTCCATGGCGCCGAAGTTCTGGATGGCGTCCAGGCGCTTGACGATCACCTTGCGCCGGCTGAGCACCACCGCGCCCTTGGCCAGGGTCGAGGTGACGATCATCGGGAGCATTTCCGGGGTCAGGCCGACGGCGATGGACAGCGCGAACAGCGCGGCCTCAAGCCAGTCGCCCTTGGTGAAGCCGTTGATCAGCAGGACCACCGGCGCCATGACCAGCATGAAGCGGATCAGCAGCCAGCTGACCCGGTTGACGCCGGTCTGGAAGGCCGTCGGCGTCGGGTCGCTGGCGATCACCCGCTCGGCGAGGGAGCCGAAGTAGGTGCGCGTGCCGGTGCCGATCACCACCGCCAGGGCGGAGCCACTGACCACCGTGGTGCCCATGAAGCACAGGCTGTCACGCTCCAGCGGGTTGCCCTGGCGGGCGTCACGCAGCTGGGCAAACTTCTCCACCGGCAGCGATTCGCCGGTGAGCGCGGCCTGGCCGACGAAGAGGTCCTTGGCGCTGAGCAGGCGCACGTCCGCCGGGACCATGTCGCCCGCCGACAGCCACAGCACGTCGCCGGGCACCAGCTCGCGGATCGGCACTTCCACCCGCAGCGCGGGGCCATCGTCTTCGGCGCTGCGAAATACCGTGGCCGTGTTGCTGACCATCGCCTTGAGCTTCTCGGCGGCACGGTTGGAGCGCTTCTCCTGGATGAAGCGCAGCAGCGTGGAAATCCCCACCATGCTGCCGATCACCACGGCGGCCTCGACGTCCTCGGTGAACCAGGAAATGGTCGCGAGCACGGTGAGCAACAGGTTGAAGGGGTTGCAGTAGCAGTACCACAGGTGCATCCAGGCACCTAGCGGCCGGTCCTGGTCGACTTCGTTGAGCCCGTCACGCTGGCGGCGCTCGCCCGCCTCGGTCTCGTTGAGGCCCTCGCGCCGGCTCTCCAGGCGCTCCAGCACCGTGGCCGATTCCAGCGCGGACCACTCCAGCAGGGCCGCAGCCAGCGCATTGGGCGCTTGTCTCCCGGCCGCCGAACCGCGCAGCAGGTCACGGGCGACCAGCCGGCGCAGTTGGCGGGCCGGGAAGCCCTTGTTGATGAATTCGAGCAGGTGGGTCCTGATGAGGTCCAGGCGCATGATGACTTTCCCCTTGTGCGCACTTCGTCCGGCGGCGGGGGGAGTCTGTGCCGGGTACCTTAAGGGGCCATGAAGACCGGCGGCGCCGAACGACGGCGCCGCCGAGCGCACTCAGAAGTCGCGCTTGTAGAAGATATCCAGGGAGCTGGCCAGGCCGCTGGCAGCCTCCAGGTAGACCTTCTTGCTCAGCAGGTAGCGCAGCGCGATGGTGTTGGCCGGTTCGAACACACCCACGCCATAGCGCAGGCTGAGACGGTCGGAAAGCTGGCCGCTGGCGACCACGCTGGTGCTGTTGCCGGTGCCTTCGGTGTCCAGCTGGAAGTCCTGGATGCCCAGGCGCTGGGCGACTTCACCGGTCAGCGGTGCGCTGCCGGCCAGGCCGAGCGCCAGGGCTGCCTCGCCGAGCATGTTGCTGTCCTCGCCGCTGGACATGGGCCGGCCCAGCACCAGGTAGGACAGCGCCTGCTGCTGGCTCATGGCGGGCTCGGAGAACACTTCGCTGCGCGGCTGCTCGGCGTTGCCGGTCAGGCGCAGGCCGGCCACCACGTCGTCGACCTTGCGGATCGCCTCGACATCTAGGAACGGCTGGTCGATAGGCCCGGCGAACAGCAGGCGCGCGCGGCGGATGGTCAGCTTCTGGCCGTAGGCGCGGTAGCGGCCGTTGTTCAGGCGCAGCTCGCCACGGGTGTCCATGTTGTCGCCGATGTGCACCTGACCCGCCAGCTCCGCGTTCAGGCCGAAGCCGCTGAAGGTCAGCTTGTCGCTGCCGACCCTGACATCGATATCCATGTTCAGCGCAAGCGCGCTTTTCGGCTCCTGCTTCGCGCCGACGATCACGCTGTCGTCGGACACCTTGACCGTGGACGGCGGCAACTGGCGAATGGTGATGGCGCCGCGCGGCACCTGCACCGAGCCGGACACGGCAAGCCGTTCGCCCGCCATCTGCACCGTGAGATCGGGCTCCACTTCGAGGTTGGCGTAGGGCTCCACGGTCACCGGCAGTCGACTGCCGCGCAACTTCACGTCGACGTCCAGGCCACTGAACCAGGCGATGCGCCCGGACAGGCTGCCGTTTCCATGTTCTCCGGCCTTCCAGTCGCCGCTCAGGTCGACCTGCTCGCCGGCAATCCGGGCGGTGACCTGCAACTGCTCGAAACGGGTCGGCAGGTCGCCGCCGGAGATTTCCCCGTCGTTCAGGCGCAGCTCGCCATCCACCCGTGGTGCCAGCAGGCCGCCAGAAATCTGCCCGCTGCCGTTGAGGTGGCCTTTCAGGGTTTCCACCATGGGCGCAAAAGGCCGCGCCACGGCGATGTCCAGGCCACTGAGGCTGAAGGTGCCGCTCACCGGCTTGGCTTTCGGCCGCGGGTCGAGCTGGACCTGGGCCTGCAGGCTGCCGAGCTTGTCGCCCAGGAACTGCAGGCTGGTGTCGATGCGCCGGGGCGTCAGGCGGCTCTCCAGTTGCAGGCGCTGGTAGGGGAAGTCGACCCACTCCTCCTGCTCCTTGATGCGCAGGGTGCCGTTGTTGGCATTGATCAGGATGGAGCCGTTGGGGCCGCTGGCGGGCAGGTCGAGCTGCACGTCGCCGTCGAGCTTGCCTTTCCAGGCGAAGTCTTCGGGCAGCCAGCGCGCCAGGCTGTCCAGCGGGAACTCGCGCAGGTGCATGCGCAAGCGTGGATCGGGCATCAGCCGCTGGTCTTCCATGCAAAGGCTGGCGGGGCCGGAAGCCCAGCAATGGGCGCCGAGGTTGATCCGACCATCCGCCAGGCGTTCCAGGCGTGCCGGCTGTTGCAGGCGCCAGTCCTGGCCGCCGCTCTGGATATCGCCCTTCAAGAGACTTCCGCGCCAGTCCTTGCCGTTCCAGTTGCCGTCCAGGCCGAGGTCGAGCACTACCGGCTTGCCCTGCAGGTTCAGGGCAAGTTGCTGGCGCTTGAGGTCGCCGCTGCCCTCCAGCTTGAGCACGCCGAAATCGGTGTCGCCGCTGCGCAGCCCCTGGGCTGTCAGGTTGACGCGACCACGCTGGCCGGCATCGAGGGAGGCGCTCAGATCCAGTGTGCGCAGGCCCTGGTCAGCGTAGGCGACGCGCTGGCCGTCGAGCTTCAGCTGCCCTTGCGGCGCCTGCAGCGTGCCGGCCAGGTCGAGCTGGCCGTTGAGACGGCCGAACAGCTGCGGCCACAGCTGACCGAGGCGATTCAAGGCGATGTCCAGGCGACCGGATAGCCGCTGGTCCAGCGCGGCTTGCCCGCTGATGCGGTTGTCGCCCAGCTGCAACGCCAGGCCATCGACCTTCCACGCCTGCCCTGCCGCCGTGGCATTCGCCTTGAAGGTAGCCGGCTGGCCACGCAGGCGGCCTTGCAGGTCGAGGTTGGCATCGAGGTTCAGCGCTTCGCCCTTGAGCGAGCCCTTGCTGCGCAACGGTCCACCGAGGCGGCCGGGCATTTCTTCGAGCCAGTAGGCCGGGTCGAGATCGGACAGGTCGAGCGCTGCGTCCCAGCTCACCGCATCGGCGAAACCGACCTTCAGGTGCCCTTCGGCCTTGCCCTGCCCGGCCACCAGTTTCAGCGACGGCAGGAAGACTTCCGCGAGATTGCCAGACACCGGGCTGGCCAGGGTGAAAGCGCCGGCCGGCCCCTTGAAGGCGCCGTCAAAATTACCCAGGTAGGCACCCTCGCTGTAGCTCACCTCGGCCTTGAAGGTGTGTACGCTCACCGGCGGCTCGTCGATCTCCGGGTACAAGCGGCGCCAGGGGAAGTCCAGCCAGTCGAGCTGGGCGTTGGCGGCGAAGGCGTCTTTCCAGTCGAGGCGGCCGGTCAGTGCCACGCGCTGGTCCTTGGCGGCGCTCAGGTCGAGGGCGGCGATATCCGCACCCTCGGCGTCGACGCGCCCGCGCAGGGTCAGCACCACCGGGCTTTCCTCGGCGGGCAGCACGGCGGCGCCAGCCAGCTGGTAGCCATCCTTGAGGTTGCCGCTGGCATTCAGGCGCAGCTGGTTCAGCGTCAGAGTGTCGGGTAAGGACGCATCGGCCTTGAAGCCGTCAGCAGTCACCAGCGCGGTGGCCGGCAGGTTCTCCGCCAGCGGTTGCAGGTCTCCTTCCAGGTTGCCGTTCAGGTAGCCACTGCTCTGCGCCTGCAATTTGAGGTGCCCCATCAGCTCACCCTTGGCCTGCAGCTGCAGGGTCCAGGGCTTCTCGCCCGGCGCGGGCAGGCCAAGCGTCCCCTCGGCCTCCAGCGGCCAGCCCTGGGTCGGCTTCAGCAGGCCCTTGAGCGACAGACTCAGGCCATCACGGGCAAGCTTCAGCGAGTCGATGTGCAGGCCTTCATGGTCCCAGTGCGCGGCCAGTTCGGCGTCGCGTAGCTGCTCCTGGCCATCGAGCAGGAAGCGGCCGATGCGGATGTCACCCAGTTCCAGTGACAGCGGCAGGCTCAGGTCGGGCAGCTCGATGGGGCCGGACGATTCGCTCGGCTCGCTCGGCGGCAGGGTCAGCAGCACTTCGTTGGCCACGACCTTGTGCAGGCACAGCGTCATGCGCAGCAGGCAGGCCGGCGACCAGTCGATCTGCGGCTGGTCCAGCACCAGATGGGTGCCGCCGTCGGTCCACTCCAGGCGCTTGGCGCTGAAACCACCGGCAAGGCGGCCGTCGAACTCATCGACGCTCAGGCCCGGCACCCAGCTCAGCACGGCGCGGCTGCCCGCAGGCGTGCCGAGCAAGGCGGCCACCGCAATGACCAGCAGCAGGATCAGCCCGAGCAGGCCGCCCAGGCTCCAGCGCAGCGCACGCATCCAGCCCGCGCGGGTCACAGCTCAGGCCCCATGGAGAAGTGCAGGCGGATGCCGCCGTCCTCGTCCAGGCCATCGGCGAGGTCCAGGCGCAGCGGGCCGACCGGGGAAATCCAGCGGATACCGATGCCGACGCCGGTCTTGATCGAGGGGAAGTCCAGCGAGTTGAACGAGTTGCCCTGGTCGACGAAGGCTGCAATGCGCCAGCGCTCTGCGATGGGGTACTGGTATTCGACGCTGCCGGCGACCATGTAGCGGCCACCGATGCGATCGCCGTCGGAGTTCTTCGGCGACAGCGTCTGGTAGTCGTAGCCGCGCACGCTCTGGTCGCCGCCAGCGAAGAAGCGCAGCGACGGCGGGATCGCGCTGTAGTCATTGGTGGCGATGCCACCAACCTGGATGCGTCCGAGCAACCGCTGCCCTCCCCAGAAACTGGTCACGCCCTTGGCCATGGCGTTGATATGGGCGACGTCGGCGTCCGCCAGCAGCCCTTCCTTGGCGCCCTTCACCTCGAATTGCAGGCGATAGCCCTTGCCGGGGTCGATCTTGTTGTCGGCCTCGAGGATCGAATAGCCGATGCCCGGCATCAGGAAACTGCTCAGGCCCGAATCGTCGCCCAGTTTGTATTCCTCGCGCTGCCAGTTCAGCGAGACGACCCGCTGCCAGCCGCTGTCGAGCTTGTGGTGCCACTCGCCGCCGAGGGTCAGCAGCTTGCTCTCGGTGTCCACCAGATCTTCGTACTGGTAGCCGCTGGTGAAGCGCAGCTTGTCGGTGAGCGGCGGGTCCAGCGGAATTTCGTACCAGGCGCCGACGTTCTGCCGTGGCGCGGAAACTTCCGCCTCGAATCCCAGACTATGGCCCTGCGGGTTGACCCAGTGGCGGGTCCAGGTGGCCCGTGCACGGGGCCCGACGTCGGTCGAGAAGCCCAGGCCAAGGCCCATGGTGCGTGGCTTGCGTGCCTCCAGATGAACATTCACCGGCACCACTTCACCATCGGCGTTGGTCGGCGCGGCATCCACCCGTACGCCATCGAAGTAGCCGCTGGACTGCAGGGCCTGGTTGAGGTCGGCGATCTGTTCGGAATCGTAGTCGGCGCCTTCCTTGAACGGCACCATGCGCTGCAGCAGGTCCTCGTCGAAGGGGAAATCGCCAGCGAATTCGACCTTGCCCAGGCGATAACGCGGCCCGCTGGCGTACACCAGTTCGATGTCCGCCACGCCGGCTTCGGGGTCGATGCGCAACTGCTGCTGGGTGAACTGGCCACGGAAGAAACCGAAGCGCGAGGCCTGGTTCTGGATCAGCCGCTTGGCGTCTTCGTAGGCACCGTGGTTGAGTTGCGCGCCAGGCTTCAGGGCGTCGCCGCCGGGCACCCGGAAACTCTTGAGTCTGGCTGCCGGGCCTTCGACGCGTACGGTGACGTTACGCAAGTGAACGGGCTCGCCGGGCCGCACATTGATGCGCAGGGTGGGCACCTTGTCATCGGTCACCCGGCCACGGATGCGCGCCTGGTAGTACCCCAAAGCCTGGGCGGCCTTCTGCGCCTGCTCCACGGCATTGCGCCGGAATCTTTGCAGGGCCTCCTGATCACGCTCGCCAAGGCTGCCCACATAGGCCTCGATATTGGCCTTGAGCGCAGCGTTGGCGGGGGTGACACGAACGTCGAGATGGGCTTCGGCCGCCAGGACCCTCTGCAAGCAGAAGGCCATCACCAGCAGCAGCCCAAGCAATCCTTGGACAACTCTCATGGCGCGAAATGCTAGCACGGGTTTTCCCCGTATTGCCTTCCTTCAGGCTGTAGGAAGCGTCTGAGGATTCAAGGCGACAGCTATCCCGCGGACACTTTCACTGCCTCGCGCCCATGGGTGGGATGGAACAACACGTGCTCGCGGATCGGGCCCAGCGCCACCTCTCCCAGTTCCTCGTAACCGTGGCGCCGGTAGAACTCCAGGTAGCGAGCGTTGCCCGTATCCAGCACCAGTCCCTGGGAGCCACCGTCCTCGGCGCACCAGGCATGCAGCGCATCGAGCAACTGCTCGCCCAGGTGCTTGCCCTGGAACTCCGGGTGCACGCCGATCAGCGGCAGGATGTGGTAAGGCCCCGGCGGCAGGCAGCCGAGCACGGCGGCGTGGTAGTCCAGGTAGCGTCGGGTGCAACCCAGGCCGGTGGTGAGCAGCATGCGCATGCGCCAGAACCAGCTCTCGGTGACATCCAGGCGACGTTGCGGCGGGACCACCAGCGCTACACCCACCAGACGATCCTCGATCAGCAGGCCAATGGCGGGCAGCTCCTCGAGGAAGTGCTGGTTGACCAGCTCGCGGACGGTCGCCCGCACGCGCTGGTCAAAACCGGCACGGTCGGATTCGAACAGGTAGGCGAAGGTGGGTTCGTGGCGGTAGGCGTGATAAAGCAGCGAGCGGACTTCACGGCTGTAGTTGCCGTCCAGCAGACGGACTTCGGCGAGGGTATCAGGCATGCGGACGCCTCTTCGTGTGAGTTCTTCTTATGGTTATGAGTCCAGCCACAAAACCCTAGCAGCGCCTTGCCGGGGTCGCCAGGGTCGCCCTACCTGGGCTAGCATCGTGCTTTTGCCAGGGCGCCCAGGATGAAAATCGTCTCCTTCAATATCAACGGTTTGCGCGCACGTCCCCACCAGCTCCAGGCGATCATCGAACGCCACCAGCCGGACGTGATCGGCCTGCAGGAAACCAAGGTTGCCGACGAGCAGTTCCCCCGCGAGGAGATCGAGGCCCTCGGCTACCACGTGCATTACCACGGACAGAAAGGCCACTACGGCGTCGCCCTGCTCTCCCGCCAGGAGCCGCTTGAGCTGCAGCGCGGCTTCCCCAATGACGGCGAGGAGTCCCAGCGCCGCTTCATCTGGGGTACCTTCAAGGACGCCGATGGCCAGCCGATCACCGTGATGAACGGCTACTTCCCCCAGGGCGAGAGCCGCGACCATCCGGTGAAATTCCCCGCCAAGCAGCGCTTCTACGCCGATCTGCAGGACCTGCTGGAAACCCGCTTCCAGCCCGACCAGCCGCTGGTGGTGATGGGCGACATCAACATCTCGCCAGAAGACTGCGACATCGGCATTGGCGAGGAGAACCGCAAGCGCTGGCTGAAGACCGGCAAGTGCAGCTTCCTGCCGGAAGAGCGCGAATGGCTGGCGCGCCTGAAGGGCTGGGGCCTGGTGGACAGCTTCCGCCTGCAGAACCCGAGCGTGGACGACCGCTTCAGCTGGTTCGACTACCGCAGCCGTGGCTTCGAGGACACGCCCAAGCGCGGCCTGCGCATCGACGTGATCCTCGCCTCCGAAGCCCTGCGCGGCCGCATCGCCGAGACCGGCGTGGACTACGACATCCGCGGCATGGAAAAGCCCTCGGACCACGCGCCGATCTGGCTGAAGCTGAAGTAATCGCCTTGAACGAAAAAGCCCGGCCAATGCCGGGCTTTTTCATTTTCCGGAGAGAATTCAGGCTTCTTCCGCACCAGTTCCAACCGTCTTGCTGATGGCGCTGTAGGTCGTGTTGAAGCGCACGGTCTCGTTGAAACCCTTGACGATGGCGCCAAAGCGCTCCTTGGCGTCGAGCAGTTGCTTGAAGCGGTCCGCCAGCTCGCCGCTCTGGCGCTGCAGGCCGGCCTCGCGATCATCCAGCTCCTGAACCCGCGCACGCAGCTGGTTCTGCTGGCGGTCGATACTCTGCTGCTCCTGGCCCAGGACCTCAGCGCGCTTGGTCGTCGCGCGGTCGCGGCTATCGACGGTCTCGGCCAGGGCCTGCAAGGCCGTGCTGCGTTCAGCGAGAACGGTGGCGTTGTGTTCGGCGATGCGTTCGATGCCTTGTTTCTCTTCCTGCAGGCGTTGCTCCTGCTGACTCAGGCGCTCCTCCCGCTCGGCCAGCTGGCGCTCGCGCTCCAGTGTCGCCAGACGGCGCTCCTCGAGCGCCTCGCGCATTTTCACGATCTCCAGTTTCTGCTGCGACAGGCCGTGCGCCATGCCAGCCAGCGAGTCGAGAGTGGACTGAACATCGTGCAGGACGCCATCGGTTTCGAGGACCGAAGATTGGCGCACAGTCACGGCGGATTCCACGGACGCCCGGGCATTCGCGGCTTCGGTGGTGGTGGGTTGGGCTTGAGCGTTCATGATGGAGGTTTCCTCGTGGGAAATGGGGGAAGTCGCCTGACTGGAAAGCAAATGGGTTGTCGCATCGACAGGAGTGCGTGGGTGGCCCTGGTTCGGCTCCGGAATCCGTAGCGAATCCAGCAGGATCTCAGACTCTTGAACTTCGGAAACCGCCGGCTCGAAATGGGGAACACCAGCGGCCAGCGCCAGTGGCTCGGCGGTGTCGGGGGAGTCGTTGTCCGCGACACCCAGCCCAGAACAGGCAGAGGCGAGTTCGGCAAGGTCTCTTTCGAGGTGCTCGAAAGCCTCCAGGGTCTGAGGGCCCTCCGGCTGCCCGGCGGGCGACGTCTTGTCGCTCTGAATCGGGATGTACCCTGCCGATAGTGCAGGGCGAGCAATTTTCTCGGCCGGCGGGGGTAGAGGTGCCGTGAGACTGGGCAGACTCTCGTCAATAGCTGGAGAAAGAAGTGCGGTGACCTCACCGGACGAATGTGGAGCGGTCACGTCTGACGAGCCGTCCTCCTGGAGTCCTTCGAACCGCTGCGCATCTGAAGTCATGAAACGTCCTACCCTGAGGGTGGTCAGCCACACCTTCTCTGCACGCCGCACGACAAGTCGAACGGAGGTCGGAGACTCGGTGGCGCTGCCCCTTCGCAATCAAGGGCAACAGGCCGACGGGAAGAGCCGATGGGATGCCCCGCTCTTCTCGGATGGGGGAAGAGCAGGACAGGTTGCAGGAGGAATTCTTACAACCCCGCACCACCGTGACTGTCAGTTAATTCCTGCACGAATGAAGGAAAACTATGGAAGGCCACCTGATCGATTCGGCTCGTTACCACCGCGCCGACTGCCCTCCAGAAGCCAGGCGAGCGGTCACTGACCGATGCCCCTAAAGCAGGCCGATCTCCTCACTGATGCTGAACAGCTCTTCCAGGGTAGCGGCCGACAGTTTCCGCATCAGTTGCCTCTTATGCTGGCCGACACTGGCCCCCGATAGAGCCAGCACCTCCGCAAGCGATGCCACCGAACGCCCCAGTCGCAACCCGTGCAGCACGGCGACCACATGGGTGGGGAGACCCAGTGCCGACTCCAGCCGTGGATCGTCCACCAGCGGCAAACGCTCATGTTCAGGGAAGATCTTGCCACCCGAGAGTACGGCGTCGACGGCCCTGCCGATCAAGGTCGGTCGGTCGTCCATCAAGAGAAAGCCTGAAACCCCGACGCGAATTGCGCGTTGAATGTTCAGCGGTGAGCCCAGGCTGGAGCAGACCAGCACAGGAGTGCTGGGTTTGAGTCGGCCGTCTCGCCTGAGCATGGTGACCAGTTCCATACCATGGATGTCCGGCAACTCCAGGGTCACCACCAGCAGATCGCAGTCACTGGCCTCCAGGCTGCTCAAGGCCTGGCGTGCGTACTTGAAATGCACGTCGCACTGATGGCCATGCTCCTGCAGAAACCGGCGGAGCGTGAGGAAGTCACGCCGAGACGGCTCGATGAGTACTATACGGGCCATGTTCCTCCTTGCTGCAAAGGCCCCGCGGGCCGCGTGCGACATGGCATACAGAAAGAATCCACTGCAGTAATCGTTCCCACAGAAATCTCATTGAACAGCTAAGCCAACGGAACACGGCGCTGGCGTAACTGACAAAGCCGGACAACTCCTTGTCTCGGCATCCCCTGTTTCGCCAGCCCCCACTGCGGCAGATAAACCCGACCGGAACGCCCGATGGCGTGCCGGTCGCTCCGGTCACTCGTTGACGGTTTTGGAAATGGCCGACAGGGTGCTGTTGAACTGCACCGTCTCGTTGAAGCTCTTCACGATAGTGCTGAACTTGTCCTTGGCGCTCTGCAGTTGCTTGAGCCGAACGCCCAGTTCCTCGCTCCTGCGCTTGAGGGAACTCTCCCGCTCGTCCAACTCGCTGGCGCGGGTACGCAGGCTGGCAGTCTGTTCATCGATACGCTGCTGTTCCAGCTGGATCGACTCGGCACGTTTGACAGTGGTCTTGTCGCGCAAATCGACGGTCTGGGCCAGCTCCTTGAGCGCTTCGCTGCGTTCGGCGAGTAGACGATTGTTCTCTGCGGCCATGCGATCCAGGTTGGTCTTGGCCTGCTTGAGATGATTTTCCAATTGCAGCAGGCGCTCTTCCTTGTCGCCCGCCAGGCGCTCGCGCTCCTGCAACTGGATGTTCCACTCCTCCAGCTCTTCCTGCAGACGGCCCGCCGCCTGTTTCTGCTGAGTCAGCCCTTGAGCCATGCCGGCGAGCGAGTTCAAGGTGCTCTGCACATCGGACAGCACGTCATCCGGATCGGCCTCAAGCTGCGGAACACTCAGCGTGGCCGCTACTTCCTGCAATTCCGCCGAGGAGATGGGGGCATTGGCCGGAGCCTCGACCTCGATTGACTCATCGTGCATTTCGGTCATTTCAGTTTCCTTCTGGATAAAGATTCCCTGAAGCGCCGTCGCTTCAGGAAGGTTGTCGTCTGTCTGCCTGACCCCGGCAGCAAGGGGGGCGGACGAGGTGTGCGCGGCGTTCAGCCGGGCCTTTGCTGCCGGGGTTGCATCGCGAACGACATTGGCAACCGTCAGCACAGCCAGGGCGTCCTCCAGGCTTGCGATCATCGGTTCAAGACCGAAATCGTCCGTGACAGTGGCCTCCGGGTTCATTTCGATCACTTGCGTGCCCACCTGCCGGACCAGATCAGGCTGTTGCTCCGGAGTCACGGGCTCCCAGTGCATGACGGCCGGTGTGTGATCCGTTTCGGGCTGGTCGGCGGCCTCCGCGATCGGCGACTGCGCAGGTTCGGCAGCCTCTGTGCCGGTGTTTTCGGTGGTACACACGCTCGCAGCGATGGTTTCCAGCGCGCTCGCTTCCGGCGCATCGGCTACCGCCGCCGGCTGGGCGTGCTGGAGCGCAGCCTCGACCTCGGGAGCGCTCTCATCAGCCGACAGCGATACACCGAGACTCGGAGCGGCAGACGCCCGCTCCACGCTCGGCCGTGGCCGCGCGACGACTTTCCTGGCGAGACGCACGTCACTGACGACGATGCCCGGACCTGCCGCTTTCGGCGTTACTACCACGGGCTCGGGCCCTTGCTCGTGGCCGACCTCACTATCTGCCCCTGCCTCGGGCACTGCCACTGCCGGTACCGCTGCAGTGCTCACCACGGACGGCTGCCGTTGCTCGACAGCCTCCTCGATCACCGGCGCCTGCACGATGGGCTCCGGCACAGCCACGACCGTCTCCTCGACGGCAGCCACGGTCTCGGCAGGACCTACAACTTCAGGCTCGATCGCTGCCGTGATCACTGGCGCTGTCGGTGCATTGCTCATCGCTGACAACTGCCGTTGCTCGACAGCCTCCTCGATCACCGGCGCCTGCACGGTGGACTCCGACTCAGCCACGACCGTCGCCTCGACGGCAGCCACGGTCTCGGCAGGACCTTCAACTTCAGGCTCGATCGCTGCCGTGACCACTGGCGCTGTCGGTGCAGTGCTCATCACGGACGGCTGCCGTTGCTCGACAGGCTCCTCGATCACCGGCGCCTGCACGATGGGCTCCGGGACAGCCTCGTCCGACGCCTCTACGTCAGCCACGGTCTCGACAGGACCTTCAATTTCAGGCTCGATCGCTGCCGTGTCCACTGGCGCTGTCGGTGCAGCGCTCACCACGGACGGCTGCCGTTGATCGACAGGCTCCTCGATCTCCGGCGCCTGCACGATGGGCTCCGGGACAGCCTCGTCCGACGCCTCGACGGCAGCCACGGTCTCGGCAGGACCTTCAACTTCATGCTCGATCGCTACCGTATCCACTGACGCTTCCACTGCTGGAAGTTCGCTGACGACTTCTTCCAGCTGGGACGGCTCGCCAACGGGTTCAACGAACGGCATTGGCACGGGTGCGGCCACTGGCTGCAGTCCTACGTCCTCGACCAAGGGCGACGTCCGCCCTTCAGAGGCAGCCGTTTCCGGCGTCGAAACCTGCGGTCGCTCGACGCGCTCCTGAACGTTCAGCACTGGCTCCACTGCCGCAGATTCGCCCCGCTCCACCAGGGCCGGAACATCCAGCGCTTCCATGGTCAACTCGACCGGAGGTTCGTCCAGAGGAAGCGGTGCCTCCGGCATCGGGGGAAGCTCGGCAATCTGCTCTTGTGGCGCCTGCGCAGCCTCGGTACGGCCCTTCGCGGCAGACGATTCGCGTACCAGGAAGTCCTGGTCCAGGGACTCCGACGCCACGCTGCCGGCCAGACTGAGCCCATGCAACTGGTCAATACCGACAGTGGAAGCGAGAGCGGACGGCTCATCGTTACTGGAAGCTGCAACCACGGCCTCGGGTTCCGCTCCCACTTCTTCGGCGGAGCTGTTGTGCCTCGACTGGCGGGCGAAATTGGCGAAATCCAGGATCATCTCGGTAGCCATTTCGAATCCAAGGTCTTCGATCCTGGTCGGCGCATCCTCTTCGCCCTCGTCGGGCTGTCGCAGGACGCCGGCCGCAGGCGGGCGTACGCCGAGCATTCCGGCTCGGGACAACAGTTGCAGCCACGAACGCATCGGCTGTAGCGGCAGCCGGATCCCCTTGAAGGTCAACGCCTGGGGAGAAGGCAGGCTCAGTGCGCGACGCCGCCAGGGCCGTCCCCAGGAAGCGGCGGATGCGACATGCAGGGCCAGAGCGGTGGGTTTGACACGATGCTCGGAGCCAGCCGAGGCTGGCGCGCTTTGGAATTGGGTCATGATCACTTTCCGGCGGGGACGTTGAAACGACGCAAGTTTCGCTTGGCCGGAAAACGGGTGTTATCAGGCTTTCCTGATGAGCCAGGAGATTTTTCCTATCACTTCGTCAGCGCCCTTTTGTCAGCCGTTCCAGCAAGTCCCGGCTCAGTCGCGGCGTCAATGCGGCAGGCGCTTTCTGGCCCCCTTCGCGGAAAAGCGCTGAGCGAGCCCCGCGAGATCCAGCAGCATCACCAGGACAAAAAGTGGCGCCACCAGCATGAGCATCGGGACCGCCAAGGCCAGCGCCCTTTCCGGTGCGATGACCAGCGTGCCGGCCATCAGCACCACCAGAAGAATGAGCACCAGCTTCATCAGGACCGACGCAAAATCGAGGGTCTCGTGCATGTCGTTCTCCAGCAGGGTCGATTCGAGTGACCTGTATAGCCGTGGGCCAAGTGCGTCGAAATCGGAAACTTCCTGCAATCCGCCAGTCATGTCCGAAGGCGTCAGGAACTGCTCTGCCCTGCTGCGAAGCGTCATATCGATGCAATGATTCCGACTTAATCTGCCGCGCCAACGATGCCTCAAATGGAAGTTGACCCATGCAGTACAAGTCGAGCCCCAGCGATGCCCAACCCTGGCCCGTCACCATCGCCTGGCTCACCATCGCATTCATCTGCTACGCGTTTCCCTGGTCGGCCTTTGCCGCCCTGCCCTCGTCCCAGGGCGGCGAGCCGGTGCTGCGTATCCAGGGCTCCAACACCATCGGTGCGCACCTGCTGCCGGAGCTGGTGAAGGGCCTGCTGGTCAGCGAGGGCTACGCGGACGTCAGCGCCAAGCCGGGCAAGGCGGACAACGAACAGCGCATCATCGGCCGCAGCAAGGAAGGCAAGGAGGCCATCATCGATCTGGCCGCCCACGGCTCCAGCACCGGTTTCGTTGCCCTGAAGGACAACAGTACCGAGCTGGCCGCTGCTTCGCGCCCGATCAAGGACGCCGAGGTCGCGGGCCTGTCGGCGTCGGGCAACCTGCGCAGCGCCAAAGCCGAACAGGTGATCGGTATCGACGGCCTGGCGATCATCGTCAACGCGGCCAATCCGCTGGACGAGCTGACCACCGATGCGCTGGCGAAAATCTTCTCCGGCGAGGTGAAGACCTGGGAGGAAATCGGCGGCCGCGGCGGTGCGATCCGCCTTTACTCCCGCGACGACAACTCCGGCACCTTCGATACCTTCAAGGAGCTGGTGCTGGGCAGCCACGGCAAGACGCTGGCCAGCGGAGTACAGCGCTTCGAGTCCAGCGACCTGCTGTCGGCCGAGGTGAGCAAGGACCCGCAGGGCATCGGTTTCGTCGGCCTGTCGTCGATCCAGAAGTCCAAGGCCCTGCGCATCGCCGATGGCGACTCCCAGGCCATGCCGCCGTCCACCACCCTGATCGCCACCGAGGACTACCCGCTGTCGCGTCGCCTGTTCCTCTACATGAAACCCGAGGAACCGAACCGCTGGGCCCGCGCCCTGCTGCAGTTCGCCCAGGGCGACAAGGGCCAGGCCCTGGTCAGCGCCAGCGGCTTCGTCGGCCAGCGCGTGCAGGCGGTGAAGATGGCACCGCGCGCCAGCATGCCGGAGAACTACCAGGCCCTGGCGCGCGACGCCGAGCGTCTGTCGGTGAACTTCCGCTTCCGCGAAGGCAGCGCCACCCTGGACAACAAGGCCCAGCGCGACATCGACCGCCTGCTCGCCTACCTGCAGCAGAACGGCAAGATGAACAAGCAGGCGGTGCTGGTCGGCTTCGGCGACCCCAAGCAGGACCCGGCGCGCGCCGAGCTGCTTTCCAAGCTGCGCGCCATGGCCGTGCGCCGCGAGCTGGCGAAGGAAGGCGTGATGTTCCGCGAGATCAGCGGCATGGGCGATGCCCTGCCGGTGGCGGCCAACAGTGACAACGACGGCCGGGTGAAGAACCGCCGCGTCGAGGTCTGGGTGTACTGAGTTTCCAGATCGAAAAGGGTTCTTCCGAGGATCAGCGTCTAGACTTTCTTTCAGACGCTGATCCTCAGTCACCAATTCATGTAGGAACTTGTTACGTTCCATCGCTTGCCTGAGGCGTCCGCTCTGCTATTTTCCCGCCAGTGACGCCGGGCCCCTCTGACGGTTGCCAACCGCCATGTCGGAGTCACTTTTCGACAACGACACTAAGGGAGGGGCCACATGACAGCTCTGCACGCCTTTTTGACCGAACCATTCCTCGGAACCGCCACCTGGTTCTGGCTGGCCTTCCTGGCCATCGTGATTCTTCTGCTCGTACTCGACCTTGGCGTCCTGCAACGCGATCACCACGAGATCGGCGTGCGCGAGAGCCTGATGCTCTCCGCCGGCTACTTCGCCTGCGGCCTGGCCTTCGGTGGCTGGGTCTGGTACGAGTTCGGCGCCACCAGCGCGGTGGAGTACTACACCGGTTTCCTCGTCGAACAGTCGCTGTCCATGGACAACGTGTTCGTCATGGCGATGATCTTCGGCTTCTTCGGCATCCCCCGCCGCTACCAGCACCAGGTCCTGTTCTGGGGCATCCTCGGGGCCATCGTCATGCGCGCGCTGATGATCGGCCTGGGTGCCGCACTGGTGAAGGAATTCGAGTGGATCATGTACGTGTTCGGCGCCTTCCTGCTGTTCAGCGGCGTGAAGATGCTGTTCAGCAAGCATGACAGCGAACCCGACCTGGCCAACAACCCGGTACTGAAGTTCCTGCGCAAGCACATCCGCATGACCGACACCCTTCACGAACATCACTTCTTCGTGAAGATGCCGGATGCCTCGGGCAAGCTGGTGCGCTACGCCACCCCGTTGTTCCTGGCGCTGATCCTGATCGAACTGGCCGACCTTGTGTTCGCCGTGGACAGTGTGCCGGCGATCTTCGCCATCACCCAGGACCCGTTCATCGTCTACACCTCGAACATCTTCGCCATCCTCGGCCTGCGCGCCCTGTACTTCTCACTGGCGGCGATGATCCACCGCTTCGTCTACCTGAAGTACGCCCTGGCGCTGGTGCTGGTGTTCATCGGTACGAAGATTTTCCTCCACGGATTCATCGGCAAGGTTCCCGCAGCCCTGTCCCTTGGCGTAACCTTCGGCCTTTTGGCGGGTGGCATACTGCTATCCTTGCTCAAGACCCGCCGGACCAGCGAGGAACCGCTGGAAATCGTCAGCCAGGAGAGGATCCATGCAAGCGCTGGAGGTGAGGATCGAAGCCGTTGAGTTTCGCGGCCGGGCCTATTGGCAGGTCCGCCTCGGTCGTCGCGCGCTGCGTTTCCCCCATGAGGCCGCTGCGCGCGCCTTCGCCGCCCAGTTGCACACGCGGCGGGAGTGGCTGATCGAGCAGCGGGCGAACGCCGAAGGGCCGGAACCCTCCGCCCCGCAATGAAAGAACAAGGCCAGCGCAAGCTGGCCTTGTTCGTTGTGCGGGGCGGAGAATCTCCCGTAGGGCATATAACCCGGAACGAGTTATACGCCGAAGGCTCCGATGGCGGATAACGCCTCAGGCGTTATTCGCCCTACGCTCTGAACCGAGCGTAGGAGCGCCACGCTCTACCAATGAAAAAGGCCCGCATCAGCGGGCCTTTTCAGTGCTGCCTGGGATCAGCGGCTGCTGCGCAGCGCGTCGCGCGGCACGTACTTGCCGATCTCGTATTTGCCGATGGCGGCGCGGTGCACTTCGTCCGGGCCGTCGGCCAGGCGCAGGGTGCGCTGCATGGCATAGAAGTACGCCAGCGGGGTGTCGTTGGAAACACCGGCACCGCCATGCATCTGGATGGCGCGGTCGATCACCTGCAGGGCGACGTTGGGCGCCACGACCTTGATCTGGGCGATCTCGCTCTGGGCGATCTTGTTGCCGGCGGTGTCCATCATGTACGCGGCATGCAGGGTCAGCAGGCGGGCCTGGTTGATCTCGATGCGCGAGTTGGCGATGTGGTCGATGTTGCCACCCAGGCGCGCCAGCGGCTTGCCGAAGGCGGTACGGCTGACGGAGCGCTTGCACATCAGTTCCAGCGCGCGCTCGGCCATGCCGATGGAGCGCATGCAGTGGTGGATGCGGCCCGGGCCGAGGCGACCCTGGGCGATCTCGAAGCCGCGGCCTTCGCCGAGCAGCACGTTCTCATAGGGCACGCGCACGTTCTCGAAGAGCACTTCGGCGTGGCCGTGCGGGGCGTCGTCGTAGCCGAACACCGGCAGCGGGCGGAGGATCTTCACGCCGGGGGTGTCGGTGGGCACCAGAATCATCGAGTGCTGCTGGTGACGCGGCGCGTCCGGGTTGGTCAGGCCCATGAAGATCATGATCTTGCAGCGCGGGTCGCAGGCGCCGGAGGTCCACCACTTGCGGCCGTTGATGACCCACTCGTCACCGTCGCGTACCGCGTTGGCTTCCATGTTGGTGGCGTCGGAAGAAGCCACGCCCGGCTCGGTCATGGCGAAGGCGGAGCGGATCTCGCCGCGCAGCAGCGGCTCCAGCCAGGTGCGCTTGTGTTCTTCGGTGCCGTAGCGCACCAGCACTTCCATGTTGCCGGTGTCCGGCGCGGAGCAGTTGAAGGGCTCGGAGCCCATCAGCGAGCGACCCATGATTTCCGCCAGCGGCGCGTATTCCATGTTGGTCAGGCCAGCACCCAGCTCGGACTCGGGCAGGAACAGGTTCCACAGGCCTTCGGCCCGGGCCTTGGCCTTGAGCTCTTCCATGATGGCCGTGGGCTGCCAGCGGTCGCCTTGCGCCACTTGCTCCTCGAACACCTTCTCGGCGGGATAGACATAGGCATCCATGAACGCGGTAACGCGTTCACGCAGGTCCTGAACCTTGGCGGAATAAGCGAAATCCATGGGGGCTAACCTTCTGGCGGCGGTTGTTTGTGTGGTGATGATGCTAGAACAGCCCAGGGCATTTACCCAGCCTATTATCCGAATCAATGAACATTCATAACCCGTATGGACCTGAGCGTTCGTTCGGGTATGATCGGCCGCAGAACAAATACAAGCGGAGCCCTGGAATGAACCTCAGCAAGGTCGATCTGAACCTGTTCATCGTCTTCGACGCGATCTACACCGAAGCCAACCTGACCCGTGCCGGACAGATAGTCGGCATTACCCAGCCGGCCGTGTCCAACGCCCTCGCCCGCCTGCGTGAAACCTTCAACGACCCGCTGTTCGTGCGGACCGCACAGGGCATGGTGCCCACGCCGATGGCGCAGAACATCATCGGGCCGGTGCGCAACGCGCTGCAGTTGCTGCGCGTCTCGGTGCAGGAGAGCCGCACCTTCACGCCGACCCAGGCGAGCAAGACCTACCGCATCAGCATGACCGACCTCACCGAGGCCATCGTCCTGCCGCCGCTGTTCCAGCGCCTGCGCCGCCTGGCGCCGAACGTGCACATCGAGAGCTTCCTCTCCAAGCGCCGCGAGACCACCAAGGAACTGGCCGCCGGCCGCCTGGACTTCGCCGTGGACGCGCCGCTGAACACAGACCCGCAGGTGCGCCACGTCAAACTGATGGAAGACCGCTACGTCTGCGCCATGCGCCAGGGCCACCCGCTGGCCAAGGACAAGCTGAGCCTGGACGAGTACCTGTCGGTGGCGCACATCCAGATTTCCAGCCGCCGCAGCGGCCTGGGCTATGTGGACCTGTCGCTGGGCAAGATGGGCCTGCAGCGCAAGATCGCCCTGCGCTCGCAGCACTACCTGATGGCCTCGACCGTGGTGCAGCAGACCGACATGGTGGTTACCGTCCCCGAGCGCTTCGCCCGCCACCACGGCCTGCATTTCGTCGACCTGCCGGTGAACGACGTGCCCAAGCTGGAAACCCATCTGTACTGGCACGAAAGCACCGACCAGGACCCGGCCAACCGCTGGATGCGCGAGCAGATCATCGAGTTGTGCCAGCAGGTGACGGCACGGGAAGCGCGTGAGGCGGCGGAGCGCGCCTGATGCTTGGGGCGATGCCCTTTGATGGGTATCGCTTCGCTCCACGCCATCCTACGTTTGCCACACGTGCAACGACCAACCCTGTAGTAGCGAGCTTGCACGCGAACCGCCCAGCCGAGAAATCCCCGGTGAAATCTGTTCGCGAGCAAGAACTAGGCGTCCCCTCGCTCCTACAAAAAGCCTCTCGAGAAGCCACCCGCAAACCCCGCCCTGCCGAAGTGCCTGTCCAACGAACAGGCCGGGGTCTGCCGGCGAACCCTTCAAAGACTCCGCGCGATCACCAGCCGCTGCACATCGCTGGTGCCTTCGTAGATCTGGCACACGCGCACGTCGCGGTAGATGCGTTCAACCGGGTAGTCCTGCAGGTAGCCATAGCCGCCGAGGGTCTGGATCGCTGCGGAACACACGCGCTCGGCCATTTCCGAGGCGAACAGCTTGGCCATGGAGGCTTCGGTCAGGCACGGCAGGCCAGCTTCGCGCAGGCTGGCGGCGTGGTGGACCATCTGCCGGGCCACGGCGATCTCAGTGGCCATGTCGCTGAGGCGGAAGGCCACGGCCTGGTGCTGGATGATCGGCTTGCCGAAGGTCTCGCGCTCGTGGGCGTAGTCGCGGGCGTATTCGAAGGCTGCGCGGGCCATGCCCACCGCCTGCGAGGCGATGCCGATGCGCCCGCCCTCCAGGTTCGCCAGGGCGATGGCGTAGCCCTGCCCCTCCTCGCCCAGGCGGTAGCTGGCCGGGATGCGCACGTCGTCGAAGGCGATCTGGCAGGTATCGGAGGCGTGCTGGCCGAGCTTGTCCTCGACGCGCACCACGCGGTAGCCGGGGGTGTCAGTGGGCACGATGAAGGCGCTGATGCCCTTCTTGCCCGCCGCCGCATCGGTCACCGCGAAGACGATCACGAGACCCGCGTGCTTGCCGGAAGTAATGAACTGCTTGCTGCCGTTCAGCACGTAGTGGTCGCCGTCGCGGCGAGCGCGGGTCTTCAGGAAGCTGGCGTCGGAGCCGGCCTGGGGTTCGGTCAGGGCGAAGGCGCCGATCATCTCGCCACGGGCCAGCGGCACCAGGAACTGGCGCTTCTGCTCATCGTTGCCGAACTTGGCGATGGGCATGCAGCCCACCGAGTTGTGCACGCTCATGATGGTCGAGCAGGCGCCGTCGCCGGCGGCGATTTCCTCCAGCGCCATGGCGTAGGCCAGGTGGCCGGTCTGCGCGCCGCCCCACAGCTCCGCCACCAGCATGCCGAGGAAGCCGAGGTCGGCCATTTCCTTGATGGCTTCGGCCGGGAAGCGGTGCTCGCGGTCCCACTCGGCGGCGAAGGGCTTCAGCCGCTCCTGGGCGAACTGGCGGGCAACGTCGCGGATCTGGATATCTTCTTCGCTGGGAATCATCACTCGCTCCTTAGGCCAGGCGCTCGACCGCGATGGCCGTGGCTTCGCCGCCACCGATGCACACCGAGGCCACGCCGCGCTTGAGGTCGTACTGTTTGAGCGCCGACAGCAGGGTCACGATCACGCGCGCGCCGGAGGCGCCGATGGGGTGGCCGAGGGCGCAGGCGCCGCCGTGGACGTTGAGCTTGTCGTGGGGAATGTCCAGGTCGCGCATGGCGGCCATGGCGACCACGGCGAAGGCTTCGTTGACCTCGAACAGGTCGACATCGCCCAGCGCCCAGCCGGTGCGCTGCATCAGGCGCTCGACCGCGCCCACCGGGGCGGTCGGGAACAGGTTCGGCGCGTCGGCGTAGGACGAATGCCCACGGATTGCCGCCAGCGGCGTCAGGCCACGCTTCTCGGCTTCGGACAGGCGCATCAGCACCAGCGCGGCGGCGCCGTCGGAGATGGAGCTGGCATTGGCCGCCGTCACGGTGCCGCCGTCGCGGAACGCCGGTTTCAGGGTCGGAATCTTGTCCAGCCTGGCCTTGGGTGGCTGCTCGTCTTCGCTGATGGCGCGCAGTTCCTTGCCGGCCTTCACGGTGACCGCGACGATCTCGTCCTTGAAGCGACCTTCGCTCATGGCGTTCTGGGCGCGGGTCAGCGAGGTGATCGCGTAGTCGTCCTGCTGCTCGCGGGTGAAGCCGTACTTCTCCGCGCAATCCTCGGCAAAGGTGCCCATCAGGCGACCCTTGTCGTAGGCATCCTCGAGGCCATCGAGGAACATGTGGTCGAGCACCCGGCCATGGCCCATGCGGTAGCCGCTGCGGGCGCGGTCCAGCAGGAACGGCGCGTTGGACATGCTCTCCATGCCGCCGGCCAGGGCGACGCGAGCGCTGCCGGCGAGGATGGCGTCGTGGGCCATCATCGCGGCCTTCATGCCCGAGCCGCACATCTTGTTCACCGTGGAGCACGGCGTGCCGCGCGCCAGGCCCGCGCCCAGCACGGCCTGGCGTGCCGGCGCCTGGCCCTGCCCGGCGGCAAGCACGCAGCCGAGCACGGCTTCGTCCACTTCTTCGGCGCCCAGGCGGGCGCGCTCGACGGCGGCGCGGATCGCTGCCGCGCCGAGGGTGGCGGCGGTGACGTCCTTGAAGTCGCCGAGGAAGCCGCCCATGGGGGTGCGGGTGGCGCTGACGATGACGATGGGATCGTTCATGACTCTGACCTCCTGCTTACTTCGCGGCCATGCGGATGGCGCCGTCGAGACGGATCACCTCGCCGTTGAGCATGGTGTTCTCGATGATGTGGCGGGCCAGCGCGGCGTACTCGTCCGGGCGACCGAGGCGCGGCGGGAACGGCACGCTGGCACCGAGGGAGTCGCGCACTTCCTGGGGCATCGCGGCCATCATCGGCGTCTCGAAGATGCCGGGGGCGATGGTCATCACGCGGATGCCCGAACGCGCCAGTTCGCGGGCGATCGGCAGGGTCATGCCGACCACCGCGCTCTTGGACGCGGAGTACGCGGCCTGGCCGATCTGCCCGTCGAAGGCGGCGACCGAGGCGGTGTTGATGATGATGCCGCGCTCGCCACCGGCGTCCGGCTCGTTGCCGGCCATGGCTTCGGCGGCCAGGCGCAGCATGTTGAAGGTGCCGATCAGGTTGATGTTGATGGTACGGGTGAAGCTTTCCAGCCCGTGCACGCCGTTGCGGCCGATGACCTTTTCCGCCGGGGCCACACCCGCGCAGTTGGCCAGGCCGTGCAGCGCGCCGAAGGCGTCCAGCGCGAGTTGCACGGCAGCTTTGCCGTCCGCCTCGCTGCAAACGTCGGTGCGGATGAAGCGCGCGTTCGCCTCGCCCAGCTCGGCAGCCTGGGCCGCGCCGGCTTCGGCGTTGACGTCGGCCAGCACCACCTTGGCGCCGGCGCTCACCAGCAGCTTCGCGGTGGCCGCGCCGAGGCCGGAACCGCCGCCGGTGATGAGGAATACCTTGTTCTGGATCTGCATGAAGTCTCTCCGCTGTACTTAGTGAGCCGCCGCTTTCTCGGCCGCTTCGCGTTGCCTGGCAATCTCCTGGTTGCGCAGGAGGAAGCGTTGGATCTTGCCGCTGGGGGTCTTGGGCAGTTCGTCGACGAACTCCACTTCCCGCGGGTAGCTGTGCGCCGACAGTCGCTTGCGCACGTACTGTTGTAGTTCCTCGGCCAGCTCCGCGCCCGGCCGGTAGGACGAACAGAGCACCACGAAGGCCTTGACCAGTTCGGTGCGCTCCGGGTCCGGCTTGCCGATCACCGCCGCCTCGATCACCGCCGGGTGCTCGATCAGCGCGCTCTCCACGTCGAACGGGCCGACACGGTAGCCGGAGGTGGTGATCAGGTCGTCGGCGCGGCCGACGAAGCTGATGCTGCCGTCGGCGTTCAGCTCCACGGTGTCGCCGCTCAGGTAGTAGTCGCCGACGAAGGATTTGGTCTCCATGCCCTGGTAGCCGGCGAACCACATCAGCGGCGACTGGCGGCGGTCCATGGCCAGCACGCCGGGCTGGCCGGCGGGCAGTTCGTTGCCCTGCTCGTCCAGCACCACCACACGGTGGCCGGGGATGGAGAAGCCGGCAGCGCCCAGGTGCACCGGGTGCTGCAGTTCGTGGTGATTGGCCAGCACCATGCCCAGCTCGGTCTGGCCGTAGTGGTCATGGATGGTCACGCCCAGCTCGCTGGCGAACCAGCGGATCACTTCCGGAGTCAGCGGCTCACCGGCGCTGCTCACTGCGCGCAGGCGACCCTTGAGCGGTTTGGACACGGCCTCGCCAGCGGCGATCAGCAGGCGGTAAGCGGTGGGCGAACCGGCCAGGTTGGTGATGCCGTACTTGCGCACGATGCGGCAGGTGCTTTCCACCGTGAACGCGCCTTCGTAGAAGGTGATCGGGTGGCCCATGGCCAGCGGCCCGGTGACGCCGTAGTAGAGGCCGTAGGCCCAGCCCGGATCGGCAAGGTTCCAGAACGAGTCCTCCTCGCGCAGCCCCACCGCATCGCGCATGTAGCCGACGAATGCGACGATGGCCTTGAGCGGCACGGCCAGCGGTTTGGCCAGCCCGGTGGTGCCGGAGGTGAACATCAGCAGGAAGGTGTCTTCGCCGCTGCGCAGCACCGGTTCGAAGTCCGGCGAGTGGCGTTCCAGTTCGGCCCAGAAGCTGTAGTCGCCATGACGGATGCCCTGCCCCTTCGGACCGCCAACCGTCACCAGCAGGGGAGCGTCGGGCACCTCGTCGAGCTTACCGCGGTTGGCGCCGTCGGTGACTACCACCTTGCTGCCGGCCAGCTTGACCCGGTGCTCGATGGCCTTGGGGCCGAAGGCCGTGAACAGCGGCTGGTAGACCGCGCCCAGGCGCCAGGTGCCGAGCACGGCGATCAGCAGTTCCGGGGTGCGCGGCAGCATGCCCGACACCACGTCGCCGGGACGCACGCCGAGGCCGTGCAGGAAGCTGGCGAAGCGGCCTGAAAGCTCCTTGAGCTGGGTGAAGGTGTAGGAGGCGCTATCGCCGTCCTTGCCCTCCCAGAACAGCGCGACGCGGCCGGGAATGGCGTGGCGGTCGCAGCATTCGACACAGGCATTGAGGGCATCGAGGTTGCCGGCCAGGACGGCGTCGGCGGTAACGCGGTAGTCGAACTCGGCCGTGGCGGCAGTATGGGAACGCATCGCGGAACTCCTGGGTTTGTTCTTGTCTGGAGTCCCCTGATGTTCCCGCCGCGCCGGCGCGCGGGCAATGTCGAAAGCCGCCAATCTGGATGAGCGGATTGGACAGCTGTTCGTTGAGTGAAGGCTGAGCTGACACGGCTCTGGCTTAGCCCGAGCGAGTGCCTGTTGCGGTAGGCACTGTGTAGGATGGGTGGAGCCTATGCGATACCCATGCCGCCAGCGCGGGATCGATGGGTATCGCTTCGCTCCACACCATCCTACGGTCGAGCGCCCTGTGGAATTCGACGCTCGTCAGCGGCTCCGTCTTAGACGCGGAACTGATCCATCAGCCCCTGCTGATGGTTCGCCAGCTTGTTCAGCGACTGGCTGACCTGCGCCGATTCCTGCGCCTGGCTGGACAGCGATTCGGTGACGTCACGGATGCCAGCGACGTTGCGATTGATCTCCTCGGCCACCGCGCTCTGTTCCTCGGCGGCGCTGGCGATCTGCAGGTTCATGTCGGTGATCACGCCCACGGCGTCGCCGATGCGCTTCAGCGCGGCCACGGCCTGTTCGACCTGGTTCACGCTGTCCTGCGCCTGGCGGTGGCTGTTGTTCATGGCGCCGACTACCTCGCGGGTACCGTTCTGCAGGCCTTCGATGACCTGGCGGATTTCCTCCACCGAGTCCTGGGTGCGCTTGGCGAGGTTGCGCACCTCGTCGGCGACCACCGCGAAGCCGCGCCCGGCCTCACCGGCGCGGGCCGCTTCGATGGCGGCATTGAGCGCCAGCAGGTTGGTCTGCTCGGCGATGCCGCGGATGACTTCCAGCACCGAGCCGATCTGCTCGCTGCTCGCCGCCAGCCCTTCCACCTGGCTCATGGCGCTGCTCATGTCGCTGGCCAATTCGTCGATCAGGCGGGTGGTGTTGTCGATCACGCTGAGGCCGTCGCGGGTCGCGCCGTCGGCGCCACGGGCGGCATCGGCGGCCATGGCGGCGCTGTTGGCGACGTCATGGGCGGTGGCGCTCATTTCCTGGGAGGCTGTGGCGACCTGATCGACTTCGCGGAACTGCTGCTGCATGCCGGCGCTGGTCTGGCTGGCGATTTCCGAGGATTGGTCGGCAGTGGCGCGGGCGTCCTGCACCGAGGATTTCACGTCACGGATGATCGGCTGCAGCTTGTCGAGGAAGCGGTTGAACCAGCCGGCCAGTTCACCCAGCTCGTCCTTGCCGCTGTAGTCCAGGCGCTTGGTCAGGTCGCCTTCGCCGCTGGCGATGTTGCGCAGCATGGCGGCGACGTTGAGGATCGGCCGGGTCACGCCGCGGGCGGTGAGCCACACCAGCAGCAGGCCGACGATGGCGGCGGCGAGGCCGAACAGGGTCTGCCACAGCGCGCCGCTGGAGTTGCGTTCATCCAGTTGCTTCTGCAGTTCCAGCGCCGGAGCCAGCAGCACGTCCTGCGGCACGTCGAGCACCACAGCCCAGGGCTTGGTGGCATCCGGGATCGGCAGCAGCGGCTCGAGCACGCGCAGCTGGCCGTCCTGCTCCAGCACCTGCGGACGACCGCCGGCCTGCAGGGACAGCAACTCGGCGGCCTGGTCGGGAATGGCCTTGGCCAGCGGCTGGCCGAGCAGCGCTTCGTCGCTGCTGTAACCGGCGAGCAGGCCCGCCGGGCTGACGATGCTGACGCTGCCGGCGCCGTCGTAGAGTTGGTTGTCGCCATCGACAGAGAGCTTCTGCAGGCGGCTGAGGCTGATGTCGATGCCGATCACGGCGATGACCTTGCCCTGGTCGATCAGCGGGAAGGTCACGGTGGTCATCAGCACCTTGGTGCCCGAGGCGCTGTCGAAATAGGGGTTGAGCACGCAAGCCTTGCGGGTCTGCAGCGGGCACAGCTGCCAGGTGTTGAACGGGCTGCCGTCGAGCATCGCCGAGGTGTCGGCGATCATGTCCTCGGTCACTGCCAGGCCGGTCATCTCGCCGGAGGCCTTCTGCGCCCAATAGGCGCCGAAGCGACCCTTCTCGTTGCTGCCGGCGTCGGGCTGGTCATGGAAGGCGGCGTCCTGGCCGTCCAGCGCATCGGGCTCGAAGACCACGTAGAGGCTGAGCAGGTTCGGGTTGCTCTTCAGGCCGTCGCGCACCAGCTGGTTCAGGTCCTTGCGCACGCTGCCGGCGTCCGCGCCGTGCTGGGTGCTCTGCTCGCGCAACTGGGCGACCTGGCGGGAAAACTGGTTGCCGAAGTGGTAAACGTCGGTGAAGAAGCGCTGGATGATCTCCGCCTGTTGCTCGCTGCGCGCCTGCATCCGCGACTTGGCCGCGTCCTTGAGCATCTCCGCGTTGGCCGCCTTGATCAGTTGCGCGTCGTGGTTCATCCGGAACAGCGAGAGACCGACCAGCAGGCAGACGATGCAGAGCAGGCAAAGGCCGGTCAGCAGCGTGATCTTCCACTGGATCGAGAGGCGGGAAAGGGGCATGGAGTGGCGTCCTTGAGCAACAAGCAATTCTTTGAGGTTTTATCGGCTTGTAAGGCGGCTACTTGAGCTGCGCCCTTAAATTTCAGGGCTCCTGGCGGATCAGCGCCCGGTACTGCCCAGGCGTCGATCCGGTCCATTTGCGGAAGGCCTTGTAGAAGGCGCTGGTGTCGGCGAAACCCAGCTCCTCGGCCAGGTCGGCGAAGTTGCCGTCGCCGCTGTCCAGCCGGGCGATGGCGAGGTCGCGGCGCAGCTGGTCCTTGAGCGCCTGGTAGGACTGCCCCTCGGCGGCGAGCTTGCGGCGCAACGTCGAGGGCGCCATGTAGAAGTGCCCGGCGAGGGCGTCGAGGTCCGGCCAGCGTTCGAACTTCAGGCTGCGCAGGTAGGCCTTGGTGCGGGCGGCAAGACTCTGCGGGTCGCGGTAGCGCACCAGGATGTTCGCTGGCGCGCCCCCGAGGAAGCGCCGCAGCTCGCGCTCGTCGCGGCGCACGGGGAGATCGAGCGCCTCGGCGTTGAACAGCAGGCGCGACTGGCGACGGGCGAAATTGAGGTTCTCGGTGAACATCACCCGGTAGTCGGCGATGAAGTCCGGCTGCGGGCAGCGCAGTTCGATGGCCAGCACCGGGATGCGGCGCCCCACCAGCCAGCAGGCCAGGCCGTGCAGCATCAGCCACAGGGTGAAGTAGCAGAACGCGCGCGGCGCCGGGCCCTCGGGCTCGTCGAGGACGATGGCGGCCAAGCCTTCCTGGCGCGTCAGGCGCGGGGTGAAGTCGTCGAACACCAGGCCCATGAAGCGCAGCGCGGCGTTCATCGCCGTCTCCAGGGTCGGCTCGCGGACGGCGGCGGCGGTCATGAAGTTGAAGCTGCCGGACTTCATGCGCCGGGCGTTCATGCCGAAGAACTCGTCGTCCATCTCCCTGGCCAGGCGCAGCCAGAGCCGCGCGTAGGCCTGGCTGGAAACCCGCGCGTAGGGTTTGCCGAACAGTTCCGGGGCGATGCCAGCGGCGGCCAATAGCGGGCCGTCGTCGCGGCCGGCGCGACGAAACTCGGCCAGCGCTTCGCTGACCAGGCGGATGGAGATGGTGCCCTTCTCTACGCCCATGGCGCCCCGGCAATCCGGGCGCGCGCCAGGGCGCAGGCGGGCATCGGGCGATCAGCCACGCTGGCTGCGCACCTCTTCGATGCTGATCTCGCGCATGCGGAACTTCTGGATCTTGCCGGTCACCGTCATCGGGAACTCGTCGCAGAAGCGGAAGTGGCGCGGCACCTTGAAGTGGGCGATGGCGTTCTTGCAGAAGGTGCGCAGCTCGTCTTCGGCGACGCTATGGCCGGGGTGGAACTTGACCCAGGCCACCAGTTCCTCGCCGTACTTCTCGTCAGGGATGCCGATCACCTGGGCGTCTGCCACGGCGTGGTGGGTGTAGAGGAACTCCTCGATCTCGCGCGGATAGATGTTCTCGCCGCCGCGAATGATCATGTCCTTGCTGCGTCCGACGATGCGCACATTGCCGGCTTCGTCCATCTCGGCGAGGTCGCCGGTGAGCATCCAGCGCGCCGGACTGATGGCCTCGGAAGTCGCCTGCGGGTTGTTCCAGTAGCCGAGCATCACGCTGTAGCCACGGGTGCACAGCTCGCCGATGGTGCCGCGCGGGACGATGCGGCCGTCGGCGTCGATGATCTTGCTTTCCAGGTGCGGCTGGGTGCGGCCGACGGTGGTGACGCGGGTTTCCAGGTCATCTTCCGGGCCGGTCTGCAGCGACACCGGGCTGGTCTCGGTCATGCCGTAGGCGATCTGTACTTCGGCCATGTGCATCTCGTCGATGACCCGGCGCATCACTTCGATCGGGCAGGTGGCGCCGGCCATGATCCCGGTGCGCAGGCTCGACAGGTCGAAGTCGCGGCGGGTCGGGTGGTCCAGCTCGGCGATGAACATGGTGGGCACGCCGTACAGCGCGGTGGCCTTCTCTTCCGCCACCGCCGCCAGGGTCGCCTCGGGTTCGAAGCTGGGCGCGGGGTAGATCATGGTGGAGCCGTGGGTCAGGCAGCCGAGGTTGCCCATCACCATGCCGAAGCAGTGGTACAGCGGCACCGGGATCACCAGGCGGTCGTGCTCGGTGAGGCCGAGGCTGTCGCCGACCATCAGGCCGTTGTTGAGGATGTTGTAGTGGCTGAGCGTGGCACCCTTGGGGAAGCCGGTGGTGCCGGAGGTGTACTGGATGTTGATCGGCTCGTCGAACTGCAGCAGCGCCTGGCGCTCGGCGAGTTCGGTGGCGGCGATACCACGCCCCAGCGGCTCCAGCTGGCTCCAGCGCAGGAAGCCGGCGGGCGCGGTATCGGACAGGCTGATCACCCCGCGCAGCTCCGGCAGGCGGTCGCTGGACAACTCTCCCGGCCTGCCCTGCCCCAGTTCGGGCAGCAAGTCGGCGAGCATGCCGTGGTAATCGGAGGACTTGAAGGCGTCGGCGCACACCAGCCAGCGGCAGCCGGACTGCTTGAGCGCGTATTCGAGTTCGTTCACCCGGTAGGCCGGGTTGATGTTGACCAGCACGGCGCCGACCTTGGCGCTGGCGAACTGGGTGACGCACCACTGCGCGCAGTTGGGCGCCCAGATCCCCAGGCGGTCGCCAGGACGCAGGCCGAGGGCAAGGAAAGCGCGGGCGATGCCATTGACCACCTCGGCCAGCTCGGCCCAGGTGTAGCGCAGGTTCTGGTGACGCACGACCAGCGCCTCGCGCGCGGCGAAACGCTCGACGGTGGCGTCGAAGGCAGAGCCGACGGTCATGGCCAGCAGGGATTTGTCCTGCGGGCCGCGGGTGTAACTCAGGTGGTTCATGGCTTTCCCTTGTTGTGCTTGTTCTGGGATCAACACTGAACGATCGGTTCGGGCAGCGACGCAGAGCGTCTGGAACCGCGCTTGCTTACCGGCAGCCGCGCGGCTGACTGGCCGGTCGCGGGCTGCGAAACATGTTTACGTTAACGTAAAGGTAAACGCAACCCCGACCTTCGACAGCGCAGCAGGCCGGGCGCCTCCGCTCATTGCAGGATAGCCACTCACAAAGCGTGCCATCCGGCCTGAACGCCATATGCGGCGCGGCTTTGAGAAGGTTTTCAGTCGTTCGTGGGTAAGCCGTCCCGGTTGCATTTCGCAACAGCTCCGGCAAGCTGCCGCGCCGCGACTGCCAGCACGGCGCACGGCCTCTGCGCAGCGGGCGGCGCGACGTCTCAATCTGTCGCAATCTGAGACGCCCCGCGCCGCGTGCGCTATGACGGACCTTGCATTAGAATTCGCCGAAAATGCCTACATGGATGTAGATACATTCCCACTCACGCTTGCGAATCCCGTCCATGACTAGTCGTCGTTCGATACTGAGCCTGCTGTTTGCCTGTGCCGCTGTTGTCTGTTCATCGAACACCTTCGCCGCCTCCCCCGCCAAGGCGGCTTCCCCCAAGGAGCTGGTGCTCGCGTCCGGCAGCGCCCTGGTGGTCGACCTGGAGAATGGCAAGACCCTCTACTCCAGCAATCCCAACCTGGTAGTACCCATCGCCTCGGTGACCAAGCTGATGACCGCCATGGTCACGCTGGACGCCAAGCTGCCGATGAACGAACTGATCCCCGTGGACATCTCCGAGACCGCCGAGATGAAGGGCGTGTTCTCCCGCGTCCACCTGGGCAGCATGATCAGCCGCCAGAACATGCTGCTGCTGGCGCTGATGTCCTCGGAAAACCGCGCCGCCGCCAGCCTCGCCCGCAACTATCCGGGCGGCTCCAAAGCCTTCGTCGCGGCGATGAACGCCAAGGCGAAATCCCTCGGCATGACCAGCACCCATTACGTCGAGCCCACCGGTCTGTCGATCCACAACGTCTCCGACGCCAATGACCTGATCCGCCTGGCCAAGGCCGCCTACACCTACCCGCAGATCCGCCAGCTGAGCACCACGGCGACCAGCGACGCGCGCTTCAGCAAGCCCAGCTACTCGCTGAGCTTCTTCAACACCAACCCGCTGGTGCGCAACGGCAAGTGGGACATCCGCCTGACCAAGACCGGCTTCACCAACGATGCCGGCCACTGCCTGGTGATGGTCACCATGATGAACGGCCGCCCGGTCGCCCTGGCCCTGCTCGATGCCTTCGGCAAGCGCACCCACGTGGCCGATGCCGGCCGCATCCGCCGCTGGGTGGAAACCGGTGTCGCCTCGCCGGTGCCCGCCGTCGCCCTGCAGTACAAGGCCCAGCGCAGCCAGGCGCGTGCGGCCAGCATCACGGCCACCGCCGAGTAAGCTCCTCCCCGCGCTGGCGGAGTCCGCTCCGCCGGCCGCGTTTTTTCTCCCCTCCCCCTCCTATCGCACTGTCGTTTCAGCCCTGCTGGATGGCGCTTCCGTCACTTATATGCCGATCATCATTCAATGCTAGTATGACGACCGTAATATTTGATTGCCGGAGCCTTGCGATGACCGAACTGACACTCACCCGTGAACAGAAGATTGCCGCCTGGGAAGCGGCGGCTGCGCAGATACGCCAGCGTCTGGCCGAGCCCGGCGTGGTTTCGCTGCAGGAATTGCGCGGCAAGACGCCCCAGGAGTTCTTCGACGGCATCGGCGCTGGCGAACTGCCCGCCCCACCGATCAATGCGCTGATCGGCTTCGTCCCGCTGGAATGGGGCCAGGGCCGCTTCATCTTCCAGGGCACCCCGGACATGCGCCACTACAACCCGCTGGGCACCGTGCACGGCGGCTACGCGGCGACGCTGCTGGACTCGGCCATGGGCTGCGCGGTGCACACCATGCTCGAACCGGGGCTGGGATACACCACCACCGACCTGCGCATCAGCTACATCCGTGCACTGACCCGTGATACCGGGCCGATCCGCGCCGAAGGCACCCTGGTGCACATCGGCCGCTCCACCGCCCTGGCCGAAGGCCGCCTCTACGACGTGGACGGCCGGCTCTACGCCACCGGCTCCACCACCTGCCTGATCCTCGGGCGCTGATCCCTCAGGAGACTGACCATGACTTCCGTCGTCATCGCGGGTTATGCCCGCTCCCCGTTCCACTTCGCGAAAAAAGGCGCGCTGATCGACGTGCGCCCGGACGACCTCGCCGCGCAGACGGTCAAGGGCCTGGTTGCGCGCAGCGGACTCGACGCCCGGCTGATCGAGGACCTGATAATGGGCTGCGCCTACCCCGAGGCCGAACAGGGCATGAACCTCGCGCGCATCACCGGCTTCCTCGCCGGGCTGCCGGAAACGGTGGCCGGCGCCACGGTGAACCGCTTCTGCGGCTCGTCCATGACCTCCATCCACTTCGCCGCCGGGCAGATCCAGCTCGGCGCCGGGGATGCCTTCATCTGCGCGGGCGTGGAGTCCATGACCCGCGTGCCCATGGGCGGCTTCAACCTCTCGCCCAACCCGCGCCTGCTGGCGGAGTTCCCCCAGGTCTACATGCCCATGGGGCAGACCGCCGAGCTAGTCGCCGAGCGCTTCGGCATCTCCCGCGCGGACCAGGAAGCCATGGCCGTGGACTCCCACGCCAAGGCCGCCCATGCCCGCGAGCAGGGCCTGCTGGCGGCGGAGATCGTGCCCATCGACACGCCCAATGGGGTGGTCAGCGAGGACGGCTGCATCCGCCCCGGCACCAACCTGGAGGCACTGGCGCAGCTCAAGCCGGCCTTCGGCGGCAGCGTCACCGCGGGCACCGCCTCGCCGCTCACCGATGGCGCCGCGGCCGTTCTGGTGTGCAGCGAGGACTTCGCCCGCGCCAACGGGCTGGACATCCTGGCGCGGGTAAAAGCCGTCGCGGTGGTCGGCTGCCCGCCGGAAATCATGGGCATGGGCCCGCTCTACGCAACCCGCAAACTGCTCGACCGCACTGGACTGCGCATGGCCGACATCGACCTGGTGGAGATCAACGAGGCCTTCTCCAGCCAGGCGCTAGCCTGCCTGCGCGGGCTGGAGCTGGATAGCGACCGGGTCAACCTGCACGGCGGTGCCCTGGCCATCGGCCACCCGCTGGGCGCCACCGGCGCTCGCATCACCGGCAAGGCGGCAGCGCTGCTGAAGGAAACCGGCGGGCGCTACGCCATCGCCACCCAGTGCATCGGCGGTGGCCAGGGCGTGGCGACGCTGCTCGAGGCCGTTCGCTGACGCTCACGCCCGTAGGGCGCTTAACGCGCCAGCGTTATCCGCCGCGAATAGCCGGCGGATAACCTGTTCCAGGTTATGCGCCCTACCGTGCTGCCGCGGGCCCGGTATTGGGCGAAGACATCGCGGACGGAGTCCGCTCCTACGCGGTCGAGGTTGATCGTAGGAGCGGACTCCGTCCGCGATCCTCTTTCCGCGCATGCCCTGTCTGTCCTGAATCACCTCCCCGCGCCCGCCCTGCGTTAGAATGACATCCAGCATTCCATGATCCGCAGGAGACCGGTCATGCGTTACTCCGAAGACCACAAGGCCCAGACCCGCGAACGCATCATCAACGAGGCAGCGCAGCGCTTCCGCAGCGAGGGCGTGGACGCCACCGGCCTGCAGACGCTGATGAAGGCGCTGGGCCTGACCCACGGCGGCTTCTACGCGCACTTCAAGTCCAAGGACGAGCTGGTGGAGATCGCCCTGCAGCAGGCCGCCGAGCAGCTGCGCCCGGTCGTCGACCAGCAGTTCGAAAAGGCCGAGCCGCTGCCCGGCTTCATCGACCAGTACCTCTCCCCCGGCCACCGCAATGCGCCCGGCAAGGGCTGCCCGCTGCCGACCATCTCGGCCGAGCTGGGCGCGCGCGGCCATGCCAGCGCCACCACCGACGCCATCGTCCAGGCACGCATCGACGCCATCGAGAAGGCACTGCCCAGCGAGCATGCCGAGGATGAGAGCGTGGCCATGCTCGCCACCCTGATCGGCGCGCTGGTGCTATCGCGCAGCGTGGCCGATCCGCAGATGTCCGACCGCATCCTGGAGAGCACCCGCCGGCACCTGAAGCGCGAGATCGGCGCGGCGGAGTGAGGCGCTTTTGTAGGGGGCATAACGTGCCAGCGTTATCCACCGTTCAAGGGCCGGCGGATAACCTGTTCCAGGTTGTTCGCCCTACGCTCCCGGGCACCAATTTCAGCGCCGATCGACACCTGTAGGAGCGGGCCATGCCCGTGATCGCGAGCATGGCGCGCGCATAAAAAAGCCCCGGCGCAAGGCCGGGGCAAGCTTTTCGCCACTCAGTTACCCGATCAAGCCACTGCCACGCCATAGCGCTGTGCCGGGGCGCTGCGCGACAGGTTCGGCGCCATCTTCAGGCGCGCGGCAGTAAAGGCTTCGAATTCGCCCGCATCCGGCAGCGCCGGCAGGGTCACCACTTCACCCTGGGCCAGGCCGGCCAGCGCGGCGTCGACCATGTGGTTCACGTCCATCAGCATTTCCGCCGGCATTGCGGAGATGTCGGTGCCGGCGCGGTCCCAGATTTCGGTGCGGGTGGCGCCCGGCAGCACGGCCTGGATGCGCAGGCCCAGCGGCGCCAGCTCCTGCTGCATGGACTGGGTCAGGTTGAGCACGAAGGCCTTGGTGGCGCTGTAGCTGCCATTGAACAGTTCCGGCGCCAGCGCCAGCACCGAGGCCACGTTGATGATGGTGCCGCGGCCACGCCCGGCGAAAGCCTTGGCGGCAGCGCCAGCCAGGCGCGCAGTGGCGATGACGTTCAGCTCGATCATGCTTTCCAGGCGGTCCAGGTCGGCTTCCAGCAGGGTGCCGTTGATCGCCACGCCGGCGTTGTTCAGCAGCAGGCTGAGACTCGCATCCTCGGCCAGGCGGGCCTCGATGCGGGCGCGGTCTTCGCGACGGGTCAGGTCGGCCTTCAGCACATCCACCGAAACGCCGTATTCCTCACCGAGGTGCGCGGCCAGGGCGTCCAGGCGTTGCTGGTCGCGGGCCACCAGCAGCAGGTCGTAGCCCTGCGCGGCGAGGCGCTGCGCGTAGGTGGCGCCGATGCCGGAGGAAGCACCGGTGATCAGTGCGCGGCCCAGTTCGGATTTGGCATTCATGGTTCTTTCTCCAGGGAGGCGTTCGCCCCGCTTGCAACGTTGGGTGGGCCTGGTGGCCGTCTGGAATGTCCGGCCACTGGAATGATGACCGTCATCTGAAGGTTAATATTATACTCATAATATTATCTGTCAAGACCTGCCATGCGGTGCTGACGAACGGCCAGGGAGTCGCTGGCAAGCCTTGCGGGGCAGGCGCCAGGTGCCATCCGGCAGTTTAGGTTGCCCATTCCAGAGCGCTCGCGAGAGGCTCGCCGGGTCTCCACACAAGAACAATCCCGGAGCGTCACCTGCACCCTGCTGCCTGTCTACGCACCGGAGCGATCCGGAGGAGGACACATGCGATTGCGCTGCTTTTTCCTGGGATGTGTTTGGGATGAAGGGAATCTGACCGAAGTCGGCCGCGTACCGATGCTGTGCCAGCGCTGTGCGCGCTGCGGTGCACAGCGGTACCTCAGTCCCGAACCGGAAATCTGAAGTCGGCCCAAAGAAAATGCCCGGAGCACTGTCGTGCTCCGGGCATCGGGTGTTGCTCGATAGAGATCAGTTGGCCACGAAGGCCTGGCTGGTGGTGATCGCCATGTCGCCGCCGGGCAGCTTCAGGTCGCCGATGCGCTCCAGGCTGTCGGCGTCGAAGATCGCCACGTCGTTCAGGGTGCCGGTCAGGTACAGCTTGTTGCCGGCCTTGTTGGTCGACAGGCAGTAGTAGGAGTGGTCCAGGTTCGCCGCCTTGACCAGCTTCTGCTCCTTGATGTCGTACTTGGCCAGGCGGTTCAGCACGCCGTAGACGATATTGCGGTCCTTGGCCGAGCGGATACCGCTGAAGTACACCTCGGTGACCGGGCCGAAATCGACGGTCTCGGTCTTGCCGGTGGCCAGATCGATGTTGAAGAAGCCGTAGAGGAAGTCGGCCGTGGCCATGTCCTGCTTGGCGTCCTTGAACTTCGCCGTGGTGTAGAGCAGCGAGAAGTCACGCGGGTAGGTCTGCTGGTTCCACACGTAGAGCACATCTGGCGGCGCGTAGTTGGGGCGCTTCCAGTTGCGGCTGGGGATCACCACGTCGAACTTGCCGGTCTTCACGTCCACCTTGTAGATGTCCGGGCCTGCCACGTAGAGGGTGCCGTCATCGCCGCTCTGCATGATGGTCAGCTGGCGCGGCGCCGGGAAGGTGCGCACCGGCTTGGCGCCCATGCCGTCGGCGACGGAATACACCTGCAGGCGCGGCTGCTGCACCTCGTAGTGCTCGGCGAGGATCAGCGTCGGGTTGGCGATGGCATAGATCTCCTTGCCGTCGTGGCTGACGGTCATGGAGAACATCGCCCGCGCGTTCTCGCCCGGCTTCTGCGCAATGGTGGCGTGGAACACCGGTTTGCAGTCATCGAGCTGGATGCCGTAGATGTCCGCGTAGTGGTTGCTGAGGATGTAGACGGTCTTGCGGTCCGGCGACAGCTGGGTCATGCCCGGGCCGTAGGCGCCGGGGATGGTGCAGGTCTTGAACAGCTTGTCGGTCTGCATGTCGATGACGTGCAGGTTGTTCGGGTAGTTGGTGCTGATCAGGTACTCGTGGCCACTTTCCAGCGCTTTGCTCACGTCTGCGCCGGCGTCGGCGGCTAGAGCTTGCAGCGCGCAGGCCAGCGAGAGGCCACCGAGGGCGGCGGCGAATGCTTTTCTGGACATGCAGGTTTTCCTCTTGTTCTTCTGTCCCATATGTTTCAGGGCGATCATTTGTCGTCCGGGAATACGGTGCCGAGGTTGCGCCAGTTCTCGGCCGAGGCCTGCGCATCCTTGTTCCAGTCGGGGTAGGTGCTCATCATGTCCGGCACCTGGGCCGGCCACCAGCAAGGGTCGGAGCAGCCGTAGAGGTCCGCTTCCATCGGCTGGCAGAGCGAGGACACGCCGCCGAACACGTCGACTTCCCAGCCCGGGTCGGTGGTCGCCGCGCAGCCGGCCACGGAGTTCATCGCCACCACGTCCTCGATGCGATCCTCGGCGGCGGCCTGTTCGAGCTTCTGTGCTTTGGTGTTGATCGCTTTCAGATGTTTCATGTCAGTGCGCCTTCCGCGGAGTGATGTGGCGGTCGATGAAGCTGGGGTTGGAAGCCATGATCCGGCTGTAGACCTCGATGCCGAAGTCGACCCAGTCCCTCATCAGTTCGCAGTAGTGGTAGGTGGGGTGCGCCGGGTCGCCGTAGCGCGCGTAGCTCTCGTGGTAGCAGCCGCCGGAGCAGAGGTTGCGGATGTGGCAGCTGGCGCAGCCGGTGTCGGTGCGGTCCAGGCGCTGCGAGAGGAACTCGTTCAGCTCGGCCTGCTTCACCCCTTCATGCACGTTGCCGAAGGTCGGCAGCGATGAACCGGTGAAGCGATGGCACAGGTTCAGCTCGCCCTTGTGGTCCACCGCCAGCATCTTCAGGCCGGCGCCGCACGGCAGGGCCTTCTTCTGCCCTTCGTGGATGTCGGTGATCAGTTGGTGCAGGTTGGAGAAGCCGATGTTGCGCCCTTCCAGCGCCTCGTCCAGGTAACGGCGACCGAGGGCCTTCATACCGGCGAAGACAGCCTTCAGCTCATCGGTGGTGAGGTTGTAGCTGCTGATGTCGCCCGAGGTGACCGGCGCGAAGCCGACTTCGGCGAAACCCATCTCGTTGAACAGGTGATTCCAGATGGTCTCGACGTCGGTGACGCCGGTGGTCAGGGTCACCCGCGCGCCAACCGGCCGCGCGGTGTAGCGCGACAGCAGCATGTCGGCCTTGCGCCGCACCACGTCATAGGTGCCCTGCCCGCCCACGGTGATGCGGTTGCGGTCGTGCACCGTCTTCGGCCCGTCGATGCTGATGGACAGCCCGAAGCGATGGGCATTGAGCCAGTCGACGATTTCCTCGGTGAGCAGCGTGGCGTTGGTGGTCATGACGAAGTCCACCGTCTTGCCCAGCTCGCCGAAACGGCGCTCGCAGTACGCGACCATGTGCTCGATCAGCGGGCGGTTGGACAGCGGTTCGCCGCCGAAGAACACCACGGTGTAGCGCTGCTCGTCGGGGGATTCCTGGATCAGCATTTCCACCGAAGCCTCGGCGGTTTCCGCGCCCATCTTCTTGCCGGCGGAGGGCTTGTCCAGGTCTTCCTTGTAGCAATAGGTGCAGCTGAGGTTGCAGCCGGTGTTGACGTTCAGCACCACGGTGTTGAGCGCGGTGCGGTCAACCTTCTTGATGCCGATTTCAGGGGTCAGCGGCGAGCCGTCGCTGACCAGCTCCAGCGCGATCAGCTCGCGCAGGGTCTCGTCGATATCCTCGGCGGCGAAACGCCCGGCCAGGCGCTGGGTCAGCTCGTCCGGCGAGCAGGCATGCCCGCGCAGCGCGTCGATGATCCCGCCGGTCAGCTCGTCGCTGGCGAACAGCGAGGAGCTGGGAATGTGGAACAACAGGCGGTCGGCGTCGACCTGCACTTCATGCAGGTTGCGTTCGACCAGATTCAAGATGGCGCCCATGGCGACCTCCCGGAACTTGCTTGGTACACCCGCCCGAAGGCGGGGGCTCATGCTCTGAGTTCATCCGATTCCGACACTTACGGAATCGGCGGGTTGTTCCAACGCTGCACGGTGACGATCATGTGCCCTTCGCCCTTGTGCGACTGGCCGGCGTCGTCCACCGCGGCGATCACCTTCAGGTTGCCGGCGTTGTTGGTCATCATCTTGCGTTCCGGGTTCGGGCCGGCGTCGCCCGGGGTGAAGATGCCGGTGGCGGCGTCCATCGCGCCGGCGAACTTCACATCCTGGTCTTCCTTGGCGCGGTCATCGAAAGGCTCGACCGACCACTGCGCCGGGAACACGCCGATGCGGAACGGCTTGCCGTCGGCGCCCTTGCCCCAGGCCTCGGCATCGAAGCTGCCCTGGACCTTGGGCGTGGAGCCGCCATTGCCACCGATGCGGGAGATGGAGAACTCCGGCACTACCTTCACTTCGGCGATGTCCTTGTACACCGCGAGGCTGCCGCCCTTGGCGGTGCCCACGGTGACATCGCGCTCGCCAGCGGCAGCCGCGTCGCTGGCCTTGACCTTGACGGTCACGCGCTCGGGCGTTTCGGAAACCACCGACACCACTTCCACGCCCTTGCCGAACGACGGCTTGCCCTTCAGGCCGGTGCCGACCACGCTGACTTCGGTCTCCGCGCCCGCCTTGATGTAGGCCGGCTGCACACCCAGCACGTGGCTGGTGCCGTCCTTCGCCGCGACGAAGTCCAGGCCGCGCTCGTCGTGGGCCTTGTCGAACATGCGGCCCTGCATCTGGCCATTGAGGGCGGCGAACACCTGACGCATGGTCACGTCACCGACGGTGACCGCGCCACGCCATTCGTAGCCGTTGTAGAGCACCGCGCTGCCCTCGCCGCTGAACGGCGAACCGTCGGCGTACTGGCCCTTCACGCTCACCTTGAAGGCATCGTCGCCGTCCTTGCTCACGCTCATGCTGCCGGCCAGATCGCCCTTGCCCGGCATGTGCCCGGCGAAGCTCCAGTTACCCGCCAGCGACTCGGCCTTGGGCCGGTTCTTCTGCCAGTCGGACCAGGCCTTGCTGTCCAGCGGGTAGCGCTTGGCCAGTTCCGGGACCATCTCTTTCCTCGCCAGGTCGAACCAGTCGCGGTCGCGGGACAGGGCCTGGTATTCCAGCGACGGCCAGCGGCCGAGGTGGAAGTTCACCAGCTTCTCCCACTCCGCCGCCGGGCGGCGCTGCAGGGCAATGCGCGCACCCGAGTGGCAACGGGCGCACATCTGCTCGAAGTTCGTATCGAATTTCTCGACGGTGTTCAGCCGGCGCTCGAGGGCGTAGCGCACGCCTTCGGTTTCGCTGGGCGCCAGGCCCTGCTTGTCAGCAAGGAACTTGACCACCGAGCGACGTTCCTCATCGGTGATCTTCAGGCCGTACATCACCTGCATGCGGGCGATGCTCATCAGCCAGCCTTCGGGGGTCTTGCGCTGGTGGCTGATGCGGCTGAGGGAATTGTTGCCTTCGGGCGTGTGGCACGCCTGGCACTTGGCGTTGATGATCGCCTGGCCTTCGGGTGCGGCCTGGGCCGTCTGGTGGAGCGCAAGGGCCAGTGCGGCCAGGGTTCCGGCACCCAGATAGTGCCGAAGTCGTGTCATCTTCAAGGTCAGGCCTCCTCGGTATTCTTGTAGGTTATTCGCGCCCACCGATGGGCTAAGAGCGAGCTCTTGAAAGCGGTTTTGCAGGTTGTGTGCCACTACTGCGCAAACCGCGCCGAATCAGGCTTTCGGCGGGATTTGCAGGCACGCCCGGCAGAGGACACCGGGATTGCGACGTCACATTTCGCGATTGCTGTCTAACTCTGAGACAGGGCCCGTGAGACACCCTGCGAAGCAGTATGGTCCGGCTGGCGCAAAGCGCCGCCCGCCGGGAGCAACAAGGCGCCGAACAGCATGGTCAGCAGGCCGATCCAGACCAGCGAGAGGAACGGAAAACGGCGCACCACCACGACGCTCTCGATGTCGTCGCCGGGCTGCTTGAGCAGACGAGCGGAAGCCGGCACCCAGATCTGCAGGTCGCCGCTCCAGCCGCGGACGATGAACGGATGCAGCACGTAGCCACGATCCGAGGCGAAGCGCGCGTAGTGGTAGTCGAGGATTTCGCAGAGCTGGCGCACCGGGCCCTGGTAGGCCGGCGGGTTGCCGCGACTGTCCTGGAACAGCGCGTGGCCGGCCAACGTGCGGTCACCGTCACGCAGCTCCACCTTGGCCACCGCGTGGTAACCGGAGAAGTCCGGGCGGCTGGCATCCGGCGAGACGCGCATCTGCATACCGCCGATCACCGCGTGCCACTGCTCGAAGGAAATGCCCGGCGGGATGCTGATCTGCTGGTAGCTGTTCAGCGCCGTGGCGGCCAGCCCGCCCACCAGCGCGATCACCGCGCCGCCGTGTACTAGCGCCAGCCCGCCGCTGTAGCGCAGGTTGCCGACACGCAGGCTGCGCCACAGGGTCTGCGAGCCCCAGAGCAGGCAACTGCCCATCAGGAAGGCGCCGCCCAGCAGCGACGCGTCCAGCCACGGCAGTACCCGCACGATGTTCTGCGAGAGCATGCCGTCGCCGTTGTAGCCGTCGCTCAGCCAGCCGCCGTGCCAGCCGGTCCAGAGCATCACGGCCGCCATCAGCACGGTCGCCAGCAGCGCCAGCCGAGGCCGTCCGCAACGGCGCAGGAAGCTGTAGCCGCCCATCAGGCCGAGAGCCGCCAGCAGCGGCACTACCCAGTGCGCCAGGCCGTAGCCATTGACGTCCCACTGGTCGAAGGCGCGGCGCAGGCTGTCCATCTCGGCGGTGGTGGCCCAGGCAGTCAGGGTCTCGAAGAAGGGCTTCAACTCGCTCGGCCGCTCCACCCCCAGCCACTCGTAGAGGTGCGCCTGGAGCAGCGCGCCGAGGGCCAGCAGGCCGGTGCCGGCGAACAGGTAGATGGCCACGTCCAGGGTCCAGTCCGACGCCCCGAGCCGTCGCCCTGCCCGCTTGCGCGATCGCCATCCGGCCAGCAGATGGAATGCCGCGAGGGCCAGCAGGATCGCCGCCAGCGCCAGGTGGCTGAGCCAGGAGGTGGTGCCGATGTAGCGGTGCGAACTGGCGAGCACCGTGCTGCGGGTGACCGCCATGGCGCCGCAGGCCATGGCCGCCGCCAGCAGGCTGAGCACCGGCAGCAGCCGCGCGTAGGGGCCGTCCGCGCGCCAGCGGCGGGCGCCGTGCAGCACCGCGCCGAGCAGCGCCCAGATGATGAAGGCCGAGGTCTGGACCGGGTCCCAGTGCCACAACTGGCCGTAGGTGAAATCCTCCATGGCCCAGGCCATGCCGACGCCGATACCGGCGCTGAGGATCAGCCAGGCGCGGCGGCTGTAGCGCGGCATCACCCAGGCATAGGCGTGGCCGCCTCGGCCCAACGCTTCCAGCGCGGCACCGGCCGGCGCCAGTACCCAGGCATAGGCGCAGAGGATCAGCGGCGCGTGCAGGGACATCCAGAAGGTCTGCAGATGGGCGTTCATGCCCTGGCTCGGCTGCGCCGCCAGCCAGTCCGCCGGCGTCGCACTGAACGGCCCGAGCCAGGCGGCGGTGGCGACGTACCAGGCGGCGATCAGCGCCATGCCGCGCCCGGCCCAGCCCGGCAGCGCCGCGCTCTTCAGGGCAATAGCCATGCTGAAGGTCGCCAGCAGCAGCACCGTGCCCTCGTCGCCGCCCCAGAGGTTGGAGAACTTCAGATACGTCGGCAGCGCCGCGCTGCTGTAGAGCCAGGCGTAGCGCAGCTGGAAGTGGTCGGCCACCAGGTGCAGGCCAAGCGCCAGGCAGGCGCCGCACAGTGCGCCGAAGCCAACCAGCCATACCCGCCCGCGCCACTCCTGGCGGATGGCGCCCAGGGCAATCAGCGCCGCCAGGGCCCAGAGCAGCCCATTGCCCACGACGGGCAGCAGCCACAGCAACAGGCAGGTCAGCACGGCAGCCAGCGGCCCCGCAATCCACGGCAATGACAGGTGCATCCTCTTCAAGCCAGGCCTCCTTGTGCAACGCCGACGTGGCGCCGGGCGAAACCCCGAGCGCTTCACGTTGCGTGCCATCCGGAAAAGTCCTTGCAAAACAGCAGGCTGCGCTCGCCCGGACGCTGCCTGTGCGTGGCAGATCGCGACAGCTGTAGCAGTCTGAGACAGCCCTGGGGGTTATAGACGATGGTCTAATTGCACGACTCTCCCACAAGGAAGTGCCGACCAACGAGGCGCCAGCCAGACGCCTCGCGTCATCCGGCCTGTCCGGAACAGGTGCCAATCCGCGCCAGCCGGGGCTTTGCCGGGGCCGGCAGGTGGCCGAATACGTGAGAACGATTATGCTTTCAGATGACCTTGCGGCCAGCCGCAGGGCCACCTGACTTCACGCATCGCGCAATCCGTACGACCTGTCATCAGCCCTGGGCTCGAGTGCGGTAACGGAAAATCGAGGGACTCCGGCCCAAAACAACAACAAGACGGAGACGAACATGGCGCAGACATACAGCCCGGCCGCGGGCAACGCTCCTCACAGCGGAATCACCAAGGAGGAGCGCAAGGTCATCTTTGCCTCCTCCCTGGGTACGGTGTTCGAGTGGTACGACTTCTACCTCTACGGCTCCCTGGCGGCGATCATCGCCAAGCACTTCTTCGCCGGGGTCAATGAAACCACCGCCTTCATCTTCGCCCTGCTGGCCTTCGCCGCCGGCTTCGCGGTGCGGCCCTTCGGCGCCATCGTGTTCGGTCGCCTGGGCGACATGATCGGGCGCAAGCACACCTTCCTCATCACCATCATCATCATGGGCATCTCCACCGCCGTGGTCGGCCTGCTGCCCGCCTACGCCACCATCGGCGTGGCCGCGCCGATCATCCTCATCACCCTTCGGCTGCTGCAGGGCCTGGCGCTGGGCGGCGAGTACGGCGGCGCGGCGACCTACGTCGCCGAGCATGCGCCCAAGGGCAAGCGCGGCTTCTTCACCTCGTGGATCCAGACCACCGCGACGCTGGGCCTGTTCCTCTCGCTGCTGGTGATCATGGCCTGCCGCACCGTGATGGGGAACGAGGCGTTCGAGGCCTGGGGCTGGCGGATTCCGTTCCTGCTGTCGATCCTGCTGCTGATCATCTCGGTGTACATCCGCCTGCAGCTCTCCGAGTCGCCGGTGTTCCTGAAGATGAAGGAGGAAGGCAAGGCGTCCAAGGCGCCGCTGACCGAATCCTTCGGCCGCTGGGAGAACCTCAAGGTGGTGATCATGTCGCTGCTCGGCGGCACCGCCGGGCAGGCCGTGGTCTGGTACACCGGGCAGTTCTACGCGCTGTTCTTCCTGCTGCAGACGCTGAAGATCGACGCGCAGACCGCCAACCTGCTGATCGCAGGCTCCTTGCTGCTGGGCACGCCATTCTTCGTGTTCTTCGGCAGCCTGTCCGACCGCATCGGCCGCAAGAAGATCATCATGGCCGGCTGCATCCTCGCCGCGCTGACCTACTTCCCGATCTTCCACGGCCTGACCCAGTTCGGTAACCCGGACGTGTTCGCCGCCCAGGAGAAGAACCCGGTCACCGTGGTGGCCGACCCGAACGCCTGCTCCTTCCAGTTCGATCCGGTGGGCAAGGCGAAATTCGTCAGCTCCTGCGACATGGCCAAGAGCCTGCTGGCCAAGCGCGCCATCCCCTACGAGAACCTCAAGGCGGAAACCGGCGCACTGGCCCAGGTGCACGTCGGCGACAAGATCATTGCCAGCTTCGAAGGGGCCGGCATGCCGGCGGCGGAGTTCAAGGTGCAGTCAGAGGTCTTCACCGCGCAGCTCGCCGCCTCGCTGAAGGAAGCCGGCTACCCGGAGAAAGCGGACCCAGCGAAGATCAACCACCTGATGATGCTGGTGCTGCTGACCATCCTGGTGATCTACGTGACCATGGTCTACGGGCCGATTGCCGCGTGGCTGGTGGAGCTGTTCCCGACGCGCATCCGCTACACCTCCATGTCGCTGCCCTACCACATCGGCAACGGCTGGTTCGGCGGCTTCCTTCCCACCGTCGCCTTCGCCATGGTGGCCGCCACCGGGGACATCTACTACGGCCTCTGGTACCCCATCGTCATCGCCGTGATGACGGCCATCCTCGGCATCTTCTTCCTGCCGGAAACCAAGGACCGGGATATCACCAACACCTGAGCCCTGCGTCTCAGCCGCTGTCGCACAATGCGACAGCGGCTTTTCTCCCGCCCACCAAAAACCACAATTAAATCCTTTTAATTCAATAAGTTATAAAAAATTGACAGCCTTGGCACAGCCGTTGCGATGCTCCGCCTCAGCGACTCCCAGACCGGGAGCACGAACAGACAACAAGAGGCCACCGCAATGCTCGCTTCCCTGCCCATCAAGCCCGAATCCCGCGCCTTCCTGCAGCGCGCTCCGAAGATGCTGATCGGTGCCGACTGGACCTCCGCCAGCGACGGCGCCCTGATGGACCTGCGCAACCCGGCTACCGGCGAAGTGCTCTGCCAGGTGCCGGCCGGCACCGCCGCCGACGTCGACCGCGCCGTGCGCGCCGCGCGCCAGGCCTTCGATGACTCGGCCTGGAGCCGCACCCGCCCGCGCGAACGGCAGAACCTGCTGTGGAAACTCGCCGACCTGATGGAACGCGACGCCGACCTGCTGGCCGAGCTGGAATGCCTGAACAACGGCAAGAGCGCCGCCGTCGCCCGCGTCATGGACGTGCAACTGGCCATCGACTTCCTGCGCTACATGGCCGGCTACGCCACCAAGATCGAAGGCACCACGGTCGACGTGTCCATGCCGCTGATGCCCGACGGCGAATTCCACGGCTATATCCGCCGCGAAGCCGTCGGCGTGGTGGGCGCCATCGTCGCCTGGAACTTCCCCCTGCTGCTGGCCTGCTGGAAGCTCGGCCCGGCGCTGGCCACCGGTTGCAGCGTGGTGCTCAAGCCCGCCGACGAAACCCCGCTGTCCGCGCTGAAACTTGCCGAGCTGGTCCTGGAAGCGGGCTACCCGGCGGGTGTGTTCAACGTCGTCACCGGCGCCGGCATCACCGCGGGCGCCGCCCTCTCCCACCACCCGCTGGTGGACAAGCTGACCTTCACCGGCTCGACCCCGGTCGGCAAGGAAATCGGCAAGGCGGCCATGGACAACATGACCCGCGTGACCCTGGAGCTGGGCGGCAAATCGCCGACCATCGTCATGGCCGACGCCGACCTCGCCACCGCCGCCGCCGGCGCCGCCCAGGCGATCTTCTTCAACCAGGGCCAGGTCTGCTGCGCCGGCTCGCGCCTGTATGTGCAGCGCAAGCACTTCGATAATGTGATCGCCGACATCTCCGGCATCGCCAACGGCATGAAGCTGGGCAACGGCCTGGACCCGAGCATCGACATGGGCCCGCTGATCTCTGCCAAGCAGCAGAAGCGCGTGTTCGACTACATCGAACTGGGCCGAGGCAAAGGCGCCACCATCGCCTGCGGCGGCGAGCAGTTCGGCCCCGGCTACTTCGTCAAACCCACGGTGATCGTCGACGTCGACCAGAAGAATCCGCTGGTGCAGGAGGAGATCTTCGGTCCGGTGCTGGTCGCCATGCCCTTCGACGAAATCGAGGACGCCCTGCGCCTGGCCAACGACAGCCCCTATGGCCTGGGCGCGAGCATCTGGTCCAACGACCTGGCGGCGGTGCACCGCATGGTGCCGCGCATCAAGTCCGGCTCGGTGTGGGTCAACTGCCACAGCGCGCTGGACCCGGCGCTGCCCTTCGGCGGCTTCAAGATGTCCGGCGTCGGCCGCGAGATGGGCGCCGCGGCCATCGAGCACTACACCGAGCTGAAATCGGTGCTGATCCGCCTGTAAGTGATGTAGCTGACCTGTAGGAGCGCGCCATGCGCGCGATCGCGGGCATGGACCGCTCCTACAGGTTCATGCCGGTATCGAGCCAACGTGTCTACCTCGCCCGCGCGGTCCCCCTGCGCGGGTCTTGCATCCCCCGGTCGCGGCAGCGCACGGGGGATTTTTTTGCCCGGTTCAATCCCGATCCGGCGCCCCCAGCGGGAACAGCGGCCGGTGCGGCCGCGCCTCCTCCACCGCGCGGGCGAAGGATGGGCGCGCCAGCAAGCGCGAGCGGTAGGCGCGCAGCGTCGGATACTGGTCGCCGATGGGATGGGTCCAGTCCGCATAGAACAGCGACGGAGCGGCCGCGCAGTCGGCGAGGCTGAAGCTGTCCCCCGCCGCCCAGGTACGCCCGGCGAGTTCCTCCTCCAGCCAGGCGTAGGCCAGCTCCAGTTTGCTCACCGCATGGGCCAGGCCTTCCGCGCGCTTGCCCGCTTCGCCGCTCATGGCGCCCAGAACGGCGTGCTGCACCGGGGTCATCACATGCCAGTCGAAGAAGCGGTCGAGGAAGCGCACGTCCAGCGCCTTCAGCGGGTCGTCCGGCAGCAGGCGCACCGGGCCGGGATGCTTGAGGTGCAGGTACTCGATGACGATGCTGGTCTCGGCGACGCTGTGCTCACCGTCCAGCAGCACCGGGAACTTCGCCAGCGGCCACAGGCGCAGCCAGTGTGCGCCGTTCTCCGGCTGATCCGGGCCGAGGCCGCGGAACTCGAAGGGCGTGGCGTTCTCGTAGAGGGCGATCAGGACCTTCTGCGTGTAGGAGGAAAAGGGATGGCCGAACAGGACGAGGGACATGGCAGGTCACCTGGGCAGACGAAAGTACTCAGCCTAGACCCGAATGCCGGCGGGCGAAGCGGGCATGACCGCCGATCCGATCAGGCCGCCGTGCAAAGCCGTCCACTACGCATGGAACCTCCGTCCCAGAGCGGCCTATCGCCACTACGCCAGCCGCCGCCCATGTCGTTTTTGGTCATGCCCACGGCGATTTCGAGCAACTCGCCACCCATCCGGTGCCTTAGCTTGAGCCCCGCGTGAAGCGCATAGCCGCCACGCGGATTCCCCGGCCTCTACCAGCGCTCCAGCGGTTGCGGGGAAGCCGCACCCGGCCACGCGTCGCCGCGCCCTACATAACAATTTCAATAAAAGGCCGACAGATGAGTGCTCCCAGTGCAAAAGGCGCCAATGGCGATCTGGTGCAGGGCTTCAAGCCCCGCCACGTAACCATGCTCTCCATCGCGGGAATCATCGGCGCAGGCTTGTTCGTCGGCTCCGGCCATGCGATTGCCGCCGCCGGCCCCGCCGCCATCGTCGCCTACGCCCTCTCCGGGCTGCTGGTGGTGCTGGTGATGCGCATGCTCGGCGAGATGGCCGTGGCCAGCCCCGACACCGGCTCCTTCTCCGCCTATGCCGACCAGGCCATCGGCCGCTGGGCCGGCTTCACCATCGGCTGGCTGTACTGGTGGTTCTGGGTGCTGGTCATTCCCATCGAGGCCATCGCCGCCGGGGTCATCCTCAACAACTGGTTCCCGCAGGTCGAGACATGGGTATTCGCCCTGTCGATGACGCTGCTGCTCACCGTCACCAACCTGTTCAGCGTCGCCAAGTACGGCGAGTTCGAATTCTGGTTCGCCATGCTCAAGGTGGTCGCCATCGTCGCCTTCATCGGCCTTGGCGCGGCCGCGCTGTTCGGCCTGCTGCCGGGGCGCGAGGTGAGCGGCCTGAACAAGCTGATGGGCGAGCACGGCGGCTTCATGCCCAACGGCTGGACGGCCATCTTCAGCGCGCTGATCACCACCCTGTTCAGCTTCATCGGCACCGAGGCGGTGACCATCGCCGCCGCCGAATCCAGCGACCCCAGCCGCAACATCGCCAAGGCCACGCGCTCGGTGATCTGGCGCATCAGCGTGTTCTACCTGCTGTCGATCCTGGTGATCATCTCGGTGGTGCCGTGGAACGACCCGCGCCTGGTGGAGATCGGCTCCTACCAGCGCACCCTGGAACTGCTGAACATCCCCAACGCGCAACTGCTGATGGACCTGGTGGTGCTGGTCGCCGTGGCCAGCTGCCTGAACTCCTCGGTGTACATCGCCTCGCGGATGATCTATTCCCTGAGCCGGCGCCACGATGCGCCGGCCTTCATCCAGCGCACCTCCGCCGCCGGCGTGCCGCGCGCGGCGGTGATCGCCAGCACGCTGATCGGCATGTTCACCACCCTGCTCAATTTCTTCGCACCAGGGCGGCTGTTCGAGTTCCTGCTGGCCAGCTCCGGCTCCATCGCCCTGCTCGTCTACCTCGCCATCGCCGTGTCGCAGCTGCGCATGCGCGGCATCCTGCGCCGGCGCAACCACGAGCTGGTGTTCCGCATGTGGCTGTTTCCCTGGCTGACCTGGCTGGTGATCGGGATCATCAGCTTCATCCTCGCGGTGATGTTCATCATGCCGACGCACCGCATCGAAGTGAGTTCGACCCTGGCGCTGACGGTAATCATCATCCTGCTCAGCCAGACCAGCCGGCGCACTTCGCCCTCAGGCCAATCCGCCCTCGGCCGCCGCGCCGTGCGCGGCTGAGCCGGTCACCCACCCACGCAGACGAGGTGCCGATTGGTCGAACGCCGCCAGTTCAGTGGGGCCATGCAGGGCCGCAACCTGCGCTACCTCGACGGTGATTCCAGGGAGCCCGGCCGCCTCGCGCGGGTGGGCTTCCTGCTGCTCGAACACTTCTCCCTGCCCGCCTTCACCCAGGCGCTGGACACGCTGGTCACCGCCAACCTGATCCGCACGCAGACGTTCGCTACCGAGACCTTCAGCCTCAACGGCGAGTCGGTCACCAGCGACCTCGGTCTGGTGATCTGCCCCGGCGCCATGCTGACCTCGACGCAGCTCGCCGAGCTGGACCTGCTGGTGGTCTGCGGTGGGTTGCGCACTCCGCTGCGCGCGATCCCGGAGCTGACCCGCCTGCTCCAGGCCGCCGCCGACAAGGGCATCGCCCTGGCCGGCCTGTGGAACGGCGCCTGGTTCCTCGGCCAGGCCGGCCTGCTCGACGGCTACCGGTGCGCCGTCCACCCGGAGAACCGCGCGGCGCTGGCGGAAATCGCCCGGCACAGCGAAGTCACCAGCGAGAGCTACCAGGCCGACCGCGACCGCCTCACCGCCGCCAGCCCCACGGGCGCCTTCAACCTGGTACTGGAGTGGATCAACGCCCGCCACGGCCGCGAACTGGTGGACGCCATCGTCGACATCCTCGCCTTCGAGGAATCACGCTTCCGCCGCACCCGCCCGGCGCTGCACGAGAAGCTCAGCGAGCCGCTGCGCGAGGCGATCAACCTGATGAGCGCGAACATCGAAGAGCCGCTGAACCAGGACCAGTTGTCGAGCTACGTCGGGCGTTCCAAGCGGCAGATCGAGCGGCTGTTCCAGGAGCAACTGGGGACCACGCCGGTGCGCTACTACCTGGAACTGCGCATCACCGAAAGCCGCCGCCTGCTGCAGCATTCAAGCCTGCCGATGTACGAGGTCGGCCTGGCCTGCGGCTTCGTCTCGCCCAGCCATTTCAGCAAGTGCTACACGTCGTTCTATGGCTACTCGCCGTCGAAGGAAGCACGCTTTGGTTGCGTGAAGGCACAGCGAACCTTGTAGGTGCGAGAGATTCGGTGCTGTGCGGTTCGCGAGCAAGGACTGGGCGTCCCCCTCGGTCCTACAAATAGCCCTCACGCCCACCCCTGACGTTGGCTCGGTTCGTAGGGCGCATAGCGCGCCAGCGTTATCCGCCGCAATGACATTGGCGGATAACCCGTTCCGGGTTATGCGCCCTACATGTCTGAGCGCACACCAAAGCGGCGCAGGAACACCCAAGCCAAAGCAGCACAACCTGCACCAGAGGAGCTGAGACAGGCGCCGGCTCTGCCGACGGATCGCGGGCATGGCCCGCTCCTACAGGGGAGCGCCAGTGCCGCCGGTGAATACCAGGCTGGTTCGCGAGCCACCCATGCATCGGACCGTCGACAACGAGCCCCCCACACTTTGCGACCATAAAAAAACCGCGCCCAGGGGCGCGGTTCTTCGTCATGCAACCGATCAGGCCAGCGGCGGCGTGCTCGGCGGCACCAGGCGCTTGGAGCCGGTGGCTTCGAAGGCCGCGGCGAAGCGCAGCAGCGCGGAGTCGTCATAGGCGCGACCGGCGAAGGTCAGGCCCACCGGCATGCCGATATCGGCCATCACGCCCATCGGCACGGTGACGGTCGGCACGCCCAGGTGACGGATCGCCAGGTTGCCGTTGGCGACCCAGATACCGTTACTCCAAGCGATGTCGGCCGACTCCGGATTGACGTCGGCGTCCGCCGGGCCGACGTCGGCCACGGTGGGGAACAGCACGGCGTCGAGCTTCAGGCCGTCCATCCAGTCTTCCAGGTCGAGCTTGCGGGTCCTTTCCAGGCCGCGCAGGCCGTCGGGCAGGGACTCGATCTGGTCCCAGGTCTTCAGGCCGCGCTTGGCCATGTTGACGTACTCGTCCATGCCGGCGACCAGGTCGTCCTCACGGTTCGGCAGGGTGCCCGGGTCGTGCGGGAAGATCTGCAGGCCATCGACGTCGGCCAGCTTGTTCAGCTTGGGGTCGCCGTTGGCGCGGAGGAAATCGTCAAAGCCCCAGCCGGACAGCTCCCACAGCTCGTCATGCATGAACTGCTCTGTGACGAAACCACGGTTGAACACGGTCGGCGCGCCCGGGCGGTCGCCCTCGCAGTTGGAAACCAGCGGGAAGTCCACTTCGACAACTTCGGCGCCGGCGGCTTCCAGGGCCTTGCGGGCCTGTTCCCAGAGGTCGATGACCGAGGCGCGGGTGTTGATGCGCTGGCCGGTCGGGCCGCCGATGCCGGGCTTCTCGCTGGTACCGGCGAGTTCGTCCTTGTTGATGAACATGCGCGGCACGCCCAGGCGCTTGCCCTTGAGGGCTTCGGGGCCTGCTGCGAGGTCCAGGTAGGACGCCGGGCGCACGTCGGCGACGGCGGGAATCGGCACCCACGGCTGCAGGCGCCAGAGGTCGCCACGCTTGTCGGCGTCTTCGGCAACGACCACGTCGAGCACTTCCAGCAGGTCGGCCATGGTGCGCGCATAGGGCACCACCACGTCCATGGTCGGGGTCAGCGGCCAGTTGCCGCGCACCGAGATCACGCCACGGGACGGGGTGTAGGCGCACAGGCCGTTGTTCGAGGCCGGGCCACGACCGCTCGACCAGGTTTCCTCCGCCAGGCCGAAGGCCGAGAAGCTCGCGGCAGTCGCGGTGCCGGCGCCGTTGGAGGAACCGGATGCGAAGGGCGCGGTGAGGAACTTGCGGTTGTACGGGCTTTCCGCACGGCCGTAGACGCCGCGCTGCATGCCACCGTTGGCCATGGGCGGCATGTTGGTCTTGCCCAGGCAGATGGCGCCGCCAGCGCGCAGGCGCTCGACAGTGAAGGCGTCGCGGTAGGCGACCAGGTCCTTGAAGGCCGGGCTGCCGGAGGCGGCGGTCAGCCCCTTGACCAGGTAGCTGTCCTTGGCAGTGTAGGGGATGCCATCCAGCGGGCCGAGGGTCTCGCCACGGGCGCGACGGGCGTCGGAGGCTTCGGCTTCCTTCAGGGCCTGCGTGTTGCGCACGACCACGGCATTGAGCTTGCCCGGGCCATCGTAGGCATCGATGCGCGCGAGGTAGGCCTTGACCAGTTCGACCGCGGTGGTGCGGCCCGACTCCAGGGCTTCACGCAGCTGCGCAATGGAAACTTCGGTTACCTCGATCATGCTGTCACCGTCGGCTGAAGGGTGGTGGGAAGGGGCAGGTCTGCGTCGCGACGGACCCAGACGGCGCAAGTCGGAAAATGCGTGTTCATCTCGATTCTCTTGTACTTCTGTTACGCGACGGGAGTGAGTGTACCGTCGGCCGGCGGCAGCGTTCAGCGCCCGGCGGACAAACCGGATGCGCATCGACAGGCTGTGAAGGGCGAATACAGCCGCCAGGGCGCACACACTGGCATGACCGATCAGAATACACAACAGTCGTAAATTAAAAAAAACGCCCGCCGAGTGGGGGGACTCGCCGGGCGATAGTCGGGCGCTGGGGGGAGCGCCCCTGGAGAGTGAATCAGCGGCAGCCCGAAGGCAGACGCTGACGCAGGCTATTCGCCGCCTGCCGGCGCTGAGCGGGCCGCTGGGGGGAGCGGCCCGCTCGAAGACGGTTCAACTGTGCTGTGCGCACTGGTAGGCGGCATCCAGCAGCTCGCCCTTGTCCTGCCAGGCGCTGCGCTGGTAGGCGCTGAAGTGGTTGCCACCGGCAATCGGGGTCACCTGGACGATGCCACTGGCCTGCCGCGGATCGGCGCTGCCGGTGAGCAGCTGGCGGGTGGCGCCGCTGTCACTGACGAAGGTGGCGGTGCCGGGAGTGAGCCGGCCGTCGACGCAGCTCAGGTAGGTGCTGCTGTCCTGGGCGGTGGTACCGCCGAGGCTGTCCCAGCTCAGCCGGGTTTCCGAGGTCGCCGCGCAGCCGGTCAGACTGGCCACGGCCAGCAGCAACGGACCAAGGGCGATGCGGGCGACCAGGCGATTGGGTGTGGGGCGCTGTGTGTTCATCGTTTCTGTCCCTTGCTCGGTTCGACAAGCTCTTGGGACAGATAGTCAGCTGCGCCCGGCCGGCGCACCACTCGATTGCATCGATAGTGAAGCTCGACGTCGTCGATGGTTGCGCAGCGCCGCATTGGCGCACCGCCGCGCAGGAAGTTCGAACCCTCCCCGCCCGGCCGGGTCGCAACTCAGGAAGGCCCTGCATTGATGACCCCGGAGGACACGCCATGAGCTACGACTGGGACCTGATCGAACGCCTGCTGCTGCGCGCCCAGGAATGCGCCGACCAACCCTACAAGGCCCGCGAGTGCGGCGAGGAAGTGGCCGAGCAGCACCGGCTGCAGGGCGAGCCGGTGGACGGCAGCGTCGATCACCTGAAGAAGGTCGCCGGCGACCTGGAGGGCGACCTGCTCGCCAACGGCTATATCCAGGAACGCCCCCGCGAGCACGGTGGTACCGGCAACAACTTCGAGCTGACCGAGCGCGGCACCGAGCTGCTGACACTGATCAGCCGCAGCTTCCCGGACCACCTGGTGTTCCGCCAACTGCTCGACGAGCAGGGCGAAGCCGCGCTGCTGCCGGAAACCTTCGACCTGCTGGCCGAACGCGCCACCCGCGACCGGGTGAACGACCGGCCGGAGCGCTGACGCTTCAGCGATCAGGCGGCAGGCAGCTCCATCACCATCTCGTGCCACGCCATGCCGCCGTGGTCGGACGCCGACGGCTTCACGTAGCGATAGCCGAAGCGCTCGTAGAGCGGCACGTGACGGTCCTTGCACATCAGGTGGATGCTGCGCTTGCCCAGGCCGGTCATGCGTTCGATGAAGGTACGCATCAGCAATGTGGCGTAGCTCCTGCCCTGCTGCGCCGGGTCGATCACCACCGACATGATCACCACATTGGGCGCCGCCGCATCGTGGCCGATGAGCTCCTTGAACTCCTCGTCGGACATCACCACCTCGAAAGCGCAGCCGCTGTTGATGAAGCCAATGATCTCGCCGTCCAGCTCCATGATCAGGAAGCCTTCAGGATACTGTGCGATGCGCGTGGCGATCTTCTCGCGGGTCGCGGCCTCGTCGCCTTCGTAGGCGGATATCTCGATCTCGAAGCAGCGGTCGGTATCGGCGGCTGTGGCGGTGCGGAAAGTCGGTTGGCTCATGGTGATGTTCCGGTGGATCAGGTGGATCGGAGACAGCAGGATAATGAAAGCGCAGAATGCACGTACTGCATTTTCTTCACCGGATACTGAACACCGTGCACGCCAACCTGCGCCGCCTCGACCTCAACCTGCTGCTGGTGTTCGACGCCCTGTTCCGCCACCGCAGCGTGGTGACCGCCGCCGACGAACTGGCCATGAGTCCCTCCGCCTGCAGCCACGCGCTGGGCCGCCTGCGCGACACCCTGGGCGACGAGCTGTTCGTCCGCGCCGGTAGCGCCATGCAGCCCACCGCCCAGGCCGAGCTGATGGCCGAAGGCATCGGCGAGGCCCTGGCGCTGCTTGCCGAAAGGCTGTCCAGCGCCGCGCCTTTCGACCCGGCAAGCACCACCCAGACCTTCGTCTTCGCCGCCACCGACTACACCAGCTTCACCCTGCTGCCGGGACTTGTTTCGCGGATCGAGAAACTCGCCCCGCACCTGCGCATCAAGGTGGTCTACGCGACGCAGCAGGACTCGCTGGACGACCTGCGCGAAGGCCGTGTGCACTTCGCCCTGGGCGTTACCCACGAGCGCAGCGAAGGCGATGCCCTGGAGGCCATCGAGTGCTTCAGCGACGACTACGTGGTAGTCGCGCGCAAAGGGCACTCGCGGATCAGCGGCGGGCTTTCACTGCAGCAATACCTCGCCGAGCGACACGTGGTGGTGCTGCCCTGGAGCGACGCCGTCGGCGTGATCGACGCTGCCCTGGCGCGTCAGGGCATTCAGCGCGACGTGGCGGTGCAACTGCCCAGCCTGCTGGCCGCACCGAGCCTGATCGCCGTCTCCGACTACCTGCTCACCCTGCCCCGCCGCGTGGCGCAACAGCTCAATGCCGACGGTGCGCTGGTGTTGTACCCGGCGCCCCTCGAGCTGCCGCGCTACAGCCTGTGCATCCTCTACCACCCGCGCCACGCGAGCCGCCCGGCGCACCGCTGGCTGCGCGAGCAGATGCTGCGGGCGCTGGGCGACACCTAGCGGCCTTCCGGCAGCCTGGCGATCACCTTGATCTCGAAATCGAAGCCATACAGCCAGGTCACTCCCACCGCCGTCGCCGTCGGATAGGGCGCCATGCCCCAGTAGTCGGCAGCGACCTGCCAGGCACGCTCGAAATTCATCTGCGGATCGACCAGGAATACCGTCACGTCGATCACGTCCTCGAAGCTGCAGCCGGCGGCGGCGAGTATCGCGTTGAGGTTGTCGAAGGCCCGACGCACCTGGGCTTCCAGCTCCGGTTCGGGCGAGCCGTCCTCGCGACTGCCGACTTGGCCGGAGACGAACAGCAGGCCGTTGCTGCGGATCGCCGGGGAATAGCGGTTGCGTTCATAGAGGGCCTGGCGGCCAGCGGGGAAAACCACGTCGCGAGTAGTCATGGACTTGCTCCATCAGAGGGGGCCGCAGCCCCGGTTTCAACGATGGAGTCAGGTTAGGGCGCAGCGCACCGGCGATAATCGGGCAATACGGGTCAGCATTGTTTGTAGAATCCAAACAATCAGCCCGGGGACAGCCCCTTTCACCAGCCAGCCGGAGCCACCATGGACCGTTTCGATGCGATGCAAGCCTTCGCCCGCGTGGTGGAAACCGGCAGCTTCACCAAAGCCGCCGACACCCTGCACATGAGCCGCACCAGCGTGACCCAGCTGATCCAGCAACTGGAGGCGCGGCTGCGTGTGCGCCTGCTCAACCGCACCACGCGCAAGCTCAACCTCACCGCCGATGGCACTGCGTACTACGAGCGCGTGGTACGCCTGCTGGCGGACATGGACGATGCCGAGACCAGCCTCTCCAGCGCTGCTGCCCTGCCGCGCGGGCGCCTGCGGGTGGACGTCCCCAGCCCGCTGGCGCGCCTGCTGCTGATCCCCGGGCTGCCCGACTTCCACGAGCGCTATCCGGACATCCAGATCGACCTGGGCGTCAGCGACCGCATGGTCGACCTGATCGACGAGAACGTCGACTGCGTGGTGCGCGGCGGCGAGCTCACCGACCTGTCGCTGATGGCGCGCAAGATTGGCGAGCTGCAACTGGGGGTGTTCGCCGCTCCCGCCTACCTGCAACGCGCCGGTGTGCCGCAGCACCCGAGCGAGCTGGAAAACAGCCAGCAACGCATCGTCGGCTACCTCTGGGCGCGCACCGGCAAGCCGCTTTCCTATGCCCTGCAGAAGGACGGTGAGAGCGTTCAGGTCCACGGTCGCCCGGTACTCACGGTGGACGATGGCAACGCCTACCTGGCCGCCGGGATTGCCGGCATGGGCGTGCTCTGGTTGCCGCGTTACATGGCGCTGGATGCCCTGGCGCGCGGCGAACTGGTGGAACTGTTCGGCGACTGGAGCATGGAGAGCATGCCGCTGTACCTGGCTTTCCCGCCCAATCGCCACGTCAGCGCCAAGCTGCGGGTGTTCATCGACTGGGTCGCCGAGCTGATGGCGCGGCATGCACCGGTGGCCCACCCGCCGCTCTAGCCAGCGCAGCTTCAGCCCAGGCGCATGGACAGTTCCACATCGTCCGCGAAGGGAATCGACAGGTAGCGCCCGCCCGGCAGGCGAACTTCGGCCAGGTACTCGGGGCAGTAGTCGGCGTTGTCGGCGACGACCATCGCGCCGGGGCGAAGACGGCTTTCCACCAGGGCGAGGATCTCCGGATAGAGCGACTTGGCGCCGTCGAGCAGCAGCAGGTCAATGCTCTCCGGCAGGTCGCGGGCCAGGGTCTGCAGCGCGTCGCCCTGGCGAATCTCCACCAGGTCGGCGACGCCGCCGGCCTCCAGGTTGGCATGGGCCCGCGCCACTTTCGACGGCTCGAACTCGCTGGTGATCAGCCGGCCACCGCCGTTGTCGCGCAGGGCTGCGGCCAGGTGCAGGGTGGAGAGGCCGAACGAAGTGCCGAACTCGACGATGTTCTTCGCGCCGATGCCGCGCGCCAGCATGTACAGCAGCGCACCGGTTTCCCGCGAGACGGGCAGCGGCTGGTCCTTGAGCTGGCCGTAAAGCTCGCGGTACTGCGTCTTGCTCTGCATCAGGCGGGTCAGCGCGGCCTGGTCGAGGTTGGCGAAAGCTGGGCTGGACTGCGGAGAAGCCGCGTCGGCCTCCTCGAACAGGTGTTGCAGCAGGGGCGCCACGGGGGCGGAAGTGAGGGTTGTCATGGTGGGTTTCCCGTGTGGAATTTGAGTGCGAAAAAGCGCCCGACTAGAATGCGATCTTTTCGTCAGGTTTTACTATTCGCATTGCCGGAGCCAGCCATGAGCGAACGCCGCAGCCCGCGTATTTCCACGCGCAAGGAGCCGAAACAGGCCCGTTCCAACGACCTCGTGACGGCCGTTCTCGACGCTGCTGTTCAGGTTCTGGAGAAGGAAGGCGCCCAGCGTTTCACCACCGCGCGGGTCGCCGAGCGCGCCGGGGTCAGCGTCGGTTCGCTGTACCAGTACTTCCCGAACAAGGCCGCGATCCTGTTCCGCCTGCAGAGCGACGAGTGGCGGCAGACCACCGAGATGCTGCGCGGCCTGTTGGTCGATGAAAGCCAGCCGCCGCTGCAACGCTTGCGCAACCTGGTGCACGCCTTCATCCGCTCAGAATGCGAAGAAGCGCGCATGCGTATCGCCCTGAGCGATGCCGCCCCGCTCTACCGCGACGCCCCCGAGGCCAGGGAAGCCAAGGCCGCCAGCGAAGGCATCTTCCAGGCGTTCATCGCCGAGGTCCTGCCGCAAGCCAGCGACACGCAGCGCACACTGGCCCGCGAACTGATCACCACGACGCTGGGTTCGGTGGGCAAGCAGTTCTCGGAAAGCCCGCGCAGTGCGGAAGAGATCGAAGCATTCAGCGGAGCGATGGCGGATATGTTCTGCGCTTACCTGGACCGGCTGACACTCGCGGCGCCCATGCGCTCTCTCGCAGAGTGATGATTCAGTCGAAAAACTCCATGTCGCGATACGGCCGTCGCCGGCATTGCGCGAGGCGCGACTCCAGGCAGCCGACGTGGACTTCCAGGCGGTGACCATCCGGGTCGAGGAAGTAGAAAGAGTTGCCTTCGCTGGTGTTGTCCTTCCATTCCTCGACTGAAGTGGCCAGCAGGCGCTCGCGCAGCAGCACGAAGTCGCGCTGCGCGATGGAAAAGGCGTAGTGCGTGTAGTCTGCACGCGGGTTAGTACCGCGGTTTTCATCCAGCGACAGACATACCCAGAGATCACCCAGCTCCAGGTAGGCGCCGGCTGCCCAGCGCGCCCGTAGCCTCCCATCCAGGCTTCCCCGGTAGAACTGGATACTGCGCGACAGGTCTGTGACGGCCAGGGTCAGATGGTTCAGTCCGGTAAGCATGTCGGGGCTCCGCGATCGGGAAGCGACGAGCATGCCAGAAGCTTGATGCTATCGGTGGGTACCACTTCTTTATCGAGCGTCCGTTCCCACCAGCAGCACCTCGGCCCGAGCCCCCGGCATCATCGCCAGCAATCCGGCGACAAGCTGGTCGCCCGCTTCGCGCAGGGCCTCCAGCGGCATCTCCGGCAGGCTTTCGAGGATGAACCACATGCTCTGCGCCTCGGCATCCAGACGGGTGCGTACGCCCTGTCGCCAGTTCCAGCGCCGGCAGGTGACGCCGAGGTCGTCGCGCCAGATGATTTCGCCGGCGTCGGGGGATTCATGGGCCGGCGCGCCGTCCTTCAGGGTGTCGAAGGTCTCGCTGCCCTCGGCGATTACCAGGCGCGGAGTACCGGCGTAGGCAGCGAGGTTTTCCCCGCCGACTGGAATGGCGAATTGCACGCTGATGGCGTTGTACAGGTCCACTACCGGGTCGATGCTGGGCAGGCTGCCGTCGCGCAGCGCGCGCTTGCGCAGCGCCTCCGCCGAACAGGGCGTGCGCTGGGGCTTGGCACCGAATCGGCGGAACACCTCGGCCCAGGCCGCCAGGTGCGCGTCGCCCCAGGCCGGCTCGCCCACCGCCAGTGCCGCGCAGGCTCGCTGCAGCGCCAGCTCCGCCACCTCCGGATGGAGGATCGGTGCGGCGTCCACGGTGATGCTCAGGGCACGAAAGCCAGGAGCGAGGGTTGCGATGGCAGGGTCGATTTGCGGCGTGACGGCTTGCATGGCGGAATCCTTGAGGTGCAGCGGCAACGAGGTGGAACGGTCTGGCGCAGGGCCTGCCTCAGCGGCGGACGAAGTTGCGTTTGTTGTAGTCGCCCCAGGCGACGGAGAGGGTTTTCAGCACACACAGCAAAGCGGTCCATCTGGACGTCATTGGAATAACTCCGGAATCAGTGGGAATGGGCACGAACAGCGCGCCCGACCCGCACAGTTCTACCGGCATGGCGACATCGCTGCCATGAAATCCCCGAATGAATAATTAGCTCTGCTTATGAAGCGCCGCGAAAATCACTTCCGCTAATCGCGATCACCAACGGATCCGCAGGCCGATAGCACCGCTCAGAGACTCCTGGTTCTCGCTGTCGACATTGCCGCTGTAGGTGGTCGAAGCGTACAGCGCGACCTCCTCGGACAGGCGCGCGGCGATGCCGCCACCGATGTCCATGGCAGAGCCCTGGTGATCGGTGCGAATGGCATTCGTGTGGTCGTAGACCACCGCGTCGCGGCCACCGAAGTTGTGCCAGAGGTTGGTACGCAGCCAAGGCTCCAGCGGCGTGCCGTTGACCAGGTAACGGCCCTTCAGGCGCGCGCCGAGCCGACCGGTGTAGTACTCCTGGTTGTCGAAGGAGACGTGGGAAATACCATCGTTGTCGCTGTCCAGCGAGACCTTCTGGACGATCAACTGCGCCTGGGGTTCGACCACCCAGCGCAGACTGACCGGGATCGGCCGGCCGACCTCGGCGGATACCGCCCAGGCGTGGCCATCGAGGTCGAGCTTGTAACCGCGCTCCGAACGGCTGCGTCCGTCCAGGCGTGTACCCATGGCCAGCAGGTCGAGGTAGCCGCCAGCGGGGCTGCTCAAGGTCCAGTAGGCGCCCAGGTTGTCTGCATCTAGATCGAGATCGCCTGCGCGCAGGCTCTCGAAGCCGAGATTGAAGCCCCTGACATCGCCATCGACACTCGAATGCCCGACGAACAGGCCGGCGCGCTGGATATAGCCGTTGTCCATGGCCGCGCCAAACAGGTCATGGCCGACCTGGAAGCCGTTGAGGTGGCCATCGAAACTGGGCGAAACGGTGCCCGACCAGCTCTGTCGCAGACTCTGCCCCATCACCCGCACCCAGCCGGCCGGCGCACCGCCGGTTTCACCAAGCAGGCTCTGTTCACCCTGGCGCTCGTGGAAGGTACCGATGGCACTGGTGACCAGCAGCGCCGCCACGGGTGGGACGGCGGAGTACACCGGCACTTCCGGGCGGTAGATGACGATGGTTTCGCCGGGGTTCGGCGTGGGCAGCGACGGAGTACCCGGAGCCGCCACCGGCGCGGTGGCCGCGGGTTCCAGCGGAGCTTGCGGACCGGGGACTGTCGGCTGAGCAGGAGGGACAGCTGGCGGCGTTACCGGTGGCGTCGGCGGCGGCTCAGGTGGCGTGCCGGGTGGATTTTCCGGTTGTTCGGGCGGTGTGACCGGTGGCTCTACAGGCGGCTCAGGCGGTGCTACCGGCGGCTCAGGCGGAGTGACCGGTGGCTCAGGCGAGTTGGCCACACTGGAACGCAGGTACCAGGCGTTCTCCGAGCCGGCGGTGTAGCCACCCTTGAACAGGTAATACTGATAGGGGCCGGCGGAAAGTCCGTGGGCCAGGCGGAAGGCATCGCTGCTGCTAACTGCGCCCTGCCCGGCTTCCACGACCTGAATGCCGTTCAGCTCGGTGAGAGCACCAGCGCCGCCGAGGTTGCTGACCTCCAGCAGCGTATTGCCGGAAAGGCCACCGCGATTGACCACCAGGCGGTCGGAAGGGGCATCGTCACCGGCCAGTACGGACTGCAGGCGCACGCTGCCGTTCTCGCCGAGGTAGTCACCATCGATCGAAAGGCGATCGGCAGCACTGGCGCCAGAGGCAGTGAGGTCAATGATCCCGGCATTCACCACCCGCGCATTGAGGGCACTGTTGAACGGCAGAATGCTCCCGCGGCTGGAGGTCAGCAGGCTGCTGGAATCCAGCAACAGGCTGCCGGTACCGCTGCCTGCGTCGCCCAGCCCCAGGCTGTCATTGAGGTCCAGCCGCGCCCCCTGGGTCAGCGCAATGCTCTCCCAGCCGACGTAGCGCCCGCCCCGGTTGGTCGTGCTGCCGACGAAGGTGAGGCTGTCGCTCCCCGGCCCACCATCGAGGGAGGGGGTGCTGGCCAACTGGGTTTCGCTGAGGTTGCGCAACTGCGCCGTGTCGTCGCCATCGCCCATGAAGATGGCGCTGCGCACGGTGCCGCCACCCTCCCAGGTCAACCGATCGTTGCCGGCACTCAGCAGGATCTGCCCGCGAATGCCGCCGCCGGTGATCGTGACGTTATCGTCGCCGCCGCTGAGGCTGACATTTCCGCCAATGCTGCCGCCGGAAACGATGACGGTGTCATGGCCGAAGCCGGTAATCAGGTTGCCGATGATCGAGCCGCCGGAAAGCTCGAAGAGGTTGTTGTCCAGTTTCATGTCCACCCGGCCGATGGTGCCGCCACTTATGGTCGCCGTGTCACCGTCCTCGAAGGCCCCGACGATGGTGCCGCCAGTCATGGTGAAGGTATCGTGCTGGTCGCCCTGGGCCAGCGAGCCGATGACACCGCCGGTCATGCTGAAATCGTCGCCGCCCTCCCCCTGGTTGACAGCACCCTGGACCGCTCCCGCGCTCATGTGGAAGCTGTCGGATCCACTGCCCAGGCTGAGGCTGCCGCCGATGCTGCCCGAATCCATGACGACCGTGTCGTCGCCGTTGCCAAAGGCAACGTTGCCGGTGACGACGCCGCTGCCCCCGGCGGGAAAAGTCAGGCTGTTGTTGCCCGCCGTATCACTCAATGACGCGGCGGTCCCGGAACTGCAGAGGTGTGGATCGTTCCCCGCCCCCGGAGAAAAACTGCAATCGGCCCGGGCGGAGGCTTCCGGCAGGAGCAGAGCCAGCGGCAGAAGCGCTCCCAGGGCTTGATGCAGGCAGGACCTTGTCATCGGGGGTTGTATCCCGGTGATGGCTCTCCGAAAGTCATAGTTGAATGGTCGGATATGACAAGGCAGCCGATCGGCTGCCGCTTCGCTTTCCCGCCCCCCCGCTCTGGCAGGCGATACGGACCATGCCGGCGGATGCTTTAGCCGGACGCCAGCCTGAGGCTTTAGAAATCGTGCATTGAAGTACACCCTCGCCAGCGGTGAGATGGGCCGGCGGACAACCCGCCACCCCCGACAACAACGAGAAAGAGGTTCGCGCCCCATGCGCACGCTGATCAAAGCCCTGGCCCTGGCTTCCACCACACTCCTCGGCGCGCCCTTCGCCACGACCGCCGCCGAAGCCCCCAAGGCTGAAAAGCCGGCCTTCGTGGTACACAAGCTGACGGACTTCCTCTACGCCATCGGCGAGCCGAACTACTACCAGAAGAATTATTCGTACCTGCTGGTGGGGGCGAACCAGGCGCTGATGTTCGACTCCGGCGCCAACCAGAAGGAAGACATCACCCAGGTCGCCCGCCAGATCACCGACAAGCCGCTGTCGGTGCTACCTTCGCACCTGCACTTCGACCACCTGGGCGGGCTGCACAACTTCCAGAGCATCTACCTGGTGGATACGCCCTTCACGGCGAAATTCCGCCGTGCCGACGGCCTCTACCAGGTGCCCGAGCCGGTCTACCTGGGCAACATCGACCACATGACCCTAGCGCCCTTCAAGGTCTCGCGACTGGTGAAGCCCGACGAGGTGATCGACCTGGGCGGTCTCAAGCTGCGCCTGCTGAGCATGCCCGGCCACACCCCGGACGAAGTGGCGCTGCTCGATGAGGCGCACAACATCCTGCTCTCCGGTGACCACCTCTATCCGTCCTGGCTGCTGGCCGGGAATCTCAAGGACTACGTCGCCTCGCTGGACGCTACGCTGAAGGTGATCAACCCGCAGACCACTCTCTACGGCGCCCACGCCGACGAGGACCCGAGCAAGGTACCGGCCATGACCTACGCCGACGTGGTGGCGGTGCGCGACAAGATGCAGCAGATCCAGGCCGGCCGCGCCAAGGGCGAAGCCTTCAGCGACCCGGAGCTGATCAGGAGCTCGGAGCTGTACAAGGTGGAGAAGGACATCAGCATCCTCACCGATATCCAGTTCACCGATGGACGCGGTTACGGCTACTGAGCCGGCTCGCTGATCGACAGCAACCACTCGATGAACGCCCGGACCTCCGGGCGTTCGCGTTTCGCCTCAGGGCAGACCACGTAGTAGTTGTGCACCGCCGCCACCGAGATCGGCAGCGGGCGCACCAGCCGGCCTTCGTCGAGGTCGCGCTGTGACACCGTCTCATCGCTGAGCGCCACGCCGAAACCATCGCGCGCGGCCTGCAGGACCATGCCGAAGTCTTCGAAATGGATGTCCTCGGCACCACCCCGACTGTATCCAGCCTCGGCCAGCCATTGCTGCCACTGGCTGCCGTCATCCTCATGCAGCAACCGGTGCCGCGCCAGATCGGCGGCCTCGACGATGGCCAGCGGCCCGCGCAGGTATTGCGGGCTGCACACCGGCGTCATGCGGATGCCATGCAGCAGGCGCCACCAGACACCCGGCCACGGCGGTGTGCCGTAGATCACCGCCACGTCGGCGCGGCGCCAGTCCACCTGCGGCATGCCCGGCGCGGTGATCACGCTGACCCGCACCGAGCGCGACTCCTCCATGAAGCGCAGCAGCGGCCGGGTCAGCCACTCCACGCCTTCGGCCGGCGGGATCGACAGGCAGATGTCCACCCGGTCCTCTTCCAGCCGGACTCCCGCCTGCAACGCCTGGACCGCCTCGGTGATCTCGCCCATGGCACTGGCCACGCGCTTCTGCAGCTCGCGGCCGCTGTCGGTCAGCACCAACTGACGGCCTCGTTTCTCGAACAGCTCCACGCCCAGGCTGGCCTGCAGCGCCTTGACCTGCTGGCTGACCGCGCCCGTGGTGACGTGCAGCTCGACAGCAGCCGCGGCCAGGCTGCCCAGGCGGGCCACGCTTTCGAACACCCTGAAACTGTGCAGCGGTGGGAGGGCCATCTCTTTTCGAAATCCAACGAAAACCAAGGCGGACGGTTATAGCAGGAGCAGCCTTCGCCGGGGAGGACGGCGAGCACGGCACATCACTGGCCCGCAATTTGCGATGACCTGTGTACAGGTGGCCGGCAAGAGTCTTTCAGAGCTTTGCATGCAGCCAAGTGGTGCTTTTGGATTCAAACATGCACACATTTCGTGCAACGCACTCCGGGTCAGGAATTCATGCAGAAAGCCGATTGCAGAGCCATCCACCCCGATAAAACACATAACCGACCGGTCAGATTCCGGACCATCGGCCGAAAACATGTATACAAAACAGTGGATATTCACCACGGACTTTGTCTACAGTGGCCCCACAACAAAAACAAGCGAGTCCTCAGCCATGAATGATCGTTCAGCTGTAGCGTCCGCCGGAGCACGCCCGGAAGACGAGAACCTCGGAATCGGCGCCAACCTGGCGTACGGCCTGCAACACGTTCTGACCATGTACGGCGGTATCGTCGCCGTGCCCCTGATCCTCGGCCAGGCGGCCGGGCTCTCCCCCAGCGAGATCGGCCTGCTGATCGCTGCCTCTCTCTTCGCCGGTGGCCTCGCCACCTTGCTGCAGACCCTCGGTCTTCCCTTCTTCGGCTCGCAGATGCCACTGGTGCAGGGCGTTTCCTTCGCCGGTGTCGCCACCATGATCGCCATCCTCGGCGGGGGCTACGAGGGCGGTGGCATGCCCGCTGTCCTGGGTGCCGTCATGGCAGCCTCCTTCATCGGCTTCCTAATCACGCCGGTGTTCTCGCGCATCACCAAGTTCTTCCCGCCGATGGTCACCGGCATCGTCATCACCACCATCGGCCTGACGTTGATGCCGGTAGCGGCGCGCTGGGCCATGGGCGGCAACCCCAAGGCGCCGGACTTCGGCAGCATGGCCAACATCGGCCTGGCTGCCCTCACCCTGGTGTTCGTCCTGCTGCTGAGCAAGCTGGGCAACGCATCCATCTCGCGCCTGTCGATCCTGCTGGCCATGGTGATCGGCACCGTCGTCGCCGCCGCCCTGGGCATGACCGACTTCTCCCGCGTGGCCGAAGGCCCGATGGTGGCCTTCCCGGCGATCTTCCACTTCGGCCTGCCGACCTTCCACATCGCCGCCATCATCTCGATGCTGATCGTGATCATGGTGACCCTGGTGGAAACCTCGGCGGACATTCTCGCCGTCGGTGAGATCATCTGCACCAAGGTCGACTCCAAGCGTCTGGGCAATGGTCTGCGCGCCGACATGGCGTCGAGCATCCTGGCGCCGATCTTCGGCTCCTTCACCCAGAGCGCCTTCGCCCAGAACGTCGGCCTGGTGGCCGTGACGGGCGTGAAGAGCCGCTACGTGGTCGCCACCGGCGGCCTGATCCTGGTGACCCTCGGCCTGCTGCCGGTAATGGGCCGGGTGATCGCCGCAGTGCCCTCCTCCGTGCTCGGCGGCGCCGGCGTGGTGCTGTTCGGCACCGTGGCGGCCAGCGGTATCCGCACCCTGTCCAAGGTGGACTACCGCAACAACATGAACCTGATCATCGTCGCCACCTCCATCGGCTTCGGCATGATCCCGATCGCCGCGCCCAGCTTCTACGAGCACTTCCCCAGCTGGTTCGCCACCATCTTCCACTCGGGCATCAGCTCGGCGGCGATCATGGCCATCGGTCTCAACCTGCTGTTCAACCACCTCAAGACCGGCAACTCCAACCAGCAGTCGGTGTTCGTGGCCGCCGAGGAGCGCACCCTGCGCTACCGCGACATCGCCGCGCTGAACGAGGGTGACTACTTCCAGAACGGCAAGCTGTACGACGCCGAAGGCAACGAGGTCCAGGTGGTCGGTGACGATCACGACCACGACGAGCACCACGCGCCAACCGCCAGAACGGTGAAGCGCGAAACGGTGAACAGCAGCGCCTGACGCTCAGTCAGATGCCCATGAAAAAGGCCCCTTCCGGGGCCTTTTTCGTTCTTGCCAGCCAAGGGCAGCTTCAGTGCAGCGCCACCGCAGAGTCTTCTTCGGCTGAAGCCACCACCATCGCCACCGGACCAGCGTGCGGCGGCTCTGATTCCGCTTCGGCCTGCGGCGGCGCGCTCACTTCCAGCATCAGCGACGCAGAAGGACCACCTCCTGGCGGCGGGTTGACCACCACCACGGCCAGGCTGCCGCCAACGGCGACATCCTCGGGCAACAGCTGGAAGGCCAGGCGCGAACTGTCGGCCAGCGACGTTTCGCGCTCCTTTCCATTCACCTGCACCCGCGCGCCACGGCTGAAACCCTTGCCACGCAGGGTGACGTAGAGCGACTGGGCATCGAGGACCGGCGGCTGTGCTTCGGTGATAACGGCGAGGGGGTTTTCCAGCGGGTCCTTGCGCCGCGCGTCACCGGCCGGATGGCGGGTGCGAAATAGCGCATCAAGGAGGACGGCGAACTTGTCGGTACCCTGCTTGGACGCCATCCCCACCAGAGCGGCCATGGCCATCAGCCCATAGAGATTGACGCTGGCCGGTTCGCTGGCGCCGCTCACCGTGAGCACCACCGCGCGCACGATCAGGTAGAGCATCAGCGCCAGCGCCATGCCGATGCAGGGCTTGAGCAGGTACCACCAGATCCAGCTGGCCATGAAGCGGTCGTTGCCGACGAAGTCGCCGAAGGACTTCGCGACATGGACGAAACTGCCCAGCGCGCCTGCGACCATGACCATCACCAGCAGCCGCGCGTCCGGGCCAGGACACCAGCCGACCAGGCATTGCACGCCGGGGTCGCCCACTGCGCCGGCGCGAGGAAACTGCGGGTAGGACTGCGGCCACAGGCCGACCAGGGCGACCGCGAGAGCCAGGGCGAGGAGCATCAGCCCCGCCCCCATCAGGGTGATCTGCAGGGTATTGGCGCGTCGTCTCTTGCTGCGTGTCTCCATCATGCGCTCCGGGCAGAAGGTCAGCGGGAAAAACGCCCTGCCGCGAAGGGTGTTTCCCGCCTTCGCACGACGAACAGAGAAACTCACGTTAGCGCAGCGCCAAGCCGCTGCAAGAGGCCCTGGTGAATTTTTAACCGCTGTCTCGACGGCGTTACGTAACGCTGGCGAAACGGCGCGCGCGAAGGCCCGCGCTCAGGCCACTTCAGCCTCGGACAGGGGCGCATCCAGTAGTCCGATAAATGCCCGCAGCGCCGGCGTATCGGTACCGCGCCGCCAGAACAGCCAGGTCGTCGCGTCGGCATGCTGCGGCGCCAGCCGATGGATCGCCACGTTGCGCCCGCCAGCCAGGCTTTCGAACATCGCCCGCGGGATGATCGCCACGCCGCCGCCCGCCGCGATGCAGGCGAGCATGCCGTGGTAGGACTCCATCTCCATGATCTTGCCCGGCACCACGCGGTGCTCGGCGAACCAGCCTTCCAGGCGCTTGCGGTAGGAGCAGGTGTCGCGGAAGGCGAACACCGTCTCCCCCGCCACGTCCCGCGCGTCATGCACCGGTGCATGGTGCTTGGCACTCATCAGCACCAGCTCCTCGCGGTACACCGGCTTGCCGTCCAGTTGCGGATGGTTGGCCGGGCCATCGGCAAAGGCGGCGATGAAACGGCCGGAGAGCACGCCGTCGATCATCTCGCCCGAGGGGCCGGTAGACAGGTCCAGCTGCACCTTCGGGCACTGCTGGTGATAGCGCGCCAGCATCTCGGGAATGCGCACCGCCGCCGTGCTCTCCATCGAACCCAGGGAGAAGCCGCCATGGGGCTCGGCGCCCACCGCCACCTGCCGGGCCTCTTCCACCAGATCGAGGATGCGCTCGGCATATTCGAGGAAGCTGCGGCCGGTAGGCGACAGACGGAGGCGCAGTTTCTCGCGGATGAACAGCTCGGTGCCCAGCTCCGCTTCCAGCTGTTTGATCCGCGTGGTGAGGTTCGACGGCACGCGATGTAGACGGGCCGCAGCGGCAGTGATGCTGCCCTCGTTGGCGACGGCGCGGACGATTTCCAGCTGGGTGAGGTCCATGATTCTCTCCGAGAGAAAGAGTCTTTCTTGATTATTCATTTTACATGAATGGTTGCGCATCTTAATTTCTGCGCCATCCCGGAGCCATCCCGCCCGGACGAACGACCGGCCTTGCGCCTCCCCATAGAACAAGCAGGACTCACCATGAACCAGATCGCCGCCATCCCCGCTGCCATCTCCCGCAGCCCCGCCACCGGCCAGGAACTGGCCCGCTACACCTTCGAAGATACCGCCCAGCTGGAGACCTCGCTGGCCCGCACCGATGCCGCGTTCCGCCAATGGCGCGACACCAGCATCGCCGAACGTGTCGCCGTGCTGCGCAAGATGGCCGAAGTCCTGCGCGCCAACGTCGAGCCGATGGCCCGCATGGAAGCCCAGGAAATGGGCATGCCGGTCACCCAGGCCCGTGGCGAGATCAACAAGTGCGCCAACCTCTGCGAGTGGTACGCCGACAACGGCCCGGCCATGCTCGAAGACGAGAAGACCAGCATCGAAGGCGCGTACATCTCCTACCTGCCGCTGGGCCCGGTGCTGGCCGTGATGCCGTGGAACTTCCCCACCTGGCAGGTCATGCGTGGCGCGGTGAGCATCATCCTGGGCGGCAACACCTACGTCCTCAAGCACGCGCCGAACGTCATGGGCTGCGCCTATCAGCTGCGCGACGCGTGGCTGCAGGCCGGCCTGCCCGAAGGCGTGTTCGAGGTGCTGAACGTCGAGCCGCCGCTGGTCTCCAAGGCCATCGCCGATGACCGCATCGCCTCCATCGCCGTGACCGGCAGTGTCGGCGCGGGCGCCGCCATCGCCTCCCAGGCCGGTGCCGCGCTGAAGAAGTGCGTGCTGGAGCTGGGCGGTTCCGACGCCTTCATCGTGCTCGCCGACGCCGACCTCGATGCCGCCGTGAAAGCCGCCGTCGCCAGCCGCTTCGGCAACTGCGGCCAGGTGTGCATCGCCGCCAAGCGCATGATCCTCGAAGAATCCATCGCCCCGGCCTTCACCGAGAAACTGCTGGCCGCCGTCAAGGCGCTGAAGATCGGCGACCCGCTGGCGGACGACACCTTCGTCGGCCCGATGGCCCGCTTCGACCTGCGTGACGAACTGGACGGCCAGGTACAGCAGGCCATCGCCGATGGCGCCACCCTGCTGCTGGGCGGCCACAAGCTCGACGGCGAAGGCAACTACTACGCACCGACCGTGCTGGCCGACGTAAAGCCGGGCAACACCGCGTTCAAGAAGGAAATCTTCGGCCCCGTCGCTTCGCTGATCGTCGCCCGAGACCCCGAGCACGCCCTGGAGCTGGCCAACGACAGCGAGTTCGGCCTCTCCGGCGCGATCTGGAGTGCCGACAAGGCCAAGGCCCAGCACATGGCCCGTCGCCTGGTCAGCGGCGGCGTGTTCATCAACGGCTTCTCCGCCTCCGATCCCCGCGTACCGATCGGCGGCGTGAAGAAGAGCGGCTTCGGTCGCGAGCTGTCGCACTTCGGCCTGCGCGAGTTCACCAACCCGCAGACCGTGTGGATCGACCGCAAGTAAGTCGCCCCACAAGAAAGGCCCCTTCGAGGGGCCTTTTTTATTCCGCGTCACAACGCCCACACCGCTCCAACAATGTACGTCAGGGCTTGCTCGCGTCCTTCTTCAGCTGCAGCAGTTCCAGGGTGCTATGCCGCAGGTTCTCGGCCAGGCTGCCCTGCTCGTTGAAGCAGTCTTCGACAAGCCAGCCGCCAGCCGTGCGATGCAGCAACAGGCCGAGATCGCGATCCTCCCCCGTCAGGGCATCCTTGAGCACTACCCGCGCCTTGATGCGCTCGTCGTCCACCGGAGTGAACGCCAGCGACTTCACCTTGATATCGCCCCAGTCCTGGCAATCACACAAAGGGTCGCCACCGAGGTAGCCCAACTCGCCATCGGCGGCGTCCTGGTCAGCCTTCATCAGTGCGATCAGCGAGGCATCGTAGACGTCCTCTTCCTTCAATGTCGGGTTCGGCACGCCCGGGCCGTCCGGCGTATAGCTGGCGTACAGCCGGCGCAGGAAGCGTTCGGCGCTGGCGCTATCGGTCGCCGACGTCGAGGCCGCGAGCGAAGTATCGAAGAGCGTCAGCAGGATCAGCGACAGGGCGAAAGCGGATCGCAGGAAGGCCATGGGATTCTCCATCGGTCAGCCGGGCATCATCGCCCGACGCGGCCTCGAAATTCCGTGAAGTGGTTAAAGCTGTGGCTGATCGCCTCGGGACAACCGCCAGCCCTACCGCCCAGGTCCCCGAATGGCACCTGAGTAGGATGGGTGGAGCTTGCGATACCCATCGAGCGGCCCCTCCCAGGAATTGATGGGTATCGCTTCGCTCCACGCCATCCTGCGAAGAGCCCTCACGCGAACGTACAGCGGACCATAGGGCGCATAACGCCAGCGGCGTTATCCGCCATGACGGGGGCTGCGCAATCAGGATCGCGGACGATATCCCTGGGACAGCAGCCAGCCCTGGAAGGCCCGGCGGCGCTCCGGCGGCAGGTCTGCCAGCACCTGGGCCTCGGGCTCCGCGCGCAACCGCCGCAGCCAGGGCGCCAGCTCCAGCCCGTCGAGGTGCCAGATGCCCAGCGGCTGATCGGCGCTGACCACCACTTCCGCCTCGTCGACGAACTCACCCTTCAACACGGGAGCGCGCTCGATACGCAGGCTGGCGAAGTCCGCCGACATGTGGCTCGGCTGCTCGTCGGGCCAGGCGCGGCGCGCCTGCCAGAACGGCAGATCGGCCCACTGCGTTTCGCTGGCATAGAAGTCGCGGCCGACACGGGCGAAGCGCAGGAACAACTGCTCGACCCGCTGCTGATGGAAGCGCTTGGCCAACTCCGCCCGCTCCGGCGCGCGCAGCAGCGTGTTGATCACCAGCGGCGCCTGCAGGGCCGAGGACAGCGACTGGAAGATGCCATTGCCGGACAGCGGGTCCACGGCCATCGCCGCATCGCCCACGCGAATCCAGTGGTCGCCACAGGCTTCCAGGCAGAGGATCGCCGTGCTGCTGCGGGCGTGCAGGTCCAGCTCGTGCTCGGCGGCATCGCCGAAGAACTGTCGGACCAGCGTCGACGCGGCGCGGCGCTCGCGGCAGTAGTCCAGCAACTGCTCGCGGGGCGGCAGTTGGCTGCAGGCGACATCCAGGGTGAGCTGCCAGTAGCAGCGCCCGTCCTCCAGCCGCGCCATCCATGCCCAGCCATCGGCCAGGCTTTCCACCGCCGTCGCCAGCGGACCGGGCGCGCCCTGCCAGCGATTGAGCAGGCTGAGGGTTTCCGGGCCGCGCCGGGCCTTGTTGCCCTTCTGGTTCAGCGGCGCCTGCCGGCCGCGGGCCTCGACCAGAAAGGCGCCCTGCACTTCGCGGCCGCCTTCGAGCTTTACCCGCCAGCCGGGGGCTTCTTCCGCCACGGCCAGCACCTGGGCTTCGATCAGTTCGACGCCGGCCTGCTTCAGGTCCTCGCGCAGCCCGGCATCGAAGCGCGGGCGGTCGAGGACGCATTCGATGTTCTGCGCGCTTGCCACGCCGTTCCAGTGCACGCGCCGTTGCGACGGCGGCGCGGCGCACGCCAGTGCGCGCTGCAGGCCGGAATTGCGCAGACCTTCCAGCACGCGCTGGGACACACCTTCCACCGCAGCGAAGCGACGCCATTCACTGATCACGGTGACGGGGTGTCCGAGGCGGCGCAGGCCGAGGGCGACCGCCGCTCCGGCAGGACCGGCGCCGAGGATCAGGATGGGGAGATCAGTCATGCTCCGGATGCCCTCACCCTAACCCTCTCCCAGAGGGAGAGGGGACTGTTCGGTGCTTTTGGAGGTTTCTGCGCACGCCGATAGCAATGGACAAACGCCAGAGATGAGCCCCTACGGAGGACGGCCCCCTCTCCCTCCGGGAGAGGGCTGGGGTGAGGGGGACGGACTCGACCTCCACTCACAACCCCACCCTCCGCTCAATCCCCCGAAAAGCCGCCCGCGCCCGCATCAGCTCGACGAGCTGAACATTCGACAGCTCCGGCCGCTCCGCCAGCAGCGCCGCCAGATGCCCAGCGAATGCCGCGCATCCCAGGCTCGCACCGGAGCGCCCGCCCACCTTCACCGCCGCACCGAAATCGGCCTGCGGGCTGTCCAGCCAGGACCACTCGCCCTCGCCGCAACGGGCATCGCCGGTCACCCGGATCACCCCCGCGTAGCTTGCCGGGAACACCGGCTCGCCCCGCGCCGGGCTGGACGCGCAAACCAGTACGCCAGCCTCGATCAGCTCCGTCACGGCTTCGCGCAGGATCGGCCGGTCCTGGCGCACGCCCAGGCTCAGATTGATCAGCCGCACGCCCTGCTCGCCGAGCCAGTGCAGCGCGGCGGCGATCTGCAGCGGGCTGGTCACGCCACGCTCATCGAAGACCTGGGCGACGGAAAGGCGAGCTTCGGGCGCCTGGGAAAGAATCGCTTCGCAGACGACGCTGCCGTGGCCCAGTGCATCCACCACAGGCTCGCCGTCAGCATGACCGTCATCAGTCAGGAAGAACCGCCGCGAACCGCTGACGCTCGCGGATTGAGCCTCGGCAAAACCACTGTCGACCACTCCAACCCGCAGTTCAGGCCTCATGCTGCTGCACCGCCTGCGCCTCACGCACACGCATCTGCCCATCCTGCAACTCCAGGTGCAGGTCGGCGGCAGCCAGGGTCGAGGTGCGGTGGCTGATCAGCAGCCGCGTGCGCCCGGCGAACAGCCGGTCGATAGCCGCGATCACCTCGCGCTCGGTGCTCTCATCCACTTGCGAAGTGGCTTCGTCGAGCACCAGGATCAACGGGTCCTGCAACAGCGCGCGGGCGATGGCGATGCGTTGCTTCTGGCCGCCGGAAAGCTGCTGACCCCGTTCGCCCAGGGGGCTGTCGAGGCCTTCGGGCAGGCTGGCGATCAGGCTGTCCAGCTGCGCCGCGCGGGCGGCCCTGTCGATGGCCTCGCGGCTCGACTCGGGCGCGCTGTAGGCCAGGTTGTCGGCGAGGCTGCCGCGGAACAGCACGATGTCCTGGCTGACCACCGCCACGCGCCGGCGCAGGGCGTGCAGGTCGAGTTCGCGCAAGTCGATGCCGTCGAGCAGGATGCGCCCCTGGTCGGGGTCGTAGAAGCGTTGCAGCAGATCGATCAGGGTGCTCTTGCCGACCCCGGACGGGCCGCTCAGGGCGACCTTGAGGCCGGCGGGAATCACCGCCTGCACATCCTGTAAAACCGGCTGCACACGGCCAGGCCAGGCGTAGTGCAGATTCTCCAGGCGCAGCTCGCCCACCGCCGGCATCGGTCGCGGCGCGGCGGGCGAAACGATGGTCGCTTCCTCGCCACGCAGCTCCATTACCCGGCCGAGGCTGACGGTCATGCGCTGCAGCGCGACGTACAGGCCGAGCAGGCTCTGCACCGGCCCGATGGCCATGCCCAGGTAGGTGGAAAAAGCGATCAGCGAGCCGAGCTGCCAGGTGCCCTGCACCACCCAGTAACCGCCGACGAGGAAGGCGCAGGCGCGGGACAGGGACATCAGCGTGCCGGGCACCGCCTGGGTGAAGAACTCGGTGAGTTGCAGGCGCAGCAGTTGGCCGAGGTAGCCCTGCCCCAGGCCTTCCAGGCGCCCGGATTCGCGGGATTGCTGGCCGGCGGACTGGATGAATTTCATCGCCGGCAGCGTCTCGACGAAGAACGACGACAGGTCTGCCGAACGCTCGCGCAGGCCCCGCGCCTCGCGCTCCACCTTGCGCCGCATCCAGCGCAGCCAGAGCACGTCCAGCGGAATCAGCAGCGCCACCAGCAGCGAAAGCTTCCATGACAGGGTTAGCAGAAGCACCAGCGCACCGACCAGGCCGATCACGCTGGAGACCGCGGAGAACAGCGAGTCCACGGCGAAGCGCTGGATCTCGGCGACGTCGCCGTCGAGCCGGGACATCAGGTCGCCGATGCGGCGGCGGCCGAAGAAGCTCGGCGAGAGCGTCTGCAGGTGGCGGTACAGCGCATCGCGCAGGGAGAACAGGATGCGTCCGGACAGGCGCGTGTGCAGGTAGCGGTTCAGGCCGGACAACGCCGTGCCGACCAGGCCGACGACGATCATCGCGCCGGCCACCATCACCAGCACCGGGAAATCCTTCGCCAGCAGGCCGTCGTCGATCAGCGTCTTGGTCAGCCAGGGCTGCGCGAGCACCAGGATCGAGGCACAGAACGACAACCCGAGCAGGCCGGCAATGGCGGTCTTGTGCGGCCGCACGAAGCCGTACAGCCAGCGCAGCGAGGCCTTGAGTTGCTGCGGGTCCTCGCTGTCGATAAGGCGGGTGAAGAACATCAGCCCACCTTGAGTTGCTTGAGCTTGCGGTACAGCGTGGCGCGGCTGATACCCAGTGCGTCGGCGGCGGCGGAGACGTTGCCCTGGTGGCGCTCCAGCGCCTGGCGGATCAGTTCCAGTTCGTTCTCGCGGATGCTGCCGCTCTGCGGGCGCTCGCCGGCGGCGAGTTCGTCCAGGGTGCTGTCGGGCAGGTGCTCGAGGCTCAGTTCCTCCTCGCCCTCCTCGCGCATGGCCAGCGCGGTGCGCAGGACCATCTCCAGCTGGCGGATGTTGCCCGGCCAGTGGTACTCGCGCAGCAGGCCGAGCAGCTCGGCGGAGAGCTTGACCTTCGGCGCGCCCAGGCGCGCCAGCAAGCCAGTGGCGAGCTCGGCGAGGTCGTCGCGCTCGCGCAGCGCCGGCAACTTCACGCTGATGCCGTTGACGCGGTAGTAGAGGTCCTCGCGGAAGTGCTTTTCCTCCACCAGGCGCTTGAGGTCGCGGTGGGTCGCACAGATCAGCGCGACGTCGATGTCCTGTTCCTCGCCGGCACCCAGCGGCGCCACCTTGCGCTCCTGCAGCACGCGCAACAGGCGCGCCTGCAGGGCCAGCGGCATGTCGCCGATTTCGTCGAGGAACAGCGTGCCGCCATGGGCCTGCTGCAGCCGGCCGACCATGCCGCCGCGCCGCGAGCCGGTGAAGGCGCCGTCGCGGTAGCCGAACAGCTCGGATTCGATCAGGCCCTCGGGAATCGCCGCGCAGTTCACCGCGACGAAGGGTTTGTCGCTGCGCGCGCTGGCCTGGTGCAGGGCGCGGGCGACCACTTCCTTGCCGCTGCCGGTTTCACCCAGCAGCAGCACCGGTAGTTCGTTGACCAGTCCCTGGCGCGCCATGCGCAGGGCGCGGGCGTAGCGTGGGTGGCTGCCGGCGAGGGCTTCGAGTTCGGGGCCGGCGGCCGGGCGCGGCGCGCGGGCGCTGACCGGCACCGCGTGGCTGCGCAGCGGTGCCTGCAACGTCTTGTAGAACAGCTCGCCCTTGGGCGTCTGCAGGCTGCCGACGCCGCCCTGGTAGAGGCGGCCGAGCAACTGATCGCCGCGCAGGCCGAGGAAATCTTCGCTGCGCCGGCCCACCAGGCTTTCGCGGTGGGCGCCGAGCAACTGGCAGGCCTGGCCGCTGACGGCCAGCACCTTGCCGTCCAGCCCCAGCGCCAGCAAGCCCTGCCAGGCGGAATCGAGGTACTGGCGACGGTAATGAAAGGCGATCACCACCTGCCCCGGATGGCTGACGGCGAACAGCCGCGCCTCGATCTGGAACACCGCGAGGCTGAGCAGCGAGAGGCTTTCGCGCGGGCCGGAGAGTGGCCCCTCACGGGTCATGTCGAGCACGCCGAGCAGCGTGCCCTGCGGCCCCTCGATGGGCACCGAGGTGCAGGAGAAACGGCTCAGGCGATCGAGGAAGTGTTCGCCGCAGTCGATCTGCGTGGCGCGCTTCTCTACCAGCGCGGTGCCCAGGGCGTTGGTGCCGCGCGAGGCTTCGCTCCAGCAGGCGCCCTGGACGATGTCGGCCAGGCCCTTGCTCTGCATGCGCTCGCGGGCGCCTTCGACACAGAGGATGGTGGCGTCGGCGTTGGCCAGGATGATCACGCCGTCGTGGCCCTGGCGCTGTTGCAGGTAGTCGAGTTCGGGGGTGGCGGCGTCGAGCAGCAGGCGGTTGCCGGCCAGCAGCACGTCGGGTTTAACCCGCGTATCGAGGCCGTGCTCGGTGCCGCTGGCGCAGTCCAGGCCATGGCCGACACTGCGCCGCCAGGAGGCGTCGATTTCCTCGCGGAGCACGCCGCTGGGGACTTCGCCTTCCTGTTGCAGGCGTTCACGGGCCAGGTGGGCTTCACGCAGCAGGTCGCTGCTTATTGTTCTTGTAGTCATGCATCGCTCCGGTAGGTTCCGTGCCCCTTTTCAGGGATGTCGGGGCGCGGAACTCGCAGGCTGGTCAGGGCTGTGTACACCCGCAGGCGGCGTCAGTAAAGGGGAAGCCCCAGGTAGGAAAGTCTAGTAGGGAGCAGCAGGCAAATCCCGCGCCACTCCCCCTTCCTACGCCGCCTTCGAGTTGTATTGACACTGACTCAAGGCAGGTTTACGTTAACGTAAAGGTAAACGACCTAGCAAGAGCATTCCCATGGCCACGACCTACACCATCTCCGAGCTTGCCCGCGAACTGGACGTCACCACCCGCGCCATCCGCTTCTACGAGGAGCAGGAAATGCTCAGCCCCGAGCGTCGCGGCCAGGAGCGCGTCTACAGCGCGAAGGACCTGGTGGCACTGAAGCTGATCCTGCGCGGCAAGCGCATCGGCTTCTCGCTGGCCGAGTGCAAGGAGCTGATCGACCTCTACGACCCCAGCAGCGGCAACACCAAGCAGCTGCAGACCTTCCTCGACAAGATCACCGCGCGCCGCGCACAGCTGGAACAGCAGTTGCTCGACATCGAGCAGATGAAACTGGAACTGGACACGGCCGAGGAGCGCTGCCTGGCGGCCATGGCCGAGACCGATAAACCCCGCAAGCAGCGCGTGCCGGTTTAAGACAATCTCCTGGACCTCGCGAGCTAGAGCCAGGCAAGGCGAAAGGCGCCGAGAACGCGGAGTTTACGCTTGTAAATGAGCAGTTCTCGGCGGCTTTCAACGCAGCATGGCCGACGCGCAGCAGGTCCATTCACCCATCAGATTACAAATACAAGTACAGGTGATCCCATGAGCTACCCCTCCCTCAACTTCGGCCTCGGCGAAACCATCGACATGCTGCGCGAGCAGGTGCAGGGCTTCGTCGCCAGCGAACTCGCCCCGCGCGCCGCGCAGATCGACGCCGACAACCTGTTCCCCATGGACATGTGGAAGAAGTTCGGTGACATGGGCCTGCTCGGCATCACCGTCGCTGAGGAGTACGGCGGCGCCAACATGGGTTACCTGGCCCACGTCATCGCCATCGAGGAAATCAGCCGTGGCTCGGCTTCGGTCGGCTTGTCCTACGGCGCGCACTCCAACCTGTGCGTCAACCAGATCAAGCGCAACGGCAACGCCGAGCAGAAGGCCAAGTACCTGCCCAAGCTGATCAGCGGCGAGCACATCGGCGCCCTGGCCATGAGCGAGCCCAACGCCGGCTCCGACGTGGTGTCGATGAAGCTGCGCGCCGAGAAGCGCGGCGACCGCTTCGTCCTCAATGGCAGCAAGACCTGGATCACCAACGGCCCGGACGCCAACACCTACGTCATCTACGCCAAGACCGAGCCGGAGAAAGGCGCCCACGGCATCACCGCGTTCATCGTCGAGCGCGACTGGAAAGGCTTCAGCCGTGGCAGCAAGTTCGACAAGCTGGGCATGCGCGGCTCGAACACCTGCGAGCTGTTCTTCGATGACGTGGAAGTGCCGGAAGAGAACGTACTGGGCGCAGTCAACGGCGGCGTGAAGGTGCTGATGAGCGGCCTGGACTACGAGCGCGTCGTCCTCGCCGGTGGCCCGATCGGCATCATGCAGGCCTGCATGGACGTGATCGTCCCCTACATCCACGACCGCAAGCAGTTCGGCCAGAGCATCGGCGAGTTCCAGCTGATCCAGGGCAAGGTCGCCGACATGTACACCCAGCTCAACGCCAGCCGCGCCTACCTCTATGCCGTGGCCCAGGCCTGCGACCGTGGCGAGACCACCCGCAAGGACGCCGCCGGGGTGATCCTCTACACCGCCGAGCGCGCCACCCAGATGGCCCTGGACGCCATCCAGATCCTGGGCGGCAACGGCTACATCAACGAGTTCCCCACTGGCCGCCTGCTGCGCGACGCCAAGCTCTACGAGATCGGCGCCGGCACCAGCGAAATCCGCCGCATGCTGATCGGCCGCGAGCTGTTCAACGAGACCCGTTAAGCCTAACTCGCCGATTCGTAGGATGGGTGGAGCGAAGCGATACCCATCAGCTTGACCTGCGATGGGTATCGCAGGCTCCACCCATCCTACCTGCCCTTCGCACGTGGAGACGCCATGACCATCCTCGGCACCCAACTCAACACCCGTTCCCCGGAATACGCCGCCAACGCCGCGACCATGCTGGAGAACGTCCAGGACCTGCGCGCCGCCCTCGGCCGCGTCCATGAAGGCGGCGGCGCCGCCGCCCAGGCCAAGCACACCGCGCGCGGCAAGCTGCTGGTGCGCGAACGCATCAACCGCCTGCTCGACGCCGGCTCGCCCTTCCTCGAAGTCTCCGCCCTCGCCGCCCATGACGTGTACGGCGAAGACGTCGCCGCCGCCGGCGTGGTCGCCGGCATCGGCCGCGTGGAAGGCGTGGAATGCATGATCGTCGGCAACGACGCCACGGTGAAAGGCGGCAGCTACTACCCGCTGACCGTGAAGAAGCACCTGCGCGCCCAGACCATCGCCCAGCAGAACCGCCTGCCGTGCATCTACCTGGTGGACTCCGGCGGCGCCAACCTGCCGCGCCAGGACGAAGTCTTCCCCGACCGCGAACACTTCGGCCGCATCTTCTTCAACCAGGCCAACATGAGCGCCCAGGGCATCCCGCAGATCGCCGTGGTGATGGGCTCCTGCACCGCCGGCGGCGCCTACGTGCCGGCCATGAGCGACGAGACCATCATGGTGCGCAACCAGGCCACCATCTTCCTCGCCGGCCCGCCGCTGGTGAAGGCCGCCACCGGTGAAGTGGTGAGCGCCGAGGACCTGGGCGGCGCCGACGTGCACTGCAAGACCTCCGGCGTGGCCGACCATTACGCCGAGGACGACGAGCACGCGCTGGCCATAGCCCGCCGCTGCATCGCCAACCTCAACTGGAGCAAGCAGGGCCAGCTCAACACCCGAGCCCCGCGCGCCCCGCTGTACGCCAGCGACGAGCTGTACGGGGTGATCCCGGTGGACAGCAAGCAGCCCTTCGACGTGCGCGAGATCATCGCCCGCCTGGTCGACGGCAGCGAATTCGACGAGTTCAAGGCGCTGTTCGGCACCACCCTGGTGTGCGGCTTCGCCCACCTGCACGGCTACCCGGTGGCGATCCTCGCCAACAACGGCATCCTCTTCGCCGAGGCCGCGCAGAAAGGCGCGCACTTCATCGAACTGGCCTGCCAGCGCGGCATCCCGCTGGTATTCCTGCAGAACATCACCGGCTTCATGGTCGGCCAGAAGTACGAGGCCGGCGGCATCGCCAAGCACGGCGCCAAGCTGGTCACCGCGGTGGCCTGCGCCCAGGTGCCGAAGTTCACCGTGATCATCGGTGGCAGCTTCGGCGCCGGTAACTACGGCATGTGCGGCCGCGCCTACGACCCGCGCTTCCTGTGGATGTGGCCCAACGCGCGGATCGGCGTGATGGGTGGCGAGCAGGCCGCCGGCGTGCTCGCCCAGGTCAAGCGCGAGCAGGCCGAACGCGCCGGTAACGCGCTGTCGGCCGAGGACGAGGCGAAGATCAAGGCGCCGATCCTCGAACAGTACGAGCGCCAGGGTCACCCCTACTACTCCAGCGCGCGCCTGTGGGATGACGGTGTCATCGACCCGGCGCAGACCCGCGACGTGCTCGGCCTGGCCCTCTCCGCCTCGCTCAACGCGCCTGTCGAAGCCACGCGCTTCGGCGTCTTCCGCATGTAAGGCCGCAGCCATGACCGACTATCAGAACATTGAGCTTGATATCGACCCGCGCGGCGTCGCCACTCTCTGGCTGAACCGCCCGGAGAAGAACAACGCCTTCAACGCCCAGACCATCGCCGAGCTGATCCAGGCGCTGGCTGCCGTGGCCAGCGACGAGCGCGTGCGCCTGGTCGTGCTGCGCGGCCGCGGCCGGCACTTCTGCGGTGGCGCGGACCTGGCGTGGATGCAGGAATCCGTGCAGCTGGACTACCAGGGCAACCTCAACGACGCCCAGCAGCTCGCCGAACTGCTCTACAACCTGCACCAGCTGAACAAGCCGACCCTCGCCATCGTGCAGGGCGCGGCCTTCGGTGGTGGCGTCGGGCTGGTGGCCTGCTGCGACATGGCGCTGGCCGCCGAGGACGCGCAGTTCTGCCTGTCCGAAGTGCGCATCGGCCTGATCCCCGCGACCATCGGCCCGTTCGTCACCAAGGCCATCGGCCAGCGTGCCGCCACCCGCTACGCCATGACTGCCGAACGCTTCAGTGGCCTGCGCGCCCGGGAGCTGGGCCTGGTGGACGAGCACTACCCGGCCGCCGATCTGGATGACGAAGCCGACGCCTGGATCGCCAACCTGCTGAACAACAGTCCGGCGGCCCTGGTGGCCTGCAAGGCGCTGTTCCATGAAATCGGCGCCGGCGAACTCACGCCCGAGCGCCGCCGCTACACCGAAGCCGCCATCGCCCGCATCCGCATCAGCCCCGAAGGGCAGGAAGGCCTGCGCGCCTTCCTGGAAAAACGCAAACCGGCCTGGCAGGAGCAAGTCTGATGAAGAAGATCGATACCCTGCTGGTGGCCAACCGCGGCGAGATCGCCTGCCGCGTGATGCGCACCGCCAAGGCCCTGGGCCTGACCACCGTGGCCGTGCACAGCGCCACCGACCGCAACGCCCGCCACGTCGAAGAGGCGGACATCGCCATCGACCTGGGCGGCGCCAAACCGGCTGAAAGCTACCTGCGCGCGGACGCCGTGCTCGCCGCCGCGAAAGCCGCCGGCGCCCAGGCCATCCACCCCGGCTATGGCTTCCTTTCGGAGAACGCCGGCTTCGCCCGCGCCTGCGAAGAGGCCGGGCTGGTGTTCCTCGGCCCGCCGGCCAGCGCCATCGACGCCATGGGCAGCAAGTCCGCCGCCAAGGCACTGATGGAAACCGCCGGCGTACCACTGGTGCCCGGCTACCACGGCGAGGCCCAGGACTATGCGACGTTCCAGCGCGAGGCCGAGCGCATCGGCTACCCGGTGCTGCTGAAAGCCGCCGCCGGTGGCGGTGGCAAGGGCATGAAGGTGGTCGAGCGCGAGGCCGAACTGGCCGAGGCGCTGGAATCCGCCCAGCGTGAAGCACAGTCCGGTTTCGGCGACTCGCGCATGCTGGTGGAGAAGTACCTGACCAAGCCGCGCCACGTGGAAATCCAGGTATTCGCCGACCAGCACGGCAACTGCCTGTACCTCAACGAACGCGACTGCTCGATCCAGCGCCGCCACCAGAAGGTGGTGGAAGAAGCGCCGGCTCCGGGCCTCTCGCTGGAACTGCGCCAGGGCATGGGCGAGGCCGCCGTGCGCGCCGCCCAGGCCATCGGCTACGTAGGCGCCGGCACCGTGGAGTTCCTCTACGACGAAGGCAGCGGCCAGTTCTTCTTCATGGAAATGAACACCCGCCTGCAGGTGGAGCACCCGGTCACCGAAGCCATCACCGGCCTCGACCTGGTCGCCCTGCAGATTCGCGTCGCCCGTGGTGAACCGCTACCGATCACCCAGGAACAGGTGCCGCTGATCGGCCATGCCATCGAAGTGCGCCTCTACGCCGAAGACCCTGAGGGCGGCTTCCTGCCTGCCAGCGGCCACCTCGCGCTGTACCGCGAACCCGCCGCCGGCCCCGGCCGCCGGGTGGACAGCGGCATCCGCGAGGGCGACGACATCTCGCCGTTCTACGACCCGATGCTGGCCAAGCTGATCGCCTGGGGCGAGAACCGCGAGGAAGCGCGCCAGCGCCTGCTGTCGATGCTCGGCGAAACCGCCGTCGGCGGCTTCAAGACCAACCTGGCCTTCCTGCGCCGCGTGCTGGCCCACCCGGCCTTCGCCGAAGGCGAGCTGGATACCGGCTTCATCGGCCGCTACCAGGATGACCTGCTGCCCGCGGCCACCGCCCTGCCTGAGCGTTTCTGGCAGCTCGCCGCCGAAGCCTGGGTGCAGAGCGAAGCCGCCCGCGTGCGTGGCGACGATGCCCATTCGCCATGGTCCGCCCAGAGCGGCTGGCGCAGTGGCCTGCCGGGGGAAACCGACCTGCACCTGCTGGCCAAGGGCGAGTCGCATGTCGTGCGCCTGCGCCACGCTGATGGCCAGCGCATTGCCAAGCTCGATGGACAGTGGCTGGACGTGAAGGACGGCGACATCCGCCGCCGTCACCAGGTGATCCGCCGTGGCGACAGCCTCTACCTGGAATGGAACGGCGAGCTGGTCAGCGTGCAGCGCTTCGACCCGATCGCCGAGGCCGAAGCCGCGCACTCGCACCAGGGTGGCCTGGGCGCGCCCATGAACGGCAGCATCGTGCGCATCCTGGTCGAACCCGGCCAGAGCGTCGAAGCCGGCGCCGCGCTGGTGGTGCTCGAAGCGATGAAGATGGAACACAGCATTCGCGCGCCGCACGCTGGCGTGGTGAAATCGCTGTATTGCAGCGAAGGCGAACTGGTGTCGGAAGGTACGGCGCTGGTGGAGCTGGAGGAGGCGTCGGCCTGACGCCGGCTTTTGTAGGGCGCATAACGCGCCAGCGTTATCCGCCGCCAGACAACGGCGGATAAAGCGTTCCGCTTTATGCGCCCTACACGACTTCCGCTTGATGCCGCATTTGCAGGAGCGAGCAAGCTCGCTCCTGCAGAAAGCACCGCCCTTCGCGTGAACCCAACGAGGACATTCCATGACCCTGCCCCCATCCGTCCGCCTGGTCGAAGTCGGCCCGCGCGACGGCCTGCAGAACGAGAAACAGCCCATCGCCGTCGCCGACAAGGTGCGTCTGGTGGACGACCTCACCGCCGCCGGCCTGAGCTACATCGAGGTCGGCAGCTTCGTCTCGCCCAAGTGGGTGCCGCAGATGGCCGGCTCGGCCGAAGTCTTCGCCGGCATCCAGCAGAAGGCCGGCGTCACCTACGCCGCGCTGGCACCGAACCTGAAGGGCTTCGAGGCCGCGCTGGAATCGCAGGTGAAGGAAGTTGCGGTATTCGCCGCCGCCTCCGAGGCCTTCTCGCAGAAGAACATCAACTGCTCGATCAGGGAGAGCCTGGAGCGCTTCGTGCCGGTGATGGAAGCCGCGCGCCAGCACGGCGTGCGCGTACGCGGCTACGTTTCCTGCGTGCTCGGCTGCCCCTACCAGGGTGAGGTGGACGCGGAACAGGTTGCTGCCGTCGCTGCGGAATTGCACGCCATGGGCTGCTATGAAGTTTCCCTGGGCGACACCATCGGCGTCGGCACCGCCGGCGCTACCCGGCACATGTTCGAAGTCGTCGGCCAGCGCGTGCCGCGCGCGCAACTGGCCGGGCACTTCCACGACACCTATGGCCAGGCCACGGCTAACGTCTACGCGAGCCTGCTGGAAGGCATCGCGGTGTTCGACAGCTCGGTCGCGGGTCTCGGCGGTTGCCCCTACGCCAAGGGCGCCACCGGCAACGTTGCCACCGAAGACGTGCTCTACCTGCTCAACGGCCTGGGCATCCACACCGGCATCGACCTGGACCTGCTGATCGACGCCGGCCAGCGCATCTGCGCCGTGCTCGACAAGCCCAACGGCTCCCGCGTGGCCAAGGCGCAGTTGTCCAAGCGCTGAAGTCGGCGCAGACCGTACGGCGCATAAAGCGGAACGCGTTATCCGCCGCCAGGCCATCGGCGGATAACGCCTTTGGCGTTATGCGCCCTACCCGGCCGGCCGCTCCTACGAAATTCCCACCCATTCACCGCTACTGACCCCGTTCCCACATCCCGGTACAGTGCGCCCTCTGCCCTTCTCGCGCACGGCCCACCGATGACCGATTCCGACAGCCTCAAGGACTACCCCAGCGTCCGCCAACTGGCGATCCGCTCGCTGTTCGAGATCTTCGAGCAGTTCAGCGAAGGCACGGTGATAGTCGACCGCGAGGCGCGCATCGTCTGGATCAACCAGCGCTACGCCCAGCGCTTCGGCCTGGACAGCGCCGAACAGGCCGTCGGCCGCCCGGTGGAACAGGTGATCCCCGGCAGCCTGATGCGCGAAGTGGTCAGCAGCGGCCGGCCGATGCTGCTGGACATCCTCGACATGGCCAAGGACCCGCTGGTGGTCATGCGCGTGCCGATCCGCGACGATTCAGGCGTGGTCATCGGCGGCATCGGCTTCGCCCTGTTCGACGAACTGCGCGCACTCTCGCCGCTGCTCACCCGTTACCAGCGCATGCAGGCCGAACTGGCCTCGACCCGCTCGCTGCTGCAGGCGCGCCAGGCCAAGTACAGCTTCGCGCACTTCATCGGCACCAGCCCGGCCAGCCTGGAAGTGAAGCGCCGTGCCCGCCGCGGCGCCGCCAGCGAGGCGCCGATCCTGCTGCTGGGCGAGACCGGCACCGGCAAGGAACTGCTCGCCCATGCCATCCATGCATCGTCGCCGCGCGCAGACAAACCCTTCGTCAGCCTCAACGCCGCCGCCATCCCCGAGACCCTGCTGGAAGCCGAGTTCTTCGGCACCGCACCGGGCGCCTTCACCGGCGCCGACCGCAAGGGCCGCGCCGGCAAGCTGCAGATCGCCCAGGGCGGCACGCTGTTCCTCGACGAGATCGGCGACATGCCGCTGACCCTGCAGAGCAAGCTGCTGCGCGTGCTGCAGGAAAAGGAATTCGAGCCGGTGGGCTCCAATGAGGTGCTGCGCAGCGACATCCGCCTGATCGCGGCCACCTCCATCGACCTCGACGCCGCCGTGCGCGAAGGGCGTTTCCGCGCCGACCTGTTCTACCGCATCAACGTCCTGCCCATCGAGATTCCGCCGCTACGTGAGCGCCTGGAAGACCTGCCGGCGCTGTGCGAAGCCATCCTCGACGGCCTGCGCGACGACCGCCAGACCCTCTTCGAGCTGGATGCCGGCGGCATCGCCCTGCTCGCCCGGCACGCCTGGCCGGGCAACGTGCGCGAACTGCGCAACCTGCTGGAGCGCACCGTGCTGCTGGGCGACCGCCCGCAGATCGATGCCGCCGCCCTGCGCTCGGCGCTGGGTGAGCTGCAACCGTTGCCGGTCGGCACAGCAGCGCCGTCAGCCAGGCTGGGCGAAGGGCAGGATTTCTATGCGGCACGGGATGCCTTCGAGCGCGAGCTGATCGCCAACACCCTGGCCGAGCAGGCCGGCAACGTCGACGCCGCCGCGCAGCGCCTCGGACTGGGCCGTTCCACCCTGTACAAGAAGATGGCGACACTGGGTCTGCAATCCTGACCCACCAATCCCGAAACAGAGACAAGTCTCAAAAACGAGACAAGCCAGTTTCTCCACAAAATCACTGCCCCCTGGCATAGCCTTGCGGAAATCCGTCTCCATTCAGAGACAAACGATACCCGTCAGCAGTCGATTTTCTCAAAATAAGACTTGAAAATCAGATAGTTACAATCCTGGCACGGTCCTGGCTATGTCGCCTCTCGCGGCCTTCGCGCCGCACAGCCGACATAACAACAATCAACGCTGCCCGAACGCGAACAGACCCCAGCGGACACCACGGCTAGTCCCGCTTCGCACACGGCGCCGCGCCAGGAGATCACCCGATGAGCCGTACCGCCATTCTGGCCGCCCTCGGTTCCACCCTCGTCCTTTCGCCCCAGGCCTTCGCCGAATTTCTTGCCGACAGCAAGGCCAGCGTCGAACTGCGCAACTTCTACTTCAACCGCGACTTCCGCCAGGACAACGCCGCGCAGTCCAAGCAGGACGAATGGGCGCAGGGCTTTCTGCTGCGCTACGAATCCGGCTACACCGAAGGCACCATCGGCGTGGGTGTGGATGCCCTCGGCCTGCTCGGCGTGAAGCTGGATTCCAGCCCCGACCGCGCCGGCTCCGGCCTGCTGCCGCGCGACAAGGACAAGGTCAACGGCGCCCCGGACGACTACAGCGAGCTGGGCCTGACCGCCAAGCTGCGCGCCTCAAAAAGCACGCTGAAGATCGGCACCCTGCTGCCCAAGCTGCCCACCGTGCTGGCCAACGATTCGCGTCTGCTGCCGCAGACCTTCGAAGGCGCGCACCTGAATTCCGCCGAGTTCGCCGGCCTGACCTTCGACGGTGGCCGCCTGCGCCAGGTGAGCCAGCGCGACTCGTCCAACCGCGAGGACATGACCGTCACCAGCGGCAGCGCGCGCGGCATCGTCGCCACCGACACCAGCGACCAGTTCGACTTCGCCGGCCTGAGCTACAAGTGGACGCCGCAACTCACCACCGGCTACAGCTACGCCAAGCTCGACGGGCTCTACGACCAGCACATCGTCAACCTGGTGCACGTGCTGCCCGTCGCTGCCGGCCAGTCGCTGAAGACCGACCTGCGCTACGCGCGTTCCGACGACGACGGCCACAGCAACGTCGACAACCGCGCCTTCGGCGCGATGCTCACCTACACGCTGGGCGGCCACGGCTTCGGCGCCGGCTACCAGAAGATGAGCGGCGACACCGGCTTCGCCTACATCGGCGGCACCGACGCCTTCCTGGTCAACTTCGTGCAGATCGGCGACTTCGCCAACCGCGACGAGAAGTCCTGGCAGGCCCGCTACGACTACGACTTCGGCGCCCTCGGGGTTCCCGGCCTGACCTTCATGACGCGCTACCTGTCCGGCGACAGCATCGAGCTGGGCGCGGGCAAGCCCGAAGGCAAGGAATGGGAACGCGACACCGATATCGGCTACGTGGTGCAGAGCGGCCCGCTGAAGAACGTCGGCGTGAAGTGGCGCAATGCGACGGTGCGCTCCAGCCACTTCGGCAACGACCTGGACGAGAACCGCCTGATCCTCAGCTACGTGCTGCCGCTCTGGTAACCAACTGACCGCCTGACTCCTGATCGTCAAGCAAGCCCACTACAACAAGAACGACGCGCGGCTCCTGGCCGCGCGACAACTGGAGATACTTCGATGAGCGTGGTCATCGCCCTTGCAGCCCTCGCCCTGCTGATGCTCGCCGCCTACCGCGGCTACAGCGTGATCCTCTTCGCCCCCATCGCGGCGCTGCTCGCGGTGCTGCTGACGGACCCTGCCGCCGTCGCCCCGGCCTTCACCGGGGTGTTCATGGAGAAGATGGTCGGCTTCGTCAAACTCTACTTCCCGGTGTTCCTGCTCGGCGCGGTGTTCGGCAAGCTGATCGAGCTGTCGGGCTTCTCGCGCTCCATTGTCGCCGCCGCCATCCGCCTGCTTGGCACCAGCCAGGCGATGCTGGTGATCGTGCTGGTCTGCGCCCTGCTCACCTACGGCGGCGTCTCGCTGTTCGTGGTGGTGTTCGCGGTCTACCCCTTCGCTGCCGAGATGTTCCGCCAGAGCAACATTCCCAAGCGGCTGATCCCGGCGACCATCGCCCTGGGCGCGTTCAGTTTCACCATGGATGCCCTGCCCGGCACCCCGCAGATCCAGAACATCATCCCCACCGCCTTCTTCAACACCACCGGCTGGGCCGCGCCCTGGCTGGGGCTGATCGGCAGCCTCTTCGTGTTCAGCGTCGGCATGCTGTTCCTGCGTCGCCAGGCCGGCAAGGCGCGCGCCGCCGGCGAGGGCTACGGCAGCGAGCTGCGCAACGAGCCGGAAACCGCCGACGACATCCGGCTGCCCAACCCGCTGCTGGCGCTCTCGCCGCTGGTGCTGGTGGGCGTCGCCAACCTACTGTTCACCCACTGGATTCCCCAGGTCTACGGCAAGACCCACAGCCTGCAACTGGCCGGCATGGCCGCCCCGGTGGCCAGCGACGTGGCCAAGCTGACCGGCATCTGGGCGGTGCAGGCGGCGCTGCTGCTGGGCATCCTGCTGGTGCTGGTGACCAGCTTCGCGGTGATCCGCAGCAAGCTTGCAGAGGGCAGCAAGACCGCCGTGGGCGGCGCGCTGCTGGCGGCCATGAACACGGCTTCGGAATACGGCTTCGGTGCGGTGATCGCCTCGCTGCCGGGCTTCCTGGTGCTGGCCGATGCGCTGAAGAAGATTCCCGATCCGCTGATCAACGAAGCCATCACCGTCACCACCCTGGCCGGCATCACCGGCTCGGCGTCGGGCGGCATGAGCATCGCCCTGGCGGCCATGTCCGAGCAGTTCATCGCCGCCGCCCACGCCGCCAACATCCCGCTGGAAGTGCTGCACCGGGTCGCGGCCATGGCCTCTGGCGGCATGGATACCCTGCCGCACAACGGCGCGGTCATCACCCTGCTCGCGGTTACCGGCCTGACCCACCGCGAGGCCTACAAGGACATCTTCGCCATCACCCTGATCAAGACCCTCGCGGTGTTCGTGGTGATAGGTACCTTCTACGCCACCGGGATCGTTTAAGAATCCGCTTGTGGCTAGCTGCGCGTCGGCATAACTGCGTCAAAAGCAGGCGATGACTGCTCATTGACTACACGTCAACTCCGCGCCCTCGCCTGCTTGTTCCTTGTTCTGCTCCAGCTCGCAAGGCCACAAACGAATTCTGGGCAGTCCTGTGTATTGATAGTCGCAGCAATGCGGCCAACCCGTTCCAGAGGAGATTTGCATGACTCTCAAAGGCAAGACCGCACTGGTCACCGGCTCCACCAGCGGCATCGGCCTGGGCATCGCCGCGCGCCTGGCACAGGCGGGTGCCAACGTGGTGGTCAACGGCTTCGGCGATATCGACGCGGCGGTACGCGAGCTGTCGGTACATGGCACACGCATCGGCCACCACGGCGCAGACATGGCGCAACCCGAACAGATCGCCGAGATGATCGCCTACGTCGAGCGCGAGTTCGGCGGACTCGACATCCTGGTCAACAACGCGGGCATCCAGCACGTCGCGGCGCTGGAGGATTTCCCCGTGGAGCGCTGGAACGCGATCATCGCCATCAACCTCTCCTCGGTGTTCCACACCACCCGCCTGGCGCTCCCGGGCATGCGCCAGCGCGGCTGGGGGCGCATCCTCAACATCGCCTCGACCCACGGCCTGGTCGCCTCTGCCGGCAAGAGCGCCTACGTGGCCGCCAAGCACGGGGTGATCGGCCTGACCAAGACCACCGCCCTGGAAACCGCCACCAGCGCCATCACCTGCAACGCCATCTGCCCCGGCTGGGTGCTGACGCCGCTGGTGCAGCAGCAGATCGACGCGCGCATAGCGGCCGGTGCCACACCCGAACAGGCACGCCACGACCTGCTGGCGGAGAAGCAGCCGTCGCTCGACTTCGTCACCGCCGACCAGCTGGGCGAGCTGGCGCTATTCTTGTGTTCTGAAGCCGCCGCCCAGGTCCGCGGCGCCGCCTGGAACATGGACGGCGGCTGGGTCGCGCAGTGATTCACCCGCAGCGGCGAAGCACTTCCGGCGACGCTTCGTGTCAAGATGATGGGGGCCGCTGGTCGGCGGTGCCCACCGTTCCTTCGCTGGAGTCGTCGTCAATGAACCCACTGCTCTGGACACCCTCCCCCGAACGCATCGCCGCCACCCGGATGGACGCCTTCCGCCGCAAGGTGGCGCAGCAGCACGGAGTCGACCTGCCCGACTACGCCGCATTGCATGCCTGGAGCATCGCCGAGCGCGAAGCCTTCTGGCTGGCCATCATCGACACCTTCGGCGTGCAGTTCCACGAGGCACCCACGACGGTCCTCGAGGAAGGCCCGGAAATGCCCGATGCGCGCTGGTTCCCCGGCGCCACCCTGAACTTCGCCGAACACCTGCTGCGCCGTCGCGACAACAAGCCGGCGCTGATCGCCATCAGCGAGGATGAGCGTCGCGAGGTGATCAGCCATGCCGAGCTGGCCGCCCAGGTCGCCGGCCTGCAGTGTGCCCTGCGCGAAGCCGGCGTGGGCGTCGGCGACCGCGTCGCGGCCTTCATGCCCAACACCTGGCAGACCGTGGTCGGCATGCTCGCCACCACCAGCCTCGGCGCCACCTGGTCGAGCTGCTCGCCAGACTTCGGCACCCATGGCGTGATCGACCGCTTCGGCCAGATCGAGCCCAAGGTGCTGATCGCCTGCGCCGGCTACCGCTACGCCGGCAAGGTGCTGGACCTCAGTGCCAAGCTCAACGAAATCCTCGCCCAGCTGCCCACCCTGGAGCAGCTGGTGATCGTCCCCTACGCCAACGGCCACGCGCGACGCAGCGACTTCCAGACGCCGGCGCGGGTCAGCCTCTGGCAGGACTTCTTCCACAGCGGCGGCGAGCCGGTATTCACCCCGGTGCCTTTCGACCACCCGCTGTACATCCTCTACTCCTCCGGCACCACCGGCGTGCCCAAGTGCATTGTCCACGGCGCCGGCGGCGTGCTGCTGCAGCACCTGAAGGAGCACGGCCTGCACGTCGACCTGGGCAACAACGACACGCTGTTCTACTACACCACCTGCGGCTGGATGATGTGGAACTGGCTGGTCTCGGGACTCGCCGTCGGCGCGACGCTGGTGCTCTACGACGGCTCGCCCTTCCACCCCGGCCCCGAGCGCCTGATGGACCTGATCGACGCGGAGAACATCAGCGTGTTCGGCACCAGCGCCAAGTACATCGCCGCACTGGAAAAGGCCAACGTGCGGCCGCGCCAGAGCCACTCGCTGGAACGTCTGAAGACCCTGCTCTCGACCGGTTCGCCACTGGCCCACGAGAGCTTCGACTACGTCTACCGCGAGGTGAAACCCGACCTCTGCCTGTCGTCGATCTCCGGCGGCACCGACATCGTTTCCTGCTTCGCCATCGGCAATCCGACCCTGCCGGTGTGGCGCGGGGAAATCCAGTGCAAGGCACTGGGCATGGCGGTGGAAGTCTGGGACGAGGCCGGCAGACCGGTGCGCGGCGAGAAAGGCGAGCTGGTCTGCGTGCGGCACTTCCCGTCGATCCCGGCGGGCTTCTGGAACGACGAGAACAACGAGAGATTCCTCGATGCCTACTTCGCCACCTTCCCCGGCGTCTGGGCCCACGGCGACTACGCCGAGGAAACCGAGCACGGCGGTCTGGTGATCCATGGCCGTTCCGATGCCGTACTCAACCCCGGCGGTGTGCGCATCGGCACCGCGGAAATCTACCGCCAGGTGGAGAAGATCGAACAGGTGCTGGAGTCCATCGCCATCGGCCAGGAGTGGCAAGGCGACGTGCGCGTGGTGCTGTTCGTGCGACTGCGTGACGGCGTGGAACTGGACGAAGCGCTGCAGGAACGCATCCGCCAGACCATCCGCAGCAACACCACCCCACGCCATGTGCCGGCGAAGATCCTCGCGGTCAGCGACATCCCGCGCACCATCAGCGGCAAGATCGTCGAACTGGCGGTACGCAACGTGGTGCACGGCCAGCCGGTGAAGAACACCGACGCACTGGCCAACCCGCAGGCGCTCGAGCTGTTCAGGTACAGGAAGGAGTTGGAGAGCTGAGTCTCTCCAGATTCGTGGAGAGCGGCTCTTGATCTCGTAACAGAGCTTCTCCGCGATCCGGCCGGCAGGCCGGCAGGCCTGTTCCGCCATCGCGGGCATGGCCCGCTCCTACAGGGACATCGCATTCGGATGGGCTGGGGCACCTGGCCCATGCCCACGATCCATCGTAGGGCGCATAACCTGGAACAGGTTATCCGCCGGCGATCCTGCGGCGGATAACGCTGGCGCGTTATGCGCCCTACAAGAACAGCCCCTACCTGCGATCAGCGCTCTCGCCAATCAGTCACCGCCTGGATGCGTGGTCCGGGCGGCGCTGATCAGGCGTCGCCCAGCGACTCGGTGCCCAGCTCGTCCCACACCGCCTCGGCGAGGTGGAAGGTGGCGTTGGCGGCCGGAATGCCGCAGTAGATCGCACTCTGCAGCAGGACTTCCTTGATCTCTTCGCGGGTCACGCCGTTGTTGCGCGCGGCGCGCAGGTGCAGCGTCAGCTCGCCCTCGCGGTTCATGCCAATCAGCATGGCGATGGTAATCAGGCTGCGGGTGTGGCGCGGCAAGCCGGGGCGGGTCCAGATGTCACCCCAGGCATGGCGGGTGATCATTTCCTGGAACTCTTCGTTGAAGGCGTTGCGCTTCTGCAGGCTGCGGTCGACGTGGGCATCGCCCAGCACCGCGCGGCGCACCTGCATGCCGGCTTCGTAGCGTTCTTTCTCGTCCATCTCAAACTCCGTCAAATCCCCGTAGGATGGGTGGAGCGCAGCGATACCCATGCTGTCATCGCACAGAACCGATGGGGTTCGCTGCGCTCTACACCATCCTACGAAGAGCGGTTAAGCGCGCAGGAAGTCCAGCACGCGCTGGCTGAAGGCATCGCCGGCCTGCACGTTGGACAGGTGCGCGGCGCGGAATTCCGCCAGCTCGGCGCCGGGAATGCGCGCCTGCAGGAAGCGGCCGTCCTCGGTGGTGGTCACCGGGTCGGCAGCGCCGCAGACCACCAGGGTCGGCGCAGTGATCGCACCGATCTCACCACGGAAATCGGCATCACGCACAGCCGCGCAGTTGGCTGCGTAACCTTCCGGCGAGGTCTGCGCCAGCATGCCGACGATAGGCTCGACCTTGCCCGGCTCAGCTTCGGCGAAGTCGGCGGTGAACCAGCGCGAGATCGAAGCATCACGCAGATTGCGCATGGCCTCGGCGCCGCCGCTGAGCACGGTCTCGATACGCGGGTTCCAGACTTCCGGGGTGCCGATCTTGGCGGCGGTGTTGCACAGCACCAGGCGCTCGATGCGCTCCGGCGCATGGATGGCCAGCCACTGGCCGATCAGGCCGCCCATGGACAGGCCGCAGAAATGCGCGCGCGGGATGTCCAGAGCGTCCAGCAGGGCCAGCACGTCGCGGCCATTCTGCTCGATGCTGTACGGGCCGGGAGTGACCAGCGAAGCGCCGTGGCCACGGGTGTCATAGCGCAGCACGCGGAAGTGTTCGGCGAAGGCGGCGACCTGCGCGTCCCACATGTGCAGGTCGGTGCCCAGAGAGTTGGACAGCACCAAAACCGGAGCGTCGGCGGGGCCTGAGAGTCGCGGCCCTTCAAGTAAGTAATTCAGGTCGCCATCGGCGAGACGTACGGCAGGCATGCAAGGCTCCTATGGGGATTCTTTGCGCAAGGAAAGTGCTTGGTGTTCGGCCAGCGCGAGCTCGACCCAGCGGCGCGCCTGGCCCAGGTAATGGGCGGGATCGAGCAGGCGATCCAGCTCTTCGGCATTCAGTTGGGCGGCGACTTCGGCGTTGGCACCGAGCACCGCGCGCAGGTGTGCACCCTCCTTCACCGCCTGTTTGCAGCACTGCTCCACCAGGTGGTGTGCGGCGTCGCGGCCGATGCGCTGGGCCAGGGCGATGCTCACGGCTTCGGCGAGCACCAGGCCACGGGTCAGGTCAAGGTTGGCCAGCATGCGCTCGGCATCCACTTCCAGGCCCGGCACCAGGCTCATTGCCTGTTGCAGCGCACCGGAGACGAGGCAGCACAGCTCCGGCAGGCTTTCCCATTCGGCGTGCCACAAGCCGAGGCTGCGCTCGTGTTCCTGGGGCATGGCGGCGAACAGGGTCGAGACCAGGCCGGGCGCGCGGGTCGCCGCGCCAATCAGCACGGCGGCGCCCACCGGGTTGCGCTTGTGCGGCATGGTGGAGGAACCACCCTTGCCCGGCGCGGAAGGCTCGAAGACTTCGCCGGCCTCGGTCTGCATCAGCAGGCTGAGATCGCGGCCCAGTTTGCCCAGGCTGCCGGCGATCAGGCCGAGCAGGCTGGCGAACTCCACCAGGCGGTCGCGCTGGGTGTGCCAGGGTTGTTCGGGGAGTTGCAGGTCCAGCTCTTCAGCCAGCGCTTCGGCCACGGCGAAGCCCTGCTCGCCCAGCGCGGCGAGGCTGCCGGAGGCGCCGCCGAATTGCAGGCACAGCAGGCGCGGCTTGAGTTCGCTCAGACGCTGGCGATGGCGGGTAATCGCACCCAGCCAGCCGGCGATCTTCATGCCGAGGGTGACGGGCGTGGCGTGCTGCAGCCAGGTGCGGCCGACCATGGGCGTGCCGGCGTGGGCTTGTGCTTGTACGGCGAGCGCGTCGGCCAACTGGGCGAGGTCGCCTTCGAGCAGCTCAATGGCGGCACGCAACTGCAGGACCAACCCGGAGTCCATGGCGTCCTGGCTGGTGGCGCCCAGGTGCACGTAGCGCTCGGCTTCGGCGTCCTCGGCGGCGATACGCTTGCCCAGCGCCTTCACCAGCGGGATCGCGGAATTACCGGCGCTGCAGATGGCCTGCGCCAGTGCAGCGAAATCGTAGAGTTCGGCGCGGCAGGCGGCGGCGACGGGCGCCACGGCGCTTGCCGGGATCACACCCACGCGGGCCTCGGCACGGGCCAGCGCGGCCTCGAAGTCGAGCATGCCCTGCACCCGGCCGTGGTCGCTGAAGATCGCGCGCATGGCGGGCTGGGTGAAGTAGGCGTCGAACAGAAGGTTGGTGCTCACGAGGTGGCTCCGGAGATCGGCGGGCGTTGTCGGACAGTATGACCGGAGAGTTGCCTTTCGTAGGGCGCATAACGCGCCAGAGTATCCGCCGACCCATGGCCGGCGGATAACCTGTTCCAGGTTATGCGCCCTACAAGGCCAGCGGTCACACGCGCTCGACGACCAGCGCCACGCCCTGCCCTACGCCCACGCACATGGTGCACAGGCCGAGCTTGCCGCCGGACTTCTGCAGCTGGTGCACAGCGGTCAGCACCAGGCGCGCGCCGCTGGCACCCAGCGGGTGGCCGAGGGCGATGGCGCCGCCGTTGGGGTTCACCCGTACGTCGTCATCGGCGATGCCCAGATCACGGGTCACCGCCAGACCTTGCGCGGCAAAGGCTTCGTTCAGCTCGATGACATCGAACTGGTCGACTGACAGGTTCAGGCGTTCCAGCAGCTTGCGCACCGCCGGCACCGGGCCGATGCCCATCACGCGCGGGGCGACACCGGCGCTGGCCATGCCGAGCACCTTCGCGCGCGGCGTCAGGCCGTGTTTCTTCACCGCCTCGGCGCTGGCGAGGATCAGCGCCACGGCACCGTCATTCACGCCGGAAGCGTTGCCGGCAGTGACGGTCTTACCTTCGCCGTTGACCGGCTTGAGCTTGGCCAGCGCTTCCAGGGTGGTGTCCGGGCGCGGGTGTTCGTCGGTGTCGACGACGGTGTCACCCTTGCGACCCTTGATCACCACCGGGACGATTTCCTCGGCGAAGTAGCCGTTGGCCTGGGCGACGCCGGCACGCTGCTGGCTGCGCAGGGAAAAGGCGTCCTGGTCGGCGCGGTTGACGTTGTAATCGTCGGCCACGTTGTCGGCGGTCTGCGGCATGGCGTCCACGCCGTACTGCGCCTTCATCAGCGGATTGATGAAGCGCCAGCCGATGGTAGTGTCCTCGATCTTCTGGCCGCGGCCGAAGGCGCTGTCGGCCTTGCCCATCACGTAGGGCGCGCGGGACATGGACTCGACGCCGCCAGCGATGACCAGCTCGGCCTCGCCGCTGGCGATGGCGCGGAAGCCGGTGCCTACCGCGTCCAGGCCCGAGGCGCAGAGACGGTTGAGGGTCACGCCCGGCACGCTTTCCGGCAGGCCAGCCAGCAGCAGCGCCATACGCGCCACGTTGCGGTTGTCCTCGCCGGCCTGGTTGGCGCAGCCGAGGTAGACCTCGTCCAGCGCGGCCCAGTCGACTTGCGGGTTACGTTCCAGCAGCGCCTTCACCGGCACGGCGGCGAGATCGTCGGCGCGCACACCGGAGAGCGAGCCGCCGAAGCGACCGATGGGCGTGCGCACGGCGTCGCAGATGAAGACCTCGCGGCTCATTCCTCACCTCCCAGCTGGCCGTGGGCGGCGGCGGTGCGGGCTTCGAGGGCGCGCAGGGCTTCCAGCTCGACGTCGGTCGGCGCGACGGTCTCGGTCACCTGCTCAGCGAAGCGGATCGCCCAGCCGGTGTTCTCGACCACCTGCTCGCGGGTCACGCCCGGGTGCAGGGTGGTGACGATGAATTCGTTGCTGCCGGCTTCCGGCTCCATGATGCACAGGTCGGTGATGATCGCCACCGGGCCCTTGCCTGGGAGGCCGAGCTGCTTGCGATGGTCGCCGCCCTCGCCGAAGCCGACCGAGGTGATGAAGGCCAGCTTGTCGACGAAGGTGCGGTGGGACTGCTTGAGGATGATCAGCACTTCCTTGGCGGAACCGGCGATCTCCGGCGCGCCACCGGCGCCAGGCAGGCGCACCTTGGGCTTGTTGTAGTCGCCGATGACAGTGGTGTTGATGTTGCCGAAGCGGTCGACCTGGGCTGCGCCGAGAAAGCCGACGTCGATGCGCCCGCCCTGCAGCCAGTAGCGGAAGATCTCGCCGGTGGGCACCACGGTGTCGGCGGTCTCGGCCAGCTCGCCGTCGCCGATGGACAGCGGCAGCACGCTGGGCTTGGCGCCGATGGGGCCCGATTCGTAGATCAGGACCACGTCCGGCGAGGCGGTCAGACGCGCGAGGTTGGCGGCCTTGGACGGCAGGCCGATACCGACGAAGCAGACGGCACCGTTCTTCAGGCGGCGGGCGGCGGCCACGGTCATCATTTCATTGGTGCTGTAGGCGCTCATTACTTGGCCTCCGCGAGCTTGGCTTTGAACTCGTTGAAATCTTTCGTGCCGCGGATGTAGGTATCGATCCAGGCGTTGAAGGTGTCGCGGTCGCGGGCGATCGGGTCCCAGGCCTGGTAGAAGCGGTTGTCGCGCTCGGAGTAGCCGTGGGCGTAGGACGGGTGCGAACCGCCGGGCACCAGGCAGACGGCGGACAGCGCCCAGGTCGGCAGCACGCAGGAGTTCATCGGCGCATTCAGGTCGTCGACGATTTCCTCGACGGTGACGATGCAGCGCTTGGCGGCCAGGGCGGCTTCCTTCTGCACGCCAAGGATGCCCCACAGCAGCACGTTGCCCTTGCGGTCGGCCTTCTGCGCGTGGATCACGGTGACGTCCGGACGCACCGACGGCACGGCAGCCAGTTGCTCACCGGTGAACGGGCAGTTGATGAACTTGATGTTCGGGTTGACCTTCGGCAGGTCGGAGCCGGCGTAGGCGCGCAGCACGGCGAACGGTAGGCCCGAGGCGCCGGCGACGTAGGAGTTGGCGAGGTCGGCGTGGCTGTGCTCGTCGATCTCCAGCTCCCGCGGCCAGCCCTTCTCCACCGCGTCACGCAGGCGATGCAGCGAACCGACACCGGGGTTGCCGCCCCAGGAGAAGGTCAGCTTGCGCACGCAGCCGGCACCGATCAGCAGGTCGTAGACCAGGTCGGGGGTCATGCGCACCAGGTGCAGGTCTTTCTTGCCCTGGCGGATCAGCTCGTGGGAGGCAGCGGTCGGGATCAGGTGGGTGAAGCCTTCGAGCGCGACGGTATCGCCGTCGTTGACGAAGCGCTCGACCGCTTCGCGGAGAGTCAGGAGTTCAGCCATGGTCGGTCTCGTTGTGTAGGGGGTGCCGATGGGAAAACAGTACCGTCGGGGGGATGGGCGAACAATGCGATAATCGACTATTGGTGCGAATATCGAACACTTCTCTTAGGGGGCTAACGGCTGGTTTTCACGGGATCGGAGGTGTCTGAAGGTGGACGCAGACGTTGTCCGCGGGTCGCGGGCATGGCCCGCTCCTACAGTGTTGGCACAGCGTCGGTCTGTAGGAGTTGGCCATGCCTGCGACAGCCCGAGCTGCGGAGCATCAGGGCGCTCTGCGTAGGATGGGTGGAGCGCAGCGATACCCATGCGGTCGGTGCACGGATCGATGGGTATCGCTGCGCTCCACGCCATCCTACGGCGGGGTTACCGGAAAGGCCGGAGCGCTGGCGGGAATCAGGCTTCCTGCAGCGCGCGGGGACGGCTGCTGCGGTCTTCGGCGTCGGAGGAAGCCGCCTGCTGCAGCTGGAAGTCGAACTCGATCTCGGCGAAGCGCCCGTCCACACCGCGCGCCTGGGCGGCAGCCGCGTCCTCGACGAAACGCACCTCGCCGATCAGACCGTCACGGGTGGCGTAGGCGAAGTCGTCCCACAGGTACTGATCGCCGGCCAGGTTGATCTGCGTGGTCAGGTGACGATGCCCCGGTGCGGAGATGAAGAAGTGGATATGCGCCGGGCGCTGGCCGTGGCGGCCAAGCTGATCGAGGAGCTCCTGGGTCGGGCCGTCCGGCGGGCAGCCGTAGCCGCTGGGCACGATGCTGCGGGCCTTGTAGCGGCCTTCGGCGTCGGTGACGATGCGCCGGCGCAGGTTGAACTCGGACTGGGTGCTGTCGAAGTACGAGTAGGTGCCCTGGGTGTTGGCGTGCCAGAGGTCGACCACGGCGCCGACCAGCGGCTTGCCCTGCGGGTCGAACACGCGGCCGGAAAGGAACATCACGGTGCCCGCGTCCTTGCCGTCATCCATCCGCGCTTCGCCTTCGGACAGCGGCGCGCCGGCCACATACAGCGGGCCTTCGATGGTGCGCGGGGTACCGCCGCCGATACCGGCAGCCGCGTCCTGGGCGTCCAGCAGCAGGTCGAGGTAGTGCTCGACGCCGAGGCCGGCGACGACCAGGCCGGCTTCCTGACGGGAGCCGAGTCGGTTGAGGTAGTCCACCGCTTTCCAGAATTCGTCGGGGGTGACGTTCATGTCTTCGATCAGTTTCGCGGTGTCCTGCAGGATGCGCAGGACGAGGTTCTTCACGCGCGGGGTGCCCTGGTCATTCAGGGCGCCGCTGGCCTCTTCGAAGAACTTCTGGATGTCGGCAGTCTGGGAAATCTTCACGGTCATGATGCGATCCTCAAGTCTTGTTCTTGTTGAGTCGTTCGGACAGAAATCAGCGGTCGTCGGTATGGATCGAGGACGGATGGCGGCAGAGCCCGTCGACCTCGATGTCCATGTACGGGGACAGCGGCAGCTGCATCAGGGTGTCGTGCAGTTCCTCGACGCTGGCGAGGTCGAACACGCTGTAGTTGGCGTAGTGCCCGGCGATGCGCCACAGGTGGCGCCACTTGCCCTCGCGCTGCAGGCGCTGGGCCAGCTCCTTCTCGTCGGCCTTGAGCTGGGCAGCCTTGGCCGGGTCCATGTCGACGGGCAATTTCACGGTCATCTTCACGTGGAACAGCATCGGGTCTTCTCCTCTATCGGGCAGTCGGAAAGGGTTGCAAATCAGTGGCGGCGGAAGCGCGCCAGGCGCTCCTCGTCGAGGGTCAGGCCCAGGCCGGGCGTGCGCGGAACATGCAGCTGGAAGTCGCGGTAGACCGGCGCCTCGGTGACGATTTCCTCGGTGAGCAGCAGCGGGCCGAACAGCTCGGTGGCCCAGGTCAGCTTCTCCAGGGTGAGGAAGGCGTGGGCCGAGGCCAGGGTGCCGACCGCGCCTTCGAGCATGGTCCCGCCGTACAACGCGATGCCGGCGGCTTCGGCGATCTGCGCAGTGCGCAGAACGGCGCGCGGGCCACCGTTCTTGGCGATCTTCAGGGCGAAGATGCTGGCGGCGCCGTCAGCGGCGAGGCTGAAGGCGTCGGCCACGCTCTCGATGGATTCGTCGGCCATGATCGGCGCCGGGCTGCGCTGGTTCAGGCGCACCTGGCCGCTGCGGTTGATGCGCGAGATGGGTTGTTCGATGAGGTCGATGCCGTTCTCGCCGAGCACCTGGCAGCCACGGATGGCCTGGGATTCGTCCCAACCCTGGTTGACGTCCACGCGCACGCTGGCGCGCTCGCCCAGGGCCTTCTTGATCGCCACCACGTGCTTGAGGTCCTGCTCCAGCGGGTTGGCGCCGATCTTCAGCTTGAAGATGCGGTGGCGGCGGATGTCGAGCATCTGCTCGGCTTCGGCGATGTCGCGGGCGGTGTCGCCGGAGGCCAGGGTCCAGGCCACTTCGAGACTGTCGCGCACCCGACCGCCGAGCAGCTCGCTGACCGGCAGGCCGAGGCGCTTGCCCTGGGCGTCCAGCAGCGCGCTCTCGATACCCGAGCGGGCAAAGGTGTTGCCCTTGATCGACTTGTCCAGGCGCTGCATGCAGGCGTTGATGTTGCTGGCGTCCTGGCCCTTGAGCAGCGGCGCGAAGTGCGCGTCGATGTTGGCCTTGATGCTTTCCGGGCTCTCGTTGCCATAGGCCAGGCCACCGATGGTGGTGGCTTCGCCGATGCCCTCGACGCCGTCGGAGCAGCGCAGGCGGATGATCACCAGCGTCTGCTGCTGCATGGTGTGCATGGCCAGCTTGTGCGGGCGGATGGTCGGCAGGTCGACGATGATCGACTCGATGCGTTCGATGACGGGGCTACTCATGGACGGCGTTCCGGTCTGGGATTTGTGGGTGGGCCGGGCCGCATTGCGGCGATACCCGACAGGTCTTTTCACGATTGACGAAGGATTGCGCCGGGGCCTACAGGCAGTCCAATATCGTTGCCATCTTGTTGCATACCCTGGAGGTATCATGGAGCTGCGACACCTGCGCTACTTCCGCGAAGTGGCCGGCACCCTCAACTTCACCCGCGCCGCCGAGCGCCTGCACATCGCCCAGCCGCCACTGAGCCGGCAGATCCAGCAGCTCGAGGAACTGCTTGGCGTAGCGCTGCTGGAGCGTGGCCGACCGCTGCGCCTGACCGACGCCGGGCGCTACTTCCACGAGCAGACCGGCACCCTGCTGGCGCAGCTGGAAAGCATCTGCGAGAGCACCCGGCGCATCGGCCAGGGCGAGCGCCAGTGGTTCGGCATCGGCTTCGCGCCCTCGACGCTGTACGACGGCTTGCCCGAGCTGATCCGCGAGTTGCGCGGCGACGCCGCTCTGGAGCTGGGGCTGCAGGAAATGACCACGGTGCAGCAGGTCGAGGCGCTGAAAAGCGGGCGCATCGACATCGGCTTCGGGCGCATCCGCATCGACGATCCGGCGATTACCCAGCAGGTCTTGCGCGAGGAGCCGATGGTCGCCGTGTTGCCCGCCGGCCATCGCCTGCTCGGCACGCCGCTGAGCCTGGAACAGCTGGCCGGCGAGGACTTCGTGCTCTACCCCGCCAACCCGCGCCCCAGCTACGCCGACCACGTGCTGGCGCTGTTCGCCAACCACGGCCTGGGCATCCGCGTGGCGCAGTGGACCAACGAATTGCAGACCGCCATCGGCCTGGTCGCCGCCGGGCTGGGCGTGGCGCTGGTGCCGGCGTCGGTGCAGCAACAGCACCGCGCCGACATCGGCTACGCCACGCTGACCGACGCCGGGGCGGTCTCGCCGATCATCCTCAGCCAGCGCCGCGGCGACGTCAGCGCGCCGCTGCAACGCTGCCTGCAACTGATCGGCGCAAACCTGCCGTAAGGGCATCATGGCGGCGACTCAGCCCAGGTCGCCGCCACCCACCGGCAGGGTCACGCCGGTGATGTAGCTGGCTTCGTCGGAGGCGAGGAAGAGGATCGCGCCGACCTGCTCGTCGATGCTGCCATAGCGCTTCATCAGGCTGCTGTCGAGGGTCTGGTCGACGATCTGCTGGTACCAGGCTTTCTCCTCCTCGCTCTGCTGCGCCGCGTTGCGCGGGATGCGCCGCGGCGGCGCTTCGGTGCCGCCGGGCGCGGTGGCGTTGACCCGCACGCCGCGCTCGGCGGTCTCGAAGGCCAGGCACGCAGTCAGCGCGTTCACCCCGCCCTTCGCCGCCCCGTAGGGCACGCGATTAACCCCACGGGTGGCGATGGACGAGACGTTGACGATGGCGCCCGCGCCCTGCTCCAGCATCGGCACCAACGCCGCGCGGCAGCACCACAGGGTCGGGAACAGCGAGCGGCGCACCTCGGCTTCGATCTCGTCCTCGGCGTAATGCTCGAAGGGCTTCGCCCAGATGGTGCCGCCGACGTTGTTGACCAGGATGTCGAGGCGGCCGAAGCGCTCGATGGCCTGGGCGACCACGCCCTGGCAGTCGGCAAAGCGCTCCAGGTCGGCAGTCAGGGTGAGCACTTCGCCGTGCTGGCCGAGGGCGTCCTGCAGTTCGTGGACGATTTCCGAGCGGTCCACGGCGATGACCTTGGCGCCCTCTTCCACCAGGCGTTCGGCGACGCGCCGGCCGATGCCCTGGGCGGCGCCGGTGACGAGGGCGATCTTGTTGTTGAATCGGTTCATGGAAACCTCATGTTCAGTTGATTCCCGAAACTTGGTGCGTTACCCACCACCCTCACCCCAGCCCTCTCCCAGAGGGAGAGGGGGCCGTCCGTACCGGTTGATACCGTGGTTCTATCCTGCGCCGAACGGTCCCCTCTCCCGCTTGCGGGAGAGGGTTAGGGTGAGGGGCTCTTGACCCATCAGGCCGCGCTCGCCGCAAACTTCTCGTAGTAGAAATTCGCCGGCGTGATGCCCTGCTCGCGGATGTACTGGCTGACCGCCTCGACCATCGGCGGCGGGCCGCAGAGGTAGATGTCCACCTCGCCGTCGTGCAGGTGCGCCGGCTCGATGTGCTGGGTGACGTAGCCCTTGCGCGGATAGCTGCTCTCCGGGCTGGCCACGCAGGCGCTCCAAGTGAAATTGGGGATGCGCGCGGCGAAGGCTTCCAGGCGGTCCATCTCCACCAGGTCGAAGTCATGGGTGACGCCGTAGATCAGGTGCAGCGGATGTTCGCTGCCACGCTCGGCGATCTGTTCGAGCATCGCGGTGAAGGGCGCCAGGCCCGTCCCACCGGCCAGCAGAAGCAAGGGCCGCTTGATCTCGCGCAGGTAGAAGCTGCCCAGCGGGCCGGCCAGGAACAGCGCGTCCCCGGCCTTGGCCAGACCGGTGAGGAAGCTGCTCATCAGGCCGCCCGGCACGTTGCGGATCAGGAAGCTGACCTCGCCGTCCTTCTGCAGCGAGCTGAAGGAGTAAGCGCGGCTTTGCTCGCTGCCCGGCACCTGCAGGTTGACGTACTGCCCCGGCAGGAAGGCCAGCCTGCTCAGCGACTCGCCCTTGATCGACAGCGCGATGGTGCTTTCGGAGAGCTGGCGCACCGCGCTGATGCTGGCCTCGAAACTGGCCTGGGCGGTCTTGCAGACTTGCGAGGAGGCCGGCACGCGCACCACGCAATCGCTCTGCGCGCGCATCTGGCAGGTGAGCACGTAGCCCTGCTCGGCTTCGTCCTCGGTGAGCGCGTCCTCGATGTAGTCCTGGCCCAGGTCGTAGCGGCCGGCTTCGGCGAAGCACTTGCAGGTGCCGCAGGCGCCGTCGCGGCAATCCAGCGGAATGTTGATGCCCTGGCGGTAGGCCGCATCGGCCACGGTCTCGCTGGGGCCGGCGTCGATGAAGCGGGTAACGCCGTCTTCGAAATTGAGGGCGATCTTGTGGTTCATGGCGTGTACCTCGGTGCCGCGCAGGCAGCATCGCGCGCGGCGAATCCACGCACGCGCCGCACAGCCTGCGACGGCGAATCAGATGTGGTAGATGTCGATGACTTGCCTGACGTAGTCGTTCTTCAGCACAACCTTCTTCGCCTTTACCAGCGGCTGCTCGCCACGCACATCGAGCGTGTAGAAGCTGGTGCCGAAGTAGCTGTCGAGTGTCTTGTAGCGGAAGCTCAGGGTGTGCCAGTTGAAGCGCACCTGGCACTGCCCGTCGGCCTCGCCGAGCACCTCGATGTTGCTCAGGTTGTGCGAGGTGCGCGTGTCCGGCAGGGTCGCGCTGGAGCGCTCGGTCTTGATGCGGAACACGCGGTCTTCCAGGCCGCCACGGCTGCCGTACCAGATCAGCGAGATTTCCCGCTGCGGGTCTTCGGTGAGCTGGTCGCGGTCGTCCCAGGAGGGCATCCAGAAGGTGGCGTCGGCGGCGTACAGCTCCAGCCACGCATCCCAGTCCTTGTCATCGAGGTAGCGCGCTTCGCGGTAGAGGAAGTCGCGGACGCTCTCGTAGCGGCTCATCACACGCCCTCCTCTGTCACGGCGATGCGATTGGCCTGCTCGGCGGCCAGCGCATCGATCATGGTCTGCTGCCAGTACTGGTGCTGCAGCACGAACAGGCCTTCGTCCTCGGTGCGTACGCCGGACAGAGCCGGCGCCAGGTCGATTTCCCGCGCCGCATCGTCGGCGCCGTCGATCCAGTGCTGCGCCCCGCGCGACATGTCGTTCCAGCCGCCCGCGCTGCCCTGGTAGGCCTGCTGGCAGGAACGGAATTCCTCCAGGTCGTCCGGCGTGGCCATGCCGCTGACGTTGAAGAAGTCCTCGTACTGGCGGATGCGCTGGGCACGAGCCTCGCTGCTCTCGCCCTTCGGCGCGATGCAGTAGATGGTGATTTCGGTGCGGTTGACGTCGATGGGCCGGGCGATGCGGATCTGCGAGCTGAATTGGTCCATCAGGTAGACGTTGGGGTACAGGCAGAGGTTGCGCGAGTTCTCGATCATCCAGTCGGCGCGGGCGCGGCCATGGTCGCGGGCCAGTTCGTCGCGGCGCTCGAAGGCCGGGCGCGCCTCGGGGTTGGCCCAGCGGCTCCAGAGCAGCAGGTGGCCGTGGTCGAAGGAGTAGAAACCGCCGCCATGCTTGGCCCAGCCACCGGCGCTCATGGTCTTCACTTCTTCACCGGCTTCGCGCTGCTGGCGCTGGTTCTGGGTGGCGGCGTAGTTCCAGTGCACCGAGCTGACGTGGTAGCCGTCGGCGCCGTTTTCGGCGGTGAGTTTCCAGTTGCCTTCGTAGATGTAGCTGCTGGAGCCGCGCAGCACTTCCAGGCCTTCGGGGGACTGGTCGACGATCATGTCGATGATCTTCGCCGACTCGCCCAGGTGCTCCACCAGCGGCTTGACCTCGGCCTTCAAACTGCCGAAGAGGAAGCCGCGGTAGGACTCGAAACGCGCCACTTTCGTCAGGTCGTGGGAGCCTTCGCAGTTGAAGCCTTCCGGATAGCCGGCCTCGGCCGGGTCCTTGACCTTGAGCAGCTTGCCGGAGTTGTTGAAGGTCCAGCCGTGGAACGGGCAGGTGTAGCTTGCGCGGTTGCCGGACTTGTGTCGGCAGAGCATGGCGCCCTTGTGGCTGCAGGCGTTCAGGAAGGCGTTGAGCACGCCGTCCTTGTTGCGCGCGATGAAGACCGACTGGCGACCGATCATCGTGGTCAGGAAGTCGTTCTTCTCGGGGATCTGGCTTTCATGGGCGAGGTAGACCCAGTTGCCTTCGAAGATGTGCTTCATCTCCAGGTCGAACAGGCGCGGGTCGGTGAACATCTCCCGCCGGCAGCGATAGACGCCTTTGGCAGGGTCTTCCTCAAGCAGCGAACGCAAGTAGTCGATACCCAGGGACATGGCCGGGGCCTCCGTTGTTATTGTTCAGGCAGGCTCAGGTTAGGGCTGGGTTCGGCGGGGCAATATCCGCTTTGTGCAGAGTGCTATCCGTTTTCTGCAGGGTTGCCGTGAAGCCGCAACGAAGGCCCGCGCGAGCAGGCCGCCGGGAATTCAGAGGTGGAAGATAACGCCGTATTCAGCGGCCACTTCGACGGTCTTCGGTACGTCCACGGGGCCGGGCGCAAGCTCGCGATCCAGGGCGCGGAACATCTCGATGGCCTGGCTCTGGGCGCCGGTGATTTCGAGCATCTCGCCACCGCCGGGGCCGAAGTTGAAGCCATGCAAGGTGCCGGCGGGAATGTGGATCAACGTGCCGGCCTGGCAGGCGGCCGTGCGTTCGGCGACCGTGAAGACGACTTCGCCGTGGAGCACATAGAAGGACTCGTCCCAGTCATGGGTGTGCGACGGCGGCCCGGCACCCTCCTCGCCTGCCTGAAAGGTAATCCGCTGCGCCGCCGAGTCGGTGTCGGCGACCAGCACGTTGATGCGGATGCCGACGACATTGAGGGCCGGGCTGCGCGCTCCCGGCGAGAGAATGAACGGGGTGGGATTCATGGACGCGACCTCGCTGGGATTGCGCAGGAATTGCGCACGCCTCTTCCCAGTACAGCCCCACCCCGGCAAGCGAAGCGGGGAATCGGAGGAACGGCAGCACGTAGGGCGCATAACCCGGAACGGGTTATCCGCCGGCCACCTCGCGGCGGATAACGCTGGCGCGTTATGCGCCCTACCAATCGGCTTTCGCAGGAATGGCCTGGTGCCCTGCCGCCTTCCCCGGCGAACGCTTGAGTAGGATGGGTGGAGCTTGCGATACCCATGCTGTCGGTGCGCCGGAATTGATGGGTATCGCTGCGCTCCACGCCATCCTACGTTGGTGCTCAAGCATAACGTCGGCGTGAGCCAGCAGAGATCAGCTGCGGCGCTTGAGCGTCTCCGAGGGCAATTCGCCGAACTGCTGGCGGTAACCTTCGGCGAAGCGCCCCAGGTGCAGGAAGCCATAGTCCAGCGCCAGCTCGGTGACGTTGCGCACCGGGCAGGCCGGGTCGCTCAGGCAGGCGCGGATGCGCTCCAGCTTGAGGCGGCGGATGTACTGGCGCGGCGTGGCGCCTGCATGCCGCTCGAACAGCGCGTAGAGCGAGCGCAGGCTCATTGAAGCCTGGCGCGCCAGCGCTTCGACGTCGATGTCCTCGCGCAGGTGGCCCTCGATGTACGCCTCGATGCGTTCGAAGGAAGCGCTGGCACCGGCAATGGGTTCGCGGCTGACGTTGGTCTTCAGCAGAGTCAGCAGCTTGCTGGCGACTATCTGCTGGTAGTGCTCGTCGACCCGCGCCAGGCGTTCGCCGGCTTCGGACTCCTGGCAGACCATCGACAGCAGGTTGACGAAGCCTTCCAGATCGCCCAGCTGGTAGCGGTTCTCGGTGAAGCGCACACCGGCGCGCGGGTGGTTCCAGCGCTGCTCGGCGCAGACGGCTTCGAGCAGGGTCACCGGAATCTTCAGGATGAATTTCTCGCAGTCGTCCGAGTAGGTCAGGTCGACCGGGTCGTCCGGGTTGATCAGCAGCAGCTCGCCCGGCGCCAGGTAGTGCTCCTGGCGCTGGCCGCGCCACAGGCAGTGGCCACTGAGGAGGATCTGCAGGTGGAAGATGCTCTCCAGCGCCGGCGAGGTGACGCGCACCGCGCCGCCATAGCTGATGCGGCACAGGTCGAGGCTGGCAAAACGCCGGTGATTGAGGCTGGCCTGGGGATGGCCGTGGGCCGGCAGGCGCAGGTCGTGGGTGCCCACATGCTGGTTGACGTAGCCGGACACCGCATAGGGATCGGCACGCTCGAACACGCGGCTGCGCTCGCTCAGCAGGCTTTGCATACAGGCACTCACTCTTGTGGTTGGCCGCGCTCTTCGTCGCGGCTCGTGCGCCCAGTCTATGCCGTGGCCCGGAATACGGGCATCGGCCGGGATGGACGGTCGTGCGGGTAATCCAGGTGCAAGGCAGGCCCGCGAATCCGCTTCACCCTAGGGGCCGGTACCGGCCGGCGCAATTCGACCTGTGGCGCAGTGTTCGCCAATCGCACGCTTTCGTCGCCCACTCATTGCCAGCAGGTGGTGCCGGTTCCGGTGCCGGTATTGCTGCGAGTGCCGGCCTGGTCGAGGCTCAGGCTCAGGCACGGCGTATCCTTGGCCTGGGAGCCCGTGGCGGTGGCGGTGAGCGTGTAGGTGGTGGCGGTGATGTTGGAAATGGCCAGGCTGTAGTACTGCAGAGCGTTGACATTGCTGGTCATGTTCAGCGCGGCGGCAGTGCTGGCGTAGGCATTGTTCTGCGAGTAGTAGCGCTCCTGCCGGGCCGCCGCCTCGCTGAGCACGGCCTGGGCTTCGACCCGGTGGCCGCGCAGCACGTAACGCTGGTAGCTGGGGAAGGCGATGGCGGCGAGGATCGCCACTATCGCCACCGTGACCATCAGTTCGATCAGGGTGAACCCCCTCTCCTGCCGACGTTGCTTCATGCTTTCTCCCTGTCAGTTGGCTGGCTGGATCTGCCAGGTACGCCGGCCGCTCACGGTGCCGGAGTTGGTGCGGATGGCGTCCGGCAGCAGGTTGGTGCCGCCGCCCTCGCCGCCGGTGTAGGTGTAGCCACCGGAGACGGTGATATCGCCACCGCCGGTGATGAACGCCGAGAGCGCATCGAAGCTGCCGTCGTTGTTCAGGTCGAAGACGTTGTACGGCGTCAGCCCGCCGCGCTCGGGATCGATGGCGTAGCGGGTGCCGGAGAGGCCGGCGGCGCAGGTGCCGGTCTGCGGCGTGGAGCTGCTGAAGATGAGGGCGGAGCCGTAGAGCGTCATGTCGTAGATCTGCCGCTCGCCGGCCACCGGGAAGTCGAAGTACCAGCCCCATTTGTTGACGTTGGCATCGGCGGTGTTGCCAGAGGTGTCATACCACGCCACTTCGTTGTTGCTCAGGGTGTAGGTCGAGGTGCTGTTGAAGGTCCCCGTGCTGAGCGTCTGTGCCTGCAGGTTGCTGCGCGTGCGCGCCGCCGTCAGTGAGGAGGTGGTGGCCTCGCCGGCGATCTTGCGGTCCCAGATGCCGTAGACACTCTGTTGCGCCGTGGAGGTCTTGTCGGCGGTGAGCAGATAGCGGCCCGTGCCGAAGGCGACGATGTAGCCGGTGCCGCTGGGGTGATCGACCAGCGACGGCGCGGTGGTGATCGGTTGGCGCGTACCGCTGGCATTGCGCGCAACGTACAGCGGGTTGCCGCCGAAGGAAACGGCGTATCGCGCCTCCGAGGCCGTGCTGTTGAGCGGGTCGCCCCCGCTGGTGTCGATCAGGTCGAAACGCCAGAGGTTGCCCAGCAGGTCGCCGCCGTAGGCATAGTCGGCGATGCCGTCATTGTTGGCGTCGGCCACGAACAGTCGCGACAGGCCGTTGTTGAGGGCATCCAGCGAGGCGGTCTCGGCGGCGGTCAGGCTCGGCGTGGCGGTGATCTTCTTCAGCAACGCACCGGTCTGGATGTCGATGATCAGCAGCGACGCAGTGCTGCTGCCGATGTCATAGCCATTGGGCACCAGTGCCACCCACTTGCCGTTGTGCAGGCGCGCAATGGACGGCCGCGCCGCCGTGTAGCCGAGGCTGCTGTCGTTGTCGCTGGTGAACTCCCAGAGCAGCCTGGGCGCGGCAGGGTCGGTGACGTCGAGGGCGAACACCTCGCGGCCGCCGGCGCCAAGGCTGCCCAGCAGGACCTTGTGCCAGGCCGAGCCGTAGTAGACGTCGGACACCACGGGCGTGCCGTCGACGAAAAAGCGATGCTCGGTGCCTTGCTGCTTGCCGTAGTCCGGCGCGGTGAGGGCGTTCAGGTTGGGGATCACCGCGCTGGGGATGAAGGCGAAGATCTCGGCGCCGGTGGTCGCGTTGAAGGCATGCAGCATGCCGTCGTTGGCGCCGACATAGACCACCGAGGGCTTCGCCGCCAGCGCGGTGGCGAACGCCGCATAGGTGGTGCTGCCCTCCAGGGCGTCGGCGCGCGAGGACAGATAGTCGGAGCCGCTGACCAGCACCGGTGCCGAATTGATCATGTCGCCGAGTAGCGTCGTGCGGGTGCGGAAGGTGTTGTTCTCACCACGCAGGAAACCGACCCGCGCCTGCCCCTGGGTATCGACCACACCGGCAACGGTGCGATTGAGCTGGGTCTGCTGGGCGGCGGTCAGGTTGCTCCAGTTGAAGGCGGTGAGCGCTCCGCTCTTGGCGAACAGGATGTTGCGCGCGCTGGGTGTGCCCAGTTGCGCCGACGCCCGCCACAGCGTGGTTGTGGTCGTGGTGACGGCGCCGGAGCTGCTGGTGGTCATGGTTCGCTGCTTCTTCAGCAGGTCGCCGGTCCAGTCGCCGGTGACGAAGCTGGTGCCGTAGGTGTAGCTGCCACTGTCCAGCGACTGGGAGTCGACCGCCACGGCGGCGACCGACGTATTGAGCTGGAGGATGTCGTCGAAGGCCGACTTGAGCTGGGAGGCGAGTTTGCTGGGGTTGCTGACCAGGAAGTAGTTGTCCGGCACGCCATCGCCGTCGCGGTCCCAATTGGTGAGGTCGGTCTTGCCGTACTTGGCGGCGTACCACATGGGGTCCTGCAGGCTGGTCACGGCGGTAGTGGCCGACGGCGTGAAATTGCGCGTGTGGTAGGCCGGCCGGTTGCCGCTGAGCGCGCCGCTGCTGCCACTCAGGCCAGGCAACAGCGCGCAGGTGATCGACGAGCAGTCGCCGGGGGACCGGCCATCCGGAGTGTCGAGCCGGAAACGCGAACTGCCGCTGCCACCGCCGGTGACCTCCAGGTACACGCCATCCTTCGTGGTGCCGGCCATGGTGTAGCCCATGTGCGATTCATCGCCGGCCACCGAGTATTCGGTCTGGCTGGTCACGTCCACGGTACCGTCGCTCCTGGCCGTCACCGTGTAGAGCACGATGGCGTCCATGTCGTAGTCACGGCCCTGTGCGGAGTCGTCGTAGACCACGCGGAAGGTGATGGAGGTGAGGTTGCCGGCGCTGTCGCGGGTCAATGTGTCGATGTAGAAGCCGGTGATCTGGCTGACCACGCTCTGGCTGACGTTCATGCTGAACGGCACCAGGCGCAGCGTCCCCTTGCTGGTCTTGATGCGGATGTTGGGCAGGGTCGAGGACTGGGCGATGGAGAAGCTCTGCACCCGGTTCGAACCCGCGGTGGTGAGCGCGTTCTGGCTGCCGAAGAAAGACACGGCCGAGGTCGCGTAGCTGCCCTGGCGCGTGGGCTCCTCGGCAAGCCCGCGAATGGTGGCGAAGCTGCTGGCGGTCTTGGCGGTGGGCGCCGAGTCATTGGTGCCGCCGGACTGGCCGACGTTCACCGAGGCACTGCCGCCGACCTCGCGGCTCCACAGGGTGGCGCCGATGCTGGCGAAGTTGAAGCTGATGTCGTTGGTCGGCTGGCTGTCGGTGCCCAGGGAGCTGCCCGGCACATCCGAGTCGTAGCTCGGGTTGACGTCGCTCATCAGCGTCATGAACGGCCGGGTGCAGGACGGGTAGGTGCTGTAGGGGTTGGCCCAGCTGGTCAGGCTGGAGAGGCCCAGGTTGGTGTCGGCTGTGCCGGCCGCGTAAGCCGCGGTCGGCGCCTTGCCGGCGTAGTAGCGCAGCGTCTCGTAGGCCATCTCGCCGAGCGGGTTGCCCCAGTCGACGCACTTGCCGTTGGTCAGCGGATTGAGGTTGTAGCCGCTGGAGTCAGTGCAGCCGGCGGAAAACACCAGGCGGTCGAGGTTGGCGACTATGCCGCTGTTGTTCACGTAGCAGCGGCCGTTGAGGCAGCCGGTGCCGGTGGTGGAGTCGGTCAGAAAGCGCCCGGTGGAGCTGTTGTATTCGTTGCTGAAGGACGCCGCCGCCTTGCGCACCACGCCACCGCGCAGGTTGTTGGCGTAGGTGCCGGTGACCAGGCCGAAGTACATCTTGTCCGAGGCGCCGTAGTCGTGGAGCACACCGGTAGGTTTGTAGAGGTTGCCATACTGGGCGCAGTTGCTTTCCAGCAGGCCGGCCACGCACACCTGCACCCGGACGTTGAGGTCGTACGCAGGGATGATGGTGGTGTCGCTGTTGGTGGTGCTGGTGACGGTGTTGGTGCCCTGCGCCGACTCGCGCGACACCCAGCCCCAGATCCGGTAAGTGCCCAGCAGCGCCTGCTGCAGGCTGGTGATGATCCGTAGCCTCGGCGCGGCGCTGCTGTTGTAGGAACCCAGCGTGCTGGAGCCGATCGAGGTGTTGGCGAAGAGCACGTACTTGCCGTTGGTGGGGACCGGGATCGGGGTGTAGTCCGCCAGGCTGTAACCGTCGCGGGCGACGCTCAGGTACTCCTTGCCCCAGCTGTGCGCGTCGTTGGGGATGAAGGCGCGCTCGAGCACCGTGGAGAAGGCGCTGTCGGTAGAGCGGTAGCCGCCGTAGAGCACCTTGCGCAGCACATCCTGGCGCGACATGGTGAGGTAGTTCAGGTAGTCGCCGCTCCAGCGGCCAACCGCGCTGGTGCACTTCTTGGTGCTGGTGGCGCTGGAGGGCGCGAAGGTGCCGCTCAGCACATCGTAGATGTAGCACTTGTAGGAGTCGAAGTAGCCGGTGTAGTCGATGCTGGGCTTGTAATAGGTATCCAGCTGGCCGTCGCCGTCGATGTCGGAGGCGTCGTTGTAGGCCGGGAAGTAGAGCTTCTGGTCGCGGCCCACCACCAGCATGTTCATCGGCGGCGCGATGTTGCTGACGAACAGCGGCGTCTGCGCCAGGGACGCGCCCCAGGCCTGGCCACCCGCCAGGCAGGACAGCAGCAGGAACAGCGTCGCACGCAACGACTTCATGGTGTCGGCATCCTTGTACGACCGGAAAAATTCACTGGATCACCAGCCCGAAGGTCGAGCGCAGGCACAGCGCGTCAGCACCGCAGGCCTTGCTGGTGGCCGTACCCTTGTAGGCCTGGGAGTTGACCTCGTAGTAGTAGGTGCACCCCACCTGCCCCTTCGACAGGTAGGAATTCGCGCTGCCTCCCGCGCCGCCCTTGCAGTTGTTGGAGATGTAGCGCAGGTACCAGCGCGCACTGCGCAGCAGGCTGGTGCCGCCTTCCATGCCGGAGTACAGGTTGGACTTGCTGAAGTCGGTGCTGTAGTTGGTCGCCGCTGCGGTGAAGCACGGCGAGGTGCCCGCCGTGCAGTTGTCCAGTGCGCGGGTACTCTTGCGCAGGCGCCCTTCCCCTTCGCGCAGCGCGGACTCGGCCGCGCTCATCAGCCGTTGTTGCTCCAGGCGATTGCCGGTCATCCGCCCTTCCAGCTGCATGCCGCGCATGCCGCTGACGGCAGCCAGGGTGATCAGCAGCAACATCACCAGCGCGACGAACAACACTGCGCCACGCTGCCGGCGGGAAGACAGTCGTTTCATGGCATCAGGTTCCTCAACATGCTGGTGCCGCTGACGATGCGCCGCACGGGCCCGTCGCCATCGGTGCAGGCCTTGCTGCCGTAGAGGTCCTGCCAGCGCTGGCAGGTGGTGGCAGCCAAGCCGCCGCTCACCGAGCTGCTGCTGGCCAGCAGCAACGCGTAACGCAGACTGCGCACTGTCTGACCAGCCGCCGGCGTGGCGACGTACTGCGCCACCTGGCGATTGAATTCGTCGCTCTCGCTGTCCACCCCGAAGTCGAAGCGCAGCGCCACCACGTTCTCCACCAGGCTGGAACCGTTACAGGTCAGCTTGCCGTTGCTCAGGGTGAGTTTCTCGACCACGTTGTTGCTCGGGCTGTAGTTGCTGTAGGGCTTGTTGACCCCGGCGCGGCTGGCCAGCGATGCGCCGGTGCAATCGACGTCAGTGGTGTCGCGCGGCTGGTAGCGCAGGCAGACGGTGTTGGCATCCACCCGCACCAGCGCCTGGCCGGCTGCGAAGACGCAGCCATTGCTGGTCTGCGCGGGAAACGCGGCGGTCATGCGCGAGGACGGCAGGCGCCGGTAACCGGCTTTCGACAGGCGCCCATCAAGCATCTGCTGGGCGTAGCGCGCGCTGTCCTGGTTCTGCGCCTGGCCATCGAAGTAGCGCGAACGGTTCTGCCCGTCGAGGAACATCTGGGTGATGCCCAGGATCAGGAACAGGCTCAGGCCCATGGAGATCATCAGCTCGATGAGCGTCACCCCAGCCTGGGCACGCACGCCTGACCTGCGCATCCTAGGGTTCCTCCCGCAGCACGTAACGGCAGATGGTGTTGTCGCCGGTGGCGTTGGCGTCCAGGCATTCGCCGGCCTTCACCCGCCAGGCCAGCTGGATCTCGATGGCTGACCCGCTGTTGCTGCACTTGCTGCTGCCATTGGTGCGGCAGACATAGAACTCGCTGGCCAGGCCGGAAGCGCCCGGCAGCGCCTGGTTAACCCGCTGCGACCAGCAGGCCAGGCGCTGGCTGGCAGTCAGCGAAGCCAGTGAGGCGCAACTGCTGGGAGCGGTGGGAAATGACGCGCTGGCAGCCTTGTAGTAGCCCCAACTGGTCGGTGGCACCACCTGGGCCGCGCTGCCGTCCTGGGTGGAGTAGATATCGGTGCGCATCATCTCCATCAACTCGTCCGCCAGCTCCGCCGCGTTGCTGCGCAGAATGGTGTCCTGGGCATAGGCGATGGTTCGCCCCTGCATCGCCAGCATGCCGAGCACGCCGAAGCAGGTGACCAGCAGGGCCACCATCACCTCCACCAGACTGAAGCCCGCCATGTTCCGCCTCGCCGTGCGCCCTATCATTGGCCGGTTGCTCCCTGCAGGCTGATGTAACCCGAAGCGGCCACCTTGATACTGAATGCCTTGCTGGTGCCGCTGCTGGAGATGTCCAGGTCAGCCGCCGCGGCGCTGCCATCAGGCTTGAACGAGAGGTTACTGATGGTGCTGCTCACGCTGAGGCTGCTCGGCAGGTCCAGGCGCTGGCTCACCGAGGTGGAGGTGATCGAACCACAGGTGCTGGCGCGCACCACCACCCACTGCAGGTTTCCACTGCTGGGGCAGAGCGTGAGGGTCTGTCGGGTGTTGACCGCATCCGCACGGGACGCCTGGAGCAGCCGGAAAAGCGTCGATGCGCCGCTCTGCACACGGCTGGATTCGATCAGGTAGCGAAAACCTGGCAGGGCCACGCCAGCGAAGATCGCCAGCAGCGCGACAACCACCATCATTTCCACCAGGGAGAAGCCTTCCTGGCGTCCGGGGCCCCGCCGCGATTTCAGGCGGGAAAATGAGCATCCAACTGCATGAAGAACCATGGACTTTTCCAACGATGGTCAGGTGGCCGGGCCCCGTGTGGAGCCCCCCTTTTGGGGTGCCAGGACAAAGATTGGCTATTGGTCCGACAGCAATTTCTTCAGGGAGTTGAATCTATTTCAGCGAAACGGGGCGATTTTTCGACCGTTCACTCCCACCCAGAGACCGTTCATCCTATTGACGCCAGAACAACCGACATTGCGTCGAGCTCTGCAGCGTAGGAAACGTTCGCCAGCGGAAGGGCCACGACCTTGCATCGCGGCCCCTTTCAGACGCGTCCGTCAGGTCGCGTCGGCGTGGCTCACCAGCCCCTTGATCAGCACCGCGGCGGTGGCGATGGCGGCGGGCACCATCAGCGCGGTCAGCACCTGCTCGAAGTTCCAGCCCAGGCCCAGCAGCGTGGCGCCGATCCAGGCACCGAGGATGGCGCCGAAACGACCAATGCCAAGCATCCAGGAAACCCCCGTCGCACGACCCTGAGTCGGATAGAAGCGTGCTGCCAGCGACGGCATGGCCGACTGCGCGCCGTTCACGCACATGCCAGCCGCCAGCACCAGGGTCGCCAGCAGCGTGACGGTGCCCAGGCTCTGCCCCACGCAATAGGCGAACACCCCGGCCAGGCAGTAGAAGATGCCGATGACCTTGTGCGGATTGAAGCGGTCCATGGCCCAACCGACCGCCACCGAACTGAGCACCCCGCCGAGCTGGAACAGCGCACCGATGAAGGCAGCCTGTTCCATGCTCGCGCCGGCGTCGCGCATCAGCGTCGGCAACCAGCTGGTGAGCAGGTAGACGATCACCAGGCCCATGAAGTAGGTCAGCCACAGCAAAAGGGTTCCGGCGCTGTAGGTGCCGGAGAAGATCACCCTGAACACGTTGCGGCTCTGCACCGTCTTCTGCTCGGGCACGCTGAAGTCACGGGCGGCAACCACCTCGGCCGGCGCGATGGGCGCCAGGGCGCGCTTGACCTTGTCCGCCCCGCGATTGCGCACCACCAGGAAGCGCGCCGACTCCGGCAGCCACACCAGCAGCACCACCGCCAGCACCAGCGGCAGCACGCCGCCGAGCAGCAGCAGGCTGTGCCAGCCGTAGGCTGGGATCAGCTTGGCGGAGACGAAGCCGCCGGACGCCATGCCCAGGTTGAAGCCGCAGAACATGCTGGTCACCAGCAGCGACTTGAGGCGCTCGGGGGTGTACTCCGAGAGCAGCGTGGTGGCGTTGGGCATCGCCGCGCCGAGGCCGATGCCGGTCAGCAGGCGCAGCGCCATCAATTGCTCGAGGTTGCTGCTGTAGGCCGAGATCAGGCTGAACAGGCCGAAGAGGAACACCGCCACCACCAGCACGCCCTTGCGCCCGAAGCGGTCGGCCAGCGGGCCGGAGCCCAGGGCGCCGAACACCATGCCGATCAGCGCGGCGCTCATCACCGGGCCGAGGCTGGCGCGGTCGATGCCCCAGTCCTGGGTCAGCGCCGGGGCGATGAAGCCCATGGCGGCGGTATCCAGGCCGTCGAGGAAAACGATGAGGAAGCACAGCAGCACGATGCGGTACTGGTACAGCGACAGCGGCTGGGCGTTGATGAAGGACTGGACGTCGAGGGTGCCGGCAGCGGGCACGTGGGCAGAGCTGGTCATGCGAAGACTTCCTGCGAATGCGTCGTCGCGGGAAGGCCGGCTGGATCGCCCTGCACTCCCGCAAGCTGGACAGGAATGAGGCGCGAGCCGGTGGACGCACGGACCGGCGGATGAAGCAGGCACACAGGGGCCATGGCTGACGCTCATTGTTGTTATTGCCCGTCCGGCTGGACGGGTCGCTCAACAGTACGAAGAGACGTTCAGCCGTTCAATTCGATAATCGCGCCTGTGGGCGGTTAGCGAACAGGGAATGCCAGAGGCCAGCGAAAGGCGTGCAGGCCCTCCCCGCAGTCAATGGAACAGCCGCGTGCCCAGCTCGCGGCTGGCCTCCAGCAGCACTGGCAGGAAGCGCGTCTCCAGCTCCTGGCGCGACACCCGGCCGGCATGGGTGCCGACGTTCAGCGCGGCCAGCACCTGGCCGGCGGAATCCTTCAGCGGCACGGCGATGGAGCGCAGGCCGACCTCCAGTTCCTGGTCGATGATCACCCAGCCCTGCTGGCGAATTTCGGCGATGCTCGCGCGGAGCATTTCCGGGGTGTGCACGGTGCGGCTGGTCTTCACCTGCAGGTCGGCGTGGGCGAGGTAATCCTCCAGTGCATCGTCGTTCAGCCCGGCGAGCAGGATGCGGCCCATGGACGTGCAGTAGGCCGGCAGGCGGCTGCCGACGCTAAGGTCCACCGAGATCAGGCGCTGCGGTGTGGCCGAGCGGGCGATGTAGAGAATCTCGTCGCCTTCCAGCGTGGCCATGGAGCAGGCCTCGTGCAGTTGTTCGCTGAGGCGGTCGAGGATCGGCTGCGCGGTGACTGCCAGCGGCGTCGAGGACAGGTAGGCATGACCGAGGGTCAGCACCTTGGGCAGCAGCGAATAGGTGCGGCCGTCGGAGGTGACGTAGCCCAGCTTCATCAGTGTGTGCAGGCAGCGGCGCACGGCGGCGCGGGGAATCTCGGTACGGTGGCTGATCTGCGCGATGGTCAGGTGGCGCTTGCGCTCCTGGAACGCATGGATCACCGCCAGGCCACGGGCCAGCGAGGTCATGAAATTCGGGTCGCCGGTGAAGGCCTCGATGCGCTTGGCGGGCGAAGCGATGATCGGCGGCGCGAGGGGCGGCAGGCTGGCACGGGGAGCGTCGGTCATTGTTGTTGTCCTGGCAGGCGAATGCCGGGCGATTATCGACACGCACGGGCGATTATCGCAACACGAATGACCGATTATCGAACAGAGCTTGAGAGCGCGCGCAGAAGCGAACTCTGTCTCCGATGGTTCCCGCTGGCACTAAACCTGTAGGAGCGCGCCATGCGCGCGATCGCGCCCACATCGCCTTTCTAAAAAGCGGCCCGCTCCTACAAGGTGAATCCGCCCCCCAATGGCACCCCTGAGGCCTACAGCGGTTCCAGCTTCAACTGCCGCAACCGGCTCAGCGTGCGCGAGAAGTCCAGCGCCGCCCCACCCGCCGCCAGCTCCTCCAGCGGCACCGTGGCGAACAGCTGCAGCTTCAGCTGCCGGTCATAGGCGATGTCGATGAAGTTGAGGAAGCGCATGCTCACGTCCGGCGGGTAGTCCGCCAGCGGACCGAGACCGCTCACCGCCATGCGCGGGTAATGCTCGATCAGCCACAGGTAGTCGCTGGCCGAGCGCGGACGTTCGAACATCTCGCTGAAATCCATCCACGCACAATGATCGTCGTGGGCATGCACCTTCAGCGGGTGGTGGTTGACGCTGAGCGTTTCATTGAAGTGCGCCTCGTCCGCCAACCCCAAGCGCGAATCAATCAACTCGATATCATCCGTCGTCGCCGGCCAAAGATAAGTGCCCCACTCCTCCAGCGACGTACTGTGCTCGCGGTAGTCCTGGCCGGCATCCACCGAAATCACGTCGAAGCGCTTTTCGATCAGCTCGATGGCCGGGCGGAAGCGCTCGCGGTACAGCGGGTTCGGACAGAGATTTTCCGGCTCGTAGTTGGACGTACAGACCAGGCCTACGCCCTCGTCCACCAATACCTTCAGCATCCGCCCCAGGAGCATGGCGTCGCCGATGTCGTGCACGTGGAATTCGTCGAAGCACAGCAACCGGGTTTCTTCAGCGATGGCGCGGGCGACGCGCACCAGCGGGTCGGACTGCCCGGTGATCGCCAGCATGCGCACCTGCAGTTCCTGCAGGAAGGCATGGAAGTGCACGCGGCGCTTGGCCTGGGTCGGCGCGGCAGCGAAGAACTGGTCCATGACGAAGCTCTTGCCGCGCCCCACCCCGCCCCAGAGGTATACGCCGGCGACAGGTTTGCGCAGGAAGCCGTGACGGCCGGCGAGGAAGTCGTCGAGCCAGCTGGCGAGGTGGTCCACCGCCGCCATCTGCGCATCGTCCGCCCGGTAGCCGCGCTCATCGAGCGCGGCGGCGAAGTGCCGCCGGACACGGTCGGCGACCGGTTCGGCGGATGTTTCCTGTAGTCGTGTATCAGAAGTCAAAGAACACCGTTTCCGCATTTCCCTGGACGCGGATATCAAACCGGTAAGCGAGCTTCCCGTCCACCTCGCAACGCTTTGCGATGAGGGTTTGCCGACGTTCGGGCTGCTCGATCAGATTCAGCACCGGGTCCACCGCGTTCGCCTGCGCCTCGTCCTCGAAGTACAGGCGGGTCTGCAGGTGGATGTTGATGCCACGGGCAAACAGCGACAGGTTGATGTGCGGCGCCATGGGCACACCGGCGGCGTTTTTCACCACTCCGGGCTTGATGGTCTGCACCTGCCACTCGCCGGCATCGAAGGTCGTTGCCGTGCGTCCGAAGCCATTGAAGGGCTTCTCCTGATCGTAGGCAGCGTCATACACACCTTCGTGATTCGCCTGCCACAGCTCCAGGAAGGAGTCGCGGATCAGATGGCCGTTGCCGTCGTACACATGGCCGATCAGCAGGATGTGTTCGCCGGGCGCGCCAGGCTTGACCATCTCGCTCCAGATTTCCTGGTCACGGGCCGGGTTGCCGGCGGCGGAAAGCGCCAGGCCGATGTGTACGTACGGGCCGGCGGTCTGCGAGGGGGTTTCCGGCAGCAGTTCGATAGGCATGGTCGGTCCTCCTCACTGGTTCTCGAAATGGGTCTTGCGTTGGCCGCGCAGCACGATGTCGAAGCGGTAGGCCAGGCAATCCATGGGATTGGCGTTGCTCATGTCGAGCTTGGCGATCAGCGACTCCACCGCGTCCGGGTTGGCGATGGACTTGACGATGGGGCACATCGGGATCAGCGGGTCACCCTCGAAGTACAGCTGGGTAATCAGCCGCGTGGAGATCGACGGGCCGCTGATGGAGAAGTGGATGTGCGCCGGGCGCCAGTCGTTCGGGCCGTTGCGCCACGGGTACGGGCCGGGCTTGATGGTGCGGAAGACGTAGCGCCCTTCGCTGTCGGTCAGCGCACGGCCGACACCGCCGAAGTTCGGGTCCAGCGGCGCCAGGTAGCGGTCGTTCTTGTGCCGGTAGCGGCCGCCGGCGTTGGCCTGCCACATCTCCACCAGGGTGTGCGGCACGGGCTTGCCGTACTGGTCCATGACCCGGCCGGAAACGATGATGCGCTCGCCGATGGGCAGGCCACCGTTGTTGAAGTTGAGCAGCAGGTCGTTGTCGTGATCGCCCATCTTCAGGTGCGAGAAATCCGGGCCGCTGGTTTCGGAGACCGATTGCGGAATGCTCACCAGCGCCTGGCGCGGGGAACGGGCGATGGAGGTCTTGTAGTCGGGGGTGAGGGCTTTAGGGTGCCAGTTTCGGTCACGAATGACGAAGCGGCTGTTCTCCGCGTCGGACATGTCGGTCTCCTCTTGTTGGATTTATAGGAGCCTGTTGCATCAGGCAGTGCGACGGAGTGTCGCCCGCAAGCCCGACGCCGAAAACTGAAAAGATGCCCACCATCCATAACCATTCAGTTATGGATAAGCACCCTCACGGTACGCTTCGCCGACCTCGCGCAGCACCTCCAGGCACCAGTGCGCGCCGAGCGAAAGCGGCAGCGTCGAGTTGCTGCAAACCCCTACTGAACCGCCCGGTTCCTGTACATCCAGAGGCAGTTCGACCATCTCGCCGGAACGCAGGTCCAGGCGCACCGAATCCAGCGGGGCGATCCACAGTGCGTCGCTGGTCAATACATAACGGCGGCTGAGTACCGTGGACAGGGTCTCCAGTCGACGACGCGGCTGGCCGAGGCCGCTCTGCACCAGCAGGCTGTCGGCGGACTTGCGGATGGTGGTGCCGGCCAGCGGCAGCACCAGCGGCCAGTCGTCCAGCGCCGAGGGCGGCAGCGGGCGACCCAGCAGCGGGTGCCCGGCGCGGGCCACCAGGGTCATGGATTCGCTGTACAGGTGTTCGAAGGCAAGACCCTGGATCTGCGGGCTTTCGGTCATGCGGCCGACCACCAGGTCCAGCTCGCCCACGTGCAGTTGCGAGAGCAGGTGCGCGCTCGGCCCGGTCACCACGCTGACCACCAGCGCCGGGTGGCGCTCGTGCAGGCGCCGCACCGTCTCCGGCATCAGCAGGCTTTCCACGGTGGAGAGCACGCCAAGGCGCACGGTGCTGGAGGCGTACTCGCCGCCGCGCAGGCTGTTCACCCCGTCGCGCAACGCCTGCACGCAAGGGCCGGCGTAGCGCAGGAAGGCCACGCCGGCCTCGGTCAGGCTGGCGCCGCTCTTGCCGCGCTCGAACAGGCTGGCCTCGAGCAGGTCCTCCAGCTCCTTGAGCGTCTTCGAGATGGCCGGCTGGCTCACCGCCAGGGCGTCCGCCGCCCGAGCCAGGCTGCCCTGCCGGGCCACTTCGAGGAAACACACCAGGTGACGGAACTTGATACGCGAATCGATATTCATGGCGGCTCAACGCGGCTCGCGGAACGCGCGGGGCGAGACCCCGGCGTAGCGCTTGAAGAATCGGGAGAAGTAGGCGGGTTCGGAGAAGCCCAGGCTGTCCGACACCTGCTGGATGGTCATGGCTGTGTACACCAGGTTGCGCTTGGCCTCCAGCAGCAGGCGCTGGTGGATCATCTGCAACGCCGACTGCCCGGCCAGTCGCCGGCACAGCGCATTGAGGTGCGCGGCGCTGATCCCCAGCGCCGCCGCGTAATGCTCGATGGGCCGGTGTAAACGGAAGTCCTGCTCGAGCAGGCGGGAGAACGCATGCACATGCTCGACGCCGCGATCCTGCTGGCTCGCCTGCGCGCGAGCCTGCTCCAGCGCCCGGCGGCTGAGCCAGACCAGCAGCATGTTGAGCAGCGACTGCAGCATCAGGTCGCGGCCCGGCGCCTGCTGGGCGTACTCACGGTCGATGGACTCGAACAGCGCATCCAGCTGGCGCTTGCCCTCGCCCACCGTGAAGCACGCCGGCTGCTCCAGTACCGGGCTCTGCAGCAGGCCGCCGAGCTGCTCGGCCAGCGGCAGGCCCATGCTCAGCACCCAGCCCTGCACGTCCTCGGCAAAGCGGAAGCCGTGCACAGCCAGCGCCGGCGTGACCTGCAGCGAAGCCTCGCGGACTGGCGTCACCCGCCCTTCCACTTCCAGCTCCGCCGCGCCGGACTGCACATACAGCAACTGCACCAGATCGCCATGCCGGTGCGGGCGGATTTCCCAGTCATGCAGGCGGCTGCGCGAGGCGATGGATTCGCAGTGGATCAGGTCCGGCGTCGGCCACACCGTCGTCTCGCCATACAGGCGGAACACCGGGACCGGCGTGTCAGCGCGTTGTTCGATCACCGCCCACATCCATGAAAAATCCAAGAAGACTGTTGGAAATTACCTTCAAAGGCCGATCTCATCCACAAAAAATGCAGGAGACAAAAACAACAGCGCTCTCCAAGGAGCCACCCCATGAAGACTCAAGTCGCCATCATCGGTGCCGGTCCTGCCGGCCTCCTGCTTGGCCAGCTGCTGCACAAGGCTGGCATCGACACCGTGATCCTCGAACGCCAGACGCCTGACTACGTGCTCGGCCGCATCCGCGCCGGCGTACTGGAACAAGGCACCGCCGACCTGCTGCGCGAAGCCGGCGCCAGCGCGCGGATGGACGCCGAAGGCCTGCTCCACGACGGCTTCGTACTGGTCCTCAATGGCCGCCGCGAGCGCATCGACCTCAAGGCCCTCACCGGCGGCAAGCAGGTGATGGTCTACGGCCAGACCGAAGTCACCCGCGACCTGATGCAGGCCCGCGCAGCCAGCGGCGCGATGAGCGTGTATGAAGCGGCCGACGTGGCGCTGCATGACGTAACCAGCGAAAAGCCCTACGTCACTTTCACTCACCAGGGCGAACACGTGCGCCTGGACTGCGACTACATCGCCGGCTGCGACGGCTTCCACGGCGTGGCCCGGCGCAGCATTCCCGCCGAGCGCCTGAGCGTCTTCGAGCGCGTCTACCCGTTCGGCTGGCTCGGCCTGCTCAGCGACACCCCGCCGGTCAACCACGAACTCATCTACGCCAGCAGCGAGCGCGGCTTCAGCCTGTGCAGCCAGCGCAGCGCTACCCGCAGCCGCTACTACCTGCAGGTGGGGCTGGAAGAGAAGGTGGAAGACTGGTCCGACGAACGCTTCTGGGAAGAACTCAAGCGCCGCATTCCCGAGGACGCCGCACGCCAGCTGGTCACCGGCCCGTCGCTGGAAAAGAGCATCGCCCCGCTGCGCAGCTTCGTGGTGGAGCCGCTGCAATACGGCCGGCTGTTCCTCGTCGGCGACGCCGGCCACATCGTCCCGCCCACCGGCGCCAAGGGCCTGAACCTCGCCGCCAGCGACGTCGACGCGCTGCACCGCATCCTCGTGAAGGTCTACGGCGAGGGCCGCGTCGACCTGCTGGAACAGTATTCGCCCATCGCCCTGCGGCGCATCTGGAAGGCCGAACGCTTCTCCTGGTGGATGACCTCGATGCTGCACCAGTTCCCCGACAGCGACGCCTTCACCCGGCGCATGCTGGAGACCGAACTGGACTACTTCCTCGGCTCCGAAGCTGGCCGCACGACCATCGCGGAAAACTACGTCGGCCTGCCGTTCGAGAAAGTGGTCTGACGGCATTTCTCCAGCCCCGTAGGGCGCATAACGCGCCAGCGTTATCCGCCATTCAAGAGCCGGCGGATAACCTGTTCCAGGTTATTCGCCCTACGATTCTGTAGGAGCGAGCTTGCTCGCTCCTACAAGCAGCCCGCTACTATCCTTACTACTCCAGCCACACCGCTCGCCGCGACACCGCCGGAGGCCGTCATCGACCCGGATGAAGCGAACTTCCTCAGCTACCTGCTCGCCGAAAGCGGCGACGGTGACGCGCGCGCCTTTGCCACACTGTACCGCAGCACGGCCTCGCGCCTCTACCCACTGGCGCTGAAGCTGAAGACCGATCAGACAGAAGCCGACGCCCTGCTGGTCGACACCTTCCTCCACGTCTGGACAGACGCCGATCGCTATCACCCCACGCGCATCGCCGCGCTGGACTGGATGATCGCCCTGCTCTACCAGCTCGCCGACCACCCTTCCCCACCAGCCAGCGACGAACCCTGGCCAGAACTGCCACCACCGGACGAACTCTGGCCCGCCATCCACGCGCGCATTCCCGATGACGAGGCCGACAGCCCCGGCCTGCGCTGGCCGCTGATCATCGCCAGCGTGGTCGGTGTGCTGATCGGCGCGGCGATCTGCCTGAGCCTGCTGCTGGAGCTGCGCCCCGCGTCCTAGGCATTCACCTGAAGGGCGATGGGTATCGCTTCGCTCCACACCATCCTGCGACGTGCCACCTGCCCACCTTGGAGCTTTCCGCAGGATGGGTGGAGCGCAGCAATTACCCATGCTGTCGCTCTTCGAACAAGGCCAGAAACACCCCGCCCCAGTCCCGTATCCCGCCATAAAAACCCTGAATTCCGTACGGCATCACCTTGCCAAGCCGCCGCGTACTTGGCATAAACGTCCGATTCTTTTTCGCACACATAACAAGGAAGTTTCGATGCGCATTATCGGCCGCGTCCTACTTGCAGTCCTGCTGCTGCTTTTGCTCATCGGGGGCGTCATCGCCTGGTACACCGCGCATCCCAATCTCCCCGAGTATTCCAGGCCGGAGAAGATGATCCACCTCGACCAGTGGAGCCCGGCAGACCGCGAAACCTACTACTACACGCCCCAGGGCACCCAGGTGAAAGGCCTGCGCTACGACTGGTTCACCCACCTCGAGCAGCCCTTCTCCAGGGACAAGTTCGCCAGCCCCGAAAACCTCGCGCGCTTCGGCTTCCTCATCGAGCCCGAGCAGATCGGTCGCGACGCCGACGACACCCTGGCGGCCACCTCCAGGAACCCCGGCAACCTGCCGGTCGGCTTCGCCCGCCACCAGGACGGCGAGTCCGGCGCCTGGTACCTCGACATCACCTGCTCCGCCTGCCACACCGGCGAGCTGCGCTACAAAGGCACCGCTGTGCGCATCGACGGCGGCGCAGCCATGCACTCCATCGCCTCCACCGTGCCTACCCTGCGCGGCGGCGCGTTCGGCCAGGCGCTGGGCGCCAGTCTTGCCTCCACCTACTACGTGCCGTGGAAGTTCGACCGCTTCGCCAAGGGCGTGCTGGGCGACCGCTATCCCAAGGGCAAGGCCGCGCTCAAGCGCGACGTGCGCAACGTGCTCGGCACCCTCGTCTCCACCGCCTGGAACGACACCCACCGCGGCCTCTACCCAACCTTGGAAGGCCCCGGCCGCGCCGACGCCTTCGGCCGCATCGCCAACAGCGTGTTCGGCGACGGCATCGACGCCTCCAACTACCGCGTCGCCAACGCCCCGGTGAACTACCCACAGGTATGGGACATCTGGAAGTTCGACTGGGTGCAGTGGAACGGCTCGGCCATGCAGCCCATGGCACGCAACATCGGCGAAGCCCTCGGCGTCGGCGCCACCCTGCGCATGTTCGAGAGCGACGGCAAACCGGTGATGGGCGATGAGCGCTACGCCTCCAGCGTGCGCCTGCGCGATCTCTACACCCTGGAAGAGACCCTCAAGCAGCTCAAGCCGCCGGCCTGGCCGAAGGACGTGTTCGGCGAGATCGACCTGAAGAAGGCCTCCCAGGGCCGCGCCCTGTTCCAGGCCAACTGCGTCTACTGCCACGGCCCGCACGTCAAGGAGCCAGGCGCCAAGGACTACATCGCCCCGGCCCGCGTGCCCGAGTGGCGCATGAAGATGGTCCCCACCAGCGAGATCGGCACCGACCCGACCACCGCCGACAACATCGCCGACCACACCTTCGACGTGCGCCCGCTGAAGCTCAAGCTCGATGAGCTGCAGAACATGAACGTGGTCCTCGTGCCCAAATCCGACGCGCCGCTGGACCTGTCGAAGATCTCCGCCGCCAAGGGCCTGGCCTACGTCACCGCCTTCGTCGAGCAGCGCGCCTACCGCGACGCCCACATCAGCCCGCTGCAGCAGCAGGAAATGAACGGCTACGGCCTGCCCATCGGCGTCCGCGAACTGCGCGCCTACAAGGCCCGCCCGCTGGATGGCATCTGGGCCACCCCGCCCTTCCTGCACAACGGCTCGGTGCCCAACCTGTTCCAGATGCTCTCCCCGGTGGCCGAGCGCGACAGCCAGTTCTGGGTCGGTAGCTTCGAGTACGACCCGAAATACGCCGGATACCGCACCGAGCGCTTCCCCGGCGGCTTCCTCTACAAGACCAGCGTCACCGGCAACAGCAACGGCGGCCACGAATTCCGCGACGGCTGCCGCAAGGACGGCGCCATCGGCCGCGCCCTGTCGCCAGAAGAACGCTGGGCGCTGGTGGAATACCTGAAGGTGCTGGGCAACCCCGACTACGAAAGCAAGCTCGACCCGAACGTCCCCACCCCACCGTGGACGCCGGGGCCGAAGTGCGAGTGACGACACGCTTTTCGTAGGACCGAGGGGGACGCCTGGTCATTGCTCGCGAACAGACTCCCCGGCAGCTCCGGCGCTGGCCGGGTTCGCGAGCAAGCTCGCTCCTACATGTGAATGGCAACTCCCAGCCACCACCGAAACACCGATCCGCCCCCTCTCCCTCCGGAGCGGGGCGCGTAGCCAGGGCTGGGGTGAGGGCCAGCCCCCACTCTGAAGTCCCACCGAGTCGCCGAACCAGTTCCCTCTCCCTTCAGGGAGAGGGCTAGGGAGAGGGAAACGCCCAGCACCATTCCCCTCCCGCAACACCGATCCGCCAAGCAGTCCCCTCTCCCCAGAGAGAGGGTCAGGGAGAGGGAAGCTCCTGGAATCCCCTCCATAAAAAGAACACCAAAGGACCCCGTGCCATGCGCTCCCTGCTCACCCGAATCTGGCTCTTCCTCGGCAAATGGCTCGGCCGTCTGCTGCTCGCCGTCGCCGCCATCGGCCTGCTCGGCTGGGGCATCGGCAGCCTCTACTACGCGTGGAAATTCTCCGGCCCGGTCTCCGCCCAGGAACAAATCCCACCGGGCGAAGCCCAGCTCACCCAGGCCATCATCGAAGACGCCGTGCGCATCGTCGAACAGCACCGCGACAACACCCGCGTCCTGCGCGACGCCCACGCCAAGGCCCACGGCTGCGTGAAGGCCGAAGTCACGGTCGCCAGCGACCTCGCCCCCGGCCTGCGCCAGGGCGTGTTCGCCGAACCGGGGCACAAATGGGCGGCCATGGTCCGTTTCTCCAACGGCAACGCCTACCCGCAGTTCGACAGCGCCCGCGACGCCCGCGGCATGGCCATCAAGCTACTCGACGTGCCCGGCGCCAAGCTGATGCCCGGCAAGGGCCACGACACCGAGCAGGACTTCGTCATGTTCAACCACCCGGTGTTCTTCGTCCGCGACGTCGCCGAATACCGGCAGAACTTCGCCGCGCAAGCGAGCGGCCAGAAGGTCGCCGCCTTCTTCCCCAGCTGGAAGCCCAGCACCTGGGAAATCCGCCACCTGGTCATCGCCCTGCAGACCCTCGCCCCCGCCCCGGACAGCCCCCTGCAGGCCGGCTACAACGGCATCGCCCCCTACAAGCTCGGCGACGCCAACAACATCAAATACCGCGTCATCCCGCTGAGCGAAGGCTGCCCGGCCTACCAGCTACCCAAGCTCAACGAGAAGCTGCCCAACTTCCTGCGCACTGCCATGTACCAGCAACTCTCGGTCGACCGCATCCCCGCCTGCTTCGCCCTGCAAGTGCAGAAACAGGACCCGAGCAAGTACATGCCCATCGAAGACGTCAGCGTCGAATGGAGCGAGAAGGACTCCCCCTTCCAGACCGTCGCCACCGTCAGCATCCCGCCCCAGGACTTCGACAGCCGCGAACAGAACCTCGCCTGCGACAACCTCTCCTACAACCCCTGGCACGCCCTGCCCGAACACCGCCCGATTGGCGGCATCAACCGGCTGCGCAAGGCGGTTTACGAGGCGGTGAGTGTTTATCGGCATGAGCGCAATGGGGTGGGTGGGGAATGACCCAACCCATTCGCAAAGCGGTAGCACCTGATATTCAGCGGCAAGAGAGCTAGCGGTAGATGATGTTTCACGATTGGCTGATCGCCCAAGGCAAGAGCCAGAAGACCATCAAGCACTACACCGGCGCCATCGACGGGCGCCTAAAAGTTTTGGCAATGCACCTCGACAATGGTGACTTTGCGCTGGGCGATATCAAGTCCAGCGCGGCATTCGCCGACATTTGCCAGAAGTTCGATCCAACTGAGGAAATCCTGCCGCTCAACACGCGCGGAAAGGACATGTATCGCCGCGCCCTGGTTATGTACGCGGAGTACCGGGACAGCTCGCTGAACGAAGCGGCACTCGTCCAAGTCGACTTCCTGCAATCCGTGCAGAAAGCGCTTCAAGACTCAAGCGAGCAGCGACGGACCCGCCTGGCAAAAGCCCCAAAGATACCGAGCAAGAAAACGGTCCGCGCAGTGGTGTTTAACCGCAACCCCGATGTGGTCGCCGAGGTATTGCTACGTGCAGAAGGGAAGTGTGAGGGCTGCAAGGAGCCAGCCCCCTTCAAGCGCAAATCCGACAGCTCGCCGTATCTGGAGGTACACCACCGAATACCGCTCGCCCAGAACGGTGAGGACACGGTGGAGAACGCCATTGCGCTTTGCCCAAACTGTCACCGCGAAAGGCATTTCGGCTGAAAGAACCCGCAGACGCACCGCCTAATTGCGCGTCTATCGAATGACCAAGGACCGCGCATGAACAGCCTCCTACGCACCTCCCTCCTAACCTTGACTACTGCCGTGCTACTCCCTATCGCCAGCGCGCATGCCGCCCAGGAGTACCTGGTGATGGCTCCGCTGGATGAAGTGCGGCATAAATGCGATAGCGACCTGCCCCGCCTCGGCGTCGCCTGCACCCTCGACGGCAACCCAATCGGTGGTGAGGCGCAGTGGATCAAGGTCACCGAGAACCTGTCGCAGGACGAGTGGGCCGCTGGAGTGACCGTCAGCGCTGTACTCCAGCTGACGACGCGCACCACGGCCAACGGCATTCCCTACCTCGCCGCCGCCAGCTACCAGGTCACCAGCCAGGCACCGAAGCAAAAGGAAACTCGCTTCGGCAGCACGTTCTGGAAAGTCATCCGCGCCCAGGTGTACAGCAAACCGATCGACGACCCGATCTCCGTGCAATACCTGAAAGACGCCAACGACAACCCCACGCCTGAGCAACTGGCCGCCCGCGATTTCGCCGCGAAGGACGCCGAAGCTCGGCAGTACGCCGCGTCCCCCGAAGCACAGCGCGGTATCTCCGCCGACCTGATTCTTGATTGCGATCTGCGCATAAAAGAAGCGCGCGAAACCATCGCCTACGAAAAGAAGGTGGGCGCCACTTCCGGCTTTGTGAACAAGCTGAACCTGCGTCACGCAGGCGAGCAGATCGTTCAGTGCCAGGAGGACATGAAAGAGTACTGGAGTGACTACAAGAGCAACGGCGGCAAGTCGCGTAACATCGAACAACTCAGGGCCGAGCGAGCGAACTGAATGAGCGGCTTGAGCAAGTCTCCACTGCTTTCGCGAACGAAATGGCTACAACATTGACTGCAATACTGAGACAGAGAGTGCAGTTCCGCCTCCGAAGCGAACTGTCCCCGCCACCTCTGTTGTCCGAGACAACTTGATTCTTCTATCGTCCACCCGCCCCGTGAAAAAGACGGGGCCGGGATTAGCAGCCCGAAACCCTAGAGACAATCGCCGATCTGTATCGGCGGCCCAACCATTTGGGCCGTCCACCGGAACGCGGCGTGTTGGTTCGTATGGCTGCTGATCCAACATCGTCCGTAGGTGGTCAGCTCGTAGTAGAGATGCGACTGAAATGGACGATTCTTCCCTGCCAATCCCACTCCCTTTCCTCCGTAATCGCCGCACCCTGCGCGCGCTGCTGATCGACGATCAGGTCTGGTTCATCCTCGCCGACTTCTGCCGCGTGACGGGTTACACGCACGAAGAACGCCTGGCCATGCGCATGGCCGACGACCAGATTCGCCAGGAGCGGCTGCTGACCGAGGACGGCCTCGAACTCGATTACGTGCTGCTGAGCGAATCCGCCGTGTACCAGGCGCTGGTGACGTTCAACGTGCCGGACTATGGCGCGCTGCGGCGCTGGATCAGCGGCACGGTGGTGCCGCAGGTGCGCAGCCAGTTCAACGCCGCGGGACCACGCCATGTGCAGCTGCAATTCGAACGGCACTGCCTGCGGGTGCTGGATTGGCAGGATGATCTGTGGGTGCGCTTCGGCGATCTGCCGCGCGTGCTCGGCGGGCGTTCGCCGATTGCCGGGCGCAGCGGATGGCGCGGTTGGGCGAAGCGGTTGCGGACGTAGGGCATCGTCTGACCGAAGCTGCGACGCTCTCTGTAGGAGCGCGCGATCGCGGGCGTGGCCCGCTCCTACAGGTACTTACCGGCTTTTCAGATAGAGAACGGCAGAGCCGTAACGCTCCAGCTTGGCGTCCGCCGTCACTAGTTGCAGCCCCTCGACCTGTGCCTGGGCTACCAGCATGCGATCGTGCGGGTCCTTGTGGTCCTCATGCAGCGGCAGCGCGCGCAGTGCAACTGCATGAGCGCCGACGAAGGGCAGTTCGCGCAGACCACCCTCAAGGGACGCTCGGCGCAGATCATCGGGCTCCACGCCCAGCGACTTTTTCGCAAGGCTGGCCTTGATGGCGACTTCCGCCAGGCTGATGGCGCTGAAATGCACAGGCTGGCCATTGTCCAGCGCACTCTCGATCATCTGGCGGGCTTTGGGAGTCAGCCGTGGGTCATCCGTGGCGGCCCAGATCAGGATGTGGGTATCCAGCAATATCAATCAGACGGCTCCTCGAGATAAAGCTGGGCGATCTCGTCATCCAGGGCATCGAATTCATCGGACAGACGGCCTTTCAGGCTACCGATGAAGGGTTTGCGCTGCCCCTCTCCATAGGTCAGCGATACCAGCTTGGCGACGGGCTTGCCTGCCTTGCCAATGATCACCACCTCCCCTTTCGCCGCCTGATCGACAAGCTTGGACAGGTTGGACTTGGCGTCATGGATGTTGTGGACGTCAGGTGTTTGCATGGCTGCGCCCCTCCGGGGACAGGTTGGCGACGAGTCCAGCTTAGCTAAGATGTTAGCTAAAATACATCGGCGTCCGCCGAATCACCTGCAGGAGCGCGCCATGCGCGCGATCGCGGGCATGGCCCGCTCCTACAGGGTTAGCCAAGAGGGTCCCGTCAGAGCTCCCCGCCCAGCTTGAGGAGGGTCATGATCAGCCCGCCGATGGTCATGAAGGACGCGAGCAGTGTGCCGAGGATCAGCGGGACGACACCGATCGGCGAGACGTAGGGCGTCACTTCCAGCGGGAAGCCGGGACGGATGTGGTGCGGGGTCATGCAGGTGATCCGGTAGTCGCCGGGTTCGTTGCAGTGGAATTCGCCCAGGGGATTGCTGGAGTTGCCGCCCATGTCGCTGCGGCGCACGGTGAAGACGTTGAAGTGGCTGTACGCCTCGTAGGGCACGGGATTGCCGCTGGCGCAGGCGGTGATGGCGAAATCGGCGTTGAAGTGCGCGGTACCGGTGACGACGGTGAAGGGCGGGAAGACGATGTTGACCACGTAGCGCCCCGGTCGCGGCAGCGCCACTACTTCCGCGCGGGCGGGGTCGGCCCAGCGGTAGCAGATGTCAGGGGCGATCACCCGGCGCAGCCCGCCGATGCAGCGGATCAGCAGGTAGCCACCGAGCAGCATCACCAGCGGTGCGCCCCACAGGAGCATCGACAAGTCTGACTTCATTCCACCAACCCTTGGTTAACCATCATGCTGTCCCTTTGCGACGCGGCGGACAGACCGTCTACATCAGATCACAGGCCAGTGCTTCAGCTCTTGGCAGGAACGCACCAGTCATGCATCAGCCGCCGAAGTTGGCCACGAGAGACTTCGTAATTATCGCCGCTACGTGCAGGAATTTTCCGATAGAGCTCATTCCCTCGGCTCCCTAGCCTTGCGCTTCATGTCATCGACGCGCGCAAGCTGCTCATCCCGTGCAGCACTTTCCGCCGTCGTCGTGCCCTGGAGAATCCTGCATGTCTGCCGCCGAGAAGAAGTTGAACAAGCTGGCCGCCACTTTTCGGGCGGCGCTGGCCAAGGGGAATTACCGACTGGGCCGCGATACGGCGCGCGAGGCGCTGAAGATCGCGCCGACCCATCCCACGCTGCTGGCGGATTATGCCCTGTGCCTGATGCGGACCCAGGACTACGAACAGGCCTACAAGACCTACCTGAAACTGCTGAACAAACTGGGCGAGGAGAATATGCCGGGCACGGCGCTGGACGGGCTGACCGAGGCCTGCGGCTGGCTGAAACGCGAGGACCTGGTGCGCCGCTACGGCAACCTGTCGCTGAGCGTGGCGGACCGCAAGTACAGCCAGTTCCCCGCCCACCCGCTGCCCGACGCGCCGCCACCGGCTTTCGACGGGAGCAACCCCGAGCACAACCTGATCGTCTTTTCGCTGTTCGGCGCCCGCCCGCGCTATTGCGAGAGCGCGCTGAAGAACGTGGAGGCCGCGCACGAGCTGTTCCCGCAATGGCGCTGCCGCTTCTACGTGGATGACTCGGTGCCGCAGGCAGTGCTGACCCGATTGAAGGAGTCTGGCGCGCAGGTCGTGCTGGTTGACGAAGCGACTCGCAGCGCCATCCCCGCGACCATGTGGCGCTTCCTGGTGATGGAGGACCGCGAGGTCTCGCGCTTCCAGGTGCGCGACGCCGACTCGCTGCTCTCCGAGCGCGACCGCGCGGCGGTGGAGGCCTGGCTGCAGAGCGGCTGCTGGTATCACCACATGCGCGATTACTTCAGCCACACCGAATTGCTGCTGGCGGGCATGTGGGCCGGCTGCCACAACCCGAACCTGCCGGGCATCCGCGAGCTGATCGCCCAGTACCTGAAGGAAGAGAAAGCGCACCAGCGCTTTGCCGACCAGTACTTCCTGCGCCGCAGCCTGTGGCCGACCATCCGCCAGAGCCTGTTGAGCCATGACGATCTGTTCGGCTTCCTCGAGGCGCAGCCCTTCCCGCCGCATGAGCCGGTGCGCTGGCAGACGGAGTCGTTCCATGTGGGCAGCAATGCCAGCTACCAGGGCATCAAGGTGCAGAGCAAGCTGAAGGACGGTGAGTTGCAGCCCTGGGGGTTGTTCGATACCGAGGGCACGCTGCTGTGTCGTTACGAATCGCCGGTGGCCAGGGGGCACTGGGAGGAATGGATACCCTACTTCCTCTGCGAAGCCATTGCGGATGGCAGTTGCTCGGTGCGCAGTCTGGCCAAGTAAGGGGATCGCTTCGGGAGCGGGTCCGCTCCTGCTACGCAGCCGGGGCAACCGTAGGATGGGTGGAGCCTGGGCGATACCCATGCTGTTGGTGCGCCGGACAGCATGGGTATCGCTGCGCTCCCCGCCATCCTGCAAAAGCTGCCCGAAGTCAACCGGTGCAGCGTCAGTAGACTTCCGGCACCTGCAGTTCCTGCGGCGTAGGATGCCGGCGATAGCCTTCGTGGCGCTGCCGCTCGGGCAGGTCGACGGCGGGCTGTTGTACTTCCTGGTAGGGAATCTGGCTCAACAGGTGGCTGATGCAGTTGAGCCGCGCGCGCTTCTTGTCGTCGGCCTGCACGATCCACCAAGGCGCTTCAGGGATGTGGGTGCGTTCGAGCATCACTTCCTTGGCCTTGGTGTAGGACTCCCAGCGGCGGCGCGATTCCAGGTCCATCGGGCTGAGCTTCCACTGCTTGAGCGGGTCGTGAATGCGGCTGAGGAAGCGGTAGTGCTGTTCCTCGTCGGAGATCGAGAACCAGTACTTGAGCACCTGCACGCCGGAGCGCACGAGCATGCGCTCGAACTCGGGCACGCTGCGGAAGAATTCCTCGTACTGGGCGTCGGTACAGAAGCCCATCACCCGCTCGACGCCGGCGCGGTTGTACCAGCTGCGGTCGAACAGGACGATCTCCCCCGCCGCCGGCAGGTGCGAGACGTAGCGCTGGAAGTACCACTGGGTGCGTTCGCGATCGTTCGGCGCGGGCAGCGCGGCGACCCGGCACACGCGCGGATTGAGGCGCTGGGTGATGCGCTTGATCACCCCGCCCTTGCCGGCGGCGTCGCGACCTTCGAAGAGGATGACCACCTTGTGGCCGGTCTTCACCACCCAGTTCTGCAGCTTGACCAGCTCGGCCTGCAGGCTGAACAGGGTGTGGAAGTAACGCTGGCGCGCCAGGCGTTCCTCGTGGGTCTGCAGGCTGCCTTCGCGCAGCCCTTCGAAGTCGTAGAGTTCGTCGAACAGTTCGAGTTCGAGCTCTTCGTCGCGGTCATCCAGCAGGTCGCGCTGGACGCGTCGTGGGAAGTTCTTGTCATCGAGCAGCATGGTGGGTTGCCTTGTGCCGTCACTGGCTCAGTCACATCGAGTGACACTTTCATGACAGAAAAATGTAATCACGCTTTATGACGAATTCATTACAGGCAGTGAAAGATATTTCTTACAAAGCCCGTGCTAGAGCGTTCTTCGATAGGACACCCGATAAATCAGGAAGGTCTTGATGAGGCGGGCGAGCCGCCGGACGGAGCTGATGTCGAGGCGATATCAGCGCAGGGAAACGGCCGCGAATACCCGTTCACGGCCGCCAACGAGCGGGGAAAAGTCAGGCGTCAGCCAGCGGGCGGGGCTTGTTGACGTACTTGAAGGTGCCGGATGCGGTCGCGACGACCACGCCCTGGCTGTTGCGCAGCTCGCCCTCGCAGAAGGCGATGGAGCGGGTGTGGTGCTGGACCTTGCCGTGGGCTTCGAGTACTTCGCCGACTTCGCCGCCGGGGCGCAGGAAGCTAGTCTTCATCTCCACGGTCACCACGCCGCGATAGGCTTCGTCGGCATCACTGGCACTCAGGGCCATGGCGACATCGAGCAGGGTCATGATCAGGCCGCCATGGGCGTTGGCCCAGCCATTCACATGCTGCGGTTCGACGCGTATGACCAGGCGGCCCGGCCCGTTTCCATCTTCCGCCGGGGCATGGCGGAACTGCAGGAAGTCGAGCATGGGAATGGCGATGCCACGGTGGGCGGTGTAGAGCTTGAGCTGGTCGATATCGAGGGGCATGGGGCTTCCTGGTGCACGAGTGAGGCCAGGCGATGTTCCCCGCTCAGGCCAGCGGATCGCAAGCCCGAAGTGGCTTCATGCACGACAGGAATGCCCGGCGATTGCAGCGCTCGGGCGAACAATCGGCGCCCCTCGCCCCGGGTGGTCAGCGCGAGCGGCGGGTGCCGTTCTTCTTTTCGCTCTGGCGCTCGACGGCCTGGACGAAGAGTTCCTCGACCAGCAGTGACTGGATCGGCGCACGGGTCTCCAGCGACAGGCTCATGGCCTCCAGCTTCTGGTTCACTCCCAGGCGGGCGATGCCGCACAGCAGGATGCGCTGGGCGCCGAAGATATTGCCCTTGTCGACCAGCACTTCCCGGGGCTTTTCGCCGTCCAGGTAGCTGATCTTGAGGGCGATGGCGGTGTCATCGCGCACGGCCAGGTTGAGCCAGGTGGCGACGTTGAACTCGACCACCCAGCCCAGGCCTGTCTTCTTGGCCACGGCTTCACGGACCAGATGAGCGGGAACCGGACCCAGGGGGGTGCTGTGGTTTTCCATGGGGCTACTTCTGACTGCTGCGGGTAGAGCGAAATGCGCTAACGGTATCCCCGATTTTATGTGAAGCAGTTCAAGTTTTCAGTCTGAATTTTGTAAGACAACTGCTATCAGGTATGCGTGACATTACAGAAGCGGGCCGCTCTGGAATGCCGCTCTGCTGCCGGAATGAGCTGAAGGAAGGGCGCGCGGCAGTGTCGGGATACCGAATACTGTCCGACGAAGTGAATGAGTGGGGTCAAGCGTCACGCAAGGCCGGTCCGGCGCGATGCCGAATCGACCCTGCCGTGTCTCCTTGGCTGGCGCAAGCGCCAGTGAGGCCGGGCCTGGGGCCCGCTTGCTCAGGCCGCGCCAGCGAAAGTGCGGGGCCTGTGTTCGCCCGAGCGGTTCTTGCGCACTTCCCGGCGCTCTCTGAAGTCCAGTTCTTCCAGGGCGTCCATGCGTTCCTGCAGGTCTTCGATGACCTGCGGGGTCAACAGCTTGCGATGTCGAGTCATACGCACCTCCTGCGTGCTGATGCCTCATTAATTGGACTAGCACGCGGGTACGAAGATTCAACAGCCAGGCGGGACGGATTGACCAAACGGTCAGGCGAGCGAAGCGTAGGCATTGTGCAGAAAAGCGTCGCGGGCATGGCCCGCTTCTACACGGAACGCCGGTGCAGGAGCGGGCCATGCCCGCAATCAGCGCCTGAAGGCGCTCAATCGATCACCGCAATTCGTCGATCAGGCTCGCCACCGTCACCAGCACCGCCCCCGCCAGCGCCTTCGAACGCGCGCCGCTCCACCCGGTGCGGGCATTGGGCGACAAGTTGTGGTCCTTGAACGGCATCTCCAGGGTCAGCGACAGGCAGTCATAGGTGCGGCCGACGTGGTTGCAGGCCAGGGTCAGGTTGGCCTGGCCGGGAGCGTCCTTCGGGTAGCCGTGCACGCTCTGGAATTCGCCGTTGGCTTCCAGGCGCTCGCGGAACAGGCTTTCCAGGCGATCCAGGCGCGGCGTGAACTCCGGGTTGCCCTCGCAGCCGGCGGCGAACACGAAGGGGATTTCCTCGTCGCCGTGCACATCGAGGAACAGGTCCACGCCGTATTTGGCCATCTGCTGCTGGACGAACAGCACTTCCGGGCTTTCCTCGGCGCTGGGCGCGGCCCAGGCGCGGTTGAGGTCCTTGCCGGCAGCGTTGGTGCGCAGGTGGCCGTGGAAGGCGCCGTCCGGGTTCATGTTCGGCACCAGGTAGAAGTCGGCGCGCTCCAGCAGGCGCTGGATGTCAGCGTCGCCGGATTGCAGGCGGTCGATCAGGCCTTCCATGAACCACTCAGCCATGTGCTCGCCGGGGTGCTGCTGGGCGATCAGCCAGATCTTGCGCGCACCCGCCGCGCCCTTGCCGATGCGCAGCAGGGGCAGCTCGCGGCCTTCGAGGCTATGGCCAGTGGCGAGCAGTTCGGCGCCACTGGCCTGGGCGCGTTTCACCAGTTCGGCGTGGCGTTCGCGGCTGTAGGGCTCGAAGTAGGCGAACCAGGCCTGGGGCTGCTCGGCATCGAGGCTGAAGTGCAGGCCATTGGAGTCGTAGGTACTCGGCACGCGGAACCACTCGCGCTGATCGAACGACGCCACGGCGTTGTAGCCCGGCCAGCCGCCGATGTAGCTGGAGCCGGGGGTGTTGGTCAGGCTGAACTGGTACTGCTGGCCGGGTTCGAGGCCTTCGGCCTTGAAGTGGAACCACTGGAAGTGCGGGCTTTTGCTGTCCGGGCGCAGCGCCAGGCGCACGTGGCGCGGATCGCTGTCGTCAATGACCTGGATGTTGCCGCTGTCGAAATCGCAGTCGATCTTCATGAATTCTCCGTAGGCGCACGAACCTGAGGCGCCAAAGCCCTGCATTTTCGCCCTCCCCGCCGCGCCTGTCATGTAGCGGCGACTTGCCCGCACAAATATATTATGCATGTAATATAAATCAGGTAACGGATTGAAGCGGCCCTGCGCTGGTGATCCAGCGACCACCGGCTAACCTCGATTGACCCTTTCCACTGACTCTTTCCAAGCATGGAGAACACGGCATGAGCGCATACGATGTGATCGTCATTGGCGGCGGCCCCGGTGGCTACAACGCTGCGATTCGCGCGGGCCAACTGGGCCTGAAAGTCGCCTGCGTGGAGGGTCGCGAAACCCTCGGCGGCACCTGCCTGAACGTCGGCTGCATGCCGTCCAAGGCGCTGCTGCATGCATCCGAGCTGTATGAAGCGGCGGCCGGCGGCGAGTTCGCCAACCTTGGCATCCAGGTCAAGCCCAAGCTGGACCTGGCGCAGATGATGAAGCAGAAGGCCGAGAGCGTGACCGCGCTGACCAAGGGCGTGGAATTCCTGTTCCGCAAGAACAAGGTGGACTGGGTGAAGGGCTGGGGCCGCATCGACGGGCCGGGCAAGGTCGAGGTGACCGGCGCTGAAGGCAGCAAGACCAAGCTGACCGCCAAGGACATCATCATCGCCACCGGCTCGGAGCCCTCCCCGCTGCCGGGCGTCGAGGTCGACAACAAGCGCATCCTCGATTCCACCGGCGCGCTGTCCATCCCCGAGGTGCCCAAGCACCTGGTGGTGATCGGCGCCGGCGTCATCGGCCTGGAGCTGGGCTCGGTGTGGCGCCGCCTGGGCGCGGAAGTCACGGTGATCGAATACCTCGACCGCATCTGCCCCGGCATGGACCTGGAAACCGCCAGGACCTTCCAGCGCGCACTGACCAAGCAGGGCATGAGCTTCAAGCTGGGCTCGAAGGTCACCCAGGCCAAGGTCAGCGGCAAGCAGGTGACCCTGAGCGTGGAGCCGGCCGCCGGCGGCGCGGCGGAGTCGATCCAGGCCGATTACGTCCTGCTCGCCATCGGCCGCCGCCCCTATACCCAGGGCCTCGGGCTGGAGAGCGTGGGGCTGACCACCGACAAGCGCGGCATGCTGGAGAACCACGAGCACCGCAGCAGCGTGCCGGGCATCTGGGTGATCGGCGACGTCACCTCCGGCCCGATGCTCGCGCACAAGGCCGAGGACGAGGCGATCGCCTGCGTCGAACTGATCGCCGGCAAGGCCGGGGAAGTGAACTACGAGGTGATCCCCAGCGTGATCTACACCCACCCGGAAGTCGCCACCGTGGGCAGGACCGAGGAACAGCTCAAGGCCGAGGGCCGCGCCTACAAGGTGGGCAAGTTCCCCTTCACCGCCAACAGCCGGGCGAAGATCAACCACGAGACCGAGGGCTTCGTGAAGGTGCTGGCGGACGAGCGCAGCGACGAGATCCTCGGCGTCCACATGATCGGCCCGAACGTCGGCGACATGATCGCGGAGTACTGCGTGGCGATGGAATTCCGCGGCGCCGCCGAGGACATCGCCCGTACCTGTCACCCGCATCCGACCCGTTCCGAGGCGCTGCGCCAGGCGGCGATGAACGTGGACGGCTGGGCCATGCAGGCCTGACCGCCCGTCGCTTCTGACGAGCGGTAGGTGCGGCGCGATAGCGCACCCACCACAACGCTGCAGGCCACGGCTGACGGGGCCTGCAGCGATTAACTCGGATTAATTTGCGACTACTTTGTGTACAAACGCGACATGGGCTGTGACTTTCTTCGACTCTGAAACCATCAATTGCGTGAACGAACACGAAAGTGGATGAACCGCTTTCGCCACCTTCGCAATGGATTACCGCAGAGAGATCACAACCATGCATGCGACTCTTCGTTTCAACGAGGCTCTGCTGATCACCGGACGAGCCTTCCAACCCTTCAATTGTGTGACCTGGGTTGACCAAGGGGGCGACGGCAGCCTCGACCTGTCCGTCCTCGATCGTACCGGTGCCCGTCTGCTGGGCCTCACCCGCATTCCCAGCTCCGCCTACTCCGACCCGGAGCAGCTCGAAGGCCTGCTGAACCAGGCCCGCGACGAGCTGAACCGCGAAGGCTACCGCCTGCAGGAATGGCACATGCCCGCCTGATCCGCAGACAGGTACCCATGAAAAAGCCCGGCCTCCGCCGGGCTTTTTCATGGGCGCTGCCAGCCGTCGGCAAGCGCTCAATTTCCCGCCTCTTCCGCCGATAGCGCGTTATCGGTCGCCTCACCGGCTGCATCGTTTCAGCTTCGATTCCGAACCCTGGCTTCCCACTCGTCTGAATCCGCCCTCGTGACGCGGCTTTCGCGGGTGCAGCGACCGACAATGATGGCAATTTGCAGCCATCCTGTGTTTTGCTTCCCCCAGTCTCGTCTTCCACCGGGCCTTCGGCACGCAGTACGGTCTTCGTTCAATGCTCGATCTGCAGCGATATTTCTACAGTGGCGACACCCCTTCGCTGCTGGTTTTCGGCGAGCACAACACGGCGCTGGTGGCGCTCTCCATCCTCATCGCCATCTTCACCTCGGCCATGGCCCTGCAGCTGTCGGGCGTGGCGCGGCTGGCGCGCAGCCCGTTCTACCGCCAGCTGGCCATCGGCACCGGCGCGGTGGCGCTGGGCGGCGGCGTGTGGGCGATGCACTTCATCGGCATGCTGTCCTTCCAGCTTTGCGCGGCGGTGCGCTATGACCCGCTGATCACCCTGCTCTCCGGCCTGCCCAGCCTGTTCGCCTCGTGGATCGCCCTGAGCCTGCTGGCGCGACGCAACGTCAGCCCCCTGCAACTGATCGGCGGCGGCGTGCTGGTCGGTGCCGGCATTGGCGCCATGCACTACAGCGGCATGGCAGCGATGCAGATGGCCCCGCTGCTGCGCTACAACCCTTGGATGTTCGCGCTGTCGATCCTGGTCGCCGTGGTGCTGGCGGTGATCGCGCTGTGGGTGCGCTTCGGCCTGCGCGGGCGGATGCGGCCGAACCTGACGATTCTGGTCAGCGGCGTGGTGATGGGGCTGGCGATTGCCGGCATGCACTACACCGGGATGGCCGCCGCGCGTTTCGTCGGCCGGGAGGAATTCGGTGTGCCGCAGGGCGTGCAGGGCAGTTTCTACCTGGCGATGGCAGTGTCCATGGCCACCATCAGCCTGAGCATCTGCGTCGCCGCGGTGAACGGCCTGCTGCGCTACCGCCAGCTGTTCCAGGAACTGCAGCGCCGGCGCAAGCACCTGGATTCGCTGCTCGATGCCGCCGTCGAGGCGATTCTTACCATCGACCACAGCGGCGTGATCCGCTCGGTCAACCACGCCGTGCTGCGCCTGTTCGGCTGGCACCCGCACGAGCTGGTCGGCCAGCCGATGCAGGTGCTGATGAACGAGGCCTACGGGCAGCAGTTCCGTATCGCGCTGGAGAACTACAAGCGCAGCGGCGAGCGCCAGTTCCACAACTCCGAACTGGAGCTCGAAGGCCTGACCCGTGACGGCCGTGAATTCCCCGCGCGGGTCAGCCTTGGCGTCACCGACCACGACGGCAAGCCCTGGTTCGTGGTGTTCGTTGCCGACATCAGCGAGCGCCGCGTGATGGAACAGGCCCTGCGCACCAGCGAGGAACAGTACCGCTCACTGATCCGCAACATGCCCGGCATCGCCTTCCGAGTCCTGCCGGACGACGTCTGGAGCACGCTGTTCGTCAGCGACGCCGTCGAGGCCGTCACCGGCTGGTCGGCACAGGACTTCATCGACCGGCACATCACCTTCGGCGAGCTGTATCACCCCGATGACCAACCGGCGGTGAACGAAGAAGTCCGTCGCGCTATCGCTGAACGCCGCAGCTATGTCGTCGAATACCGCATGTTCGACCGCAGCGGCGCGGAGCATTGGATCTGGGAAGGCGGCAGCGCCTGCTATGACGAAGCCGGCAAGCCGCAGTGGATCGACGGCGTGCTGCTCGACCAGACCGAAACCAAGTTGCTGAGCAACGAGTACGAAGGCAAGGTCACCGCCATCGGCCGCGCCATGGCGCTGATCGAGTTCGACCTCGACGGCCGCGTGCTCGCCGCCAACGAGAACATCCTCGAACTCTTCGGCTACACCGAAGCCGAGGTGCTGGGCCAGCACCACAGCCTGTTCTGCCCGCCGGACGTCGCCGCCAGCGCCCGCTACCAGACGTTCTGGCAGGGGCTGCGCGACGGCGAGTACAGCGCCGGCGAATACCGCCGCCTGGCCAAGGACGGACGCGAGGTGTGGATCCACGCCACCTACAACCCGATCCTCGACTTCGACGGCAAGCCGGTGAAGGTGGTGAAACTGGCCACCGACCTCACCCCGCGCCGCGTCATGGAGCAGGAACTGCGCAGCGCCCGCGACCGCGCCGAACAGGCCGCTGCCGCGCGCAGCAGCTTCCTCGCCAACATGAGCCACGAAATCCGCACGCCGATGAACGCCATCATGGGCTTCACCGAACTGCTGCTGGATTCGCCGCTGGAAGAGAACCAGCGGCGCTACCTGACCACCGTGCAGAACGCCTCGCGCTCGCTGCTGGGCCTGCTCAACGACATCCTCGACACCGCCAAGCTCGACCGGGGCGCCATCGAACTGGAAGCGCTCGACTTCTCCCTGCCGGAGCTGTGCGAGCAGGTCTGCGCGGCGCTGCGACTGTCCGCCGAGCGCAAGGGCCTGAGCCTGCAGATCGACTACGGCCAGCGCGCCGGCGAGTACTTCCAGGGCGACCCGCTGCGCCTGCAACAGGTGCTGACCAACCTGCTGGGCAATGCGGTGAAGTTCACCGAGCGCGGCGAAGTCCGGCTGGTCATCAGCGGCGAGCCGGGCGCGCTGCGCCTGGCCATCCGCGACACCGGCATCGGCATCGCCGCCGACCGCCTGGAACGCATCTTCGACCCCTTCGCCCAGGCCGACGCCTCCATGAGCCGGCGCTTCGGCGGCACCGGGCTGGGCACCACCATCTCGCGCCAGCTGGTGGAGCTGATGGGCGGCCGCATCACCGTGGAAAGTGAAGTGGGCCGCGGCAGCGTGTTCACCGTCGACCTGCCGTTGCCGGCCGGGCGCAGCGTGCAACCGACGGCCCGCAGCCACGCGCCGAGCCTGCCACCGCTACGCATTCTGGTGGCCGACGATGTACCGCAGAACGTCGAGCTGCTGGAGCTGAACCTGCGCCGTCTGGGCCACCAACCGTACAGCGTCGGCGACGGCCAGGCCGCCGTGGATGCGTACAGCGCAGAGGACTTCGACCTGATCCTGATGGATGTGCAGATGCCCGGCATGGATGGCCTGGAAGCCACCCGGCGCATCCGCAGCATCGAACAGGAAAGGGGCATTGAGGCCGTGCCGATCATCGCCCTCACCGCCAGCGTACTCGACCGCGACCGGCAGAACGCCCTGGACGCCGGCATGAACGGCTTCGCCAGCAAGCCGCTGGACCTCGCCGGCCTGCTGGATGAAATGGCCCGCCTGCTCGGCGCCGCTCCTGCGGTGCGCAGCGCGCAGACCGCCGACAGCACGCCGCTGGCAACCCTGGACTGGGCCGCCGGCGCGCGCCTGTGGGGCGGCCCGCTGCCCATGGCGCGGGCCATTGTGCGCTTCCTCGACGAGCAGAAAGCCAGCCTGGATACCCTGGAAATCGCCGTGAGCGAAGGTGACCGCGCCGGCATCGCCGCCCTCGCCCACCGCCTGCGCGGTGCCGCTGCCAACCTTGCCCTGCCGCGCCTGGCCAGTGCCATCGGCGCGCTGGAAGGTGCCGCCGAGCATGGCCCGGCTGAGCAGCTGAACTCCACGCTGGAGCGTGTCCGCGTGGAGTTCGCCACGGTCCGCGAGTCGGTGCCACTGGTGCCGGAAGCGGTTACCGAGGCGGTCGGCCAGATCGTCGGCGAGGCCGCCTCGCAGGACCTGCGCGACGCGCTGCAAGCCCTGCAACTGGCGCTCTCCCGTGGCGGTCTCGACGACCAGGCACTGGAACGCCTGCGCCTGGGCACCGCCCAGGGCGAGCACCGCGAGGCCTTCGAGGCCCTGCGCTACGCCATCGACGATTTCGACTTCGACCAGGCCCTGGAATGGGTCCGGACCCTCGGCACCCGCCTGGAGCAAGCATGACCCAGACCGCCCAAGATCATCGGCCCTGCCTGCTGCTGGTGGACGACGAAGCCACCAACCTCCAGGTGCTGCGCCACATCCTGCAGGACGACTACCGCCTGCTGTTCGCCAAGGACGGCGACAAGGCGCTGGAGCTGGCCAACCGCGAGCGCCCCGACCTGGTCCTGCTGGACGTGATGATGCCCGGCATGACCGGCTTCGAGGTCTGCCAGCGGCTCAAGGCCGAGCAGGCCACCTGCGCCATCCCGGTGATCTTCGTCACCGCCCTGGCCGACGTGCCGGACGAGGCCAAGGGCTTCGAGGTGGGCGCGGTGGACTACATCACCAAGCCGGTCAGCCCGCCCATCGTCAAGGCGCGGGTGCGCACGCACCTGTCGCTGGTGAGCGTGGAGGAGCTGCGCGAGACGCGCCTGCAGATCGTCCAGCGCCTGGGCAAGGCCTCGGAGTACAAGGACAACGAGACCGGCCTGCACGTCATCCGCATGAGCCACTACGCACACCTGCTGGCGCGCGCCGCCGGCTACTCGGAGAAGGCCGCCGACGACCTGCTCAACGCCGCGCCCATGCACGACGTGGGCAAGATCGGCATTCCCGACGCCATCCTGCGCAAACCCGGCCGGCTCGACGAGCACGAATGGCAGGTGATGCGCCAGCACCCGGAGATCGGCGCGCGGATCATCGGCGAACATGACTCCAACCTGCTGCGCCTGGCCCGCAGCATCGCCCTCACCCACCACGAGCGCTGGGACGGCACCGGCTACCCGAAGGGCCTGCGCGGCGAGGAGATTCCCGTCGAGGGGCGCATCGTCGCCATCGCCGACGTGTTCGACGCGCTGACCAGCGTGCGCCCCTACAAGCCGGCCTGGAGCATCGACGAGGCGGTGGAACTGCTGCGCCGGGAGAAAGGCAGCCAGTTCGACCCTGAGCTGGTGGAGCTGTTCCTCGGCTGCCTGCCCGACATCCTCGCGGTGCGCGAGCGCTGGGCCGACGCCGGCTGAGCGGCGGCCCGCACAATTCCTGCTTTACTCTCTGACCTTCACCCCTGCCGAGAGTAAGCAAGATGAATGCGAAACAGCACGACACCCTGCTGGCAACCCTGCAGGCGCGCTTCGAGCAGCACCCCGAACGCCACAAGGGCATCGACTGGGCCGACGTCCAGGCGCGCCTGAAGAGTGCCCCGTCCAAGCTCAAGGCGCTGGAACAGATGGAGGCCACCGGCGGCGAGCCCGACGTGGTCGGCCGCGAAAGCGCCAGCGGCGCCATCCTGTTCTTCGACTGCTCCGCCGAAACCCCGGCCGGCCGCCGCAGCCTGTGCTACGACCGCGAGGCGCTGGATGCACGCAAGAAGGACAAGCCCGGCGGCTGCGCCACCGAGCTGGCCGCGCAGATCGGCATCGAGCTGCTCGACGAAGCGCAGTACCGCCAGTTGCAGGAGCTGGGCAGCTTCGACCAGAAGACTTCCAGCTGGCTGCGCACGCCCGGCTCCATGCGCAAGCTGGACGGCGCGCTGTTCGGCGACCGCCGCTACGAGCGGGTGTTCACCTACCACAACGGCGTGCAGTCGTATTACGCGGCGCGGGGCTTTCGCGGCGTGCTGAAAGTCTGACGGAAGACCGGATGTAGTCCGTTTCTGAACGATTCCTGTACCGCCGCTGAACTTTCCCAGGGCCGCCCGGCGGCCCTTGATACAAGTCAGGCGGATTCCTCCGAGTGGCGCGCAGCCTTGTCGCATCCCACTCGATGACGAGGAATCTTCCGTGAAAACCCCCGCCTGCCTTCTGCTCGCCAGCCTGCTCGTCGGTTGCGGCCCGACGCCTTCGGTGCCGGCCGACAGCGTGCGCCCGGTGAAGCTCTACAGCGTGCCCGCCGCGGCTGCCGAAGGTGTGCGTCAGTTCCCCGGCCAACTGGTGGCCTCGGATGAAGTCGACCTGTCCTTCCGCCTCGCCGGGCATCTCAAGACCCTGGCGGTGAAGACCGGCCAGCGCGTGGAGCGCGGCCAGCTGATCGCCGAGCTGGATGATGCTGACCTGCGCCTGCGCCTGCGTGATCGCGAAGCCACCTTCAACCTGGCCCGCGCCCAGTACCAGCGCGTCGCCACGCTCAACGAGCGGCAACTGGTGGCCCGCGCCGAACTGGACCAGCGCAAGGCCCAGCTGGACTCCGCCGAGGCCGCGCTGAAGCTGGCGCGCCAGGAGCTCGGCTATGCGCGCCTGACCGCGCCGTTCGAGGGCGTCATCGCCCAGCTGCCGGTGCAGAACCACCAGATGCTGCAACCCAAGCAGCCGGTGGCGATCCTGCAATCCGCCGATACCTACGACGTGCAGTTCCAGCTGCCGGAAAGCCTGCTGGAGCGGGTCGACGGCGCCAGCCTGCGTACCGACTACCAGCCCATCGTGCGCCTGGCTCGCGTGCCCGGCCGCGACTTCCCCGCGCAGTACAAGGAGCACAGCACCCGCCCCGACCCGGCGACCCTGAGCTACACCGTCACCCTGACCCTGCAGCGGCCGCAGGACGTCACCCTGTTGCCGGGCATGAGCGCCACCGTCGAGGTGGACTTCGCCCAGCTCGGCCGTGATGCCCAGGCCATCCTGCGCATCCCGGTGGAAGCGGTGTTCAGCGCCGATGACGGCGCGCCGGGGCAGAGCCAGGTGTGGGTGGTGAAAGGTACTGGCGATGCGCTGCACGTCGAGCGCCGCGCGGTGCAGCTCGGCCAGCCGGGCGCCGCGGGTATCCAGATTCTCTCCGGGCTGGAGCCGGGCGAGCGCATAGTCGCCGCAGGCACCGCCGAGCTGCGCGAAGGCCAGCACGTGCGCCCGTGGCAACGCGAACGGGGGCTGTGATGGACATCAGCGGCTACTTCATCCGCAACAAGGTGAGCAGCTGGATCGTCATCCTCCTGCTGGCCCTCGGCGGCCTCTACGCGATCTTCGAGATCGGCCGTCTGGAAGACCCGGCCTTCACCGTCAAGACCGCCGTGGTCGCCACCCGCTACGCCGGCGCCTCGCCGCAACAGGTCGAGGAAGAAGTCACCTATCCACTGGAGAACGCCATCCAGCAACTGGCCTACGTCGACAAGCTGACCTCGATTTCCAGCGCCGGCCTCTCGCAGATCACCGTCAACGTGAAGCCGCAGTACCGCGCCGGCGAGCTGCCGCAGATCTGGGACGAACTGCGGCGCAAGGTCAACGACCTCGCCCCGCACCTGCCGCCGGGGGTCTCGCCGCCGCAGGTGAACGATGATTTCGGCGACGTCTACGGCATCCTCCTGTCGCTGTCCGGCGACGGCTATCGCTACCAGGAACTGCGCGACTACGCCGACTATCTGCGCCGCGAACTGGTGCTGGTGCCGGGCGTGAGCAAGGTGGTGGTTTCCGGGCTGCAGGCCGAGCAGGTCCAGGTGGAGGTCTCGCGGGAGAAGATGAACGCCATGGGCGTGCCGCTGCAGCGTCTGGCGGACCTGCTGAACCGGCAGAATGTGGTGTCCGACGCGGGCAGCCTGCGGGTCGGCAGCGAGAGCATCCGCCTGCACCCGACCGGCGAGTTCGCCGACGTCGGCGAGCTGGAGCGCCTGCTGGTCAGCGCGCCGGGCAGCGCCCAGTTGATCCGCCTGGGCGATATCGCCACGGTGAAGCGCGGCTTCACCGACACGCCCAGCCACCTCTGGCGCGCCGATGGCAAGCCGGCGCTGGCGCTGGGCATCGCCTTCGCCCCGCAGGTGAACGTGGTGAAAGTCGGCGACGCCGTGCACCAGCGCCTCGACCAGCTGGAAAGCGAACGCCCGGCCGGCATGCAACTGACGCCCTTCTATGACCAGGCCGTGGAAGTGCACGGCGCGGTCAACGGCTTCCTGCTCAGCTTCGTCATCGCGCTGGCGATTGTCGTCGGCACCCTGCTGGTGTTCATGGGCCTGCGCAGCGGGCTGGTGATCGCCGGGGTGCTGGCGCTCAACGTGCTGGGCAGCCTGCTGCTGATGTACCTGCTGGGCATCGAGCTGCAGCGCATCAGCCTCGGCGCGCTGATCATTTCCCTGTGCATGCTGGTGGACAACGCCATCGTCGTGGTCGAGGGCGTGCTGGTCGGCCGCCTGCGCGGCCAGGGCATCGACGCCGCGATCCGCCATATCGTCCGCCTCACTGCCCTGCCCCTGCTCGGCGCCACGGTGATCGCGGTGCTGGCCTTCGCCCCCATCGGCCTGTCCGCGGACTCCACCGGCGAATACTGCCGCTCGCTGTTCGACGTGCTGCTGGTGTCGCTGCTGCTCAGCTGGGTCACCGCCATGACCCTGGCGCCGCTGCTCGCCCGCTGGGCCTTCGCCAAAATGCCGGTGAAGGCGGACAGCGCCGAGCCGCACGCCGGCTGGCTGTACCGTGCCTACCGCAGCCTGCTGGAAGCCTGCCTGCGCCAGCGCGCGCTGACCCTCGGCGTACTCGCCGTGGCGCTGGCCGCCTCGCTGCTGGGCTTCTCCCAGGTGCGGCAGAACTTCTTCCCGCCGGCCAACACGCCAATGTTCTTCGTCGACCTGTGGCTGCCCCAGGGCACCGCCATCGAGCACACCCGCGACCTGGCCGCCGAGATCGACCGGCACATCACCGCCCTGCCGGGCGTGGAGCGCACGGTCACCAGCATCGGCCAGGGCGCGCCGCGCTTCATCCTCACCTACGGCGCCGAGCGCCAGCACGCCAACTACGCCCAGGTGCTGGTGCGCACCGAGAACCGCGCGCAGATTCCGGGGCTGATCGCAGGCCTGCAGCACTACCTCGACGAGAACTACCCGCAGGTACAGACGGGGCTGAAGCGCCTGATGTTCGGCCCCTCCAACGGCAGCGCCATCGAAGTGCGCCTGACCGGCCCGGACCCGCAGGAGCTGCGCCGCCTCGGCGCGCAGGTGGGCGACATCCTCGCCGCCGACCCGGTGGCCACCGGCGTCAGCCACGACTGGCAGGCCCGTGCGCTGCTGGTCAGGCCGCAGTTCAATGAGGCCCGCGGCCGCGAGCTGGGCATCGACAAGCGCGACCTCGACAGCCTGCTGCGCATGAGCTTCAGCGGCCTGACCGTAGGCCTCTACCGCGACGGCACCCAGCAGATGCCGATCGTCGTGCGCGAACGCGACGTGGACGCCGGGCAGATCAACGACCTGATGCTGTGGAGCCCGGTGAGCCAGCGTTACCTGCCCATCGAGCAGGTGGTCGGCGGTTTCGACAGCGTCTGGGAGGACCCGCTGATCCTGCGCGAGGACCGCAAGCGCACGCTGACGGTGATGGCCGACGTCGCCCCGCAGAGCGGCGAGACCTCCTCGCAACTGCTGAATCGGGTGCGCCCGCAGATCGAGGCGCTGACCCTGCCGCCGGGCTACGAGCTGGCCTGGGGCGGCGACGTGGAAAGCTCCAGCGACGCCCGCAACGGCGTGCTCGGCAGCCTGCCCATGGCCTTCCTGGCGATGTTCATCATCACCGTGCTGATGTTCTCCTCGCCGCGCAAGGCGCTGCTGATCTGGCTGACCGTGCCGCTGGCGATGATCGGCGTGAGCCTGGGCTTCCTGCTCACCGGCATCCCCTTCGGCTTCATGGCCCTGCTGGGGCTGCTGAGCCTGTCCGGCATGCTGGTGCGCAACGGCATCGTATTGCTGGAGGAAGTCGACAACCTCGCCGAAAGCGGCCAGCCGCCCCGCGAGGCGCTGGTGAACGCTGCCTGCGCGAGGCTGCGGCCGATCTGCCTGACCGCGCTGACCACCATCCTCGGCCTGGCGCCGCTGCTGCTGGACGCCTTCTTCCAGAGCATGTCGGTGGTGATCATGTTCGGCCTGGGTTTCGCCACGCTGCTGACGCTGATCGTGCTGCCGGTGCTGTACGCCAGCGCCTACCGCCTCGGCGGTTCGAAGGTGGCTGCCCACTGATTTGGCAAGATCCGTGGGGTGACTGACGTTGCCGCCAGCGTCGGTCACCGCCACACTCGTGGCATCCAATGAACGAGCCTTGCCATGGAATCGCCACGCCGTATCGCCTGCCTGCTCTACCCCGAGGTCATGAGCCTGGACATCACCGGGCCGCTGCAGGTGTTCGCCTCCGCCAACGTCGAGCGCCAGCGCCAGGGCCTGGCGCCGCTCTACGAGCTGCTGGTGCTGGGCGAACAGGCCGAGCCGGTGGCGACCTCGGCTGGCATCCGCATCTGCGCCGACCAGGCGTGGCGAGAAGTCGATCCCTCGAGCCTGGATACCCTGCTGGTGCCCGGCGGGCTGGGCGTACCGGAACAATGCGGGAACAGCGAGCTGCTGCACTGGCTGGCAGCCGCCGAACCCCAGGTGCGCCGTCTCGGTTCGGTGTGTTCCGGCGCGCTGATCCTCGCCGCCGCCGGCGTGCTCAATGGCCGCCCGGCCACCACGCATTGGGCGGATGTCGACGAACTGTGCGCCGGCTTCCCCGAAGTGCTGGTCCAGGGCGACCGCCTGCACACCTACGACCCGCAGCGCCGCGACGGCGACGATCACGTGTTCACCTCGGCGGGCGTCACCGCCGGTATCGACCTTGCCCTGGCGCTGGTGGAGGCCGACCTCGGTCGCGCGCTGGCCCTGGCGGTCGCACGGCGACTGGTGATGTTTCTCAAGCGCCCCGGCGGACAGGCGCAGTTCAGCCACTGGCTGACCCCGGAGGCGACCCGCACGCCGCGCCTGGCCGCGCTGCTGGAATGGATACCGGCGCACCTGGGCACCGACCTGTCGCTGGAAGCCCTGGCCGAGCAGGCCTGCATGAGCCCGCGCACGCTCTCGCGGGTATTCATCAACGAACTGGGCATGGGGCCCGGCCGCTACGTCGAACGGGTGCGCCTGGAAGCGGCGCGGGCGCTGCTGCAGGACGCCCAGGCGTCGATCAGCACGGTGTCGCGGCTGTGCGGTTTCGGTCATCCGGAAAACCTGCGCCGCACCTTCCACAAGCACCTGGCGATCAGCCCGCAGGAATACGCCGAGCGCTTCGGCCAGTTGCACAGACAACGACAACCACCCAAAGGAAGATTGCCATGCTCGAACTCCGCCCCGGCTGCGAGTGCTGCGACCGCGACCTGCCCGGCGACAGCGCCGACGCCCGCATCTGCAGCTTCGAATGCACCTTCTGCACCGACTGCGCCGAGCAGGTGCTGAAAGGCCAATGCCCGAACTGCGGCGGTGAGCTGGTGCCGCGTCCGCGCCGCCCGCTGGCGAAGCTGGCGGCCAATCCGGCCTCGACCCAGCGGGTGCTCAAGCCCAACGGCTGCCAGGGCTGAGGACGGACCATGCTGCTGCGCACCCCGGCAATCCGCCTGCTGTTCACCAGCCAGGCGCTGTACTGGTCCTGCTCGCTGATCGGTATCACCCTCACCTCGCTGGTGGGCGCCCAGCTCGCTCCACTCAACAGCCTGGCCACGCTGCCCCTGGCGATCCTGGTGCTGGGCAATCTGCTGGCGGTGCAGCCGCTGTCGCTGTTCATGCAGCGCCACGGGCGCCGGCGCGGCCTGCTGCTGGGCGCCGCCTGCGGCGTGCTCGGCGGCCTGCTCTGCGCGCTGGGGGTGTGGCTGGCGGATTTCCTGCTGTTCTGTCTCGGCGCGCTGCCCATCGGCGCGTACCAGGCCTCGGCGATGTACTACCGCTTTGCCGCGCTGGAGGCGGTCGATGAAACCCACAAGGGCCGCGCCACGGCCTATGTGATCGGCGGCGGCGTGCTCGCGGCTCTGCTGGCGCCGAGCCTCGCCCTGTGGTCGCGCAACGCCCTGCCCGCTCCCTTCGTGGGTTCCTACCTGGCGATTGCCGCGCTGGCGCTGGTCGCCATCGCCGTGCTCAGCCGTCTGCCGGAGGGTGCGGCACCCTCGCCATCCACCGGCGGCTGGAAGGTGATGCGCGAGCTGCTGGCGCGCCCGGCGGTCCGCGCGGCCATGGCCTGCACCGCCGCCGGCCACGGGCTGATGATCCTGATCATGAACGCCACGCCGCTGGCGATGAGCTTCTGCGGGCTGCCGCTGGAGCGTTCGGTGAGCGTGATCCAGTGGCACGTGCTAGGGATGTTCCTGCCTGCCTTCATCGCCGGTCCGCTGGTGGACAGGTTGGGCGCACGACGCGTGGCCTGGGTCGGCATGGCGCTGCTGGCGGTGAGCGCCGCGGTGGCCCTGAGCGGGCAGTCGGTGGCGCAGTTCCTGGTCAGCTCGCTGCTGCTGGGTATGGGCTGGAACCTGATGCTGGTGGCAGGCACCACGCTGCTTGCCTTTGGCCACACGCCCCAGGAGCGCGGCCATGCGCAGGGCCTGATGGAGCTGGGCAATGGCAGCCTGGCGGCGCTTATGTCCTTCAGCTCCGGCGCGCTGATCACCAGCGTCGGCTGGAGCGCGGTGAACCTGCTGGTGTGGCCGGTGCTGCTGGTGGCGCTGGTGATGGTCTGGTCGGGGCGCAGGGAATTGGCGGCCGCTTCGTAGGGCGCATAACCCGGAACGGGTTATCCGCCGCATTGGCGGATAACGCTTGAGGCGTTATGCGCCCTACGACTGCGTGGAAGTCCACCAATGAAAAAGGCGACCCGAAGGTCGCCTTTTCGCTGCCAGACGCCGACTCAGTAGTAGGCGTTCTCGCGGTTGCTGTGGTCGGTGACATCACGCACGCCCTTCAGCTCCGGGATGCGCTCGATCAGGGTCTTCTCGACGCCATCCTTCAGGGTCATCTCGACCGCGCCGCAGCCCTGGCAACCACCGCCGAAACGCAGCACGGCGATGTTGTCCTCGACCACGTCCACCAGGCTCACCTGGCCACCGTGGCTGGCAAGCCCTGGGTTGATCTCGGTCTGCAGGTAATAGTTGATGCGCTCGGTGATCGGACTGTCTTCGTTGACCATCGGTACCTTGGCGTTGGGCGCCTTGATGGTCAGCTGGCCGCCCATGCGGTCGGTGGCGTAATCGACCACGGCGTCGTCCAGGAACGGCTCGCTGATGGCGTCGATGTAGGCGGTGAAAGCTTTCAGGCCGACCGGGGTGTCTTCCGGCTTCTGCTCGCCCGGCTTGCAATAGGCGATACAGGTTTCGGCGTACTGGGTGCCCGGCTGGGTGATGAAGATGCGAATGCCGATGCCGGGAGTGTCCTGCTTGGACAGCAGCTCGGCCAGGTAATCCTGTGCGGCTTCGGTGATGGTGATAGCGCTCATGGCAACTCCTCGCAAACGTGGCGCCAGTTTACGCCATTCGGGGGGACGGGATAAAGCCCTACCGTTTTAGTAGGAATAATTCGCAGCTGGATGGACAGCAGGTAACTCCCTGCAGGATGGGCGGGGGCGCCTGGCCCATGCCCGCGATCACGGGCATGGGCCGCTCCTACAAAGAGCGTACCGGTCAGAGGTTCTCGTAGCGGTTCATGTCCAGCACGCCCGCTTCCACCGGCTCGGTTTCGCGCAGGTAAGCGTCCAGGTCATGGAAGTAGAACCAGAACTGCGGGTGGCTGCGGCGAATGCCCCAGCGGTCGGCGACCTTCTCGAAGTCCGCCGCGCTCTTCACCTGCTCCAGCGCGGCGACGAAATCGCTCACCTCGGCGGCCTTCAGGTTGAACATGAAGTTCGGGTAGCTCGACAGCACGCCGGGGTAGATGGTCAGGGTGTCCAGCCCCGGCTGGTAGCGCAGGGATTCGCCCGCAATGAAAGCGACGTTGCTGTGCGCGCGGTTGCGCAGCACGGTGTAGATCTCGCGCTCGCCGTCGGGCAGTTCCACACGCAGGATGGTCGCCTCGGGGAACTGGTCGATCACCGGCAACCCGGCGGCCGGACGGCTGACCAGCCGGCTGAAGGCCTGCTCGGCGTCCTGCAGCGGCGCCGCCACGGTGTTGCGGTAGCAGGCACCGTTCTCACACAGGTTGATCGGGTCGGGCCGCGCATTGAGCGCCACGTAGTTCTTCAGCAACTGCTTGGCGAAGGCCAGCTTGGCGCCTTTCTCCGGCAGGAACAGGCCGGTCGGCTGGTCACTGTCATTGCTGTAGTAGTCGGCCCACATCTTGATTTTCCCGCTGTTCTGGTACCAGTCGTCGAGCAGCTTCTTGCGTGCGCCGACGGGCATCAGCCGGAGGAAGTTCTGTTCGGCGCCGTTGCGGATCAGGTCGAAGTACAACCGCGTCTGCGCCTGGTGGGCGACATTGCCGAACACGTCGAAGTTCACCACCAGCCCGTAGTAGGTGCGCTCCAGCAGCGGGTAGTCGAGCCACCAGATGGTCTGCGGCACGCCGCCGATCAGGCCCTTGCGCACCGAAGCGCTGTCGTACTGGCGGAAGATGCTCAGCACGGCATTGTCGTTGCCGGCCCAGATGTCGGCCCAGGTCGGCGTCGGCGCATCGTCGTAGACGTCCTGGCGCAGCTCTTCGTACTGGTTGCGCTTGTCGCGGTAGGAGCGCCACTGGGACAGCATGGCGCCCACGTCATCGATCTGCCCCGGCAGCGCCAGCAGCGGCGAGGCCTGGTGCTGGAATTTCGGGTCGGTGACATAGAGGTCGTGGTCCGGGTCCTGGAACAGCGCCCAGAAATTGTCGCGGATCACATCGGTGGCGATCTGCCCGCGGCACACCGGACCGCGAATGAAGGTGCGGACAAAGTACTCGGCATTGTCGAGCATGAACTGGTAGCGCGCCCGCGCCGGGATCGCCTCGAAGGTCACGAAAGGATTGGCGCGGTGCTGCAGGCCGTAGCCCGGTACCTTGTCGGTGTTCCAGTCGCTGCCGTAGAACAGCTCCTGGTTGCGCTTGAGGCGTGCCTCGTTGAGCGGATAGGTGATGTGCGTCTTGTGCACGATCACGCCCTGGATGGGCCACAGGCGGTAGTAGAAGGTATTGCCCGGATCGTCGTTGGGCCGGCGCGTGGCGATGGGGTCGATGGGCTGGCCGCTGGGCGTGCGCGAACGCACCAGCTGGAAGAAATGCCCCGGCTCGCCGCGTTCGGTGAAGTACAGGTGGGCAAGGAACAGGTGCTCGTAGATCCAGCGCTGCACCAGGCTCTGGCGCGCGCCGGGCTGGTTCAGGAAGGCTTCCCAGTCGGCGATCTGCGCGGCCTCGCCGGCGCCCGGCTGCCAGGCCTTTTCGTCCACCGGCGCACCCTGGGCCAGCCAGGTCTTGATGGTCGACAGCTGCTTGTCGCTCAGGCCGGTGACGGCGAACGGCATGCCGCTGCGAGGATTTTTGGCAGCGAAGTCGTCGATGGAATCGGGTGTCGGGCACTGGTTGGTGCGGTTGATCGACAGGTCCAGCCCGTCGGGAATCTTCGCGTTGGGCACCAACGGATGCTCATGTCCAAGGTCGATCATCCGTGCCATCAGCGCCGCCTGGCTGCCGCGGCCGTCGAGCACCGACCAGAAGTCCTTGCGCCGCCAGGCATCCGCGCCCTGGGCGTCGAGGAACAGCCGCGTCGGGTCCTGCGCCTTGCTGCGCCCACCGTCGTAGACCGGCAGCTTGTTCGCCCCGCGCTGCGCGCCTTCGGCGGCCGTCAGGTTGAGCTGGCACGGCGAGTCGTAGCAGGCGTGGCAGGCCACGCACTTCTCGGTGAAGATCGGCTGGATGTCCCTGGTGTAGGACAGCCCTCCCGCCAGGGCCTGCGCCGAAAACGCCAGGGATGCGATGAGCAACGTGAAACGGGCTCGCAGGGACATGAAGGACTCCGGACATCAGAATGGAGCGGATTCTAGCGGGAGTACCGGCGCAATGCGCTCCAACCAAAGGCGGAACATGAGGAATCTTCATGTAAAACCGCGCCCGGTCAAATTTCCTGCAGCTTTGTTATCATCAGCGACCTTTCGTCACGCCTTTTTCCGAGAATTCCAATGATCGACCGTGCCGCACGCCTGCAAGCCCTCCAGCAAGCCCTCAAGGAGCGCATCCTGATCCTCGATGGCGGCATGGGCACCATGATCCAGAGCTACAAGCTGCAGGAAGAGGACTACCGTGGCGCGCGCTTCGCCGACTGGCCGAGCGACGTGAAGGGCAACAACGACCTGCTGCTGCTCAGCCGCCCGGACGTCATCCAGGCCATCGAGAAGGCCTACCTCGACGCCGGTGCCGACATCCTCGAGACCAACACCTTCAACGCCACCCGCGTGTCCCAGGCGGACTACGACATGCAGGAACTGGCCTACGAGATGAACGTCGAGGGCGCGCGCCTGGCCCGTGAAGTGGCCGACGCCAAGACCGCCGAAACCCCCGACCGCCCGCGCTTCGTCGCCGGCGTCCTCGGCCCGACCAGCCGCACCTGCTCGATCTCCCCGGACGTCAACGACCCGGGCTTCCGCAACGTCACCTTCGACGAGCTGGTGGAGAACTACAGCGAATCGACTCGCGGCCTGATCGAGGGCGGCGCGGACCTGATCCTGATCGAGACCATCTTCGACACCCTCAACGCCAAGGCGGCGATCTTCGCCGTGCAGGGCGTCTATGAGGAACTGGGCGTCGAGCTGCCGATCATGATCTCCGGCACCATCACCGACGCTTCCGGCCGCACCCTGTCGGGCCAGACCACCGAAGCCTTCTGGAACTCGGTAAGCCACGCCAACCCGATCTCCGTCGGCCTGAACTGCGCCCTCGGCGCGAAAGAGCTGCGCCCGTACCTGGAAGAGCTGTCGAACAAGGCCGGCACCCACGTCTCCGCGCACCCCAACGCCGGTCTGCCCAACGCCTTCGGCGAATACGACGAGACCCCGGCGGAAATGGCCGTGGTCGTGGAAGAGTTCGCCGCGTCGGGCTTCCTCAACATCATCGGCGGTTGCTGCGGCACCACGCCTGGGCACATCGAAGCCATCGCCAAGGCCGTGGCCAAGTACGCGCCGCGTGCGATTCCGGAAATCCCCCGCGCCTGCCGCCTGTCCGGCCTCGAGCCGTTCACCATCGACCGCAATTCGCTGTTCGTGAACGTCGGCGAGCGCACCAACATCACTGGCTCGGCCAAGTTCGCCCGCCTCATTCGCGAGGAGAACTACGCCGAAGCGCTGGAAGTGGCGCAGCAGCAGGTGGAAGCCGGCGCCCAGGTGATCGACATCAACATGGACGAGGGCATGCTGGATTCGAAGGCCGCCATGGTCCGGTTCCTCAACCTGATCGCCTCCGAGCCGGACATCTCCCGCGTGCCGATCATGATCGACTCCTCCAAGTGGGAAGTGATCGAGGCAGGCCTGAAGTGCATCCAGGGCAAGGGCATCGTCAACTCCATCTCCATGAAGGAAGGCGTCGAGCAGTTCAAGCACCACGCCCGTCTCTGCAAGCGCTATGGCGCCGCCGTGGTGGTGATGGCCTTCGACGAAGCCGGCCAGGCCGACACCCAGGCGCGCAAGGAAGAAATCTGCCAGCGTTCCTACGACATCCTGGTCAACGAAGTGGGCTTCCCGCCGGAAGACATCATCTTCGACCCGAACATCTTCGCGGTCGCCACCGGCATCGAGGAACACAACAACTACGCGGTCGACTTCATCGAGGCGTGCGCCTACATCCGCGACAACCTCCCCTACGCCCTGACTTCGGGCGGGGTGTCCAACGTGTCGTTCTCGTTCCGTGGCAACAATCCGGTGCGCGAGGCGATCCACTCGGTATTCCTCTACTACGCCATCCAGAACGGCCTGACGATGGGCATCGTCAACGCCGGCCAGCTGGAGATCTACGACGAAATCCCGCAGGAACTGCGCGACAAGGTCGAGGACGTGGTGCTCAACCGCAGCCCGGACGCCACCGAGGCCTTGCTCGCTATCGCGGATAACTACAAGGGCGGCGGCGCGGTCAAGGAAGTGGAAGACGAAGAGTGGCGCAGCCACAGCGTCGAGAAGCGCCTGGAGCATGCACTGGTCAAGGGCATCACCACCTTCATCGTCGAGGACACCGAGGAGTGCCGGCAGAAGTGCGCGCGCCCCATCGAGGTCATCGAGGGCCCGCTGATGAACGGCATGAACGTGGTCGGCGACCTGTTCGGCGCCGGCAAGATGTTCCTTCCGCAGGTGGTGAAGTCCGCCCGCGTGATGAAGCAGGCGGTGGCCCACCTGATCCCCTTCATCGAAGCCGAGAAAGGCGACAAGCCCGAGGCCAAGGGCAAGATCCTCATGGCCACGGTGAAGGGCGACGTGCACGACATCGGCAAGAACATCGTCGGCGTGGTGCTGGGCTGCAACGGCTATGACATCGTCGACCTGGGCGTGATGGTCCCGGCCGAGAAGATCCTGCAGACCGCCCGCGAGCAGAAGTGCGACATCATCGGCCTGTCCGGCCTGATCACCCCGTCGCTGGACGAGATGGTCCACGTCGCCAAGGAAATGCAGCGGCAGAACTTCCACCTGCCCCTGCTGATCGGCGGCGCCACCACCTCCAAGGCGCACACTGCGGTGAAAATCGACCCGCAGTACAGCAACGACGCCGTGGTCTACGTGACCGACGCCTCCCGCGCAGTGGGCGTGGCGACCACCCTGCTGTCGAAGGAAATGAAGCCCGAGTACACCCGCAAGCTGCGCGAGGAGTACGCGGAAGTCCGCGAGCGCACCGCCAACCGCAGCGCACGCACCGAGCGCCTGAGCTACGAACAGGCCATCGCCGCCAAGCCGAAGTTCGACTGGGCCGGCTACCAGCCGCCGGTGCCGAGCTTCACCGGCGTCAAGGTGCTGGATGACATCGACCTCAACGTGCTGGCCGAGTACATCGACTGGACGCCCTTCTTCATCTCCTGGGACCTGGCCGGCAAGTACCCGCGCATCCTCACCGACGAAGTCGTGGGCGAAGCGGCGACCAGCCTGTTCAACGACGCCCAGGCGATGCTCAAGAAGCTGATCGGCGAGAAACTCATTCGCGCCAAGGCAGTCTTCGGCTTCTGGCCGGCCAACCAGGTGCACCACGACGACGTGGAAGTCTACGGTGACGATGGCCACAAGCTGGCTACCCTGCACCACCTGCGCCAGCAGACCATCAAGCCCGACGGCAAGCCGAACTTCAGCCTGGCCGACTTCGTCGCGCCGAAGGAGAGCGGCGTGAAGGACTACGTCGGCGGCTTCATCACCACCGCCGGCATCGGCGCCGAGGAAGTGGCCAAGGCCTACGAGGCCAAGGGCGACGACTACAACGCGATCATGGTCAAGGCCCTGGCCGACCGCCTCGCCGAAGCCTGCGCCGAATGGCTGCACCAGCGTGTGCGCAAGGAATACTGGGGCTACCAGCCCGAGGAGCACCTGGACAACGAGGCGCTGATCAAGGAGCAGTACGTCGGCATCCGCCCGGCGCCCGGCTACCCGGCCTGCCCGGACCACACCGAGAAAGGCACGCTGTTCAAGCTGCTCGACCCGAAGGGCCTGTCCGGCGTGACCCTGACCGAGCACTTCGCCATGTTCCCCGCCGCCGCCGTCAGCGGCTGGTACTTCGCCCACCCGCAGGCGCAGTACTTCGCCGTGGGCAAGGTCGACAAGGACCAGATCGAACGCTACAGCGTGCGCAAGGACCAGGAAATCACTACCAGCGAACGCTGGCTGTCGCCGAATCTGGGCTACGACAACTGAGCACCCCATGTCGCGACCGGGCCCGCCCGGCGCGACATCCTCGTCAGGGCTTGCAACTGCCCGGGCAAAACCTTCGCTGCACTTGCGGCGCAGATGCGGGATAATCCCGCCATCCTGGGTACCCCCGGGCCACAACGGACCGAAGCCGGCCACCCGCCAGGCTTCCGCTGACGAGAGCAATGCGAATGAAATACCTCACCCCCGAACAGATGGCCAAACCGCGCAAGCGCCGCCTGCTGAAGAAACTGCGCCTGGCCGAGTTCCAGGAATTCGGCTTCAGCCTGGAAGTGAACTACAGCGGCGACCTGGATGACGTGCTCGAGCAGTGGATCGCCTTCGTCGAGTCCGAGGGCTGGGTCTTCGTCGGCGGCGCCACCGAAGACGGCGAGTTCACCGGCTACCTGTGCCTGAACGCCGTCGGCAGCCTGACCGAAGCCGACCGCGAGACCACCCGCCTGTGGCTGGAAAAGCAGTCCTGGGCCAAGTCCTTCGAGCTGGGCGAGCTGAGCGACTGCTGGCACGGTCTGTTCGAGTAATACCCGCACCAAAGGAAACGTGGGCAAGCCTCCCCGGCAAGCCCACGCTTTCACCCCGCCCTTTTCGTTACATCGCCATCTGCCCCTCCACCTCCTGCAGCTTGCGCCGAGCCAGCGCCAGGTTGGCTTTCACCTTGTCCAGCACGTAGTACATGAACACGCCTTCATGCTTCGCCATGGGGCGGATGATGTGGTACTGGCGGCCCAGGGTGATGAGGATGTCCTCGATCACATCGTTGAGCGCCAGCGACTTCATGGTCTTGAGCTTGGCGCGGACCACTTCGGTATTGCCCGCTGCCGCCAGTTCCAGGTCCACGCCGCCACCCGCCTGCCCGAGCAGCATGCCGCTCTTGGCATCCACCACGGCCGACGCCAGGGCACCATCCAGGTTCAGCAGTTCGTCCAGCGATTGTTGCAGTGCTGCCATAGCGATTACTCCTTGAGTGCGCGTCCGGTTGTAGGGGCCCCGCAGCCGCGCGCGCCGCGAAGCCTTTTGTCTCAGCCGGCCAGCGACAGATCCGCCAGCCGTGTTGCCGTGCGTTTTGCCTGGTAGAGCACCTGGCCGAGCATCTCCTCGCGGTCGGCGACCAGGTTGAGGATCATCGGGTGGCTCGGGTGCGGGATGTCGACGATGACGATGTAGCCTTCGCTCGCCTCGACGATCACGTTCTGGTGCGGCCCGACTTCGCTCTCCTGGCCGACCATCGCACCCAGGGCAGAGATCGAGCAGGCCATCGCCGCCAGCTTGGAAACCTCCAGCCCCTTGCCGGCGCGGGAGGCGACTTCGAAACCATCGGTGGTGGCAATCACCGCCGCGCTCAGCCGGCCGAGGCTGGCGCCCAGTTCGTCCAGCGCCAGCTCGGCGTCGTGGCGCAGTCTTTCCGGCAGGCTCATCAGGGCATGTTCCATGGTCGACTCCAGTCGGTGGCGAACGTCAGGCCTCAGGCCGCCGTGCATTCCAGTTGCAGCAGGAGCAGGTCGAGCAGCAGCCGCACCTCCTCCGCTTCGCGTACGTCCACCTCGATCACCGGGAAGCTGTATCCGGCTTGCGCCAGGGCGGCGGCGTAGTCGTCCAGGCCGGGATGGGGATTACCCGGCAGGCGGCCGACACCGATCACACAGGGCGCGCGGCCGATGCAATCGGCGAAGCCGTCGAGGTAGACGCGCAGGTCGCCCAGCGGGTCTGGCCGCGAGTTGTCGATCAGGATCACCAGCCCGAGCGCACCTCGGGCGAGGATTCCCCACATGAAGGCGAAGCGCGCCTGGCCTGGGGTACCGTACAGGCGCAGGCGCTCTTCCGGGCCGAGGACCACTTCGCCGTAGTCCAGGCCGACCGTGGTGCGCGCCTTGTCCAGGCTCGGGTCGTTGTTCTGCACATCGGTGCTGACCGGGTCGATATCGCTGATCGCGGCGATGGCGGTGGTCTTGCCGGCGCCCATGGTGCCGGTGAAGAGGATCTTGTATTCCCTCATCGGCTGGCCTCCGCAGTACCGCCCAGACCGAGATGACGACGGATGCGCGCCAGCAGGCCGATGGGCGCTGCGGTTTGCTGCGCGGGCGCAGCAGGCATGGCCTCGACGGGTTGAAGCATCTGCTGGGCGTCCATCAGGCGGACGAAGCTTTCCGCCACCTGGCGCGGCACGCCGGAGCGCTCGCACAACTCATCCAGGCTCATGGCCCGCGCGCAGAGCAGTGTGGCCAGGCGCACGTAGCGATGCTCACCCTTGAGCAAGGAAGCCGCCGGCCAGTGCTTCAGGCGCAGCGCTCCGCCAGGAGTCTCCACTGGCCGGTGACCGATGGCACGGGCGGCGCGCTCAAGACAGTCGAAGACTTCACTGGCACGCAGTGGCCAATGGACCCAGAGCGGCTCGCCTTCGGCGGTGCGCAACTGGACGCGGGGCTCGCCTTCCTCCCCCTCGACCAGCAGATCGGCCGGGCCATCGACATACGCCCAGCTCGCCAGCGTGCGACCGCTGAGCAGGCCGACAATGGATTTGAAAACCACCTGATCCCGCAATGCCATCCGGGCGAACCCGTAGGTGTAGTGAACCTGATACGGCTGATTCATCGGCGCGCTCCCTTGGGCCAACAAACACCATCAACCTGCACGGGTTGATCAGGAGGCTCACCGGGACGTTGGAAGATGCCGAGCGCAAGCTCGCAGAAGGCGCGGACGAACGTCCGGCCTGCTTGGCAACCCCGCGGTCATGGCCCTTTCGGGCTGTAGATCGGTGGCTTTGCGTCCCTGGCTTTCGCACAGGTTTGCCCTGGTCAATTGAGTCTCAGCGTAGTACGTCGATTTCGTTCGCCAAGGCAAAAAAGCGTGACGAACCTCACACAAATATCGGAAATATGCCCGGAACAACTTCGCAATATTCGTAGGCATATTCCGTTCTAAAACGGGGCGGGAAACGTCCCCTTCGGCTAGGATTTCCTACAGCGACGCCCTACCGGCACGGGCTCGCCGGATATCCATACAAGGCCGGAGCTCACTGCCCAGAGACGCCATGCTAGAGCGCCAGCGGTTCCAGAATATTCTCAGCCTGGGCTTGCCGATCATCGGCGGGATGCTCAGCCAGAGCCTGCTCAACCTGGTGGATGCGGCCATGGTCGGCCACCTCGGGGAAAAGTCCCTGGCCGGGGTCGGCATCGGCAGCTATGCCAACTTCGTCGCCATTTCCCTGGTGATGGGTCTGGGTGCCGGCGTGCAGGCACTGGTGGCACGCCGACGCGGTGAAGGCCGCAACGCCGAGCTCGCCGCTCCGTTGAACTGCGGGCTGCTGGTGGCGCTGGGCCTGTCGCTGCCGATCACGCTGATCTGCCTGTTGTTCGCCGAGCCCATTGTCCGCGCTCTATCCAACGACCCCGAGGTGCTCGCGGTCGGTATTCCCTACTTCGAATGGCGCGCCTTGTCGGTGCTAGCCGTCGGCCTGAACTTCTCCTTCCGCGGCTACTGGAACGGCACCCGGCGCTCGGGCATGTACATGCGCACCCTGGTGGTGATGCATCTGGCCAACGCGGCGATCAGCTACAGCCTGATCCACGGCCTGTTCGGCCTGCCCCGGATGGGCGCGGTGGGCAGCGGCCTGGGCACCACGCTGGCGCTGTACCTCGGCTCGCTGATCTACGCCTGGATCACCTGGCGCGACGCCCGCGCCCAGGGCTTCCACCCGCGCCTGCCAAGCGAAAGGGACATCCGCACGCTGCTGCGCCTGTCGCTGCCCAACTCGCTGCAGCAGTTCTTCTTCGCCGCCGGCATCACCCTGCTGTTCTGGATCATCGCCCAGGTCGGCACCCGCGAGCTGGCAGTGGCCCACGTGCTGATCAACCTGGCGCTGTTCCTGATCCTGCCTGGCGTTGGCCTGGGCATGGCGGCGACGACACTGGTCAGCCAGAGCATGGGCGAGCGCGACTTCGACAGCGCGCACCGCTGGGGTTGGGACGTGGTCAAGGTCGCCGCCTGCGGGCTGGCACTGCTGGGCGCGCCGTTCTGGATTTTCCCCGAGGCGATCCTGCGGCTGTTCGTCAGCGATCCTGCGCTGATCGAACTGGGCCGGGTGCCGCTGATGCTCACCGGCATGGGCATGGTGATCGACGCCACCGCGCTGGTACTGACCCAGGCGCTGCTCGGCGCAGGCGCCGTGCGCACGGTGATGGCGGTCAGCCTGGGCAACCAGTGGCTGTTCTTCCTGCCACTGGCCTACCTGGTCGGCCCGGTGCTGGGCGGCGGGCTGCTGGCGATCTGGAGCATGCAGATACTGCAGCGCGGGCTGGCCTCGGCGATCTTCGCGGTGATGTGGCAGAAGCGCCAGTGGACGCAGATCGAACTCTAGCGTTCGCGCCCTCAGGAGCTAGGCTTGCAGGCAAAAGGAGGACGAACGATGGACGAGCAACAGAACAAGCCGCCGAGCTTCTGGCAGATGCTCCACAGCGTGCTGGCCGCGGCCTTCGGCGTACAGAGCGGGCGCAACCGCGCGCGCGACTTCACCCACGGCAAGCCCAGTCATTTCATCGCCATGGGCATTCTCTTCACGCTGGTCTTCGTGTTGCTGCTCTACGGGCTGGTGCAGTTGGTGCTGCATTTCGCCGGGCTGTAGAAAAGCCGGCCGGGAAGTGAGGTACCGGGCGGGCCGCAGCGCGACCCGCCGGCACCGCTGTCACTGGTGGCTGACCCAGAATACGGCGGTCGCGACCACCAGCAGGATCAGGATGAATGCGGCGCGGGCATCGACGACGCTGTCGCTGGTCTTGCTGGACGTTTCTTCGCTCATGCTTCCCCCATCTTCTCGTTATTGGCTGAAGGACCACAGCCCAGAGTTAAGACCAGCCCGGCCCGCAGCTCAAGGAACCGCCCCTTTCCGCCACTGCGCAAATGCCGTTAGGCTGCTGGCTCCATAAGAACAAGCGAGTGGATGAAGCACGTGGACTCACTGCAAGACACTGTCGCGCCGGAAGGCGTCTGCTACGGCTGCGGCGGCAGCAACCCGCACGGACTGCACATCAAGAGCCGCTGGCACGAGGACGGAATCCACGTCGTCGCCGAACACCTGCCCGAAGCCAAGTACTGCGGCTGGCCGGAACTGGTCTACGGTGGCCTGATCGCCATGCTGGTGGACTGTCACTCGAACTGGACCGCCATGGCCTACCACTACCGCGCCGAAGGCCGCGAGCCGGGCAGCCTGCCGCGCATCGACTGCGTCACCGGCAACCTCGGTATCAAGTACATCAAGCCGACGCCCATGGGCGTGCCGCTGACCCTGAAGGCCCATGTAGAAGGTGAAGTCGGACGCAAGAGCCGGATCATCTGCGAGGTCTACGCCGGGGACGTGCTGACCTGCGTCGGCGACTCGATCTTCGTCCGCGTCGACACCTCACAACTGCGCGACGCTGCCCACGGCCGGGATGCCTGATCGGCTCCCGTTGCGCCGCCGCCCATAGCCAGGCGAAGCGGCGCAACGGAGCAACGGCCGTCCTGCTTCAAGTCCCCGTCCCGCCTGTGTTTCAGGCCTGGCGCGACTTATACCCGAAAGTTCTCGCCATATACTCAAACATCACTTTTGCGCATATTCCCGAACTGGTATCGTGCGCCCCACTCCGCGTGGAGCGCGTTGCCGTGCGCGCTGGGATACGCAATACGCCCTGAGCGCTATAGCCTGACAGCAGGATGATTCATGTACGTATATGACGAATACGATCAGAGGATCGTAGAAGATCGCGTCAAGCAGTTCCGCGATCAGACCCACCGTTACCTGGCGGGCGAACTGACCGGCGAGGAATTCCGCCCGCTGCGTCTGCAGAATGGCCTGTACATCCAGCGCTACGCGCCCATGCTGCGAGTGGCTGTGCCTTACGGCCTGCTGTCCTCCCGGCAGGTCCGCAAGCTGGCGCAGATCGCCCGCGACTACGACAAGGGCTACGCGCACATCAGCACCCGCCAGAACGTCCAGTACAACTGGCCGGAACTGGAAGACGTGCCGGAAATCCTCGCCGAGCTGGCCACCGTGCAGATGCACGCGATCCAGACCAGCGGCAACTGCATCCGCAACACCACCACCGACCAGTTCGCCGGCGTCGCCCGCGATGAACTCGTGGACCCGCGCCCCTGGTGCGAGATCATCCGCCAGTGGTCGACCTTCCACCCCGAATTCGCCCACCTGCCGCGCAAGTTCAAGATCGCCGTCAACGGCGCCGTGAGCGACCGTGCGGCCATCGAGGTGCACGACATCGGTCTGGAAGCGGTGCAGAACGAAGCCGGCGAGCTGGGCTTCCGCGTCTCCGTCGGCGGCGGCCTGGGCCGTACCCCGATCGTCGGCAGCTTCATCAATGAATTCCTGCCCTGGCAGCACCTGCTGTCCTACCTGGACGCCATCCTGCGCGTGTACAACCGCTATGGCCGTCGGGACAACAAGTACAAGGCGCGCATCAAGATCCTGGTCAAGGCGCTGACGCCGGAAGTCTTCGCCCAGAAGGTCGACGCCGAATGGGCGAACCTGAAGGACGGCCCGAGCACCCTGACCGACGCCGAGCTGCAGCGCGTGGCTGCGCACTTCGTCGATCCGGCCTACCAGGCCCTGGAAGACCAGGACGCCACCCTCGCCCAGCTGGACGCCGAGAACCCCGGCTTCGCCCGCTGGCGCACCCGCAACACCTTCGCCCACAAGAAGCCCGGCTACGTCGCCGTGACCCTGTCGCTCAAGCCCACCGGCGTGGCGCCTGGCGACATCACCGACAAGCAGCTGGACGTGGTCGCTGACCTCGCCGACCGCTACAGCTTCGGCGAAGTGCGCAACAGCCATAACCAGAACATCATCCTCGCCGACGTCGAGCAGGCGCAGCTGTTCACCCTCTGGGGCGAACTGCGCGAGAACGGTTTCGCGACCCCGAACGTGGGCCTGCTGACCGACCTCATCTGCTGCCCGGGCGGCGACTTCTGCTCCCTGGCCAACGCCAAGTCGCTGCCGGTGGCCGAAGCCATCCAGCGTCGCTTCGATGACCTGGACTACCTGTTCGACATCGGCGACCTCGACCTCAACATCTCCGGCTGCATGAACGCCTGCGGCCACCACCACGTGGGCCACATCGGCATCCTCGGCGTGGACAAGAAGGGCGAGGAGTTCTACCAGGTCTCCCTCGGCGGCAGCGCCAGCCGTGAGGCGAGCCTCGCGCAGATCCTCGGCCCGTCGTTCGCCCAGGAGCAGATGGCCGACGTGATCGAGAAGATCATCAAGGTCTACGTGGAACAGCGCACCGAAGAGGAACGTTTCCTCGATACCTACCGTCGCATCGGCATCGACCTCTTCAAGGAGCGCGTATATGCAGCGAATCATTAAGAACCGCGAGGTCGTCGACGATCGCTGGCACCTGCTGCCCAAGGACGCGACCCTCGAGACCGTGCCCAACTGCGACGACGTGATCATCCCGCTGAACCTGTGGCTGGAACACGGCCCTGCGCTGCGCGGCCGTGACGGCGGCCTGGGCGTGTGGCTGGACGCGGACGAAGAGCCCGAAGCCATCGCGCAAGACCTGGACAAGTTCAAGGTCATCGCCGTGAACTTCCCCGCCTTCACCGACGGCCGCGGCTTCAGCACCGCGCGCCTGCTGCGCGAGCGCTTCGGCTACAAGGGCGAAGTGCGCGCCATCGGCGACGTGCTGCGTGACCAGCTGTTCTTCATGCAGAGCTGCGGCTTCGACGCCTACGCCATCCGCGCCGACCGCGACCCGCAAGCGGCGCTGGCCGGTCTGGATGACTTCTCCGAGGTCTACCAGACCTCGGTGACCCAGCCGCAACCGCTGTTCCGTCGCCGTCAGCTCGCCTGATTCAGCGACAGGAAAAAGCCCCGCACTGCGGGGCTTTTTCATTTCTGCTCGGCACGGTTTCTCGCAGGGCGCCTATCGCGCCAGCGTTATCCGCAGCCGGGACAACGGCGGATAACCTGTTCCAGGTTATTCGCCCTACGGTTTGGCGAGCCCCCTAGTGGCTCGCTCCTACCGGGTGCCATTGCGCGACCACGGTATCAGGCGCGGACGCTGTCCCACGCGATCTGAGCCAGTTGCTCACGGCACTCGATCAGGTCCACCCGCGTCCGCCCGGCCAGCCAGTTCCGCGCATAGTCATGAGTCGGACCAATCACCACGGAGTTGAACAACTCCGCCGACAGTGCCTTGAACGCCCCCGCCTTGCGGTGTTCGGCCAGCAGCTCGGCAATACGCCGGCCCTGCTGACGGTTGGCCTCGCGCAATTCCTCGCCCACCTCCCCCGCTTCCACGCGCCCGCGGCTGTGCAGGATGAAGCGAGCCCACTGCGGATTGGCCGAGACCCAGTCGATGTAGGAGGTGACGAACAGCTTCACCACTGCCTCGGCGCTCTTCGCCTCCTCCAGCCCGGCGTCGAGCAACGCCGCGTACTGGCCGATGCCGGTCAGGTACAGCGCGCCGATGATGCGCTCCTTGTTGCCGTAGTGGTGATAGAGGCTGCCAATGCTGGCACCGGAGCGATCGCGAATCATCTCGATGGTGGTGGCGTCCACGCCGGATTCACTGAAACAGGCCAGCGCGGCCTGGAGGATGTCGTCTTTGCGGGAAGGTCGGGCCATGGGGGTCCTGTATCGGAATTCGGTCCAGAAAGTAATTCTAGAATAATTTTCTAGAATTACTTTCTAATCTTCGTATACTGCCTGGGCGCGCACCGCTCTTCAATGACAGTTCTTCAATCACAGCTCTTCAATCCCAGCTTGCCCACCCCATCAGCCTGCGGAGCCACCATGAGCCAGATGCTGCAGATGTTCCAACAGGCCGGCCCGGCGCAGTTCAGCGCCATGATCGGCCAGGTTGCCCCCTACTTCTCTACCATCGCCCCGCAGTTCGTCGAGCTGCGTCCGGGCTATGCAGAAGTCACCTTCCCCAAGCGCCGAGAAGTGCTGAACCACATCGGCACCGTGCACGCCATCGCCCTGTGCAACGCCGCCGAACTGGTGGCCGGTACCCTGACCGACGTGTCGATCCCCAAGGGTCGCCGCTGGATTCCCCGCGGTATGACCGTGGAATACCTGGCCAAGGCCGAAGGCGACGTCCGCGCCGTGGCCGACGGCCTGGCAATCGACTGGAACCAGGAAGGCGACATCACCATACCGGTGCTGGCTTATGTCGGTGACAAGAAGGTCTTCCGCGCCGATATCACCATGTACGTCAGCCAGGCCTGAGGGACGCTGCCATGATCACCCCGCTCCCCCGCCCCCTGGACAACGGTAACGGCCACAGCCTCTCCAGCCACTGGTACTACCCACCCGGCGAAGCCCGCGGAGCGGTGCTGATCGTCCCCGCCATGGGCGTCGAGCAGCGCTTCTACACCGCCTTCGCCAACTGGCTGGCGGAGCGCGGCTTCCTCACCGTGACCTTCGACTACGTAGGCATGGGCAAGTCCCGCGCCGGCCACCTGCGCGACCTGGACGTCAACGTCGTCGCCTGGGGCAACCACGATTGCAGCGCCATGCTCGACGCCGTGGTCGAGGCCGCTGGCGAGTTGCCGGTGTACTGGATCGGCCACAGCCTGGGCGGGCAGATCCTGCCCTTCGTCCGTGGCAACGAACGCATCCAGCGCGCCTTCACCATCGCCACCGGCAGCGGCTACTGGCGCGAGAACACCAAGGGATTGCGGCACAAGGCCTGGCTGCTCTGGTACTGCCTGGCACCGACCATCACGCCGCTGCTGGGCTACTTCCCGGGCAAACGCCTGGGCGTGGTAGGCGACCTGCCGCGCGGGGTGATCGAGCAATGGCGGCGCTGGTGCCTCGACCCGGAGTACGCGGTGGGCGCGGAAGGCGGTGCGGTGCGCGAGGCGTATTCATCGGTGCGCACGCCCATCACCTCCATCTCCTTCACCGACGACGAGATGATGTCCGGCCGCAATACCGAGTCGCTGCACGGCTTCTACCGTGGCTCGCCAAAGACCGTGAAGCGAATCGCCCCGGAGGACATCGGCGTGAAACGCATCGGCCACTTCGGCTTCTTCCGCAGCCAGTTCGCCGATTCGCTGTGGGCGGGCTACCTGCTGCCGGACCTGGGCTGACACCCAGGCCCGGCGCGGGCATCGATCAGAGGATCAGTCCAGCGTCACCAGTACCCGGCCAACCAGCTTGCCGGCAAGGATCTGGTGGATGGCGGCGGGCAGGTCGTCGAGCTTGACCTCGCGCACCGCCGCTTCGAGGTTGTCGAGCTTCCACTGCAGGGACAGCTTGTCCCACATGGACGCCTTGACCACCAGCGGCAGCTCTACCGAGTCGACGCCCAGCAGGTTCACGCCGCGCAGGATGAACGGCAGCACGGTGGCCTTGAAGGCGGCGCCGGCAGTCAGGCCGCAGCAGGCGACGCTGCCGCCGTATTGCAGCGACTTGACCACGTTGAACAGGATGTCGCCGCCCACGGTGTCCACCGCGCCGGCCCACTGCTCGCGCAGCAGCGGCTTGTCGACGCCATCGGAGACGGTGGCGCGGTCGAGGATCTGCCGCGCGCCGAGGCGGTTCAGCAGCTCGGCCTGCTCCAGCTTGCCGGTGGCGGCGGCCACGGTGTAGCCCAGCTGCGCCAGCAGCATCACCGCGATACTGCCCACGCCGCCGGTGGCGCCGGTGACCAGGATCGGGCCCGCGGACGGCGTGACGCCAGCGCGCTCCAGCTTGTCGACGCACAGCGCGGCGGTCAGGCCGGCGGTGCCGAGGATCATCGATTCGCGCAGCGACAGGCCCTGCGGGCGCTTGATCAGCCAGGCCGCGGGCACACGGATGTACTGGCCGAAACCGCCCGGGGTGTTCATGCCCAGGTCGTAGCCGGTGACGATGACTTCGTCGCCAACGGCGAATTCGCCCACCGAGGATTCTTCCACCACGCCAGCAGCATCGATGCCGGGAGTGTGCGGGTACTTGCGGGTGACGCCACGGTTGCCGCTGGCGGACAGCGCATCCTTGTAGTTCAGCGAGGAATACTTCACCCGCACCAGCACTTCACCCGCCGGCAGATCGGCAACCTGCCGCTCGGCCACCTGCAGGTCATACACGCCATGCGCGCTCTCCGTGACCCACAACGCCTTGAATGCACTCATCTCGACCCTCCTCTTTCGAATTTGGAACGGGCGCGATCCCGGCGCCCGACGACGATCATTGCCAGAAGCGGCTGCGACCCAGGCGGTCCCACCAGGTCACCAGCACGCGATCGATCACGCCGCTGACGCCCACGCCGAAGCGCTCCTGGATGGACTTCTTCTGTACGTAACTGAGCTGGTAGACATCCGCCTCGCGAGCGCGTTCGGCCAGGTATTCGTCACTGGTCTTGAGCTCGTCGACCAGCTTCTTGCCCAGCGCCGCCTGACCCAGCCAGACCTCGCCGGTGGCGATCTCGTCGATGGCCAGTTGCGGGCGGTAGTGGACGACGAAGCGCTTGAACAGCTCGTGGGTGGTTTCCAGGTCTTCCTGGAACTTCTCCCGGCCCTTGTCGGTGTTCTCGCCGAACACGGTCAGGGTGCGCTTGTACTCGCCAGCGGTGAGCACCTCGAAATCGACGTCGTGCTTCTTCAGCAGGCGATGGATGTTGGGCAGCTGCGCCACCACGCCAATGGAGCCGAGAATGGCGAAGGGTGCGGAAAGGATGCGTTCGCCGATGCAGGCCATCATGTAGCCGCCGCTGGCTGCAACCTTGTCGACGCAGACGGTCAGCGGTACGCCGGCCTGACGGATGCGCGCCAGCTGGGAGGCCGCCAGGCCGTAGCCGTGAACCATGCCGCCGCCGCTCTCCAGGCGCAGCACCACTTCGTCACGCGGGGTGGCGAGGGTCAGCAGCGCGGTCACTTCATGGCGCAGCTGCTCGGTGGCCGAGGCCTTGATGTCGCCGTCGAAGTCGAGCACATAGACGCGGTTCTTCTCGCCGCCCTTCTTCTTTTTCGCTTCCTTCAGGCTTTTCGCCTCGGATTTGCGCAGGGCCTTGAGCTTGGTCTTTTCCAATACGCTATGTTGCAGGCGCTCGCGCAATTCCTTGTAGAAGTCGTTGAGCTTGTGCACTTCAAGATGCCCGCTGCCGCCGCGACGACCGCGGCCGCGCAGTGCGGAGATCACCACCAGGACGATGACGATGGCCACCACCACGGTGAAGGTCTTGGCCAGGAAACCCGCGTAATCCGCTAGAAACTCCACTCACATCCCCTTTTACAATTCTGGTCGAGCCCGCCAGGCGAGCGCAGCGAATCCCGCAAGCATACCCACGCCGCAGGCCCGCCACCAGCGCTGGCAAACCGCTGCATCAGTCCAGCGAATGCCATTCAAACAAGCGTATGTTTTTTCGTTGACAGCCCCAGGTGATCCTCATAACCTCGCCGGAACTTTCAGCCCTGCCGGGATACTGCGCGTGGGAAGCATCTACCTGATTCGACATGGCCAGGCTTCATTCGGTGCCGACGACTACGATGTGCTCTCGGCCACTGGCGTACGCCAGGCGGAAATCCTCGGCGAACACTTGGCCGGCCTGGGCCTGCGCTTCGATCGCTGCGTGGCCGGCGACCTGCGTCGCCAGCGCCACACCGCCGAAGCGGTGATGGGCCGGCTGAACGAAGCCGGGATCGAAACCCCCATCCTGGAAATCGACTCCGCCTTCAACGAATTCGAAGCCGACGCCGTGATCCGCGCGCACCTGCCGGACCTGCTCGAGATCGAGCCGCAGGCGCTGCACATCATGCGCAACGCCGCCGACCACCGCGCCGAGTTCCAGCGCCTGTTCTCCACCGTGATTGCCCGCTGGGTTTCCGGCGACCACGACAAGGACGGCCTGGTCAGCTGGGCCGAGTTCCTCGACACCGTGCACGGCGGCCTCCAGCGCCTGCTGGAGGCGGCCAGCGGCAAGGACAACATTGGCGTGTTCACCTCCGGCGGCACCATTACCGCGGTGCTCCAGCATGTGACCGGGATTCCGGCGCTGAACGCCTTCGAACTCAACTGGCAGATCGTCAACACCTCGCTCAACCGCCTGAAGTTCCGCGGTAGCGAAGTGGCCCTGGCTTCCTTCAACAGTCACGTGCATCTGGAACTGTTGAGGGCGCCGGAACTCATCACCTATCGTTGAGTACCGGCCCATTGCGACGCGAGCGTCGCGCGAGAAAACCTAGAAAAGGAATAGAACCATGAGTGTTGCTGACATCGTTTCCACCATGCAGAGCAAGTTCAACGCCAGCGCGGCCGCCGGCCTGGATCTGGTGTTCCAGTTCAACATCGAAGACGGCGACAACCACTACCTGGTCGTCAAGGACGGTACCTGCCAGGTCGTACAGGGCGACGCCGAGTCCCCCAACGTCACCCTGATCATGGACAGCGAAACCCTCAAGGGCATCACCAGCGGCGAAACCGACGGCATGCAGGCCTTCATGGCTGGCAAGCTGCGCGCCGAAGGCGACATGATGCTGGCGATGAAGCTGGGCGAACTGTTCCCGGTCTGATCCGAGGAAAACCTGCCCGCGCAGCACGAAAAACCGGAGTCCATGGCTCCGGTTTTTTTATGCCCGCGCCCCGCTGCAATACCCGGATCAGGCAGCTTGATCGGGGTCCAACACGAACGCCAATAAGGGCTTTGTGTGCTTGTGACGGGCAAGGCCTGACATTAGATTAGCCAATGATCACCCGGCGCCATCATTGCTTTGCCTGATCCTGCCGCGACCCATCGGGCAAGATACAGACGCCGGCCTGCGCGCACCTCGCCAGGAGCCCTGGGCCCTCGCGGGGACGATTCGTAAAAGCCCGTACAAGAAAGGGACCAGCATGTCGTTGACCGACCAGACCATCCGCTCCCGCGAAGGCGAAGAACTCGATGCCGCCGTGATCGACGGCTTCCTCAAGGACCACATTCCCGGCCTGCAGGGTCAGCCGCGCATCAGCCAGTTCCCCGGCGGCGCGTCGAACCTGACCTACCTGATCCAGTACGACAACCAGGAACTGGTCCTGCGCCGCCCGCCGTTCGGCAAGAAGGCCAAGTCCGCCCATGACATGGGCCGCGAATACCGCATCCTGAATCAGCTCAAGGACGGTTTCCCCTACTGCCCCAAGGCGTACGCCTACTGCACCGACGAGTCGGTGATCGGCGCCGAGTTCTATGTCATGGAGCGGGTCAACGGCATCATCCTGCGCAGCGACCTGCCCAAGGAACTGAACCTCGACGCCGGGAAAACCACCGCGCTGTGCAAGAGCTTCATCGACAAGTTCGTCGACCTGCACAACGTCGACTACAACGCCTGCGGCCTGGGTGACCTGGGCAAGCCCGAGGGCTACGTGCAGCGTCAGATCGGCGGCTGGATCGATCGCTACGAGAAATCCCTGACCCCCGACGCGCCGGCCTGGGAACAGGTGAAGGTGTGGCTGCGCGAGAAGATGCCGGCCGACCACCACAAGCCGGGCATCGTCCACAACGACTATCGCTTCGACAACGTCATCCTCGACCCGAACAACCCGATGCAGATCATCGGCGTGCTCGACTGGGAGATGACCACCATCGGCGACCCGCTGATGGACCTGGGCAACACCCTCGCCTACTGGATCGAAGCGGGCGACCCGCAGCCGATGCAGATGCTGCGCCGTCAGCCCAGCCACGAGCCGGGCATGCTGACCCGCCAGCAGTTCGCCGACTACTACGCCGAGCGCGCCGGCATCCAGATCGACAACCTCGATTACTACTACACCTACGGCCTGTTCCGCCTGGCCGGCATCATGCAGCAGATCTACTACCGCTTCTTCCACGGCCAGACCCAGGACAAGCGCTTCGCCACCTTCATCCACGCCAACAAGCTGCTGGAGCAGGTGAGCCTGCAGGTCATCGGCAAGTCCCGCCTGTAACGGCGCCCCAGAACAAGGAGAACCCCCATGTCCAAGACCCAACTGTTCGACCTCGAAGGCAAGATTGCCTTCGTCTCCGGCGCCAGCCGCGGTATCGGCGAGGCCATCGCCAAGCTGCTGGCCCAGCAGGGTGCCCACGTGATCGTCTCCAGCCGCAAGATCGACGGCTGCCAGGCCGTGGCTGACGAAATCGTCGCCGCCGGCGGCAAGGCCACCGCGATTGCCTGCCACATCGGCGAGATGGAGCAGATCCAGGCCGTCTTCGCACAGATCCGCGAGCAGTTCGGCCGCCTGGACATCCTGGTCAACAACGCCGCCACCAACCCGCAGTTCTGCAATGTGCTGGACACCGACCTGTCGGCCTTCCAGAAGACCGTCGACGTGAACATCCGCGGCTACTACTTCATGTCCATCGAAGGCGGCAAGCTGATGAAGGCCAACGGCGGCGGCAGCATCATCAACGTCGCCTCGGTCAACGGCGTCACCCCGGGCGAGTTCCAGGGCATCTACTCGGTAACCAAGGCTGCGGTAATCAGCATGACCAAGGTCTTCGCCAAGGAATGCGCGCAGTTCAACATCCGCTGCAACGCCCTGCTGCCGGGCCTGACCGACACCAAGTTCGCCTCGGCGCTGGTGAGCAACGATGCCATTCGCAACGTCGCCCTGCAGCGCATCCCGCTCAAGCGCGTGGCCGATCCGAGCGAGATGGCCGGTGCCGTGCTGTACCTCGCCAGCGATGCCTCCAGCTACACCACCGGTGTGACGCTGAACGTGGACGGCGGCTTCCTCGCCTAAGCGTTATCGCGGGAACGAAAAAGGGAGCCGGTTGGCTCCCTTTTTCTTTGGTGAGGATTGGGCTCGCTCAGACAAGATCAAAAGCCCCTCACCCTAACCCTCTCCCGCAAGCGGGAGAGGGGACTGTTTGGTGCAGGATGACACCACAGTGCCAGCCGGCACGAGTTGCCCCCTCTCCCCCTGGGAGAGGGTTGGTTGAGGGAATGAGGCGCACAGACTTCACAGAGGAAACCAGTTGCTCCTGGCTCACTGCCAATCCTTGAGAGCCTGGTTCGCCGCCGCATTCATCGGCTCAGCGGTCAGCCCGCCGGCCCCGTAACGCACCGCGAAAACAGCCTGGTCGGCCAGCGGCAGGTAGTTCACCCGGCCCGCCTTGGGCACGAAGGTCAGCAGGTCATGCTGGCCGTCGCGCAGCCATCGCCACAGATCGAGACCCAGCACGTCGTCCGCCAGCGCCACCTTGCGCCCCAGGCTCTGCTGCTCGACAGCGAGGAAGCGGCCGCTGAGGTCCTGCAGGCGATAACCCGGCACCATCCCTATCAGCCGCGCCAGGCCTTTCCATTCCAGCACCCGCGCATCCAGTTGCCAGAGGTCGCCGGCCAGTTCAACACGACGCTCGTCATCACCCTGCAGCAACGTCACGTCATACCGCTGCTCACCGACCTTGTGGAAGCTCAGCGTCGCCAGCGGGCGCTCTGCCGGTAGCCGGTCGTAGCTGCGCAGGTCCCAGGCCACCAGCGCCACCAGTGCGGCCACGGCCACGAACAGCATGCCCGCCGTACCCCGCAGCCAGCCGAGGAACCAGTGACGGTCGAACAGAATGCGGGCGGCTACCACCAGGGCCAACAGCGCCAGGAAGGCAACGACCCAGGCCAGACCGTCGTACTGCATCGAATGATTTCCTTCCTCGTAGAAATGCCGGCATTATGCGCACCGCGTACCTGCACGGCCAGCCAGACCGTCGCAGCTTTCGGGCCCGTTAACGTTTCCCGCGCACCATTCTTTACGAGAGAGTGGCGCCACGGGCCCCCGATCAAGGCCAACCCCATGCCCTTCGAACTCGTCGTAGACCCGACCACCCTCGTCATTCTCGCCGGCGTCGCCTTCCTTGCCGGCTTCATCGACGCCATCGCCGGAGGCGGTGGCCTGCTGACCATCCCTGCCCTGCTCACTGCCGGCGTCCCTCCGCACCTAGCGCTGGGCACCAACAAGCTGAGCTCGACCTTCGGCGCCGCCGTGGCCAGCTACACCTTCTATCGGCGCAAATTGTTCCAGCCGCGCCAGTGGCGCAAGGGCCTGATCGCCACAGCCATCGGCGCAGCGCTCGGCGCCTGGGCCGCGCACCTGATGCCGGCGGAATGGCTCAACCGCATGCTGCCGGTGGTGGTCTTCGGCTGCGGCCTGTACCTGCTGTTCGGCAAGACGCCCGAAGCGCCTCTGGACGCCAATCCGCAAATCGCCCAGGGCCGCCAGTGGCCGCAAGGCCTCGGACTGGGCTTTTACGACGGCGTGGCAGGCCCAGGAACCGGCGCCTTCTGGACCGTCAGCACCCTGCTGATGTACCCGCTCGACCTGGTCCGCGCCAGCGGTGTGGCGCGCAGCATGAACTTCGTCAGCAACATAGTCGCGCTGGCGGTGTTCATCGCCTCGGGTCAGGTGGTCTGGCTGATGGGTCTGTGCATGGGCAGTTCGCTGATGATCGGCGCCTACTTCGGCGCGCGCACGGCGATTGGCGGCGGCGCCAAATTCATCCGTCCGGTATTCATCCTGGTGGTACTCGCCTTGACCGTGCGCCTGGCCTGGCAGCACTGGTTCACCGCCGCGGCCTGAGGGAGGCCGGAGCAGCGCCTGGAATCAGGCGCCGCCGGGCAGGACAGGATCGGGACGACCGGCGCGGCGCGCCAGGTAGACCTCGATCAGGTAGCGGGCGATCGAGCGCTCGGCCGGCAGGCGCGGCAGCTCGTCGACGTGGAACCAGCGGGCGTCCTCGATCTCGTCCGGCTGCATGACGATCTCACCGCTGACGTACTCGGCGTGGTAGCCGAACATCAGCGAATGCGGGAACGGCCAGGGCTGGCTGCCCATGTAGCGGATATTGCCGATCTCGACGCCCACCTCTTCGCGCACCTCGCGCGCAACGCAGTGCTCCACCGACTCGCCCGGCTCGACGAAGCCGGCCAGGGTGCTGTACATCCCCGGCACGAAGCGCGGCGAACGTGCCAGCAGTACCTCATCGCCACGGGTCACCAGGACGATCATGCTCGGCGACAGCAGCGGGTAGCGCTGGATGCCGCAGCTTTCACAGTGCATGGCGCGGTCACGGGGCATGCGCAGGCTGGGCTGGCCGCAGCTGCCGCAGAAGCGGTTCTGCCGCCACCAGATGCCGATCTGGCTGGCGAAGCCGAGCATGGCGAAGATGTCTTCCTCGGCCTGCATCATGAACTGGCGCAGGCCGATCCAGCTGGCGCCTTCCAGCGGGTCGGTACGGTCGATTTCCAGCAGGTACACCGGTTCGCCGTCGAACTGGCCGACGGCGTGCTCGGAAAGCACCGAGAGATCCTGGCGCTTGAGCCAGTCACGGGGGAACAGCACGCCGTTGCTGTCGGCGAGGAACTGCTGCTGGCAGTGGGCAAGCGCCCAGCCGCCGTTGGCAGCGACCTCGAACATCGAGGACTCCCAGCGCCCGGTGCGCATCAGGCTGCCACCGTCAGGCCCAGGGCCTTGACGCTCTCGCTGGCGACGTCGAGGACGTCGGGTTGGCCTTCAGGCCGCATCATGGCTCCACCCTCCAGGTAGTACTCCAGGCCGGTCAGCGCATCCGCCAGGGTTTCCAGCATCTGCTCGGACGGCATCTGGGTCGTCTCGATCATCTGCCCCTGAATGTAATCGGCACAGGCACCCACGAGCAATGCCGCGCGCTCCTGGCCGAGGAACCACAGGCCGCCGCGCACTGCCTGCAGGCTGATCGGCACGTTGGCCAGGTGAAGTTTGTCGCCATTGGATTCCAGGTAGGCGGTGATCGCGCGCTTGGCCAACGCCAGTCCCGCCTGGGCCTCGTCGATCACCACAATGCGCGCTTCGGCGAGCTGGTGCACGGCGAAGGAGTCATCCTCACCCATCGGCGCCGGACGCGCACTCATGCGCTCGCCACGCTCCAGGTTGCCGACCATGCTCTCGACGTAGAGCAGCGCGTCGGCCAGGGAGTTGAGGGCGGCAGGCTCGTCCACCGAGCCCTTGGCGACCCAGCCGGCGACTACGCCGTGCTGGTGCTGCAGCGAAGTGGCAGCGGAATTCAGGCCGACCATGCCCAGGGTCTTGGCCAGTTTGCCCAGCTGGGTGTGCAGGATGCCCAGCGCATCGGCCTGGGACACGCCGCGCTCGATCAGGTCGAGCTGGTCCTTCACCGCCGTGAGTTCCTCGCGGATCGCCACCGACAGCGAGCGCATCACCGACTTGCCCGGGCCGGACAGGCGTTGCGACTCGTCTTCGAGCAGGTGATCGGTGAACGGCAGCGGTGCCAGGCCGAACACCTGGCGCAGTTCGGTCGCGCGCACGCCGCTGGTGTCAGCCAGCGTGGTGAGATACAGCAACTCCTTGAGCAGCTGCCGTGGCGCTTCGTACTGCGGGTTGGCGATCAGCTGCTTGAGTTCGCGGTCCAGGCGCGAGAACACCTGCTTGCGCGTCTTGCGCGGCAGCATCTGCGCGTCCACCAGCGACTCCAGCGCGCCAGCGCCGACCCAGCACAGGCGGGTGCGCGCGGCGCTGCCCAGCAGTACGTCGAGCTTGCCCAGTGCGCGCCCCATGAGCTTGAGGCTGGGATAGAGATTCTGTTCGCGAATCAGCCCGACCAGGCCGACCTGGTACATCTGCCGCAGACGGCGGACTTCGCGGGCTGGGTCTTCCACCTGCGGCGCAGTGACGGCGCGCAGCGGGCGTGGCAGGTCCAGGCGCGCGCTGAAGAAGAAGCTCTCCGGCAGCGCGGGCTGGCCAGCGGCCTGGCGCACATCGTTGATCGCCGGCAGCAGCAGCTCGGGGATTTCCTGGCGGTGCGCCTCGAGGTTTTCCAGGTAGCGGCGCAGCACGTAGAGCGCATTGCCGAGCGCTGCCAGCTGGCCGTCGCGGTCTTCACTGACCCCGGTCGGAATGTCGGTGGCCAGGTCCAGCGCTTCCTGCGCCAGCAGCTCGGCGCCGGCCAGTTCGATGAGATTCAGCGTGCCGCGAATCTGGCTCAGGCAATCGACGGAATGTTGCAGCAGGCTGCCGTTCTGACGCTCGGCGATGAAGTGCTCGAGATTCTGCTCGGCCTCCTCCATCGTCGCGAACAGCTCGTCGCGGACCAGACTGAGGGACGTGGCTCCAGTAACCATCGGCCTAGTGCGCCTCCTGCGCGCAAGAAGAGTGGACGGACATCAATCGGCGAACTCGGGGGTCTTCTTGCTCATGTGCGCCATCATCGCGGCCTGCAGGTCAGCGGACTGCAGCATGGCGGCGTTCCAGGTGGCGATGTATTCCAGGCCGTCCTCGACGCGGTGGTCGCGGGCGTAGCCGATCATTTCCTTGGTGCCGCGGATGGCAATCGGCGACTTGGCGGCGATCTGCCGGGCCAGCTCCATCACGCCGTCCTGCAGCGCGGAATGGTCGGCGTAGACACTGTTGACCAGGCCGATGCGCTGCGCTTCCTCGGCGTTGACGTTACGCCCGGTGTAGGCCAGCTCACGCATGATGCCGTCGCCGATCAGGCGCGGCAGGCGTTGCAGGGTGCCGACATCGGCTGCCATGCCCATGTCGATTTCCTTGATGGAGAACTGCGCGTCCGCGCTGCAGTAGCGCATGTCGCAGGCGGAGATCAGGTCGATGCCGCCGCCGATGCAGTAGCCCTGGATTGCCGCGAGGACCGGCTTGCTGCACTTGTCCACGGCGTTGAAGGAGCCCTGCAGCTGCAGGATGGTCTTGCGCAGTGCGCGGGCGTTGCGGCCGACGTCCTTGCCCAGGTGGCTGGCGGCCTGGGCCAGCAGGGCGAGGTCGATACCGGCGGAGAAGTGCTTGCCGGCGCCGCTGAGGACGACGACGCGGACTTCATCCGTTTCATCGGCCCACTGGAAGATATCGATGATTTCCTTCCAGAAATCGGCGTTCATCGCGTTGAGTTTTTCCGGGCGGTTGATCTGCACATGGGCGATCTTGTCCGCCAGTTCAACGCGGAAGGCTTTGTATTCGGTCACGGGAGATGTCCTCGGGAATGCCCTGCTTCTCGTCTGGGTGCGGCGCGCTGCCGCTGGAGCCCGGGCCAACAGTTCTTATGGTTGCCGCATACAGATTTTTGGCATCGCGCCACTATAACAAGGCAAGACCAAAAGTCGATGCCGCGGTCTGTGACACAGGCCACGGCATCGGGCGTGAATCCGCTCGCAATTCGCTCACCAACTGCTTGATCTGACAGGAAGGTGGCCGCCGCGACAATCAGTCGCCGGCGGCCATCGGCAGCCCCTGCGCGCGGTTGCGGTACTGGCGCCAGGTGTACATCGGGATGCCCGCCATGAACACCAGGAAGCCCCAGAAGATCGCCTGCTGGCCGGTGCCGTAGAGTGCCCACAGCGAGTAGAGGAAGCCCAGGCAACCAATCGCCAGCACCTGCGGGCGCGAGCGCGGGGAGAAGGACTCGGGCTTCACCGCCAGCATCTGGATCAGCGCGGCGGTGCAGAAGGCGTAGGGAACGACGCCCGTCATGGTGCCGAGCAGGATGATGACGTTGAACACCTCCACCAGCTCGCCATGGCCATCGACCATCACCAGCGCGGTGACCAGCAGCCCGGAGGACAGCAGGCCGTTGGCCGGCGCGCCGTTCTTGTTGAGCTTGCCCAGGGACTCGGGGAACAGCCCGTCGCGGGCCGGCGCCACCGGGATCTGGCCCTGCAGCAATACCCAGCCGTTGAGCGCGCCGAGGCAGGCGATCACTGCCCCGCCAGCCACCAGGTAATAGCCCCAGGTGCCCAGCAGGATGCGCGCGGCATCAGCGAACGGCGACGTGGACTTGGCCAGCACTTCCGGCGGCATCAGGCCCTGCACGGCGGTGATCGACAGGATGTACACCGCGGCAGCCGCCAGGGTGCCGAACAGCGTGGCGCGGGGGATGGTCTTCTTCGGGTCGCGCACATCGTCCGCCGGCACAGTGGCCGATTCCAGGCCGATGAACGACCAGAGCGTCAGCGCTGCCGTGGTGGCGATGGCCTGGGCATAGCCCATGTTCGGCAGCTCGCTGGGCGCCGGGATGGTCAGGTAGTCGGGGTTGAAGTGGAACCAGCCGAGAATGCCCACCAGCAGCAGCGGGATCAGCTTGAGCGCGGTCAAGCAGTTCTGCACCACGGCAAAGGCGGTGATGCCGCGCAGGTTGATCAGGGTGCACAGCCAGATGGCGCCGATGGCCGTGGCGACCATCAGCAGCGGGTCGGCCAGTGCCGGAATGAAAACCCGCAGATAACCGACCAGCGTGACGGCGATGGCGGCGTTGCCGATCCAGGCGGCTTTCCAGTACGTCCAGGCACAGAGATAGCCGGCGAAGCTGCCGAAGCCGTCACGGGTATAGGCGTATGGCCCGCCAGCTCCAGGGTTGAGCCGCGCCAGCCGGGCGAAGGTGAAGGCGAGGATCACGGCCCCGGTGCTCGACACCAGCCAGCCGAACAGACTGAGCCCGCCGAACGCGGCCAGGCTCGACGGCAACAGGAACACCCCCGACCCCACCATGTTGCCAACCACCAGCGCGGTGCAGCTCCAGAACCCCATGCTGCCCTTTTTCGCTTCCGCCATCTGCGCTCCTTAGAAGCCCGCGATCTGTATTTTCGTGTTGTCGCCCTGGCCATCGAAGGGGCGCAGAGCGGCGATCTGTCCTACAGGGTAGACAGCGCCGGGCAAAGGAGGAAACCGTTTTGCAGGACGAGACCGCCCGTTTCGAGCGATTTCGCCCCGCGCGGTCAATGCCGCTGCAGAAATTCCGCCGCTCAGGCGGAGCCGAACTGCCGCGTGCCGATCCCGTAGAGCTGCTCGAACTGCAGCGACGGCATCGGCTTGGCGAACAGGTAGCCCTGCCCTTCGGTGCAGCGTTCGGCGCGCAGGCGGTCGCGCTGGGCGGAGGTTTCGATGCCTTCGGCGATGGTCTCCAAATCGAAGCTGCGGGCCATGTCGAGGATTGCGCGGATCACCGAGAGGTCCTGCTGGGTCTCCAGCATGCCGATGACGAAGGTGCGGTCGATCTTGATGCGGCTCAGCGGATAGGTCTTGAGCAGGCTGAGGGAGGCGTAGCCGGTGCCGAAGTCGTCGAAAGCGATCCCGACCCCATAGGAGCGCAGGCTCTGCAGGGTACTGAGAACGGTGTCGTCGTGGTTGAGCACGATGTTCTCGGTGATCTCCAGTTCCAGCGCCTCCGCCGGCAGGCCGTGCCGTTCCAGTGCCTCCAACACCTGGGTGACCAGGTTGCCCATGCGGAACTGCGCGCCGAACAGATTCACCCCCATGCGCAGGTCGGGCGCACCGTTGCGCCGCCAGTAGGCAGCCTGGGCGCAGGCCTCATCCAGTATCCAGGCGCCGACGATGGCCGCCAGCGGGCCGCCCTCAAGCGACGGCAGGAAGGCCGCCGGCGACAGCAGGCCGCGCTGCGGATGCTGCCAGCGGATCAGCGCTTCCGCCCCGCGCAGGGAGCCGTCGCGCAGGCTGACCTGGGGCTGGTAGAACAACAGGAACTCGCCGTTGGCCACGGCGCGATGCAACTCCATGCCATACAGGTGCCGCGCCGCCGCTTCCATCTTCAGCGCCGGAAGGAACACAAACGCGTGGCTGCGACCGCTGCTCTTGGCCTTGAACAGCGCCAGGTCGGCGTCACCCACCAGCTCCAGCGCTTCCTGCGCATGCAGAGGCGCCAGAGCCACGCCGCAACTGGCAGCGACCCGCACCTCATGAGCGTCGATGACGATGGGCTCGGCGATACTGGCGATCACCGCCTGGGCGAAGCGCATGGCGTGTTCGGGCGAGAGCAGGTTCGGCTCGAGGATGGCGAACTCGTCGCCACCGATGCGCGCCACCGTGGCGCCAGCGGTGGCCAGCCGGGCCAGTCGCTCGGCAACCTGCCGCAGAATGCCGTCGCCGACGGCGTGGCCGAGGGAGTCGTTGACGTCCTTGAAGCCGTCCAGGTCGATCATCAGCACGGCCGCCGGGCGCGACTGCACCAGGACTTCCTCGGTGCGCCGGTAGAACTGGCCGCGATTGGCCAGCCCCGTGAGTACATCGACGCTGGCCAGTTGGCGCAGCGCCTCCTCTTCCCGATGGCGGGCGGTGAGGTCCTTGAGCACTGCCTCGAACTTGAGCTTGCCCCTTTCCGACCAACTGAAGAGCGTCAGGCCCAGCGAGAGTTCGGAGCCGTCCTTGCGCAGGCCGGCGATTTCCCCCGGCACGGCCATGCCGTCCAGGGACGTGGCATCGCTGGCTCCGCTGATCAGGGCGCGGAAGGACTGGCGACTGCGCTCGGGCAGCAGCAGCTCGAAGGACTGGCCGCTGCCTTCGATCAGGTCGTAGCCGAACAGGTTGGCCGCCGCTTCGTTCCAGGCACCGATCTCGCCCCAGCAGTCGAACCAGACCACAGGAGTCGGCGAGGTGCCGGCGTACTCCTCGAACAGCGGCCGGGTGCGCGACGAGGCCACCTCGATGCGGCGCAGTTCGAGCCGGTCGGACGCCATGCGCGCCAGCTCGACCAGACGCTCGCGGTCCTCGCCGGAAAAGTCTTCGTGGGGCTGGCTGTCGATGATGCACAGCGCGCCCAGCGCCTGTCCCTCGACCGAGAGCAGCGGCACGCCCGCGTAGAAGCGCACGCCATTGGGCGCCGTCACCAGCGGGTTGTCGTGGAAGCGCTCATCGCGGCTGGCGTCGCCCACCACCATCACGCCGTCCTGGGCGATGGCATGGGCGCAGAAGGATACGTCGCGCCCCATGTCGACTTCGCCGATGCCGGTGGCGGCGGCGAAGAACACGTGGTCACTGCCGATCATGTTCACCGCTGCGACCGGCATGCCGAACATGCGCACAGCGATCTGCACCACCGGGTCGAGGCTGGGCAGCAGGCTTTCGTCGTCGAAACCGTAATCGGAGAGCGCACTCAGGCGCTCGCTCTCGTTCGGCAACGTCACGGGACAGCGCATGGGGGAAACCTCCCTTTTTCCTCAATTTCTCCCTTTACCGATGCGCACAAGGATAGTTCCACTTTTCATACAGTGATGTATGTCGCTGCTGTCAGTAGTCGGACGGTCACTTGCAGCACTCCACGGTATAGCGCCGCTCGCCGTCTACCTCGCGCACCTGCAGGCCATGGACGTCGGAGTCGAAGCCGGGAAAATTGCGTTCGAAGCTCTGCGCGAAGGCCAGGTAATCGAGTATGGAGCGGGTGGATTCGGTGAACCGCTCGCCCGGCATGATCAGCGGGATACCTGGCGGATATGGCACCAGCATCACCGCGGCGATGCGCCCTTCCAACCGATCGATGGGCACCGCCTCGACCTCGCCGCGCACCAGTTGCGCGTAAGCGTCCGCCGGGCGCATGGCGATTTCCGGCAGCACCGTGTACATGCGCTTCATCGCCTTGGCGGTGGCGTGGTCGCGATAGCAACGGTGCAGCTCATCGCAGAGGTCGCGCAGGCCCATACCCGCATAACGTACGCCGCCGGCCTGGGCGACGCTGGGCAGCGCGTCCGCCAGCGGCTGGTTGGCGTCGTAGCTGCGCTTGAACTCCAGCAGTTCGGTGACCAGGGTGCTCCACTTGCCCTTGGTCACGCCCATGGAGAACAGCACGAGGAAGGAGTACAGCCCGGTCTTCTCCACCACCAGCCCGCGCTCCCAGAGGAAGCGGCTGACAACCGCGGCGGGAATCCCGCGCGAATCCAGGCGCCCGCCAGCGGTGAGCCCCGGCGTGGCCAGGGTGACCTTGATCGGGTCGAGCAGCACGTAGTCTTCCACCGCGTCGCCGAAGCCGTGCCAGTCGGCGTTGGGTTCCAGCACCCAGTCGCGGGTCTTCACCTCGTCAGTGCCCTCGACGCCCGGCGGCTGCCAGACGCAGAACCACCAGTCGTTCTCCGCGAGGTTCTGTTGCACATTGGCCAGGGCGCGGCGGAAGCTCAGGGCTTCGTCGAAGGTTTCCTGGATCAGCGAGCGCCCCGCCGGGCCTTCCATCATCGCCGAGGCCACGTCCAGCGAGGCGATGATGCCGTACTGCGGCGAGGTGGAGATGTGCATCATGAAGGCTTCGTTGAAGCGTGCCTGCTCGAAGCGCCGCGCGCCGGCATCCTGCACATGGATCATCGAGGCCTGGCTGAAGGCGGCGAGCATCTTGTGCGTGGAGTGAGTGGTGAACACCAGCGGGCCGCTGTCGTCACGGCTGGTGCCCATGCCGTAGCGTCCGTCATAGAACTCGTGGAAGGCCGCGTAGGCGTACCAGGCTTCGTCGAAATGCAGTACCTCGACGCTGTCGCCCAGAGCCTGCTTGATCATCTGCGCGTTGTAACAGAGGCCGTCGTAGGTGGAGTTGGTCACCACCGCCAGCCGCACCCTGGGCTCTCGGCCGCGCGCCAGCGGGCTGGCCTCGATCTTCGCGGCGATGGATTCGCGGCTGAACTCCGACAGCGGGATCGGCCCGATGATGCCCAGCTCGTTGCGCTCAGGCGTCAGGTACAGCGGGATGGCGCCGGTCATGATGATCGAATGGAGGATCGACTTGTGGCAGTTGCGGTCCACCAGCACCAGGTCGTCGCGGCAGACCATGGAGTGCCAGACGATCTTGTTCGCCGTGGAGGTGCCGTTGATCACGAAGAAGGTATGGTCGGCGCCGAAATTGCGCGCCGCACGGGCTTCCGCCTCGGCCAGCGGACCGGTGTGATCGAGCAGCGAGCCCAGCTCGGGGACCGAGACGGAAAGGTCCGAACGCAGCGTGTTCTCCCCGAAGAACTGATGGAAGGCCTGTCCCACCGGACTCTTGCGGTAGGCCACGCCCCCTCCGTGGCCAGGCGTGTGCCAGGAATAATTGGACTGCGCGGTGTGCTCCACCAGCGCGCGGAAGAACGGCGGCAACAGGCCTTCCAGGTACTTGCGCGCAGCGCGACTGACCTGGCGGGCGAGAAAGGGCACGGTGTCTTCGAACAGGTAGAGGATGCCGCGCAGCTGGTGCAGGTCGGCCATGGACTCGGCCGGCGCGTTCTCGATGGTCATCTGTTCGCCGAGGGCGAAGATCGGCAGTTGTGGCGCGCGCACCCGCGCCATGCGGATCAGCTCCACCACATCCTGCAGAAGGCGCTGGTTCTCCCCCGCCCCCTCGGCGGCGACCAGGATGCAGGCGAGACCGTGGTGGGTCGAGGCAACGATGCGCCCCTCGGCGGAACTGGCGGTGGAAAGGATGCTGAAGCCGTCCTGCTCCAGCTCCCGCGCGATATCCCTCACCCGGTCGCCGGCCACGGTATCGGCCTTGATGTCGCGGTGGACGATGAGGATGGGGAATTTTAAGTCTTTGTACATTGTGAACCCCTGAATGGACGTACGACTGGCGTCGATCCCTTTCAGAGTATGGGCTCACGGAATGTAGGGGAATGCACCCGGCAGACGGCTGTAATAAAACGTCGCGTGGCTGACAGGTGCGCTCACCTCGAGCGTTTTGATCTGGCTCTGGCTCTAAAAGACTTCCAGAGAAATGCCAGCGCACTCCAGACTGCCCCGTTCAGGAGGCCTCGTTGAATTGGAGTTTCAGGGGTTGAGCGACATGGATGTCGCGAGAGCCACGATTGGCCAGGGATGGCCCTTCGCGGCGGGCCCCTGAAACTTCGATTCAACGAGGGAATTTTTCGCCTAAGCAAAAAACCGGATGTCCGGGGCAAGCCTTCTTGGTTACTTCTTCGGCGCTTGGAAGAAGTGACTCGCCCGAGGGGGCGAAACACAGAGTTCGCGCGTACGTCAGAGCGACGCCGAACCGCCTAAGTCAAAGCAGCGTTACAGGATCAACACCCGAGCAGAGAACGGCGCCGGCCCTGCCGGCGGATCGCGGGCATGGCCCGCTCCTACAGAAGTCGCATCCGTGCGTTGACCCTCGGAAACGAAAAAGGCCCCTGATAGGGGCCTTTTCTCAGGTGGCGAGAAGGATCACTCCTTCGGCGCTTCCATCTGCGCCCACAGCGCCGGACCACCCGCGGACTTCTCGATCACCGCCAGGCGCGCCACATGCGCCTCGATCTCCGCATCGCTGGCGCGAATCACCCGGGTCAACCCGCGATCTGCCGCCAGGCGACGGATCGCCGAGGCCGTGGCACGGCCGCTGCCGTCACCCTCTGCACCATTGCCAGCCAGCGACAGGCTGGTCTGGCCACCGGTCATCGCCAGGTAGACGTCGGCAAGAATCTCGGCGTCGAGCAATGCGCCGTGCAGGTCACGGCCGGAGTTGTCGACGCCATAGCGCTTGCACAGCGCATCGAGGTTGTTGCGCTGGCCCGGATGGCGCTCGCGGGCCATCAGCAGGGTGTCGAGGATGCCGCAGTAGTCGGCGACGTCCGCACGCTCGGACTGCCCCAGCAGGGCGAACTCGTTGTTGATGAAGCCAACGTCGAACGCCGCGTTGTGGATGATCAGCTGGGCGCCCTTGATGAACTCGAAGAAGTCATCCGCCACTTCGCGGAAGCGCGGCATGTCCTTGACGTATTCATTGGTGATGCCGTGGACCGCGATCGCACCTTCGTCGATCTCGCGGTCGGGCTGCAGGTAGACGTGGAAATGCCGGCCGGTCAGGCGGCGACCGTCGAGTTCGACGCAACCGATCTCGATGATCCGGTGGCCGTCGGTGACCGGCATACCGGTCGTTTCAGTATCGAGTACGACGCTGCGCATTCTGTGTGAAACCTTCTTGCGATTGATGCGCCCGAATGACTTCGGGCGACCTTGATTCTGAGAGCGGACGCTTAGCGCGGCAGCTCGCTCACGCCACGGTTGGCGAGCATGTCGGCGCGCTCATTGCCGGGGTGGCCGGTGTGGCCGCGCACCCAGCGCCATTCGACAGTATGCCGGTTTACCTGCTCATCCAGCGCCTGCCACAGGTCGGCGTTCTTCACCGGCTGCTTGGCGGCGGTCTTCCAGCCGCGCTTCTTCCAGTTGACCATCCACTCGGTGATGCCCTGCATGACGTACTGCGAGTCGGTGACGATACGCACATCGCAATGCCGCTTGAGTGCGGCCAGGGCCATGATGGCGGCCATCAGTTCCATGCGGTTGTTGGTGGTTTCGGCCTCGCCGCCCCACAGTTCGCGCTCGGCGCCCTTGTAGAACAGCACGGCGCCCCAGCCACCCGGTCCCGGGTTGCCCTTGCAGGCGCCGTCGGTGTAGATCTCGACTTTCTCTTCGCTCATTTGGCTCGCTTTCAGGACTCGGAATCGCGGCGACTGACCTTGGCCACCGGCAGCGGCACCAGTTGGCCGCGCGGCTCGCGACGGGGCTGACGCAGGGGCCGCAGACCGACCACCAGCTTGCGCGCCACCAATAGATAGAAGCCGGCGCCGGAGCCCTGCAGGACGGGGCCCCAGGTCTCCATGCGGGCCAGACGGCCCTGCCATTTCGCCGATGCAAGCGGCGGACGATAACACCCGAAGCGGCGTTTCTCCAGCGCGAAGCCCAGCAGGTTGAGCCAGTCGCAGACCCGGTTCGGCGAGATGCAACGGGCGCGGCGCAAGGCATCGCGGGCGAAGTAGTGGCGGATGCCCCAGGCACTCCAGGGATTCACCCCGACCACCAGCAGGTGCCCGCCCGGACGCACGCTGCGCGCGGCTTCGCGCAACAGGCGATGCGGCGACAGGCAGAAATCCAGGCCATGCTGCAGCAACACCACATCAGCGGCATGCTCGCCCAGCGGCCAGGCCGCCTCGTCGCAGGCGATCTCCACGCCGGGCAACGGCGGCCCGAGGCGCACGCCACGCTGGATATTGCCGACGCTGGCCGGCAGCTCCGCATGCGGCCCGTAATGCACCAGGTAGCCGCCGAAATAGCGCTCCAGCTCGTCGATCAGCAACTGCTGTTCTTCGGCGAGCATCATTCCGCCGATCGGCCCGGACAGCCAGTGGCGGGCCTGGTCGATCAGCTCCAGCCAGTCGGCATCGGCCTGGGCGAAGGGTTCTTCGATCATCACTACCCCCTGTGGGACAGCGCGACACAAAAGTGCGTATCCGCACTACTATGCGCCAATGCCCACCACTTGGCGACTTTCCACCCATGATACAGATAGATGCTCTGCCCGCCTTTTCCGACAACTACCTCTGGCTGTTGCAGGATGTGACCCGCCGTGAATGCGCGGTGGTCGATCCGGGTGACGCCGCGCCAGTCGAGCAATGGCTGCAGGCCCATCCCGGCTGGAAGCTGACCGACATCATCATCACCCACCACCATGCCGACCACGTCGGCGGCGTCGCCCGCCTCAAGGCGGAAACCGGCGCCCGCGTGCTGGGCCCGGCCGGAGAGAAGATTCCGGGACGCGACGTGGCGCTGGAAGACGGCGACCGGGTCGAAGTGCTGGGGCTGGGCTTCGAAGTCATCCATGTGCCCGGCCACACCCTCGGCCACATTGCCTATTTCCATGCAACGAACAGCCATGACGATGAAAGCCAGCCACTGCTGTTCTGTGGCGACACCCTGTTCGCCGCCGGTTGCGGCCGCCTGTTCGAAGGCACGCCAGCGCAGATGCATGCCTCGCTGAGCCGGCTGGCCGCCCTGCCCGGCCGCACCGCCGTGTACTGCGCCCACGAATACACCCTGAGCAACCTGCGCTTCGCCTGTGCGGTCGAACCGGAGAATCCGGAGGTCCTCGCGCGCTTCGAAGAGGTCAGCCGCTGGCGCGAACAGGGCCGGATCAGCCTTCCTTCTTCCATTGCCCTAGAAAGGGCTACGAATCCTTTCCTTCGCGTGTCGGAAATATCCGTTAAGAAAGTCGCCGACGAGCGGAGCGGCCAGCAAATCCGCACGCCGGACGAGGTCTTTGCGACCATTCGCCGCTGGAAGGATCAATTCTGAAGGCTGGCGAAATCTTGACCAGGGCAGGCTCGGTTTCTAGAATCGCCGAAATTTTTGCCCCGGACATAGTCATCAGCCAATGCCGCCCAAGACCAGAAAGACCTCCGATCTAGACGCATTGGCACGTGCCATCCGAGTCTCCATCGTCCTCCTCGCAGCGGGTCTGGCGGGTTGCCAGTCGACCCAGCAGACCGCCAGCGACAACCAGGCCCGCAGCGCCTCCCGCGCCGTCGACGTGCAGTTCAATCCAGCCTGGAACCAGGCCCAGAACGATATCTGGGAACGCATGCGTGGCGGCTTCCAGTTGCAGGACCAGCTCAATACCAACCCGCGTATCGAGCGTCAGCGCCTGTGGTTCATGAGCAACCAGTCGTTCCTGGAAAACGCCAGCGAGCGCGGCGCGCCGTACATGCACTACGTCGTCGAGCGCTTGGAAGAGCGCGACATGCCGCTGGAACTGGCGCTGTTGCCGATGATCGAGAGCTCCTACAACCCGATGGCCGTGTCGCGTGCCCAGGCCGTAGGCCTGTGGCAGTTCATCCCGAGCACCGGTACGCACTTCAACCTGCGCCAGACCAACTTCTATGACGGCCGCCGCGACATCACCGCGTCGACCAATGCCGCGCTGACCTACCTGAACCGCCTGCACGACATGTTCAACGGCGACTGGCTGCTCGCGCTGGCCGCCTACAACGCCGGCGAAGGCACTGTCAGCCGCGCGATCGAGCGCAACGAGCGCCTCGGCCTGCCCACCGACTACTGGAACCTGCCGCTGCCGCAGGAAACCCAGGACTACGTGCCCAAGCTGCTGGCCCTGTCGCAACTGGTGAATGCCCCGACTATCTACGGCATCAACCTCAGCCCGATCGCCAACCAGCCCTATTTCACCTCGATCCGCGTCAAGCCGGGCCTGGACCTCTCCCAGGTCGCCGCCGCAGGCGATCTGGACCAGGACGAACTGCAGCAGCTCAACCCCGCCTTCAAGCGTGGCGTGACCCTGGATGGCCCGCACCACCTGCTGGTGCCGCTGGCCAAGGCGGATTCGCTCAAGGCCGGCGTTGCGAACCTGGAGCCGGTACAGGTCAAGCCCCTGGTGGCTTCGAGCAATGGCCATTACCGCGTGCGCAAAGGCGACAGCCTTCACAGCATCGCCCAGCGCTACCGTCTGAGCGTGGCTGAACTCAAGGCCGCCAACCGCCTGAGCGCCAACCGTCTGCGCAATGGCCAGACCCTGGTCATCCCCGGCCAGCCCGGCCGTCCAACCATCGAGCCGGAGAGCCCGCGCCAACTGGCCCAGGTGGAAAGCTCGAAGACCGTCGCCAGCGCCCGCGTCGCTACTCGCAGCTACACCGTGAAGAATGGCGACACCCTGTGGAACATCGCCAAGAAGAACGGCGTCGAGGTCGCGGACCTCAAGCGCTGGAACGGCCTGGACAGCCATGGCGTCAAGCCCGGCCAGACCCTCAAGCTGCAGAGTGCTGCCGCTACCCAGCTGGCCTCCAGCAGCAAGAGCAAGGCCAAGCAGGACACCGCGACCTATTACAAGGTCAAGCGAGGCGACTCGATCTCGATGATCGCCAAGCGCTTCAACGTGGAGACGCAGCACATCCAGCGCTGGAACCCACGCAGCGGCAAAGCCCTGAAGCCCGGCCAGACCCTGACCCTGTACCTCGGCACCGCCAGCCGCTGAGTTTTACCTTGCGCCGGGGCGCACAGCCCCGGCCGCATGTCTTCTGGCAGCCAGGACAAGCTGCTACTGTACGACGCAACTCTCCTTCAGCCAGCCGGGATCGGATCCTACGCCTGATGCGTCGCTTGTCTCTCCTGTTCCTGGGACTCTTCCTGGGCCTCCCCGCCTCCGCCCAGATCACCGAGAGCCACGGCTACGCCCAGTTCGGCGACCTCAAGTACTCGGCCAGTTTCGACCACTTCGACTGGGTCAACCCCAAGGCGCCCAAGGGCGGCCTGCTGCGGCTGATGGGCCTGGGCACCTTCGACACGCTCAACCCCTACACCTTCAAGGGCAGCCCGCCGGTCAGCACCGCGGACTTCCTGCAGTACGGCGTCAGCGAGCTGAACGAGCCGCTGATGGTCGGGACCGGCCTCTACGACCCGTCCGGCGACGAGCCCGCCTCCAGCTACGGCCTGATCGCCCGCAGCGTGGAGTACGCCGAGGACCGCAGCTGGGTGGTGTTCAACCTGCGCCCGGAAGCCCGCTTCCACGACGGCAAGCCGATCACCGCCTACGACGTGGCGTTCTCCTACCGCACCCTGCTCAAGCATGGCCACCCGATGTACCGCACCAACCTGCAGGAAGTGCAGCGGGTCGACATCCTCTCGCCGCAGAGCATCCGCTTCGTCTTCAAGCGCCACGACAACCCGCTGCTGATCCTGCGCCTGGGCGAGATGCCGGTGCTGCCGCAGCACTACTGGAAAGGCCGCGACTTCCAGGCCACCACCTTCGAACCGCCGCTGGGCAGCGGCCCCTACCGAATCACCGAGGTGGTGCCGGGGCGCCGGCTGGTGTTCGAGCGGGTCAAGGACTGGTGGGGCAAGGGCCTGCCGGTGAATCGCGGCAAGTACAACTTCGACCGTGTCGAGGTGGACTTCTACCGTGACGCCGGCATCGCCTTCGAAGCCTTCAAGGCTGGCGAGTTCGATGTCTACGTCGAGCACCAGGCGAAGAACTGGCGCAGCAACTACCGCTTCCCGGCCGTTCGCCGGGGCGAGGTTATGAAGGTGGAAATCCCCCACCAGATTCCCACCCAGACCCAGGCGCTGTTCCTCAACACCCGCCGCGCGACCTTCGCCGATCGCCGCCTGCGCGAGGCGCTGGGGATGATGTTCGACTTCGAATGGACCAACCGCGCGCTGTTCAACGATGCGTACGTGCGCGCCAACAGCTACTACCCCAACAGCACCCTCGCGGCCACCGGCGTACCGCAGGGCCAGGAGTGGCTGCTGCTCTCGCCGTACCGCTCGCAACTGCCCGAAGCGCTGTTCAAGCGCCCCTTCACCGTCCCGGTGACCAAGGGCGCCGGCATCCCGCGGGAAACCCTGCGCCACGCTTTGGGTCTATTGGGCGAAGTCGGCTGGAAGCTCTCCGGCGACCGCCTGCTGGACGCCAACGGCAAGCAGCTGCGCTTCGAGATCCTGCTGGTCAACCCCAGTCTGGAACGCATTCTCCAGCCGTATCGCGAGAACCTCGCCAGCATCGGCATCGATGCGAGCTTGCGCACCGTGGACCGCGCCCAGTACAAACAGCGTCTGGACCAGTTCGACTACGACATGATTCTGATGACCCTGCCCCAGACCCTGAGCCCCGGCCTCGAACAATGGCAGTACTTCCATTCCAGCCAGGTGGCGGTGAAGGGCAGCAAGAACTATGCAGGCATCGCCAACCCCGTGGTGGACGCGATGCTCGAGAAACTCCTCGGCGCCACCAACCGCGACCAGCAGGAAGCCGCGGCGCGCGCCCTGGACCGGGTGCTGCTGTGGCAGCACTACAGCATTCCCAACTGGTACCTGAACAAGCACCGACTGGCGTACCGCAACCGCTTCGCCTTCGTCACCACGCCGCCCTATACGCTGGGTCTGCGAGCCTGGTGGCAAAAAGACCAGGAGAAAACCCTATGAAAAGCCCCCGCCGCGCCGCGCTCTGCGCCGGCCTGTTGCTGGGACTGCTGGGCAGTGCGCAGGCCGCGCCGCAGCACGCCATCACCCTGTATGACGAGGCGCCCAAGTACCCGGCGAACTTCAAGCACTTCGACTTCGTCAATGCCGATGCGCCCAAGGGCGGCACGCTGCGCCTCTCCGACTTCGGCGGCTTCGACAGCCTCAACCCCTTCATCGCCAAGGGCAACTCCGCGCCGCAGATCAACCTGATCTACGACACCCTGACCTTCCACTCCCTCGACGAGCCCTTCACCGAGTACGGCCTGCTCGCCGAGAAGATCGAGAAGGACCCGGAACACCGCTTCGTCCGCTACTACCTGCGCCCCGAGGCGCGCTTCCAGGACGGCACGCCGGTCACTGCCGAAGACGTGGTGTTCACCTTCGAGACGCTGATGAAGGACGGTGACCCGATGTACCGCAACTATTACGCGGACGTCGACAAGGTGGTGGCCGAGGACAAGCTGCGCGTGCGCTTCGACTTCAAGCACGGCGACAACCGCGAGCTGCCGCTGATCCTCGGCCAGCTGTCGATCCTGCCCAAGCACTGGTGGGCCAGCCGCGACTTCAACAAGACCAACATGGAACCGCCACTGGGCAGCGGCCCGTACCGCATCGCCAAGGTCGAGGCCGGCCGTTCGATCCGCTACGAGAAGGTCAAGGACTGGTGGGGCGACAAGCTGCCGGTGAACCGCGGCTTCAACAACTTCGACGCCGTGGTGGTGGAGTCCTATCGCGACCTCACCGTCGCCCTGGAAGCCTTCAAGGCCGGGCAGTTCGACTTCAACGACGAGCGCATCGCGAAGAACTGGGCGACCGCCTACGACTCGCCCGCCGTACGCGACGGCCGCATCGTCCGCGAGGAGCCGGTGAACGGCAACCCGTGGGGCATGCAGGCTTATGCCTTCAACATCCGCCGCCCGGTGTTCCAGGACCCGCGCGTGCGTGAAGCGATCACCAACCTGTTCGACTTCGAGTGGACCAACAAGCAGCTGTTCTTCGGCTCCTACCTGCGTGACGGCAGCTACTTCGAGAACTCCGAGATGGCCGCCAAAGAGCTGCCCGACGCCGAGGAGCTGAAGATTCTCGAGCCGCTGCGCGAAAAGCTGCCGCCAGAGGTCTTCACCCAGGTCTACGTGCCGCCCACCAGCGACGGCAGCGGGATCATCCGCGAGCAGAAGCGCAAGGCCTACCAGTTGCTGCTGGAGGCCGGCTACAAGATCGAGAACGACAAGATGGTCGGCCCCGACGGCAAGCAGCTCAGCTTCGAGTTCATGCTCGCCCAGGCGGACTTCGAGCGCGTGCTGCTGCCCTTCAAGCGCAACCTCGCGGAGCTGGGCATCGACATGCAGCTGCGCCGCGTCGACGTCTCGCAATACATCAACCGCCTGCGCTCGCGCGACTACGACATGATCGTCAGCAGCTGGCCGCAGTCCAGCTCGCCCGGTAACGAACAGCGCGAGTTCTGGCATTCCAGCAGCGCCGACAAGCCCGGTAGTCGCAATTTCATCGGCCTGCGCGATCCAGGCATCGACGCCCTGGTGGAAGGCCTGATCAACGCCGGCTCCCGCGAAAGCCTGGTGCGCCACGCCCGAGCCCTCGACCGCGCGCTGCTCTGGGGCCACTACGTGGTGCCCAACTGGTACCTGGGCAATTGGCGCATCGCCTACTGGAACCGCATCGCCCACCCGGAAAAACTGCCGCCTTACAGCTACGCGCTGCAGACCTGGTGGCAGGCCCGCGACAAGGCCGTACCGACCAAGACGGATGCCAAGGCCGCGAGCGAAACGCCGGCTGACGGCACCGTCGCGCAAGGGACCCACTGATGCTGGCCTACATCCTGCGGCGCCTGCTGCTGATCATCCCCACCCTGTTCGGCATCCTGCTGATCAACTTCATCATCATCCAGGCCGCCCCCGGCGGCCCGGTGGAGCAGATGATCGCCAAGCTGGAAGGCTTCGACGCCGCCAGCGGCGGCGCCACCGGGCGCATTTCCGGCGGCGGTGGTGAAGTCGCCTCCGCCGGCACGCACTACCGCGGCGCCCAGGGCCTGGACCCGGAACTGGTGAAGGAAATCGAGCGCATGTACGGCTTCGACAAGCCGGCGCCCGAGCGCTTCTGGATCATGCTCAAGAACTACGTGCACCTGGACTTCGGCCAGAGCTTCTTCCGCGACGCCAAGGTCACCGACCTGATCGTCGAGAAGTTGCCGGTGTCCATCTCCCTCGGGTTGTGGAGCACATTGATCATGTACCTGGTGTCGATCCCGCTGGGCATCGCCAAGGCGGTGCGCCACGGCAGCCACTTCGACGTCTGGACCAGCTCGGCGATCATCGTCGGCTACGCCATCCCCGCCTTCCTCTTCGCCATCCTGCTGGTGGTGCTGTTCGCCGGCGGCAGCTACTGGGACTGGTTCCCCTTGCGCGGACTGACCTCCAACAACTTCGACGAGCTGACCTGGGGCGGCAAGGTCCGCGACTACTTCTGGCACCTCGCGCTGCCCATCACCGCGCTGGTGATCGGCAACTTCGCCACCATCACCCTGTTGACCAAGAACAGCTTCCTCGACGAGATCGGCAAGCAGTACGTGGTCACCGCCCGCGCCAAGGGCCTGACCGAGCGCCGCGTGCTCTACGGCCACGTGTTCCGCAACGCCATGCTGCTGATCATCGCCGGCCTGCCCTCGGCCCTGCTGGGCATCTTCTTCACCGGCTCGCTGCTGATCGAGGTGATCTTCTCCCTCGACGGCCTGGGCCTGCTCAGCTTCGAGGCAGCGCTGAACCGCGATTACCCGGTGGTGTTCGGCACGCTGTTCATCTTCACCCTGTTCGGCCTGATCATGAAGCTGGTCAGCGACGTCCTCTACACGCTGGTCGATCCGCGCATCGACTTCGAGAACCGGGAGTAATCCGATGCGCCTGTCTCCCATCAATCAGCGCCGCTGGGCGCGCTTCAAGGCCAACAAGCGCGGCTGGTGGTCACTCTGGCTGTTCCTCACGCTGTTCATCCTCAGCCTGGGTGCCGAGCTGATCGCCAACGACAAGCCCCTGGCGATCCGCTACGACGGCGAGTGGTATTTCCCGGTGGTCAAGCGCTACCCGGAAACCGCCTTCGGCGGCGAGTTCCCCATGGAGGCGAACTACAAGAGCCCGTACATGCGCGAACAGATCGCGCAGAAGGACGGCTGGATACTCTGGCCGCCGATCGCCTACAGCTACGACACCATCAACTACGACCTGCGGGTGCCGGCGCCCTCGGCGCCCACCGCGGAGAACTGGCTGGGCACCGACGACCAGGCGCGCGATGTGATGGCGCGGGTGATCTACGGCTTCCGCGTGTCGGTGCTGTTCGCCCTGATCCTCACCGTGCTCAGCTCCATCCTCGGTGTCGCCGTGGGTGCATTGCAGGGTTTCTACGGCGGCTGGATCGACCTGCTCGGCCAGCGCTTCCTGGAAATCTGGTCCGGCCTGCCGGTGCTCTACCTGCTGATCATCCTCGCCAGCTTCGTGCAGCCGGGCTTCTGGTGGCTGCTGGGAATCATGCTGCTGTTCTCCTGGATGAGCCTGGTGGACGTGGTGCGCGCCGAGTTCCTCCGCGGCCGCAACCTGGAATACGTGCGTGCCGCGCGCGCCCTGGGCATGCGCAACGGAGCGATCATGTTCCGCCACATCCTGCCCAACGCGATGATCTCCACCCTGACCTTCATGCCCTTCATCCTCACCGGCGCGATCGGCACCCTGACCTCCCTGGACTTCCTGGGCTTCGGCCTGCCCGCCGGTGCGCCGTCACTGGGCGAGCTGGTCGCCCAGGGCAAGTCCAACCTGCAGGCGCCCTGGCTGGGCATCACCGCCTTCGTTGTGCTGGCCGTGATGCTGAGCCTGCTGGTGTTCATCGGCGAAGCCGCCCGCGATGCCTTCGACCCGAGGAAGTGACATGAACCAGAACGAAAACCTCATCGAAGTCCGCGACCTGTCCGTCGACTTCCTCTGCGGCGACGAACAGGTGCGCGCGGTAGAACACATCAGCTTCGACATCCGCAAGGGCGAGACCCTGGCGCTGGTGGGCGAAAGCGGCTCGGGCAAGTCGGTCACCGCGCATTCCATCCTGCGCCTGCTGCCCTACCCCACCGCCAGCCATCCCTCCGGCAGCATCCAGTACGCTGGCAAGGACCTGCTCAAGCTGCCCGAGCGCAAGTTGCGCGGCATCCGCGGCAACCGCATCGCCATGGTGTTCCAGGAACCCATGACCTCACTGAACCCGCTGCACACCATCGAGAAGCAGATCGGCGAAGTGCTCGCGCTGCACAAGGGCATGAACGGCAATCAGGCCCGTGCCCGTACGCTGGAGCTGCTCGACCTGGTCGGCATCCCCAATCCCACCAGCCGACTCAAGGCCTACCCGCACGAGCTCTCCGGCGGCCAGCGACAACGGGTGATGATCGCCATGGCCCTGGCCTGCGAGCCGGAGCTGCTGATCGCCGACGAACCGACCACGGCGCTGGATGTCACCGTGCAGCTGAAGATCCTCGACCTGCTGCGTGACCTGCAGCAGCGCCTAGGCATGGCCATGCTGCTGATCACCCACGACCTCAACCTGGTGCGGCGCATCGCCCATCGCGTCTGCGTGATGAAACGCGGCTGCATCGTCGAGCAGGCCGATTGCGACACCCTCTTCGCGGCCCCACAGCACCCCTACACGCGCGAATTGCTCGGTGCCGAGCCCAGCGGCAAGCCCGCGCAGAACGAGCCCGGTGCGCCGCTGCTGGAGGTCGACGACCTGCGCGTGTGGTTCCCGATCAAGAAAGGCGTGTTCCGCAAGACCGTCGACCACGTCAAGGCGGTGGACGGCATCGACTTCAGCCTGCCGCGTGGCCAGACCCTGGGCATCGTCGGCGAGAGCGGCTCGGGCAAGTCGACCCTGGGCCTGGCCATCCTCCGGCTGATCAACAGCCAGGGCGGCATCCGCTTCGAGGGCCAGGCCATCGAAAGCATGAACCAGGCGGAAGTCAGGCCGCTACGGCGCGAGATGCAGGTAGTCTTCCAGGACCCGTTCGGCAGTCTCAGCCCACGCATGTCGGTGGGCCAGATCGTTGGCGAAGGCCTGGAAATACATGGCATGGGCACGCCCGAGGAGCGCGAGCAGGCGATCATCGAGGCGCTCAAGGAAGTCGGACTCGACCCCGACACCCGCCACCGCTACCCCCACGAGTTTTCCGGGGGCCAGCGGCAGCGTATCGCCATCGCCCGCGCGCTGGTACTCAAGCCAGCGCTGATCCTGCTGGACGAGCCGACCTCGGCACTGGACCGCACCGTGCAGCGCCAGGTCGTCGAACTGCTGCGCGGGCTGCAGGCCAAGTACAACCTGACCTACCTGTTCATCAGCCACGACCTGGCGGTGGTGAAAGCCCTCAGCCACCAGCTGATGGTGATTCGCCACGGCAAGGTGGTCGAACAGGGCATGGCCGAGGAAGTCTTCGCCGCACCGCGGCATGCCTACACACAGCAACTGCTGGAAGCAGCCTTTATGGTACCGACGCAAGCCTGAGCCAGCAGCAGACAAGGAAGCAATGACATGGGGTTTCTCGCCGGTAAACGCGTACTGATCGTCGGTGTCGCCAGCAAGCTGTCCATCGCCTCCGGCATAGCCGCGGCGATGCACCGCGAAGGCGCCGAGCTCGCCTTCACCTACCAGAACGACAAGCTCAAGGGCCGCGTCGAGGAATTCGCCGCCGGCTGGGGCTCCAGCGCCGAGCTGTGCTTCCCCTGCGACGTGGCCAGCGATGCAGACATCGAAGCCGTGTTCGCCGCACTGGCAAAGCAGTGGGACGGCCTGGACTGCATCGTCCACTCGGTGGGGTTCGCACCGGGCGACCAGCTCGACGGCGACTTCACCGAAGTCACCACCCGCGATGGCTTCCGCATCGCCCACGACATCAGCGCCTACAGCTTCGTCGCCCTGGCCAAGGCCGGCCGCGAACTGATGCAGGGCCGCAACGGCTGCCTGCTGACGCTCTCCTACCTGGGCGCCGAACGCACGATGCCCAACTACAACGTGATGGGCATGGCCAAGGCCAGCCTGGAAGCCGGCGTGCGCTACCTGGCCAGCAGCCTCGGCCCGGAAGGCACCCGGGTCAATGCAATCTCCGCCGGCCCGATCCGCACCCTCGCCGCCTCGGGCATCAAGAGCTTCCGCAAGATGCTCGCCGCCAACGAACGCCAGACGCCGCTGCGGCGCAACGTAACCATCGAGGAAGTCGGCAACGCTGGCGCCTTCCTCTGCTCGGACCTGGCCAGTGGCATCAGCGGCGAGATCCTTTACGTCGACGGTGGCTTCAACACCACCGCCATGGGCCCGCTGGACACGGACTAAGTCTTCCGGACAGGCAACCAAGAAGGCCCCTTTTCAGGGGCCTTTGACTGAGCCCGTCAGTTGTACGCCATCGTCACGGTGGCAATGCTCGCTACGGTTCCAGGCGATACCGTCCCCGTTCTCACGTACCGAACCGACAAGGGAATACTGACGGTCGTTGTGCCGGTCACCGTTGTGACATACCACTGGTTCAGTGTTCCAACGGTGCTGGAGTCCGGGCCGAACCGCACTGCGCTCCCATCAGCCTTGAACACCCGCAGCCCCACCCCCTTGGCGGTCGAGCCGGACGCGAGTGACAACACATCGGTGATGTTACCGGTGTTGTTGGCATCCGAGAGGGTGATGTACATCTTGCTAGCCCCTCCCGTACCGGTGCCCGCCTTGCAGTTGAGGTCGACGCTGAAGTTTGTCGCCTTGCCTGCCGCATCGCCGATCGCCCCGAAAGCCCCCATGGAAATCGGGTCAAGCTTGACGGATTGCGAAAATGCACTGATGGCGCAGGTCGGGTTGGTCGGTTTGATCGGAATCGAACCGCTGATGACGATAGTCGCCAGTTGCTTTCCCTGGCTGGGTACCCACCAGCCCGCGACCTCACCGTTGATAGTGCCACCGTCGGCGATCGGCCCTGTCTTGACAAAGGTGATGGTCAGGTTAGCAGTCGGGTTAACATGGCTTGGATCACCGGGCGTATTGAAATAATAAGGGAATGTGGACTTATTGGAGCCCGTATATTGGAACTTCATTCCGAGGCCGGCGATGCCAGTTGAGTAGATCGCCTGCGCTCCTACCGCTCCTATCTGCGGAGTACTTCCCCGGTGGACCTGCTGCACACCATCACAACCCGTGATGTCGCCTGCAACAGTGCTGAGGGGAACGGACTTGGTAAATAAATCCGTCCCGTCGGGGACGTTGGTATCGATCGCAGCATCGAATCCGGGCAGCGTGAAGGTGAACATTGGCTGTATGGTCGTATCGCAGGCCGCCCATGCGCTGGCAGAAGCAAAGAACGGCAGCAAAGCCAGTAGGCTGACGGAAATCCGAGTCTTGACCGGGGTAACCCGCTGGCGATCCAGATGAATGTGGCAAAGGTTGGCTGTGGAAAACAGCTTCATCCTGGTCTCCTGACCTACGGCTGCAGGTCCATATGCATAAATATTCATGGCGACAGACTGACTGCCTCCTCCTTGATGACGATGAGCGCTGGCCGGCAGCGCCGTTTATTCTGCGTCCTTCCGAGCACAGTCATCTGTCAGCCTGCCCCGCCTTTTTCTCTGAACTTTCCCAAGACCTGGCAAGCACCATCCCGCTGCCGGGGCCGCGTCTCACAAACATCCAGGGAAGAATTACCCACCTCTTCCTAGATAAAAGGAAATCCCCTTCAGGACTGACTGATAACTGGCGTACCGATGAAAAACTCGGGCGAATCGTCCACCCGCCCAATACATCGATAGACCGCCGCAAAAAAGAAGGCCGCTGATGCGGCCTTTTTTGAGGATTGTTAGAGGAAGAGCTCCGGATGGATATTCCACCCGGAGCGTTCTGCAATCTCGGGCAAAAAAGGATTAATGCCCGATTCGGCTCACACCAGGTTGACCTTCACCGCCTGTTGCACCAGCAACTCGGCGTCCAGGCCGGAGTGCTGATAGACGTTGTACGTCGTGCCACCAACGTTGATCGATCCGTTGTTGGCCCAGTCGCCGTAGTCCGGCCCCTTGGCGCCCAGCAGGTCATCGAGGTTCACCACGCTCTTGGCGTTGCCCTTCACCATCATCTGCACCGTGTGCTTGTCGGTGCTGTGGAACAGGTCGGTCTGACCGTTCTCCAGCACGTCCTGCACGGACAGCTTCAGCGTGTTGCCATAAGAGGCGTTGGTGCTGGTGAGATCGATGATTTCCATGCTGCTGACCTTGCCCTTGGAGGTGGCCAGGGTCAGGTCCAGCACCTGGTTGTAGTTCTCCACCTTCAGGGTATCGACGCCGTCGCCACCATGGATGCCAGTGTTGCCGGTGTAGGCCAGGTAGCTGCTGGCAGCGTACTTGAGCAGAGCCACGTCGTCGCCAGCGGTGCCGTAGTAGCTGTCCGTCGCGTGGTCGATGGTCTGCGCACGGGTATCACTCACATGCAGGGCTTCGGTGAAGCTGAAGCTGCTCAGCGTCACGCTGTCGCTGCCGGCCACGACCTTGAAGCTGCCCACTTCCACACCCGCCGTCGCCGTGTAGGTGTAGTACTTGTAGTAATACGGAGTGGTCAGCGTCTCGTGGGCAAGCTCCTTGCCATCCACGCCGTAGACATAGACCGTGGCGCCCGTCTTGGCCAGCGCAGCGCCCGACAGGTACATCGCGAACTTGGTCGCCGGCTGGCTCAGAGTGACGGTGGCATTGGCGTTGCTCGCGTCGCCAAGCGTCAGGCCCGCCATCTGCTTATTGGCTACCGCCACAGTCTTGGCCATGCTGGTGCCGCTGGTGCTCACCGAGAAGTCGGTGCCGGTATAGACGTTGCTCGACACCGCTCCGGCCGTGAAGGTCGTATCGCTGATCGCCTTGGTGGCAAAGCCGCCGCCCACGATCGCGTAGGGCTGCGAACTGGCCCCAGCCACGCCGTTGGAAACGATAGACGCGCTCACGTTGAAGTTGTAAGCGACGCCCTGTTCGCTGTACGCCACGGCGGAAGGCACCTTGACGGTGACCTGGCCGGCGGTGATGTTCGCCGCGGTCAGTGCCTGGTCATACAGCCCCACGCCCCACTGCACGTGAACGATATCGCCTGCCTTAGCGCCGGTGTCGGCCAGGGACACCACCATGTCGACACCGCTGTAGGCCTCGCTCGCAGTCAGCAACCCGTCATCTGCCTTGGGGATGCTGAGGATCGTCGGGGCCTTGGCGATATCCGCCAGGGCCACCTTCTGGTTGGCCAGGTTGGCGCTCAGACCAGTGCCATCGCTGACTCGCAACTGAACGCTCCAGTCGGAGGTATGCGCGATCTTGTCGACGAAGGCCCACTCCGAGCCCGAGATAGCCGTAACCTTGCTCCAGCTGGCGCCATTGTCCGAGGAGGCCTCGAGATAGCTGCCGCTGGCCAGGGCGCCGGAAAGCTTGCCCGTTACCAGTCGACCGGCCGAGCCGTCCTCGGTGATGAAGTCGTTCAGGACGCCGGTGTCCTTGGCCATGGCATCGATGCTGCCGGCACCACCGCCTTCGGCACTGATTGTGATGCTGGTGGTCACGCCCTGCTTGATGAAGATTTCCGCATCCAGCGCGTTGTAGCTGTAGACCTGATAGACCACGCCGCCAATGGTGGCGGTGCCGCTGTTCTGCCAGCCGCCGATGCCCGCGCCATGCCCTTCCAGGCCGTACAGCTCGACGATGTCGCCGGCATTGCCGTCAACCATCACCTGCACCTTGCCGTCTTTACGGAACATGTCCGTTTCGCCCAGGTGCAGCACTTCGTTGAGGGAAATCTTCAACGTGTTGTTGCCGGTGCCGGTGATGTCGAACTTCTCGATGCTACTGATCTTGCCTTCGCCGCTCTCACCGGTCAGACCGCGCAGATCCAGGACCTGATCTTTGCCGGTGAGCTTCAGCGTATCCATGTGGTTGCCACCATGGACATGCGCCGAGCTCTGCTTGAAGTAGGCCGTCGGATCGATCGACATGGAGATGACATCGCTCGCCGACGAGCTGATGCTGTCGGAGAAGTAGGACTCCCACGGATGGTCGATTAGCTTCTGGTTCGGCGCCTGCCAGGGTGCCGTAACGGTGACTTCAACCGGGACCAAGTACGGTACCTGCACCTGCACGGTCGTTGTGACCTGTTGCGTTGTCGTGAAGTTATCGATCGGCAGGCCAAACATGTCGCTGTACACCATCACCTTGCCGATGGTGGTGCCCGAGGGCGCGCTATAGCTGAAGTTATTCACCAGCCCATAAGGCCCGTGGTTGTTATAGCTGTAGATCAGTCTGTAACTACTGTCGAAGACCTGAACCAGCGAGCCATTGCTCCCGATGTTTTCGGTGCCCCAGTAATCGTAAGAGAAGGACGTCACCGGATTATCGAAGGTGAAGATTGCCGCACTCTTGCCGCTGGCATTCGGGTCTGTGATGCCGCCGATATACAGACCACCGCCATGCCCCTTGCCGCCGGGGAGTATGACTTTCACGATGCCGAAGGAATTGACGGTGAAGTGGCCCGTTCTGCTGTAGAAACTTCCGCTATAGCCAACCTCGCTGTCAAAGTTGTCGAGGTACGTGACGCTCTTGGTTTGCGTCTGCGTCTCGGTCCTGTAACGAGTCTCGTAATGGATCTCGGTACGGGTCTGGTTGAGCGCGAAGACGGAGCTGGGGTTACTGATCTGCCCCTCGTCGGTCACGATCTGCGCCGTCACCCCGAAGCTGTAGGAAACGCCCTGGGACAACGTCTGAACGGCCGGCACGTTGGCCGTGACGCTGCCCTTGGCGATATCGGCCGCAGTCAGCACCTGGTCGTAGGTAGTGTTGCCCCAGATGATATGCACCGTGTCGCCGGCCCTGGCGCCGGTATTGGCCAGCGAGACGTTCACGTCGCTGCCATCGGCGGCCTTGGCCAGCGTGTACCCACCAATGCTGTCCGGGATACCGGTGATGGTCGGGGACGCGACCTGCGGAGCCAGGTAGGTCACATCCTGCGAGGCGAAAGCTAACTCCAATGGTGGCGAGATATTGGCGAAGACACGAGCCTGGATGGTCCAGTTGGCGCTATGGGCCTTGGTATCCACGGCGACCCAGTTCTGACCACTGACGACGGCATTCGTCCAGGTGGCGCCTTTGTCGAAGGACACCTGAACTGTCTCGTATTCGAGCAACTCCTTGCTCAGAGAGCCGTAGACCCCCCGCCCCGCTGTACCATCGGCAGTGATGAAGTCGACGGAGTGCGCCAGGTCGGTCGAAGAGTCCTTGCTCATGCTGTCGATGGTAATCACCAGCTCGGGCTCTTCCACGGTGTACCCATGCGGCGAGGCGGTAATGGTCCCCGCATTACCCGCCGCGTCGTGTGCCACCAGCGTGGCCACGATCGATTGGCTGCCATCAGCCACCAGCTTGCTGCCGGGCACGCTCGTGCTCCAGCTGCCATCCGCCGCGACCTTGGCGTTGTACTGAGTGCCATCGACCGTGACGGACACCAGATCACCGGCGGTGAAGTCACCAGATACCTTACCGCTGATGGCCACGTTCGCCTTGGCCTCACCGACACTGATGAAGTCGTCACCAGTGATGGCATCGATACTCAGGAAGGTCGAGTTCGCGTTAGGCCCGGTGTAGTCAGTGATGACGTTGAACGGGTCGGACTTGACGCTGGTATTGCCCATCGCGTTGGTCGCCTCAACGGTAAAGGCGTGCGAGCCTTCGCTGAGGTTCGTCACCGGGGTGAAGCTCCACTTGCCATTCTTGTCGGCGGTCGTGGCGCCCAGCTTGCTGCCATTATCGTAGAGGGTCACGGTGGAACCAGCTTCTGCCTTGCCCGACAGGACCGGCGCCGCGTCGTCGGTGGCGCCGCCCTTGGCGACTGAGCCCTGGATACTGCCCTGGCCGTCATAGACCTGCTCGATGCTCGGCTTGGCCGGTGTATCGAGGTTCACCTCGTAGGCGTGGACTTCGGTCACGGTGTTGACCTTGCCCGCTTCGCCATGCGCGATGACAGTGGCGGTGATCGCATGCAGATCATTGGCCACCAGATCGCCTCCCGCCACGCTGACGCTCCACTTTCCATCAGCACCAACGGTGGCACTGTAGTCGTGGCCATTCAGCGTGAAGGTAACCTGGTCGCCCTCCTGGAAGACGCCACGAACCTTGCCGCTGACAGTCTGCTCGGTCTTCGACTCGGGCAGGTTGACGATGTCATCCCCGGCGACCGGCGCGATAGTGAGTTCGGTGGCGCCCGGCTCGACAGCCGAGATATTGATCGTATAGGGCTCTGACAAGTCGCTGAGCTTACCGGTCGGGCCTTCCGCACGGAGCGTGATCGAGTGCTCGCCATTGGAGAAAGCCATCGCGGCTGGCACCTTGAACGACCAGGAGCCATCGTCGCCAGCCACAACGCTACCCAGCTGGGTTGCGCCGCTGAAGACATGGATGATGACGTCCTTCTCGGCGCCCACGCCTGAAATCAGCGGATGCGCGGTGTCCTGGTCGATGACGGTAGCGAGACCAGGTACTTCGGGAGCCAGAACGTCGACAAGCACTTGAAGAGTCTTGGAGGAGCTCGGATTGCCGGCAGCGTCCCTGGCGATCAGGATGATGTCATTGTTGCCTGCGGACATGGCCTGGACCGGGGTAACCGTCCAATCGCCATTCTTGTCCGCCGTGACATTGATCGTTTCGCCTGTCGGGAAAGTCACGGTGACCACCGCGCCCGGCTCGGTCTTGCCTTCGATGGTCGGCTTGTTTACGCCGGCAGCGGCCGGATCAATCCAGGCATCCGGTGCAGCAGGTGCAACGAGATCCACACTGTAGGCATGATCCTGGGTGATGGTACCGGCGGCGCCAGCCTTGCTGTGCGCCACAATGGAAGCGTGGATGCTGGTGCCGGCGGCGAGTTCGCCTCCGGGCACAGACACGCTCCATTCACCCTTGGCGTTCACTGTCGTGCTGTAGAGGGTGCCATGCAGATCGACCTTGACCACATCACCGGCCTGGAAAATACCCACGACCTTGCCACTGACGGTCTGCGCGGCCTTTGAATCGGCCAGGTTCACGACGTTGTCGCTCGTCACTGGGTCAACGATGAGTTGAGTATCCCGCGCAGTGACGGTTCCCAGCATCGTTTCAGCAATTTTCTGCGCCGAGGGCTCCTCGATGGTCGCGCTGGTGGTGATCTGCGACAGATAGTAGTCACCGATACCGGCACCAATGCGGAATGTCGTCACCGGAATTGGCTCATGGGTCGCCGATGGCTTATCCATGAAGGCATGCCAGGCCTTGAGCGTCGCGGCAGAGGGCACATGGGTCGTATAAGGAGCGGCGCTACCGTTGGAGATGAAGAACACTTGCTTGTTCTCCACCATGCCGGCCGACGCTTCCTTCTGCAGATTGGCCAGAGCCATCTTCAGACTGGCTTCGTAGTTCGAATTCCCCGACGCCATGAAGCCGTTGATCACATTGAGCAGCTTGTTGTAATCCGGATCCGCGGGGCTACTGAACTTGAAGGAGCCAAGATCTTTCGCGGTGTCTTTCATTTCGATCAGATTGAAGGTCACCGCGGAGCCGGACCTCAACGAGACGCTCACCATCTCCATCAGCGCCATTTTGACCGAGTTCAGGCCGATGAAGCCCATGCTTCCAGAGGCATCGACCACGACGGTATAGCTTTGCGGAGCGCCAACCGCTGATAACGTACTCGCCTGATCAGCTTGTGCACCCAGGGTCGCCCCGAGAACGAAAGACTTGGGGGACGCACTGGTGCTGGTGGTCTGGGAAATCTCACTGCTCAGCAGGCTCGGACTCGAACCGACGGCAAGGCCCGACTTGCCCGGCGACTCCTGTGCGGCACCGAGGCTGCTGCCCTGGGGGGCAACGACAACACCCGGCTGCACCATGGGGGTGGTTATTCCGGCGTCCTTAGCGGTGATCTGAGCGTCACTCGCCAAATGGTCTTGCGCCATGGCCGCGACAGGAGCGCTGGTCGATCCTTGCTCCTGCAGAACAGCTGACTGCTGTGGCGGTACTGACGAGGAGGACTGGACGATAGCCTCTCCACCATTGGTGTCCGGCGAACCGGACCGCAGCAGCTCGGATTGGGCAGTGATCAATTCCGTCTGGGCAACGGCCAATTGGCGCGGTGTAAGGGAGTTGGGTTCAGTCATGGTGCTCTCCTGGAAACCTCACCGACAACGGCGAGGAAAAGTGAAGTAGCGAAAGCATTGCCAGGGCGCGAAGTACCCCGTCGGCGCATCGCTGTCATCGGAATCGAAAAGATGTCGTCTGCGGTTGAGTTCGCCGTGCTCAGCGGCATTGAGGCGGGGTCAGGGCCTGCCTCATCGCGACTATCTATTCGGCGTGACTCGAAAACAGGCTCTGGAGCAACCCGGGAGCGACTGTCGGGCGACAGCGTTGTGATGCAGGGTTGGCGGCAGCTGCACCACGTCTTCGGCATCACCCGGGGCGGTGACGAACTCGGGCAAGACGTTGCTGCCTTCCTGGTTGCTGCCTTCCTGGTTTTGGCCCTTCGCTTCACCCGACGCTGTGTCGTCGACCTTGGGCGGTGCTTTCAGGCCTGCGTGGGGAGAAAAGAGAGTCAGAGCTACCTTTTCCATGGGCATCTGTTTCCTTCCTTATGAAATCTGTCACCTCCAAATCTTAAAATTCACCCCACTGGCGTAGCTGTCAGACGAAGCTTTTCAGCGGCGTGGACGCTTCCTGCACCGACGTACTAAAACACCCCCGCCCTTCCGAAGAAGAATCCCTGAATTCCGCCCCCGGGTAGAAAGGCAGGTACACAAGGCCGCCGAGAAGCGGGATCGCACCCCGCGAGCAAAAACACAGGACCAAAAAAAACGCCGTTTCCCTCACGGGAAACGGCGTTTTTTGAGAAGACGGAGTCAGGGCCGTCGTCGACAGCCCATACCGATCACTTCTTGGCGTCGTCGAATTTCTCGATCTTCGCCTGATCCTGCAGGTAGCGACGGAACGCGGAGAAATCGTCCTGGCCGCTACGCGAAGCGAGGAAGCGCTGGTACATCGCTTTCTCCTGCTCGGTCGGCTTGGCATCCGGCTCACTTACACCGCTGAGCTTGACCAGCACGAAGTCGCCGTTCTGCAGCGCGACACCGCCCAGGCTGGGCTTGCCGGCGCCTTCCGGACGAGCCATGCGGAACACACTCTGCAGCACGACCGGATCGACGCCTTCCTGACCGCGGGCAGCGGCTTCCACGACTTTCCAGTCCTGGCCTTCCTGGGCCTGGGTCAACGGGATCTTGCCGTCGCGCAGACCAGCAAGCAGCGCTTCACCACGAGCCTTGGCATCGGTGGCAGCGTGCTCGACCTGCAGGCGCTTGAGGATATCGGCACTCACCTGTTCCAGGGTTTCCTGCTCAGGTTTGTGGTGCTCTTTCACGCGCAGCACGACCACGGTGTCGGGGTCCAGCTCGATGGCGCCGCTGTTGGCACCCTCTTCCAGCACTTCGGGACTGAAAGCGGTCTGAATGACCTGGCGGTTGGCGGTCACGCCCTCACCACCTTCCTTGCCGAACGGCTTGCTGGTCTGCACCTTCAGGCCCATGTCCTGAGCCGGCTGGCCCAGATCGGAGGCTTCGTAGGCAGAGCTTTCCAGTTGCTTGGTCACATCGACGAAGCGCTGTTCGACCAGTTGGGTCTTGGCTTCGTGCTCCAGCTTGGCCTTCAGGCTGTCGAAGGTCGGAACCTCCGGCGCTTCAACGCCCAGCAGCTTGATCAGGTGCCAGCCGTAGGAGGTCTTCACCGGAGCAGAGACTTCGCCCTTCTTCAGCGCATACAGCGACTCTTCGAAGGCCGGGTCATACACGCCACGACCGGCGAAGCCGAGGTCACCACCGTTGGCGGCGGAGCCGGTGTCGTTGGACAGCTCCTTGGCCAGCTTGGCGAAGTCTTCACCCTTGTCCAGGCGTGCCTTGATCTCGTCGATCTTGGCCTTGGCCTGCTGGTCGTTCTGCTTGTCGTTCACCTCAATCAGGATGTGCGCGGCGTCGCGCTGCTCGGCCAGACCGGCGATTTCCTTCTGATAGAGGGCATCGAGGTCTTCTTTCTTCACCTCGACCTGGTCGAAGAAGGCGGACTTCTTCAGCTCGACGTAGTCGATGGTGACCTGTTCGGGTGTCATGAACTCGGTGCTGTGGGCGTCGTAGTACGCCTTGATCTCACTGTCCTCGACCTTGCTCTTGGCCGGGTCGGCCTTCAGGGTCAGGGTGGCGAAGTCGCGGGTCTGCTTCTCCAGGCGGGCGAAGGCATTCAGCTCGTCGTCGGTGACGAAGCCAGTACCGGCGATACCGGCGCGTAGCTGACCAATGAGCATTTCCTCGCCGAACATGCGACGGAACTGCATGCGGTCATAGCCCATCTGGCGGATGACCTGGTCGAAGCGCTCGGCGCTGAACTTGCCGTCCACCTGGAATTCCGGGGTCGACAGGATCAACTGATCCAGCGCCTGCTGGGAAAAGGCGAACTTGTCGTTCTGGGCGGCCTGCAGGATCAGCTTGCGCTCGATGAGCGACTTCAGCGCGGAGTCCTTGAGCAGCTTGTCGTCAAGCATGGACGAATCGAAGTCCTTGCCCAGACGCTGCATCAACTGGCGACGCTGCATGTCCGCAGCCTGCTGCAGCTCCGGCAGACCAATGTCTTCACCGTTGACCTGAGCAGCGACGTTCTCGTGGTGGGTTGCGCGAATGATCTGATCGAACCCGGTCAAAGCCATGAGGACAACGATCACGCCCAGGATGGTCTTGGTGATCCAGCCTTGGGAATTGTCCCTGATGTTTTGCAGCATGCGGCCCCCGACGCGGCCACGGCTCACCGTCAATGGCGGCGCGGCGTGGAAAAAAGGCGGATATAAGAAAGGCGCATCCGAGGATGCGCCTTCTCGTAACTGGTGGAGCTTGCGGGCATTGAGCCCGTGACCCCTGATGATTCCAACCGACCTACGCCAGCCGGGTCATCGCTCCGTGACCGGCCCAACCGAAGTTGAACCGGTCCAGGTCAAGTCCAAAAAGACGCTTAGTTGACAGCGTCCTTGAGGGCTTTACCGGCCTTGAAGCCCGGGATCTTAGCAGCAGCGATCTTGATCGGCTTGCCGGTTTGCGGGTTGCGACCGGTGCGAGCAGCGCGCTCTTTGACAGCGAAGGTGCCGAAGCCTACCAGTACGACGGAGTCACCAGCCTTCAGGGCGCCAGTTACGGACTCGATCACCGCGTCCAGAGCGCGACCGGCAACAGCTTTCGGGATATCAGCAGATGCGGCGATAGCATCGATCAGTTCCGACTTGTTCACTCTAAGTCCCCTTATTTCTGTTGAGTATGTTTCTATGTGTTAGGTGTAAGCAAAAGCAGGTGCTGGTTTGCCAACTGACAAAGCAAGTGCCGCTTTATAACAAGGGCTCAAAAACAGTGTCAAGAAAGCCCCCCAACTAATGCGTGCTGATTCGCTCCTTGGAATCAGACTCGCGCTTCTCATCCTTTGCAACCATCTCGGGAGCCGCATCGGGCAAGGGCTCCGGGGCGTATTGCAGCGCAATTTGCAGGACCTCGTCAATCCATTTAACCGGTTTAATAACGAGATCGGCCTTAATATTATCCGGAATTTCCCTAAGGTCCCGTACGTTTTCCTCGGGAATGATCACCGTCTTGATTCCACCACGGTGCGCAGCCAGAAGTTTTTCCTTCAGCCCACCGATGGCCAGAACCTGACCGCGCAGGGTGATCTCGCCGGTCATGGCAACGTCAGCACGGACCGGAATCTGGGTGATCGCTGAAACCAGTGCGGTGCACATGCCGATGCCCGCGCTAGGGCCGTCCTTGGGCGTCGCGCCTTCCGGCACGTGGATGTGGATATCGTGCTTTTCATGGAAGTCCGGGGCGATGCCCAGACTCTTCGAACGACTACGAACCACGGTCAACGCGGCAGTAATGGACTCCGCCATGACGTCGCCCAGCGAGCCGGTCTTGGTCAATGCGCCCTTGCCGGGAACCATGGCCGATTCGATGGTCAGCAATTCGCCGCCCACCTGGGTCCAGGCCAGGCCAGTAACCTGGCCGATCTGGTCCTGCTGCTCGGCCAGGCCGTAGCGGAACTTGCGCACACCCAGGTAGTTCTCCAGCGAATCCGGAGTCACCACGGCTTCGATGCGCTTGGCCTTGCCGCCGTCCTTGACGGCCTTGCGGCAGACCTTGGCGATCTGGCGCTCGAGGCTGCGGACACCGGCCTCGCGGGTGTAATAGCGGATGATGTCACGGGTAGCCGCTTCCTCGAAGACCACCTCGCCCTTCTTGAGACCATTGGCCGCAGTCTGTTTCGGCACAAGATATTTCGAGGCGATGTTGATCTTCTCGTCCTCGGTGTAACCCGGCAGGCGGATGACTTCCATGCGGTCCAGCAAGGCTGCCGGGATGTTCATGGAGTTCGCCGTGCAGAGGAACATCACATCGGAGAGGTCGTAGTCGACTTCGAGGTAGTGGTCGTTGAAGTTGTGGTTCTGCTCCGGATCGAGCACTTCGAGCAGCGCCGACGCGGGGTCGCCGCGCATGTCGCTGCCCATCTTGTCGATCTCGTCGAGCAGGAACAGCGGGTTGCGCACGCCCACCTTGGTCATTTTCTGAATCAGACGACCGGGCATGGAACCGATGTAGGTGCGACGGTGACCGCGAATCTCGGCCTCGTCACGCACGCCCCCCAGGGCCATGCGCACGAACTTGCGGTTGGTCGCGCGGGCGATGGACTCGGCCAGCGAGGTCTTGCCCACGCCGGGCGGGCCGACCAGGCAGAGCACCGGGCCCTTGAGCTTCTTCACGCGCTTCTGGACGGCGAGATACTCGAGGATGCGCTCCTTGACCTCTTCCAGGCCATAGTGGTCCGCGTCGAGGATATCCTCGGCCTTGTCCAGGTCGTGGCGCACCTTGCTTTCGGCCTTCCACGGCACATTCACCAGCCAGTCGATGTAGGAACGCACCACGGTCGCCTCGGCGGACATCGGCGACATCTGCTTGAGCTTGTTCAGCTCGGCAGTGGCCTTGGCCAGGGCCTCCTTGGTCAGGCCGGCGGCGTCGATGCGCTTCTTCAGCTCCTCGACTTCGTTGTGGCCTTCGTCGATGTCACCCAGTTCTTTCTGGATGGCCTTCATCTGCTCGTTGAGGTAGTACTCGCGCTGGCTGCGCTCCATCTGCTTCTTCACGCGACCACGAATGCGCTTCTCGACCTGCAGCAGGTCGATCTCGGCATCCAGCATGGCCAGCACGTGCTCGACGCGGGCGGACAGCTCGGTGATCTCGAGGATCTCCTGCTTCTGTTCGATCTTCAGCGCCATGTGGGCAGCCATGGTGTCTACAAGACGGCCCGGCTCATCGATGCTGTTGAGCGAAGACAGGACTTCGGCCGGGACTTTCTTACCCAGCTGCACGTACTGCTCGAACTGGCTGAGCAGGCTGCGGGTAAAGACTTCGGATTCGCGCTCGCCGACGGTGGCCTCGTCAATGATCGAAACTTCCGCGCGGCAGTAGGCTTCCTCGTCGATGAAGCGCTCTACCTGGCCGCGCTGCTCGCCTTCGACCAGCACCTTGACGGTGCCATCGGGCAGTTTCAGCAGTTGCAGGACGGTGGCTACGGTGCCCATGCGGTACAGGCCTTCAGCGCCCGGATCGTCGTCGGCCGGATTCTTCTGCGCCAGCAACAGGATCTGCTTGTCACTGGTCATGGCGGCCTCGAGGGCCTCGATGGATTTCTCTCGTCCCACGAAAAGCGGGATGACCATGTGCGGATACACCACTACGTCACGCAGGGGGAGCAGGGGCAACTCGACGAGTGTTTTCATGATATTCGGCTCTACAGCGGCACTTGGCCAAAACGATGGGATTGGACCCTTCGGCCTAAGATGGGGTTAGGACTGGGAAAAAACAAGCGCGGTAGATGGGAAGAAAAAAGGGGCCCTAGGGCCCCTTCTGGTTTCAGGCGTCAGGTGCAGCCTTGGCCGGCTGCTCGCTGTTCTCGTAGATCAGCAGCGGCTGGGAGGAGCCCTCGATGACGCTTTCGTCGATCACCACCTTGCTGACATCGTTCTGCGAGGGGATCTCGTACATGGTATCGAGCAGGATGCCTTCGAGGATCGAACGCAGGCCACGGGCGCCGGTCTTGCGCTCCAGCGCGCGACGGGCAACAGCCTTGAGCGCGTCCGGGCGGAACTCGAGGTCCACGCCTTCCATTTCGAAGAGCTTGGCATACTGCTTGGTCAGCGCGTTCTTCGGCTCGGTCAGAATCTGCATCAGCGCAGGCTCGTCCAGCTCGTCGAGGGTCGCGATGATCGGCAGACGGCCGACGAACTCGGGGATCAGGCCGAATTTCACCAGATCTTCCGGCTCGACCTCACGCAGAGCTTCGCCAACCTTCTTGCCCGCTTCCTGGCTGCGAACCTCGGCATTGAAGCCGATGCCGCCCTTGGTGGAACGGTTCTGGATGACCTTTTCCAGGCCAGCGAACGCGCCACCGCAGATGAACAGGATGTTGCGGGTGTCGACCTGCAGGAATTCCTGCTGCGGGTGCTTGCGGCCGCCCTGGGGCGGTACGGAAGCCACGGTGCCTTCGATCAGCTTCAGCAGAGCCTGCTGAACGCCTTCGCCGGACACGTCGCGGGTGATCGACGGGTTGTCGGATTTGCGCGAGATCTTGTCGATTTCGTCGATGTAGACGATGCCCATCTGGGCCTTCTCGACATCGTAATCACACTTCTGCAGCAGCTTCTGGATGATGTTCTCGACGTCCTCGCCCACGTAGCCAGCCTCGGTGAGGGTGGTGGCATCGGCGATGGTGAAGGGAACATTGAGCAGACGCGCCAGGGTCTCGGCGAGCAGGGTCTTGCCCGAGCCGGTCGGCCCGATCAGCAGGATGTTGCTCTTGCCGAGTTCGACGTCGTCCTTGCGCTCACGCTGGTTCAGGCGCTTGTAGTGGTTGTACACCGCTACTGCCAGGGTTTTCTTGGCACGTTCCTGGCCGATCACGTACTGATCGAGGATGGTGCGGATCTCTTTCGGCGCCGGAAGCTTGTGCGCACTGCTCTCCGCCTGTGCTTCCTGCACCTCCTCACGGATGATGTCATTGCACAGGTCGACGCACTCGTCGCAGATAAAGACCGAGGGGCCGGCAATCAACTTGCGCACTTCGTGCTGGCTCTTGCCGCAGAAGGAGCAATACAGCAGCTTGCCGTTGTCCTCGCCGTTGCGGGTGTCAGTCATTCGATCGTTCCAATCGGGGATATACGTGAAGGACAAGATGAAGGCATTCGCAGGCATTTTCAAGCCCGCGAGCGGCCGGATTACCGGCCGCGGTACAGCGGAGAGACTCAGCTGGCGGAAGGACGCTGAGTGAAGACCTGATCGATCAGACCGTACTTGACAGCCTCGTCGCCGCTCATGAAGCGGTCACGGTCGGTATCGCGGGCGATGACGTCCAGCGGCTGGCCGGTGTGGTGTGCCAGCACCTGGTTCAGGCGCTCCTTGATGAAGAGGATTTCCTTGGCGTGGATCTCGATGTCCGAGGCCTGGCCCTGGAAGCCGCCCAGCGGCTGGTGGATCATCATGCGCGAATGCGGCAGGCAGTAGCGTTTGCCTGCGGCGCCGCCGGCCAGCAGCAGGGCACCCATGCTGCACGCCTGGCCCACGCAGATGGTGGACACGTCGGGCTTGATGAACTGCATGGTGTCGTAGATCGACATGCCAGCGGTGACGGAACCACCCGGGGAGTTGATGTAGAGGTGGATGTCCTTGTCCGGATTCTCGGCTTCAAGGAACAGCAACTGGGCAACCACGAGGTTGGCCATGTAGTCCTCGACCTGGCCGACCAGGAAGATGATCCGCTCCTTCAGCAGGCGCGAATAGATGTCGTAGGAACGCTCACCGCGGGCGGACTGCTCCACCACCATCGGCACCAGACCACCAGCGGCCTGAATGTTCGGAACTTGCGGCATATAAGGATTATGCATGTCCGACGATCACTCCCTAATAAAAAGTCATGTCTCTATAGACGCACAAGCCAGCCCGAAGGCTGGCTTGTGACAATCGAACGAAGAAGCGCTGGATCAGGCCGCTTGCGGAGCTTCTGCAGGCTTGACCGCGTCTTCGTAGGATACCTGCTTGTCGGTCACATTGGCCTTCTGCAGGACAGTATCTACAACTTGTTCTTCCAGTACAACCGAACGGACTTCGTTCAGTTGCTGGTCGTTCTTGTAGTACCAGGAAACAACCTGTTCCGGCTCCTGATAGGCGGAAGCCATCTCTTCGATCATTTCGCGAACGCGGGCTTCGTCAGCCTTCAGTTCGTGCTGCTTGACCAGCTCGGCAACGATCAGACCCAGTACGACGCGGCGCTTGGCCTGCTCTTCGAACAGCTCGGCCGGCAGTTGGTCGGGCTTGATGTTGCCACCGAACTGCTGGACAGCCTGGACGCGCAGACGATTGACTTCGTTGCCGATCAGGGCTTTCGGAACTTCGATCGGGTTGGTCTCGACCAGACCTTCCATCACCTGGTTCTTCACCTTGGACTTGATGGCCTGACGCAGTTCACGCTCCATGTTCTTGCGAACTTCGGTGCGGAAGCCTTCCAGGGTGCTTTCCTTCACGCCGAACAGAGCGAAGAACTCTTCGTTCAGCTCCGGCAGCTTCGGCTCGGCGACGCTGTTGACGGTAGCGGTGAACTCGGCGGCTTTGCCGGCCAGGTCCAGGTTCTGGTAGTCCTCGGGGAAGGTCACGTTCAGAACACGCTCTTCACCAGCCTTGGCGCCGACCAGGCCTTCTTCGAAGCCCGGGATCATGCGGCCGGAGCCCAGCACCAGCAGGGTACCCTTGGCGGAACCACCAGCGAAGGCTTCGCCGTCGATCTTGCCAACGAAATCGATGTTCACCTGGTCGTCGTTCTGAGCGGCGCGGTCAACAGCTTCGAAGCGGGTGTTCTGCTTGCGCAGGATTTCCAGCATGTTGTCGAGATCGGCGTCAGCCACGTCGGCCTGCAGGCGCTCGACCTTGATGCCGTCGAAACCGGCAACCTGGAACTCGGGGAAGACTTCGAAGGTAGCGATGTACTCGAGGCCCTTCTCTTTCTCGAACACTTTCGGCTCGACGGAAGGAGCACCGGCCGGGTTCAGCTTCTGCTCGACCACGGCTTCGTAGAAGGTTTCCTGGATCAGGTCACCGAGGGCTTCCTGACGAGCGGCGGCTTCGTAGCGCTGACGGATCACGCTCATCGGCACCTTGCCGGGACGGAAGCCAGGAACCTTGGCGCGACGAGCGGTCTGCTGCAGACGCTTGTTGACTTCGGTCTCGATGCGCTCGGCCGGCACGCCAACGGTCATGCGGCGCTCAAGAGCGGAGGTGCTTTCAACGGAAACTTGCATGGATATTCCTCGTGGCACAGACGTAAGCCGGTCCTTCCGGCTCCCAGAATCAAGGGCAAGCATTCTAGTAGCTAGAAATGCAGAAGTCACCCTGAGCGGAAGCTGCGGAAATTCACGGATGCGAGAGCTTATGGAAAGAAGATGGTGCGGACGGAGAGACTCGAACTCTCACAGCTTGCGCCACCGGAACCTAAATCCGGCGTGTCTACCAATTTCACCACGTCCGCAGGGTACCGCAGAAACGAAAACGCCAGGCTCTGGGCCTGGCGCTTCGGAATATGGGGTGGACGATGGGAATCGAACCCACGACACCAGGAGCCACAATCCTGTGCTCTACCAACTGAGCTACGCCCACCATATTACATTTGCTTGTACCGAACGCCACTTGGCGCACCCGGCAGGACTCGAACCTGCGACCATCCGCTTAGAAGGCGGATGCTCTATCCAGCTGAGCTACGGGCGCTTTAGTGGCGGCAACCCTTGCTAAGCAGACTCAGTGGAAACCACCGAATCGGTTGGCACCGCCTCTTTCGTGTTTCAGGCTGTGCTCGGCAAGCGGGGCGCATGTTATCGATGAGGCCATACCCCGTCAACAACTTTTTTAAAAAAAGTTCAAAGAGATAAAGGAGTTACGCCAAATCAGGGGCTCCCGCCTTTGCCTTATGGAGGCAGCATGCGAAAATGCGCGCCTTCTTTTCACCCGCCTTAATGGTTATCCCCCCGACATGACTGCAAAACTGATCGACGGCAAAGCGATCGCCGCCAGCCTCCGCCAGCAGATTGGCCAACGCGTCAATGAACGCCGCCAGCAAGGACTGCGCATCCCCGGCCTGGCTGTGATCCTGGTCGGTAGCGACCCCGCCTCTCAGGTCTATGTCGCGCACAAGCGCAAGGACTGTGAAGAGGTCGGCTTCCTCTCTCAGGCGTACGACCTCCCCGCCAGCACCACCCAGGAAGAGCTGCTGGCACTGATCGACCGCCTGAACGCCGACCCGGCCATCGACGGCATCCTCGTCCAGCTCCCCCTCCCCGCCCACCTCGACGCCTCCCAGCTGTTGGAACGCATCAGCCCGGACAAGGACGTGGACGGCTTCCACCCCTTCAACATCGGCCGCCTGGCCCAGCGCATCCCACTGCTGCGCCCCTGCACCCCGAAAGGCATCATGACGCTGCTGCAGAGCACCGGCGTCGATCTGTACGGCATGGACGCAGTGGTAGTGGGCGCATCGAACATCGTCGGCCGCCCCATGGCGCTGGAGCTGCTGCTGGGCGGCTGCACCGTCACCGTGACCCACCGCTTCACCCGCGACCTGGCCGAGCACATACGCCGCGCCGACCTGGTGGTCGTGGCCGCCGGCAAGCCGGGCCTGGTCAAGGGTGAGTGGATCAAGGAAGGCGCCATCGTCATCGACGTGGGCATCAACCGCCAGGAAGACGGCAAGCTGGTGGGCGACGTGGAATACGACGTCGCCGCCGAGCGCGCCAGCTGGATCACCCCGGTTCCGGGCGGTGTCGGCCCGATGACCCGCGCCTGCCTGCTGGAAAACACCCTGTACGCCGCCGAACACCTGCACACCTGACAGGTTTTCGACGAGCAAGAAAAAGGCCGCTGATCAGCGGCCTTTTTCATTTCCGGGGAGCTGTTACTCGGCAAGGCGCCAGGTAGTGCCGCCCTTGCCGTCTTCCAGCACTACGCCCAGAGCGGTCAGCTCGTCGCGGATACGGTCGGATTCGGCCCAGTTCTTCGCCGCACGGGCATCCAGACGAGCCTGGATCAGTGCCTCGACCTGCGCCGCGTCGACCTTGCCGGCTGCGCCGGCCTGGAGGAACTCGTCGGCATCCAGTTGCAGAACACCCAGCAGAGCCCCCAGCTCACGCACGCGTGCCGCCAGTGCAGCCGCAGCCGCCGGATCGCTCTCGCGCAGGCGGTTGACCTCACGGACCATCTCGAACAGCACGGCAACCGCTTCCGGCGTACCGAAGTCGTCGTCCATCGCGGCGCCGAAGCGCTCGACGAACTCCTCGCCACCCGCCGCAGCCACCTGCGGCAGACCACGCAGCGCGGTGTAGAAACGCTCCAGCGCGCCCTTGGCTTCCTTCAGGTTGTCTTCGGAGTAGTTGATCGGGCTGCGGTAGTGGCTGGAGACCAGCAGGAAGCGCACGACTTCCGGGTGGTATTTCTCCAGCACCTCGCGGATGGTGAAGAAGTTGCCCAGGGACTTGGACATCTTCTCGCCGTCCACGCGCACCGCTCCGGCGTGCATCCAGCTGGCCGCATAGAGTTTGCCGGTGGCCGCCTCGCTCTGGGCGATCTCGTTCTCGTGGTGCGGGAACACCAGGTCCGGGCCGCCGCCGTGGATGTCGAAGGTCTCGCCCAGGCAGCAGGTGGACATCACCGAGCACTCGATATGCCAACCCGGACGCCCGGCACCCCAGGGCGACTCCCAGCTTGGCTCGCCCGGCTTGGCGCCCTTCCAGAGCACGAAGTCCAGCGGGTCTTCCTTGGATTCGTCGACCTCGATCCGCGCACCGATGCGCAGGTCCTCGATCTTCTTGCGCGACAGCTTGCCGTAGCCGGCGAACTTGCCGACCCGGTAGTAGACGTCGCCATTGCCTGGCGCGTAGGCGTAACCCTTGTCGATCAAGGTCTGAATCATCTCGTGCATGCCGGCGATGTGACCGGTGGCGCGCGGCTCGATGTCCGGACGCAGGACCGACAGGCGCGCCTCGTCTTCATGCATCGCGGCGATCATGCGGGCGGTCAGGTCTTCGAACGATTCACCGTTCTCCTGAGCGCGGCGGATGATCTTGTCGTCGATGTCGGTGATGTTGCGCACATAGGTCAGGTCATAGCCGCGATGGCGCAGCCAGCGGGCAATGACGTCGAACGCCACCATCACGCGGGCATGGCCGATGTGGCAGAAGTCGTACACGGTCATGCCGCACACGTACATGCGCACCTGGTTGCCCACCAGCGGTTTGAAGCTGTCCTTTGTCTTGGACAGCGTGCTGTATATCTGCAAGTCAGCCATCCGTTACTGCCCCCAGGAATCGCGCAGGGTCACGGTACGGTTGAATACCAGGGCGTCAGCCCTGGAATCCTTGGCATCCGCGCAGAAGTAGCCTTCGCGCTCGAACTGGAAGCGATCCTCGGCAGTGGCGCTGGCCAGCGACGGCTCGGCGCGGCAACCCTTGAGCACCACCAGGGAATCCGGATTGATGTTGTCGAGGAAGCTGCCGCCCTCTTCCGACTTCTCCGGATTGGCGGAACGGAACAGGCGGTCGTACAGGCGCACTTCGCACTCGACGCTCTCGGCGGCCGGCACCCAGTGGATCACGCCCTTGACCTTGCGACCTTCCGGGTTCTTGCCCAGGGTGTTCTCGTCGTAGCTGCAGCGCAGCTCGACGATGTTGCCGGCGGCGTCCTTGACGGCTTCGTCGGCGCGGATCACGTAGCTGCCGCGCAGGCGCACTTCGCCACCCGGGATCAGGCGCTTGTAGCCGGCCGGCGGGACTTCCTCGAAGTCGCTGGCGTCGATGTAGATCTCGCGGCTGAACGGCAGCACGCGCACGCCCATGTCCTGTTTTGGATGGCGCGGCAGCTCGAGGTTCTCGACCTGGCCTTCCGGATAGTTGGTGATGACCACCTTCAGCGGCTTGAGCACGCACATGGCGCGGCCGGCGTTGGCATCAAGGTCGTCACGGATGGCGAATTCCAGCATGCCGATGTCCACCACGCCGCCGGCGCGGTTTACGCCGATCATGTCGCAGAAGGTGCGAATCGACGCCGGGGTATAGCCACGGCGGCGGTAGCCGGAGAGAGTCGACATGCGCGGGTCGTCCCAGCCATGCACGTGGTTTTCATCGACCAGTTGCTTGAGCTTGCGCTTGCTGGTGATGGTGTAGTTCAGGTTCAGGCGCGCGAATTCATACTGGCGCGGCTGGGCCGGGACCGGCAGGTTGGCCAGGAACCACTCGTACAGCGGGCGGTGATCCTCGAACTCCAGGGTGCAGATGGAGTGGGTGATGCCCTCGATGGCGTCCGACTGACCGTGGGTGAAGTCGTAGCTGGGGTAGATGCACCACTTGTCGCCGGTCTGGTGGTGATGGGCGTGGCGGATGCGGTAGAGGATCGGGTCGCGCAGGTTGATGTTCGGCGAAGCCATGTCGATCTTCGCACGCAGCGAGCGGGCGCCATCCGGGAACTCGCCGGCTTTCATGCGGGCGAACAGGTCCAGGTTCTCTTCCATAGAACGCTCGCGGAACGGGCTGTTCTTGCCCGGCTCGGTCAGCGAACCACGGTACGCGCGCATTTCCTCGGCGTTCAGGTCGCAGACGAAAGCCTTGCCGGCCTTGATCAGGTCTACCGCCCAGTCATGCAGCTGGTCGAAGTAGTTGGAGGCGTAGCGCACCTGCCCGGCCCAGTCGAAGCCCAGCCATTTCACATCGGCCTCGATGGCATCGATGTACTCCTGGTCTTCCTTCGCCGGGTTGGTGTCGTCGAAGCGCAGGTGGCAGTCACCGCCGAACTCCTTGGCCAGGCCGAAGTTCAGACAGATGGACTTGGCGTGACCGATATGCAGGTAGCCGTTGGGCTCCGGCGGGAAGCGGGTGACGATTTTCTGGTGCTTGCCACTTTCCAGGTCGGCCGCAACGATCGGGCGCAGGAAGTTGGCGGCAACAGTGGCTTCTTTCGTATCGGCGGTAGGCTTGCTCATGGTGTCCTTGATCATGCTGGTGTTCGGCCAGGGTAGGCCAGCCAAACCAAAGCGCTTATCATAGCCGAAGCTGTCAACCCCCTGACAGGCCTTCGATTTTTCCAAAGAGCGGAATTCCCTGATGACTACCACCGTCAAACTGCAGACCAACTTCGGCGACATCACCCTTGAACTCTTCGACGACAAGGCGCCGGAAACCGTGGCCAATTTCAAGGAGTACGTGAAGGCCGGCCATTACGACAACACCGTTTTCCACCGTGTGATCAACAACTTCATGATCCAGGGCGGCGGTTTCGAGCCGGGCATGAAGCAGAAGTCCACCCGCAAGTCGATCAAGAACGAAGCCAACAACGGCGTCGGCAACAAGATCGGCACCGTCGCAATGGCCCGCACCATGGAGCCGCACTCGGCCAGCGCGCAGTTCTTCATCAACGTCGCCGACAACGATTTCCTCAACCACAGCGCGCCGACCGTGCAGGGCTGGGGCTACTGCGTGTTCGGTGAAGTGAAGGACGGCATGGACGTGGTCAACAAGATCAAGACCGTCGCCACCACCATGCGCTCCGGCCACCAGGACGTACCGGCCGACGACGTGATCATCGAGAAAGCAGAAGTCATCGGCGAGTGAGTCGATGAGCGTCCTGTTCATCTCGGACCTGCATCTCGAAGCGGAACGCCCGGACATTACCCGGGCGTTCTTGCATTTTCTCTCCACCCGCGCCCGCATGGCCGAGGCGCTGTACATCCTCGGCGACTTCTTCGAAGCCTGGATCGGCGACGATGGCATGGACGAGTTCCAGCACTCCATCGCCCGCGCCCTGCGAGAGTTGTCCGACAGCGGCACGCGCATCTACCTGATGCACGGCAACCGCGACTTCCTGATCGGCCAGGCCTTCTGCCGCGAAGCAGGCTGCACGCTGCTGCGTGACCCGAGCCTGATCGACCTGGACGGCGAGAAGATCCTGCTGATGCACGGCGACAGCCTGTGCACCCTCGACGCGGCCTATATGAAGCTGCGTCGCTGGCTGCGCAATCCGCTGACCCTGTTCATCCTGCGCAACCTGCCGCTGGCCACCCGCCACAAGCTGGCGCGCAAGCTGCGCAAGGAAAGCCGCGCGCAGACCCGCATGAAAGCCAGCGAGATCGTCGACGTCACCCCGGCGGAAGTGGAGAAGATCATGCGCGACAAGGGCGTGCGCATCCTGATCCACGGCCACACCCACCGCCCCGCCGTCCACGAACTGGAAATCGACGGCCGCCCCGCGCGACGCATCGTCCTCGGCGACTGGGACAGCCAGGGCTGGGCTCTGGAGGCCGACGACCAGGGCCTGCAGCAGGCACCCTTCCCCCTGTGAAGCTCCAGGCCACCGCAATGGTGGCCTTTTGGCGTTAACCCACACGCACTGTCAGACATTTCTCCTTGACCAGCACCGACCGCCTTGCGCAGCATTCGCGGTTTGCTCACTCAAGGAAGAAACATGTTCAGCAAGGGAAACCTCATCAAGTTCGGCGCCCTGCCCCTGGCATTGGTCGCCGCCGCCTTCATCCTGTTCAACGGCGTCTTCTTCTATAACGAAGCCGGCTTCATGACCCACGTGCGGACCATCTTCGGCGACGAGAAGATCGTCGACGACGTCGGCTACGCCACCAAGTGGTTCGGCCGCGCCACCACCTGGAAGAAAGCCATCAGCGTGCAGTCCGTGCTGATCATGGACGAGAACGACAACAACCCGGACAACGACGGGCTGGGCGCGACCATCGAAGCCTTCCCCATCGTCTTCCTCGGCAACGTCGACGCCAAGGTCGAATCCTCCGCGCGCTTCCGCCTGCCCGGCGGCGACCAGTTCCTGAAGATGGCCCAGGAATACCGCAACCCGGACAACTTCATCCGCACCGCGCTGGTCCCGGCGATCAAGGAAACCCTGCAGGCCACCGCCTCGCTGATGACCGCCGACGACTACTACGCCGGCGCCCGCAGCGAATTCGCCGCGGAGTTCGAGAACCAGCTCAACGATGGCCTGTACCTGATCAAGCGCAAGGAGGTCCGCGGCCCACGCGGTGCCGTACCACACCAGACCGCGATCCTGCAGGCCGGCACCGAACAGGGCAGCTTCGGCGACAACAACGCCAGCCAGTTCGTCACCGAGAAGGTCACCGACGCCAAGGGCATCCCGGTGCGCAAACAGCAGCAGTTCCGCAAGTTCGGTGTGGAAGTGGTGGAGGCGCGAATCACCAACGTCGACCCGAACCCGCAGTACAAGCAGCGCATGGTCAAGGTGCAGCAGGCACTGGCCGAGCTGGCCGTAGCGCGCCAGAACCGACTGAAGGAAGAGGAAGAGAAGCTGCTGGTCACCGCCCGTGGCGAGAAGGAAGTAGAAGCCAAGCGCCAGGAAACCCTGCGCGACCAGATCGAGCGCACCACCCAGGCGGAAACCGAGAAGCAGCTGGCGGTGATCAACGCCGAGCGCGAGAAGCAGCGCGCCGAGATCGAGAAGCAGACTGCTGAGTTGCTGCGCGACAAGGCTGCCGTGACAGCGCAGGCCACCAAGATCACCGCCGACGCCGATGCCTACGCCCGCGAAGCGGTGATCAAGGCGGACGGCGCGCTGCAGCCGAAGCTGGACGCGCTGATCGCCATCAACAAGGTCTGGGCCGAAGCAGCCGCCCAGGCGCCCGTCCCCAGCGTGATGATGGCCGGCGGACAGAACAGTGCCAGCAGTCGCCAGGATGAGATCGGCCAGCTGATGGGCGTCCTGGCGACCAAGGCCGCGCGCGACTTGGCGCTGGATCTGAAGGTGAAGGACTGAGCCCCACCAGCAGCGACAAAGAAAAAGCGCCCGTCAGGGCGCTTTTTTCATTTCGGCGGACGACTCAGGCCGCCTGCTCCACCGGCACTCCGCTGTGGAAGCGGAACTCGCTGTCCGGCGACTGGATCAGGCCAGCCTCCACTTCGCGAATCTCCGCCACGCGGCGGTCGATGTCGGCGTCATCGCCATAGCGGCGCGCCAGGCTCAAGTAGCCCTGGAAGTGCCTTGCCTCGGATTTGAGCAGCGAGCCGTAGAACTTGGCCAGGTCGGCGTCCAGGTGATCCACCAGCGCGGCGAAGCGCTCGCAGCTGCGGCATTCGATGAAGGCGCCGACGATCAGGGTATCCACCAGTTTCTGCGGCTCATGGTTGCGCACCACGGTGCGCAGGCTGGAGGCGTAGCGGCCGGCGGAGATCGGCCGCAGGGGGATGCCGCGTTTCTTCAGGATCGCCAGCACCTGCTCATGGTGGCGCAGTTCCTCGCGCGCCAGGCGCGACATGAAGTTCACCAGCTCCTCATGGGCGCTGTACTTGGCGATCAGGGCCAGGGCCGTGCTGGCGGCCTTGAACTCGTTGTTCTTGTGGTCGATCAGCATCACCGCCTGATCCCGCAGCGCGGCTTCCACCCACGCATCCGGCGTGGCACAACCGAGGAATTCCCTGATTTCAGACAGCATGTTCAAAACTCCAAGCTCGCGACCCACCGGCTGGCCGGTGTCATAAAGGCGGAGCATTATACGAATGCCACCGCGCGGAACCAGCTTCCGGCGTTGATATGCCTCAACGTCATGAACGAGATATCCCGACTACAGTTGCTCCACATAAACAACGCGCACGAAGGGAAACGATCATGCAAGCCATCCGTAGCATCCTCGTAGTCGTCGACCCGGACCAGCCGGAAGGTCTCGCGCTGAAACGGGCCCGCCTGATCGCCAGCGTTACCCAGTCGCACCTGCATCTTCTGGCCTGCGAGCGGCGCGCCGACTACAGCGCCAAGCTCGAGGAAGTCGCCGAGGTGCTGCGCCAGGAAGGCTTCAGCGCTTCCAGCCGCCAGGCCTGGAAGGACAACCTGCACCAGACCATCATCGCCGAGCAGCAGGCCGAAGGCTGCGGGCTGGTGATCAAGCAGCACAGCCCGGACAACCCGCTGAAAAAAGCACTGCTCACCCCGGACGACTGGAAGCTGCTGCGCTTCTGCCCGTCTCCGGTGCTGCTGGTGAAGACCAGCCTGCCCTGGGCCGGACGCAACATCCTCGCCGCCGTGGACGTGGGCAACAACGACATCGAGCACCGTACCCTGCACGCCGGCATCGTCAGCCACGCCTACGATATCGCAGGCCTCGCCCACGGCCAGTTGCACGTCATCAGCGCGCACCCCTCGCCCATGCTCTCAGCCGCCGACCCGACCTTCCAGCTCAGCGAGACCATCGAGGCCAAGTACCGCGAGGCATGCAAGGCGTTCCAGGCCGAATTCGGCGTCGACGACCAGCACCTGCACATCGAGGAAGGCCCGGCGGACGTACTGATCCCCCGCGCGGCGCACAACCTCGACGCGGCGGTGACGGTGATCGGCAGCGTGGCACGCACCGGGCTGTCCGGCGCACTGATCGGCAACACCGCCGAAGTGGTGCTGGATTCGCTGGAGAGCGACATCCTGGTCCTCAAGCCGGACGACATCATCGCCCACCTGGAAGAGATCGCCGCCAAGCCGTGATCCGGCAGCCATGACGAAAAAGCCGCCCATCGGGCGGCTTTCTCATTGCGCGGCAACGATCAGACCCGCGACTCCAGCGCGTCAGCCAGGAAGCTCGGCGCGATATAACGCTCGTAATGCGCCTCGGAGAGGATGAAGAACTCCTTGTCGATGGCGTCGCGCAGGTCCGGCAGCGGCCATTCGCGAAACTCCGGCAGCAGCGCCAGACCGTAGGCTTCCACCTGGTTGATCATCCGCGAGCCGCGGGCAATCAGCTGGTAGGCCCAGCAATAGGGCGACTGCTCGGGCACGAAGCGGATCTGCCGCTGCTCCAGCTGGCTGCGCAGCAAGGACGCATCGAAGACTTCCAGCTTGGCCATCATCACCTGCGTCAACAGGATCTCCAGACGGCTCAGGACCGCCCGCTTCTCCTCGTCGCCGTAGCGGTTCCAGTTCACCACTTCGTGGTGGAAGCGCTTGCAGCCACGGCAGACCAGGTCGCCATAGACCGTCGAGCAGAGCCCGACACAGGGGGTTTTGATGCGTTGCGAAGACATGGCTGAACAGATAGCTGGCAAAGCGGGCATGTTAGCCCTTTGTCTAGGCAAGATCACCCTCGGGCGCCACGCAAATCGGCTTACCAAGGCCCATTAATTCCATTAGAATGGCTGCGCCTTTTTGGCGTCATTGTCCGAAAGAAGCTGTTTTCAAAGCGTCACGAAGCACAGATTCCGGCAGCCGCGCGGTCTGGGCGCCTCCCTCAAGCGCCCATTCCCATCAGTCCCAGGCCACCCCGGCGTAAAACTTTGAAAACAGCTTCTGCCCGGAGATCGCCGGTGCCGTCGTAGGTCAGTGGATTACCGTCCACCATGCCTGACGAATGGATCGGAGGGGTCTCCTGGATACGCGTCCTCCGGGACCACTGATGAGGGAAATACTGTGCTTGAAGCCTATCGCAAACACGTAGAAGAGCGTGCCGCCCAGGGCGTCGTGCCCCAGCCGCTGAACGCCGAACAGACCGCTGGTCTGGTCGAACTCCTGAAGAACCCGCCGGCCGGCGAAGAAGAATTTCTCCTCGACCTGATCACCAACCGCGTACCGCCGGGCGTGGACGAAGCTGCCTACGTCAAGGCCGGTTTCCTGTCCGCCGTCGCCAAGGGTGAAGCCACTTCCCCGCTGCTTTCCAAGACCCGCGCCCTCGAGCTGCTGGGCACCATGCAGGGTGGCTACAACATCACCACCATGGTCGAGCTGCTGGACAGCGCCGAGCTGGCCGAAGTCGCCGCCGCGCAACTGAAGCACACCCTGCTGATGTTCGACGCCTTCCACGACGTCGCCGAGCGCGCCAAGAAAGGCAACGCCGCCGCCAAGTCCGTGCTGCAGTCCTGGGCCGAAGGCGAGTGGTTCAAGGCCCGTCCGGCCGTCGCCGAGAAGCTGACCCTGACCGTGTTCAAGGTCCCCGGCGAAACCAACACCGACGACCTGTCCCCCGCTCCGGACGCCTGGTCGCGCCCTGACATCCCGCTGCACGCCCTGGCCATGCTGAAAATGGCCCGCGACGGCATCGAGCCGATCCAGCCGGGCTCCGTCGGTCCGCTGAAGCAGATCGAAGCGGTCAAGGCCAAGGGCTTCCCGGTTGCCTACGTCGGTGACGTGGTCGGTACCGGTTCTTCCCGTAAGTCCGCCACCAACTCGGTGCTGTGGTTCTTCGGCGACGACATCCCCTACGTGCCGAACAAGCGCGGCGGTGGTTTCTGCTTCGGCACCAAGATCGCCCCGATCTTCTACAACACCATGGAAGACGCCGGCGCCCTGCCGATCGAATTCGACTGCACCAACCTGGCCATGGGCGACGTCATCGACGTATACCCGTACGAAGGCAAGGTCACCCGTCATGACAGCGGCGAAGTGGTCACCACCTTCGAGCTGAAGACCCCGGTTCTGCTCGATGAAGTCCGCGCCGGCGGCCGTATCCCGCTGATCGTTGGCCGCGGCCTGACCGAGAAGGCCCGCGCCGAGCTGGGTCTGCCTGCCTCCGACCTGTTCAAGAAGCCGGAAGCGCCGGCCGACAGCGGCAAGGGCTTCACCCTCGCCCAGAAGATGGTTGGCCGCGCCTGCGGTCTGGCCGAAGGCCAGGGCGTACGTCCGGGCACCTACTGCGAACCGAAGATGACCACCGTCGGTTCCCAGGACACCACCGGCCCGATGACCCGCGACGAGCTGAAAGACCTGGCTTGCCTGGGCTTCTCCGCCGACCTGGTGATGCAGTCCTTCTGCCACACCGCCGCTTATCCGAAGCCGATCGACGTCAAGACCCACCACACCCTGCCGGACTTCATCATGACCCGCGGCGGTGTTTCCCTGCGTCCGGGCGACGGCATCATCCACAGCTGGCTGAACCGCATGCTGCTGCCTGACACCGTCGGCACCGGCGGCGACTCGCACACCCGCTTCCCGATCGGCATCAGCTTCCCGGCCGGTTCCGGCCTGGTCGCCTTCGCCGCTGCCACCGGCGTCATGCCGCTGGATATGCCGGAATCGGTTCTGGTGCGCTTCAAGGGCCAGCTGCAACCGGGCATCACCCTGCGTGACCTGGTCCATGCGATCCCCTACTACGCCATCCAGGCTGGCCTGCTGACCGTCGAGAAGAAGGGCAAGAAGAACATCTTCTCCGGCCGCATCCTCGAGATCGAAGGCCTGAACGACCTGACCGTCGAGCAAGCCTTCGAGCTGTCCGACGCCTCCGCCGAGCGTTCGGCTGCCGGTTGCACCATCAAGCTCCCGGAAGAGGCGATCGCCGAGTACCTGAAGTCCAACATCACCCTGCTGCGCTGGATGATCGGCGAAGGCTACGGTGACGCCCGCACCCTGGAGCGCCGCGCGCAAGCGATGGAAGCCTGGCTGGCCAACCCGCAACTGCTGGAAGCCGACAAGGACGCCGAATACGCCGCGGTCATCGAGATCGACCTGGCCGACGTCAAGGAGCCGGTACTCTGCGCTCCGAACGACCCGGACGACGCCCGTCTGCTGTCCAGCGTCGAAGGCCGCAAGATCGATGAAGTCTTCATCGGTTCCTGCATGACCAACATCGGTCACTTCCGCGCTGCCGGCAAACTGCTGGACAAGGTCAAGGGTGGTATTCCGACCCGTCTGTGGCTGGCTCCGCCGACCAAGATGGACGCCCACCAGCTGACCGAAGAAGGCTACTACGGCATCTACGGCAAGGCTGGCGCGCGCATGGAAATGCCGGGCTGCTCGCTGTGCATGGGTAACCAGGCTCGCGTACAGACCGGTTCGACCGTGGTCTCCACCTCGACCCGTAACTTCCCGAACCGTCTGGGCGACGCCACCGACGTGTTCCTGGCATCCGCCGAGCTGGCCGCTGTCGCTTCGATCATCGGCAAGCTGCCGACCGTCGAGGAGTACATGGCCTACGCGAAGGATATCGACAGCATGTCTGCCGACATCTACCGCTACCTGAGCTTCGACCAGATCGCCGAGTTCCGCGAAGCTGCTGCCAACGCGAAGATCCCGGCCGTCCAGGTCTGAGTCTCCTAGCGTGATGAAAAGCCCCGCCCCGAGCGGGGCTTTTCTTTTCCAGGCCCCGAAACAGAGCGCTCCCGCCCGCCCCTAACGATGGGCCTAATACTTATTGACCGGTTGCGCCGCAGGCCACCGGGTCTAAGGTGGACGACAGGCTCCTGCCGATATCCGTGCCCAGGTGCCCTTGTGGAACCCTCCAGAGGTGCGCTCCCTTCCTCTGCGCCCCGCCCTCCATGGCGGGGCTTCTTTTTTTCTGCACCGCCACTGGCACAGCCCTTGCTCCACTCCTCACACCTGCGGTCCAACGGCGGATCGCGCCCGACAATCAACAATCGACAATGGCGTCGTGCCTACCTCCTGTGACAGCAGGTGGCGCGGCGCCATTTTTTGCATTGAAAGCGCGTTGAGAGTGTGTTCAGAGGTGGAGATGATCGACAGCACCAGCCCACTGCCGGACAGCCTGGCCTGGGTGGCCGGTTCCGATGCCCCGGAGAAGACAGCCCTTAACCTGGGCTTCATGGCCCTTACCGACTCCGCCTCGCTGGTGGTAGCCGCGACTCAGGGCTTCGGCCAGCCCTACGGCCTGACGCTCAACCTGCAGCGGCAGAATTCCTGGGCCGGCCTGCGCGACCGCCTGCTCAGCGGCGAGCTGGACGCAGCGCAAAGCCTCTACGGGCTCATCTATGACCTGCAACTAGGCCTGGGCGGCGCCCCAGCCACCGACATGGCCGTGCTCATGGGCCTGTGCCAGAACGGCCAGTCGATCAATCTTTCCGCCCCACTGATGCGCGACGGCGTGACCTCTGCCGGGGCACTGCAGAGCCACGTGCGCCAGAACGGTGCGCAACTGACCCTGGCCCACACCTTCCCCACCGGCACCCATGCGATGTGGCTCTACTACTGGCTGGCCAGCCACGGCATCCACCCCCTGCAGGACGTCCGCAGCCTGGTGGTGCCGCCGGCACAGATGGTCGAGCACCTGAAGGCCGGGCGCATCGACGGCTTCTGCGCCGGGGGCCCGTGGGGCGCCCTGGCGGTGGACGAAGGCATGGGCTTTACCCTCGCCACCAGCCAGCAGATCTGGCCGGACCACCCGGAAAAGGTTCTGGGCACCACCCGTGCCTTCGTCGAGGAGTATCCCAACACCGCGCGCGCACTGGTCATGAGCCTGCTCGATGCCAGCCGCTTCATCGAAGCCAGCGCAGACAACCTGCGCAGCGCCGCCCAGCTGATCAGCAGCGAAGACTACGTCGACGCCCCACTCGCCAGCGTCGAGCCGCGTCTGCTCGGCCGTTACCAGGACGGCCTCGGTCACGCCTGGCAGGACGCGCATCCACTGCGTTTCTTCAATGCAGGCCACGCCACCTATCCCTGGCTCTCCGACGGGCTGTGGTTCATGACCCAGTTCCGCCGCTGGGGCCTGCTGCGCGAAGACGTCGACTACCTTGGCATCGCCCGCCAGGTCCAGCAGCTCGACCTCTACCGCGAAGCTGCCAGCGCCGTGGGCGCAAGCGTGCCGGACGCCGAGATGCGCACCTCGACCCTGATCGACGGCCGCCTCTGGGACGGCAGCGACCCGGCCGGCTATGCCCGCAGCTTCGAGCTGAATGCCCTGGCGGAGCGAGGTTGAGCATGCTGCGCGTCCTGCTGATCAACGACACCCCGAAGAAGGTCGGGCGCCTCAAGGCCGCGCTGGTGGAAAGCGGCTTCGAGGTCATCGACGAATCTGGCCTGACGGTCGACCTGGCGCAACGGGTGGAGGCCCTGCATCCGGATGTGATCCTCATCGACACCGAGTCCCCTGGCCGCGACGTGATGGAGCAGGTAGTGCTGGTCAGCCGCGACCAGCCGCGCCCCATCGTCATGTTCACCGACGAGCACGACCCGCAGGTGATGCGCCAGGCGATCCGCTCCGGGGTCAGTGCCTACATTGTCGAGGGCATCCAGGCCGAGCGGCTGCAGCCGATCCTCGATGTCGCCATGGCCCGCTTCGAGAGCGACCAGGCCCTGCGTGCCCAGTTGCAGGCCCGCGAGCTGCAGCTGGCGGAGCGCAAGCGCATCGAGCTGGCCAAGGGGCTGCTGATGAAAATGAAAGGCTGCGCCGAGGAAGAGGCCTACACCCTGATGCGCCGCCAAGCCATGGGCCGCCAGCAGAAGCTGGTGCAGGTGGCCGAGCAGATCATTGCGATGCACGAGATGCTCGGGCACTGACGCTGCAAGTGCGAATCGGCTGAAAGCGCTAGGCGGCCAACGGCCAGCGGCGGCAAGGCGCGATCATTTCGCCAGCCGCCGAGCTGGCCCCTCCCCTGCCCGCAACGCCCTATGCTGCGGCCGCCCGGTCTTTTGGCCGGGCCCCAGGAGCGTCATCGGCAGGGTTCGATGGCGCATCGCAGTGGCCGCCGCCGGCTAGGCACCTCGGCGCCACCCGACCTCGCCGCCTGTGCGGCTCAGCAAGGGCAAGCCCATGATCGACCTCACCACCTGGAACCTCAGCGTTCCCACCGACCCCCGCCCCACCGAAGTCAGCACCGAGCAGATCGCCCGGGGCTACCAGAGCCGCTACTTCCAGCGCGGCGGCAGCCAGGTGGTGTTCTGGGTGCCCGTCACCGGCTCGCACACCTCCGACAGCGTCTACCCCCGCAGCGAGCTGCGCGAGACTCTGTCCAACGGCGAGGTCTCCAACTGGTACTACACCCAGGGCGACAACGAACTGCGCGTGACCATGAGCGTCCAGCAGGTGCCCTCGAAGAACAAGATCATCATTGGCCAGATCCACAGCCGCTCGCCCTACACCGGCAACGGCGAGCCGCTGGTCAAGCTGCAGTACCACTACCTGCCCACCCTGGAGAGCGGACGCCTGGAAGCCCTGGTGCGCAACCACCCCGACGACAGCGCCAGCATCAACGTCCCGCTGATCGACAACATCGCCCTGGACCAGACCTTCAATTACAGCCTGCGCGTCACCTCGGTGGGCAACCTGGCGATCCGCGTGGAGACCTCCGACGGCCGGGCCAACTACTACCGCAAGATCCTCAGCACCACCTGGTCCAAGCAACTGCTCTACTTCAAGGCCGGCGCCTACATCAACGACAACTACGGCGACACCAGCGAAGGCGCGCGGGTAACCGTCTTCCACCTGAACTCGGCGCACCGCTGATTCGCCATTCACTGGCCTGATGAGGCGCGGGGCGCGCGGACTGCGCGTAGAATGCGCGGCACATCCGCACTACCCGTTGCCTTGTCACCGAGACCGCCATGGCCCGCCTGAAACTGGAATTCCCCGAAGAACTCTTCATCTACGAAACCAAGCTCACCGTCCGCGTCACCGACATCAACGGCGCCAACCATCTGGGCAACGATTCGATGATCTCGATGATCTCCGAAGCCCGCGCGCGCTTCCTGTTCGACTACGGCATCCGCGAGACCGGCATCATCGTCACCGACCTCGCCACCACCTATCGCGCCGAGGCCCACGCGCGCGATCAGCTGCTGTTCGAGGTCGGCGTGATGGACTTCAACAAGTACGGCGGCGACATCATCTTTCGCATCACCCGCCCGGCCGACGACACGCTGGTAGCCATGGCCAAGTCGGGCTTCGTGTTCTTCGACTACAAGGCCGGCAAGGTCGTGCCGATCCCCGAGGCATTCCGCGACACCTTCCCCAACGTCAACTGGATCGCCTGACGCTCCAGTACAGGGCACGCCGCAGCACGGCGCGCCCTCTGATGGATCAGCATCGGTCCTGACCCTCCTCTCATCTCTTTGATCTGACTGGGATTTCTCATCCTGGCCCGCGCCTTGCTCTGCACAAGGCGATGGTAATCAACGACGATTACCCGACTTCGACAAAGGCGTCGCATCCACACCCGCGCAGTGCGGTGGGTGGAGCGACGCCTTTTTCGTTTGCCCCGGCGCAGGGGCTCAGGACCTTCTCGAACCCGGCGGCTGCCAAGTGGCGCATGACCGGGCTCCTCTACCGTTGCTGATGAGGTGTTCGATGAACACGAGTTTCTGGAAAGCCGGCCACGCGCCGACCCTGTTTGCCGCCTTCCTGTATTTCGACCTGAGCTTCATGGTCTGGTACGTCCTCGGCCCGCTGGCGGTGCAGATCGCCACCGACCTGCAACTGACCACCCAGCAGCGCGCGCTGATGGTCGCCACGCCGATCCTCTCCGGCGCCATCCTGCGCTTCCTCATGGGCCTGCTGGCCGATCGCTGGTCGCCCAAGGCCGCCGGCATCCTCGGCCAGGTGATCGTCATCTGCGCGCTGTTCGGCGCCTGGCGACTGGGCATCCACAGCCTGGAGCAGGCGATGATCCTCGGCGTGCTGCTGGGCATGGCCGGCGCCTCCTTCGCCGTGGCGCTGCCGCTGGCCTCGCAGTGGTACCCGCCGCAGCACCAGGGCAAGGCCATGGGTATCGCCGGGGCCGGCAACTCCGGTACTGTGCTCACCGCGCTGTTCGCCCCGGCCATCGCCGCCGCCTTCGGCTGGCAGAACGTCTTCGGCTTCGCGCTGATCCCGCTGCTGGCCACCCTGGTGGTGTTCGCCCTGCTCGCCCGCAACGCCCCGGAGCGCCCGCCAGTCAAGTCACTGGCGGATTACCTGAAGGCTCTGGGCGACCGCGACAGCTGGTGGTTCATGTTCTTCTACAGCGTGACCTTCGGCGGCTTCCTCGGCCTCGCCAGCACCCTGCCCGGCTACTTCCACGATCAGTACGGCCTCGACCCGGTGAAAGCCGGCTACTACACCGCCGCCTGCGTCTTCGCCGGCAGCCTGATGCGTCCGCTGGGCGGCGCCCTGGCCGACCGCATCGGCGGTATCCGCAGCCTGCTGGTGATGTACACCGTCGCCTCGATCTGCATCGCCGCCGTGGGCTTCCACCTGCCCAGCGCGGTGGCGGCACTGAGCCTCTTCGTGGTCGCCATGCTCAGCCTCGGCGCGGGCAACGGTGCGGTGTTCCAGCTGGTGCCGCAGCGCTTCCGCCAGACCATTGGCGTGATGACCGGCCTGATCGGCATGGCCGGCGGCATCGGCGGTTTCTGCCTGACGGCGGGCCTGGGCGCAATCAAGCAGGCCACCGGCGACTACCAGATCGGCCTCTGGCTGTTCGCCAGCCTCGGCGTACTGGCCTGGTTCGGCCTGCACGCGGTGAAAGCCCGCTGGCGCACCACCTGGGGTAGCGCGGCCGTTACCGCGGCGCGGGTGTAGGCCATGGCCTTTGCAGCAACACTCATTTTCTGCAGGGGTGACAGCCTTTTCACGAGCAAGTCCGTGCCTGTGCTTTCCCCCTCACCCCAGCCCTCTCCCTCAGGGAGAGGGAGCTGTCCATACCGGCTGACACCGAGGTTTCATCCTGTGCCGAACGGTCCCCTCTCCCTCTGGGAGAGGGTTAGGGTGAGGGCCGCCCCGAGCGCCGGTCCATCCCGCAGGAGCAGGCCATGAGCCTGGCCCTGAGCTTCGCCCAGGCCAGCGCCACCGGCCCGCGCGACGAGAACCAGGATGCCCTGCGGGTGGTCACCCCGCCCGCAGGGCTGGCCGCCAGCAAGGGGCACCTGTTTGCCATCGCCGACGGCGTCAGCCACTGCGCCGACGGCGGCCTCGCCGCGCGCCTGAGCCTGCAGGCGCTGGCCGCCGACTACTACGCCACCCCCGAGACCTGGGCCGTCGCCCAGGCCCTCGACCGCCTGCTGATCTCGCAGAACCGCTGGCTGCAGGCCAACGGCGGTGGCCAGCCGCTGCTCACCACCCTCACCGCGCTGGTCCTGCGGGGCCGGCGCTTCACCCTCGCCCATGTCGGCGACTGCCGCCTGTACCGCTGGCACGCCGGCCAGCTGGATTGCCTGACCCAGGACCACGTCTGGGAACAACCCGGCATGCAGCACGTGCTCAAGCGCGCACTGGGCCTCGACCAGCATCTGGTGGTGGACTACTGCGACGGCGAACTGGAAGCCGGACAGAGCTTCCTGCTGGTCAGCGACGGCATCTGGGCTGCTCTTGGCGACAGCGCCATCCAGCGCCTGCTGGAGGACGCACAGAGCTTGCAGGCCTGCGCCGACGCACTGGTCAGCGCCGCCCACCTGGCCGGCAGCCAGGACAACGCCAGCGCGCTGCTCCTGCAGGTGGACGAACTGCCGCCTGCGAGCCTCGGCGACGCCCTCGCCCAGCTCGACCACTGGCCCGCGCCGCCCGCCCTGCGGGACGACCAGGAGTTCGAAGGCTGGCGGGTGGAAGGCCGACTGGCGCAGTCGCGCCAATCGCTGATCTACCGCGTGCGCGACCGGCAGAACCGCCCCTGGCTGCTCAAGACCCTGCCGCCAGCACTGCGCGACTCCGCGGAAGCCGCTCAGGCGCTGCTGCTGGAGGAGTGGTTCCTGCGCCGCGTGCAGGGCCGCTACTTCCCCGAACTGCACAGCCTGCCGCAACGCCAGCACCTGTACTACGTGATGCGCGAGTATCCGGGGCAAACCCTGGACGAGCACCTGAAACTCAACGGCCCGTTGAACCTGCCCGACTGGCTGGACCTCGCCCAGCGCCTGTTGCGCGGCCTGGGCCAGCTGCACCGGCGCAACATCCTGCACCGCGACATCAAGCCGGAAAACCTGCACTGGGCCGACGACGGCGAGCTGCGCCTGCTGGACTTCGGCCTGGCCTACTGCCCGGGCTTGTCGCAGGAAGACCCGCACGACCTGCCCGGCACCCCGAGCTATCTCGCCCCGGAATCCTTCCAGGGCGCGGCGCCGGAAGCCCGCCAGGACCTCTACGCGGCCGGGGTCACGCTCTACCGCCTGCTCTGTGGGCACTACCCCTATGGCGAGATCGAAGCCTTCCAGCATCCGCGCTTCGGCACGCCCGCCCCGGCCAGCCGCTATCGCCCGGATGTGCCAACCTGGCTGGACGACTGGCTGGCAAAGCTGATCGCCGCCCAACCGCAACAGCGCTTCGAAACCGCCGAGGAATGCCTGCTCGCCCTGGAACAAGGCGAACGCCAGGCACCGCCGCGCCCACGCCCGCTGCTGGAACGCGAACCGCTGCGGGTCTGGCGCGGCGTCGCCCTGGCCTCGCTGGCGATCAACCTGGGGCTGCTGCTCTGGCTGCTGCACGGGGGCTGAAGGCGCACCAGATCGGTTCAGAACGCATCACCGCAGTGCAGCAAAAAGGCCAACCGGCAGAACAGGCCAGCCGAAAGCCCCGAAAACCGGGGGTCGAGAAAGTTGGCACAGCCCCTGCAATAACCGTTTCAACAATCTACAAAAGCGCGTCCCTCAACGAAGAGGCTCGCACTTCCCGATCGATCGGGACTTGGACAAAGGCGTCCTCGCTGGGTAACCGGCGGGACGCCTTTTTTGTTTTCCGCGATTGCGTGACGGAGCCCTGACATGAAGAAGCTCAAGCTCGTACTGATCGGCAACGGCATGGCCGGTGTGCGCACCCTGGAAGAACTGTTGAAGATCGCCCCCGATCTTTACGACATCACCGTGTTCGGCGCCGAGCCCCACCCCAACTACAACCGCATCCTGCTCTCCCCCGTGCTGGCCGGCGAGCAGGCCTTCGAGGACATCGTCCTCAACGACCTCAACTGGTACAGCGAGAACGGTATCCGCCTGCTGCTCAACCGCAAGGTCAGCCGCATCGACCGTCATCGCCGCAAGGTCTACGCAGAAGACGGCACCGAGGCCGAGTACGACCGCCTGCTGATCGCCACCGGCTCCAACCCCTTCATCCTGCCGGTGCCGGGCAGCCGCCTGCAGGGCGTGATCGGCTACCGCGACATCGCCGACACCCAGACCATGATCGACACCGCCGGCACCCACAGCCATGCGGTGGTCATCGGCGGCGGCCTGCTCGGCCTGGAAGCGGCCAACGGCCTCAAGCAGCGCGGCATGGACGTCACCGTGGTGCACCTCTCCGACTGGCTGCTGGAGCGCCAGCTGGACCGCACCGCCGGCAAGCTGTTGCAGGAAGCGCTGGAATCACGCGGCATCAACTTCCGCCTGAACACCCACACCGAAGAACTGATCGACGACGGCAGCGGCCGCGTCTGTGCCATCCGCTTCAAGGACGGCGAAGTGATCGCCGCCGACCTGGTGGTGATGGCCGCCGGCATCCGCCCCAACACCGAACTGGCGGAGAAGACCGGCCTGCCCTGCAACCGCGGCATCCTGGTCAACGACACCCTGCAGACCTATGACCCGCGCATCTACGCCCTGGGCGAATGCGCCAGCCACCGCGGCATCGCCTATGGCCTGGTGGCCCCGCTGTTCGAGCAGGCCAAGGTCTGCGCCAACCACCTGGCCATGCTCGGCTTCGCCCGCTACCAGGGCTCGGTGACCTCCACCAAGCTCAAGGTCACCGGCATCGACCTGTTCTCCGCCGGCCAGTTCATGGGCGGCGAAGGCACCGAGACCATCACCCTCTCCGATCCCATCGGCGGCGTGTACAAGAAACTGGTGATCAAGGACGACGTGCTGGTCGGTGCCTGCCTCTACGGCGACACCGCCGATGGCGGCTGGTACTTCCGGCAGATCCGCGAGAACCACAACGTCGGCGAAATCCGCGACCACCTGATGTTCGGCGAGAGCAGCATCGGCGACGTCGGCCACCAGGGCCAGAACAGCGCAGCGAACATGCCCGACACCGCCGAAGTCTGCGGCTGCAACGGCGTGTGCAAGGGCACCATCGTCAAGGCGATCCAGGAGAACGGCCTGTTCAGCGTCGATGAGGTGAAGAAGCACACCAAGGCCGCCAGCTCCTGCGGCTCCTGCGCCGGGCTTGTCGAGCAGATCCTGATCAGCACCGTGGGCGGCGCGGCGGACGTGAAGCCCAAGAGCGAAAAGGCCATCTGCGGCTGCAGCGACCTCAACCACGGCCAGGTACGCCAGGCGATCCGCGACCATCACCTGATCACCCTGAGCAGTGCCATGCGCTTCATGGACTGGCGCACCCCGGACGGCTGCGCCACCTGCCGCCCGGCGCTGAACTACTACCTGATCTCCACCTGGCCGGGCGAAGCCAAGGACGACCCGCAGTCGCGCCTGATCAACGAGCGCGCCCACGCCAACATCCAGAAGGACGGCACCTACTCGGTAGTCCCGCGTATGTGGGGTGGCGTCACCAACGCCGCCGAACTGCGGCGCATCGCCGACGTCGCCGACAAGTACCAGGTACCCATGGTCAAGGTCACCGGCGGCCAGCGCATCGACCTGCTGGGTATCAGGAAAGATGACCTGCCGGCGATCTGGAAGGAGCTGGACATGCCCTCCGGCCACGCCTACGGCAAGTCCATCCGCACCGTGAAGACCTGCGTCGGCAGCGAGTTCTGCCGTTTCGGCACGCAGAACTCGACCCAGCTAGGTATCGACCTCGAGCACGACCTGTTCAACATGTGGTCGCCGCACAAGGTCAAGCTGGCGGTCTCCGGCTGCCCGCGCAACTGCGCCGAGGCCGGCATCAAGGACATCGGCATCATCGGTGTGGATTCGGGCTGGGAGCTGTACATCGGCGGCAACGGCGGGATCAAGACCGAGGTGGCGGAGTTCTTCGTCAAGCTCAAGACCTCCGACGAAGTCCGCGAGTACAGCGGCGCCTTCCTCCAGCTCTACCGCGAGGAGGCCTTCTACCTCGAACGCACCGTGCACTACCTGCAGCGCGTCGGCATGGAGCGCATCAAGAAGGCCGTGCTGGAAGACGCGGAAAACCGCAAGGCGCTCAATGCCCGCCTGCAGTTCTCCCTGTCGCTGGAGCAGGACCCGTGGCAGGAGCGCATCACCCAGCAGCCGCTGAAGAAGGAATTCGAACGGATTCCCCTCAAGCAGCTGGAACCCGCCTGAGTGCCCGCCGGGCCCCGCCACCGGGGCCCCTACTACCCGATTGCCGGAGACACCCCATGAACTGGTTAGACATCTGCGCCCTGGACGACATCAACCCGCTGGGCTCGCGCGTCATCGCCGGCCCCAAGGGCGACATCGCGATCTTCCGCACCTCCGATGACGAGGTCTTCGCCCTCGACGACCGCTGCCCGCACAAGGGCGGCCCGCTGTCCCAGGGCCTGATCTACGGCAAGCGCGTGGCCTGCCCGCTGCACAACTGGCAGATCGAACTGGCCAGCGGCGAGGCCGTGGCCCCCGACCAGGGCTGCGCCCATCGCCACGAGGTAAAGATCGAAGATGGTCGCGTGCTGCTGGCCCTGCGCGACAACCTCGCCCACTGCGCCTGATCCCCCTGCGATTGATTTCCCTGCTTCCGATTCAGAGCGAGGCTGCGCCATGACCCACAACCGTCGCACTACCGCCTCCACCTGCTGCTACTGCGGCGTGGGTTGCGGTGTACTGATCGAGCACGACGACGAGCGCATCCTCGGCGTACAGGGCGACCCGCAGCATCCGGCCAACTTCGGCCGCCTGTGCAGCAAGGGCTCGACCCTGCACCTCACCGGCGACGCGGACGCCCGCGCGCAATTCCCGGAGCTGCGCCTGGGCAAGGGACTGTCACGCGCCCGCACCGACTGGGACACCGCACTGGAGCATGCCGCCGGCGTCTTCGCCGAAACCCTCCGCGAGCACGGGCCGGACAGCGTGGCCTTCTACGTCTCAGGCCAGCTGCTGACCGAGGACTACTACGCCTTCAACAAGCTCGCCCGCGCCCTGGTCGGCACCAACAACATCGACAGCAACTCGCGCCTGTGCATGTCCTCGGCGGTGGTCGGCTACAAGCGCAGCCTGGGCGCAGACGCCCCGCCCTGCAGCTACGAGGACATCGAACTGGCCGACTGCGTGATGATCGCCGGCAGCAACATGGCCTACGCCCACCCGGTACTGTTCCGCCGCCTGGAAGAGGCCCGCGCACGTCGCCCGGAGATGAAGCTGATCGTCATCGACCCGCGCGTCACCGACACCGCGGAGCAGGCCGACCTGCACCTGGCGATCCTGCCCGGCACCGACGTCGCGCTGTTCCACGGCATCCTGCACATCCTGCTCTGGGAAGGCTGGACCGACCGCGCCTTCATCGAAGCCCACACCGACGGCCTGGATGAACTCAAGGCCCTGGTACGCGACTACGGTCCGCTGGCCGTCGCAGAAATCTGCGGCATCGCCGTCGACGACCTGCAACGCGCGGCCCAGTGGATCGGCCAGTCGCCTTCCTTCCTCTCGCTCTGGTGCATGGGGCTGAACCAGTCCACCGCCGGTAGCGCGAAGAACAGTGCGCTGATCAACCTGCACCTGGCCACCGGGCAGATCGGCCGCCCCGGTGCCGGCCCCTTCTCCCTCACCGGCCAACCCAATGCCATGGGCGGCCGCGAGACTGGCAGCCTGTCCAACCTGCTGCCCGGCCACCGCGAGGCGGCCAACGCCGAACACCGTGCCGAAGTGGCTGCTTACTGGGGTGTCGAACAACTGCCGGAGAACCCCGGCCTGAGCGCCATCGAACTCTTCGACGCAGTACGCGACGGGCGCATCAAGGCCCTGTGGATCGCCTGCACCAACCCGGCCCAATCACTGCCAGACCAGACCCGCGTGCGCGAAGCCCTGGCCGCCTGCTCGTTCGTCATCGTCCAGGAAGCCTTCACCACCAGCGAGACCTGCCAGTACGCCGACCTGCTGCTGCCGGCCGCCAGCTGGGGCGAGAAGGAAGGCACGGTGACCAACTCCGAACGCCGCATCAGCCACGTGCGCCCGGCCATCCCGGCCATCGGCGAGGCGCGGGCGGACTGGAACATCGTCTGCGACTTCGCCCGCCGCCTCGAGCAGCGCCTGCGCCCCGGCGAAAACAGCCTGTTCGACTTCGATTCGCCGTCCTCGCTGTTCGACGAATTCAAGCTGCTGACCCGTGATCGTGATCTTGATCTGTCCGGCGTCGACTACGCCCTGCTGGACACCCGTGGCCCGCAGCAATGGCCCTTCCGCACCGGCGCTACCCAAGGCACCGAACGCCTGTATGGCGACGGACAGTTCCCCACCATCAATGGCCGCGCGCGGCTGATCGCCGAGCCCTACCGAGCACCGAAGGAAAAGCGCGATGCACGTTACCCGCTGATCCTCAACACCGGCCGCCTGCGCGATCAGTGGCATGGCATGACCCGTACCGGCACCGCGCCGCAACTGTTCGGCCACGTGGAAGAAGCTGTGCTCGGCCTGCACCCGGACGAGCTGCGCCGCCGGCGCATCAGCGACGGCCAACTGGTTCGCCTGCACAGTCGCCGTGGCGAACTGGTGCTGCCGGTGCAAGCCGACGACCGCCTGCGTCCCGGCCAGGCCTTCCTGCCGATGCACTGGGGCGACCGCTTCCTCAAGGGCCTGGGCATCAACGTGCTGACCCTGCCGGCGGTGGACCCGCTGTCGCGCCAGCCCGAGCTGAAGCACGCCACGGTGGAAGTCAGCCGCATCGAGCTGCCCTGGCAGTTCTTCGCGCTGGTGGAAGGTGAGGTGCAGAAGCGCTTCGACGCCCTGCGCCCGATGTTCGAAGACCTGCGCTACGCCAGCTTCAGCCCCACCGGCCGTGAACGCCCGGCACTGGTGATCCGTGCCGCACACCACGAAGCGCCCAGCGCGGACTGGCTGGCCCGCATCGACGCCCTGCTCGACCTCGGCGACGGTCCGGTCATGGCCTATGACGACCCGCGCCGCACCGTCGGCAAACGCGTGCGTATCGAACAATCGCGAATCGTCTCGCTGCGCCTGGCCGGCGAAACCGCCGCCCGCGCCTGGCTGCGCGAATTGTGGAAGGAAGGCCGCGCCGACCAGGAGCTGCGCCGCTGGCTGCTCGCCCCGCTCAGCGCCGCCCCGGGTAAAGCCGGCGCGGCGGCGGACAAGACGCTGTGCAACTGCCTGAACGTCAGCCAGAGCCGCATCCAGGCCGGGATCGACAAGGGCCTGGACCTGGAAGGCCTCAAATGCGAACTCAAGTGCGGGACCGCCTGCGGCTCCTGCGTACCGGAAATCAAGCGCCTGCTGGCTCAGAAGCCGCTGGCCGCTACCGCCTGAATCAAGCCGCGAAGACGGCAGCCTGAGGAGAACGACATGAGTGGAAAAGTCTGGCTGATCGGCGCCGGCCCCGGCGACCCGGAACTGCTGACCCTGAAGGCCGTCCGGGCCATGGCCCAGGCCGACGTGGTGCTCATCGACGACCTGGTGAATCCGGCGGTGCTGGAGCACTGCCCTTCGGCGCGAGTGATTTGCGTCGGGAAACGCGGCGGCTGCCGCTCCACCCCGCAGGACTTTATCCACCGCCTGATGCTGCGCTACGCCCGCCAGGGGCGCCGCGTCGCACGTCTGAAAGGCGGCGACCCGTGCATCTTCGGCCGTGGCGGCGAAGAAGCTGACTGGCTGATTGCGCGGGGCATCGATTGTGAGTTGGTCAACGGCATCACTGCCGGGCTGGCAGCAGCGACTCAGTGCGGCATCTCCGTAACCCTGCGTGGTGTCAGCCGGGGTGTGACCCTGGTGACCGCACACACCCAGGACGACAGCCCGCTGAACTGGCGCGGCCTGGCCGAAGGCGGAACAACGCTGGTGGTGTACATGGGCGTGGCGAAACTGGCGGAAATCCGCGACGGACTGCTCGAAGGCGGCATGGCGGCCGGCACGCCAGTGGCGATGATCGAGAACGCATCCCTGCCCGCCCAACGCGAATACCGCAGCCAGCTGGGCGACATGCTGGAAGACGCCCAGAGCTTCGCCCTGAAGAGCCCGGCAATCCTGGTGATCGGCGAAGTCGCCGCCGCTGCGCAGCAGGCAATCCTGGCCCGCACCGCCTGAGATTCACTTTCCTGCAGGCAAAGAAAAACCCGGCCTAGGCCGGGTTTTTCTCGTCAGCTCAGACCAATTACTTGGCTTGGGCTTCCACTTCGGCTTCTACGCGGCGGTTAACAGCGCGGCCTTCGGCGGTTGCGTTGTCAGCAACCGGACGGGACTCACCGTAACCAACAGCGTTTACGCGGCCGCCTTCAACACCGTACTCGTTGACCAGTACGTCACGAACGGCGTTGGCACGACGCTCGGACAGCTTCTGGTTGTAGGCGTCGGTGCCGACGGAGTCGGTGTGGCCTTCAACGGTGGTGGAGGTGGACGGGTACTGCTTCATGAAGTCAGCCAGGTTTTTGATGTCAGCGTAGCTGTTCTCTTTAACCTTGGACTTGTCGAAGTCGAACTTCACGTCCAGCTGAACGCGAACGACTTCGGCAACAGCCGGGCAGCCGTTGGCGTCAACGGTGACGTTGGCCGGGGTGTTCGGGCACTTGTCGACGTTGTCGCAGACGCCGTCGTTGTCGGAGTCGGAGCAGACTTCAGCAACCGGCTCGGGAGCCGGGGCCGGCTTGGCGCCGCCGCCGAAGTTCATGCCAACGCCCAGGCCAGCCATCCACTCGCCCTGGTGACCGTTCTCACGCTTCTCCAGGCCGTACTGACCGTCGAGGCTGGCTTTGGCGTAGAAGTTTTCGGTGAAGTAGTACTTCAGACCGGTACCGACCATGGCCATGGTCAGGTTCTGACGACCACCGTTGTCGGAGTTGATGTTGGTCAGGCTCTGGTGGCCAACGCCGGCGGAAACGTACGGACGCAGGTTGCCAGCACCCGGAGTGCCGAAGTGGTAGATGGCGTCCAGAGTGCTCAGGTTGCCATGGACCTTCTTGTTGCCGGTCTCGTAGGTGCCACGTACGTCGTGGTACTCACCGTAGGACAGAGCCAGCTCGACGTCGTCGGTCAGGAAGTAACCAACGGAGCCGCCGTACAGGTCCGCGTTCTTCATGTTGCGGGTGCTGTCGGTGAAGTAGCGCTTGCCGAATGCTTCGACTTCGACGGCGCCCTGGCCTTGAGCGAAGGCATTGACAGCGGCGGTGGCGATCAGCGAGCCAACTACGACGCCTAAGGTGTTCTTCAGTTTCATCCGTTAAATCCCCATCTTGGTGGTCAATAAGTTGTCCTAACCATAGGCCGTACAACTTGGGTGGCAAGTTTATCAGAACTTGCCAAACAGAGAGACAATATTTCCCGGACTAAGATTCCGTCACATTCGAAAACTTTTCTCTCATTCGATCGAGTGCACGTTTGTAGCGCATCTTTGTGGCGCTAAGCCCCATGTGCATGATGTCGGCGATCTCCTGGAACTCCAGTTCCGCAACAAATCGAAGCACGAGGATTTCCCGATCAATGGGATTGACATGAACTAGCCAGCGGTCTAGTCCACCCCGTTCTTCGACTTTCGGAGCCTTCTCTTCAGAGGCTTCCTCGACTGGATCCAGACTCAGCGCATCGAGCAATCTGCGTTTGCGCCGTTCCTTCCGATACTGGGTAATGCACTCGTTGTAAGTGATGCTGTACAGCCAGGTCTTGAACTTCGACTTTCCCTCGAAGTTCTTCAGACCATACAGCACCTTGAGCATGACCTCTTGACACACATCATCGGCGTCCCGGTCGTTGCCCAGATAGCGCGCGCAGACGTTGAACAGCGTGCGCTGGTATCGGCGCATCAGCTCTTCATAGGCCCGCGTCACGTGGTAGAGCTCCTCGTGGGAACGCTCCACCAGCTCCTCGTCGGTGAGCTGGCGCGGGTCATAGCGCAAGGACAGTGATTGCGGCTTGTTCAAGTCGGGTCGGGCCAGGTCAAGTCAGCGTCCGGCGCGGCTTTCAGGAAGCCGTACCGGTAATCGGTCATCATCTTCAGCGACTGGTTACACGCTGATCGAGCAGGATGCGGTTGGCGATCGACACCAGCTCACCCTCGTCTGTCAGCAGGATAGTCTTGATGGTACCAATTTCCTCGATGATGCCTTCGACATCAGCCACTTTCACCTGTTGTCCGACCTGATACAGCTCCCGCACATAAATACCCGCGATGATCTGCCCTGCCACCTCACGGCTGCCCAGGCCCAGGGCCAGGGCGGCAGCCAGGCCGATGGTGATCAGCACGATGGCGATGATGTAGTTCAGCAGGTCGGTCTTGACCTCGAGCTGGCCGATAGCCACCGAGATGCTGATGATGATGACCAGCCACTGGGCCACGCGACCCAGGCCGTTGGCGTATTCCAGGCCGACACCATCGGCCGCGCCGCGCACCAGGCTGTTGGCCAGTTGGGCGAGCAGGATGCCGACGATCAGCACCAGCGCCGCGCCGAACACCTTGGGCAGGTACAGCGCGAGCATGTCCAGGGTTGCCGAGACGCGCTGCAGACCGAGGGACTCCGCCGCGGAGACGAGGAATACCAGCAGCACGAACCAGTAGATGATCTTGCCGATCAGGGTCGAGACCGGCACCTGGATGCCGGCACGGGCCAGCAGCTTGGTCAGGCCGGTACCCGCCATGAGGCGGTCGAGGCCGAGCTTGGCCAGCAGCTTGGAGATCAGCGCATCGAGCAGTTTGGCGACGACGAAGCCGAGCAGCACGATCACCAGCGCGGCGAGCAGGTTCGGGATGAACCCGGCCAGCTTGCCCCACAGGGTGTTCATGGCGGTGAGCAGGCTTTGCGTCCAGATGTCGAATTGCATGTTCAGTCGGCCTTGTCAGCGGAAGGGGCGGAATTCTGCGCGTGGCGCGAGACGGGTGCAAGGTGCGCGGCGCCACGGCTCACGCCAATGGACAGGGCCTGGAACCAGTGCCCCATCAGGCTGAACAGATCGCCCGCGCCTACCTGGCGGTTGGCGGTCTTCAGGACGCGATCCAGGCGCGAATCGTCTCCCGGCTGTTCCGGAGGCATTCGCAGCAGATCGCGCAAGGATTCTTCAAATGGGTCGTGCATACGCACCTCGCCTGTGTGAGGTGCTTGACGCCCCCACCACCTCAAAAGTCACACCTAGAGCCAACGCATGCGGCGGAATATCCACCATTGGAAAGCCACTATCCCGAGGATCACCAGGCAGGCCACGGCGAAGCCGTAGGGTGCACTGGAGCCGGGAATGCCGCCGACGTTGATGCCCAGGAGACCGGTCACGAAGCTCATGGGCAGGAAAAAGCCGGTAATGATACCAAGCAGGTACATGGTGCGGTTCATCCGCTCGGTAATTCGACGATGTTCGGCTTCCTGGATCAGGCTGATGCGCTCGCGCACCAGCTCCAGTTCTTCCAGGTTGCGGGTCAGGCGGTTGTAGAGCTCGTTCCAGTAGTCGGCGTCGTCGGCCACCGTCCAGGACGCCTTGAACCGGACCATCTGCGAGTAGATTTCCCGCTGCGGCGCCAGGTAACGGCGCAATCCCGCGGCACGTCGCCGCAGGGTGCGCAGCTGGTGCTGGTCGGGAATGCTGCGCTCGTCTTCTTCGATGGCCTCTTCCATCGCGTCGAGCTGATCAGCCAGGCCGCCGATCAGGGTATCGACGCGGTCGGTGAGGTAGTGGGCGAGGTACAGCACCACTTCCGAGGCCGTCTTCGGGCCGGTGCCGGCATCCAGGTCGGCGCGCAGGTCGGCCACCGCCTTGAGCGGACGCAGACGCAGGGAAATCACCCGCTGCGACTCGGCATAGACCCGCAGCGAGACCATGTCCTCAGGTACCGCACCGGGGTTCAGGTTGACCCCGCGCAGGAACAGCAGCAGGCGCTCACCCCCCAGGTCGACCAGGCGCGGGCGGGTGGCCTCTTCCAGCAGCAGGTCGCAGGCGAATTCGTTCAGACCGCTGGATTCGCGCAGCCAGGACTGGGCTTCGGGCACACCGCGATCCCAATGCACCCAGAGGCTTTCCTCGGGCTTGAGATCCAGCAGCGGCAATTCGCTCCGGGTGATCCGCCGGCCACCACCGTGGCCGTCCAGCACGAAGCCGTCGATCAGTCCGCGTTCCGTGCCGCTCTCGTACTGCTGCATGCCCTTTTCCTTCGCTCAAGGTCGCTTGCGCGAGGCCCCATGAAAAATGCCGGAAGCTTTCGCTCCCGGCATTGACCCGAACTTCAGCTGGAAGGTTCGAATTATTCCGGCATTTTCAACGCTTTAGGCGAGACGATGATGCCGTTGTTGTCGGCATAGACGAACTCGCCCGGGCGGAAGGTGATGCCGCCGAAGGTCACGGCCACGTTGAGGTCGCCGATACCGCGCTTGTCGGTCTTCATCGGGTGGCTGGCCAGCGCCTGCACGCCCAGATCGGTCTGCGCGATCACGTCGATGTCACGGATGCAGCCGTACACCACGATGCCTTCCCAGCCGCTCTTGGCGGCCTTCTCGGCCAGCATGTCACCCAGCAGTGCACGGCGCAGCGAGCCGCCGCCGTCGACCACCAGCACCTTGCCCTTGCCATCCTTCTCGACCTGCTCCTTGACCAGCGAATTGTCCTCGAAGCACTTGATGGTGACGATCTCGCCACCGAAGGAGTCCCGTCCGCCGAAGTTGCTGAACATCGGCTCGACGACCTGGACCAGCTCCGGGTAGGCATCGCACAGATCGGGGGTGACGTAATGCATGGAGAAGCTCCTCTTGATGAAATCCGGCAGGGTTTCAGGCCTGGATGTGACCGAAAGCCGCAATGGCGTCACAGTCTACTCCCTGCCACGCCAAGCTCAAGCCTGCGCCAGAGCGCCCTGCCCTTCCGGCAAGCCGCTGTGCTCCAGCCAGTATTGCAGCAGTGGCCAGACCTCACGCTGGGCGCCCTTGCTGATCAGCATCTCGATGTGACCAAAATCTTCCGAGAAGCCCTGGCGCCGTCCCAGGTGCAGGAACTGCCGGATCTCGGAGCCGAACTGCTCCAGCAACTTGCGACAGGCCCAGGCCGGGTCCTGGATATCGCCATCGGAGCCGATGGCCAGCACCGGCAGGGAAACCTTCTGCAAACCGCCCCACCAGTCGTTGTCCTTCTCGCCGAAGCGGCCGAACAGGCTGTACCAGTGCAGGGCCTCCAGGGCGAGCCCCAGCGGCTCGTCCTCCGGACCGCGCTTGAGCCGCGAACCGGACAGCCCGCCCATGCGCTTGAGCAGCAAGCGCCCGCCCCAGGCCACGGGCGGTAGCTTCAGCGGCCAGTAGGTACGGCTGATCTGGCTGCCGCACAGCGCCGCGCTGGCGGCCTGCTGCTCATCCAGGTAGCCGCCGCCCAGCGCGGCAGCCAGGGTGACGCCCCCTAGGGAGTGCCCGACCCAATGCGGCGCCTGGCCGCTCTGCTCGACCACGAAATTGGCAATGGCCGGCAGGTCGAAACGTGCGTAGTCGGCGACACGATTGCGATCGTAGTCAGCGTTACGGGGCGACAGGCCATGCCCGCGCATCTCGGCGATCCAGACATCGAAGCCGGCACGCGCCAGATACGCACCCAGGCCAATACCCTTGGGCGAGAACCAGAAGCGGCGGTTGGAGAAGCTGCCGTGCAACAGGATCACCGGCACGCCACGCCGCCCTTCGGGGCGACCGAGGCGGGTGACCGCCAGCTCGACGCTGGAGTCCGGGCTGTTGTTCGGCTTGAGGCGGTAGACGTCCTCGGTGAGGTCGCCGCGCAATTCCGCGCTGACTAGCGCGACGGGGAAGAGTTGACTGCTGCTTTGCATGGAATCGCTTGCATAAAAAAGGGCGGGTGAAATCACCCGCCCTTCTCAGGATGGAGAAGGAACCGTCAGGACTGGCCTTCGGCGAGGAAGAACCAGGTGTCGAGGACCGAGTCGGGGTTCAGCGACACGCTCTCGATGCCCTGCTCCATCAGCCACTTGGCGAGGTCCGGGTGGTCCGACGGGCCCTGGCCGCAGATGCCGATGTACTTGCCGGCGCGGTTGCACGCCTGGATGGCATTGGACAGCAGCTTCTTCACCGCCGGGTTACGCTCGTCGAACAGGTGCGCGACGATGCCCGAGTCACGGTCCAGGCCCAGGGTCAGCTGGGTCAGGTCGTTGGAGCCGATGGAGAAGCCGTCGAAGAACTCGAGGAACTCGTCGGCCAGCAGGGCGTTGGACGGCAGCTCGCACATCATGATGACGCGCAGGCCGTTCTCGCCACGCTTGAGGCCATTGGTGGCCAGCAGGTCGACGACCTGGGAGGCTTCGCCGAGGGTACGGACGAACGGCACCATCAGCTCGACGTTGGTCAGGCCCATCTCGTTGCGGACCTTCTTCATCGCGCGGCATTCGAGTTCGAAGCAGTCACGGAAGGATTCGCTGATGTAGCGCGAGGCGCCACGGAAGCCGAGCATCGGGTTCTCTTCTTCCGGCTCGTAGAGCTTGCCACCGATCAGGTTGGCGTATTCGTTGGACTTGAAGTCCGACAGACGCACGATGACCTTCTTCGGCCAGAAAGCCGCGGCCAGGGTGCTGACGCCCTCGACCAGCTTCTCGACGTAGAAGCCGACCGGATCGTCGTACCCGGCGATGCGCTTCTCGACGCTTTCCTTGATGTCCGCCGGCAGGCTGGCGAAGTTCAGCAGCGCCTTGGGATGCACGCCGATCATGCGGTTGATGATGAATTCCAGGCGGGCCAGGCCCACACCTTCATTCGGCAACTGGGCGAAGTCGAAGGCACGATCCGGGTTGCCGACGTTCATCATGATCTTGAACGGCAGGTCGGGCATGGCGTCGACCGAGTTCTGGCGGACGTCGAAGCCCAGTTCACCTTCGTAGATCAGGCCGGTATCGCCTTCGGCGCAGGATACGGTCACGCGCTGGCCATCCTTCAGCGCCGCGGTGGCGTTGCCACAGCCGACGACTGCCGGGATGCCCAGTTCACGGGCGATGATCGCGGCGTGGCAGGTACGGCCGCCACGGTTGGTGACGATGGCGCTGGCGCGCTTCATCACGGGTTCCCAGTCCGGGTCGGTCATGTCGGAGACCAGCACGTCGCCCGGCTGGACCTTGTCCATCTCGGAAACGTCGTGGATCACCTTCACCGGGCCGGCGCCGATGCGCTGGCCGATGGCGCGGCCTTCGACCAGGACCTTGCCTTTTTCCTTGAGCAGGTAGCGTTCCATCACGTTGGCGCTGGAACGGCTCTTAACGGTTTCCGGACGGGCCTGCACGATGTACAGCTTGCCGTCGTCACCGTCCTTGGCCCACTCGATGTCCATCGGACGCTCGTAGTGCTTCTCGATGATCAGGGCCTGCTTGGCCAGTTCGGTCACTTCGGCGTCGGACAGCGCGAAGCGGGCGCGGTCGGCCTTCTCCACGTCGACAACCTTGACCGATTTGCCGGCCTTGGCTTCGTCGCCGTAGATCATCTTGATCGCCTTGCTGCCCAGGTTGCGACGCAGGATGGCCGGGCGGCCGGCTTCCAGGGTCGGCTTGTGGACGTAGAACTCGTCGGGGTTCACCGCGCCCTGCACCACGGTCTCGCCGAGGCCGTAGGCGCCGGTGATGAACACCACGTCACGGAAACCGGATTCGGTGTCCAGGGTGAACATCACGCCGGCGGTGCCGGTTTCCGAGCGGACCATGCGCTGCACGCCGGCGGACAGGGCGACCAGTTTGTGGTCGAAGCCCTGGTGGACGCGGTAGGCAATGGCACGGTCGTTGAAGAGGGAGGCGAAGACTTCCTTGGCCGCGCGGATCACGTTGTCCACGCCGCGGATGTTCAGGAAGGTCTCCTGCTGGCCGGCGAAGGAAGCGTCCGGCAGGTCTTCGGCAGTGGCGGAGGAACGCACGGCCACGGCCATGTTGTCGTTGCTGCCGGCCATCTCGGCGAAGGCCTTGCGAATCTCGGCATCCAGACGCTCGGGGAACTCGGCGTCCATCACCCACTGGCGGATCTGCGCGCCGGTCTTGGCCAGGGCGTTGACGTCGTCCACGTCCAGGGCGTCGAGGGCCGCATGTATACGATCGTTCAGACCGCTCTGGTCGAGGAAGTCACGGTAGGCCTGGGCGGTAGTGGCGAAGCCACCCGGTACGGAAACGCCGGCACCGGCGAGGTTGCTGATCATTTCGCCCAGGGATGCGTTCTTGCCCCCCACATGTTCGACATCGTGGACGCCGAGCTTATCGAGGGAAACTACGTACTCTACCAAGGTGATCTCTCCACTAAGTGTTGGAAAAGGTCATACAAGTCGGTGCGGCCCCACCCTGTCTGGCCGGAGCCGGAAAAATGGGTGAGAATGCCCCGGCAAAGGGCCTTGCAAACGCGGGGCCTATCATAACCAGGATTCGATCCTACCTATAAGGCCCGCAGCGCACATGAAACGAACTGCATTCTTCATCTCCGACGGCACCGGCATCACTGCCGAAACCCTCGGCCAGAGCCTTCTGGCGCAGTTCGAGAACATCAACTTCACCAAACTGACACGACCTTACATCGATACCGAAGAAAAGGCGCGCGTCATGGTACAGCAAATCAACCGGGCTGCGGAGGCGGACGGGGCAAGACCGATCATCTTCGATACCATCGTCAATCGTGAGATCCGCTCGGTCCTGGCGCAATCCAACGGTTTCATGATTGACATCTTCTCGACCTTTTTGTCCCCGCTCGAGCAAGAATTATCCTCAGACTCGTCGTATTCCGTCGGAAAATCCCACAGCATCGGCCATAACCCGCACTACATGGAGCGGATCGATGCGGTGAACTTCGCCCTCGACAACGACGACGGCGCCCGCACCCACTACTACGACAAGGCCGACCTGATCCTGGTCGGCGTCTCGCGCTGCGGCAAGACGCCCACCTGCCTCTATATGGCCCTGCAATACGGTATCCGCGCGGCGAACTACCCGCTGACCGAAGAAGACATGGAGCGCCTGCAACTGCCCAACGCGCTCAAGCCCTACAAGCACAAGCTGTTCGGCCTGACCATCGACCCGGACCGGCTCACCGCCATTCGCCACGAGCGCAAGCCCAACAGCCGCTACGCCAGCTTCGCCCAGTGCGAGTTCGAGGTTCGCGAGGTGGAGAACCTGTTCCGCCGCGAGAACATCGCCTACATCAACTCGACGCATTTCTCGGTGGAGGAGATCTCCGCCAAGATCCTCGTCGAGAAAGGCGTCGAGCGCCGGCTAAAGTAACCGGCCACCGCGTAAAAATCCCCCAACCGACGGCCGGCATCACCGGCCGTTCGACTTTCTGCAGCCTTTCATTCGGGCGCCTATCATTCTCTGAACCCGCGTTTTACCCGTGGCAGTTTTCACGGATCGGGCATTCCCGGCACAGGAGAGCGCCATGCGAGAATGTCAGTACCTGATTCTGGTCGCCTTGTTGGCATTGACGGGTTGCGATTCGGGCGACAAGCCCGTCGCCAAGACCGCCACGGCCGCCACGCCACCCGCCAGCCCGCCCGCCGCGACAGCGCCTCCTCCGCCAACGCCCCCCGCCCCGCCTCCAGCCGCCGCCCCGGCCGCGCCCGCTGCCGCGCCCTCGCAGGCGGTGTTCAGCGTCGAGGAACTGGACCAGATGCTCGCGCCGCTGGCGCTGTATCCCGACTCGCTGCTGGCCCAGGTGCTGATGGCCACCACCTACCCCGGTAACGTGGCCGACGCCGCAGCCTGGTCGAAGGCCAACCCCAAGGCGGTAGGCGATGATGCGGTGAAACAGGTCGCCAACCAACCCTGGGACCCCAGCGTCCAGTCGCTGGTCGCCTTCCCCCTGGTGCTCGCCACGCTGGGGCAGGACCCGGCCTGGGTGCAACGCGTCGGCGATGCCTTCCTCGCCCAGCCCGATGCGGTGATGGATTCCATCCAGCGCCTGCGTCGCCAGGCCCAGGCCGCCGGCAACCTGCAGTCGAACGAGCAGCAGACCGTGACCATCAAGCCGGCCGCCCAGCCGGCACCGGCGCAGCCCGCTTCCGGTGGAGACACCGTAGTAGTGCAGCAACCGGCAGCGGCGCAGACGATCATCATCGAGCCCACCGATCCGCAGGTGGTCTATGTGCCCAGCTACAACCCCACGCAGGTCTACGGCTCCTGGCCCTATCCCGCCAGCCCGCCGGTGTATTACCCGCCGCCGCCCGAATACCCGGTCGCCACGGCGCTGGCCACCGGCCTGGCGTTCGGCGCGGGCGTTGCCATCGTCGGTTCGCTCTGGGGCGATTGTGATTGGGACGACCATGACATCGACGTCGACGTCGAGCATTACAACAACTTCAACAGCAACCGGAACGTGAACCGGAATGTGAATCGAGATTTCACCGGCAACGTCAATGGCAACCGGGCGAAGTGGCAGCACAACCCGACCTACCGCAATGGCGTGCCCTACCGCGACTCGGCCAGCCGCGAGCAGTACAACCGCCGGCTGGCCGGGGGCGAGCAGCGCGATGCGCTGCGCGGGTTCGACTCGGCCCGCACCCAGGAGCGCGCGAAAGCCAGGGAGAGCCTGAGCCAACGCGGCATCGCCCCACCGGCGGCGAACAATGCCCAGGCCCGCGAGCGCGCCCAGGCGGCAACCCGCGACCTGCGGGACAACCCGCAAGCCCAGCAGCGTCTGCAGCAAGGCAACCGCGACAACGCCCAGGCCCGTGAGCGGGCGCAGGCTGCCACCCGCGAGTTGAACCGTACCCCGGAAAACCGGCAGCGTGCGCAGAACCAGGTGCAGAACCGCAGCAACCAGGCACAGCAACGGCCGCGGACGCAGAACAACCAGCAGATCCGCGAACAGGCACGCCAGCAGCATGCCCGCACCCAGGCCCCACGCAACAATGCCTTCGCCGGCGCCAACAACCCCAGACAGTCCCGCGAAGTTGCCAACCGCGGCCAAGCCAGTCGCGCCGCCGCCAGCCGCCCGCAGGCCGCCCGCGCCGGTCACACCGTCCAACGTCCTGCCCGCGCGCCCTCTGGCGGCGGTCGGCGCCGCTAGGAGACGAGCCATGCCCATCGCATCGCGCCTGCTGACGCTCGCCCTCCTCGCCGCCCTGCCTGCCAGCCTGCTGGCCCAGGACAGCTTCCCCACCCCCGACGCGGCCGCCGACGCCTTCATCGCCGCGCTCGGCACCGAAAAAGCCGACCCCGAACGCCTGGCCGCCCTGCTGGGCAAGGACTGGCAGAGCTATATACCGACCGCCGGCATCGACCGGGATGAAGTGGACGCCTTCCTCGCCCACTACAAGGACAAGCACCAGATCGAGAAGGACAACCCGCACCTCGCCCATCTGGTCGTCGGCAACGATCCCTGGACCCTGCCCCTGCCGATCGTCCACGACAAGAACGGCTGGGCTTTCAACGCCAAGGCCGGCGGCGAGGAAATCCGCATTCGCCGCATCGGCCGCAACGAGGAGTCGACCCTGGAGGCCGTGCAGGCGTACCACGATGCGCAGATGGACTACGCCGAGGTTGACCGCAACGGCGATGGCGTCCTGGAGTACGCGCAGCAGTTCGTCAGTAGCGACGGGCACCATGACGGTCTGTACTGGCCGGAGGAAGACGGCGGCGAGGAAAGCCCGCTCGGCCCATTGTTCGGCGACGACATGCCGGGCGACGGCTGGCATGGCTACCACTACCGCATCCTCACCGCCCAGGGCCCCTCGGCCCCCGGTGGCGCCTACGACTACAAGATCGGCGGCAGGATGACCCGCGGCTTTGCCCTGATCGCCTGGCCGGTGAAGTACGGCGACAGCGGCGTGATGAGCTTCATGATCAGCCACGATGGCGAGATCTTCTCCAAGAACCTCGGCCCGGAGAGCGACAAGATTGCCAAGAAGATGAGCCGCTTCGACCCGGACAGTAGCTGGACCGAGGTCACCGCCGAGGAGGAAAAGCCCTGAGTGACTGAACCCACCCGGCCGCCTGGCGGTCGGACGGGTTCTGGCAGAGCCCGCCGCTCGCCCGGCATTCGGCGGGCCCGCAAGGCCCCTGTCATATGCCTGAAACAAATACCCTGCCAACACGCCAACCGACTGTCGCCAGCGAAAAACCACATGATAGAATTCGGGCGCTATTGCCTGGCGTCACCAGGCCACGCCGGCCGGCATGCCGGCCACAGCCATTTGGGGTGACGACCGGGGCGTTTCTTTTCAAGGCTTTGCGGCCACTCACTCATCAAGGCCCATGAGACTCAAGCCCACTGCCCTGCTCCTCTTCCTGAGCATCTTCCTGCTTCCCGGCTTCAGCGCAGCTGCCGGCAAGACCGTCTATGGCCTGAACGAATACGCCCGGATCAACGACCTGGACATCGAACTGGCCGCCAAGCTCGACACCGGTGCCAAGACCGCCTCCCTCAGCGCCCGCGACATCAAGCGCTTCAAGCGCGATGGCGAGACCTGGGTGCGGTTCTACCTGGCCACCGACACCGCCGACAGCCAGCCGATCGAGAAACCCCTGGCGCGCATCAGCAAGATCAAGCGCCGCCACGGCGACTACGACCCTGACGAAGGCAAGGCCTATACCGCGCGTCCGGTCATCGAGCTTCAGCTGTGCATGGGCAAGGCCCTGCGCACCATCGAAGTGAACCTTACCGACCGCAGCGCCTTCCAATACCCGCTTCTGATCGGCTCCGACGCGCTCAAGCGCTTCGGTGCCCTGGTCGACCCGAGCCTGAAATACGCTGCCGGCAAGCCCGGCTGCCAACCCGTAGCGAAACCTGCCGAGTAATCCCATGCGCTCTCTTACCCTGCATCTGAAGGTCCTGATCGCCATCCTGCTGACGCTGGGCGTCGCGATCACCGCCTACCAGATCTTCGTCCTCGGCATTCCCATGACCGAGGCCGAGACCGACGACCTGTGGAACATCGACGCCAAGGTCGAGTTCGTCGCCACGCCGAAGACCCCGGTGAAGGTGCAGATGTTCGTACCGCCATTGGCCCAGGATTACGTCAGCCTCAACGAGAGCTTCGTCTCCAACAACTACGGCGTGGGCATCAACCGCTCCGACGGCAACCGCAAGGTGACCTGGTCCTCGCGCCGCGCCAGCGGCCAGCAGACCCTCTACTACCGCCTGGTGCTGACCAAGCGCTATGCCGGCGCCACCGAGAAGGCCAAGGAAAAGGGCCCGATCTTCCGCGACAGCCTGCCCCTGGAAGGCCCGGACAAGATCGCCGCCGAAGCCCTGATCGCGCCCATCCGCCAGCACTCGGCGGACGTCGAGACCTTCGTCAGCGAAGCCATCAAGCGCGCCAACAACCTCAATGACGACAACGTGAAGCTGCTGCTGGCCGGCGATACCAGCCTGGACAAGCGCTCGCATGTGGTCGAAACCCTGCTCGCGGTGGCCCATGTGCCGCTGGAGCGCGTGCACACCATCCGCCTGGTCGCCAACCAGCCGCAGCAGCCCGAACTCTGGCTGCGCAGCTACAACGGCAAGGAATGGCTGTACTTCAACCCGGAAACCGGCGAGCGCGGCCTGCCCAACGATCGCCTGATCTGGTGGCTGGGTGACGAGAGCCTGCTGTCCATCGAAGGTGGCAAGAAGGCCCAGGTCAGCTTCAGCCTCAACAGCAGCGAGATGAACGCCATCCGCCTGGCCAAGCTGTCGGACGAGAACACCGACGCGGCCTTCCTCGAGTACTCGCTGTACGGCCTGCCGCTGTCCACCCAGCAGACCTTCCAGATCATGATCATGATCCCGTTCGGCGTGCTGGTGATCCTGATCCTGCGCAACCTGATCGGCCTGCAGACCCTGGGCACCTTCACCCCGGTGCTGATCGCCCTGGCCTTCCGCGAGACCGGCCTGCAGTGGGGCATCGGCCTGTTCACCGTGATCACCGCGCTAGGCCTGTCGCTACGCTCGTACCTGGAACACCTGAAGTTGCAGATGCTGCCACGCCTGTCGGTGGTGCTGACCTTCGTGGTGGTGATGATCGCCGCCATCAGTCTGCTCAGCCACAAGCTCGGCTTCGAGAGCGGCCTGTCGGTCGCCCTGTTCCCGATGGTGATCCTGACCATGAGCATCGAACGCCTGTCGATCACCTGGGAAGAGCGCGGCGCCGCCCACGCCATGAAGGCTGCCATCGGCACCCTGTTCGCCGCTGCCCTGGCGCACATCCTGATGCGCGTACCGGAGCTGGTGTACTTCGTGTTCACCTTCCCGGCCGTGCTGCTGATTCTGGTGTCGTTCATGCTGGCGATGGGTCGCTACCGCGGTTACCGCCTGACCGAACTGTTCCGCTTCAAAGCCTTCCTCAAGGACTAAGCCATGTTCGGCCTGATCAAGCGATGGAAAGCCCTGGAAGCCAAAGGCATCATGGGCATCAACCGACGCAACGCGGACTACGTGCTCAAGTACAACCAGCGGCACCTGTACCCGATCGTCGACGACAAGATCATCACCAAGCAGCGCGCCATCGAGGCGGGCATCCACGTACCGGAAATGTACGGGATCATCTCCACCGAGAAGGAGATCGAACGCCTGCCGGAGATCATCGGCGAGCGCAGCGACTTCGTGATCAAGCCGGCGCAGGGCGCCGGCGGCGACGGCATCCTGGTGATCGCCGATCGCTTCGAGGAGCGCTACAAGACGGTCTCCGGGCGGATCATCAGCCATGAGGAAATCGAGCACCAGCTGTCGAGTATCCTCACCGGCCTGTACTCCCTGGGCGGCCACCGCGACCGCGCGCTGATCGAGTACCGGGTGACCCCGGACCAGATATTCAAGAGCATCAGCTACGAAGGTGTACCGGACATCCGCATTATCGTGCTGATGGGCTACCCGGTGATGGCGATGCTGCGTCTGCCGACCCGCCAGTCCAACGGCAAGGCCAACCTGCACCAGGGCGCCATCGGCGTGGGTGTGGACCTCGCCACTGGCCTGACCCTGCGCGGCACCTGGCTGAACAACAAGATCAGCAAGCACCCGGACACCACCAACGCGGTGGACGGCGTGCAGTTGCCCAACTGGGACGGCTTCATGAAGCTCGCTGCCGGCTGCTACGAGTTGTGCGGCCTGGGCTACATCGGCGTGGACATGGTGCTGGACCAGGACAAGGGCCCGCTGATCCTCGAGCTCAACGCCCGCCCCGGCCTGAACATCCAGATCGCCAACGACTGCGGCCTGACCTTGCGTACCCATGCCGTCGAGGCGCATCTCGCCGAGCTGGAAGCCAAGGGCGTGAAGGAGACGGTGGAAGAGCGCGTGCGCTTCTCCCAGCAGCTCTTCGGTCATGTGCACCCGAAGGAAGTCTGAGGCGCCCCGCCCCACAAAAAAGCCCGGCATTCGCCGGGCTTTTTCATGGTCATCTGATTTCGCGGACAGCGCGTAGGGCGCATAACGCCAACGGCGTTATCCGCCGTGGAGGCTGGCGGATAACCCGTTCCGGGTTATCCGCCCTACGGAACTGCTTCAGCGCACTACGGCCAGCTCGAACCCACCCTGGTCTCCGTGCTCGCGCACCTTCATCCCGGCCTCGTTCACCGCCAGGTCTTCCAGCGGTCGCTTGTAGGGCTTGTTGTCGAGGGTCTGCAGGCTGCGGTCCTCGTCGGTAGTGAGCAGCAGGACGTAACGCTCACCCTGGTTGGCGCGCACCGGGATTGTCCCTTCGATGAAGGCATAGCGGTACCAGGTCTCCGGGTTGAGCTTGTACACCGCGTCACTCACCAGGCGTGTCGGGCGCTTCTGCTCGTCGAGGAACAGCAGCGACGGGTAGACCACCTGGTGGTTGGCGAAGCTGCGCACGCGCAAGCCGTAGACGTGTTGTGAGCTGGGCAGCTTCATTGCCACGAAGTAGCTCTTGCCCATGGGGAAATCGAAACTCGGCGAGAACTTGTTCAGCTCCTCGTAGCGCGGTTCTTCCACCGACAGCTCGGTGAAGTCACCGTCGCCCATCTGATCGCAGCAACGCCGCTGCAGGTCGACATAGAGGTCGTCCAGGGTCTTGCCACTGCCCTTGAGCAGCGCCTTCATGGCGTCAGTCTGCTCGCCCATGCCGTCGAGCCCCGGCAGGTTGTTCGGGCGCCCCTTCAGGTCGATCTGCCGGCCTTCGGTAAAGGCGATAGTGCTGCCACCCTGCTCGCCCCGACGAAACATCGCCCCGCGCTGCTCCGCCGTGATCGGCGAGTTGCGCACCTGCCCCTTGTCGTCGACCCAGGTGAAGTACGGGTTGCCGTTCTCACTGCGGACAAAGCCGCGATCCTCGTAGGACTCGGCGTCGATGTACTCGGAAGAGTGCTCACCATTGGGCAGCACGTAATCCGCGCGGCCGGGTGCTACCTGGCCGGCGGCGTAGAAGCTGTTCTGCAGGTTGCCCTGGGCGTCCACCCAGGTGAAGTAGCGGCGCTTGCTCTCCCCTGCCGGCCGGGCACCCGGCCACTGGGTGGCGCTGAGGTCGATCAAGCGTGCGCGGTCGCTCTGGTCGATGCGCTTGTCCGCCTGGCGCTGCTGCTGGGCGTAGTTGGCATCGACGAAGGTGTTATGCACCTGGCCGCTGTCGTCGATCCACGACAGGTATCGACCGCTGGCAGCCTGCGCCGATGCGCTCGCCACGCCGACGGCGGCGACGCAGGAAATCAGGAGGGTCAGCCTGTTCATGTTGTTGCCCTCAGAAGGTGGTGCGGTAAGTCATGGCGAACACGTAGGCCTTTACCGTGGTGCTGACGTCGAGGCCGGCATAGGGGTTGTACACCAGGTTGTCGATGCCGGTGCAGTTCAGGTTGCAACTGGTGCCCGCCTTGATGCTCTGCTTGGAGACGAAGTAGTTGAAGCCCAGGTCGATCACCGTGTCCTTGTCCCACTGATAGCCCAGGCCCAGGCCGTAGAGATCGGCGTCGCCGATGGGCACCAGGGCGTCGGCCTTGTCCTTGGGGATCGCCGAGGGACGGTACTCGTATCCGGCGCGCAGTTGCAGGCGGTCGTTGACGTCGTACTGCACGCCCATGGCATAGCTCCAGGTGTCCTGGTAGCCGCGGTCGAGGATGATGCTGTGGTCGGTGGCACCGTTGGGCGCAAAGTTCTTGGCGATGCGCAGCAGGTCGAGCTCCTTGTCGAACTCGATTTCCAGCTTGTTCCAGTCGCTGTAGTCGGTCCACTTCAGGTCGAAGTTGAACTGCCACCTGTCGAACGGGCGCACCTTGATACCGGTGGAGAAGCTGTCCGGGTTGACCATGTTCAGCGTCGCCACACCGTGCTCTTCCTCGGCGTTGCCGTAGGGGAACAGCGGGCTCAGGAAGGCGCCGAACACCGAGTTCTGCATGCCGGACCAGAAGCCCTGCCAGTCCTTGGTGTAGTCGACGCGGTACTTGCCCTTGAGGTGCATGCGCGACTCGCTCTGGTAGGTCGCGCCCCAGGCCAACCAGTCGTAGGGTTCCCAGAGCACGCCCAGGTTGAAGCTCGGCGAGAGGGTCTGCTGCATGTCCAGCTTGAGGTTGGCCAGCGAGTCGTAGGGACCGATGCGGCCGCCGCAGACGTTGAACACCAGCTCGACGATCTCCTGCGCACCCGGCACGCAGGTGGTGTCGTGCAGGGTCTGCAGCAGGCCGGTGAGCAGGCCCGGGTTGCGGAAGTCGGTATCCAGCGCCATCGCCTGGTGGGAGAAGCCGATGCTCAAGCCCACCGACAGGTCGTCGTTGACCTCGTAGCCCACCGAGGGTGAGAAGTAGGTGATGCGCTGCAACGAGACGCGGCGGCCTTCGTAGCGTGCCGGGTCGCTGTCGGAGTCGCGCGAATAGCCCAGCGCCTGGGGCGCGTAGACGTTGGTGGCGAAGGTGAACTTGGAGCCCGGCGGGTTGATCGACAGGCCGGCCAGTGGCGCCACCAGCAGCGGCATGTCGGTCATGCCGCCGAGGCCCGGCAGGTACATGGTCGGAGTCAGGGTACGGCTGTTCTCACCGGCCACCGGGTCGTCGTCCAGGCCGAAGGAGGACGAACCATAGTCCGGCGGCGCCTTGAAACCGGCGCGGATATCCATGACCCCGGTGATCAGCTTGAGCTGGGTCTGGCGGCCCTTGAGCTTGGTCAGGGCGGCGGGGTTGTAGTGCACCGCGTCGATACCGGTGGAGTCGGCCGTGACCGCGTTGGCCATGGCCATGGCCTTGGGGTTGCCGATGGTCAGGTCGTTGGCGAGCTGGGCGTTGGCGAGCGTCGCCCAGCCAAACCCTACCCCTGCCATCGCCACCGCGAGGGGCGAAATGCGCATAGTCATGTGGTGGTCGCTCGTCGGTTACTGGGCTTTGAGGCCTTGGATATCCAGGGGAAGGGAAACCCCCAGCAGTACATCCGGCGAGTCTTCGGTCAGACCGAAACCGGCGTTCACGTTGACGATGTAGTCCGGCGATGTTCGCAGGCCGAGCGAGAAGTTCATGATCGCGCTGGTCTGCTCGGGCGCCTCGACCGTGCGGTCGTTGAAGTAGTACTTGTTCTTGAACGAGTAGGCCATCTGGTAGGAGGTGGCCAGGGAAACGTCGTAGGACAGCGCGTAGGCCATCCCCATGGCGAAGTTCAGCGTGTCACCCGGCACCACCTTCTCCAGCTCCTCGCCGAACTGGTTCTGGTGGATGTCATCGACCTTCATGTTGTAGGTGTAACCCAGCGAGCCGTAGAGCACGACGGGGTCGATCACGTAGGACATGTTGGCGCCGGCGCCCAGGCTGTAGAAGCCGTTGCCGGTGGAGACGTCATCCTGCACGTTGCCCTTGTACGGGCTGTCGCCGGTGGGCAGGCCGAGGGTCGCGTAGAGCGTGGTGACCGGGGCGCCGCGGCGCGCGGCCCAGGGCTGCCAGCGCAGGGTGGCGGAGACGTCGCCCAGGCTGTAGGCATGGATGTCGCGCTCGGTGTCGTACTTGGCCACGAACGGCAGGCGCATGCTGAAGGTCAGGTTGTCCCAGATGCCGTAGTCGAAGGTGAACGAGTTGGTGAAGGTGTGTTGCGCCTCGCTCTGGGCCAGCACGCTGTAGACGTTCTCGCCACTGCGCACGGCCTGCAGGCGCGTGTCGCGCATCAGGGTGTAGTCGAAGCCGTAGGTCAGCTGGCGCTCACCTTTCTTGAGCAGGGTGTAGCTCTTCTCGGCGGCCTGGAATACCTGCTCCAGCGCCTTGGCGCTGTCGGCGTCGGTATCCTTCTTGGCCAGCGCATCACGCGCGTCTTCGGTTGTCGCTTCTTCGGCGATGGTGCTGGTACTTGCCAGCAAGGCCAGAGCGGCAACGCACGCAAACCCCTTGAAATCCATGTTGCTATCCCCTGGTCTTGTTCTTATTCGTATGGGCCGATCGGGCGATCACTTGCGCCGGATGTACTGGACATCTCCGTTCGTGGCGGCTGTGCCAATCTGGTTCTGGGTGACCTTGCTCATCTCCGGGAACTCGCGGAAAGCCAGCAGGCTCACGGTCCGGTCGTCCACCAGGCGCATGTCGGCCTCCTTCAGCTCCAGGGCGTTCCTGGGCTCCTGGCCGCTGGGGTAGATCACGAAGAGCACGTTCTGGTCCCAGATTTCCTCGAAACGGGCGCGGGTGAAACTGATGTTGCCCAAGGCAGGATCGGCAACGAAGACGTGGTCGTTGTAGACGTCGCGGACCACGACGAAATGCTTGAAGCCGGCATAGTGGATCGGCACCAGCGCCGGGTGTTCGAGCGAGTCCAGGTCGGAGAACTCGGCACGGAAGCCGCCACTCTTGTAGCCGAGTGCGGCGGCATAGCGCTTCATGTCCAGAAGCGAGAATCCACGGCGCTGGACGATCTTGTCGGCCTCGCCATACTTGATCAGGCCTTCCATGACCTGACGCTCTTCCAGGTTGCGGCCCAGGTAGTAGTCCAGCAGCGTGGTCAGCGCCGCCGAGCCGCAGCTGTAGTCGTAGGCCTGGCGGATGACGTTGCGGAACTGCACCTGGCTCATCGGCTCGAGCTGGACCGACTCACGGAAGGGACCGTTGGGCGTGAGCGGCTGCGAGATGTTCACTGTGCCCTGCTGTTGCGGCTTGGTATCCACGGCCTGGGTAAAACCGAACAGGCCCAGCAGGCTTCCCAGCAGAATCTCGAACATCCCACCCCTCGCTTCAAATTCTGGAAGTCATTCCTGGAAGACCCTCGCCGGCAGGCGCCGGCAAGGGGTACTGCGCTTCAACCTTCGGGATCAGTGACCCCAGACCTTCACGGTCGAACCGGCGAGGTTCAGGTTGGAAACGGTCAGCGAACCAATGCTGGCGCCGCCGGTGCCTACCTTGACGGCGTCGATGGTGACGTCACCGGTCACGGTGGGCAGGCCGATGGCCAGTTGTTCGGTGGCTACGGCGGTGCCGCCGCCAACCGGAGTGATGTTGGTTTTCACCACGTCGACGGTCATCGGCGCGTTGTCGGCGATGGTCACGCTCGGCAGGTGGATACCCTGCAGGACCAGGGAACCGCCGTTGGTGTCGGCGTCCTTGTAGGTGACAGCGCCAATGGAGGCGTTGAAGGTACCGGAAATGCTGATGCCATCCTGGCCGGTGATACCGGACAGTGCAGCGTCATCCATGGATTTCATGTCGGCATGTGCCAGGAACGGAGCGGCCAGAACTGCGCTTGCAAGAACCAGTTGCTTGATTTTCATTGTTATAACTCTCCAGTGTTCAGGTGGGGTTGCCCCAGGCACTGCAAGGGGCGTCCTACCCCGCTGCAGGTTGACCGGCTGCTGCCGATCTTCCAGACCCCCGACTTCTTCCTTAGGCGCCGCGGGTATGGATTCGTGAAGCACGAAGCTTCTCGTCCTGGTCTCCAAGCTACTGACCCGCCGTGAACCTGCCAGCCCATCCAAGGGATGGCGCAAAACCAACCTTCCGACTCAAGCTTCGCTGAGCAGTCCCAGACTCTTCCCCTTGAGTACCGCCTGGGTGCGGCTGCGCACGCCGAGCTTGGCGAACAGGTTGTGCAGATGCCACTTGATGGTGGCCTCCGACAGATGCACCGCCTGGGCGATATCCCGGTTCGACAAACCCGCCGCCACGAGCCGCAGGATTTCCCGCTCGCGATGGCTAACATCTTGATTTTCATCGAAACTTTCAGGATCTACAGAGAGCCTGCGGCACTGTTCGCGAAGCATCTCGGCCACCCCTTGCCAGGCCGATGCGCGCTTGGGTTCGGCGCCTTTCCAGGCCTCCCAGAGCGGCAGTAGCCACAGGGCGTCGTCCTGGAACAGGCGCCGGTAACCCAGGTTCCAGGCTTCCTCGAGGGTGGGGGCGAACAGAGCGAAGGCTTTTTCGCTGTTACCTTTCTGCCAATACGCCACAGAAAGTAACAGCGAAAGACGCAGCCGCCGGTCGCGCTGATAGGGCGAGGTAAAGCCCGCCAGGCACGATTCCAGACGCTGCTGCGCACGTTCGGCGTGGCGCTCGGAAAGCGCCAGGCGCGCCTCCGCCATCACCAGCGCCGCGTGGGCATCGGCGTAGCGTTCGGCGTTGAGCCCTGACAGGTGCCGCGCCAGTTGCAGACACACGCGCTCGGCCTCGTTGGGCCGGCGCATCCACAGCAGCAGCTGCACCTTGCAGCTCATGGCCAGCGCATGCACCCGCTCGTAGCCCGGCGACTGCAGGCCAACCAGCCATTCGTCGAGCTGGGCCAACCCTTGTTCGGCCTCACCAGCGAAGAATCGCGCCTTGGCCATCACCAACTGGCCACGACTGATCAGCTCCACCGGTGTGGCAACGTCGCGCCAGGTGGTGGCCAGCGGCAGTTCGGCAAGGATCGCCGCGTGACGATCCTGCTCGTACAGCAGGTCCGCATAGGCCAGGGACAGCGGCCCACCGACCCGGCTGCGCCGGCCGAAGACCCGCTCCACGCGGCTGCGCGCACTCTCGGCAATGGTCCGGCCGCGCTCCAGCTCACCGCGTTCCTTGCAGATCAGCGCCTCGATCATGCTGACGACGACCTGCAGGTATTCGCTGTCAGCCATGCGCAGGCAATCGCGGGCAACGCCGATGGCGTTGGCCGCCTCGGCGTAGTCACCCAGCAGCGCATAGGCAGCCGCCTGGATGCACGACAGGCTGGCGCGGAACACCGGCTGGTTGCCTGGCACCAGCGCCAGCCACTGGCGCGCCACCTTCAGGCAGGCCTCCAGCTTGTCCTGGTAGAGCAGCACCAGCGCCTTGAGTACCTGGGCCACGGCGAGCAATTCGGCCATGCCGAAGTGGCGCACCTTGCCCTGCCCCTGCAGCAGCCGGACGCTGAGCTCTTCGATCAGCGCCTCGGCCTCGGCGAACTTCTGCTCGAAGGCCAGTTGCCAGGCGTAGAAGATCTGGAACACCGGGTGCTCGCGGATCACCTCGGCGGGAATGCTGCTGAGCATGCCGAGGATGCCGTACACGCGGTTGCCGGCAATCAGCTTGGCGCCCTGGCGCTCCAGCAGGTCGGCGGCGAAGGCGTAGTCGCGGGCGCGCAGGGCGTACTTGATCGCACGGTCCGCCATGTCGCGACCCTCGCACCAGCGCGCGGCAGCATGCAGCAGCGGCGTCGGATCGGAGTTGCGCGCCAGGCGGCCCTGGAGGAATTCGGCGAACAGGTGGTGGTAGCGGAACCACTCGCGCTGGTCATCCAGCGGGATGATGAACAACTGCTCGTTCTGCAGCCGCATCAGCATGTCCAGGCCATCGCGGCGCCCGGTCAGGGCGTTGCACAACTCGGCGCAGAATTCGTCGAGCACCGAGGTCTGGTCGAGGAACTGCTGCAGCGGTTCGGGCAGGCTGCGCAGAACGTCCTCGGCGAGGTAGTCGGCAAGGTCGCGCTCGGTACCGGAAAGCCCCTTGAGCAGCGCCGCGCGGTCCGGGTTGCGCGCCAGCGCCAGGGCCGCGAGATGCAGCGCAGTGATCCAGCCTTCGGTGCGTTTATGCAGCAGCTTGAGCTCGCTGTCGCTCAGGGCCAGCCCCTTGAGTTCGGTGAGGAAGGTGTCGGTTTCCTCGCGGGTCAGGCGCAGGTCGTCGCCGCTCAGGCAGAAGGCCCAGGGCGCCAGGCCCGGCTCGTCGACCAGGAAGCGCGGGCGATAGCGCGTGCTGGTGACCAGGCGGATGTTGTCCGGCAGGTGCTCGATCAGGTAGCGCGCACCGTGGGCCAGCGCCGGGTGGCGGATCTGGTGGAAGTCGTCGAGCAGCAGGTAGATCGGCCCGTCGAGGCGACGCAGGTCGGAAAGGAAGGCGTCGATGATGCCTTCCAGCGGCAGGGTCATGTCCGACTGCAGCAGGTTCGAGGTGTTGGTGCCGAAATCCGCCTCGACGCTGCGGATGCTCGCCACCAGGTACTGCACCAGGCGCTGCGGCTCGCTGTCGCCCTCGTCGCAGGACATCCAGGCGACCCGCGCGCCACCCTCCAGTAGGCGCTGGCGGAACAGGCTGAGAATGGTGCTCTTGCCGAACCCGGCCGGCGCACTGAGGATCAGCACGCGCTGCTGGCGGTGGGCATACAAGCGGTCGATCAGGGCGCGGCGCGGCAGCAGCGAATCGCTGTCGGTGCGCGGTGGGAACAGCTTGGTGCGCAGCAGCGGCATGGGCTGCTGCGGCAGTGTGGTCAGGGTCGTCATGTCAGAGCAGACTCAGCTCGCGGGCACGGCGTATCGCTTGGGTCCGATTGCGCACCTTGAGCTTCTCGTAGATGTTGTGCAGGTGCCATTTGACGGTGCCCAGGGCCAGCGACAGCTGCTGGCCGATCTCCTCGTTGGAGAGTCCCTGGGCCGCCAGGCATACCACCTCGCGCTCGCGGTCGGTCAGACCTTCCTCGAGCACCTCGGGTGACCTGCGTGCTTCCTGCCCCGGCCAGACGGTCAACATTCCGCGAATGAAGACCTGCAGCGCCGGTTGTCGCTCGGTGGATTCCAGCTGCTGCAGCAACTGGCGAATCCCCTCGCCTTCCTCGATGAAAATGCTCCGCACCCCTTCCCGCTCGGCGCCGACCAGGCATTGGCCGAGCAGGCTGTGGGAACGTTCCTGGTAGCCCAGGCGCTGGTAGCTCAGGGCCGCCAGCAGGTCCAGGCGCAGCCGTTGCAGGCCGTGCCACCCCGGCTGCAGCATGCCGCGCAGCTGGGTGATTTCGTGCAACGCCTCGCTGAAGTGCCCGCGCGCCTGGAGCAGGCGCACACGGCTGATGCCCTGCACCCAGAGCACCGGGTTGAACGGCATCTGTTTGTAGTGGCTGGCGAGCTTTGCCCAGTCGATCGCCTTGAGCCGCTGCTCGGCGCGCTTGCAGCGGTCGGTGGCGGTTTCCTGGAGGATCAGGTTGATCTCCTCGCCCACCGCCATGGCGAAGAAGCGCCAGGACTGGTTGCGCGAAGCCAGGGTCTGCATCAGCCCCAGAGTCGCCAGTGCTTCCTTGCCGCGGCCCTGCAGGCGCTGGATGCGCGCCAGGCACTGCATGCCCTGGGCGTACAGGTCGATGGGATTGACCACGTCGACCCGGCCCAGCGCCCAGCGCAGGCGTTCTTCAAGGCCATCCAGTTCGGTGCGGTAGTAGGCCGTCAGCGCTTCGGCGATGGCCGGCAACGCCAGGGCCTGGGAGCGTTTGTCGAACAGCGGCATGGCCTGCTCACGTACGCGCTCGATGAGCATCTGCGCCTGGTTGACGTGTCCCTGCTCCAGCGCCAGCACCACTTCGATGGTGCATTGCTGCATGTGCAGGTAGCGGCCGTCGAGGAAGTGGTTGCGCTGCTGCGCCAGCCCCATCAGGCGACGTGCCTGCTCCGCCTGGCCACGCACGACCTGGGCGAAGGCGGCGATCAGCAGGATCGCGCCCTCGAGGAACGCCGAGTTCTGCCCCAGTTGGCTCTCCACCTTGCGCGCCAGGGTAATGCACTGTTCGAGGTCATCTTTCTGCAGCGCCAGTACGGCTTTCACCGCCAGCGCCGAGAGGTACTGGTTGCCCATCGGGCCGTTGCCGCGCGAGTCGCCCCAGCGCGCCAGCAGCTCGTCGATCATGCGATTGGCTTCGGGCAGGCTGAGCTCGGTGGCGCGGGTCCAGACGTCGCTGAGCACGAGGATCGGGTAGCGCTCGGCGATCTCGTTCGGCACATGCTTGCGCCAGCGCGAGATCAGGTAGAGCTGGCCGCGGTTGATCAGCTCCAGGCCGCAGCCGTCGACCAACGCGGCGAGCATCTCCGGGTCCTCGGCGAGGCAGGCGTGCTCGATGGCCAGGGTCGGCATGTGGTGATTGGTGAACCACAGGCTGGCGTTGAAGTGCAGTTGCTTGAAGCGCTCCGGGTCGCGCTCGCGCAGGCGGGCACGGAGGAAGTCGGCGAACAGCTGGTGGAAGCGGTACCACTGGCGGTCGCGGTCCAGCGGCAGGAGGAACAGCTGCATGCTGTCCAGGTGCTCCAGCAGCGCTTGGCCGTCCTGGCGACCGGTCAGGGTGTTGGCCAGATCGCCGTTCACGCGATTGGCGATGCCCAGCGACAGCAGCGCGCTCTGCACGTCGGCCGGCAGGCGTTCGAACACCGCGCGCAGCAGGTAATCACCCACCGCCGCCTTGTCGCTGCTGAGCAGCCTGAGGTCTTCCGGAGCACCCGGCTGCTGGCGCAGCCACAGGCTGACCAGGTGAACCCCCGCCATCCAACCTTCGGTCTGGTTGTGCAGCGACTGCAGGCAGCTATCTTCGAGTTGCAGGCCATCGCGGGCCAGGTACTCGCGGGTTTCGTCGCGGGACAGGCGCAGCTCGTCCTGGCCGATTTCCAGCAGCAGACCCTTGGCGCGCCAGGTAGCGAGGTTCAGCGGCGGCTGGGAACGGCTGCCGATGGCCAGGGTCAGGCCGGGCGGCGCGTACTGCACCAGGCGATTGAGGCCGGCGAAGACGTCGGAATGGGTGATCTCATGCAGGTCGTCGAGTACCAGCAGGACCTTGCGCTCGTCGCGGGAGAGGTCCATCAGCAGGCTTTCCATGACCGCGACCACGGGCACACGCATGGTGTTGTGCACGTAGCCCAGCGCATCCTCGCCAGTGCCCGGCACGGAGGTGGCCAGGGCCTGGATGAGCTTCAGGCAGAAACGACCGGGATCGTCGTCGTCACTCTCCAGGGAGAGCCAGGCGACCTTGTGGCCTTCGCTTGCACGCTTGCCGGCCAGCGCCGCCAGTGCGGTGGTCTTGCCGAAGCCGGCGGGCGCCGAGAACGACAGGATCGAGGCATAAGGATGTCGGTCCAGGGCATTCTGGACCTCGGGACGAATCAAATAATCAGCAGGCACCCGAGGGGGTGTTAATCTGGAGCGCAGAAGGCTGCCGGCTGCGGGCTCGAGCACTACATCCACGGCCTGTATCCCTATGTCATTATCGTTGTTGGTACGGAGCACTGTCCGCGTGGGATTCGTCACTTCTTATCAGAATGCTTTTCCTACGTAAACTGAAGAAATAGCTCTAGGATCGACACTTCAGCCGACCTGATCACCTCATTTGCCTGCACGCTGTTACCCATGCCTGACTGTTTTCTGTACCCGCTTCCTTACCGGGAAGACCCGGGCGAACGCTTCGCCCTGATTCATCGGGCACCCGGCGCCGTACTCCTGGACGCCGGTCGACCCATTGCCACACGTGGACGCTATGACCTTCTGAGCGCCTGGCCATTGGCAGAACTGGCACCAACCGCCGACGAATCGGCCAAGCGCTTCTTCGCCCGCGCAAGAGCCGCCTTGCAGAGCCTGGGCGAGGCAAAAGTCCCGGACAATCAGCAATTGCCATTCGTCGGCGGAATGATCGGTTATCTCGGTTATGACTTCGGCCGGCGCGTCGAGCACCTGCCCGAACCGAACCTCGACGACCTCGCCTTCCCCGACGCACGCCTGGGCCTGTATGCCTGGGCGCTGGTCACCGACCACGAGGAGCGCAGCAGCCAGCTGGTTTTCCACCCGTCACTGGCGACGAGCGAGCGGGAGCGTCTGATCGCGCTGTTCGAGAACGCCCACGATGATGAAGCGCTGCCGCCCTTCCAGCTTGCTGCGCCCTTCCGTCCGGACCTGAGCCGCGAGCAGTACCGCGAAGCGCTGGAGCGGGTGCACGGCTACATCCTCGCTGGCGACTGCTACCAGGTGAACTACACGCAGCGCTTCCGTGCGCCCTGCCAGGGCTCGCCCTGGCTGGCCTACCGCGCGCTGCGCGAGGCGTGTCCTACGCCCTTTGCCGGTTACCTGGCATTGCCTGAAGGCGCCGTCCTCAGCCTGTCGCCGGAGCGCTTCATCCAGCTCCACGGCAAGCAGGTGGAAACCCGCCCGATCAAGGGCACCCGCCCGCGCGGCGACACCCCAGAGGCCGACCGACAGAATGCCGATGCCCTGCTCGCCAGCGAGAAGGATCGTGCCGAGAACCTGATGATCGTCGACCTGCTGCGCAACGACCTGGGCCGCAGCTGCCGCCCTGGCAGCGTGCGTGTGCCCGAGCTGTTCGCGGTGGAGACCTACCCCAACGTCCACCACCTGGTCAGCAGCGTGCGTGGCGAACTGGCGGACGGCAAGGACGCGCTGGACCTGCTCGAAGGCAGCTTCCCCGGTGGCTCCATCACCGGCGCACCGAAAGTCCGCGCCATGCAGATCATCGACGAGCTGGAGCCGACCCAGCGCAGCATCTACTGCGGCAGCCTGCTCTACCTCGATGTGCGCGGCGAAATGGACAGCTCCATCGCCATCCGCACCGTACTGGTCAAGGACGGCCAGGCAAGCTGCTGGGCCGGCGGCGGCATCGTGGCCGACTCGAATTGGGAAGAGGAATACGAGGAATCGCTGACCAAGGTGGGCGTGCTGCTGCGGACCTTGGAAAACCTGTAGGAGCGGGCCATGCGCGCGATCGCGGGCATGGCCCGCTTGTGTCTGCAAAGCTCTATAAGCTCGAAGGTGAGAGCGACGGGAGGCAAGCTGCAGGTCCGCGGTGTTGGTCGCACGAGTAGGAACTCAAGCTGCCTCCCGCCGTCCTCTGACCTAGCCCGAACAGTTGAACGAGTGAACCTCGAACCACAAGCGTGGGCAGTCAGAGTGCTCTCGTCGAACAGTTTACGAGGATTGGCTCATGACAACAGCTTGGGTAGGTATCGATGTTGCCAAGGATTCACTCGCCGTTTGGATCCGGCCACAAGGTGTACTCGTCAGCGTTTCCAATGACGCAACGGGATATCAGCAATTGCTGGAGCTCTTTGCCCAGGACAAGCCGGGGCGGATCGTTCTGGAGGCCACGGGCGGGTATGAGCGAGGTGTGCTCTTTGCCCTGCTGCGGGCAGGCCATGTCGTTTCCCGCCTGAATCCAACTCGAGTACGAGCATTCGCTACAGCGATGGGCAAGCTGGCCAAAACCGATCCGATTGACGCTGCGGTACTGGCACACCTGGCCCAGGTTCTTGAAGAATCGCCCAGCCAGGCGCCCTCGCCAGCGCGCGAGCGGCTGCTTGCGCTGGTCCAGCGCCGCGAGCAATTGGTCTGCCAGCGCGATGATGAGCGCCGCCGGTTGCCGCAGGCTAGCCAAGCCTTTGTCCGGGATTGCCTGGAAAATGCCATCAAGACCCTGCAAAGCACCATCCGACGTTACGACCAGGAGATAACCAAGGCCCTGAACGACCTGGACCCGGAGCAGGTCGAGCAGCTACGCCAAGTCAAAGGCGTAGGGCCGGTCACTGTCGCAGGCTTGCTCGCCTACTTGCCGGAGTTGGGGCAACTCAATCGACGGCAGGTTGCCGCACTGGTGGGGTTGGCTCCGTACAACTGCGACAGCGGCCAAAAGTCGGGGCAGCGACGCATCCGCGGTGGCCGCAGTGCAATACGACGCATCCTCTACATGGCGACCTGGTCGGTCATTCGTTATCAGCAGGAGTTTGCTGATCGCTACCAAAAACTACGGGACAAGGGGCGGTGCCCGAAGGTCGCATTAGTGGCATGCATGCGCGTACTGATCGTGCGGATCAACGCGATGGTGAGAGACGGCACCGGGTGGAGGACAGGTGCCGTGTGAAGACAGTTGCTCCTACAACAGCTGCGTGTCTCGATATTCCGCGTAGGGCGCATAACGCCTACGGCATTATCCGCCGTCCTGGCGGATAACCCGTTCCGGGTTATTCGCCCTACGAGGAACAAAAAAGCCCCGCATCAGCGGGGCTTTTTTGTCACAGCCGGTATTACAGGCTGAGCGGGCGGTTGGACGCCTTGAGGAATTCCTTCTTCAGGTCCTCATAGGTGTGCACGGCCGGGAACTGCGGGAACTCGCGAATCACGTTTTCCGGCGCGTGGAACAGGATGCCGGCGTGGGCTTCGGAGAGCATGGTGGTGTCGTTGTAGGAGTCGCCGGCGGCGATCACACGGTAGTACAGGCTCTTGAAGGCGATGACCGACTGACGCTTCGGGTCCTTCTGGCGCAGCTGGTAATCCACCACGCGATCGGTCTCGTCGGTGATCAGCTTGTGGCACAGCAGGGTCGGGAAACCGAGCTGGCGCATCAGCGGCTGGGAGAACTCGTAGAAGGTGTCGGAGAGGATCACCACCTGGAAGCGCTCGCGCAGCCAGTCGACGAACTCCACCGCGCCTTCCAGCGGCTTCAGGGTGGCGATCACTTCCTGGATGTCGGACAGCTTCAGGCCGTGCTCGTCGAGGATGCGCAGACGCTGCTTCATCAGCACGTCGTAATCCGGGATGTCACGGGTCGTCGCCTTCAGCGCTTCGATACCGGTTTTTTCAGCGAAGGCGATCCAGATTTCCGGAACCAGAACCCCTTCCAGGTCGAGACAGGCGATTTCCACGAACGATTTCCCCGCAGGTTTGACTTGAGAGGCGGCACTCTAGCCGCTCGCTCCAGGCGGTGCAACGCACCACTTATACCCAAACACCACAGTCGACCTTCCTGATGGTTATTTAGGGGCATATCCCCCTCTTTGCTACCATCGCGCCCACAGAGCGCCTTGCGCCATTAAAACTAGGAATACCGCCTGATGAGCCTCCCGTTCGATATCGCGGAAATCGCCGCGAGCTATGCCAGCAAAGCCCCACAGGACATCCTGAAGCTTGCCTTCGAGCACTTCGGCGACGAGCTGTGGATTTCCTTCAGCGGCGCCGAGGACGTGGTGCTGGTGGACATGGCCTGGAAGCTCAACAAGAACGTCAAGGTGTTCAGCCTGGACACCGGCCGCCTGCACCCGGAGACCTACCGCTTCATCGAGCAGGTTCGCGAGCACTACGGCATCGCCATCGAAGTGATGACCCCCGACCCGCGCCTGCTGGAGCCGTTCGTCAAGGAAAAGGGCCTGTTCAGCTTCTTCAAGGACGGCCATGGCGAGTGCTGTGGCATCCGCAAGATCGAGCCGCTCAAGCGCAAGCTGTCCACCGTGACCGCCTGGGCCACCGGCCAGCGCAAGGACCAGAGCCCCGGCACCCGCAGCCAGGTGGCCGTGGTCGAGGTGGACGGCGCCTTCTCCACCCCGGAGAAACCGCTGGTGAAGTTCAACCCGCTGGCGAACATGAGCAGCGAAGAGGTCTGGGCCTATATCCGCATGCTGGAAATCCCCTACAACAGCCTGCACGAGCGCGGCTTCATCAGTATCGGCTGCGAGCCCTGCACCCGCCCGGTGCTGCCGAACCAGCACGAGCGCGAAGGCCGCTGGTGGTGGGAAGAAGCCACGCAGAAGGAATGCGGCCTGCACGCCGGCAATTTGATCAGCAAGGCCTGAAGCCGTACCCTCGGCTGACGGAAATTTCCTTGTCAGCCCGCAGCCCAGGATCGGACGCCTGCATGCCTGCGGCGGAGCCGATCCCATGCGCATCACCCTGGTGAAGAAGGTCCTGGCCGACGGCCAGGACTGCCGCAAGTGCCGCGAAGTCCACGAACGCCTGGTCAAGGGCGGCTATCTGAGTCGAATCGACCGCACCCTGGTCGCCGATGAGCGCAACCCCGCCAGCACTGGCTGGCTGGTCGCCGCGCAGTACGGTGTGGACACCGCGCCGTTCTTTGTCGTCCGCCACGATGATGGCTGCGAGGTCGTCTACACGGTGTTCATGAGCTTCCTCCATGAAGTTCTGGAAGGCCGTGGCGAACTCCCGCTGGACTCCCGCGAAGCGCTGGCCGAACTGGCCCAGCGCGACGACCTCGATCGCCTCTGAGCGTCGTCTTTGACGCTTTCTTGATGCCCGTTCGGCCAGACTGTTTTCTCCTTCCCTGACGCACAAGGATGTTTCGCCATGGCCGACGGCACGGATCGCAGACGCCCCCGCATTCCCGCCACCGTCTGGGCACTGGGTTTCGTCAGCCTGTTCATGGACCTGTCCTCCGAACTGCTGCACAGCCTGTTGCCGCTGTTCCTGGTTGGCAGCCTCGGCCTGAGCATGGTTGCGGTGGGCCTGATCGAAGGCATTGCCGAAGCCACCGCGCTGATCGTGAAGGTATTCTCCGGCGCCATCAGCGACTACCTCGGCCGGCGCAAGGGCCTGGTGCTGTTCGGCTACGGCCTGGCGGCGCTGTCCAAGCCGCTGTTCCCGCTGGCTACCTCCGGCGAGACCATCTTCGCCGCGCGCCTGCTCGACCGTATCGGCAAGGGCATCCGCGGCGCACCACGCGATGCACTGATCGCGGACGTTTCGCCGCCGTCGATCCGTGGCGCGTGCTTCGGACTGCGCCAGTCCATGGATACCGTCGGCGCCTTCGCCGGCCCGCTGCTGGCCATCGTGCTGATGCTCTGGCTGGGCAACAACCTGCCGCTGGTGTTCTGGTTCGCCTGCATTCCGGCCGGCGTCGCAGTGCTGGCCATCGTCTTCTTCGTCCAGGAACCGGAACAGGCCGAAGGCACCCAGCGCTTCCGCTCGCCGATCCATCGCGATGCGCTGCGCAGCTTCCCGGCGCGCTACTGGTGGGTGGTCAGCATCGGCGCGGTGTTCACCCTCGCGCGCTTCAGCGAAGCCTTCCTGGTGCTGCGCGCCCAGGACATCGGCCTGCCGATGGCCTGGACACCAATCGTCATGGTGGTGATGGCCCTGGTATTCATGCTCTCGGCCTACCCGGTGGGCTGGTGGTCGGACCGCACCGACCGCACCGGCCTGCTGGCCATCGGCATGCTCCTGCTGGTGGCGGCCGACCTGCTGCTGGCCTGGGCCGACTCCACGCCGCTGATGCTCGTCGGCGTCGCACTGTGGGGCCTGCACATGGGCTTCACCCAGGGGCTGCTGGCGACCTTGATCGCCGACACCACGCCAGCCGACCTGAAAGGCACCGCCTTCGGCGTGTTCAACCTCGCCAGCGGAATCGCCATGCTGCTCGCCAGCGTGCTGGCCGGCTGGCTGTGGCAGAGTTTCGGCGCCAGCTGGACCTTCCTGATCGGCGCGGCGCTGGCCTTCGCCGCCCTGCTGTTGCTGCGCTGGCGCATCCACTGAAGTCAGCAATGAAAAAGCCCGGCATCTGCCGGGCTTTTTCGAGTGCGGAGGCGATCAGTAGACCGGCAGCTCGATGCCGTCGAACAGCTCGTCCAGCTCGGTCTTGTTGTGGCACTGCACGGCCTTGGCCAGCAGGTCGCGGGTCAGGTGCGGGGCGAACTTCTCGATGAAGTCGCACATGAAGCCGCGCAGGAAGGTGCCGCGACGGAACCCGATCTTGGTCACGCTGGACTCGAACAGGTGGCTGGCATCGAGCATCACCAGGTCGCTGTCGAGCTTCGGATCGACCGCCATGTGGGCCACGATGCCCACGCCCAGCCCCAGGCGCACGTAGGTCTTGATCACGTCGGCGTCGGCCGCGGTGAACACCACTTTCGGCACCAGGCCACGCTGGTTGAAGGCTTCGTCGAGCTTGGAGCGGCCGGTGAAGCCGAATACGTAGGTCACGATGGGCTGCTCGGCGAGCAGTTCCAGGGTCAGCTTCGGCACCTTGGTCAGCGGGTGGCCCTGGGGCACGATCACGCAGCGGTTCCAGCGGTAGCACGGCATCATGATCAGGTCGCCGAACAGCTCCAGCGCCTCGGTGGCGATGGCGAAGTCGACGGTGCCGTCAGCGGCCATCTCGGCGATCTGCATCGGCGTGCCCTGATGCATGTGCAGGGAGACGTCCGGGTACTGCTTGATGAAGCCGCTGATCACGCCGGGCAGTGCATAACGCGCCTGGGTGTGGGTGGTGGCGATGGACAGCGTGCCCTTCTTTTCGTTGGAGAACTCCTGGGCGATCTGCTTGATGCTCTCGACCTTGCGCAGGATCTCGCCAGCGGTGGTGATGATGCGCTCGCCGGCCGGGGTGACGCGGGTCAGGTGCTTGCCGCTGCGGGCGAAGACTTCGACGCCCAGCTCGTCTTCCAGCAGGCGGATCTGCTTGCTGATGCCGGGCTGGGAGGTGTACAGGCTTTGGGCGGTGGCCGAGACGTTCAGATCGTGGTGCGCGACTTCCCAGATATAGCGCAGTTGCTGAAGCTTCATGGACTTTCCTCGAAATGAATGTCGCGACCCGCGATCAGGGGCTTGTCGTTTTATAACCATATTAATGGTTTAAGGAATAAAACTAGACGTTTTTTTTCGCCCTGCATGCCATTCGTCTAAAGCCCCACGGAAATTCCGGGCTTGCCCGACGTATCGTCACAAAGCCTTCAGCGGTGCTGCAGCATCGGTACCAGGTAGACCGGCACTTCGGCCAGCTGTACCAGGCGCGCGGCGGTGCGCCCCAGCGGCGTGTTCAGGCCATCCCCATGGCTGTGGCTGCCGGCGACGATGATGTCGACGTCCAGGCGCTTGGCCTCGTCGAGAATCACCATCGGCGCGTCCCCCTGCACCACGCGCACCGAGCGGATCAGCTCGGCGTCCTGGCGCGCTTCCCCCAGTTCATCGCGGAACCCTTCCATCACCCGCTGCTCGATGCTGCCCATGACGTTGGTCAGGCCGTTGGTGCGCATCTCGTTCAGCGTGCCTTCATCCAGGTAGGTCTGCAGGACGGACTCGGCGAACAGCCCCAGCGGTTCGACCGCGTGCACGACATACACCTCGGCTCCGTAGGCACGGGCCAGGGAAAGTGCGTGCTGAAGGACGTAGGGGGCGTAAAGACCGAGGTCGGTGGCGTAAAGAATCGTTCGGATCATGCGGCCTCCTCGACTGCCTGCGCGGCGGGGCCTATCCAGCAGCGTAGCAGGAGAACGCGAATCGCTCCGAGAAGGCCGGATGTCGCGGCCGGGCGGCTATCCGGCGACCTTCTTCTCGTTGCTCACACCATGGGGAACATGGCCGGTCGCCACCACTTCCCGCGCCTTCTCGCAGTGCATCGGCTGGTCGTCGAAGAACACGTCGGCGGCGAAAGCTTCGAGGAAGGCGGCCTTGTCCAGGCCACCGAGGAACAGTGACTCGTCCAGGCGGATGTCCCACTCGCGCAGGGTGCGGATCACCCGCTCGTGGGCCGGGGCCGAGCGCGCGGTGACCAGCGCCGTGCGGATAGGGCAGGACTCCTGGGGGAAGGCCTGCTGCACGCGATTGAGCGCCTTCAGGAAGGGTTTGAACGGGCCGCCACCCAATGGCTCACGGGCGGACTCGCGCTCGTGGGTCTGGAAGGCCTCCAGGCCACCCTGCTGGTAGACGCGCTCGGAGTCGTCGGAGAACAGCACCGCATCGCCGTCAAAGGCGAAGCGCAGCTCGCCATTGGCTTCCCGGCGGGTGCCGCCGGAAAGGATGGTCGCGGCAGCGAAGCCGGCGTCCAGCGCGTTGCGCACGTCCTCTATGTGGGTGGAGAGGAACAGGTGGCAGTTGAACGCCTTGAGGTAGGGATAAGGGCTGCGCCCGCCAACGAAGGCGGCGCGGGAGATGCCCAGGCCGTAGTGCTGGATGGAGTTGAATACGCGCAGGCCGGTATCGGCGCTGTTGCGCGATACCAGGACGACTTCCACCGGCGCGCTGTCGGTCCCGCCGTTGAGGGCGAGCAGCTTCTGCACCAGGGCAAAGGCATCGCCCGGCGGCAGGACTTCGTCCTCGCGGTCGATCTGGTACTGGCGATAGGCTTCGACGCCCTCGCTTTCATAGACCTGATGGCTTTCCCGCAGGTCGAACAGCGCCCGCGAGGAGATCGCCACCACCAGCTTGTCGCCCAGCCCTTTTGCCATGCTTCCCCCCCGGTGCTCGTCAGCGAGTCTGGTTGCGCGCGTCGATGAAACGCAGCGCGCGATATAGCGCATCGATCTTCGGCAGTTCGCGCCCCGCCCTGCGCGCAGCTTCCAGAGGCGCCGCATAGATGGCGCCCAATTCCAGCGGCCGGCGCTGGGCAAAATCATGGTACATGCTGGGCAGGTAGTCCGGCATCGCATCGGTGGAACTGAGCATCGCCCCGACTATGCCCTGGGGCAGCGAGTGCCCGCACGCGGCGGCGGCGGCGATGACTTCCTCCATCAGTTCGGCCACCAGGGTGCGACTGTCGGGGTTGTCCATGATCGCCCGCGTGCCGCTGTCGAGCAGCACCGAGAGACCGTTGTAGGGGATGTTCCAGACCAGCTTCTGCCAGCGCGCCTGCTCCAGGTTGGGCATGGCATTGGAGTCCAGGCCGGCGCTGCGGAACAGCGCGGCACCCTCCTCCACGATCGCCTGGCGCGCTTCGGCCTCCTGCGCGGAGCCCGAGTGATAGCCAATGTTCACCCCACCGAAGGCCTGGTGTTCGATCACACCCGGCTCGGCGCGGTGCACGCAGATGAAGCAGAGTCCGCCGAGCAGGTGGATGTGGTCGGGCAGCAGCGCGCGCAACTCGTCCTCCACGGCGAGGCCGTTCTGCAGCAACAGGACCTTCGCCCCCTGCGCAGCGGCCTGAATGATCAGCGGCGCGAGGTCGGCGTTGCTGGTGGTCTTGGCGCCCACCAGCAGCCAGTCGCAGGACGGCATCTTCGCCACATCGTCGTAGGCGTTCACCGGCGACAGGCTAAGCGCGCCGTGCACCTGGCTGTTCAGACGCAGGCCGTTCTGGGCGACGGCGAGATACTCGCTGCGCAGCAGGAAATGAACGTCATGGCCGGCGCGGGCCAGCATCAGGCCGTAGAAACCGCCAATGGCGCCGGTTCCGATGATGCCGATTCGCAGATTCATCAAGGCAATTCCTCAGCAGGGCGCGCCAGGGCAGCGCGCAGGGCTTGGGTCAGGGGTTCGGGGCGCAGCGGTGCGTGGACAGGGCCCAGGAAGTGGCCGTCGCGCACCAGGAACAGGGACGGCAGGTGGAAGACCTCGTAGCGCTCGACCAGGCCGCCGCTGTGCCCGGCGTCGATCCAGCACAGGCGGTCGATGGGCAGGTGGAACTGCGGCAGCACCTGCCGCGCCCAGCGACAGGTGGAGCAGCCAGCGCCGGTGAAAATCAGCAGCGATACGCCCGGCAGCTCCAGCAGCCGGCGGTCGGCATCCAGGTCGGTCAGCTCCAGGGCCGGCACTATACTCAAGGTGCCACCACTATAAAGATTGCAGTCGGAGCGTTCCGTCATGCGTCAGTTCCTGCGCCACCCGTGCGATTTTCCGGTCGAGCTGGTCATCCGCAAACAGACTTTCCTGCCGCGCCAGCGGTTGCACAATATCAGCCTCGGCGGCGTCGCGTGCAATTCGCCACGGGGCTTTCGCCGCGGCACCTCCATCGAGCTGCGCATTCCCCTGCTGGGCGACTCCGCCTGCTACCCCGGCGTCATCGCCTGGAGCCGCAAGCAGGCCAGCGACTACCGCGTAGGCATTGCCTTCATCGACGAAGACACCCTGTTCCGGGCGCGCATGGTCGAGCAGGTCTGCCAGATCGAACAGTACCGTCGCCAGCAGGAACAGGCGAGCGGCAGCAGCCTGCCCTTCGAGACCCTGGCGCTGGAGTGGATCGCGCATAACGCCGCCGACTTCCCGATGTTTTGCGCGGTCTGACCAGCGCCCCGCAGAAAGTCGCGCAAATGCCCGTGTTGCGGGCATTTTCCTGCATCGAGCCATTGTCGAGGCTACGCCTGAACGGTTAAGGTTCGGGTTCCCCTTAGCGACACCTCTGCCTGCGCCCCATCGCACGGGGATTTCTGGCGGCCGGCACCCGTGACCTGATTGAGTACCACGATGGCTGATTTACAGATCGACGACCTTAACGTTGCCTCCAACGAGACACTGATCACGCCGGAGCAGCTCAAGCGCGAAATCCCCCTGACCGACGCCGCCCTGCGCACCGTCGCCAACGGCCGCCAGGTCGTCCGCGACATCCTCGACGGCAAGGACCACCGCCTGTTCGTGGTAATCGGCCCCTGCTCGATCCACGACATCAAGGCCGCCCACGAATACGCCGAGCGTCTGAAGGTGCTGGCTGCGGAAGTCTCCGACACCCTGTTCCTGGTGATGCGCGTGTACTTCGAAAAGCCGCGCACCACGGTCGGTTGGAAAGGCCTGATCAACGACCCGTACCTGGACGACTCCTTCAAGATCCAGGACGGCCTGCACATCGGCCGCCAACTGCTGCGCGACCTCGCCGAAATGGGCCTGCCCACCGCCACCGAGGCGCTCGACCCGATCTCCCCGCAGTACCTGCAGGACCTGATCAGCTGGTCGGCCATCGGCGCGCGCACCACCGAATCCCAGACCCACCGCGAGATGGCTTCCGGCCTGTCCTCGGCGGTCGGTTTCAAGAACGGCACCGACGGCAGCCTGACCGTGGCGATCAACGCCCTGCAGTCGGTATCCAGCCCGCACCGTTTCCTGGGCATCAACCAGGAAGGCGGCGTCTCCATCGTCACCACCAAGGGCAACGCCTACGGCCACGTGGTGCTGCGCGGTGGCAACGGCAAGCCGAACTATGACTCGGTCAGCGTCGCCCTGTGCGAACAGGAACTGACCAAGGCGAAGATTCCGCTGAACGTGATGGTCGACTGCAGCCACGCCAACTCCAACAAGGACCCTGCCCTGCAGCCGCTGGTAATGGACAACGTCGCCAACCAGATCGCCGAAGGCAACAACTCCATCGTCGGCCTGATGGTGGAAAGCCACCTGGGCTGGGGCGCTCAGCCGATCCCGAAGGACCTGTGCCAGTTGCAGTACGGCGTGTCGATCACCGATGCCTGCATCGACTGGGACACCACCGAGAAGGCCGTGCGCAGCATGCACACCAAGCTCAAGGAAGTCCTGCCCAAGCGCCAGCGCGGCTGACGCTCAAGGCACGAACGAAAAAGCCGGGCATCTGCCCGGCTTTTTTTATTGTTCCGCCGCCTCGCGGGATGAACCTGTAGGAGCGAGCTTGCTCGCGAACAGAGTCTCCGCCAGCGCCAGCGTCAGGCAATTCGCGAGCAAGCTCACTCCTACGAAAAGCCAAAGAAAAAGCCCGGCATTGGCCGGGCTTTTTTCATTTCAGCGCGCTGAACGTCAGAGCGCTGTATCGGTGTGACGCTGGCGGCGTTCCAGGTAGCGCTCGACGTAGGAGCACGACGGGATGACGCTATAGCCCTTGCGCTCGGCGAACTGCAGCGCATGCTCGGTTAGAGCGGCGGCGATGCCGCGACCACGCAAGCTGTCCGGAACGAAGGTGCGGTAGATGTCGAGCGTCTGCTTGCCCAGATCCATGTAGGCCAGATAGGCGCGATGACCATCAACAGTCGTTACGAACTGGTGGCTGGTTTCATCATGCTGGATGGACAACGACTCACTCACTTGCTCTCTCCTTCGCAGGGCCTCACAACATGACCCGCACCTGATTGATCTTGTTCAGGCGGAGGAACATTTCCGCCGAGCCCGTCCCGATCATGACGGTGATATAGACTCGGCCGTTCTCCACCTTGTGCAGCACACCCTGATAATAGGCACCATCAAACGTGATGAACTGCAGGCGCTTGCCTGTGTACTGGGCAAGACTTTCAACGCTAACGAACTCATATTGCTGCGTTTTGGCCTGCGACTCAACCGTTTCCGGGGCCGAAACCATTTGATACTGGCTTTCCGGCGTGAGTTTTTCCTTAGCCGGATCGACCCACGCGAACCCCAGCGGTGTGACTGACTGCTGGTTCACTAAGACGACCGGATGCAGCATCTGGATCACATCCTTGGGCTCGAAAAATTGCAGACCGCCCCAGGCCATTCCCTCACTGGGCATCAGCTCGATGCGCAGCGAACGCGGATCTTCCAGGTAACGGCCATAGGCCTCGAGTAGCGGCTTGTCGAGCGCGACGCGCTGCTGGCGCAAGGCCTTGTCGAATTTCTCCAGCGACAGCGCGGTGTAGGCTTTCTGATCGACGCCCAGCTTGCCACGGCAGAATTCGCTGACCCGGCGCTGGTACTGGTTGTCGTTCATCTCGAAGACGACCTGGGATACCCGCGGCGGGTTCACGCGCATGTCGCCCGGACGCTCGGAAACGTTCATCAGTGTCATGCTGGTGTGCATGTCGAGCATGTCGCGAGTGTCGCTGCGCAGGTCGAAGGTCAGGGTCTGCGCGCCCGGCTGCATGCGGTAGGAAAACTCGATATCCGACTCGAGGGTGCGGTACCCCATCTGCAGCAACTCATCGACGCCGATGTTGCGGACGTTGCCGCAGGCCACTTCGCTCATGGCAGTGAAGGCGCTCTTCTCTGCCGGCTTGGCGTACAGCGATTGCATGAACGGACCGTGGATCTGCAACTCGACGCCCTTGAGGTCTGCTGCCATCTGCTCCGGCAGCTTGCCCTCATCCAGACGCTCCTTGAAGCTCAGCAACTCGCGCAGCCCATTGAACTTCAACTGGGCGTGGGAGACCTTCAGGCTGTCACCGGCCATGGGCACCCTGATCACCACGTTCTGCAGACCGACACGGCCGTCGAAGGACGAAGAGATTCCGCCATAGGTGATCTCCATGAACGGAGAGACGCGGGCGATGGCTTCGTTCACCACGCTGCGTACGGAAAGCCAGAGCGACGCCTTGATGATGAGGGCGATCGCCACGACGGCGAAAAGGGACCACTTGAGAATCTTCGACATGGCAGGCACATCCTGGATTGTGCGAGAGCGGGACGCAGGGATACTGGCAGCTTAACAGTACGCCTGAGACCTCTCCACGAACGCCGTCGGAATTTGCGTGCACAGCGCACAGAAATCGCCCGAATTTAGTGGCATGCGGCTGACTCATCAGTCAGTCAAAACGCTTTACGCACCAGGCCCGCGTCAGTATGTTCTGGCCACTTCCAACCCAAGGACTGCAACCCAGGACCCTCTGCCATGAGTGAGCTGATCAGCTACCAATTCGAAGACGGCATCGCCACCCTGACCCTGAACAACGGCAAGGTGAACGCCATCTCCCCGGCGGTCATCGAAGCCTTCAACCAGGCCCTGGACCAGGCGGAGAAGGACCGTGCCATTGTCATCGTCACCGGCCAGCCGGGCATCCTCTCCGGCGGCTACGACCTCAAGGTGATGACCTCCGGCCCGGAAAACGCCGTGAACCTGGTGGCCGCCGGCTCCACCCTGGCCCGCCGCATGCTGTCCCACCCGTTCCCGGTCATCGTCGCCTGCACCGGCCACGCCGTGGCCAAGGGCGCCTTCATCCTGCTCTCGGCGGATTACCGCATCGGTGTCGACGGGCCGTTCCAGATCGGCCTCAACGAAGTGGCCATCGGCATGACCATGCACCACGTCGGCATCGAACTGGCCCGTGACCGCCTGCGCCGTTCCGCCTTCACCCGCTCTGTGGTGAACGCCGAAATGTTCAACCCGCGCGACGCCGTGGACGCCGGTTTCCTCGACAAGGTGGTGCCGGCCGAACAACTCCAGGCCGCTGCCCTGGAGGCCGCCCAGCACCTGAAGAAGCTGAACATGACCGCCCACCGCAACACCAAGCTGAAAGTGCGCAAGCAGTTGCTGGAAACCCTGGACAAGTCCATCGAGCTGGACCGGAACCACCTGGCCTGATCGCCCGATGACCAAAAGCCCGGCCTGGTGCCGGGCTTTTTCATGCCATCACTATTACCTAAATAGCAATACTGATTAAGCCTGTTTGCTATTTTTCAAAAATTATTACGCATTAACCTATAGATGAACCCGAAACAAACCAACCCAGAGGTGTTCATCATGAAACTCAACATCATCGCCGCCAGCGTACTGGCCGCCGCTACCGCCTTCGCCGCCCAGGCCAGCTTTGCCGAAGAGTCCCCGCTGATGCAGGACCGCATGGTTCACATGACCCAGGCCGCTATTCAGCAACAACAGTCCGAGCAGTCCGCCAGCCAGGTGAATGTCGAAGCCGCTTCCAAGCAGGGCTGAAACCTTCACATCCCGCCAGCCGCCTGCAGCAGGTGACGTCATGCAACCCTGCCCGAAGCGAAAAGCCCGGCGTGATGCCGGGCCTTTCAGGGACGATGACGCAACCTCAGTGCTTTCGACGGCCGCCACGCCCGTCGCCTCCCCTCCCTGACGAGGGTCAAGCAGCCATGAAGCCCGCCAGAGTTCCGGAAACATCCGATAGCGTCCCGCCACTCACCTCCTTGCGTCTGGTCGTAGCGCCGCCATCTATCAATTTGCCTGATACCGGGAACCAACCGGCATCGTTATTCAATCGAAATGACCAAAGCGACACTGGGCCATCACTTCCCCTGACCCGAGTCGCCAGCATGAACCGCCAAGCCCACCGCTACGCCCGCAACGGCGCCCTCGCCGCCCTGGGGCTCTACACCATCGTGATCCTGGTGGTCACCGCCCTCAGCGCCGGCTTCGACGGCGCGCGCCGTGCCCCGGTGGACAATATCGACCGCAGCGGGCTCTTCGAACGTTTCAACCAGGCGGTGCCCGTGGCACTGCAAGGCCTCCAGGAAGCGCTCACGCCTCACTCCTGATTCCGCTTCGCTGGCGCGTCGCGCCAGGCTGGCCAACACTCAATCCCTGCAGAACGACCTATCCAGCAGCAGGGTGGGCTTGAGCATGGGCCGAGTCATCGCTTCCGCCGTCTACAGCAAGGGCCGCAAGGTCTCCGACATCCCGCTCGAGGACGGCTACCGCTGGGCGTGTCAGCCCGACCACTTCGTCTGGACCGGCCTGCAGGAGCCAACTCCGGAAGAGATGTTCAACCTGCAACGGCAGTTCAACCTGCACGAACTGGCCGTGTCAGACGCGCTGGAAAAGCACAGCAGGCCGAAGCTGGAAACCTTCGGTGACGCGCTGTTCATCGTCATCTACTCACCGATCCGCGCCGATAGCCGACTGATGTTCGTCGAAACCCACCTCTTTGCCGGCATCGGCTACATCATCAGCGCGCGCCATGGCTTCTCCCAGTCCTACGCCCAGGTCCGCCAGCGCTGCGAGGCGCGACCGCTGCTGCTGGCCCATGGCACCGACTTCGTGCTCTACGCCCTGCTGGATTTCGTGATGAGCAATTACGAGCCGGTGGTCGAGGCGATCCGCGCGGAGATTGAGGAGGTGGAACAAGAGGTGCTGCGCAAGTCGCTGACCCAGGAGCAGATCGAAAAGATCTACGGCCTGCGCCGTGAAGTACTGCGGCTCAGGCGCTATGCCGCGCCCATGGTGGAAATCTGCCAGGAGCTGCAGCGCCTGGACTTCCCCTTCATCGACAAGCAGATGCGCCCCTACTTTCGCGACGTGGCGATCCACGTGAACCGCCTGCTCGAAGACCTCACCACTTTGCGCGACGTGGCCAGCCAGACCATCGAAGTCGGGCTGGCGCTGGAGTCCTCGCGGCAGAGCGTGGTGCAGCGCAAGTTCGCCGCCTGGGCAGCCATCCTCGCGTTCCCCACCGCCGTGGCCGGCATCTACGGGATGAACTTCGAGTACATCCCGGAGCTGCACTGGCACTACGGCTACTTCCTGATCATGGGGCTGCTGGCGCTGGGCTGCGTCGGGCTCTACATCAGCTTCAAGCAGGCCGACTGGCTCTGACCGCAAGCTACAGATGCCCCCGGGAAGCTCCGCCCATCCTACAAAAGCCGTTTGCCGATACCCCGTCTCCAGAATCGAAAACGCCGCTCGATTGAGCGGCGTTTTCAGTCAACACGGCAGGAGTCAGGCCGCGCTCTTCTTTTCATCACGCCCCTGCTGGACGAAGCGCATCATCCATTCGCCGACCGCCGTACCCTGGTGCGGGCGCGAGAGGCTGTCGATGCCGGACTGGAACACCGGCTCGCTGAAGATGTGCTTGCGCAGCTCGAGGATCGCCTGGGAGTAGTCGCTCTGGAACTCCGGGTGGCCCTGGAAGCACAACACCTGGTCGCCGATGGCGTAGGCGGCGTTCGGGCAGAAGTCGCTGGAGGCGATGCGACGGGCGCCGTGGGGCAGCTCGGTAACCTGGTCCTGGTGGCTGACCAGCAGGGTCAGGCCATCGCCCGGCGCCGGGCTCATCCACTCCGGCTGCTCCTCGATGCGGTAATCGTGGATACCCACGCCCCAGCCCTGGCTCGCGCGCTCGGTCTTGCCGCCCAGCACCAGTGCCAGCAGCTGGTGGCCGAAGCACACACCCAGCAGCTTGTCGCCGCGCTGGTAGAGCTTGAGCACGTAGTCCTTGAGGGTCTGGATCCAGGGATCAGTGCCGAAGGAGTCCGCCTTGCTGCCGGTCACCAGGTACGCGTCGAACTTCTCATCTTCGGGCGGGTAATGCCCTTCCACCACGTTGTAGACCGTGAACTCGGCCGGAACGGGTTGCTTGGCGAACAGTTGCTGGAACATCCAGCCATAGCCCTTGTACTGATCGATGAGTTCGGGGCGGAGGATGTCGGTTTCCAGAATGCAGATGTGCAACGACATGCAGGGGTGATTCCTGGGGGGTTGGCGGCTGATAAGAATGGTTTTCCTGACACTGATGAAACGCGCGTGAAAATTACGCCCTATTTTTTCACCACACAAGATGCCGAGGCCGATTCTTGTGTAGGAATTTCAGGGGAAATACCGGAAAAACCGACTTCCTTCAATTGCACGGATGCACAGGAGTGACGGCCGGTTGGCAAGGATTCAGCCGATGGACAGCCTTTGCAGCAGCGAGTTCGTGTCCAGGACCTGCGCGTACTCGCCCTGCAGGTTGGCCAGGGACATGGCGTGGACCTCCTCGGCACTGCGCTGCAGGCCGTTGAAATCGCGCTTGTCGAAGGCGAAACAGGCGTCGGCGACGACCTGCGTAGTGAAGCCCAGGTTGCCCGCCGTGCGCGCCGTGGCCTCCACCGAGTTGTTGGTGCTGACGCCGCAGATCACCAGCGCCCCGATATCCCGCACACGCAGCCAGCGCTCCAGCCCGCTGTGGATGAAAGCGTCGGGGACGTTCTTTTCCACCACGTGCTCATGCTCCAGCGGTGCCAGCGCCTCCTGGAACTCGGCGCCCGGCTGTCCCGGCCAGAACGGCGAGCCCGGCGTGCGCGACATGTGGCGAATATGTACCAGCGGCCAACCTTCCCGGCGCCAGGCCGCCAGCAGGTCGCCGATGCGCTGCTCGGCCTGCGGGTTGTTGCGCGGCTCCAGGCTGTCACGCATGCCTTTCTGCTGGTCGATGATCAACAGGGCGGGAGGCGTCATCGGAGGGCATTCCTTGCAAGTGAGAAAGCGCTATCCTACGGTCTGCACAGGGAAGAAAAAACCGGCCATGGGGCCGGTTTTTTCTGTACGAGCGAGCTCGCTCGCGAACAGCCCCGCTGCGGAGCCAGGTTCGCGAGCAAGAACCAGGCGTCCCCCTCGCTCCTACAGGGACGGTCAGAACGTCTCGCCGCGCGCGGCCTTCTCCAGCAGCAGCGCCGGCGGCAGGAAACGCTCGCCGTACTGCTCGGCCAGATACTCGGCGCGGGCGACGAAGTCCTTCAGGCCGTACTGGTTGATGAACTGCAGTGCGCCGCCGCTCCAGGCCGCGAAGCCGATGCCGAAGATCGAGCCGATGTTGGCGTCGGCGGTGGAGGTCAGCACGCCCTCCTCCACGCAGCGCACCGTCTCGATGGCCTGCACGAAGAGAATGCGGTCGCGCACATCCTCAGCGGAAATCTGCGCGTCAGCCTTCTCGAAGCGCTGCTTCAGCTCCGGCCACAGGTGCTTCTTGCCGTTGGCGGGATAGTCGTAGAAGCCGGCGCCGGCGGCTTTGCCCGGGCGCTTGTACTCGTTGACCATCAGGTCCACCACCGCGAAGGCCGGGTGTCTGGGCAGTTGCTTGCCTTCTGCTTCCAGATCCTTGCGGGTCTGCTCGCGGATGTGGGTCATCAGGCTCATGGAGACTTCGTCGCTGATCGCCAGCGGGCCCACCGGCATGCCGGCCTGGCGCGCCTGGTTCTCGATCATCGCCGCCGACACACCCTCGCCGAGCATGGCCAGGCCTTCGTTGGTGAAGGTGCCGAACACGCGGGAGGTGAAGAAACCACGGCTGTCGTGGACGACGATCGGGGTCTTCTTGATCTGCAGGACGTAGTCGAAGGCGCGGGCCAGGGTGGCGTCGTCGGTCTTCTCGCCGCGGATGATCTCCACCAGCGGCATCTTGTCCACCGGGCTGAAGAAGTGCAGGCCGATGAATTTCTGCGGCTGCGCTACCGCCTCGGCCAGGCCGGTGATCGGCAGGGTCGAGGTGTTGGAGGCGATCACCGCATCGGGCAGCGCGGCAGATTCGGCGGCAACGCTGACCTTGGCCTTCAGGCCACGGTCCTCGAACACCGCTTCGATGATCAGGTCGCAGCCTTCGAAGTCGGCATCGCTGGCGGTCGGCTTGATCCGCGCGAGGAAGGCGTCGCGCTTCTCGGCGCTCATCTGGCCGCGGCCGACCTTCTTGTCCAGCAGGCCGGCGGAATAGGCCTTGCCCTTCTCTGCCGACTCCAGGGAAACGTCCTTGAGCACCACCTCGATGCCGGCGGCGGCCGAGACGTAGGCGATGCCCGCGCCCATCATGCCGGCGCCGACCACCCCGACCTTCTTCGTCTGCTGCGGCGGGATGCCCTGCGGACGGGACTTGCCGGCGTTGATCTCGTTGAGCTGGAACCAGAAGGTGCCGATCATGTTCTTCGCCACCTGGCCGGTGGTCAGCTCGGTGAAGTAGCGCGCCTCGATCAGCTGAGCGGTGTCGAAGTCCACCTGCGCGCCTTCGACGGCGGCGCACATGATCTTCTCCGGCGCCGGGAAGCAGCCCTTGGTCTTGTCGCGCAGCACGGAAGGCGCGATGGCCAGCATCTGCGCCACGGCGGGGCTTGCCGGCGTGCCGCCGGGAATCTTGTAGCCAGCGCTGTCCCACGGCTGCTTGGCGGCCGGGTTGGCAGCAATCCACTCACGGGCCTTGCTCAGCAGCTCGTCGCGGCTGGAAGCCAGCTGATGGATCAGGCCGGCCTTGAGTGCCTGGTCCGGGCGCACCTTCTTGCCTTCGGCCAGGTACGGCAGGGCCTTCTCCAGGCCGAGCAGGCGCACCATACGCACCACGCCGCCACCTCCTGGCAGCAGGCCCAGGGTGACTTCCGGCAGGCCGAGCTGGACGTGGCTTTCGTCCAGGGCGATGCGGTGGTGACAGGCCAGGCAGATTTCCCAGCCGCCGCCCAGGGCCGCGCCGTTGATGGCGGCGACTACCGGCTTGCCGAGGGTCTCCAGGCGACGCAGCTGGCCCTTGAGCACCAGGATGCCTTCGTAGAAGGCCTGGGCATCGGCCCTGGTCACCTTGATCAGTTCATTGAGGTCGCCGCCGGCGAAGAAGGTCTTCTTCGCGGAAGTGATCACCACACCGGCAATCGACTCCTTCTCGGCTTCCAGGCGCGCCACGGTGGCGGCCATGGCCTCACGATAGACACCGTTCATGGTGTTGGCGCTCTGGCCGGGCATGTCCATGGTCAGGACGACGATGTTGTCCTGGCCTTTCTCATAACGAATGGCGTCAGTCATTTTTGTATTTTTCCCATGGTGGGGGATCGCTTCAGGGGCGTCACGAGCGAAGGGCAGGCAAGGCGGAAATTCTTCGGGAAGCGGAGTTGGCTGCAGCCAATGAGCATTCCCGGAGAATTTCCAACGCCGCATGGCCGAGCGCAGTAGCCCATGATCGATCCTTAAACTCGTTCGATGATGGTGGCTATGCCCATGCCGCCGCCCACGCAGAGGGTGGCCAGGCCGTAGCGCAGGTTGCGCCGCTCCAGTTCATCCAGCAGGGTGCCGAGGATCATGCAGCCGGTGGCGCCCAGCGGGTGGCCCATGGCGATGGAGCCGCCGTTGACGTTGACCTTGCTCTCCGGCACGCCCATGTCCTTCATGAACTTCATCACCACCGAGGCGAAGGCTTCGTTGACCTCGTAGAGGTCGATGTCCTCGGCCTTCAGCCCGGCCTTGGCCAGCGCCTTGCGGGTCGCCGGCGCGGGGCCGGTGAGCATGATGGTCGGGTCGGTGCTGGTCACCGCGGTGGCGACGATGCGTCCGCGGGCCTTCAGGCCCAGTTCGCGGCCCTTGGCCTCGGAGCCGATGAGCATGGCGGTGGCGCCGTCGACGATGCCGGAGCTATTGCCCGGCGTGTGCACGTGTTCGATGCGTTCAACGAAGCTGTACTTGCGCAGTGCGCTGGCGTCGAAGCCCATCTGCCCCATCATTTCGAAGCTGGGTTTGAGCGCGCCGAGGCCTTCGAGGGTGGAATCGGCGCGGATGAATTCGTCATGGTCGAGCAGGACGATGCCGTTCTGGTCCGTCACCGGCACCAGGGATTTGCCGAACAGCCCTTCAGCGCGGGCCTTGGCGGCCTTCTGCTGGGAGCGCAGGGCGAAGGCGTCGACGTCGGCGCGGCTGAAGCCTTCCAGGGTGGCGATCAGGTCGGCGCCGATGCCCTGGGGCACGAAGCTGGTGTGCAGGTTGGTTTCCGGGTCCAGCGCCCAGGCGCCGCCGTCGGAGCCCATGGGCACGCGGGACATGGATTCCACGCCGCCGACCACCACCAGGTCCTCGAAGCCCGAGCGCACCTTCATGGCGCCCAGGTTGACCGCTTCCAGGCCCGAGGCGCAGAAGCGGTTGATCTGCACGCCGGCGACCTGCTCGTCCCAGTCGGCGACCAGCGCGGCGGTCTTGGCGATGTCCGAGCCCTGGTCGCCCACCGGGGTCACGCAGCCCAGGACGATGTCGTCGACCTGCGCGGTGTCGAGCTGGTTGCGCTGCTGCAGCGCGCGCAGGACTCCGGCCATCAGGTTGACCGGCTTGACGCTGTGCAGCGCGCCGTCCTTCTTGCCCTTGCCGCGGGGAGTACGCACCGCGTCGTAAATGAATGCTTCGGTCATGGCGTTCTCTCTTAGAGTTGTCGTCACGCAGGCGTGGCGTGTCGGCCTACCTTAGCGGCGTATCGGCGCGCGGCAATGACCGCAGCGCTCAGCGCAATTGACCGCCACGCTCAGCCACCGACCGGCGGCGAACGGGTCGAAGGCTCTGGAAAGGGGCTGCCGGAGCAGGCAGACGAACGGTCGAAAAGCTGAACAGAGCTGTCACGGCCCGGTCATATAGAGGGAATATGCCTGAAGCTGCAGGACTTGCTGCCAGATGGTCTAAGCCCCCGCGGCACTAGGCTTAGACTCAATCAGGCAGATGATGCGAAGAGTGCCGTTGCCGGGTTTTGCCGGCTCGGCTCGATAAACCAGAAGCCAAGGCATGGGCGTCACTATCAACAGGCCGTGAGTGAGCCGTGCCAAGAACAAGAAAGGCGGAAGGACATCATGGACAAACAATCGAGAAAGTGGCGTCAGGCTAGCCTGATCGTCTTCGCAACCACCGTTGTTTTGATCATCCCCAATCTGAGTCGTCTGGTCGGCTAGGGCCAACACCCGGCAACCCCGCCGCTGCGTACCGCGTGCCGCCATCCGCGAGCCACGGTCAACGCAGCGCGGGAGCCACCTGCCTCCTGCTGCGCCCACTCCTCTGCTAATGTTCCGCGGCCCTCTCCCGCCACGGATGCGACCATGCGCCCACTGCTGCTGACGCTGCTGCTGCTCTGCCCCACCACTTTCGCCGCCACGCTCACCCTGGAACTGCCCGACGGCAGGCACGACTTCAGCACGGAACAACTGCTGACCAACCCCAAGGCGCAGGACATCGAGATTCCCGCCGACGTCTCCTACAACCGCACCATGCAATACCGCGCGGTACCGCTGGCGGCGCTGCTGCAAGGCGTGAAGCCGGCCGACCACCTGCAGGCCGTGGCGCTGGATGGCTTCGCTGCCGAACTGCCGGCCGCGCCGCTGCTGGCGGAAAAAGGTTCGCGCGCCTGGCTGGCCATCGAAGAGACAGGCAAACCCTGGCCACCGTTGGCCGAAGGCAAGCCTTCCGCCGGGCCTTTCTATCTGGTGTGGACCGATCCGAAAGCCGCCGGCATCGGCCCGGAGCAATGGCCCTTCCAGGTCGCCAGCATCCGTTACCTCAAGCCGCTGGCCGAGCGCTTCCCCGCGCTGCTGCCGGCGAAGAATGCGCCTGAATCGGTGCAGAAGGGCTTCGCCCAGTTCCAGAAGAACTGCCTGGCCTGCCACCGCCTGAACGGTGCCGGCGACTCGCAGTTCGGCCCGGACCTGAACCTGCCGCACAACCCCACCGAGTACTTCGCGCCGGGCTATCTCAAGCAGTACATCCGCGATCCGCAGAGCCTGCGGCACTGGCCGGAAGCGCGGATGAAGGGCTTTGCGGCGGATGTGGTCAGCGATGCGGAACTGGAGCAGATCGTCGCCTACCTGAAGCACATGGCGGGGCGGAAGGTAAAAGCCGGCGGATAAAGGCATCCAGCTCTTGTAGGGCGCATAACGCGCCAGCGTTATCCGCCGCTGGGGGCTCGGCGCGAACCCGCCCCTGCAACCGCGCTCAGTGCCAGTAATCCCCCGGTGGCGCCGGCAGCTTGCCCAGCAGCTGGCGCAGCCCCGCGCCCCACTGGTTGCGAATGCCCTCGAAATACGGGTCACCCTCCTGGATGCGGTACCCCGCCGGCACCTCCAGGCTGCCCTCGCGGTACACCAGCAGGTCCAGCGGCATGCCCACCGAGAGGTTGCTGCGGATGGTCGAGTCGAAGCTGATCAGCGCGCAGCGCAGGGCCTGTTCCAGCGGCGTGGCGTAGCTCATGGCGCGGTCGATGATCGGCTTGCCGTACTTGCTCTCGCCGATCTGGAAGTACGGCGTATCACGGCAGGACTCGATGAAGTTGCCCTGCGGGTAGACGTTGAACAGGCGCGGCACTTCCGTGCCGATCTGCCCGCCGACCAGGAAGGAGCTGCCCAGGTCGACACCCTGGTTCTGACCAATATTCTCGTCGTGATCGACCACTTCACGCAGCGTCGAACCCACGAGGCGCGCGGCCTCGAAGAGATTCTCCACTGTGCCGAGGTTCGGTCCGTCGTCGCCCATGCGCTGGCGCAGCGTGCTGATCACCGACTGCGAGGTGGCCAGGTTGCCGGCGCTCTGCACCACGATCAGGCGCTCCCCCGGCGTGCCGAAGATATGCAGCTTGCGGAACACCGCGATGTTGTCGACGCCGGCGTTGGTGCGCGAATCGGAAACGAAGACCAGGCCCTGGGCGAGGTTCATGGCGACGCAGTAGGTCATGGCTTTCTCATGGCGGCAGGAACTGGCACCGATCTTATGCCGGTGCCGTCGCTTGTGCCACGCATCCTCACTGTTGCGCCTGCTGCATCTGCTGCAGATGACCCGGCGCCACGGTGACGCGGGCGTGCATCTGCTCGCCACCGCCGCCCCGGCGCATCCCGCGCACCGGGCAGGCATCGAGGTAATCCAGGCCCACCGCCAGTTTCAGGTGGCGCTCAGGGCGATCCAGCACGTTGGTCACGTCGAAGCTGTACCAGGCGTCATCGAGCCAGGCCTCGGCCCAGGCGTGGCTGGCCAGGTGATCCTCGACGTCGGTGTAGAGATAGCCGGAGACGTAGCGCGCCGGCACACCGAGGTAGCGCAGGCAGGCGAGGAAGGCGTGAGCGTGGTCCTGGCAGACGCCCTGCCCGGCCGCGAAGGCTTCGGCGGCGGTGCTGTCCACCTGGGTCGAGCCCGGCACGTAGGCGATGCGCTCGTTCAGCGCCTGCATCAGGCGAATCATCGCCTTGCGGTCTCGGCGATCGGAGCACTGGGCACGGGCGAACTCCTGCAGCGCGCCGTCGGCCTGGGTCAGCCGGGTGCTGCGCAGGAACGGCAGCGGCGACAGGTGATCGTGCTCGCGCTCGTTCTCCACGTCGATTTCCACGTGACCGTGGGCGGCGATGACAATGGCCTCGTGGGGCTCATCCAGGGTCAGTACGTGAAGGATGTTGCCGTAGGCATCGCGCTGCGGGTGTGCCGGTCGCGGCAGGTGCAACTGCCAGTCGAGCACATGCTGGCGCTCGCTTTCCTGCGGGGTCAGGCGCAGGTACTGGATGCTCGCGCGCACCTGGTCTTCGTAGCGGTAGGTGGTGTCATGGCGGATGGAGAGTTTCATGCGGCCTCCAGGTACGAGCTGTGAATGGCGTTGGCGAGCTGGCGCACCAGCCCGATATGGTCGGTGATCCAGGGATGCAGGCCACTGCCCAGCACTTCGTCGATGCCGGTGTAGCGCACCCGCGCTTCCAGTTCGGCGGCCAGACGCTGGGCCGGACGGCCGTTGATGCCGGGCAGGCTGGCGAGGATCTGGCGCAGCTCCTCGGCACAGGCCAGCAGCGAGCGCGGCACGTCCTCGCGCAGCAGCAGGAGTTCGGCGATGTTCCGCGCGTTGAGGGCGTCGCGGTACAACTCGGTGTAACCCTCGAACGCCGACAGCGCGCGCAGCAGCGCGGTCCACTGGTAATAGCCGCGCGCCGTGCCTTCGGCCGGGCCGGCGCTGTGTTCGCCCAGCACCTGATGGCGCGCGTCGAGCAGGCGCAGGGTGTTGTCGGCGCGCTCGATGTAGGTGCCCAGGCGGATGAAGTGGAAGGCATCGTTGCGCATGCTGGTGCCGAAGGTGGCGCCACGGAACAGGTGCGAGCGGTCCTTCACCCATTCACAGAAGTGGCTGATGCCGTAGCGCAGCAGGCCCTGGTGGGCGATGTCGCGCATCTCCAGCCAGGTGGCGTTGATGTTCTCCCACATGTCGGTGGTGATCCGTCCGCGCACCGCGTGGGCGCCGGCACGGGCGGCGCCGAAGCAGGAGTAGATACTCGCGGGGTTCTGCGCATCCAGGGCGAAGAAGTTCAACAGGCGTTCGGCGTGCAGCTCGCCGTGGCGGGCGAGGTAGGCGTCGAGGTTGCCGGTGATCAGCAGCGGCATGGCCAGTTCTTCCAGGCCGTCGCCACGGCCGTCCTGGGGCATCAGCGACAGCGAGTAGGACACGTCGAGCATGCGCGCGAGGTTCTCGGCGCGCTCCAGGTAACGCGACATCCAGTACAGGTCGGAGGCGGTTCTGCTGAGCATGCTTAGTCCTCTACTACCCAGGTGTCCTTGGTACCGCCACCTTGTGACGAGTTGACGACCAGCGAGCCTTCGCGCAGCGCCACGCGGGTCAGCCCGCCGGGCACCAGGCGCACGTTGTCCGGCGCGGAGAGCACGAAGGGGCGCAGGTCGATATGGCGCGGGGCGATGCCGTTCTCGACGAAGGTCGGGCAGGTCGACAGGCTCAGGGTCGGTTGCGCGATGTAGGCTTCCGGGCGCGCCATCAGCCGGGCACGGAAGGCTTCGATCTCGGCACTGCTGGCGGCCGGGCCGACCAGCATGCCGTAGCCGCCGGAGCCCTGCGCTTCCTTCACCACCAGCTCGGGCAGGTGCGCCAGCACGTGGGACAGGTCCTGCGGGCGGCGGCACTGCCAGGTCGGCACGTTGTGCAGGATCGGCTCCTGGTCGAGGTAGAAGCGGATCATCTCCGGCACGTAGGGATAGACGGACTTGTCATCGGCGACGCCGGTGCCGATGGCGTTGGCCAGCACCACGTTGCCCGCACGGTAGGCGGCCAGCAGGCCGGGCACGCCGAGCATGGAGTCGGGGTTGAAGGCCAGCGGGTCGAGGAAGTCGTCGTCCACCCGCCGGTAGATCACGTCCACCGGCATCGGGCCGGAGGTGGTGCGCATGTAGACGCGCTCGTCGCGAACGAACAGGTCGGCGCCTTCCACCAGCTCCACGCCCATCTCGCGGGCCAGGAATGCATGCTCGAAGTAGGCGCTGTTGAAGCGACCGGGCGTCAGCACCACGACGCAGGGCTGCTCCACTTCACTGGCCTGACGCAGGGTGTCGAGCAGCAGGTTCGGGTAGTGGTCGATGGGCGCGATGCGCTGGGCGCCGAACAGTTCGGGGAACAGGCGCATCATCATCTTGCGGTTCTCCAGCATGTAGGAGACGCCGCTGGGGGTGCGCAGGTTGTCTTCGAGGACGTAGTAGGCGCCGTTGCCGTCGCGCACCAGGTCGATGCCGGCGATGTGCGCATAGACGTTGCCGGGCACGTCCAGGCCCTGCATGGCCAGCTGGTACTGGTCGTTGGCCAGGACCTGCTCGGGCGGGATCAGGCCTTCCTTGAGGATGCGCTGGTCGTGGTAGAGGTCGGCGAGGAACAGGTTGAGCGCCTGCACCCGCTGGATGCAGCCGGCCTCGATGATCTTCCATTCGCTGGCCGGGATGCTGCGCGGGATGGTGTCGAAGGGGATCAGGCGCTCGGTGCCCTGGTCGTCGCCATAGAGGGTGAAGGTGATGCCCGCGCGATAGAACAGCAGGTCGGCCTCGCGGCGGCGCTGCTGCAGCTGTTCGCCGGGCATGTCCGCCAGCCAGCGGGCGAACTCCGTGTAGTGCGGTCGGCAGGCGCCAGCGGCGTCATGCATTTCGTCATAGAACACCCGAGCCATCTTCCACTCCTTGTTGCCGCTCTCACTCGGCTACAGGTGCCGTCGCAAGGCCCGTGCCAGAGGTCGATTTCCTGTCCATTCAATGACTTGCAAAGGCTGTTTGCGCAGGCCGCACTGCCATGGTGCGAAACCGCCACCGCCCCTGCGCGCCGCGCCCTTTTTGGGGCCACGGGCCGCGCCAGGGCTCGCTTGTCAGCCTCCGGGGCCAGAACTACGCTGCAAGAGCGTGGCCATTCCCCATGGACTCGCAGCGGTCAACGGAGGTGCCATTTTTCTGCGCGCTGGTTCCGCAGTGGCTCCCACAACGAAGAACAACAGGAGTCCGTCCATGTCATCAGTGCAATTGCTTTCACTGAAAGTCGCGGCGCTGGCCTTTGCCGGCGCCGGCCTGCTCGCCAGCGGCTCGTTGCAGGCCGCCGAGGCACTCAAACAACTCGGCAACCCCGAAGGGGCGCTGGATATCATTGCCTGGCCCGGCTACATCGAACGCGGCGAGAGCGACAAGAATTACGACTGGGTCAGCCAGTTCGAGAAGGACACCGGCTGCAAGGTCAACGTGAAGACCGCCGCCACCTCCGACGAGATGGTCAGCCTGATGGCCAAGGGCGGCTACGACCTGGTCACCGCGTCCGGTGACGCTTCCCTGCGGCTGGTCTACGGCAAGCGCGTGCAGCCGATCAACATCGCCCTGGTACCCAACTGGAAGAACGTCGACCAGCGCCTGCAGGACGCGCCCTGGCACACGGTGGACGGCAAGCACTACGGCACGCCCTACCAGTGGGGGCCGAACGTGCTGATGTACAACACCAAGGTCTTCCCCAAGGCGCCGGAAAGCTGGAGCGTGGTGTTCAGCGAGCAGAAGCTGCCCGATGGCAAGTCGAACAAGGGCCGCGTGCAGGCCTACGACGGCCCGATCTACATCGCCGACGCGGCGCTCTACCTGAAGACCGCCGAGCCCAAGCTGGGCATCCAGGACCCCTATGAGCTCAACGAGGAACAGTACGCCGCCGCGCTCAAGCTGCTGCGTGAACAGCAGAAGCTGATCCACCGCTACTGGCACGACGCGACGGTGCAGATGAGCGACTTCAAGAACGAAGGCGTGGCCGCTTCCGGCTCCTGGCCCTACCAGGTCAACGCGCTGCAGGGCGAGAAGCAGCCGATCGCCTCGACCATCCCCGGCGAAGGCGTCACCGGCTGGGCGGACACCACCATGATGCACGTCGACGCCAAGCACCCGGTGTGCGCCTACAAGTGGCTGAACTGGTCGCTGGAGCCCAAGGTGCAGGGCGACGTTGCCGCCTGGTTCGGCTCGGTGCCCGCCTCACCCGATGGTTGCACCGGCAGCCAGTTGCTGGGCGAAAAAGGTTGCGCCACCAACGGCTACGACCAGTTCGACCGCATCGCCTTCTGGAAGACGCCGCAGGCCAAGTGCGACCAGGGCCAGTGCGTGCCGTACAGCCGGTGGACGCAGGACTACATCGCGATCATGGGCGGGAGGTGACGTAGCGTCCTTCCGGCGGCGGATGACCGGTCCCGGTCATCCGCCGTTTTCGTTTCAGCGCGCCCCGACCAGCACCCGCGCGCCCATGCGCTACCTTTTCTGATGCAGCCCCCGCCATTCAGGTAGCCAGCAGCATGACCACAGCCGTCCAGTTCACCGACGTGAGCCGTCATTACGGCGAGGTGCGCGCCGTCGATTCGGTGTCCATCGAGATCCGCGACGGCGAGTTCTTCTCCATGCTCGGCCCTTCCGGCTCGGGCAAGACCACCTGCCTGCGGCTGATCGCCGGCTTCGAGCAACCCACCTCCGGCTCCATCCGCATCCATGGCGCAGAAGCGTCGGGCCTGCCGCCCTACGAGCGCGACGTGAACACGGTATTCCAGGACTACGCGCTGTTCCCGCACATGAGCGTGCTGGACAACGTCGCCTACGGCCTGAAAGTGAAAGGCGTGGCCAAGGCCGAGCGCTACCACCGCGCCGAAGAGGCCCTGGGCATGGTCGCCCTGGCCGGGTACGGCAAGCGCAAGCCAGCGCAGCTCTCCGGCGGCCAGCGCCAGCGCGTCGCCCTGGCCCGCGCGCTGGTGAATCGCCCGCGTGTCCTGTTGCTGGACGAACCCCTCGGCGCGCTCGACCTGAAGCTGCGCGAGCAGATGCAGGTGGAGCTGAAGAAGCTGCAGCGCCAGCTCGGCATCACCTTCATTTTCGTCACCCATGACCAGAGCGAAGCGCTGTCCATGTCCGACCGCGTGGCGGTGTTCAACAAGGGCCGCATCGAACAGGTCGACACCCCCGGCAACCTCTACCGCCGCCCCGCCACGCGCTTCGTCGCCGAGTTCGTCGGCACCGCCAACGTGCTGCGCGGCGACCTCGGCCAACGCCTGCTGGGCGAGTCGCGCCCGCACTCGCTGCGCCCCGAGCACGTGCGCTTCGGCCGTGCGGGCGACGGCGAGCTGGAAGTCAGCGGCACGCTGTTCGACGTGCAATACATGGGCGCCAGCAGCCGCTACGAGATCGAACTGGAAAACGGCGTGCGCCTGGTCGCGGCCCTGCCCAATGGCGAGCGAGAGGAGCAACGGCCGAAACCGGGTGACGCGGTGACCGCCTGCTGGGCACGCAGCGCGCTGGTGCCGCTGCTCGAGGAGCCGGCGCCGTGAGGGCGATCTCCAGCTTCCTCTACCGGCGCAGCACGCTCTACCTGCTGATGCTGCTGATCCCGCCGCTGCTGTGGTTCGGGGTGATCTACATCGGCTCGCTGTTCGCCCTGCTCTGGCAGAGCTTCTATACCTTCGACGACTTCACCATGGCGGTGACGCCGGACCTGACCCTGGCCAACTACCAGGCCCTGTTCAACCCGGCCAACTACGACATCGTCCTGCGCACCTTCAGCATGGCGATTGCCGTGTCGGTGGCCAGCGCCGTCCTCGCCTTCCCCATCGCCTACTACATGGCGCGCTATGCCGGGCCCAAGGAGAAGGCCTTCTTCTACATCGCAGTGATGCTGCCGATGTGGGCCAGCTACATCGTCAAGGCCTACGCCTGGACGGTGATCCTGGCCAAGGGCGGCATCCTCTACTGGATAATCGAGCACCTGCACCTGCTCGGCCTGCTGGACCTGCTGCTGCAAGTGCCAGGCGTGGGTGGCAACACGCTATCCACCTCGCACCTGGGGCGCTTCTGGGTGTTCACCTACGTCTGGCTGCCGTTCATGATCCTACCGATCCAGGCCGCCCTGGAGCGCCTGCCGCCATCGCTGCTGCAGGCCTCGGCGGACCTCGGTGCGCACCCGCGGCAAACCTTCTTCCAGGTGATCCTGCCGCTGGCCTTCCCCGGCGTGGTGGCGGGCTCGATCTTCACCTTCAGCCTGACCCTGGGCGACTTCATCATCCCGCAGCTGGTCGGCCCCAGCGGGCTGTTCATCGGCACCATGGTCTACGTGCAGCAGGGCGCGGTGGGCAACATGCCGCTGGCGGCGGCCTTTACCCTGGTACCCATCGTGCTGATCGCCGTCTACCTGTCCATCGCCAAGCGACTGGGGGCCTTCGATGCGCTCTGACGCACACTCCACCGATCGCCCCTCCTGGTTCCTGCGCCTGGCAGCCTGGGGCGGGCTGGTGTTCCTGCACTTCCCGATCCTGGTGATCCTGCTCTATGCCTTCAACACCGAGGAGTCGGCCTATAGCTTCCCGCTGCAGGGCTTCACCCTGAAGTGGTTCAGCATCGCTTTCCAGCGCGGCGACGTGCTCGACGCCATCTGGCTGTCGGTGAAGATCGCCTGCGTGGCCACGCTGATCGCCATGGTCCTCGGCACCCTGGCCGCTGGCGCGCTGTACCGCCGCGACTTCTTCGGCAAGGAGAGCATCTCGCTGATGCTGATCCTGCCCATCGCCCTGCCCGGGATCATCACCGGTATCGCCCTGCTCTCGGCGTTCAAGACACTGGGAATCGAGCCGGGCTTCCTGACCATCGTCATCGGCCATGCGACCTTCTGCGTGGTGATCGTCTACAACAACGTGATCGCGCGCTTCCGCCGCACCTCCTTCAGCCTGATCGAGGCGAGCATGGACCTGGGCGCCGACGGCTGGCAGACCTTCCGTTACATCATCCTGCCGAACATCGCCACGGCGCTGCTGGCCGGCGGCATGCTGGCCTTCGCCCTGTCGTTCGACGAGATCATCGTCACCACCTTCACCGCCGGCCACGAGCGCACCCTGCCGCTGTGGCTGCTCAACCAGCTGAGCCGCCCGCGCGATGTGCCCATCACCAACGTCGTCGCCATGCTGGTGATGCTCGCCACCATGCTGCCGATCCTCGGCGCCTACTACCTGACGCGCGGGACCAGCGATGTGGCTGGGAGCGGGAAATGACTCTGTGCCAAACGCCCCCACCCTAGCCCTCCCCCTGAAGGGAGAGGGGACCGGATCGGCGCCGGCTGAAACCGTAGTGTCAGCCGACACGGACAGCTCCCTCTCCCTTCAGGGAGAGGGTTGGGGAGAGGGAAACCCACTGAAGAAAAGGAGCCTCCGATGCAAACCAAACTCCTGATCAACGGCCAGTTCGTCGCCGGCGAAGGCGCCCCGCTGGATATTCTCAACCCCGCCACCGGCACCGTGATCGGCCAGATCGCCGAGGCCAGCGAGGCGCAGGTGGACAGCGCCGTGCGCGCCGCCGACGCAGCATTCGACGGCTGGTCGCAGACTGCGCCGAAAGACCGCGCCATGCTCCTGCTGCGCCTGGCCGACCGCATCGAGGAACACGCCGAGGAACTGGCCCGGCTGGAATCCGACAACTGCGGCAAGCCCTACGCCGCCGCGCTGAACGACGAAATCCCGGCCATCGCCGACGTGTTCCGCTTCTTTGCCGGCGCCTGCCGTGTGCTGCCCGGCTCCGCCGCTGGCGAATACCTCCCCGGTTTCACTTCGATGATCCGCCGCGACCCGGTGGGCGTGGTCGCCTCCATCGCGCCTTGGAACTACCCGCTGATGATGGCCGCGTGGAAGCTCGGCCCGGCCCTGGCCGCCGGCAACTGCGTGGTGCTCAAGCCTTCCGAGCAGACGCCGCTGACTGCCCTGCGGGTGGCCGAATTCATCGCCGAGCTGTTCCCCGCTGGCGTGGTCAACCTGGTGTTCGGCCGCGGCCCGAGCGTGGGCGCGCCCCTGGTGAGCCACGATCTGGTGCGCATGGTTTCGCTGACCGGCTCGGTGGGCACTGGCAAGGCCATCATCCGCAGCGCCGCCGACAGCGTGAAGCGCCTGCACATGGAGCTGGGCGGCAAGGCGCCGGTGATCGTCTTCGACGACGCCGACCTGGAAGACGTGATCGCCGGCATCCGCACCTTCGGCTTCTACAACGCCGGGCAGGATTGCACCGCCGCGTGCCGCATCTACGCCGGCAAGAAGGTCTATGACAACTTCGTCGCCGACCTCGCCAGCGCGGTGTCGAGCCTGAAGACGGGTCTGCAGAACGACCCTGACACCGAACTCGGCCCGCTGATCACCGCGGCCCAGCGCGACCGCGTCGCCGGCTTCGTCGAGCGCGCCAAGGCCAGCCCGCACATTCAGATCGCCACGGGTGGCAAGGTTGTCAGCGGCAATGGCTTCTTCTACGAACCAACGGTGGTGGCCAACGCCCAGCAGGACGACGAGATCGTCCGCCGCGAAGTGTTCGGCCCGGTGGTTTCGGTGACCCCGTTCAGCGACGCCGACGAGGCGGTGCGCTGGGCGAACGACTCCGACTATGGGCTGGCCTCGTCGGTGTGGACGAAGGATGTCGGCCGCGCCTCACGGGTGGCGGCGCGGCTGCAGTACGGCTGCACCTGGGTGAACACCCACTTCATGTTGTGCAGCGAGATGCCCCACGGCGGCTTCAAGCAGTCCGGCTACGGCAAGGACCTGTCCATGTACGGCCTGGAGGACTACACCGTGGCGCGGCACATCATGTTCAAGCATTGAGTCGGTGGAGGAGCGGATTACCGGTAAGAACGGTTGCGCTCTTCTGGTCAGTCCGTGCTTGCGCTCCCCCCTCACCCCAGCCCTCTCCCTCAGGGAGAGGGGGCAGTCCGTGCCGGCTGACACCAAGGCTTCATCCTGCACCGAACGGTCCCCTCTCCCGCGTGCGGGAGAGGGTTAGGGTGAGGGGCTCTTGATCTCGTAGGAGCGGACTCCGTCCGCGATGGCTCGCCGCCGTACCGAAACAGCAGGATCAGGCCAACCCGGCCAGCTTCAGCCAATGCTGGTAGAAACCCTCTGCCACGCGGTTCATCGCCGCGACCTTCTGCGGCAGGTCGGCCAGCATCGCCTCCGCGCACTCCTGGCTCGGCTGGCTGGGGTCCTGGTATTCCGGGAAGCCATTGACCCAGCCGCTCACCAGTTCCTCGGTCATCTCCGGGTGGCCCTGCAGGCCAAGGATGCGCTCGCCGAAGCTGAAGCCCTGGTTCTCGCACCAGGGGCTGGAGAGCAGGCGGGTGGCACCGTTGGGAATGTCGAAGGTATCGCCATGCCACTGGTAGATCGGGAATTCCTCGGGCAGGTGCGCCAGCCACGGGCTCTGCCCTTCCTGACGGCGCATCGGCTGCCAGCCCATCTCGGTGTAAGGCAGGCGGTGGATATCGGCGCCCAGCGCCTTGGCCAGCAGCTGGCCGCCCAGGCAGTGGCCGATCATCGGCACGTCGCGCTCGATGAAACGGCGGATCGCGGCGATCTCGTCGCGCAGCCATTGCAGGTCGTCGTTCACGCTCATGGGCCCACCCATGATGGCGACGGCTTTCGGCCGCTCCAGGTCGTAGCCATCCAGCTCGCCCAGATCGACACGGCGCACGTCGAACGGCAGTTGCAGTCGGTCGAGCAGCGCGCCCAGGTGGCCGGGCGGGCAGAAATCGACGTGGGTCAGGATCAGGATATCGGTCATGGTCACCTCCGCGCGGCAGTCTGCCGCATCGGTGGCGGTGAGGAAACCCGGCGTGTCCGCAAGCGCGTCCTTGCACGGCTGCCGTCCTGGCGCCGTTCCCCGGACGAAGAAAGGCGCGCCGTCACAGCTGGCGACGGCGCGCATTTTCATTCTTACGGGTAAAGAGCACAGGTGAAAAACGCGGGTAGAAGATCGGCCGTCGCAAGACGGCTCAACGACGTGTTGCGATCAACGCAGGGAGGTGACCTCCTGGGTCACGCCCCATCCATCGAGCGTACCGCCCAGTGGCACCACGACTTCCTCAAGGTCGTGTTCGAAATCGCCGATGGCGGCATGGGTGGCGAACATCACCTTGCTGATCTGCAGGTTCCAGCCGCCGTCATCGCGCGCTTCGACCTGGGTTCTCAGCGACTCGCCGCGAAACTGCCGGGCAGCTTTACGGGCGTTCTGTTCATCGGAAAAGATGGCGAAAAAATCGATGGGATGAATACGAGCGAAATCGAAGCCACCTTCCTTCATCCGGCGCAACACGTTGACGCTGATATCCTCCGAGAGGGGCTTTTCCATGGTACGCACCTCCTGTCGAGACGTTCAGAGTGTATTCCCCGCCAACGAACACGCCCTGCGCGGGCGCATTCCGGGCACTTCAGTGTGCCGCCGGGAAACGTCAAATGACGCAACGTCCCCCGAAATGGTGGCCAACTCCGCCGAACGCGCCGAGCGGCGCAGCGGAAATCTCCCGGCCACATTGCTCAGCGTAGCGTCTGGCGGCGCGCCCTGCCGCTACTTTGACACCAAGGCCCGTTCGGCGGCGACAGGCGGCAGCCCGATGGCGCCATCCAGGATGGCTACCCCCCCAGCGCCAGGCAGATGCCAGTCATGGCCACACCCAGCGCGGTGAAACCAACGGCGCCCTGCCACGGCCGGCCGCCAGCCCAGCGCGCCAGCAGCCAGCCCAGGCCGAACATCAGCAGCAAACCCGTGATCTGCGCCAGGCGCAGCGCCAACAGGTCGTCACGGATAACCAGCAGCGGCAGGATAATCGGCAAGGTCGCGAGGAAGGTATGCCCGGCCAGGATCAGCCACGCCAGCCAATGCTCGCGTCCCAGGCTCGGCGCTTCCCCGGTACCGAGCAATGATTTCAGGAAGTTGCCGCGCAGGCGCTGGACGTCGCTGCTCTGCAGGTGATCCACCATCAGGTCCGGGAGGAATTCCCGCAGGCCTTCGCGGAAGCTCTTCTCGTCCGCCGACCGGCGCAGGGCGCGCAGGCCGGCGTGGCGATGCTCACGGTCCACGCGCATGCCAACCAGGGTCATCAGGGCGTCGACCATGCCCCACGCCAGGTTGCAGCCCAGCGCCGCCAGCACCAGTTGCTGTCGTCCTGCGCCATCGGCGGCGGTGGGAATGACCGAGATGATGGTCAGCGCCATGATCACCCCGAAGGCGACCTCGCTGAGCCGGTCGAACGGATCGGTCAGGTCGCTCCAAGCCTTGCTCCAGGCGGCTTTCCAGGAAAGTCGCGATTGCTCCACGAATCAGGCTCCTTCACTGCGTTGCCGCACCGGCCAGAAGGCGCCGGGGCGGATTTCCAGTACGCAGTCTAATGGGAGCGCCCGACAGTGACGTTGATCGCAGCCGTTCTCCAGGAGAATCTCGAAGCGGACCGTGAACGCCCGCGCGCTGCGCTCAGCGACTGAGCCAGGCCATCACCCAGCGGTTGATCGCCGGCGGCGAGAGCTGGCCGGACCAGTACATGGCGCGGAACATCGCGCCGATGGGCCGGTGCACACCGCCGCTCTGGGCCTGCCGCCACGCGGCCTGGGCGATGTCCTCGGCCACCAGGGTGACGCCCAGGCGGCGCAGCACTGGCGGCTCGAAGGTCTGGCTGGCGACCATTGGCGTGCGCACGAAGGGCGGCATCAGGTCGGCGACGCGGATGCCCAGCTCCCGCCACTCCAGCTCCAACGCCTCGGTCAGCCCGCGCACGGCGAACTTCGACGCCGAGTAGCTGGCCATCTGCGGCACGCCATAGAGCCCGGAAGCCGAGCCCATGTTCAGCACCTGCGCGCCCGGCGTGCGCTTGAGGTAAGGCAGCGCGGCATAGCAGCAATTGAGCACGCCCTGAACGTTGATGGCGATGATGCGGTTGTGCTCGGCGAGGCTGATGTCCTCGAAGCGCCCGAAACGCAGGATGCCCGCGCAGTTGAACAGCAGGCGCAGGTGCCCGTTGTGGGCTTCGGCGAACTCGCGCACCGCCGCCGATACCGCCTCGGCATCGGTGACATCCAGCGCCCGCTGCCAGGCGCCGTCCAGCTCGGCTGCCAGCGCCGCCAGTGGCTCGGGATTGAGGTCGATCAGGCCGACGCGCCAGCCGCGCTGGTGGAACAGTTTGGCGGTGGCGGCGCCGATGCCAGAGGCGGCCCCGCTGATCAGGATGGTGTTCATCGCTGCATTCCTTGCATTGAGGTGGGTTGCGGGTGCCCGGCCCGCAAATGGCTGGCGAGAAAATTGGCGACGTCCTGCAAGGCGCGATCGGCCACGTCCAGCAGGCCGGCGTGGGCCTGGAACACGTGCCAGCAACCGGGAAACCGCTGCAGCTGCACGGTATTGCCATAGCGCCGCGCAGCATCGACGAAGCGCAGGCTGTCGTTGCGCAGCACCTCGTCCTCGCCGACCTGGATCAGTAGCGGCGGCAGGCCGCCCAGATCAGCGTGCAGCGGCGACAGCCGGGCGTCCGCGCGGGGCACGCCCGGCGGGCAGAACATGCCCATGGCACTGTCCATCCAGGCGCGGGTGATCAGCGGGTCGCCCGCGGCTGGCGCGTGCAGGTGTTCATTGGAGAGATCGGTGACCGGCGAGAAGGTCACCAGCGCACCGGGCATCGGCAAGCCCTGCGCCTTGGCTTCCAGCGCCAGCTGCAGGGTCAGGTGACCGCCGGCGGAATCCCCGGCCACCGCGATGGCGGGCGCAGGGATGCCCTTGTCCAGCAGAGCGCGGTAAGCCGCCACGGCATCTTCACGCTGAGCGGGGAAGCGATGCTCGGGCGCCAGGCGGTAGTCGATCACCCAGACCTCGGCCTTGCAGCGCCGCGCCAGGTTGGCGGTGATCGCCCGGTGCGTGGCCGGTGAGCCGATCAGATAGGCACCGCCGTGCAGGTAGAGGATCACCCTGCCCTCGCCGACACCTTCCGGCCGCCAGACTTCGGCGGGAACGCCGCCCAGCGTCGTCTGCTCCCGGTGCACGCCGCGCGGCGTCAGCGTGGCGGCCGTCAGCCCACGCAGCAAAGCGCGCTGCGCCTTCACCGGCAACTGCGGGCCCATCAGCCCGCGGAACAGCAGGTTGAGCGCGCCACGCAGGGCGGCCGTCAGCAGCTTCTGGCGGGTCGACAGCGGCACTTGCGGTTCAACGGATGCAGTCATAGTCGGCGAACTCCGGCTGACGGGTCTGTTGGCGATAGCGGAAGGTGAAGCCCGGCCAGTTCACGGTATTGCGCCCGCTGGCGGTCTTGTACCAGCTGCTGCAACCGCGCTCCCAGATGGTGTGCCGCAGGTCGTGCTGCAACTGGCGGTTGAAGCCCTGCTGCGCCTGCGGCTTGAGGTCCAGGTACTTCAGGCCCTCGCGCTGGATTCGCTGCAGGCAGCCGAGCACATAGGGGAACTGGCTCTCCAGCATGTAGATGATGGAGTTGTGCCCCAGGTTGGTGTTCGGCCCGTAGAGGATGAAGAAGTTGGGGAAGCCGCTGACACTGATGCCCTTGTAGGCCTCGGCACCGTCACTCCAGGCCTGGTTCAGTTCGCGCCCGGCGAGGCCGGTGATTTGCATCGGCGCGAGGAACTCGGTGGCGGCGAAACCGGTGCCGTAGATGATCGTGTCCACCGGATGCCGCACGCCGTCGCGGGTGACGATGGCGTCCTCGGTGACTTCGCGGATGCCGGTATCCACCAGCTTCACGTTGCTGCGCGCCAGCGCCGGGTAGTAGTCGTTGCTGATCAGGATACGCTTGCAGCCCATGGGGTAATCGGGCTCCAGCCGCGCGCGCAGTTGCGGATCGCTGATGCTCTTGCGCATGTGCAGGTGGAAACTGATCCGCATGATTTTCATCATCGGCGGGAATACGGTGAAGGCCAGCGCGCGGGCCTCATGCTGGATGTACTTCAGGCCCCGGTCCAGACGCTGCAGCCAGGGCAGGCGCGACTTGATGCGACGCTCCCAGTCGGCGTAGGGGCGGTCCGGCTTGGGAATCACGTAGGCGGCGCTGCGCTGGAACAGCAGCAGCTCGGCCACCTTCGGAGCAATCTGCGGGACGAACTGGATAGCGCTGGCGCCGGTGCCGACTACCGCGACGCGCTTGCCCTCCAGCGGCGCGCCGTGGTCCCACTGCGCGGAGTGGAACGCCTTGCCCTGGAAGCGTTCGATGCCCGGCAGCTTCGGGATCAGCGGGCGGCTCAGCTGGCCGAGGGCGCAGACCAGCGACTGGGCGCGCAGCTCCTCGCCGTCGGCGCAGGTCACCCGCCACTCGCCGGCCGCTTCGTCGAAGCTCGCCTCGCGCACTTCGCAGTTGAAACGGATGCGCTCACGCAGGCGGTACTTGTCCGCGCAGTGCCGCGCGTAGTCGAGGATTTCCGCCTGGGGCGCGAACTTGCGCGACCAATCGGCCTTGGGTTCGAAGGAGAAGGAGTACAGATGCGAAGGCACGTCGCAGGCGGCGCCCGGATAGACGTTCTCGCGCCAGCAGCCACCGACGTCGGCAGCCTTCTCGAGGATCAGGAAGTCCTGGATGCCCGCTTGCTGCAGGCGGATCGCCAGGCCCAGGCCGGCAAAGCCGGCACCGATGATCAGCACGCGCGGGGCGGCCGATCGACGGGATGATGTTGTCATTGTTGTGCTCCCGGTTTCGAAGTCCGCACAACGGCGGATGACACCATCCTAGTGCGACTTCCTACCGCAGGTTATGGCATAGTCGGACATAAAATTGTGACTTTCGGTCACCCCTGATTTTCGGTCATTTGAAAGCCGAGGTTCCGATGCCTGCCACTCCAGCCTGGTCGCCGCGGCGCAGCGCCATCAGCGTGCAGCTCATGACGCAGTTCGGCCTCGACCACGGCATGACCCTGGAACAGTGCCTGGATGGCACGGGCCTGGACATCGGCGTGCTCGCCGACCCGGGCGCCGAGGTGGAAGCCAGCCAGGAACTGGAGCTGCTGCGCAACATCAACCGGCAGATCGGCCAGCGCCCCGGTATCGGCCTCAAGGCTGGCCTGCGTTATCACCTCAACACCTATGGCATCTGGGGCTTCGCCCTGCTCAGCAGCTCGACCTTCCTCAGCGCGGCGCACCTGGGCCTGCGCTACCTCGACCTGACCTACGCCTTCCACCGCATGACGCTGGAGGAGCACGACGGCGAGGCGCACCTGGTGCTGGACGACTCAGCGGTGCCGGAAGACCTGCGCGACTTCCTCATCGACCGCGACGGCGGCGGCGTGCTGCGTATCCAGCGCGATCTCACCAACCAGCCGCCGCCAATCCGCCAGGCGCTGTTCCGCCGCGAGGCGCCGGCCGACCTGCAACCGTACATCGATGAACTGGGCGTGACGCCGCTCTTTGGCCAGGCGGAGAACCGCATCGTCTTCGACAGCCGCATCCTCGACATGCCGCTGCCGGGCGCCAACCCAGAGGTGGCGCGCCGCTGCGAGGAGCAGTGCCGCGCCCTGCTCGCCCGGCGCCAGGTGCGCACCGGGCTGTCCGGACAGATCCGTGATCGACTGCTGGGTACGCCGGGGCGGCTACCGGACATGGAGCAACTGGCAGATGAGTTGCACATGACGTCGCGCACGCTGCGCCGCCGGCTGGAAACCGAAGGCAGCAGCTATCGCACCTTGCTGGACGAGGTACGCCAGGCGCTGGCCGAGGAGTTGCTGGCCACCGGGGCGATTCGTCTGGAGGAGATTGCCGAGCGGCTCGGCTATGGCGAGGTGTCGAACTTCATTCACGCCTTCCGCCGCTGGAAAGGCGTGACGCCGGGGCGTTTCCGTCGCGGCTGAGCGCTCGGGAAGCTGGCGCTTAGAAGACCAGCTTGTAGCCGATCATCGCCAGCATCACGGCCAGGCACGGCCGCAGGATGCCGTCCGGAATGCGTCCGGCCAGGTGGCTGCCGACGTAGATGCCCGGCAACGAGCCGATCAGCAGGTAGCCCAGCAGGCCCCAGTCCATGTTGCCCATGCTGGCGTGGCCGAGGCCGGCGACCAGGGTGAGCGGTACCGCGTGGGCGATCTCGGTGCCCACCAGGCGGCGGGTGGCGAGGAACGGATAGAGGATGAACAGTGCCACGGTGCCCAATGCGCCGGCGCCGATGGAGGTCAGCGCGACCATCGCGCCGAGGATGGCGCCGGTGATCACGGTCAGGGTGTTCAGCTTCGAGCCACTGAAGTGGAAACTGTCGCCGGCATGGCGCTGGGCGAAGGCCAGCACCTGCTTCTTGAACAGCACTGCCAGCGCAGTGAGCAGCAGCACGACGCCCAGGGCGTTCTTGATCACGGCGTTCATGGCCGCGGTATCGGTGTGCAGGCTGTGCAGGAACAGCAGCGTCAGCGCCGCCGCCGGAACGCTGCCCAAGGCCAGCCAGCCGGTGATGCGCCAGTCGATGTTGTCGTTCTTGCGGTGAACCAGGACGCCGCCGGACTTGGTAATGGCGGCATAGAGCAGGTCAGTGCCCACGGCGGCAGCGGGGTTGATACCGAACCAGAGGAGAATCGGCGTCATCAGCGAACCGCCGCCGACACCGGTCATTCCAACGATAAAGCCAACGACAAGACCCGCGATTACGAAACCGATATTGCCAACATCCATCTACGCGTCCTGACTGGCGAAACTGATCACCTCGTGGTGTGGGCGGCAGGATAACGGCTTTTCTTATAATCCATTAGATCGATGTGGTCTTACTTTATAACTGCTTTTTACCGTTAATCGGGTTGCTTATTTCCTATCCGCAGCGCCTGGCATAAGCCTTCTAGGAGCGCGCCACACGCGCGATCGCGGGCATTGTCCGCGCCTACAGGATGCTCCGTCAGTGAATGAAAAAGGGGCCCGAAGGCCCCTTTTCACTCAGCGCTCGATCACTTCACGTCAGGCTTGCCGTCCACCACGCCAGCGGTGTTGTCCAGCAGGCTCTTGGTCGCGGTCTGGATGAAGGACTCCAGGCGCACGCGCAGGCTCTCCTGGTCGGACGCGCCGTCCACACGCTTCACGCCGAAGTCGCTGCCCAGCTTGTAGTCGTAGACGCGGATATCGCCTTCCTTCGGACGGATGAGGATGCGGTTACCGGAAATCACGGCGACCACCTGCTCGCTGCCCGACGGCTTGATGACGCCGATGCCCTTGTCGCCAGCCGGCAGGTTCAGCAGGTCGCGGCCCCAGCACTGGTGACGCACTTCACCGCCCAGGCGGCCCATGATGGTCGGCACGATGTCGATCTGGGTGCCGACGGTATCGCGGGTCGCGCCGAACTTCTCCTGGATGCCCGGGGCAACCAGCAGCAGCGGCACGTTGAAGCGGAACAGGTCCATCTCGGTCAACTGCTCGGGACTGCCGAAACCATGGTCGCCGACGACCACGAACAGGGTGTCCTTGTAGTACGGCGATTTCTTCGCCTTCTCGAAGAACTGCCCCAGCGCCCAGTCGGAATAACGCATGGCGGTCAGGTGCTCGTCGAGGCTGCCGTTACCGGTCACGCGCTCCACCGGCAGGTCCTTGGGCAGTGCGTAGGGCACGTGGTTGGACAGGGTCTGCAGCAGGGCATAGAACGGTTTGCCGGTGGCTTCGAGCTTGTCCAGCTCCTCGTTGCCGCGAGCGAACATGTCCTGGTCGGACACACCCCAGGTCGGGTCGGAGAACACCGGATTGACGAAGTCGTTGCGGCCGATGAACGAGGTCATGCCCTGGTTGGCGAAGAAGCCGGACTGGTTGTCCCAGGCGAAGTCGCCGTTGTAGACGTAGACGTCCTCGAACTTGCGCGCCGACAGCAGCTGCGGCAGGCCGGAGAACTTGTGGCCACCCTCGGGCGTCTGCATCAGGTATTCGAAGCCCGGCAGGTTGGGGAAGCACGCCATGGTGGCGAACATGCCCTGGTGGGTGTGGGTGCCGTTGGAGAAGTACTGGGTGAACAGCAGCCCTTCCTTGCTCATCTTGTCGAAGTACGGCGTGATGTTGCCCTTGCCGCCCAGCGCACCGACATAGTGGCCGGCGAAGCTTTCCATCAGGATCACCACGACGTTCTTGATCGGCAGGGTGCCGTCGGCCGGCGGGGTGTAGTCGCGGCGCACGGCGGCATCGTCGGCGTCGACCAGCTTGTCGTCCGGCATCACCAGCATCTGGCGCACCACATCGCGTGCCTGGTCCACCGGCAGGGTGGCTTTCCAGATGTTGTCGCGGTCTTCGGACAGGAAGCGGCTCTCGGCAGCCTTGATCAGGCTGAGGGTGCCGTTCAGGCCCAGCTGGTTGGCGAACATCGAATCGGTGGTGAAGGCATCGCCCCAGCGCAGCGGCGGGCCCTGGCGCAGGGTGCCGCGAGCGGCCACCACGCACAGCACGATCACCACCAGCATCACGGCCACGCGGATGTACCAGACGGCGGCGGACGGACCGGAAGCATCCGGACGGGTGGCGCGGTCGATGCCGCGGAACAGCAGGTACAGGATCCAGGTGGCAAAGGCCCAGGCCAGCAGATAGCGAACCACCGGGTAGCCGTACCAGATCATGCTCATGACCGTCTTCGGGTCTTCGGACATGTACTGGAACACCAGGCTGTTCAGGCGCTGGTGGAACTCGCGGTAGAAGTCCATCTCCAGCACGCCGAGGAACAGCGTGATGCTCGCGGCGATGGTCAGCCAGGTCTCCCACAGCCAACGCCAGCCCATGGCGCGCACGCTGGCGATGGCGAACACCAGCGGGGCGACGATGTAGACCACCGCGCGGATGTCGAAGCGCATGCCGGTGATGAAGGCCTCGACGAAAGTGGACGCCGGGGTGCTGCCGATCAGCTCGCGGTTGTAGACGAGCAGTGCCACGCGCAGCAGGGAGAACATCACCATCAGCGCAACGACGCTGAGCGCGGTGAACGCCAGGTGGCTGGACAGGGTCGGCCGCGTGAGGCTCGCACCGGTCTGGCGGTTGGTCAGGACTTCTGATTGGCCCATTTCTTGGTTCCGTTGTGAACGTTCAGGGTTCGAAGGAGCGTCGCCATGGCCGGACAGACGGGCTGCCCGCGCGAGCGCGAAAGGCTGCGGCATTACACCGCAAAAGCAGCGGCGTCGCATTCTATTGTGCGCGCCTTAAGCGGACATTAAGCCTGGCCGTGCATTCGTTTCGGGATGATGCAAGCGTGAACCGGCGCAGGTGGGACCGCCTGACGGCGGGGATAGTGCCGGCCGGCATGTGAAGAAAATGTCCCGAAGGACGGGCAATCCGGGGCATTGCGCCCCTGCCCACCACGCGCGGGGCGTGGCGGGCAGCGCTGGATCAGTCGTTGGCCGGCTTGCCGATGGCCTGCAGCACGTACTGCGGCAGGGCGAAGGCGCCCTGGTGGATGGCCGGGTTGTAGTAGCGGGTCTGAATGCCGCTTGCAGCGAAACGCTGGGCCAGGGTGGCAACGTCAACCTTGCGCAGCGCCGGGTTGGTCGAGCCCCAGGCGAAGGTCATCGAGCCGCCGATGTAGGTCGGCACGGCCGCCTGGTAGAAGTGCCAGTCGGTGAACAGGCCGTTCATGCGCCCAGCGGTGTTGCGCACGGTGTCCAGCTGCATGAACGGCGTGCCGTTCTGGGTCACCAGTACACCGCCTTCGTTCAGGCAGCGGTGGCAGGCCTGGTAGAAGTTCTCCGAGAACAGCACTTCGCCCGGACCGATCGGGTCGGTGGAGTCGGAGATGATGACGTCGAACTTCTCCGTGGTGGTGGCGACGAAGCGCATGCCATCGTCGATCACCAGGTTCAGGCGCGCATCGTCGAAGGCGCCCTGGGAATGGTTGGGCAGGAACTCCTTGCACATGTCGACCACGGTACCGTCGATCTCGACCATGGTGATGTGCTCGACGCTGGCGTGCTTGGACACCTCACGCAGCATGCCGCCGTCGCCGCCGCCGATGATCAGCACGCGCTTGGCCGCGCCATGGGCGAGGATCGGCACATGGGTGAGCATCTCGTGGTAGATGAACTCGTCGGCCTCGGTAGTCTGGATCACGCCGTCCAGCGCCATCACCCGGCCCATGCGGGCATTCTCGAAGATCACCAGGTGCTGGTGCTCGGTGCGCACCTCGTGGAGCATCCTGTCGACGCTGAAACGCTGGCCATAGCCGTCGTAGAGGGTTTCCTGGTAATCGTGCATGCAGTGGGCTCCCGTCGGGACAAGACACTAGGAGGGGACGGCCGGGCCGCCCCGAAAGAGGCGCGCATTCTACGTGCCGGAAGATGACAGGTCGAACCCTGCTGTCGGCGCCTTCCATATAAACAGCCTGAGCGCGACAGTTTGAAAGTCAGGCGCGGGAGGACAGCCCGCCGCGCAACAGGTAAGGTCGCCGCATGAACAACACAGCCACCGACTCCCGCACCATCCGCCTGCCCTACCGGGCCCCCTGGGACTGGCAGCAGTTCCACGAGCACTTCGCCCTGCGCAGCCTGGCCGGAGTCGAATGCCTGTCGCCCCGGCGTTACGCCCGCAGCGTCCGGCTGGGCGCGGACAGCGGCTGGTTCAGCGTTACGCCGCTGGATGACTGCGCCGAGCTGGAACTGGAGCTGCACCTGCCGCCCCGTCACGCCGAGGCGCTGACGGCGCGGGTGCGCAAGATGTTCGACCTGGACAGCGATCCCGCGCCTATCGCCGGGCACCTGGGCGAAGATGCCGTCCTCGGCCCGCTCCTGCTGCAAGCCCCCGGCCTGCGCCTGCCCACCGCGTTCGACCCGTTCGAGCAGGCTGTGCGCGCCATCGTCGGCCAGCAGGTCACGGTAAAAGCGGCGGTGACCATCGTCGGGCGGCTGGTGCAGCGTCTGGGCGAGACGTTGCCAGGAGAAGCCGAAGGCCAGCCAACCCGCCTTTTCCCCACGCCCGAAGCCCTGGCCGAAGCCGACCTCGCCGGTATCGGCATGCCCGGCAAACGTGTGGAAACCTTGCAGCGTTTCTCTGCCGCCTGCGCCAGCGGCGCGCTGGCGCTGCACGTGGACGACGGCGCCGATGACCTGGTGAAACGCCTCTGCGCCCTCCCCGGCATCGGCCCATGGACCGCGGAGTACGTCGCCCTGCGGGCCTTCGGCGACCCGGATGCCTTCCCCGCCGCCGACCTGGGCCTGCTCAAATCGCCCGTCTGGGGCGCCGAAGGCATCACCGCCCGCGAACTGCAACGCCGCGCCGAAGCCTGGCGGCCATGGCGCGCCTACGCCGCCGTCTATCTGTGGCACGCCTATTCCCAGGCCGGCCGCACCGGAGGATGACCATGCACTACCGCTACCACGACAGCCCCACCGGCCGCCTGCTGCTGGCCGGCGACGAAGGCGGCCTGCGGATGCTCTACATGGACCTGGAGACCCGCCACTATCCCGAGCCTGACTGGCAACAGGGCAGTCCTTTGCTGGACGAGGTTGCGCGACAGCTGGACGAGTACTTCGCCGGCAAGCGCCAGCGCTTCGATGTGCGCCTCAATACTGGCGGCACCGAGTTCCAGCGCCAGGTCTGGCAGGCGCTGCTGGAAATCCCCTACGGCTACACCACCGTCTATGCAGAACTCGCACGGCGCATCGGCCGGCCCAGGGCAATTCGGGCGGTGGGCGCAGCTAACGGCGCCAATCCCATCAGTATCATCGTCCCCTGCCACCGGGTGATCGGCAGCAACGGCAGCCTCACCGGCTACGCCGGCGGCCTGCCGCGCAAGGAACTGTTGCTACGCCTGGAAGGCGCGCTGGAGTCGGCTTAGCTGCAGTCGGCTCAGGAGAATCCTGCCTAGAAATCGAAGGCGGTCTGCGCTGCCTGCGGGTCCTCGAAACCTTCCAGCGCCAGCATGCGCATCTTCGAGGTACTTCCGCCCGGCGCGGAGAAGCCGCCGGTCTTGCCGCCACTGGCGAGCACACGGTGACAGGGAATGATCAGCGGGATCGGGTTGCTGCCCATCGCCTGCCCTACCGCACGGGACAAGCCAACATCGCCCAGTCGCCGGGCGATCTCGCCGTAGGTCGTGGTTTCACCGCGCCCCAGCTGGAGAATGTCGTCGTAGACCCGGCGGTGAAAATCGCTCACCGCGGAAAGGTCCAGTGGCAGATTGCCGAAGGACACTGCCTCGCCCCGCGCATACCCCAGGATCAGCTGGCGCGCCTCGTCGATGAACGCCGGCCAGTGGGCAGTTTCGCTGCCGAGCTTGTCGAAGCGCTCGCGCACGCTGTGCACGGAGTCACCCGGCAGATAGGCGCGCGTGATCCCCTGCGGGCTCCAGGCGAGCCCGAACCAGCCGAGGTCTGTTTCGATCAGGCAGTAATGCATCGAACGAGTCTCTATCCCTGCGCCCTATCCCGCAACCCTTTCCGCCTTCAGCACGACGTCGCACCAGCGCCGCAGCTCTGCGCCGATGGCGCCGGCCGGATCGCCCTGGCGCTCGAAGGCCCACCACAGCTGCGCGCCCTGCCATTGGCTGGCCATCAGCCGGCCGAGTATCGGCTGCCGCTGCGGATCATCGCTCAAGCGCCGCCCCAATGCCTTGGCCAACGTGGCGCCCCACTGCGCACCGCGCTCTCGCAACAGCGGATCGCGCATGTCTTCCCTCAGGATCAGCAAGCCTTCGGCGTAATCCGTCTCGCCCTCACCCACCGGGAACATCGCCACGAGCATCTGCACGGCGCCTTCCGGGCTCAGTTCGGCGCTCTCGTCCAGGCGCGCGGTCTGCTCATCAAGTTGGTCCCAAGCGCGCAGCAGCACGGCGCGAAGGAACTCGGCCTTGGTTGCGTGTCGCTGCACCAGCGTCGCGGCGGACAGCCCGACCTCGCAGCCCACGGCGGCGAAGGTCACCGCCTCCGGCCCTTTGCGCACCATCAGCGCCATGGCGGCGTCGAGTATCGCTTCGTCACTCACCGTCTTGGTTCGAGCCATGCCATCCTCTTTTATAAATGAACATTCATTTATATATTGGCACCAAGCTTACCCAGGGAGACCCCACATGGCCAGTATTCTCGGCTACATCGCCAGCAGCCTCGACGGCTTCATCGCCACCCCGGAACACGGTCTGGACTGGCTGTTCAAGCATGATCAGCTACAGCTGGGCGAACATGACTACGGCCTGTTCCTCCAGCGCATTCGCACCGTCGTCATGGGCCGTGCGACCTACGACTTCCTCGCCGCCGATCCCGGTCCCTGGCCCTACGGCGAACAGCGTGTGCTGGTGGTGACTTCTCGCCCCATCGACGACCCGAAGGGCCCGCTGGAAATCCGCAGCGATGTCGACGCGCTGGTCGCGGAGCTGCGAGCGCTGGAGGATGGCGACGTGTGGATGCTCGGCGGCGGCCAGTTGCAAATGGCCTTCCTCGAGCGCGGGGCGCTGGATGAGCTGGAGGTGTACGTGATGCCGGAGATCATCGGCGGCGGCTTCCCGCTGTTCCCCGCCACCGGCCTGCGGGTATCACCGACGCTGCTGTCGGCCAAGGTCATCGAGCCAGGCTGCGTGCGGATGCATTATCGGTTTGGCTGAGGAGCACCCTGCAGGAGCGCCCATGGGGCGCCCTGCAGGGAGCGGTACGGCAACTAGATCTTCACATTCCCCCGCGGCCCCGCTACCGCCCAGATAATCAGGCCCAGTACCGGCAGGATGACGATCACCAGGATCCAGATGATCTTCATCGACATCTCGGCGTTGCTCTTCACCACGTTGATGATCGCCCAGATATCCAGGGCAAAGATGATCAGGCTGATCAGGCCACTCAGGGTCGAACCCATATAGAAGATCCCTCTATGCGATTGTCGGCCTGATCAGCATAGCCGTCCGCGCCGCAACGGCACGGGCGTGGCCAACGGAGGGCTCAGACCCGCGCCGGGTCGATCACCGCAAAGCTGGCCACGGTGTCGTGGCCATCCAGCACGCCGCCCTCGCGGGCCAGGCCGATGGTCTGCAGGCCGGCCTGCTGTGCGGCATCCAGCTCCTGGACCACGTCGGAAAGGAAGAGGATTTCCTCGCCCGGCAGGCCGATGGCAGCGGCGATGCGCTGGTAGGAATCAGCCTCGCGTTTGGGCCCGCTGGTGGTGTCGAAGTAGCCGGAGAACAGCGGCGACAGGTCGCCGGCCTCGGAGCAGCCGAAGATCAGCTTCTGCGCCTGGATCGAGCCGGAGGAATAGACGTACAGCTGGTAACCCTCGGCGTGCCAGTGACGCAGCGCGTCGACGGCGTCCGGGTAGACGTGACCCTTGAGCTGGCCGGCACGGTAGCCCTGCTCCCAGACCATGCCCTGCAACGCTTTGAGCGGCGTGGCCTTGCGGTCTTCGGCGATCCAGCCGAGGAGGATGTCGATGCAGCGTTCGGTGTCGGCGTTCGCCTCGCCGCTGTCGGCACGTACGGCGGCCAGTTGCTCGGCCACGGCAGGCTCGGCGGCATGCTCGCGCACGTAGTCCGGCAGATGCGCGGCGGCATAGGGGAAGAGCACGTCGAAGACGAAGCTGACGGCGCTGGTGGTGCCTTCGATGTCAGTGAGGATGGCTTTGATGGGCATGAAAACTCCAGCTGCCCGCCCCTGGCACAGGCGGGGGGATATGGCGGTAAGAGCGAGCTTGCTCGCGAACAGATGCAGCAGCGCGGTGCGTTCGCGAGCAAGGACTAGGCGTCCCCCTCGGTCCTACGAAAAGCAAGGAACGCCCGGCAACGCCGGGGCGAAAGAATCAGTCTTCCAGCAACGGAAAGCGCTTGGCGATCTCGTCGCCGGTGAACTTCGCGACCCAGCCCTCGGCGTTGTTGAACAGGCGGATGGCGACGAAGTGCGGACGCTCGCCCATGTCGAACCAGTGGCGGGTGCCGGCAGGCACCGAGATCAGGTCGTTCTTCTCGCACTGCACGGCGTACACGTGATCCTCGATGTGCAGGGTGAACAGCCCGCGACCAGCGACGAAGAAACGCACCTCGTCCTCACCGTGGCGGTGCTCGTCGAGGAACTTGGCGCGCAGCTCGTCCTTCTGCGGATGGTCGGCGGTGAGGCTGACCACGTCGACGGTGACGTAACCCTCCTCCTCCTGCAGGCGGCGAATCTCGTGCTGGTAGGCGGCGATCACTTCTTCCTGGCTGGCGCCGGGGACGATGGGGGCGTTGGCCGCCCAACGCTGGAAGCGCACGCCCAGCTCGCCCAGGGTGGAGGCGATGTCCTCGGCGTGGGTCAGCAGCTTCAGTGGCTGCTCGGGGTTGGATTCGTGGTAGACGGTCAGGCTGCTCATGGTCGTTATCCTTCTGGGCTGTTTCCGCAAAAGCGGGCCGGATTCGCTCAGCGCGTGCCGCCGCGAAGGCTCAAGACTTTCAATTCGCATTCGAAGAGGAATTCGAAGGCTTCGATCTGGCGCAGGGCATCGGCCATGCGTGGGCCCCAAGTGTACAGGCCGTGGCCGCGGATCAGGTAACCGGGGCAATCCGGATGCGCATCGAGCCAGGGCTGCACCTGGGCGGCCAGTCGGGCGATGTCCTGGTCGTTGTCGAAGATCGGCACGGTCACGCGGCCTTCGTGGGTGGTGACGCCGCTGAAGGCCTTCTGCAGCTCGTAGTCCTCCAGCTCCAGGCGGTCGCCGGCGGTCAGTCGCGACAGCACGGTAGCGTTGACCGAATGGGTGTGCAGCACCGCACCGATCTCCGCGCGCCAGGCGTAGAGCTGGGTGTGCAGCAGGGTTTCCGCCGAAGGCTTCTTGCCCGGCTCCAGGCTGTTGCCGGATAGATCCGTTTCCAGCACGTCGTCCTCGCCAAGCTGGCCCTTGTGCTTGCCCGAGACGGTGAGCAGCGCGCGGTCGGCCGCCAGGCGCGCCGAGTAGTTGCTGCTGGTGGCCGGCGACCAGCCACGGCCATAGAGGAAGCGGCCGGCGTCGATGATCTGCCGGGTCAGCTGTTCACGGGTGTCGTTCATGCGGGTCCTCGTTCAGACGGGTCCAGATGATGAAGGCGGCGGCCAGCGCGGCGATGCTGGCGATGGAAAAGGTCCAGGCCGGGCCAAGGCTACCCCAGCTGTAGCCGGAGTAAAGCGCGCCGAGCGCGCCACCGGTCCCCGCCAGTGCGGCGTAGAGCGCCTGGCCCTGGCCCTGCTGGCGCGCCTGGAAGCTGCGCTGGACGAAGTGGATAGCGGCGGCGTGGAAACTGCCGAAGGTCGCCGCGTGCAGCAACTGGGCGAACAGCAACACCAGCAGGTGCCCGGCCAGCGTACCCAGCAGCAGCCAGCGCAAGGACGCCAGCAGGAAGCTCGCCACCAGCACCTGGCGCAGGGAGAAGCGCTTGAGCAGGCGCGGCATGACCAGGAACAGCAGCACCTCGGCCACCACGCCCAGCGCCCAGAGCTGGCCGATCAGCCCACGGGCATAGCCGAGCGCTTCCAGGTGCAGGGTCAGGAAGGTGTAGTACGGGCCGTGGGACAGCTGCATCAGGCACACGCAGAGGTAGAACGCGAGCACGCCGGGCTTGAGCAGTTGCTGACGGAAGCCACCGGCGCTGGCTTCGTCCTGCCGCGCCGGCGGCTGGGCGTTCGGCACCCACCAGCTGGCGCCGACGATGCCGAGCATGATCGCCAGCAACGCCAGCGGATAGGCGTCCAGGCTGGCGAACTCGAACAGCCAGCCGAGGCCGACCACAGTGCAGATAAAGCCGATGGAGCCCCACAGGCGAATACGGCTGTAGCTCTCGGTGCGCCCACTCAGGTGCGCCAGGGTGATCACTTCGAACTGCGGCAGCACCGCGTGCCAGAAGAACGCGTGCCCGGCCATGATCAGCGCGAGCCAGGCATAGCTGTGGCCGAGGAATATGCCGGCGAAGCACAGCGCCGTACACACCGCGCCGAAGCGCACGATGGCCAGCCGCTGGCCGCTGCGGTCGCCCAGCCAGCCCCACAGGTTCGGCGCCACGCAGCGCATCAGCATGGGGATGGCGACCAGCTCGCCGATGCGCGCGCTGGAGAAGCCCAGGTGATGGAAATACAGCGCGAGGAACGGCGCCGTCCCGCCCAGCAGGCAGAAGTAGAAGAAGTAGAAACTGGACAGCCGCCAGTAAGGGACCTGCATCATCGGCGGCGCGACGAACCTTCCGCGAATCGGGTGATTCGCGGAAGGTTCTGGTCGATCAGAGCTGACCGAGGACCGGAGTGCCGACCTTCACGTCGGCATTCTGCGCGCGATGGCGCAGCAGGTGGTCGAGCAGCACGATGGCCATCATCGCCTCGGCGATGGGGGTCGCGCGGATGCCCACGCACGGGTCGTGGCGGCCCTTGGTGATCACGTCCACCGGGTTGCCGTTCACGTCGATGGAACGGCCGGGGGTGGTGATGCTGGAGGTCGGCTTGAGCGCCAGGTGGGCGACGATCGGCTGGCCGGAGGAGATGCCGCCGAGGATGCCGCCGGCATTGTTCGACAGGAAGCCTTCCGGGGTCAGCTCGTCGCGGTGCTCGGTGCCGCGCTGGGCGACGCTGGCGAAGCCGGCGCCGATTTCCACGCCCTTCACCGCGTTGATGCTCATCAGCGCGTGGGCCAGTTCGGCATCCAGGCGGTCGAAGATCGGCTCGCCCAGGCCTGGCGGCACGCCTTCGGCGACCACGGTGATCTTCGCGCCGACCGAGTCCTGGTCACGGCGCAGCTGGTCCATGTAGGCCTCCAGCTCCGGCACCTTGTCCGGGTCGGGGCTGAAGAAGGCGTTCTCTTCGACGCTGTCCCAGGTCTTGAAGGGGATTTCGATCGGGCCGAGCTGGCTCATGTAGCCGCGCACGCTGATGCCCATGCCTGCCAGCACCTTCTTGGCGATGGCGCCGGCCGCTACGCGCATGGCGGTCTCGCGCGCCGAGGAGCGGCCGCCACCACGGTAGTCACGCACACCGTACTTGTGGTGGTAGGTGTAATCGGCGTGGGCCGGGCGGAACAGGTCCTTGATCGCCGAGTAGTCCTTGGACTTCTGGTCGGTGTTGCGGATCAGCAGGCCGATCGGGGTGCCGGTGGTCTTGCCCTCGAACACGCCAGAGAGGATTTCCACCTCGTCGGCTTCCTGGCGCTGGGTGGTGTGGCGGCTGGTGCCGGGCTTGCGGCGGTCCAGGTCGCGCTGCAGGTCTTCCAGGGAAATCTCCAGGCCGGGCGGGCAGCCGTCGACGATGGCGACCAGCGCCGGGCCGTGGCTTTCGCCAGCGGTGGTGACGGTGAACAGCTTGCCGTAGGTGTTGCCGGACATGCGAGGCTCCGCGAAAAGACTAGGATTCGAAAAGGCCGAGCAGTATACCTGCGTCAATCCGCCCTGCGAACCTTCGCGGCCCGTGAGGATCAAAGCGCCATCAGCCCCATCCTGAAGTCATCGATGCGCCGTCTCGCCCTGTTCTGCTTCCTGCTCATTTCCTCCTTCGCCCAGGCAGCCCCCACCAGCATCCTGCAACGCCCCTATGACCTGGACACAGGTCACGGCGTGCTGCGCGGCACGATGCTGCTGCCACAGACTGACACTCCACCGCCGGTGGCCCTGCTGATCGCCGGCTCCGGCCCCACCGACCGCGACGGCAACAACCCCGAGGGAGGGCAGAACGCCTACCTGCGCAAGCTGGCCGAGGCACTGGCGGAGAACGGCATCGCCAGCGTGCGCTACGACAAGCGCGGCGTGGCCCGCAGCCTGCCCGCAGCGCCGCGCGAGGAAGAGCTCAGCGTCGAGGCCTACGTCGGCGACGTGGTGGCCTGGAGCGACAAGTTGGCCCACGACCCGCGCTTCGGCCGGCAGGTGCTCATCGGCCACAGCGAAGGCGCGCTGATCGCCAGCCTCGCCGCACCGCAAACCCATGCCGAGGCGCTGGTTTCCCTGGCCGGCAGCGCCCGCCCGATCGGCGATGTGCTGCGCGAACAGTTGCAGGGCCGCCTCCCCCCGCCCCTGCTGGCGCAAGCCGACCAGCTGATCGACAGGCTGCAGGCCGGGCAGTTGCAGCCCAGGGTGCCGGAGCCGCTGAAAGTGCTGTTCCGCCCCAGCGTGCAGCCGTACCTGATCTCGCTGTTCCGCCAGGACCCGGCCCGCGCCTTCGCCACGCTCAAGCTGCCCACCCTGATCCTGCAGGGCACCAACGATATCCAGGTCGGCGTCGAGGATGCCCAGGCACTCAAGCGCGCCAAGCCCGACAGCGACTTCCACCTGATCTCGGGGATGAACCACATCCTGCGCATCGTTCCGACCAGCGGTCCGCAACAGCTCGCCTCCTACAACAACCCCAACCTGCCGCTGGCCCGCGAGCTGGTACAGCACGTCACGACTTTCATCCGGCAGGCGCAGAACCTGCCCGGTGGCACGCTGGCGGAATCTGGAGCGAACGTCTCAAGAAATCCGCCGGTGCGTCGATAAACCACGGGAGAGCCCTGGTCACGCACACCAGGCCCCGAGGTAGATCCCCATGACTGAAGCCGAACAGACCGCCGTCGCCGCCGACGAGGCCGCCGCCCGCCCGCACCCGTGGGCCGAGCTGGCGCCGGAACACTATCGCCTGCTGCGCCTGGCGCCGCTGCCCACCGACCGCAGCACCGGTGCGCGCCCGCTGCGCTTCGTCCAGCTCGGCCGGGTGGAACGCCACAACGCCGAGCAGAGCCTGCTGCGCCTGACCGTTCAGGTGCCCGGCCAGGTGCTGCGCAAGGAAGTGAACCTGCTGGAGGTCTGGGCGGACCACCGCAACAAGGAAGTGCGCTTTGGCGCCGATTCAGGCTTTGCCACCGATCCGCTGAACCGCGGCCTCGGGCGCTTCCTGCTGGCCCAGGGGGTGGCCTGGGCGAAAAAGAAGTGGTCACACTACCGCGTCGAGGGCGGCGCGCTGGCGATGAAGGACACGCCCAACGAAGAGGCCCGGCAGCGCCGCGACCACTTCCTGCGCGCCCAGGGCTTCGACGTGATCTACGAAGACTCGCGGTTGCTGAAGGCGCGTTACAGCGTCGGCCGGGTCAGCGAGCTGTATGACGACTGGCACAAGGAGAAGGTGCAGATACTGCCGCTGCTGGAGGCCGGTTCCATGCTGGAACAGGCCGACCAGAACCTCGCCACCCAGTCCAACGAAATCCGCCGGCTGGAACAGCGCATCGAGACCTTCCGCCGCGACGACACCAGCCTGCGCTTCACCATTGCCTGCCTGACGGTGTTCGCCGTGTTCCAGGCCGGTCTGCTGATCTGGATCGCCACGCACTGAGGCGTGGCGATTCCCTGTAGGAGCGCCCCATGGGCGCGATCACGGGCATGGCCCGCTCCTACAGGTTCATTCAGGCTTTGATCCGCGACCTGAACAGCTCCTGATGCTCGCGGCACTGCTGCGCCGAAAGCAGGAACACGCCGTGGCCGCCGTACTCGAAGTCCAGCCAGGTGAAGTCCACTTCAGGGTAGAGGGCCGCCACGTGCACCTGGCTGTTGCCCACTTCCACCACCAGCGTGCCGCGTTCGGTCAGGTGGTCCCCGGCCTCGGCCAGCATGCGCCGCACCAGGTCCAGCCCGTCGTTGCCGCAGGCCAGGCCCAGCTCGGGCTCGTGGTGGTATTCGGCCGGCATGTCGGCGAAGTCTTCGGCGTCGACATAGGGCGGGTTCGACACGATCAGGTCGAAACGCTGGCCCGGCAGGCCTTCGAAACCATCACCCTGCACGGTATAGACGCGCTCGCCGAGCTCGTGGCGCTCGATGTTGATGTTGGCCACTTCCAGGGCATCGAACGACAGGTCGCCCAGCACCACCTCGGAGTCCGGGAAGGCGCTGGCACAGGCGATCCCGATGCAGCCCGAACCCGTGCAAAGGTCGAGGATTCTCGCCGGGTCGGCCGCCAGCCAGGGCTCGAAGCGGCGTTCGATCAGCTCGGCGATGGGCGAGCGCGGCACGAGTACGCGCTCGTCCACCACGAAAGGCATGCCGCAGAACCAGGCTTCGCCCAGCAGGTAGGCGGTCGGCACACGCTCCTCGATGCGCCGGCGCAGCAGGTGCATCAGGTAGTCGCGCTCCTCGTCCTCGAGGCGGCAGTCCAGGTAGGCATCGGCCATTTCCCAGGGCAGGTGCAGCGCGCCCAGCACCAGCTGGCGGGCTTCGTCCCAGGCGTTGTCGGTACCGTGGCCAAAGAACAGTTCCTCGGCGTGGAAGCGGCTGACGGCCCAGCGGATGTGGTCACGCAGGGTCAGCAAACGGGATTCGGTCACGGCAGCAGTCCTCGCAGCTCGCAAAAAGGGGCGCATTCTAGCGGAACGCGGGGGCTCTGGGGCGCCTCCGGGCGGTTCCTGAGAAGAATGCCAATACCACTTTGGCGCGAGTTCGCAAAGATTCACAGCGGACGCGTTACGGCCCACAATGAGTGAACATGCATTTACAGGAGTCCAGACATGTCCCATCCGCTCAGCATGCTGCAGATCAGTGGGCGCGGATATCCGCCGGCCACCCTGCGCCAGAGCACTCTGTTGATCATCGACGCCCAGGAGGAATACCGCAGCGGCGTGCTCGCCCTGCCTGACCTGGACGCGGCGGTGGCGCAGATTCGCCTGCTGCTGGAGACGGCCCGGAACATGGGCACTCCTATCGTCCATGTGCATCACCTGGGTGTGGTCGGTGGCCTGCTCGACCCGCAGGGCCCGCGCGGCCGCTTCCTGCCGGAGCTGGCTCCACTGCCTGGCGAGGTGGTGGTGGACAAGCGCCTGCCCAACGCCTTCGCCGGCACCGACCTGCATGACCGCCTGCAGGCCAGCGGCCGCCTGGACCTGATCGTCTGCGGGTTCATGACCCACTCCAGCATCAGCACCACCGTCCGCGCTGCCAAGGACTACGGTTACCGCTGCACCCTGGTGGACGCGGCCTGCGCCACCCGCGACATCCCCACCCCCGAAGGTGGCGTGCTCGCCGCCCGCGACCTGCACCGCGCGGAAATCGCTGCCCTGGGCGACAACTTCGCCGCCGTGGTCGCACAGGCCCAGGCGCTGGTCTGAAGCCACTCGTCCCGACGGGCGGCAGCGACAAGCGCCCGGGGTTAGGCTCAGCTTAGGCGCGAAAGCCCGCGAACCCGCTCACCCAGCGGGTTCGCCGCGCTTCCCGACCCTGGGGTTGGAACCCCACCCCTCCCCACCGGTCATAGCCTCGTTCAACAGATGAGGAAGTCGGGATGAAGATGACCGAGAAGTTCGACCCACCCAGCCTGCGCCCGAAACGACCGGGGCGCTGGCGCTGGCGCTTTGCCGCCGCGATTGCCGCGGTGATCGCCACCTTCGGCATCCTGTCCAGCATGGCCGGCGTCGCCGCCCTGCTCCGCCGCCAGCCCGCGGTGGGCGTCCTGCACATCGAACCGGGCGCTGGCGCCGTGCTGCTGGTCATCGGCCTGTTATGTCTCTGGCTGGGCGTCACCTTCTGGCGCGCCGCCCGCCGCCGTGCCCGTGGCCGCGACGGCCTGAGCCTGTCGCCGCGACTGATGAAGCGCCGCAACTGAATTCCTGGGCGAATTTCCGTAGGACCGGCACGATCCGTTAGACTGCGCGGCTCTTCGAGGAGGTGCGCATGCAAGACGACGATTTTTCCCAGTTCGCCCGCGAGATGCGCGGCGTCAAGCGCATCACCGTGGACCAGGCCGACACCGGCAAGCCCAAGGCCGACCGCAAGCAGCTCAAGGAGCTGCGGCAGAACGCGACCGTGCGCACCGAGAACATCCGGGTGGACGGCCTGTCCGACCAGTTCGTCATCGACGTCGGCCCCGAAGACGAACTCTACTGGGCCCGCGACGGCGTCCAGGAAGGCCAGATCCGCAAGCTCAAGGCCGGCCAGATCGCCTTCGAGGGCAGCCTCGACCTGCACGGCATGAAGATCGAGACCGCCCGCGAAACCCTCTGGGACTTCATCGCCGAAGCCACTCGTTTCGAGATCCGCTGCGTCCGTGTCACCCATGGCAAGGCCGCTCGCGTCGATGGCCGCAGCCCGATGGTGAAGAGCCACGTGAATACCTGGCTGCGCCAGCACCCGCAGGTACTCGGCTTCACCTCCTGCCTGCCACGCCACGGCGGCACCGGGGCGATCTACGTGATGCTGCGGCGCACCATGCTGGAAGGCCGCGACGAGTAATCAGACGGGAAAACGCGCGCCGTAGCTTTCCCTCTCCACCTTCAGGCCGTTCACCACGAACGACACCGAATGGTAGAACCCCACCACCATCAGGCACTCGATCAACTGATCAGCGCTGAAGTGCTCGCTCAGCCACGCCCACAGCTGGTCGTTCACGGTCGAGCTGTCGTGCAGGCTGTCCGCCAGCGCCAGCAGAGCCCGCTGCGCGGGGCTCCACAACGCAGCGTCCGGTGTTGCGCGGCAGGTGTCGGCCAGTTGCTCCTCGCTGAAGCCGGTCTTGCCGGTATAGAACGCCACGTGCACGCCCCACTCGTATTCCGCGCCGCAGCGCGCGGTGGTGCGCAGGATCAGCAACTCACGGTCCTCCAGGGCGATGCTGCCGCGGTCCAGCAAGCCGCCAGCGAAGAAGCGCTGCAGCACCCGCGGGTTATGCGCCATGGTACGGAACAGCTTCAGCGGCTCCACGCCGGTCGGCATGATCCGGGTGAACGCGGCTTGCTGGTCTTCGGGGAACGGCGGTTGCAACGGCTCGATACGCGGTTGTGTCATGATGCGCCTCCGACTGCTATCAATTAAGTAGCAATCAAGCTAGACCGCTACTGAAAAAGTAGCAAGGAGAGTCGATGACACTTCCCCTCCCCGGCAACCCCGTACGCGGCTCCGACAGCGGCCGGCCGATCATGGCGCTGCTCGACCTGCTCGGCCGCCGCTGGAGCCTGCGCGTGCTCTGGGAATTGCACCAGGGGCCGGCGAGTTTCCGCGAGCTGCAGGCGCGTTGCGAAGGCCTCTCGCCCTCGGTGCTCAATACCCGTCTGGGCGAACTGCGCGAGGCGCAGCTGGTGGAAAACGGCGCGGACGGCTACCAGCTTTCCGAGCAGGGCCAGGAGCTGGCGCTGCACTGCCTGCCGCTGGCGCAATGGGCCGAGGGCTGGGCGCAGCGCCTGGCGCCAAACCGGCAGCCATAACGCGCCAACCGGCGCGCGGGCCTTGCCAGAGGGGGCTGAGCGCCCTACCCTGCGCCACGGTTTTTATTTTTGTCATTGCCACAGGTAGATCATGTCCCTGGAACAAAACTACTCCGCGATCCTCAGCCAGCTTGGTGAGGACGTCACCCGCGAAGGTCTGGTCGACACGCCCAAGCGTGCCGCCAAGGCCATGCAGTACCTTTGCCGCGGCTACCAGCAGACGCTGGAGGAGATCGTCAACGGCGCCCTGTTCAGCTCCGACAACAGCGAAATGGTGCTGGTCAAGGACATCGAGCTCTACTCGCTGTGCGAGCACCATCTGCTGCCCTTCATCGGCAAGGCCCACGTCGCCTACATCCCCAACGGCAAGGTGCTGGGCCTGTCCAAGGTCGCACGCATCGTCGACATGTACGCCCGCCGCCTGCAGATCCAGGAAAACATGTCGCGGCAGATCGCCGAGGCCGTGCAGCAGGTCACCGGCGCGCTGGGCGTGGCCGTGGTGATCGAGGCCAAGCACATGTGCATGATGATGCGCGGTGTGGAGAAGCAGAATTCCTCCATGGTCACCTCGGTGATGCTCGGCGAGTTCCGCGAGAACGCCGCCACCCGCAGCGAGTTCCTCAGCCTGATCCGCTGATCGCGAACCGCCGCCATGAAAAAACCGGCCCTAGGGCCGGTTTTTTTTGCCTGCAAGAAGGCATCAGCGGGTGTAGTAACCCACCGCCACCAGGTAGTGCCCGGCCTTGCGCAGGAAGGCGTGCTTGTTCTCCACCTTGCTGGTCACCGGGTTGCGCCACTGGTACTCGAACTCCGCCTCGCCCTTGGCCTTCACCAGTTCCAGCATGGCGTGGCCGATGGGGTTGCCGCCCGGGTCCTTCAGCGAGTCGAAGTCGGTGCCGACCATTCGGGTATTGAAGCCGTGGGCGACGAACTTCGAGGACTCCAGGTCGACCACGAAGACGTAGAGGTCATCCTCGATGAAGGCCTTGTCCCGTGCGGTGATCTGCTTGAAGGTTCCTTGCGGGTCGGCCTCGACGGCCTTCACCGCCTTGTCCAGCATGGACACAGCCTGCTGCGCCGAGGCGCGCGGGATGTAATAGCCCACCGCGAGGAAGCGCTCGCCGACGCGCTGGTAATAGACGTGCTTGCGTTCCACCTTGCCGTCCGCCCAGTTCTTCCAGCGGTAGTCGGCCTGCTGCACCTTGCCGGTTTCCGGCGACTTCAAGGCCTTGGCGAACTGCTCCTGCAGCGAAGGATCGAGCGTCGAGGAAACGTCGCGGTCGATCAGCACCACCGACGGCCCGCCGCTGGCGAGCATGGTGCCCTTGCTGTCCACCACGAACACATAGAGGTCGCCATCGACGAATTCGCCCTGGCGGCTGAATGCGGCGAAGGCCTTGTCGCCGTCCTGCTTGTAGGCAGCCACCGCCTTGGACAGCAGCGCCTTGGCGCGCTGGTCGTCAGAGCCTGACGTGGCGCTCGACTGGGCGGCGAACAATGGGAAGGACGACAGGAAGGAAAGCAGCAACAGTGACTTCAACAGCGTCTTCATATGCGAATACCCCCGTGGCATAGCTTGTAGTTGTGCACAGAGCATAGCCAGCCAGGGGCGATTCGCGTCGGCATTCACTGCCGAAACAGCGGGCGATTCAGCCGAAGAATCGCTTCATCGAGCGCGAAAGCCAGCCGCCGTGGCCCTGGTCGCGGGTCAGCTCGTGCATGGTCGCCTTCACCGCCTCCACATAGTTGGCGTCGTCGTTGCGGATATGGTTGAACAGCCAGCGGCCGAGCAGCCCTTTGAGCTCCTCGGCGACGTCCTCGCCGGCCTCGAAGCGCGTGCGGTAATCGGAAACGCGCTTGATGAAGAGTTCATGGACCTTCTTGTGCGCGCGGGTGAACTGGTAGCCGGAGTCCTCCAGCAGGGTCTCCTCGAAGGCGAAGTGCGAGATGGTGTAGTCGACCAGTTCCTCGATCACGCCGCCGAGCATCGCTCGATCGTGATGGGCCTGGGCCTCGTGCAGCTGGTTGATCATTTCGACGATGCGCTTGTGCTGTGCGTCGATCACTCCGATCCCGGTGTCGAGATCCGCCTGCCAGACCAGATAGGCCATCTTTTCCCTCCCCATGCCAGGCGACGACACTGCCTGCCGCTCGCGCCCGGCCACATCGGTACATCCCGCATGGCAGCGCGTCCAGATTAGGGAGGGCGACAAAACGCCGCCATGATGCCGGTCAACCCCAAAGCGCCGGAATCCGCGGTTTAGAGCGGTTTTTTCGGATTCGTCTGATGGCGTTTTGCCGGTTTTCTTCACCGACGCCCGGATCAGCCTGTAGGAGCGAGCTTGCTCGCGAATCGCCCAAGGTCCGGTGTTGCCGGAAACCTGTTCGCGAGCAAGCTCGCTCCTACCAAGAGCACCGGGCGCACAACGAAAAACGCCGCTTCCAGCGAAGCGGCGTTTTCAACAGCAAGACGCTGATCAGTCCTGCATGCCCACATGCCGCGGGTGATCCGCCACCCGCGCCAGCCACGCGTTGATCGCCGGGAAGTTCGACAGGTCGAAGCCGCCCTGGTGAGCCACGTGGGTGTAGGCGTACAGGGTGATATCGGCGATGGAGTAGGTGTCGCCCACCAGATAAGGCGTCTGCTCCAGTTGCTTCTCCATCACCTTCAGCGCCTTGTAGCCGCCCTTGTGACAGCGCGCGTATTCCTCGCGGCGCTCCTCGGGCAGACCGAGGTAGAACTCGATGAAGCGCGCCACCGCCACGTAGGGCTCATGGCTGTACTGCTCGAAGAACTGCCACTGCAGCACCTGGGTGCGCAGGCGCGGTTCGCTGGGCAGCAGCTCGCTGCCATCGGCGAGGAAATTGAGGATGGCGTTGGATTCCCACAGGCAGGTGCCGTCCTCGAGCTTGAGCACCGGCACCTTGCCGTTGGGGTTCATCGCCAGGAACTCGGCGGTCTGCGTCTCGCCCTTGAGGATGTTGATCTCGCGCCACTGGTAAGGCAGGCCGAGCAGGTGCAGGGCCAGCTTGACCTTGTAGCAGTTGCCGGACAGTTGATCGCCGTAAACGGTGTACATGCTCATCTCCTCACTGGGCCTGGGCGTTACGGATCACCGTCGCCAGTCGACGGAGCCCTTCACCGGCGCGTTCGGGCGCCACGTGGCTGAAGTTAAGCCGCAAATAGCCGGGATTGGCATCCGGTTCGGTGAAGAAAGGCTCACCCGGCATGAAGGCCACGTTCTGCGCCAGCGCCGCGTCCAGCAGCGTGCGGGTGTCCAGCGGCTGCTTGAGCCTGAGCCAGAAGAACAGCCCGCCCTGGGGCACGTTCCACTCCGCCAGCTCGCCGAAGTGCTCCTCCAGCTGCGCCTGCATGGCGTCGCGGCGGATGCGGTAGAAATCGCGCAGCTCAGCCAGATGGCCACGGTACGCTTCGGTGCCGAACCACTGCAACGCCTGCCACTGGCCGACGCGGTTGGTATGCAGGTCGGCGGACTGCTTCAGCCGCAGCAAATGCGGGAACAGGTCCGGCGTGGCGATCAGGAAGCCCACGCGCAAGCCCGGCAGCAGCGTCTTCGACACGGTGCCGGTGTAGATCCAGCTCGACTTCTTCAGGCGGCTGACCAGCGGGGTCGCAGCGCCCTCATCGAACACCAGCTCGCGGTAGGGTTCGTCCTCGATCAGGGTCACGCCGAATTCGTCGAGCACGGCGGCCACCTCATCGCGGCGCTGTTCGCTGTAACGCACGCCGGACGGGTTCTGGAAAGTCGGGATCAGGTAAGCGAAGGCCGGCTTGCTGGTCTCCAGGCGCTGGCGCAGCGCGGCGACGTCCGGGCCTTCGGCACCCAGCGGCACGGTCAGGCAGTTCGCGCCGAACAGCTGGAAGGCCTGCAGCGCAGCGAGGTAGGTCGGCGCCTCGAGCAGCACTTCGGTGCCCGGATCGATGAACAGCTTGCTGGCCAGGTCGAGCGTCTGCTGCGAGCCGCTGACGATCAGCACCTGGCTCGCCTCGCAGGGCACGCCCAGTGCGCGCGCTTCGGCAGCGATGGCTTCGCGCAGCGCCGGCTCCCCTTCACTCATGCCGTACTGCCCCATGCTTGCGGGCATGGCGTCCCAGTTCACCTTCGGCAGCATCGGCTCGGCGGGCAGGCCGCCAGCGAAGGACATCACCTCCGGGCGCTGCGCCGCGGCGAGGATTTCACGGATCAGAGAGCTTTTCAGTCGGGCGATGCGTTCGGAGAAGGCCATGGGAGTCACCGGTAGCGGGAGCACGGAAGAATGAGTCAAACTGCTTGACCGAAGCTACGACGCCCGAGACGGATACGTCAATATGCCTGACCTAATAAAAAATGCCCTGCAACTCCAGGCCATGGAAGCCTTCTTCTTCAGCTACCGGGCCTTCACCGCAAAACCCGACGAGATGCTGGAGCGTCGCGGCCTGAGCCGTGTGCACCACCGCATCCTGTTCTTCATCGCGCGCAATCCGGGGCTGAGTGTCAGCGAGTTGCTGTCCGCCCTGGGCGTGACCAAGCAGGCGCTGAACGTGCCGCTGCGCCAGTTGCTGGAACGCGACCTGATCCGCAGCGAAGCCTGCGACAACGACAAGCGCCGGCGCCTGCTGGAGCTGACGGCCGAAGGCGGCAAGCTGGAAAAGGCCCTGCGCCAGGAACAAGGACGCCTGCTGCAACGCGCCTTCGACGAAGCCGGAGAGGACGCCGTGCGCGGCTGGCTGGCGGTCAACCAGGCCATCGCCTGGTCGCAGGACGAAGACTAGCGGGCGGCGGCTTCCAGCTCGCGGGCGGCGCGCAGGAACATCAGCGCCAGCGGCAGCAGGCTGGCCATCGCCAGGGCTGTGCCGGGCAGGAACAGCAGGACGCTGAGCAGGCACACCCCGGAGGTGACCTCCAGCCAGCCCATGACCTTCACCGACGGGTACGGCAGCTCGATCTTCAGCAGGCGGATGCCGTACCACAGCGTGACGATACCGGTGGGCACGAACAGCCCCATGAAGCCCATCAGCGCGCCGTTGAATTCACCGCTGAGCTGCTCGTCGAAGATCAGGCTGTAGACCTGCATCACCAGCGCGATGGCTATCGACAGCCCGACCGGCCAGGCCAGTCCGCGGGCGTTGAAGCGATCCTCGAGAAAACTGCGGGTACGCCACAGCAGGAAGCAGCCGAGCACCGTGCTGAGCACGCCGACCCAGAGTTCGTAGCGCTGCCACGTACTCGACTCATGCAGCGCTGCCGCGAAGGACAAGGCGAACAACACCACATTGCACAGCAGCAGCGCGAGACTCAGGAAACCGAGCAGACGCAGGTGGCCGGGGTTCCAGCGCCCGGCGAGGAAGGACCCCGGAGCGCTCTGATCCACCAGCTCGACCTTGGGCGCGGCGTAGGGATTCTGTTCCATGGTGGCGATCTTCCATCAGTCGTACGGCTTTCCCGCACCATACCGGCGCACTCCCGCGCACGCCACTGCCGCTCGCACTGTACGGGCCACTCGGCCGCTGGCTGTTATGGGACAGCCTGGAGCCCGCGGGATTAGGCTGGTCCTACAACTAGACCGGTATACCGCCATGCCCCTCGAACTCCTCGGCGCCTTCGTGCTGTTCGCCTTCGTCACCTCCATCACCCCCGGCCCCAACAACATGATGCTGCTGGCCTCGGGCGTGAACTTCGGCGTACGCCGGACCATCCCGCACATGCTCGGTATCAGCATCGGCTTCCTGCTGCTGGTGGTCGCCGTGGGCCTGGGCCTGCACCAGCTGTTCGAGCGCTTCCCGGTCACCTATACCGCGCTGCGCTACGCCGGCGGCGCCTATCTCCTGTACCTGGCGTGGAAGATCGCCCGTTCCGGCGCGCCTGAGGCCAAGGGCGAGCACAGCGCCAAGCCGATGACCTTCCTCCAGGCCGCCGCCTTCCAGTGGGTCAACCCCAAGGCCTGGGTGATGGCCGTCGGCGCTATCGCCACCTACCTGCCAGCCAACAGCTGGATCGGCAACGTGGTGCTGATCGCCACCCTGTTCGCCGTGGTCAACCTGCCCAGCGTGGGCGTCTGGACGGTGCTCGGCAGCCTGCTGCGGCGCTGGCTGGAAGACCCGCTGCGACTTCGCCTGTTCAATGTCGGCATGGCGGCGCTGCTGGTCGCCTCGCTCTACCCTCTGTTCACCCGCACCTGATGGAAGTTCGTGCATGACTGACACCACACCCGCCAGCGCGCCCATGCGCCCGCTGGCAGACTCCTCCCCCGCCGCCATCGTCGCCGGGTTCGTCGCCATGCTCACCGGCTACACCAGCTCGCTGGTGCTGATGTTCCAGGCCGGCCAGGCGGCGGGGCTGACCACCGCGCAGATTTCCTCGTGGATCTGGGCGCTGTCCATCGGCATGGCCCTGACCACCATCGGCCTGACCCTGCGCTACCGCACGCCGATCGTCATCGCCTGGTCCACCCCCGGCGCCGCACTGCTGATCAGCAGCCTGCCCGGCGTGCCTTACGGCGAGGCCATCGGCGCGTTCATCGTGTGCGCCGCGCTGATCACCCTCTGCGGCGTCACCGGCAGCTTCGAGCGTCTGATGCGCCAGGTACCCGGCTCGCTGGCCTCGGCGCTGCTGGCCGGCGTGCTGTTCCGCATCTGCATCGAAATCTGCAACGCCGCGCAGCAGCAGACGGCGCTGGTGGTGGCGATGTTCGTCAGCTACCTGATCGCCAAACGCCTGTCGCCGCGCTATGCGGTGTTCGCCGCACTGCTGGTGGGCGTAGCCCTCGCCGGCTTCCTCGGCCTGCTCAACTTCAGCCACTTCCAGCTGGAAGTCGCCCGCCCGGTATGGACCACCCCGAGCTTCTCGCTGGCCGCCACCATCAGCATCGCCATCCCGCTGTTCATCGTGGCGATGGCCTCGCAGAACATGCCAGGGCTGGCCGTGCTGCGCGCCGACGGCTACCAGGTGCCCGCCTCGCCGCTGATCTCCACCACCGGCATCGCCTCACTGCTGCTGGCGCCGTTCGGCTCCCACGGGATCAACCTGGCGGCCATCAGCGCAGCGATCTGCACCGGCCCGGAGGCCCACGAAAACCCGCACAAGCGCTACACCGCCGCGCTCTGGTGCGGGCTGTTCTACGGCATCGCCGGCATCTTCGGCGCCACCCTGGCCGCGCTGTTTGCTGCATTGCCCAAGGCGCTGGTGCTGTCCATCGCCGCGCTGGCCCTGCTCGGCTCGATCACCAACGGTCTGACCAATGCCATGGCCGACGCGCGCCAGCGCGAAGCGGCGATGGTCACCTTCCTGGTCACCGCCTCGGGCTTCACTTTGTTCTCCGTCGGTTCGGCCTTCTGGGGACTGGTGGCCGGCCTGCTGACCCAGCTGGTGCTGAACTGGCGCCGCGCGCCGTAAAGGCGCAACCCTTCTGCTAGCATGCGGGCGATTGCCCGAACCGGATCGCCCCGCATGCTGCACACCCTGGCTGTCGCCAACTACCGCTCGATCAACTCGCTGGTGCTGCCGCTGGGCCGGCTGAATCTGATCACCGGCGCCAACGGCAGCGGCAAGTCCAACCTCTACCGCGCCTTGCGCCTGCTTGCCGAGACCGCCCAGGGCGGCGTGGTGAATGCACTGGCGCGCGAGGGCGGGCTGGAGTCCACCTTCTGGGCCGGGCCGGAAACCCATTCGCGGCGCATACGCACGGGCGAAGTGGAAGTCCAGGGCGGCCCGCGCAACGAAGTGAAGCGCCTGCGCCTGGGCTTTGCCGGCGAAGATTTCGGCTACGCCATCGCCCTCGGCCTGCCGCCACCGCCGGTGGTCAGCGCCTTCGGCCTGGACCCGGAGATCAAGCACGAAAGCATCTGGGCCGGCCCCTGGTACCGCCCCGCCTCGCAACTGGTGGAGCGCAACGGCCCGATGCTGCGCGCCCGCGAAGGCCGCAGCTGGCAGGTGCTGGAGCAGCACATCCCGACTTTCGACAGCCTGTTCACCCACATCGGCAGCGGCTCGGACTGCCCCGAAGCCCTGCTGCTGCGCGAGCAGATTCGCGGCTGGCGCTTCTACGACCACTTCCGCACCGACGCCGACGCCCCCGCGCGCCAGCCGCAGCTCGGCACCCGCACCCCGGTGCTGCACCACGACGGCCGCGACCTCGCCGCTGCGCTACAGACCATTCGTGAAATCGGTAACGCGACAGCACTGGAAACCGCCATCACCGACGCCTTCCCCGGCGCCGAACTGCAGATCGACTGCCAGCCCGGCGGACGCTTCGCCGTGGCGCTGAAGCAGTACGGCCTGCTGCGTCCGCTGAGCGCGGCGGAGCTCTCCGACGGCACCTTGCGCTACCTGCTGCTGGTCGCCGCCCTGCTCACCCCGCGCCCGCCGTCGCTGATGGTGCTCAACGAACCGGAAACCAGCCTGCACCCGGACCTGCTGCCCGCGCTGGGGCGGTTGATCATCGAGGCCTCGAAGCACACCCAGGTCTGGGTCGTGTCCCACGCCAGCCGGCTGATCGCCACGCTGGAGGAGCACCCCGAGTGCAACTGCCTGCACCTGGACAAGGAGCTGGGCCAGACGCGCATCCGCGACCAGGGCATGTTCGATGCCCCGGCGTGGCATTGGCCGGATTGAGTCTGCTCAGCGGCAGCAGGCGCGCACCTTCGCAGGTTGGCCAGGGCGGCGTTCCGCGAGTTCGCGATCCCCATGCGATCCCTGCTGGGGTTCGATGGGTATCGCAAGCTCCACCCATCCTACGTCGCGTTCAACCGGCGGTATCGGGTCCACGGAGCACGTAGGGCGCATAACCCGGAACGGGTTATCCGCCCTACGACCTGCCAGGAGCGTGAGAAACCAACCGGCAAGGCACGGCGCCAACCTGTACGACAGAGGCCGGGGATTCGCAAGCAAGCTCGCTCCCGCAGGAGCCGGTGAGATGCCAGGGAGGAGGTAGGCGCCCTACCAGCCTCCACGGGAGCGAGCTTGCTTTCGAACCCGAGACTTCAGACCTTCAGGACGGCTGGCGAGGCGGCGGCCATGAGGCGTTGCTGCAGGCGCCAGAGGAAAGCCGTTTCATAGGCGACCTGATGGAAGCCTCGCCCCTGGTCCAGTCGCCCCATATGCAAGGCCATCCAGAGGTTGGATTTGTGTCGCTCGGCGAACCATTGCTCGACGCGGGCCACGCCGGCGTCAGCGGCCGACTGGCAATCCATCGGCCACTCCAGCGCCAGCCCCGGCCAGCCATCGGCCTGCGGAATGTGGCACAGGTGGAATCTCGCGTTGCGCACCTTCTTGTCTCTCATTGAAAACTCGCTTTGCCGCGCTCGCGGGCGCGGGCGCCGATCCATGTCCAAAGGGCCGCCAGGCTCCCAATACACCCGGCGGCCTGCCGCAAATCTCAGGTGCCCGGCAGGGTGGCGAGCACCGAGGGTTCAGCCAGTTCAATTAGTCGGTAGAAGGAATTCCAGAGGGGTGTTGCCGGTGGTGCGCGGGGGTAAAAGCGGGATAGTGCATCTTTCAGTTCCTACGTAGTGGTGAGAGGAGCCCGACTCACCCAACTTTCCACTGAAGGGTGGCGGGACCGTGCAAGGGTGGAAATACCGGCTACGTAGGACCCGGCCGGGCCGAAGCCCGCCTCGCACGATCCCGCCATAGACAGCACCTGACGGGCACAAAAAAAGCGCCCGTCAAACCGCCATGGCGCTACCGCGCCTACGTAGCAAAACACCGGGTTTCCACGCCCAGGTCACGACAACCGTCGCGACCCGGAAACCTTACCGGCGGCCTTGCAGGCACAGCAATGCGGCATGCTACCGGTTCTTCCGATGCCAGTGCAGGACGCTTCCCGAGTACCTTGTCGCATTTGCGTAGGAAGATGGACCGATACAGGAGAGGTCGCGGACGCAACCCGTTCTGTCGCCGGCCGGTTAACGCAGAGATCACCTGTAGGAGCGCGCCATGCGCGCGATCGCGGGCATGGCGCGCTCCTACAGGGAAAATCCGGGCGTCAGGCGGGCGCCTGCTCCGGTGCGGTCTTGGCCACGCCACGGCTGACCCACCAGCCGAAGAGGCCGGCGGTGAAGAACATCAGCACGCCGTAGATGGCCGCCGGGATCGCCATGGTCTTGTTGTTCAGCAGCATCGGGCTGAGCGCCAGGGCGATGGCGAGGGTGCCGTTGTGGATGCCGATTTCCATGCCGATGGCGATGGATTGCGGCTTGGACAGCTTGAGCAGGCGCGGAATCCAGTAGCCCACGGCCAGGCTCAGCAGGTTGAAGCACAGCGCCGCCGCGCCGACGATGGGCGCATAGGTGAGGAACGTCTGCCAATCCTTGGTCACGGCCACGCCGATGATCACCGCCAGCAGCAGCGCGGAGAGGATCTTCACCGGCTTCTGCAGTGCCGCCGCCACGCCCGGCAGCAGGCGCCGCACGATCATGCCGATGGCCACGGGGCCGAGGACGATGATGAACACCTGCACCACCTTGGCGAACTGCAGCGGGATGGTCTGGCCGTCGTTCATGAAGTACAGCAGCGACATGTTCACGATCAGCGGCATGGTGAGGATGGCGATCACCGAGTTCACCGCGGTCAGCGTGATGTTCAGCGCGACGTCGCCGTGGGCCAGGTGGCTGTAGAGGTTGGCGGTGGTGCCGCCGGGCGATGCGGCGAGCAGCATCATACCCACGGCCAGCGCCGCTTCGAGGGCGAAGCCCAGGGTAATGAGGAAGCACGCCAGGGGCAGCAGGATGATCTGGCACACCAGGCCGATCAGCACGGGCTTGGGATAACGCACCACGCGGGCGAAGTCGGCGATGGTCAGGGACAGGCCGAGGCCCAGCATGATGATGCCCAGGGCGATGGGCATGAACAGCGTCAGCAAGGGATCGTTGGTCATTGTCATTATTCTCCAACTGGAATGGGCCGATTGTTTCGGCCTCTTGGGCGCTTGTAACTGGCCTTGCAGGCCAATACCACTTCTTCCTGTAACAGAATGCGAAAGTTTGTAGCGAACGAGGCGGGATCTTGCAGGCGAGCTCGCTGTAGGAGCGCGCCACACGCGCGATCGCGGGCATGGCCCGCTCCTACAGGAGGGAGCCAGACGCGAGCACATCGCGGCAACGTGTAGGGCGCATAACCTGGAACAGGTTATCCGCCGCATGGTTCGTGGCGGATAACGCTGGCGCGTTATGCGCCCTACGGGGCTGCAGGTGCCTCACGGAAAAATGGTGAGGGCAGCCCGAACACCGGGCAGCCCCGAGACGATCAGATCGCCGTCGCCCCACCATCCACCGGCAGCGCGATACCGGTGGTGAAGCCGGCGTGATCGCTGCACAGGTAGAGCACGGCGGAGGCGATTTCCTCGACGCGGCCGACGCGACCCACCGGGTGCATGGCGGCGGCGAACTCGGCCTTCTTCGGATCGGCCTCGTAGGCGCGGCGGAACATGTCGGTGTCGATCACCGCCGGGCACACCGCGTTGACGCGGATTTTCTTCTTTGCGTACTCGATGGCGGCGGACTTGGTCAGGCCGATCACCGCGTGCTTGGAGGCGGCATAGATGCTCATCTTCGGCGCGGCGCCCAGGCCGGCAACCGAGGCGGTGTTGACGATGGCGCCGCCGCCCTGCTCCAGCATCACCGGAATCTGGTGCTTCATGCACAGCCAGACACCCTTGACGTTGACGCCCATGATGGCGTCGAACTCGCTCTCCTCGCCATCGGCCAGCTTGCCCTTCTCGATCTCGATGCCGGCGTTGTTGAAGGCGTAGTCCAGGCGGCCGTAGGCAGCCACGGTGCCTTCCACCAGCGCCTTGACCTCGGCGTCGCGGGTCACGTCGCAACGGATGAAGGTCGCCTCGCCACCCGCCGCGCGGATCAGCTCGACGGTGCCTTCGCCGCCCTTGGCGTCGACGTCGGAAACCACGACCTTCACGCCCTGCTGGGCGAAGGCCTGGGCGGTGGCGCGGCCGATGCCGTTGGCGGCGCCGGTGACCAGGGCGACCTGGCCGGAAAGCAGCTGACTCATGAGCGTTCCTCGAAAGCGTTGCGAAGCGAATGGGGATAACCGTCGCAGTCTAGCCAGCGCGTTGCGGGCGCGAAGCACTATCAGGCGGGGCGACGTCGTTGCATCCATGCCGATGATGATTCGGCCAAATCCGGATCACTGGAACCGATGGACGGACATTCCCCCGGCGGACGGAACTTGCCCCAACGCCGCGCGCGGACTATCACCTAGGCTTTCCCCCTGACTGAGTCCACTGCCATGTCCGCCCAGATCAACCGTCAGTTCCAGCTCGCCCAGCGCCCGGTCGGCGCCGCCACCCGCGACACCTTCGCCTACGTGGAAACCCCGGTCGGCGAGCCCGGCCCCGGCCAGATCCTGGTGAAGAACCAGTACCTGTCGCTGGACCCGGCCATGCGCGGCTGGATGAACGACGCCAAGTCCTACATCGCCCCGGTGGCCATCGGCGACGTGATGCGCGCCCTGGGCGTGGGCAAGGTGATCGCCTCGCAGCACCCGGACTTCAAGGTCGGCGACGAAGTGAACGGCGCCCTCGGCGTGCAGGACTATTTCCTCGGCGAGCCCAAGGGTTTCTACAAGGTCGACAGCCAGCGCGCGCCGCTGCCGCTATACCTGTCCGCGCTGGGCATGACCGGCATGACGGCCTATTTCGGCTTCCTCGACGTCGGCCTGCCCCAGGCCGGTGACACCGTGGTGGTCTCCGGCGCCGCCGGCGCGGTGGGCAGCGTGGTCGGGCAGATCGCCAAGATCAAGGGCTGCCGCGTGGTCGGCATCGCCGGCGGCGCCGACAAGTGCCGCTACCTGGTGGATGAACTGGGCTTCGACGGCGCCATCGACTACAAGGCCGAGGACGTCAACGCCGGCCTCAAGCGCGAATGCCCCAAGGGCGTGAACGTGTTCTTCGACAACGTCGGCGGTGACATCCTCGATGCCGTGCTCGCCCGCCTGGCGCCCAAGGCGCGGGTGGTGATCTGCGGTGCGATCAGCCAGTACAACAACAAGGAAGCCGTGCGCGGCCCGGCCAATTATCTCTCGCTGCTGGTCAACCGCGCGCGCATGGAAGGCATGGTGGTGATGGACTACGCCCACCGCTTCCAGGAAGGCTTCAAGGACATGGCGACCTGGATCGCCGAAGGCAAGCTGAAGTCAAAGGAAGACATCGTCGAAGGCCTGGAAACCTTCCCCGAGACCCTGGCCAAGCTGTTCAGCGGCGAGAACTTCGGCAAGCTGGTGCTGAAGGTCTGACGGCCGCTCTTACCAGGATTCCTGTGCTCGGATCGGCCCTCACCCTCTCCCAGAGGGAGAGGGGACCGTTCGGCGCAGGATGAAACTATAGCGTCAGCCGGCACAGTCTGCTCCCTCTCCCCCTGGGAGAGGGCTGGGGTGAGGGAAAAGGCACTGCGCCAGAATCACAGGGGGAGGATGTTCGCGGACATGGCCCGCTCCCGGAGTTCTGCATTCCTCGCTCTATCTCGATGATTTCCGACAAGCTCTGTTGAGCCTTTCCAGCTAGGATTTCCCCTGGTCGATTCCAAGGAAGATCCCCCCGAATGTCCCTCGCCCGTTGGCTGCCCGGCCTGGACAGCCTGCTGCACTATCGTTTCGACTGGCTACCGCGCGATGTGCAGGCCGGCCTGTCGGTGGCCGCGGTGCAGATTCCCACCGCCATCGCCTATTCGCAGATCATCGGCTTCCCGCCGCAGGTCGGGCTCTACGCCTGCATCCTGCCGATGCTGATCTACGCCATCGTCGGCAGCTCGCGGCAGCTGATGGTCGGCCCGGATGCCGCCACCGCCGCGATGGTCGCGGCCGCTATCACGCCACTGGCCGCCGGCAACCCGGAGCGCCTGCTGCAACTGTCGATGATCGTCGCGGTGCTGGTGGGCGCCATGTCCATCGCCGCCGGGTTCGCCCGCGCCGGCTTCGTTGCCAGTTTCCTCTCGCGGCCCACGCTGGTGGGCTACCTGAACGGCATCGGCCTGAGCCTGATCGCCGGCCAACTCGGCAAGATCCTCGGCTACCACAGCGAGACCAGCGGCTTTGTCCGCGGCCTGATCGCCCTGGTGCGCAACCTCGCCGATACGCATTTCCCGACCCTGGCGCTGGGGGTCGGCACGCTGGCGCTGATGATCCTGTTGCCGCGTCGCTACCCGAAGATTCCCGGCGCACTGGTGGGCGTGCTGTTCGCCTCGGTCATCGCCGCCGTATTCGGCCTGGACCAGTACGGCATCAAGCTGCTGGGTGAAGTGCCGCAAGGCCTCCCGCAATTGAGCTGGCCGAAGACCAGCTACGAGGAACTGGGCAGCCTGTTCCGCGATGCCATGGGCATCACCATCGTCAGCTTCTGCAGCGCCATGCTGACCGCACGCAGCTTCGCCGCCCGCCACGGCTACGCCATCGATGCCAACCACGAGTTCATGGCACTGGGCATGGCCAACATCGGCGCGGGGATTTCCCAGGGCTTCGTCATCAGCGGCGCGGACTCGCGCACCGCGGTGAACGACATGGTCGGCGGCAAGAGCCAGCTGGTCGGCGTGGTGGCCGCGCTGGTCATCGGCCTGGTCCTGCTGTTGTTCAGCAAACCACTGGGCTGGGTGCCGATGCCGGCGCTGGGCGCGGTGCTGCTGATGGCCGGCTGGGGGCTGATCGACTTCCGTGCGCTGCGCGGTTTCTGGGCACTGAGCCGGTTCGAGTTCGGCCTGTGCGTGCTGACCACGGCCGGTGTGCTCAGCGTCGGCGTGCTGCCGGGCATCTTCGTCGCCATCATGCTCGCCCTGCTGCGCCTGCTCTACCTCACCTATCGCCCGCACGACGCGGTGATGGGCTGGGTGCACGGCATCGACGGCCAGGTGGAGCTGGAGCAGTACCCCAACGCCCACACCCTGCCTGGTCTGGTGATCTACCGTTTCGACGCGCCGATCCTGTTCTTCAATGCCGACTACTTCAAACAGCGCCTACTGGAAGTAGTGGCCGAGGCGCCCAGCGCCCGCGCGGTGCTGCTCAATGCCGAGGGCATCCTCAACCTGGATATCAGCGGCCTGACCACCTTGCGCGAGGTTCAGCAAACCCTCGACGCCCAGGGCGTGCACCTGTCCCTGGCGCGGGTGACCGGCGAAGCCCTGGCGATGCTCAAGCGCTCCGGCGCCCTGGGCGAGGTGAAGCCGCCGCTGGTATTCAGCTCGGTGCGGGCCGGCGTCAACGCCTACCGGCGCGTGCATCAGCAACACAAGCGTGAGCAGGCGGCCGAACGAGCCGCGCCGGCTTCAGAGACGGAACTGCCCGACCAGCCCCTGTAGCTCGCGGCTGAGCTGCGCCAGCTCGACGCTGGAAGACGCGGTGGACTCCATGGCCTGCGCCGATTCGTCGGCGATGCCACGGATGCTGCTGACGCTGCGGCTGATCTCCTCGGCCACCGCGCTCTGTTGCTCGGAAGCGGCGGCGATCTGCTGGTTCATCTGGTGGATCACCGCCACCGCCGAGGCGATGGTGCCCAGCGCGGCCTCGGTCTGTACCGCGTCGCCGACGGTCATTTCCACCAGCGCGTGACTGCGCTGCATACGTTGCACCGATGTATTCGCGCCGTTCTGCAGGGCGGCAATCAGCGTCTCGATCTCCACGGTGGACTGCTGGGTGCGCCGCGCCAGCGCCCGCACCTCGTCCGCCACCACGGCAAAGCCCCTGCCCTGCTCGCCCGCCCGCGCAGCCTCGATGGCGGCGTTGAGTGCCAGCAGGTTGGTCTGCTCGGCGACGTTCTTGATCACGTCCAGCACGCTGCCGATGCTCTGGCTCTCGCGGCCAAGCTGCTCGATGCTCTGCGTGGCCGCGCGCACCGCATCGGCCAATTGTTCGATGCGACCCAGCGTCTGGCGCACCACGTCCTGCCCGCTGGCCACTTTGCCGTCGGCCTGTTCGGCGGAGCTGGCGGCCTCTTCTGCATTGCGCGCCACGTCATGGACGGTGGCCGCCATCTGGTTCATCGCCGTAGCAACCTGATCGGTCTCGGCCTTCTGGCTGTTCACCCCGTGCTGGGTGCGCTCGGTGACGCTGGACAGTGCCTGCGCCGAAGCGGTGATCTGCCCCACGCCATCGCTCAGCCGGCTGACGATGCCGCGCAGGCTGTCGGCCATGCTGCCGACTGCGCCCATCAGTTGGCCGACCTCATCCTTGCGCCGCACCTCGATGCTCACGCTGAGGTCACCCTCGGCGATGCGTCGAGCCATGCCGATCACCTGGCGCAGCGGTCGCACGATCATCCAGGTGATCAGCATCGACGCCAGCGCGCCGACCAGCAGCGCCAGCGCCGCCGAAGCGACGATCAGCAGCGTATTGGTCCGCAACTGGCTCTGCATCGCCGCACGCTGGGCAGCGTAGGCATCGTCGACCTGCTGCATGACCAGCGCCGCTCGGTCGTTCATCTGCGCGTGGACCTGTTTTTCCTGCTCGAGGCTGGCGGTGTATTCGTCGAGCTTCTCGACGAAGGCGTTGATGTTGGTGATGACGTCCTTGAGCACCGAGACGTAGGTTGGATCGGTAATCGCTTCCTGCAGCTTGGCGGACAGCTCCAGCGCCTCGGCGGCGGACTTGATGCGACCGCCCTCGGCCTTCTCGTCGCTGCCCGCTTCCATGCGCGAGCGGGCCTCGTTCAGCCCCTGCAGCACCAGGCGGTAGAGCTGGCTGACCTGGGTAGCCTGCTGCAGCAGTTCCTCGCCCTTCTGGCCCTGGGAGTCCTTGAGTTCGTAGGCGCCGTCATCGGCCAGGCTGGATTGCAGGATGTCCAGGCTGTTGGACGCGCCGTTCACCGACCAGGTGGCGGCGTCCAGCGACAGGCGCCGGCTCTTGCTGGACTTCTCGAAGCTGGCGAAGGCGGCCAGGTAGTCGGCAATGCCCTGCTCCACGCGGGCCATGGCCGCAGCCTGATCCGGCTGGGTCTTGAGACGCGCCACCGCTTCGCCGAGGTTGCCGGCGTGTTCGCGCAGGCGCTTGGCCGAGGCATCGCTGGCGTCGATCACGAAGTCCTTCTCGCTCTGGCGCATCTCCAGCAACTCGCGGTTGATGGTCGACATGTCGCCGAGCAGATCGAAGCGCTGGGAAATCGCCCGTAGCGAGGTCACGCCGATCACCGCCACCACGGCCGTCAGCAACAGCACCAGGCCGAATCCGATGGCCAGTTTCTTCGCCGTTCCCATGTCGGCCAGACGACGCTGCACGAAGGCAACCATGGCTTCTCCCCCCCATCCGCAATGGCGTTGCAGGAAATCCCGAAGGTCTCCTGATCGTTATCGCTGCTTTTGCGCGGAACATTAGGAGCGCCGCCCACCGACTGGATAGAGGGCACGACGGTGATGGCACGGTGATGCTGCACAGAGATACGTGGAGGTCGTATCCAGAACACTGAACAGGACTTTCCTGACCCGGATGCGGAAATCGCCGACAGCGACCTGCCAGCCTGACCGTTCAGATTCCGACACCTGACTTTTCACTCCAGGTGCTCGGATGAACGCCTACTACCAACTGGTCCTGCAGCGCCCGCTGGCGGGATTCGCCCAAGAACTGTTTCTGCCGGAGCTGTACCGCCAGCAGCGCCGCCTCGACCCGTTGCTGCTGACTCGCGGACAGCTGCCGATCCGTCACTTTGTCTGCCCGCAGGCGTATGACGAGGCCAAGGGCGAATGGCTGGACTGCTGGTTCGATGCCCAGACCGGCTGGCGCCTGGTGCACGGCATCGTCAGCCTGATCCACGGCAGCACGCTGGACTTTACCCGCCGTGACGAACTGCTCTCCGAACTCTTCGCCCTTGGCGAGCGGCTGGACGTGGCGCGGATGGGTGGCATCCACTGGCAGCTCGGGCTGGAACTGGAGTTCGCCTGACGCCGCCGCGCCAGGCGGGGAGTCCTACTTCGGACGGATCATGCTGAAGGTGTCGCGGGTATAGCTGTACTGGGTGCCGCCCAGGCGACCGACCAGGTCCAGCTTCGCCGGGTCGACGTGGCGCTCGTCCTGCATCACCGACTCATCGATATGCGCCAGCAGCACGCGGGCGAAGATCAGCATGCTGGAGGGGTTTTCTGCCGGGTACGGCATGATTTCCGCCAACTGGCATTCGAAGGCCACCGGTGCGCCGACAACGCGCGGCGGTGCCACGCGCTCGCTGGGCACGGTAGCGATGCCGGTGTGTTCGATCTCGCTGACGCCGTGGGGCAGCCAGGCGGCGGTGGCGTTCATGTTCTCGGCCTGGTCGGCGCTGACCAGGTGGATCACCAGCTCGCCGGTCTCGCGCACGTTGCGCAGCGTGTCCTTGACGCTGCCATCCTCGCGCACGCTGGTGTTGACCAGCAGGGTCGGCGGCGAATCGCTGATGACCTGGAAGAAGCTGAACGGCGCGAGATTGCTCTGGCCGTCCCTGGACAAGGTGCTAACCCAGGCGATCGGGCGTGGCGTGACAGTGGAGGCCAGCCAGCGGTAGGCCTCGGCCTTGGACAGTTGGGTGAAGTCGAGTTGCATGTCGAAATCCGGGCGATGCGGTAGGGAAGGCGCGGGCCGCTTCAGGCAGCCCGGCGATACGCGGCTCAGCGGCCGGCGCGGGATTCCTTGATGTAGAAGCGCGCGCGGCTGGCCTTGTCGGCGCAACCGTCATAGGCCTCGACCTGCTGCTGGGTCTTGGCGGCGGTCAGCAGCCCGACGGCCTTGGAGTAGCTGACGGTGCCGGCGAAACCTTCGGCCTTGGCCAGGTCCAGTTCGTGCCAGGCGGCATTCAGCTCGTTGGCGCAGCTGTCGCGGTTGACGGTCTTGCCCGAGCAGCCGGCAACGGCGAGCAGCAGGGCGATGATCAGGGGAATGCGCGGCATGACGAAACTCCTGGAAGTATTCGGGGGTGAATCCAGCTTAGAACGCGGCGCAGGGGCCTGCCGGACGGCGCCGCAGTATGCCACCGGACGGATGGCATTCAAGCGACTACTACACTGTTTGCCCACGGGGTATCCCGACAAGGAGAAGGATCATGTTGCACCAGGGCAGCTGCCATTGCGGGCAGATCGCGTTCGAAGTGGAAGGGGATGTCGGTGAAGTCGTGTCATGCAACTGCTCGATCTGCCGGCGCAAGGGCTCGCTGCTGTGGTTCGTGCCGCGCGGCAAGCTGAAGCTGACGACTCCTGAGAGTGCGATGAGCACCTATACGTTCAACACCCATCGCATCGAACACCGTTTCTGCCCCACCTGCGGCTGCGCGCCGCTGGCCTACGGCGCGATGCCGGACGGCACGCCGATGGCGGCGATCAACGTACGCTGCCTGCCGGGGGTGGACCTGGCGGGGCTGACAGTGAAGGAGTACGACGGCAAGAGCATGTGAGCACCTGTTGGTCCGCTGCAGCGTGTAGGGCGGATAACCCGGAACGGGTTATCCGCCGATGGCATAACGGCGGATAACGCTGGCGCGATATGCGCCCTACAAAACTGAAAGCTAGTCGTAGGATGGCGTGAAGCGAAGCGATACCCATCGCTCTCATGCACCGACAGCAGCATGGGTATCGCAAGCTCCACCCATCCTACGTTGGTGCTCCGTCGTGATGCCGGTGCGGGCCGGTATGGCCCGCACCTGCAGGGGAACGCCGGGATCAGCGCTCGGCGCGGAAGCGCAGGTATTCGACCACTTCGTCCTGGGTGCCGCGGAACTCCACGCGCTCGCCTTTGCTCTCGCGCTGGAAGGCGTACATCGGGTCGTAGTATTCGCCCAGCAGCCCTTCGATCCAGCCCCGGTGCAGGTCCACCGCGCCGCTGCGCTTCTGCTCTTCCAGGGCCTCATCCATGATCGCCGCCAGGCGCTGGTAGCGTTCGCCGCCCAGGCGCTTGACGATGCCCGACAGGCTCTTGCGCAGGTAGGCGGCGAAGGACTCGAAGCCGCCCTCCTCGCCCACTACCTGCACATGGTCGGCGCACAGGTTCACCACGTAGTCCTTGAGGATGCGCTCCACGCGCTGCTCGAAGCTGTCTTCCAGCCACACCAGCGGGTAGTGCTGCATGCCCTGGTACAGCTCCAGCGGCACCGAGCAGCTGCCGACGATGCGCCCCTCGTCCTCCAGCACGAACTGCTCCGTGCCGGCGTGGCGCTTCTTCAGGATGTCGATGGCCAGGCGGTTCTCGAAATCGATCTGCGCCGGCTGCGGCGTGGCGCGGCGGCCGAAGGCGGAACCGCGGTGGTTGGCGTGGCCTTCGAGGTCCAGGCTGTTGGCCAGCTGGGCGATGACCTCGGTCTTGCCGGTACCGGTCAGGCCGCCCACCAGCACGAACTGGCACTCCTCGACGGCGGCGCGGGTGGTGTCGAAGAGGAAACCGCGCATCGCCTTGTAGCCGCCGACCACGCGCGGGTATTCGATGCCGGCTTCGGTCTTCAGCCACTGCTGGGTGATCTGCGAACGTAGCCCGCCGCGGAAGCAGTACAGATAGCCCTCGGGGTTGGCCCTGGCGAAATTCGCCCAGGCCTCGATGCGTGCGGCCTTGAGCTTGCCCATGACCAGCTCGTGGCCCAGCGCGATGGCCGCCTGCTGGCCATTCTGCTTGTAGCAGGTGCCGACCTTCTGCCGCTCGCTGTCGTTCATCAGCGGCAGGTTGATCACATTGGGGAACGCGCCCTTGTCGAACTCGACCGGGGCGCGCACGTCCATCATCTTCACATCGCCGAGGAACAGTTCGCGGTAGTGGCGGGTGTTGTCGCGCATCACATCACCTCGACCGCGTGACGCTGTCGGCCGACCAGTTCGCCGATGGGCGCCAGGTCCATGCCCAGCTCCTTCGCCGTGGCGAGGAACTGCGCCTCGCCCGCAGGCTCCACCGCCACCAGCAGGCCGCCGCTGGTCTGCGGGTCGCACAGCAGCAGCTTGTGCAGCTCGGGCAGCGGCGCGATGCGTTCGCCGTAGCTGTCGAAGTTGCGCAGGGTGCCGCCGGGTACGCAACCGGCTTCCAGGTAGTACTCGACGCTGGCCAGACGCGGCACGGCGTCGTAGCTCACGCGGGCAGTCAGGCCGCTGCCGTCGGCCATTTCCACCAGGTGGCCGAGCAGGCCGAAGCCGGTGACGTCGGTCATCGCCTTCACTCCGTCGAGCTTGCCGAAGCGCGCGCCGGGCTTGTTCAGGGTGCACATCCAGTCGCGGGCGACGCCCACGTCTTCGGCGCGCAGCTTGGCCTTCTTCTCGGCGGTGGTGAGGATGCCGATGCCCAGCGGCTTGGTCAGGTACAGCTTGCAGCCGGCGGTGGCGGTGTCGTTGCGCTTCATGAAGCGCTTCTCCACCAGTCCGGTGACAGCCAGGCCGAAGATCGGCTCGGGAGCATCGATGGAGTGCCCACCGGCCAGCGGGATGCCGGCTTCGTCGCAGACCTTGCGGCCACCGGCGATCACTTCGCGGGCGATTTCCGGCGCCAGCACGTTCACCGGCCAGCCGAGGATGGCGATGGCCATCAGCGGGTCGCCGCCCATGGCGTAGATGTCGCTGATGGCATTGGTGGCGGCGATACGGCCGAAGTCGAAGGGATCATCGACGATCGGCATGAAGAAATCGGTGGTGGACACCACGCCGCGCTCGGCATCGATTTCGTAGACGGCGGCGTCATCGCGCGAGGCGTTGCCGACCCACAGCTTGGGGTCGAGGTTCTGCGCGCCGCTGCCCGCGAGGATGACCTCCAGGACCTTGGGGGAAATCTTGCAGCCACAGCCGGCACCGTGGCTGTACTGGGTCAGGCGGATCGGTTCGCTCATCGGGAGGCTCCGGGCAGGGAAATCAAACGGCGATTCTAGCAAAGCCCGGCTTGGCGCGGCCGCTGCCCACGGCGTATCGTCGCAGGGTTCGTCACGCGGAGTTGCCCCATGTCAAAACAGATCGCGCTGGTACTCGGTTCCGGCGGCGCGCGCGGTTATGCGCATATCGGAGTGATCGAGGAGATCGAACGGCGCGGCTATGAGGTGGTGTGTATCGCCGGCTGCTCCATGGGCGCGGTGATCGGCGGCATCTACGCCGCCGGCAAGCTGGGCGAGTACCGCGACTGGGTGGAAAGCCTGGACTACCTCGACGTGCTGCGCCTGCTGGACGTCAGCTTCCGCCTCGGCGCCATCCGTGGTGAGCGGGTATTCGGCAAGATCCACGAAATTCTCGGCGAGATCGACATCGAACAGCTGCCGATCCCCTACACCGCGGTGGCCACCGACCTCACCAACCAGCAGGAAATCTGGTTCCAGGAAGGCTGCCTGCACCAGGCCATGCGCGCCTCGGCGGCGATCCCCAGCCTGTTCACCCCGGTCATGCAGGGCACCCGCATGCTGGTGGACGGCGGCCTGCTCAACCCGCTGCCGATCGTCCCGGTGGTCTCGACCCACGCCGACCTGATCGTCGCGGTCAACCTCAACGCCACCAACCAGCGCCAGTACTCGCTGCCGGTGATCGAGCGCCCACCGGCGCTAAAGGGCCGCTTCGATTCGGTGATCTCCGGGCTGTCGAACAAGCTGAGCTTCTTCCGCCGCGGCGACGTCGAGCCGCCACCCGAACTGATCGCCGACGCCCTGCTGCACCCGGTGCCAGCCGCCGCCGAAGAGCCCGCCGAACCGGAAATGCAGCAACCCGCCGCGGCTCCACAGGCCAAGGGCTCGCCACGCTCGGCCACCGGCAGCCACGTGATCGACAGCAGCAGCCCGGCCTCGCTGCTGGAGTTGGTGAACCAGAGCTTCGAGGTGATGCAGACCTCGCTGGCGCAATACAAGATCGCCGGCTACCCGCCGGATATCCTGATCAACGTGCCCAAGCGCGTGTGCCGCTTCTTTGAGTTCTACAAGGCCCCCGAACTCATCGCCCTCGGCCGGCAGATCGCCAGCGATACGCTGGATCGGTATGAGGCGGAGAATCCTTACTGATCGGGCTGGTGCTCTTCCGACAAGAGCGATGAATCGCGGGCAGGTTTCGGCTTTGGGCGGTTCGCGAGCAAGAACTGGGCGTCTCCCTCGCTCCTACAAAGAGCCCGCCGCCCCGCTTGTACAAGCGGACCTTGTCCGCGAAATCCATCGCGGCGGACATAGCCGTCACAGGGATACTCCGTTGAATATCGCCTGTCGGCGATTCGCGGAGAAGCTCCGCTCCTACAAGAGCGTGCGCATCGTTCTGGCTTTGGCTTTTGCTCTTGGAGACTTCCAGGGAAACCTCCGCGCACTCCGAACGGCCCCGTTCAGGAGGCCTCGTTGAAGCGGAGTTTAAGGGGTTGAGCGACATGGATGTCGCGAGAGCCGCGATGGGCCAGGGATGGCCCTTCGTGGGGGGACGCCTAGTTCGTGCCCCTGAAACTTCGCTTCAACGAGGGTATTTTTCGCCCCAAGCGAAAAACCGGATGTCCGGGGCAAGACCTTTGCCCACTTTGGGTCGTTTGCCAAAGTGGGTCGCCCGAGGGGGCGAAACATGAAATCCACGCGCACGCCGAAGCGGCGCTGAAATAACCAACCACAAGCAAGAAGAGCATCGCGGACAAAGTCCGCTCCTACGGAAAGCCCACGCGTCGAAGGGGAAAAGCAGAGCGATGGGTATCGCTTCGCTCCACACCATCCTACGTCGTGCTCTCCGGTCTGAAATTCAGTTTCGTAGGGCGCATAACGCGCCAGCGTTATCCGCCGCGGTGGAATCGGCGGATAACCCGTTCCGGGTTATGCGCCCTACGCGCTGTCAGGCTTCGCGCAGTCGGTACCCGACTCCCGCCTCGGTGACGATGAACCGCGGCGTCGCCGGATCATCCGCGAGCTTCTGCCGCAGGTGACCGACCACCACCCGCAGGTAGTGCGTGTCCTCGGTATGCGTCGGCCCCCAGATATCCTTGAGCAGTTGCTGCTGGGTCACCACCCGGCCCACATGCCGCGCCAGGGTCGAGAGCACCGCGTACTCCTTGCGCGTCAGCGACACTTCCTCGCCATCGAGCAGCACGCGGCGATAGGAGAAATCCACACTCAGCGGCCCCACCGCGACCACCGCCTCCTGCGTCTCGCCACTGGCGCCCTGGCGCAGCAGCACGCGGATGCGCGCGAGGAATTCCTGGATGCCGAAGGGCTTGGTCACGTAGTCATTGGCGCCGCTGTCCAGCGCCAGCACCTTCTCGCTTTCGCTGGCACGCACGGAAAGCACCAGCACCGGCACCTGCGACCACTCGCGCAGTTCGCGCAGCACGTCCTGGCCGTCCTTGTCCGGCAGGCCAAGGTCGAGCACCACCAGGTCCGGGCGGCCCAGTGCGGCCTGGGCCAAACCTTCCTCGCCGGTGCCGGCTTCGAGCACCTTGTAGCCACCGGCGCTGAGGCTGATACGGAGGAACTTGCGGATCTGCGGTTCGTCGTCGACGACCAGGATGGTGGCGGCGCTGGCGTTCATCGGCAGTCCGGGCTGGCGGGGGGCGTCCAGCTTGAGCCTTTCAGACAGCAGCATCAAGCTGCTCCAGGTCCGGCTGTTGCTGCAGCGGCAGGTGCAGCACGAGGGTGGTGCCGCGCCCGTCGATGCCGTCCTCGACGGTGATGCGCCCGCCGTGGGCGCCGACCATGCCCTGGCAGATCGCCAGGCCCAGCCCGGTGCCTTGCCCGCCACGATCACCGCGCGCGGCGGTGTAGAACATGTCGAAGATCTTCTCGCGCTCCGCCGGCGGTATACCCGGCCCTTCGTCGCTGACCAGGAAGCGCAGCTCGTCCTCGCCCTGCTCTACCGCCACCCGCAAGCGGCCTTGCGGCGGCGAGAAACGCGCGGCGTTTTCCAGCACGTTGACCAGCGCCTGTTCGATCAGCGCGGCATGCACGTAGAGCAGCGGCAGTTCCGGCGCTACGCGGGTTTCCACCCGATACGGGGCGACCACCGCGCGCAGGCGATTGAGCGCGCTGCCAACGATGTCGCCGGGCGATACCCAGTCGCGCGACAGCTTCAGGCCGCCATGGCCGAGACGGGTCATGTCCAGCAGGTTCTGGATGTAGCGGTCCAGGCGCTCGGCCTCGTCGCGGGTGCTTTCCAGCAGCTCGCGGCGATCCGGCGGCGGGATGGCGTCGCCGAGGGCCAGCAGGCTGTCGATGGCGCCGCGCATGGAGGTCAGCGGGGTACGCAGGTCGTGGCTGACCGAGGCCAGCAGCGCACTGCGCAGTTGTTCGGTTTCGCCGTGCAGACGCGCGGCTTCGAGATCTTCGGCCAGACGAGCACGGGCCAATGCCTGCGCCAGTGGCTGCCCCAGAGCTGCAAGCAGACGACGGCGCGAGCCGGACAAGGGTTGCGAATCACGCGGGCTGACGCCGAGCAGCGCCAGCGGACCGTCCTCGCCGGACAGCGGCCACCACCACCAGCGCCCGCCCGGCAGCGTGCCGGTGCCCAGGCCGGCGGGCTGATCGTGCTGCCAGGCCCAGTCGGCGGCGGCACGCTCCTGGTCTTCCAGCGTGCGGTTGAAGCCACCCTCCAGCTTCCACTCGCCGTTGACCCGGCCAAGCAGGCAGATATCCAGCCCCTCCCAGCCGCCCAGTTGCTGCGCGGCGGCAGCCATCACTGCCTGGCGGTCGGTGGCGGCGGTGAGCTTGCGCGACAGCTCGAGCATCTGGCTGGTCTCTTCCTGCGTTTCGCGCAGCGCCTGCAACTGCCGACGTTGGCGAGCCGCGAGGTTGCCGGTGAGGCCGGCCATGAGGAGGAAGAACAGCAGGGTCAGCACGTCTTCTTCGCGCTGGATGGAGAAGGAGAAATGCGGCGGGATGAACAGGAAGTCGTAGGCCAGGAACGACAGCACCGCGCAAGCCAGCGCCGGGCCGAGGCTGCTGCGTACCGCCACCAGCAGTACGGCGGCGAGGAACACCAGGGAGATGTTCGGCAGCTCCAGCACACTGGCCACTGCCCACGCCAGGGCGCTGGCACAGCCGGCGGCCAGCGTGGCGAGCAGGTAGTTGCCCCAGGGCCAGGGCGATTGCGGACGGGCCCTGGGCGGCGCGAGGTCGGCCTCGCTGTCGAGCACGCTGATTTCCAGCCCGTCGCCCAGGCGCAGCAGGCGCGCTGCCAGGCCGCCGCCGAACAGCCGGCGATACCAGCGCTGCCGCGAGCGGCCGACCAGCAACAGCGTGGCGCGACGTTCCTTGCCGTGTTCGACCAGGGTGCGCGCGACTTCGCCGCCGCGCAGTTCGACCACGTCGCCACCGAGGCGCTCGGCCAGTTGCTGGGCGTTCTGCAACTGCATGCGCGACGTTTCGCTGCGCGCCTCGCCGGTATCGACGTGGACCAGCGACCAGGGCAGATGCCGGCGTTCGGCGACGCGGCTGGCATGGCGCACCAGCCGTTCGGCGTTGTGTTCTCCATCCACCCCCACCAGCAACCTTCCGCGCACAGCGGGGGCGTCGCCGCCCTGCTGGCGATAGCGATGGGCAAGATCGTCGTCCACTCGCGCGGCGGCGGTCTGCATGGCCAGCTCGCGGAGTGCGGTGAGGTTGGTCTGACTGAAGAAGGCGTCGATGGCGGCGCGGGCCTGCTCGGGCACGTAGACCTTGCCCTCGCGCAGGCGCTCCAGCAGCTCGCGCGGCGGCAGGTCCACCAGCAGCAGCTCGTAGGCTTCCTGCAATACCCAGTCGGGCACGGTTTCGCGCACCTGCACGCCGGTGATGTCGCGCACCTGGTCGTTGAGGCTTTCCAGGTGCTGGACGTTGACCGTGGTGTAGACGTCGATGCCGGCGGAGAGCAGTTCCTGGATGTCCTGCCAGCGTTTGGCATGGCGGCTGCCGGGGGCGTTGCTGTGGGCCAGCTCGTCCACCAGCGCCAGCGCCGGCGGGTCGCAGAGCAGGCCGTCGAGGTCCATTTCCTCCAGGGTGATGCCGCGGTATTCGGAGCGCTTGAGCGCCTGCTGCGGCAGGCCGGCGAGCAAGGCCTCCGTCTCCGCGCGGCCGTGGGTTTCGACGACGCCGACGCGCAGCTTCACGCCCTGGCGCAACTGGCCCTGGGCGGCCAGCAGCATGGCGTAGGTCTTGCCGACGCCCGGTGCGGCGCCGAGGAATACCTTGAGGCGGCCACGGCCCATGGGGGGCAGGTCGGCCAGCAGGGCGTCGGCGCGGTTGGGGTCGGTCATGGGGCTATCCTCGGAGCGCGCGGGGCGCTCGTTTCATGTTTTGCCAAGGCGGAGACAAGCCCCTCTCCCCAGCCCTCTCCCTGGAGGGAGAGGGAGCTGTCCGCAGCAGGCCGGCACCCTCGTGCAGCGGCCTGGACGGCTCTGGCGCTGGAGTCTAGCGAGGCAGGCTGGCCAGGGCCATGTTCAGCGCCAGCACGTTGACCACGGCGGGGCCGATCAGCGGGCGTTCGGTGTTGGCTTCCACCAGTTTCTCCAGGCTCGCCGCCGGTACGCCGCGCTCCAGGGCGATGCGCGGCACCTGGTACAGCGCGGCGGCGGGCGGCAGTTGCGGGTCAAGACCGCTGCCGGAGGTGGTGACCAGCGCCAGCGGCACCGGTTGCGCGCCAATCTGCTGGGCAGCGGCATCCTTGGCGATGCGTTCGGCCAGCGCCGGGTTGCCGGGCGCGAGGTTGCTGGCGCTGCTGGAGACGGTGGCGAAGTCGCCAGCGGAGGGGCGCGAGTGGAACCACTGGGCACCGTCGAATTTCTGCGCGATCAGCGCCGAGCCGCGCACGTTGCCCTGGTCGTCGCGCACCAGGCTGCCGTTGGCCTGGTCGTGGAAGGCGACCTGGGCGATGCCGGTGACGGCCAGCGGATAAGCAACGCCGGTGACGGCGCTGAGCAGTATCAGCGAGACGATGGCGGGGCGGAGTTGGTTGAGCATGTTCGTGTTCCTCTGTGAGATTCGGAGCGAGGGAATGCCCTCACCCCAGCCCTCTCCCAGAGGGAGAGGGGGTTGTTCGGCGTATCCGGCGAGATCGGTGCTTCCCGATCACTCCGAACGGTCCCCTCTCCCTCCGGGAGAGGGTTAGGGTGAGGGGGAAGCCGCGTGCCTTAGGCCAGGCCTACGCCCACCAGAATCATGTCAATCACCTTGATCCCCACGAACGGCGCCAGCAGCCCGCCCACGCCATAGATCAGCAGGTTGCGCCGCAGCAGCTGCGAAGCGTCGCTGGCCTGCACGCGCACGCCGCGCAGGGCCAGGGGGATCAGCGCGACGATGATCAGCGCGTTGAACACGATGGCCGAGAGGATGGCGCTCTGCGGGCTGGCCAGTTTCATCACGTTGAGTACGCCCAGTTGCGGGTAGATGCCGGCGAACAGCGCAGGAAGGATGGCGAAGTACTTGGCCACGTCGTTGGCCACCGAGAAGGTGGTCAGCGCGCCACGGGTCACCAGCAGTTCCTTGCCCACCTGCACCACGTCCAGCAGCTTGGTCGGGTCGCTGTCCAGGTCCACCAGGTTGGCGGCCTCGCGGGCGGCCTGGGTGCCGTCGTTCATGGCCATGCCGACATCTGCCTGCGCCAGGGCGGGGGCGTCGTTGGCGCCGTCGCCGCACATGGCGACCATGCGGCCCTCGCCCTGCTCCTGGCGAATGCGCGCCAGCTTCTTCTCCGGCGTGGCTTCGGCGATCACGTCGTCCACGCCCGCTTCGGCGGCGATGGCGGCAGCGGTCAGCGGGTTGTCACCGGTCACCATCACGGTACGGATGCCCATGCGGCGCAGCTCGGCGAAACGCTCGCGGATGCCCGGCTTGACCACGTCCTTCAGGTGGATAGCGCCCAGCAGCTTGCCGTCGGCCACCACCAGCAGCGGCGTGCCGCCACTCTGGGCGATGCGCTCGATCTCCTTGACGAGGGTTTCGGGCATCTGCGCACGGTCCATACCGATAAAGGCCAGCGCAGCGTCCACCGCGCCCTTGCGGTACACGTGGCCGTCGATGTTGATGCCCGACAGGCGCGTCTCGGCACTGAAGGCCACCGGAGTCACGCGGTTGCGGTCCGGCTCCGGCAGGATGATCTGCGCCCTCAAGAACTCCACTATGGATTTGCCCTCCGGCGTGTCGTCAGCCAGCGAGGCGAGGAACGCGCCCTCGGCCAGCTCCAGCGGCTGCACGCCGGGAGCGGTGTGCAGCGCGCTGCAGCGGCGATTGCCGAAGGTGATGGTGCCGGTCTTGTCGAGCATCAGCACGTGCACGTCCCCCGCCGCTTCCACGGCGCGGCCGGACTTGGCGATGACGTTCAGGCGCACCAGGCGGTCCATGCCGGCGATGCCGATGGCCGAGAGCAGGCCGCCGATGGTGGTGGGGATCAGGGTCACCAGCAGCGCCACCAGGAACACCAGCGGCAGGTTGCCGCCGACGAACAGGGCGAAGGGCTTGAGGGTCACGACCACCAGCAGGAAGATCAGCGTCAGGCCGATCAGCAGGATGTCCAGCGCCACTTCGTTGGGGGTCTTCTGGCGCTTGGCGCCTTCCACCAGGGCGATCATGCGGTCGAGGGTGGATTCGCCGGGGTTGGCGGTGATCTTCACCAGCAGAGCGTCGGAAACCAGCCGGGTGTTGCCGGTCACGGCCGAGCGGTCGCCGCCGGATTCGCGGATCACCGGGGCAGATTCGCCGGTGATGGCTGCCTCGTTGACCGCCGCCACCCCCTCGATCACCTCGCCGTCGCCGGGGATCAGCTCGCCGGCGACGACACGCACCACGTCCCCTTTGCGCAGGCTGCTGGCGGCGACTTTCTCGAAGTTGCCGCTGGCAGTCCGGCGCATGGCCAGCAGACCCTGGGTGCCGGCCTTGAGGCTGTCCGCGCGGGCCTTGCCACGGCCCTCGGCGAGGGCTTCGGCGAAGTTTGCGAAGAGCACGGTGAACCACAGCCACACGGCGATCTGCACGGCAACGAAGGTGGGCACCGACTCACCGCCCACCACACAGAGCACGGTGGTCAGCACGGCGGTCAGGGCCACCACCAGCATCACCGGCGAGCGTTGCAGCTGGCGCGGGTCGAGCTTGACGAAGGCCTGCACCAGCGCCGGCTTCCACAGGGCGGACAGCGCGGTGGTCGGGCGTTTCTCGGCGGCCTTGTTCAGGGCCAGTTCCTGGGTTTTCGCATTCATGGAGGCGGCTCCTCAGAAGCCAAGCGTCAGGTGATCGGCCACTGGGCCCAGCACCAGCGTCGGCAGGAAGTTCAGGCCACCCACCAGCAGGATGGTGGCGGTCAGCAGGCTGACGAACAGCAGGCCGTGGGTCGGGAAGCTGTTGGGGCCGACCGGGGTGGCCTTCTTCGCCGCCAGGCTGCCGGCAATCGCCATCACCGGGAGGATGTAGCCGAAGCGGCCGATCAGCATGGCCAGGGCGATCATCAGGTTGTGGAACGGGGTGTTGGCGCCGAAGCCACCGAAGGCCGAACCGTTGTTCGCGGTGCCCGAGGTGTAGGCGTAGAGCAGTTGGCTGAAGCCGTGGGCGCCGGGGTTGCTCACCGCCGAGGCCGGGCCGGGCAGGCTGGCGGCGATGGCGCCGAGCACCAGTACGCCGACCGGCATCACCAGCAGGGTCGCCACCAGCAGGCGCACTTCACGGGCCTCGAGCTTCTTGCCGAGGTATTCCGGGGTGCGGCCGACCATCAGCCCGGCGAGGAACACCGCCACCAGGACGAACAGCAACATGCCGTAGAGGCCCGCACCGACGCCGCCGAAGATCACTTCGCCGACCATCATGTTGAGCATTGCGACCATGCCCGACAGCGGGTTGAGGCTGTCATGCATGGCGTTCACCGAGCCGTTGGAGGCCGCCGTGGTGGTCACCGCCCAGAGCACGCTGGCGGTGGTGCCGAAGCGGCTCTCCTTGCCCTCCAGCGGAGCGACCTGCTCCACCGGCAGCGCGCTGAGCGCCGGGTTGGGCTGGTACTCGGCCCACAGCGTCACGCCCAGGCCCAGGGCGAACAGCACCAGCATGCAACCGAGGATGGCGCGGCTCTGGCGCAGGTCCTTCACGTAGTGGCCGAAGGTGAACACCAGCGCGGCCGGTATCAGGATGATGGAGACGACCTCGAACAGGTTGCTCCAGATGGTCGGGTTCTCGAACGGGTGCGCCGAGTTCACGCCGAAGAAGCCGCCGCCGTTGGTGCCCAGCTGCTTGATGGCGATCTGGCTGGCCGCCGGTCCCAGCGGGATGGACTGGTCGGCGCCCTGCACGGTCAGCGCGTGGGCATAGTCGAGGAAGGTCTGCGGCACGCCCTGCCAGACCAGCAGCAGCGCCAGCAGCAGGCACAGCGGGATCAGCCCGTAGAGGGTGGCGCGGGTCAGGTCGACCCAGAAGTTGCCGAGGTTGTTCGTCGACTTGCGCGAGATGCCTCGGGCCAGCGCCACCAGCACGGCCAGGCCGACGGCGGCGCTGACGAAGTTCTGCACGGTCAGGCCGAGCATCTGGCTCAGGTAGCTCAGCGAAGCTTCGCCGCTATAGGCCTGCCAGTTGGTGTTGGTGACGAAACTCACCGCGGTGTTGAACGCCAGCGTCCATTCCAGGCCCAGCAGGTTCTGCGGGTTGAGCGGCAGCAGCCCCTGCAGCACGAGGATGGCGAACAGCAGCACCAGCCCCACCAGGTTGAACGCCAGCAGGGCCAGGGTGTAGCTCTTCCAGTCCTGTTCGTCTTCGGGACGGATGCCGCACGCGCGGTAGATCGCCCGCTCCACCGGCAGGAACAGGGGGCTGAGGAAGGTGCGCTGTCCCTCCATCACCTTGTAGTAGAAGCGCCCGAGGAACGGTGCCGGCACCAGCACCAGCGCCAGGAAGGCGACGATCAGCAACAGGTCATGACTGTTCATGACGTCTCCTAGGAACGGTCGGCGCGCAGCAGCGCCACCAGCAGGTAGATGAACAGTCCCGTGGCCAGGACCAGTGACACACCGTCGAGCACGCTCATGATTGCTTTCTCCTCACGCGGGCGACTCCATCGCTTGGGCGGCCGATGCCGCCTGACGGAAATTTTCCGCAAGCGGCGCGTAAAGGAGCGATTCCCAGCCCCGGCGGGCGGCATAAAGAAAGCGTAAAAAACCGCTCTGGCGCGGTGACCGGAAGGCTTTGTATCAGGCCCGATACAGAGCGGACACGCTGGCGACACCCGCACACCGCAGCCTCGCCGACCATGGCCCGCGCACGCGATGACGGGTTAGCATGCGCGCGTCGCATGCCCCTGGCGGCCCCTGGCCATCCTGCCCCACGTTTTCCCGCGACAGGTTTCTTCATGTACCCGACCACTACCGACGACCCACGCCGCTGGACTACCCGTGCCCTGCTGGTGGATGACGACGAGCCGATCCGCGAACTGCTCTGCGGCTACCTCGCGCGCTTCAACATCGAAACCCACGGCGTCGCCGACGGCGTCGAAATGCGCCGCGCGCTGGAGAACGAAAGCTTCGACGTGGTGGTACTGGACCTGATGCTGCCCGGCGAAGACGGCCTGTCCCTGTGCCGCTACCTGCGGGCCGAGTCGGACATCCCGATCCTCATGCTCACCGCCCGCTGCGAACCGGCGGACCGCATCATCGGCCTGGAACTGGGCGCCGACGACTACATGGCCAAGCCCTTCGAGCCGCGGGAACTGGTAGCGCGCATCCAGACCATCCTGCGTCGTGTGCGCGGCACCAGCCTCACCAGCGAGGAAGGCACCCGCGGCGAACCGCGCGCCCAGGTGCGCTTCGACCAGTGGCGCCTGGACAGTGTGCTGCGCCAGCTGCATGCGCCCGATGGCCTGGTGGTGCCGCTGTCCAACGCTGAATTCCGCCTGCTCTGGGTGTTCCTCGAACGCCCACGGCGGGTGCTCAACCGCGAACTGCTGCTGGACGCGGCCCGGGGCCGCACCATCGAGGCCTTCGACCGCAGCATCGACCTGCTGGTCTCGCGCCTGCGGCAGAAGCTCGGCGACGATCCGCGCTCGCCCCGGCTGATCAAGACCGTGCGTGGCGAAGGGTACCTGTTCGATGTCCGCGATATCGCCTGAGTCCGCGCCCGAGCGCGCGAAGGAAAAACCCCTGGAGCGCGCCGATAGCCTGTTCGCCCGGCTGTTCGGGGTGTTCCTGCTGGCCATCGTGGTCGCGCACCTGCTGGCCTTCGCCTGGTTCCACCATTACGGCCCGCACCGGCCCGACATGCCGCCGCCCCCGCCGCCAGGGCAGGGCTTCGAGCGGGGTCCGCCGCCGCAAGGTTTCGCGCCGGGCCCCGAGGGTTTTCGCCCGCCGCCTCCCCCGCCGCCGCGCCTGCCGTTCTGGAGCGCGCCGTTCGCCTTCCAGCTGCTGGCCCTGATCCTCGCCGCCGGCATCGGCGCCCGCCTGCTCGCCCGCCCGGTGCAGCGCATGGGCGACGCCGCGCTGCGCCTCTCCGAAGACCTGGACAGCCCGCCGCTGCCGGAAACCGGCCCGCGCGAAGCGCGCCAGGCCGCCCACGCCTTCAACCGCATGCGCGAACGTATCCGCGAACAGGTGCAGCAGCGCAGCCGCATGCTGGTGGCGGTGTCCCATGACCTGCGCACCCCACTGTCGCGGCTGCGCCTGCGCGTCGAGGAAATCGACAACCCGCAGCTGCGCACCCGCATCGGCCAGGACCTGGCCGAGATGATCGGCATGCTCGACTCTACCCTGCACTACCTGCAGCAGGAGCGCGCCACCGAACCGCTGCAGTGGTTCGACGTGAAGGCCCTGGCCGATTCGCTGGCCGAGGACGCCTGTGAGCGCGGCGCCGATGTCGGCGTGGAAGGCTTCTGCGCGCCGCTCAAGGTCCAGCCGATGGCACTGCGCTCATGCCTGAACAACCTGCTGGACAACGCCCTGCGCTACGCCGGTGATGTCAGCATCGAGCTGCGCGACGGCACCCGCGAAGTGGAAATCCGCGTCCGCGACCACGGCCCGGGCATCCCCTCAGAGCTGCGCGAGCAGGTGTTCGAGCCGTTCTTCCGCCTGGAAGGCTCGCGCAACCGCAATTCCGGCGGCGTCGGCCTGGGACTGTCCATCGCCCGCGATGCCGCGCGGCGCCAGGGCGGCGACCTGACCTTCGAGGAAACCCCCGGCGGCGGCGCCACCGCCGTGCTGCGCCTGCCCAGAAGCGCAGCCACGTAACGCCGTGTAGCGACCCGCAAACAAAGCGCACAAACCCGCGACACAGGCGCGCCCGAGGCTGTCATCAGCGGAGAACCCTCCGCTTCGGCAACCACGGAGACTCTCCCATGATCAGCGGCGTGAGCAGCAGCTATGCGAGCTACTACACCAGCTCGCTCGCCCGGACCCAGACCGCCAGCAGCACCACCGCGACGCAGAGCGGTAGCACTGGCGGTTCCCAGGGCGCGGCGAAATTCCAGGAAGACCTGTTCAAGTCCATCGACAGCGATGGCGACGGCAGCATCAGCAAGGACGAACTGACCAGCGCGCTGGCCTCCAGCGATGACTCGGACAGCAGCGACATCGACATCGACGCCCTGCTCAGCGAGCTGGACAGCGACAGCAGCGGTGGCATCTCCCAGGACGAACTGGCCGCCGCCATGCCTCCTCCCCCCCCACCACCCGGCGACATGGGAGGCATGGGCATGGGCGACTCCGCAGAAGACCTGATCAGCGCCCTGGACAGCGATGGCGATGGCAGCATCAGCAGCGACGAGCTCTCCGCCCTGGGCAGCAGCGACGACGACAGCGAGCGCCTGAGCGAACTGTTCAGCCAGCTCGACGCCGACGGCAGCGGCTCGATCAGCAGCGACGAGCTTTCCAGCGCGCTGCAGGCCCAACGCCCCGACGGCCCGCCGCCGCCCCCGCCGGCTTCGGCCTCCAGCAACTCGTCCGACGACTCCTCCAGCAGTGCGTCGGACAGCTCGACGACCACCGCCTCCAGCGCCTCCTCGACCAGCGCCAACACGGGCGCCGCCTACCAGAAGCTGGTGGCCAACCTGCTCAAGCAGTACCAGAGCAGCGAAGTCACCGCCCTCCAGGCGACCAGTGGCAGCCTGGTGAACATCGCCGCCTGATCCGCGTCGATGCCCACCGCCGGAGCGCCCCCGCTCCGGCGGCCTTCTCTTCTCCCCGCATTGCCAGCCAACACGGAACTGTCCTAATCTTGGCCTCTTAAAATTCATCCGATGATTGGATGTTTCAATGCCAAGCCCCATTCAGAAGCGCTCGCTGGTGGACATCGCCCTCGAGCAGATCCATCTGCGCATCGACGACGGCACCTGGCCATTGGGCCAACGTCTGCCGCCAGAGCCCGAACTGGCCGAATCCCTGGGTATCAGCCGCAATACCGTGCGCGAAGCGGTCCGCGTGCTGACCTTCTCCGGCGTGCTGGAAGTGCGCCAGGGCGACGGCACCTATGTGCGCGCCCGCGCCAACCCGCTGGAAACCATGCTGGTGCTGGCCCGCAGCTCGGTGGAGCAGGCACTGGAGGCGCGCGGCGTCATCGAAGTGGAAGCCAGCCGGCTGGCCGCCGGGCGCCGCACCGAAGCCGACCTCGCCGCACTGCGTGAGGCGCTGGAGCGCTCTGCCGTTCATCACGGTGGTGCTCTGGATGAATACATCGCCCACGACCTGGCCTTCCACCAGCGCGTGGTGGACAGCGCCCACAACCCGGTGCTCAGCGAGCTGTACCGCTACTTCTCCCAGGTGATCCGCGCCGGCCTGGAGCGCACCATCGGTGACCCGAGCCGGCCGCAACCGGGCTTCGATCTGCACCGCGAACTGGTGGATGCCATCGCCCGTGGTGACGCGGACGCAGCCGCAAAAGCGAACCGCGCGCTGCTGATCTGACTCTGAATGCTTTCTTCTGCCTTGCTGCCCTGGAATGCCCACCATGTCCTTGCCCAATGACCCGAAAGACACCGAGCACAAGGTGTCCTGCCCGCCCGAAGAACTGCTGATCGACGCCGAGGACGACGGCGTGAAAGCCGCGCCGCGCCCGCAGCGCACCTGGCTGTTGCTGCTCGGCCTGGTGCTGGTGGCGATCAACCTGCGCCCGGCGCTTTCCAGCCTGTCGCCGCTGCTCAACACCGTGCGAGACGGCACCGGCCTGTCCGCCGCCGCTGCGGGCCTGCTGACCACCCTGCCGGTGCTCTGCCTGGGCCTGTTCGCGCCGCTGGCGCCGATGCTCGCGCGACGCCTGGGCGCCGAACGAACCGTACTGCTGATCCTCTTCACCCTGGCCGGCGGCATCGTCCTGCGCAGCCTGTTCCCGGTGGCCGGGCTGTTCCTCGGCAGCCTGGTGGCCGGCGCCAGCATCGGCATCATCGGCGTGCTGCTGCCGGGCATCGTCAAGCGCGACTTCCCGCACATCGCCGGGACCATGACCGGCGTCTACACCATGGCGCTGTGCCTGGGCGCCGCTACTGCGGCCGGCTCCACCGTGCCGCTGGCGACGCTGATGGACAATAGCTGGCAACTGGCGCTGGCGTTCTGGGCGATCCCGGCCGTGGTCGCCGCGGCGATCTGGCTGCCGCAGACCCGCCAGAACCACCACGCCCACCGCGCGGTGTACAAGGTGAAGGGGTTGTGGCGCGACCCGTTGGCCTGGCAGGTGACGCTGTACATGGGCCTGCAATCGTCGCTGGCCTACATCGTCTTCGGCTGGGTGCCGTCGATCCTCATCGACCGAGGCCTGAGCGCGGTGGAAGCCGGGCTGGTGCTCTCCGGCTCGGTGATGGTGCAGCTGTTCAGCGCCCTCGCCGCGCCCTGGCTGGCCACCCGTGGCAAGGACCAGCGCATCGCCGTGGTGATCGTCATGGGCCTGACCCTGGCCGGCCTGCTCGGCCTGCTGTTCGCCCCGCTCTCGGGCATCTGGGGCTGGGCGGTGGTGCTCGGCCTCGGCCAGGGCGGCACCTTCAGCATCGCACTGGCGCTGATCGTGCTGCGCTCGCCGGACTCCCACGTCGCCTCCAACCTCTCCGGCATGGCCCAGGGCGTGGGCTACACCCTGGCGGCCTGCGGGCCCTTCCTGGTCGGTGTGGTGCACGACGCCACCGGCGGCTGGGCAGCGACCGGGGTGATCTTCGTGGTGGTGACAGTGGCGGGGATCGTCTTCGGCCTGGGCGCCGGGCGGGACAAGCTGGTGCAGGTGAAGAGCGAGCACGTCTGAATCACGTAGGGCACATGACGCCCCAGGCGTTATCCGCCATGGCGGCGGATAACCCGTTCCGGGTTATCCGCGCTACGTTGCTGTGAACTTCGGTGCGTCTGCTGACACCCTCACCCCAGCCCTGGCTGCGCGCCCCGCTCCAGAGGGAGAGGGAGCCGCTCGGCGCAGGGGCTCTTCTAAGAAGTCAGCCGGCGAGCTCCCATCTTGCAAAGCGCACCAACCGGTCCCCTCTCCCTCCGGGAGAGGGTTAGGGTGAGGGCAATCTCTCGCGCCGAAGTATCAAACCACCGGCGGCGGCGGAGGCCGCTGCGAGCTGGCCACCCACGCGCTGACCAGGTTGTAGACCACCGCCAGCAGCACCGGACCGAGGAACAGGCCGATGAAGCCAAAGCTGAGCAGCCCGCCGAGCACGCCCAGCAGCACCACCACCAGCGGCAGGTTGCCGCCGCGGCTGATCAGGTAGGGCTTGAGGATGTTGTCCACGCCGCTGATCACGAAGAAGCCCCAGATCGCCATGAACACCGCGTAGCCGTAGCTCTCCTGGTAGAACAGCCAGATCACCGCCGGGCCCCACACCAGCGGCGGCACCATCAGCAGGCTGCAGACGAAGGTCAGCAGGCCGAGCAGAAAGGCGCCGGGAACGCCGGCAATGAAGAAGCCGATGGTGGCCAGCACGGCCTGGGCCGCGGCGGTGCCAATCACGCCGTTGACAACCCGCTGTACGGTGCCGGCGATGATGTCCATGTACTGCTGCGCGGCAGGCCCGATCAGGCGCTCCAGCACACCATGGGCAAAGGCTTGCAGGCGCAGGCCGTCGCGATAGAAGAAGAAGATCAGCACCAGGCTCAGCACCAGTTCGAAGATGCCCGCGCCCAGCTTGGCGCTACGCGCCAGGGCCCAGTTGCCGACCTCGCCCATGTACGGTTTGAGCGCGGAGAACATCGCCACGCCCTGCTGGTCGGCCTGGTACCACCAGCCGATCAGCCGGTCGCCGATCAGCGGCACCCGCGCCATCCACTCCGGCGGCGGCGGCAGGCCGGACACCTGCAGGTTCTTCACCAGCTCGACGCCTTCGCGCACCCGGTCGACCAGGCCAAAGCCCAGCCACACCAGCGGCAGCGCCACCAGGACGATCCAGCCGATGGTCAGCAGGCCCGCCGCAGAGGCCTGGCGACCGCCCAGCAACTGCGTCAGCAGACGCATCAGCGGCCAACTGGCGAAGGCCAGCACGGCGGCCCAGAACAGCGCCGACCAGAACGGCAGCAGTACCCAGATACTCGCGCCCAGCAGGCCGAGCAACAGCAGGCGCAGCAACAGGCGATCGTTGTCGAACATTGGAAACCCCGGTTGGCTCGAAAGCCCCAGTGTAGGGCGTTTCCGCTCTCAACGTAGGATATTCAGCCTGGAGAATCAGTTCCGGAAAATCAGCGCAGCCAGGTCAGGTGCAGGCCGTCACCGTCATCCTTGCCCTGCTCCAGGCGCGCATCGCGTACGCCCTGGGCGGTGAGCGCGGCACGCCAGTCACCAGCGTGCTGGCCGGCCAGCTCGACGCGCACGCCGGTGTCCAGGCGCAAGGTGCGCACCAGCAGGTCGAGCCAGGCGCCGCCCGGCTCCTGCGGCACGTGGCTGAGGGTCAGCTCGCCGTTGGCCTTGAGCAGGCGCATCAGAGTCGCGGGGCTGGGCAGCAGTTCGCCGAGGGCGGCGGTGCTGTCCAGCTGTTCGGCATGCAGGTAGGCGCGGCGGTTGCCACGGGTAATGGTGTAGACCGCCAGCAGGCTGTTCTCGTGGGGCGCGGCGAGGCGCACCAGCAGGTAGGCCTGCTGGTCGTCCGGACCGAACAGTTTGGAGTTGCCGAACACCGAGTTGGCCAGCAGGTTGCTGGAGCCGCAGTCACGGCTCTCGCACCAGAACAGCGGCGTAGCGTCGGCCTTGAGCAGGTCCTTGCGCGCGGCGGCGAAGGCGCTCTGGCTGGAATCCTCGTCGGGCAGGCGATAGGTCACGGCGGTCAGGTCGCCGATGGCGCGCACCTCCCCTTCCATGCGCAGGCGCCCGCTGATGCGGCTGATCGAGCCCTGCGGGTAGATGCGTTCCTGGCTGGCGGTCTGGTTGAAGTCGACGATCTCCGAGCGCGGGAAGCGCGGGAGTATTTCCAGGTCGTGGCTATCGGGCAGGTCAGCGGCGCTGGCGAGGCTGGCGATACCGAGCAGTCCACCGGCGAGCAGCGTGCGGAGCAGCCGTGACATCCGGTGCGCGTCGGTCCTGACGAAGTGAGGGTTTTCCGGCCTCTGGCGCGCGGCGGTCTGGATGTCGAGCATGCACAATCTCCCTGAAGCGATCCGTGCAGCGTCGCGGCCGGCCCCGCTTTAGTCAAGCCGCAGGGCGCTACGGGGTGTTTCCCTCAGGCCTGCAGGAAGGGTCGGAAGATCGCCGCGACGGCTTCGGCACCCGCCTCGTCATCCAGGTGCAGGTGGTGCTGGCCGGGCAGCTCGTGGACCGCAAAGGGCCTGTCTTTCAGCAGCTCGCGGGTGGCAGGCTCGACCAGCATGAGGCCCTGCTGCGCCAGCACGAGGCTGGTCGGGCATTGCACGGAGTGGACGAATTGTCGCGCATGGGCGCGGGTCAGGCGCAGCGGCGACGGCAGGGTCAGGCGTGCATCGGTGCGCCAGGTGTAGCCACCGGGTACCGGCACCAGGCCACGGGATGCCAGCAGCTCCGCCGCTTCTCGGCTTACCGCGCCGACACCTTTCATGCGCGCTTCCACCGCGCGGTCGATGGCTTCGTAGACCGGCTTGCGCTTGTTCGGCAGGGCGAGCTGGGCGCGCAGGGCTTCGCCGAGCTTCTGCGGCGAAGTCTCAGGTTCGCCGGTATAGGGCACCAGGCCGTCGATCAGCGCCAGGCGCTCGACGCGTTCGGGCATGGCGCCGGCCAGCAGCACCGAGACGATGGCGCCCATGGAATGCCCGAGCAGGGAGAAACGCTCCCAGCCCATCTGGTCGGCCACCATCAGTACGTCCAGCGCGTAGTCCCACAGCAGGTAACTGGCCCCCGGCGCACGGTGGCCGGAATGGCCGTGGCCAGCGAAGTCCAGGGCGAGGATGCGCACGCCCTCGAGCTTGGGCGCCAGGCGGGCGAAGCTCATGGCGTTGTCCAGCCAGCCGTGCAGGGCGATCACCGGACGGCCGTCTTCCGGGCCGAAGAGGTGTGCGGCCAGTTCGATGTGCGGCAGGTTCAGGCGAATTTCCTGGACTTTGGCGGTCATGGCGATTCCTTAGGCGTTGGCGCGCTGTTGCCAGCGGGCGAAGACGGTCTTGAGCAGCGCGGCGGTGTCCTGCGGGCGCTCCAGCGGGAACATGTGGCCGCCCGGCAGCGACAGGCTCTCGCCCATGGGGATGCGGCCGATCAGGCGGGCATGGTGCGGCAGCACCACGCGGCTGTGGCGCCCGCGCACCATGGTCAGCGGCACGGCCAGCTGTTTGGCGCGGCCGGGCGCGGTATGCGGCACGTTGCGGTAGATGGAGATTTCCGTGGCCGGGTCGAACTTCAGCCGCAGGCCCCGCGCGTCGACCGGCGCCAGCCCGTGGCGCACGTAGGCCTCCAGGCAGTCGCGGTCGAAGCGCTTGAACAGCGGCTTGCCGGCGAAGTATTCCAGCGCCTCGGCAAAATCGTCGAAGTCCTCGCGGCGGCCGAGGGTGCGGCCGGCGGGCGTCAGCCGGTCGATGAAGCCGAAGCGCTTGGCGACGCGGATCACCAGCTGGTCGGCCAGCGTCAGCAAGGGCGAGTCGAGCATCACCACGCCGCGGTACAGCTCGGGTTTGCGCAGCGCCGCGTGGTAATGCAGCACGCCGCCGAGGGAATGGCCGACGCCCCACACGGGCTCGTCCAGCGCCTCGAGGTGATGCAGCAGCTCTTCCACCAGGTTTTCCCAGTTGGCGTTCACCGGGAAGCGCGGGTCATGGCCGTGCATGTCCAGCCGATGGACCCGGTAATCCGGCTCCAGGGCATCGAACAACTTGCCGTAGGTCCCCGAGGGGAAGCCATTGGCGTGGGCGAAGAAGACCGCTTGCGACATGCTGCGTGAACTCAGGGGAATGACAGCCTGAATTTTCCGACAGCACCGGGGGCGCGGCAATGACCCGCGCTCCCGCGAATGACGGCACTACGGCCAAACTCCATGGCGCTCCGGCGGATTTGCCCTGATCTCTCCCTTTTACGGCGGATAACTTATTCCAAGTTATGCGCCCTACGATGGAGTTCTCGTAGGGCGCATAACGCGGCACGCGTTTTCCGCCGACAGCCCTCAAACCCAATGCGTCGCGTGGCTCACCACGCTGAACAGGATGCCGCCCGCCACCAGCAGGAACACCAGTCCGCAGGCGCCGTCGATCACCGGCACCGCGCGCAGCAGGCGCCGCTGCCACAACGGTCGGGTGAGGATCACGCTGAGCAGGCTGAACCAGACGAAACCGGTGCCGAACAGCATCACCGCCACCGCGACCTTGCCAGGCGCCGACATGTCCACCGGGATCAGGCTGCTGAGCAGCGCAAGGAAGAACACCAGTGCCTTGGGGTTGAACAGGTTGGTCGCCAGCCCACGTAGCCAGGGGCCGAGCCTCGACGCGGACAACTCGCCGTCGATGCGCCCTGCCCCGCCCGGCTTGCGCAATGCGCGCAGTGCGCCGACACCGAGCCAGCCGAGGTAGGCCGCGCCCACCAGTTGCAGCGCGCTGAACAGCAGCGGTGAGCGGCTGAGCAGCAACGACACGCCGGTCAGCACCAGGGTGCCGTGGACCAGGATGCCGCAGGCCAGCCCGAGGGCGCTGAGCACCCCGGCGCGGCGGCCCTGGTGCAGCGAGGTGCGCACCACCAGCGCGACGTCCGGGCCGGGGCTGACCAGGGCGACCGCGAACACGGCGGTAAGCATGAGCAAGACGTGAACCTCCTGCATGGCGGGATTCTCCAGTGGGAATGAAACGGGATTTTTTAGGGCGGATCAGCGCTGGCGTAGTCGCGCGGGCGGCAATCCGTAGGTACGGCGGAACAGGCGGCTGAAGTGTGCCTGGTCATAGAAGCCCAGGCTCAGGGCGATCTCCGACAGCGGCTGGCCCTTGATCACCCGCGGCAGCGCACGTTCCAGGCGCAGCTGGGTCAGCCACTGGTGCGGCGGCAATCCGCACTGGTGGCGGAAGCGGCGCAGTACCTGCCAGGGGCTGAGGTCGCAGAACCCGGCGATCTCTTCCAGAGTCGGCGGGGTTTCCAGGCGCGATTCCAGCCACTCGCGAAGGCGCGCCCAGGTCACGGCGTCGAAGCCCTGCCCCGGCTCGCGGATGCGCAGGCTGGAGGCGCGCTCCAGCAGCGCGGCCAGCGCCTGCCAGAGCTGGCCTTCCTGTGCCAGCCGCTCGCCGCCGAGCATCAGGGAGTGTGCGCGTTGCAGCTCGACTTGCAGCAGTGGATCGCGCAGTTGCGCGGCAGTCAGGCGCGGCGCGCCCTGGCGGCCATCGCTGAAGGCGCGGCAGGCGTCGTCCAGCCATTGCGGGTCGATGGACAGCACGCGGATGCGGTAGCCGTCCTCGCCTTCGCTGGAACCGTCGTGGATGCTTTCGGGGCTCATCAGCAGGATGTCGCCATTCCCGGCCAGCGAGCGTTCACCGCGATGCGTGTAGCGCTGGCAGCCGTCCAGCATCAGCCCGACGTGGTAGTCGAGATGAAAATGCCGGGGAAAGGCGAAACGGCGGTACTCGGCGTCGATGAAACGGACGCCGGGCAGGCCGCTGCTGTGGTGTTCGATGCGTTCCATGGGCCTACTGTACCGGCGCGGGAACGGCGGGTCTTGGACAAAATTGCGAGGGCGCCGGGCGGCGCTCCTACAATCGCAGGGAGCGCCCTTGTAGGATGGGTGGAGCCTAGGCGATACCCATGCTGCTGATGCAGGAATCGATGGGTATCGCTTCGCTCCACGCCATCCTACGGTCCCATCCAGGGACAGGCCGCAGATTGGAACTGGTTCAGCGCTCCAGCGGCACCACCGCCATGGTCAGCCGCGAGATGCAGCTCGGCTTGCCGTCATCTCCATGCAGGCGGATTTCCCAGACGTGGGTCGAGCGGCCGATATGCACCGCCTTGGCCACCGCCGTCACCCGTCCGCTGCGCAGCCCGCGCAGGTGGTTGGCGTTCACTTCCAGGCCCACGCAGTAGTACTTGCTGTTGTCCAGGCACAGGTAGCTGGCGGTGGAGCCGACGGTTTCCGCCAGCACCACCGAGGCGCCACCGTGCAGCAGGCCGTAGGGCTGGTGGGTGCGCGAATCCACCACCATGCTGGCGGTCAGCGAGTCGTCGTCGAACGCCTCGAAACGGATGTCGAGCACTTCACCGATGGTGTTCTTCAGGTTCGCGTTGAGCTTTTCCAGGTCGGGCGTGGTGCGCCAGGTCATTCCGCATTCCTTCTGTCATTCATGCCATTGCACCGCCTCGCGGCGCTCCGCCCATTCATTGAAGCGCTTGCCGTAGGTCCCTTCCACCACGTTGCGCTTGATCTTCAGGGTCGGCGTGAGGAAGCCGTTGTCCACGGTCCAGACGTCCTTGACCAGCACCAGCCCGGCCAGGCGCTCGTGCTTGTCCAGCGCTTCATTCACTTCCGTCAGCAGCTCCTGCAGGCTCTGCTCCAGCTGGCTGCGCGAGCCGTTGGCGGCTTCCTGGCGGCCTACTTCGGAGAGCACGCAGAGGCCCAGCGGGGCGATCAGGCCGTCGCCGACCACGCAGATCTGCTCGATCCGCGAATGCACGGCCAGGCGGTTTTCGATGGGCGCCGGAGCGACGTACTTGCCCTTGGCGGTCTTGAAGATTTCCTTGATGCGGCCAGTCAGGCGCAGGTGGCCTTCGGCGTCCTGCTCGCCCTTGTCGCCGGTGCGCAGGAAGCCGTCTTCGGTGATGGTCTCGGCGGTGCGCTCCGGGTCCTTGAAGTAGCCGACCATGGTCGCGCCGCTGCGTACCTGCACCTCGCCTTCGTCGCTGATGCGCACTTCCACGCCGGGGCTGTTGCGGCCGATCCAGCCGACCCGCTGCTCACCCGGCCGGCAGACGTGGGAATAACCGCAGTTCTCGGTCATGCCGTAGACCTCGAGCACGTTCAGGCCCAGACGCTGGTACCAGCCCAGCAGCGCCTCGGGCACCGGCGCAGCCCCGCACAGGGCGAAGCGCACGGCGTCCAGGCCAAGGCCGGCGAGCACCTTGCGGCCCACCAGACGGCCGACGATGGGCAGGCGCAACAGGCGGTCGAGCTTCTGCGCCGGCATCTGCGAGTAGACGCCCATCTGGAACTTGGTCCAGATGCGCGGCACGCCGAAGAACACCGTGGGCCGCGCGCGGCGCATGTCGGCGACGAAGGTGTCCAGGCTTTCGGCGAAGAAGATCGTCTGCCCGGCATAGATCGACGCCATCTGCACGAACATGCGCTCGGCCACGTGGCACAGCGGCAGGTAGGACAGCAGGCGGTCCTCCTCGCCGACGCCGAACAGGTCGATGGCATGGCTGGCGGCGAAGGCGAAATTGCCGAAGGTGTGCATCACGCCCTTGGGCGTGCCGGTGGTGCCGGAGGTGTAGATGAGGGTCGCCAGCGTCGCGGCGTCCGGGCGCGGATCGTCGCTGATCGGCGCCAGCTGCTGCAGGTCGCTCCACTGCTGGTCGAAGTGGCCCTGCGGATGCAGCGGCAATGCGACGGTCGGCACGCCCTCGGGAATGCCGTCCTTCATCGCCGGCCAGTCGTCGAGCTTGCCGATGAAGGCCACCCGCGCTTCGGAGTGAGTCATCACCTGGCGCACGGAATCGGCGGTGAGGTTGGGATACAGCGGCACCGAGACGTGGCCGGCCATCCAGATGGCGATGTCGGCGACTATCCAGTGCGCACAGTTCTTCGAAATGATCGCCACCCGGCTGCCTTCGGGCAGGTCCAGGCTGCGCAGCCAGGCGGCGGCGCGGCGGGCCTGCTCGCCCACTTCGCCCCAGGTCAGGGTCTGCACTTCGCCGCCGGTCAGCGGCTGCACCAGGTAGCGTTTGTTCGGGTGGCTCTTCTCGCGCTGATAGAACAGGTCGAGTGGTAATCGGACTGCTTTAACCACGTGCCCCTCCTTTGTTCTTGTTGTCAGAGGTGTAGCTCAGGGATATAGCGATGGATCAACCAAGCACTTGCTTGGTTGAATATTCCACGCAGCGCAGCGGCAGACAAGGCTGGTCGTGTGAACTTTTGTAGGATTTAGCCGAAGGATGGGCTCCAGACGCTCTGCGACGGGCCCTGCGTGGAAACATCCGGGCACGATTTACCGGCGTCGGAAATGCAAAAGGCCCCTTGCGGGGCCTTTCGCGGAGACTTGTCTGCCTCAGGAATGCCGCGGATGGTGCAGCGACACCAGCTCCATCAGCCCCGCTACCGGCACCTCGCCTTCCAGCTCCGCCAGGGTGGCGGTGCTGAACGGCACGGCGTCGCTGCGGCTGCCATGCACCAGCAGGCCGGCCAGCGCGCCCACCAGCGGCTGGTGGGTGACCAGCAGCAGGTTCTGCTCGTTGCGGCCGTCGAGGAAGCGCAGCACGTCCTTCGGATCATCGTCGGGGGTCAGCCAGGGCGCGGTGCCGACGGAACCCTCGAAACCCAGTGCCTCGCGGACCAGTTCGGCGGTTTCCTGGGCGCGCACATAGGGGCTGGCGAGGATGCCGTCCAGCGGCTGGCCGGCGAGCTGGGCAGCACTTTTCAGCACTTCCTTGACACCATGTGCCGTCAGCCGGCGCTCGGAGTCGCGGCGGGCCTGGGGTTCGGCTTCACCATGACGGAGCAGCCAGAGCTTCAAAGCTTGGGCTCCTCGTCGCGCACCGGGTGCGGCGCCGGCGGCACATCATGCGGGGCCTCGCCTTCGGGCGTATGGGCGGTCGGCCAGTCGGCGAACGGCCAGGGTTTCTCTTCAGTCTGGAAGGTGCCGAAGCGGCCGATCTGCGCGAAGTACTGGCTCAGGCTGTCACCGAAGCCCATCAGGCTGCCGCTGGGCGCGCCGTAGATGATGCGGTAGACCAGCTGGATGATCACCACGGCGCCGAGGATCATCTCGGCGACGAACCAGACCAGCGCGAAGACCAGCATCCAGACGACGCGCAGGACCAGGGATTCTTTCTCCAGACGGTCAGAGGGCTGACGTTCCGCAGACATGGTGATACCTCCTCAGAAACCGGTGGTGGGAATGAAGTCGACGTCGGTCTTCGGCTCGCCGCTCATCAACGCGCCGATGACCTGTTCCAGGGTGCGGCCGCCGAACAGGATGGCGTTGAGGCCGGCCACCAGCGGCATGTAGACCTGCAGCTCGTCGGCCTTGGCCTTGAGCACCTTGAGGGTGTTCACGCCCTCGGCAGTCTCGCCCATGCGCGCCACGGCGTCTTCCAGGGTGAGGCCTTCGCCCAGGGCGAAGCCCACCTGATAGTTACGGCTCTTGGGTGACGAACAGGTGACGATCAGGTCGCCCACGCCGGCCAGGCCGAGGAAGGTCATGGGGTTGGCGCCGAGCTGGACGGCGAAGCGGGTCATCTCCGCCAGGGCGCGGGTGATCAGCATGCCCTTGGTGTTCTCGCCCATGCCCAGCGCAGCGGCCATGCCGGCAATGATGGCGTAGACGTTCTTCAGCGCGCCGCCCAGTTCGACGCCGAAGCGGTCGCCACTGGCGTAGACGCGGAAGGTGCGCCCGTGCAGTGCATCCTGCACCTGGGCGCAGAGGTCGTCATCCTCGCTGGCGACCACGGTGGCGGTCAGCTCATGCTCGGCGATCTCGCGCGCCAGGTTCGGGCCGGAGATCACCGCGATGCGGGATTTCGGCGCGATCTCTTCGAGCACCTGGCTCATCAGCTTGAAGCTCTGCGCTTCGATGCCCTTGGTCAGGCTCACCAGCATCTTGCCCGCCAGCTCCTCGCTGCGGCCGTCGAGCACCTTGCGCAGGGCGCTGGAAGGCACCGCGACGAAAATCATCTCGCACTCGGCCAGGGTCGCGGCGAGGTCGGTGGTCGGCTCCACGCCGTCATGGATGCGCACGCCCTTGAGGTAATTGGGGTTCTCGCGGCGGGTGCGGATCGCCTCGGCCTGTTCCTCGTCGCGCATCCACTGGCGAACGCGCTGTCCGTTTTCTGCCAGCAGATTGGCGAAGGCGGTGCCGAAACTGCCACCACCGAGGACGGCGATCGGTTGCTGCTGTGTCATGTCTGTTCCATTGGTGACCGCTTAGGGGCGGCGATTGGGCCATTATAAGGCCGCATCGGCGACCGGCCAGTCCGGATCGCAGGACTGGCAATCAGCGCTGCCTCGTTTAACATCCGTCCTGTGGAAAACGTCTAGCCGTAGACATTGACCGAACCCATAAGAACCGAGAACAAGGTCGTTCCGTGCATCGTCCCGTCCGCGCTCCCCTGCCGCTTTCCCTGCTTGCCGCACTGCTGGCGGGCGAGGCCGTGGCGGGCGACCTGTTCGTGGACAGCCTCGACGTCCCTGAAATTCTGACCGCGACGCGGCTCAAACAGTCCCCCGCCGAAGTCCCTGGCAGCATGACGGTGCTCGACCGCGACCTGATCAAGGCCTCCGGCGCCCGCGACATTCCCGAACTGATGCGCCTGGTGCCGGGCATGATGGTCGGCTACCTCTCGGGCAACCAGGCAACGGTGAACTACCACGGCACCAACGTCACCGAGGCGCGGCGCCTGCAGGTACTGGTGGACGGCCGCTCGGTATACCGCCCGGGCCTGGCCACGGTGGACTGGAGCGACATCCCGGTGGCCATCGAGGACATCGACCGCATCGAGGTCTTCCGTGGCCCCAACGCCGTGAGCTACGGCGCCAACGCACTGATGGGCGTGATCAACATCCTCACGCGCCACCCGGCGGACAGCCAGGGCACGCGACTGAAGTACACCGCCGGGCAGAACGGCGTGCGCGACTGGTACGCCAGCCAGGGCATCCATGACCGCTCCGGCGACTACCGACTGTCAATCTCCGGGCAGGCAGACGATGGCTTCGACCACGACCAGTTCGACCGCGACTACCGTGACGGCCGCCGCCTGAGCCGCTTCAACCTGACGGCCAGCCACAACCTTGACCTGCGCAACAGCCTGGACTGGCAGCTCGCGGCGAAGGAAGGCAGCAACCAGCGCCCCTACGACTACGAACCGATCTTCGGCAACATCGCCGCCGGCGACGACAACTCCGACCTGACCGCCCGCGACTACGCCGGCTCCCTGCGCTGGACCTTCGACATCAACCCCGAGCACAGCCTCTACGTGCAGGGTTACGCCGAACACTGGGAGCGCCTGCAGGACTTCGGCGCGTGCGAGGCGCAGATCGCCTTCAGCCCGCAGCTTGCGCAGTTGTGGGATATGAATCCGAAGTACGTGCAGAACTTCGCCGACACGCTGCCGCGCATTCCCCGTGGCACCGCGCACGAGCAGGCACTGGCCCGGCAGGTGGTCCAGCAACTGGCGGCCGGTGCCTACCTGCCGGTCTGCGGGCAGGTGAACCAGAACATCCGCGAAACCCGCTACGACCTCGAAATCCAGGACACCCTGAGCCTCGCCGATGGCGTGCGGCTGGTCAGCGGCATGAGCTACCGCCACGACCAGGCCACCTCGGAAACCTACTTCGACGGCACGGTGAACAACGACATCTGGCGCCTGTTCGGCCAGCTGGAGTGGCACCTGACGCCGCACTGGCTGCTACAGGGCGGCGCAATGGTGGAGGACGACCAGCTCTCCGGCAGCTCGGTCAGCCCGCGCCTTGCCCTCAACTACCTGATCACCCCGCGCCACAGCCTGCGCGCGGTGTACTCCGAGGCCGTGCGCTCGCCGGACATGTACGAGAACGACGTGAACTGGAGCTACCGGGTGCGCAACCTCTCGGCACCGGTCTACGGCCAGTCCAGCGCCTACTACTTCGCCCGCGCCCACGGCCCCGGCGATCTCGACCAGGAGCGCATGCGCTCGCGGGAAATCGGCTACAACGGCCAGTTCGACGAACTCGGGCTCGCGGTCGACATCAAAGCCTACTACGACGAAATCCACGGGCTGATCAGCGATCCCTTGAAGGTCTCCGACTTCGAACCGAGCAACGACAACGACATCCGCTTCAGCGGCGCCGAGTCCCAGCTCGACTGGCGCCTGACGAGGCAGGATCGCGTGCGCCTGACCTACGCCTATGTCGATTACGACGCCAGCAGCCGTTATGACCAGCGCCTTACCGCGCGCAACAGCGGCTCGGCCGGCTGGATGCGCGACTGGGGGCGCGGCTGGTCGAGTTCGGTCTTCTACTACGGCGACGATGCACTGAACGAGCACCGCTTCGAGCGCGTCGACCTGCGCGTGGCCAAGCGCATTCCCCTGGGTCGCGCCGCACTGGAGCTGGCCGGCGTGCTGCAGCAACGGCTGGACGACGAACCGCTGACCTGGCCGGAAAACCGCTACGACAGTCGCCACCTGCTCTACTTCAGCGCCGAGGTGGACTTCTAGCATGTCTGCCCGCCGCTCATGGACGAGCCCCGGAACCCTACTCAGCGCCCTGCTCCTCGGGCTGGCCTGCCTGTTCGCACTACCGGCCCAGGCCCGTGACATCCTGCTGGTCAGCACCGAACAGAGTCAGGCCCTGCAGGACTTCGCCGAGGCCCTGGCGCAACGCCGCCCGCACGACCAGGTGCGGCTGGAATCCCCGGAGAACCTGCCGCCCGCCGCCAGTCTCGATGGCGAAACCCGCCTGCTGCTGCTCGGCAGCGGCGCGCTGAACTGGCGCCTGGCCAGTGACGATGCACCGCCGGCACTGACCCTGCTGGTCAGCCGCGTCGAGGCCCGGCAAGTGCTGGGCGAGCGCGAGCCGCCACACCTGAGCCTGCTATGGAGCGACCCGCCACCGGCACGCCAGCTGCAACTGGCGCTGCAACTCAGCCCACGTCCGCAACGTATTGGCGTGCTGATCGGCCCCAGCAGCGAATTTCTCCTGGAAGAGCTTCAGCGCAGCGCGGATCAACTCGGCGTCGAACTGGTCAGCGAGCTGCAAACCCGCGCCGAAGACAGCCGCCCGCTACGAGAACTGCTCGGTCGCAGTGACCTGCTGCTCGGGCTGGACGACAAACAGCTTTATAACGCGCAGACCATCAAGGGCATCCTCCTCAGCGCCTACGCCGAGAACCGGGCGCTGATCGGCCCCACCGCCGCCTTCGTCAAGGCCGGCAGCCTGGCCAGCAGCTACAGCGACCAGAGCGACTGGCTGGAGACCCTCGACACCCTGCTCGACGAGCCGGCGGAGCAATGGCCCCGCAGCCTCTACCCCGAACGCTTCAAGGTGCAGAGCAACCGCCAGGTGGCTCGCTCGCTCGGCATCGACCTGCAAGGCGACGCGGAACTCGCGCAGCGCCTGGCCGAAGGAGAAAAACCATGAGTTCCCGCAAGAGCTGGAACATCCAGACGCGCATGCTGGCCATCAGCCTCGGCCCGGCGCTGCTGCTGACTGTGCTGCTGACCGCCTACTTCACGTATTCGCGTCTGCAGGACCTGCGCCTGGAGTCCAACCACACCGGCCAGCTGATCGCCAACCAACTCGCCCCGGCGGCGGAATACGGAGTGATCTCCGGCAACCTGCCGGTGCTGCAGAGCCTGTTGCGGGCGACCTTGAGCACCGCCCACGTGCGCTTCATCGAAGTGCGCGATCGCGGCGACAACATCCTCGTCTACGTCGAGCACGCCGCCGATCCCGCGCAGGCGAGCACCAAGGTGGAAATCTTCCACGCCTCGATCCAGCGCGAGAACATCGCCCTCAATGGCAGCGACCTGGCGAGCTCCAACGACATGCTACCGACGGCCGCACCGCCCAGCGGGGATTACCTCGGCCGCGTGGTCGTCGGGATGGCCAGCGACGCCTTCAGCGAACGGCAACAGGAAATCCTCCTCAAGGCCAGCCTGCTCGCGCTGTTCGCGCTGATCCTCACCTACCTGCTGGCGCGCCGCCTCGCCCGCCGCCTGGCCGCACCGATCCATACCATGGGCCGCGCCGTGCAGGCGATCCAGACCGGCGACTACCACACCACCCTGCCGGTGCCGGATGACGGCGAAGTCGGCGACCTCGCCCGGCACATCAACAACCTGGCCCGTGGCCTGCAGCAAGCCAGCCTGGAGCAGGAGCGCAGCATCGCCCAACTGGTGGCGGCGCGGGAGGAGGCCGAAGAGGCCAACCGCGCCAAGTCCGATTTCCTGGCGATGATGAGCCACGAGCTGCGCACCCCGATGAACGGCGTGCTGGGCATGCTGCAGCTGCTGGAAACCACCGAGCTGAACCAGGAACAGGCCGAGTACAGCGCACTGGCCACCGAATCCACCGAGCACCTGCTCAAGGTCATCAACGACATCCTCGACTTCTCCCGCGTCGAGCGCGGCGCGCTGGAACTGGAGCGCATCCCGTTCAACCTGCTGGAGCTGATCCAGAGCTCGATCCAGGTCTTCCAGCACAGCGCCCAGCAACGCGGCCTGGAACTGGAAATGAACGTGCAGGACGGCCTCGACAACCTCGAGGTGCAGGGCGACCCGACGCGCATCCGGCAGATCCTCGTCAACCTGCTGGGCAACGCCCTGAAGTTCACCGAGGAAGGCGGCGTGCGCCTGGAAGCCACCTGGCAGGCGCTGGACGACGAGGTGCTGTGGCTCAGCTGCTCGGTGCAGGACAGCGGCATCGGCATCTCCCGCGAGCGCCTGGAGCACATGTTCGAGGCCTTCCAGCAGGCCGATTCGTCGACCTCGCGGCGCTACGGCGGCACCGGACTGGGGCTGTCCATTGCGCGCACCCTGGCCGAACGGATGGGCGGCACCCTGGGTGCGGTCAGCGAGGAAGGTTGCGGCTCGACCTTCACCCTGGAGATCCCCCTGCCCTTCCGGGAGCGTCAGAGTGCCGCAGACGACGGGACGAACGGCGGCGACGCCCTTGCCACTGGTCAGTCCGTGCTGCTGGTGGAGGACAACCCGGTGAATCAAACGGTCATAGAAGCTATGTTGCGCAGCCTGGGTTATCGCGTCACGCTGGTGGGTGACGGCGCCCAGGCAGTGCGTACCTCGGAGCGCGGCGAGTTCGCGGCGATCCTGATGGATTGCCGCCTGCCGGTGCTCAACGGCTACGAAGCCACCCGGCAGATTCGTGCGAAACCGGGCGGCGAACAGGTACCGATCATCGCCCTGACCGCCAACGCGCTGCAGGGCGACCGCGAGGCGTGTCTTGAAGCAGGAATGAACGACTACCTCGCCAAGCCGTTCAAACGCGCGGAGCTGCAGCGGATTCTGCAGCGCTGGGTTGCTCCAGGTCGTTGATCGATGGAGCGCTTGCCCGCAAACTGCGGACCGGCCCGGGGCCTGCGTCCCGACGGGGAAACCTGGCATCGGCGAAAAGTGAACAAGCGTTCGCCGATTGCTGTGACTTTCACTTAAAGGCAATAGTCTATGACTAGGCTGCCGCATGACACCGTGACAAGAACAACGGAACGCGGCGCCGCAGGCACAAGCCAAACAACGCCTGCTATCCAGGATTTTTGAGGAGCTCGCATGACCAAACAAAACGCCTTCACCCGAGAAGACCTGCTGCGCTGCAGCCGCGGCGAGCTCTTCGGCCCGGGTAATGCGCAACTGCCCGCCCCGAACATGCTGATGATCGACCGCATCACCCACATCAGTGATGTCGGCGGCAAGTATGGCAAGGGCGAACTGGTCGCCGAGCTGGATATCAACCCGGACCTGTGGTTCTTCGCCTGCCACTTCGAGGGCGACCCCGTCATGCCCGGCTGCCTGGGCCTCGACGCCATGTGGCAGCTGGTTGGCTTCCACCTCGGCTGGCAGGGCAACCCCGGCCGTGGCCGCGCCCTGGGTTCGGGCGAAGTGAAGTTCTTCGGCCAGGTCCTGCCGACCGCCAAGAAAGTCACCTACAACATTCACATCAAGCGTACGATCAATCGTTCGCTGATCCTGGCCATCGCCGACGGCACCGTCAGCGTCGATGGCCGCGAAATCTACAGCGCCGAAGGCCTCCGCGTCGGCCTGTTCACTTCCACTGACAGCTTCTAAGGGTATCCGCATGCGTCGCGTCGTGATCACCGGTCTGGGCATCGTTTCCTGCCTGGGCAATGACAAAGACACCGTCTCCGCCAACCTGCGTGCAGGCCGTGCTGGCATCCGCCACAACCCCAGCTACGCCGAGATGGGCCTGCGCAGCCACGTTTCCGGTTCGGTCAACCTGAACCTGGAAGAGCTGATCGACCGCAAGGTCTTCCGCTTCATGGGCGACGCCGCCGCTTATGCCTACCTGGCAATGGAACAGGCGATCAAGGACTCCGGCCTCACCCCCGAGCAGATCTCCAACCCGCGCACCGGCCTGATCGCCGGCTCCGGCGGTGCTTCCACCCTGAACCAGATGGAAGCCATCGACACCCTGCGCGAGAAGGGCGTCAAGCGCATCGGCCCATACCGCGTCACCCGCACCATGGGCAGCACCGTTTCCGCGTGCCTGGCCACTCCCTTCCAGATCAAGGGCGTGAACTACTCCATCTCCTCGGCCTGCGCCACCAGCGCGCACTGCATCGGCCAGGCCATGGAGCAGATCCAGCTGGGCAAGCAGGACGTCGTCTTCGCCGGCGGCGGTGAGGAAGAACACTGGAGCCAGAGCTGCCTGTTCGACGCCATGGGCGCCCTCTCCACCCAGTACAACGACACCCCGGAAAAGGCCTCCCGCGCCTACGACGCCAAGCGTGACGGTTTCGTCATCGCCGGCGGCGGCGGCATGGTCGTGGTCGAAGAGCTGGAACACGCCCTCAAGCGTGGCGCCAAGATCTACGCCGAAATCGTTGGCTACGGTGCGACTTCCGATGGCTACGACATGGTTGCCCCGAGCGGCGAAGGCGCCATCCGCTGCATGCAGCAGGCCCTGTCGACCGTGGATACCCCGATCGACTACCTGAACACCCACGGCACTTCCACCCCGGTCGGCGACGTCGCTGAAATCCGCGGCGTGCGTGCAGTGTTCGGCGACAAGGCCCCGGCCATCAGCTCCACCAAGAGCTTGTCCGGCCACTCCCTGGGCGCCGCTGGCGTTCACGAAGCGATCTACTGCCTGCTGATGATGGAAGGCAACTTCATCGCCGGTTCGGCAAACATCGACGAGCTGGACCCGGAAGTCGCTGACCTGCCGATCCTGCGCGAGACCCGCGAAAACGCGAAGATCGACACCGTCATGAGCAACAGCTTCGGCTTCGGCGGCACCAACGCCACCCTGGTCCTGAAACGCCACAACGGCTGATCGGTGATCCAAGCAAGAAAGGCGCCCCAGGGCGCCTTTTTTGTTGCCTGCGATTCCGCCCTACCCTCGCGCTGCCAATCCCGTCAGGATGAGCAGGCGGATAACAGGGAGCGCAGAGATGGAATTGACGATCAGACAGGCCCACAACGGCGACGCCAAGGCAATCAGTCAGGTCATCGTCGCGGCCGTCAGGGAAAGCAACGGCCAGGACTACCCGGCGAGCGTCATCGAATCGGTGGTGGCGAACTTCACGCCTGAACGGGTGATCGAGCTGCTGCAGCAACGCCTGGTGTTCGTTGCCTTGCTGGGGAGCGAGATCGTCGGCACAGGTGCCCTGGATGGCAATACCGTGCGCAGCCTCTTCATAGCGCCACAGCAGCAGCGCAAGGGCATCGGCCAAGTCCTGTGGGGCAAATAGAGAAAACCGCCCTACAGCGCGGCGTAGAGACCCTGCTGGTCCCCTCTTCTCTCACCGCTGAAAGCTTCTACGCTCTCCTGGGCTATCGCGTGGTACGCGAACAACTCCACGGCGAAGAGCGCACCCTCATCATGACCAAACCCCTTACTCCCCTGTAGGAGCGGGCCATGCCCGCGAACCGCATCCCTCACGGACCTCCGGCAAACACCGGTCGTAGGGCGCATAACGCCTCAAGCGTTATCCGCCATCGCAACGAATAACCCGTCTCGGGTTACTCGCCCTGTATAGGGCTCCCGCATTGGCTTTTTCCGCCCCAAAAACAAAACCCCCGACCAGCTCTCGCTGATCAGGGGCTTTGGAATTGGAAGCTTGACGATGACCTACTCTCACATGGAGAAACTCCACACTACCATCGGCGATGCATCGTTTCACTACTGAGTTCGGGATGGGATCAGGTGGTTCCAATGCTCTATGGTCGTCAAGCAATTCGGCTGGATGCTCGCCTTGGCGCTCATCCGAATTCGGGTTGCTTACACCAATAAGCAAAACCCCCGGCCAGCGATGCTGACCAGGGGTCTTGGGATAGGAGCTTGACGATGACCTACTCTCACATGGAGAAACTCCACACTACCATCGGCGATGCGTCGTTTCACTACTGAGTTCGGGATGGGATCAGGTGGTTCCAACGCTCTATGGTCGTCAAGCAATTCTTTATGGACGCTCGTGGCACGTGCACACGCTCATCCAGATTCGGGTATGTGACAGGTATTTGCGGTTCACACGAACTTTCGGTTCGTTACGTCTTCACCGTACAACACGCAAATTGTTTGGGTGTTATATGGTCAAGCCTCACGGGCAATTAGTATCGGTTAGCTCAACGCCTCACAGCGCTTA
>NZ_JACVBG010000019.1:0-316 GCF_014852215.1 Pseudomonas sp. PDM19 | reverse complement strand
ACATGGTCAAGTTCCTCGCCGACAGCCGCGACTGGGCACGGCAACTGCCGGAGAGCGAGCGAACCTGGCTCAAACTGGCCAAGGGCACTCGCGTCATCAGCCACCAGGACAGCTACAAGAAGGCCACACCACCCACTCTGCAGGATGCCGGCAAAGACAGTGCCGACGACCTGCTGATTCCCAGAAGCCTGCTGGATAGCCTGCGCGCCGAATGGAAAATCCAGCTCCCTGCCGCAGGTGAACAAAAGGCCCGCAACTGGTATCGCCTGGATGGCCTGCTCAATGACGCTACCGGCAACCTCATCGACGGCTGGGT
>NZ_JACVBG010000018.1:0-350 GCF_014852215.1 Pseudomonas sp. PDM19 | reverse complement strand
ATTGCTTGATTCAACTTGTTAAAGAGCGTTTGGCTGAGGCTTTCATCTCAACCGAGGCGCGCATTCTACGCTAACCTCTCTTTCCGTCAAGCTTTATTTTTCGAAAATTTCTTTTCTACTCAATCGCCTGGCTTCGGGGAGCCTAAGCTCTCGTCAGCAGCAAGCACAAACTGCGTGCTTACACTAATAGGCAAAGCCCCGGACAGCGAAGCTGACCGGGGCTTTGGGATAGGAGCTTGACGATGACCTACTCTCACATGGAGAAACTCCACACTACCATCGGCGATGCGTCGTTTCACTACTGAGTTCGGGATGGGATCAGGTGGTTCCAACGCTCTATGGTCGTCAAG
>NZ_JACVBG010000017.1:0-367 GCF_014852215.1 Pseudomonas sp. PDM19 | reverse complement strand
GCTTGATTCACTGGTTAGACGATTGGGTCTGTAGCTCAGTTGGTTAGAGCGCACCCCTGATAAGGGTGAGGTCGGCAGTTCGAATCTGCCCAGACCCACCAATTGTTGTGGTGTGCTGCTGATCCGAATGGGGCCATAGCTCAGCTGGGAGAGCGCCTGCTTTGCACGCAGGAGGTCAGGAGTTCGATCCTCCTTGGCTCCACCATTAATCGTCGAAAGCTCAGACATGAATGTTCAGGTTGAACGAACATTGATGTCTGGTCTTTGTGCCAGAACTGTTCTTTAAAAATTTGGGTATGTGATAGAAGTAGACTGAATAATCTCTTTCACTGGTGATTATTCAAGTCAAGGTAAAATTTGCGAGTTC
>NZ_JACVBG010000016.1:0-378 GCF_014852215.1 Pseudomonas sp. PDM19 | reverse complement strand
AGTTCAGTATCGGCTCGGTGCGGGTGTGGCCCAGCAGTTTGTCCAGCGGCTCCATTCTTTTCGCGGTGTAGCGCCATTCGCTTTCATACTGGATGACCAGTTGCGCGATGGACTGCGCGCGGGCGGGAATTTCCAGGGCTGTTTTTATCTTGGCGGCCGTCAGTTTGTTGTCGGGGCCGGTGCCGATGATGTCGTACAGGCGGGTCTGCAGGGGGCCTTTGTCCCAGCGGTCGGCCATGGCCTGGAGCCCGAGGTCGGAGTGCAGTTGCTTGAAGTAGGCCATGCCCTCTTCGAGGGGATTGACGTTGACGATGATGTCGTAGCCTTCCCAGGCCCAGGGACTGACCCACGGGGTGACGCCCACTTCCTCGCAGACCC
>NZ_JACVBG010000015.1:0-439 GCF_014852215.1 Pseudomonas sp. PDM19 | reverse complement strand
GAGAAAGGAGGAGGGAGAAAAAAAGGAAAAAGAGGGGAAGGGGAGAGGAAAGGAAGGAAGAGAGAGGGGAAAAGAAGGAAAGGAGAAAAGGGGAGGGGAAAGGGAGCGCGAGGGGGGAAGAGAAGGAGAGGGGAGGGAAGAGAAGGGAGAAGAGGAAGGAGGGAGAAGAGGAGGGAGGAGAGGGGGGGAAGGGGAAAGGAGGAAGGGGGAAGGAAAGAGGGGGAGGGGGGAGAAGAGAGGGGGGAAAAGAAAGGAAAAGAAAAGGAAGGAGAAGAGGAGGGAGGGAAGGGAGGGGAAGAGGAGGGAGGAGAACGGGCCCAGCGCCCCGGGGAGAGCCCCCAAGGCGGCAGCGGGGAGCCGCACGGGGGGGAGGCCCAGCGGCCGCACCGCGGGCAGGCCCGACGCGACGGCGGCAGCCGAGCGGGCGAGGCCAAGAAAC
>NZ_JACVBG010000014.1:0-447 GCF_014852215.1 Pseudomonas sp. PDM19 | reverse complement strand
CGGTGCGGGTGTGGCCCAGCAGTTTGTCCAGCGGCTCCATTCTTTTCGCGGTGTAGCGCCATTCGCTTTCATACTGGATGACCAGTTGCGCGATGGACTGCGCGCGGGCGGGGATTTCCAGGGCTCTCTTTATCTTGGCGGCCGTAAGCTTGTTGTCGGGGCCTTTGTCCCAGCGGTCGGCCATGGCCTGGAGCCCGAGGTCGGAGTGCAATTGCTTGAAGTAGGCCATGCCCTCTTCGAGGGGATTGACGTTGACGATGATGTCGTAGCCTTCCCAGGCCCAGGGACTGACCCACGGGGTGACGCCCACTTCTTCGCAAACCCAGCCGTCGATGAGGTTGCCGGTAGCGTCATTGAGCAGGCCATCCAGGCGATACCAGTTGCGGGCCTTTTGTTCACCTGCGGCAGGGAGCTGGATTTTCCATTCGGCGCGCAGGCTATCCAGCA
>NZ_JACVBG010000013.1:0-478 GCF_014852215.1 Pseudomonas sp. PDM19 | reverse complement strand
GAGGAGAGAGGAGGAAGAGGAAGAGGGGGAGAAGAGAAAGGAGAAAAAGAAGAAGAAAGGGGGAAGGGAAGAGGAGAGAGAAGGAAAGGGAGAAGGAGAAGAAGAGAGAAAAAAGAAAGAAAAAGAAAAAGAGAAAGAAAGAAGGAGAAAAAAAAGGGAGAAAGGAGAAGGAAAGGGAAGAAGAAGAGGAGGGAAAAAAAAAGGGAGAGAGAAAAGAAAAAAAGAGAGAGAAAAGGAGGAGAGAGGAGGAAGAGGAAGAGGGGGAGAAGAGAAAGGGAGAGAAGGGAGGAGGGAAAAGAAGGAAGGAAAGGAGAAGAAAAAGGAAAAAAAGAAGGAGGAGAAAAGGAGGGAGAAGAGGAGAGGAAAGGGGAAGAGGGGGAGAGGGGGGGAGAGGAAAGAAAGAAGGGGAGGAGAGGGAGGAGAGGGAGGAGAGAAGGAAGAGGGGGAGAAGGGGAAAGAGGGAAGGGAGGGGAGAGAG
>NZ_JACVBG010000012.1:0-504 GCF_014852215.1 Pseudomonas sp. PDM19 | reverse complement strand
GGAGGAAGAGGAAGAGGGGGAGAAGAGAAAGGAGGAAAGAAGGAAAGAGGAAAAGGAAGGGAGAGAGGAGAAGAAGAAGAAAAGAGAGGAGACGCCAAGAAGGGGAAGGGAGAAAAAGAAAGGGAAAGGAGGGGAGGGGAAGGGAAGGGGGGAGAAGAGGAGAGGAGGAAAGGAAGGAGAAGAAAAGGGAAGGGGACGGGGAAAAAGGGGAAAACGAGAACGGGAAGGCAAAGACGAAGGGGGGAGGGGAAGAGAAGGAACCGGACAAAGGGGAGAAAAGGAGGGAGAGAGGGGACGGGGAGAAGGAGAGGAGAAGGGAAGAAAGGGGGAGGGGGGGAAAGGAGGGAAAAGGGAGGAGGAAAGGGAGAGGGGGGAAGGAGGAGAGAGAAAAAGAGAGAGAGGGGAGGGAAGGGGAAGGGGGAGGAAGGGGGAAGGAGAAAAGGGGGGAAGGGGGAGGGGGAAAGGGAAAGAAGAGGGAGAGGAAGAGAAGAAGAGGGGAAAGGA
>NZ_JACVBG010000011.1:0-568 GCF_014852215.1 Pseudomonas sp. PDM19 | reverse complement strand
TTCCTTCTCCTCCCCCTCTTCTCCCTCTTCCCTTTCCTCTTCCCTCTTCTCCCCCTTCCTTCTCCCCTTCTTTTCCTCTTCCTCCTCCTCTTCCTTTCCCTTTTCTCTTTCCTTCTCTTCTTTCTTCTTCTTGTCCCTTTCTCTCTCCTCTCTCTTCTCCTCCCTTTCTCCCCCTTCTCCTCCCTCTCCTTCTCTCTCTCTCCCCCTTCTTTCCTTTTCCTCTTCCTCTTCCTCTCTTTTTCCCTCGTTCTCTTCCCCCTCGTTTTTTCCTCTTTCTTTTTCTTTTTCTTCGTTTTTGGCTTTTTTTTTTTCCCCTTTCCCTGTCTCGCCCTCCCGGCCTTTCTCTCCTTTCTTCTCTCTCCTCTTTTTCTTTCTTTTCCTTCTCTTTCTCCTTTCTCTTCCTCTTTCCCTCCCTCTTTTCCCCTTCCCCTCCCTCTCTTCTCCTTTTTCTCTCTTCCTTTTTTTTCCTTTTTTTCTTTTTCTCCCTCTCTTTCCTTCTTCTCCTCCCCTTCTCCCTTTCTCCCCTCCCTTCCCCTCCCTTCCCTTCCTCCTTCCTTCCTCCTCTCCC
>NZ_JACVBG010000010.1:0-705 GCF_014852215.1 Pseudomonas sp. PDM19 | reverse complement strand
TAAGGGCTAATCCCCGTTCGCTCGCCACTACTAAGGGAATCTCGGTTGATTTCTTTTCCTCAGGGTACTTAGATGTTTCAGTTCCCCTGGTTCGCCTCTTACACCTATGTATTCAGTGCAAGATACCTAGCTTATGCTAGGTGGGTTTCCCCATTCAGAGATCTCCGGATCAAAGTCTGTTTGCCGACTCCCCGAAGCTTATCGCAGGCTACCACGTCTTTCATCGCCTCTGACTGCCAAGGCATCCACCGTATGCGCTTCTTCACTTGACCATATAACCCCAAGCAATCTGGTTATTGTCTCGAACGTGAAGACGACATTCGCCGAAAATTCGCGCTTGAACTCGCAAATTTTACCTTGACTTGAATAATCACCAGTGAAAGAGATTATTCAGTCTACTTCTATCACATACCCAAATTTTTAAAGAACAGTTCTGGCACAAAGACCAGACATCAATGTTCGTTCATCCTGAACATTCATGTCTGAGCTTTCGACGATTAATGGTGGAGCCAAGGAGGATCGAACTCCTGACCTCCTGCGTGCAAAGCAGGCGCTCTCCCAGCTGAGCTATGGCCCCATCGGATCAGCAGCACACCACAACAATTGGTGGGTCTGGGCAGATTCGAACTGCCGACCTCACCCTTATCAGGGGTGCGCTCTAACCAACTGAGCTACAGACCCAATCGTCTAACCAGTGAATCAAGC